>CAZHDM010000004.1:0-273030 GCA_964531655.1 uncultured Flavipsychrobacter sp.
GTTTATAAAAGATAATTAATAACTAATTGGAGTTGAACGATTAGATTAAGCTGCCTTACCAAAGTTTTCAAATGTTATCTGAATGCTTACTCCATTTGCAGCTCTTTGAGTCAAGATGATTGATTTTACCTTACCATTTTTCCTCGAATCTCTGTGTACAATTTCAGATGTATGTATATCGTTTAGTCGTTTACCGTCTACTTCAATAAATGGCTTCCCCTCTTTATCACAACCATAGCTAACATTATTACCATTTACTTTAAAAGAACTGCTTTCAATTTGGATTGGTTTATCTGGTGCGAAAGGAAAAATTTCATCATCCTCAAACGTATTGCTTCCATCAGATTGGTTATTGGGTTCAAAGTCATTTGTATCATTCTCTTCTTGCTCCGTATTATTGCCGCCTTTCTTTGAATTTAAAGTAGAATTAATCTCTTCATTGACAATCCCTCTTGTCTCTTGAAGGCTCTTGTTGCCTTCTTCTATCATATTGAAATGCTCTTCCGCTTTCTTGCTTTGTCCTATATATAAGAGTCTCTTCACTGTCGACTCACTGGTGTCCATAAGGAAAGCAATCTTCTTGTTGATATTGCCTTTAATTGTCTTTGACAGTTTTATGCCTTCTGAATTTGAAGTCAAGTAATCCCGATAGAAAACAGCTATTTGGAATGACCTTTTTGCTTTCTTAATGGTATAAGTATGCTTTGATAAAATGAATAATGTAAGCTCCTTTTCATCCATATCCACTTCATACACTTCCATTTGTTTGTTACCATTTGCTTTGGCAGCCATAATGTCGGCATAGTGTGTAATTGCATTCCCATCCTTATCAAGTATAGGCCTTTCATAAAGCCCATACTTCTTTAGCATGTCTATAAAGTAGTCATTAGGTACAAAGTCCAGCTCATATTCCCTTAAAACAGAATGTGGCTGAGTGTTTGTAATGTCTGTTGTCTTTTGCAAAAACTGTGGCTTTTTCATACTTAGCTTGTTTATTATTGAGTTTAAATTTGATTTCTGTTAGTTTGGCTTTTATTGAAGGCATAGCTCCGCCTGTACGACCTGAATCGTTATTTTAAATCCTATATATTTTAGAAAGTGTTGGGTTAGTTAAAGCTTATTATGAAGCTTTTAGTTGAGGGGAATTCAGAGGAATAATTGAGTTTTGCTTTACTTCCCCATCTAATACTATATACCTTTCTATAACTTTTACAATTTCATCTTTTATCATCCTGGAAACGTATTTTATTACCGTAAATGTCCTATGGTTAACCATCACATTACTTCTCTTCGTTTTCATTGAAATCGTTTTCTCATTATTACCGCTATTATCTTTTACATTTTCATCCTTCTTACTATAATATACTATCACCACAAAATGCTCGTCCAGAGGTTTACCCATTTTACCAAACATGCTGGGATTTGCCCTATAGAGTTCTATCGCCCACACTATATCAATCTTCTTAAAACTTCTACCGTTCTTACGAGCCTGTTCTCTTTCGAAAATTGCTACTGCTTTGGCCTCTGTCATTGAGAATAGCTGTTTTACAACTTTTAGTTTTTGCATAGTTTGATTTTTAAATTTTTAATAATTTGATGAAGCGAAGTTATTTTGGGAAGTCAGGGAGCCAATTAGATAAGTCGCAAGAATAAATTCTGCTGTAATTATTCCCTAAAACCATTTCGCTTTTGATTAATATTGAATTGCAAACATATTTTGAGACATCAGCTTACTTATTAGATAAACCGCAGATAGTACTTATGGATAATTCTGAAATCTGGTATGAAATACAAGACCTTATAGATATGAAGTGGAATGATACTTTCTGCTGCATAAAATGCGGCAGTGATAATTACAGGATTGTTAAAGACTACGGAAGAAGATGTAAGGATTGCGGGCGAGAGGAATCTTTATTCAAGTACACCGCATTTGAAAGAATGAAACTACCCTTTGATAAAATTCAAATACTCTTATTAGCTATCGAGGAGGCAACAGACAGGATTATAAATGGGTATATTATTCATCCAAGGCAACAAAATAAAGAGCCGCTTGTACCAAAAAATAATAAAAGCTGGACTGTTATGGGATATAATAATTATACATTGAATAAGGAATACATAAGGTATCAAGAATACTTGAAGAAAAATGAAGGAAAAACAGACAAAGAGCCATTTAAAGAATATGACTATGAGAGTATAATATTAAGGGCTATTAATAAAGTAAGGCCAACAATAAGTGAATTGGCGAGATTAATTGATGTGGAAGAAAATACAGTAAACCTTCTGCTTAAAAAGATAAACGATAGGATACCCTTAGATGAAATTGAAGAATGTGATACTCATTATCTGAGATTAGAACTGTATTTTGATTACAATGGTAAGGGAGCTTACTCATCTTTAATGAGCCTTTTAATGTTGCCGCTCATTGGTGAGTGGGATAATGGGACATACATACATGATAACAACATAACTATAAACGAATGGAAAGGTAAATGGGGATATAGTAACAATGAAGATTACTTTGAATACGGTGATAAGATATGGAAACAGTATTTCGTTGATATAAAGTGAGGTCATATGAACTCCCTTATTCTTCCTTAAACAACTTATCAAGCCCTGTATATTTCAAGGTCATATCATTGCCAAGCTCGTATATACAGGTATTGTTCTGCTCACAGACAACAAAAGCCTCATCCATCAGTCTGTTTCTGAGTTCTGCTTCTTCTTTGGTAAAAGTATTTTCTTTGGTCTCAACATTGATATATCCCTCAAAATCCTCATCAGGATGAAAGTTGAGAGACTCCTCTAATAATTGTTGAAAGAAAGTCCTTACATCATCTAATGTCTTTATTAATTGTATCATATTAATTGTCTTTATTAAAGTTCAACAGGTTGTCAGATATTTTCCTATAGTTATCAATTGGCAAAGTCTTCATGTAATGTTCTGTAGTCTTAGCACTGGAATGACCAAGAGCGTCTTTAATTACAGATGTGTTTACTCCATCAATATTTAACTTAGTAGCGAACGAATGACGTGCCAGATTCAAAGTGAGATTTACATTAAAGCCTAATTTCTCACCAATTTCTCTCAAAGACCTGTTCAGATTTCTTGCAGTCACTGCTTTAATTTTTAAGCGTTCTATTTCTGTTTTACTACCTCTGAATGCTGGGAAAATGTAATCTTCTGTATCAAGCTTGCCCCACGTCTGCATTACCCTCTTTACTTCCTCATGTAGAAATACAATGATTTCCTCAACATCCTGTTTAGTACTTGATGTTTTCGAACGCACAAATGTGATGACATTCCCCTTTACATTAGTTCCTTTTAAGCTCAACGCATCTTTAATATTCATACCTGAACTCAAGTAGAGGAAAAACCAATAATCTTTAGCTCTTTTCTCTGCATATATATTTGTCTTGTAGTTCCATAACTTTTCTATTTCATCGGGGTACAATACATCTTTAGATTTAGATGCTGTACCTATTTTATATTCATTGAAAGGATATAGTCCTATAGCTATAATATTATCCTTGATAGCTCTGTTGTAGATATGCCTTAAACTTCTGAAATGTATTTGAACGGTAGCGTGCGAATTACCTTGAGCCATATACCACGTGCGAAATGCTTTTAACCATTGTACATCTATATCTTCAAGGCATGGATTCTTTCTGAATTTTGAAAATACTGAATTGGCCTGTTTATAAAACTCAATAGAACCGGCCCTGTCTTCTTCGGTGAGTTCATCTATCTTTTTCTGAAATAATATAGATATTGGTGTTTTGTCAGAGCGTACCAGGTCAGCGGTAGAGTTGAATAATTTGCGGAATTTATCTCTGTTTATATTAGGGTAACTACTTAATATCGTTTTAGCCTTATCAAGGTAGTTATCTATCTCTTCTTTAATAAATCGAGCCTCTTTAGGCATTGACCCTTTACCATAAACAGCTTTATTAAATATTTCCTCTGTGGTATATATTTTAAGGTTTACTCTGAACTGTTCACCATTTAGTGATACAGTTAACCTAACTGGCCAGTTGATACCGTCTGCCATTGGTTGCCTCCTATCAAGAAATGGATATACGCTACTATTCTTTGTCTTTAAACCTTTCATTTATGCTTTATAAATAATTATAAAGCGAGTGTAGCAGATTCCAGCGAATAAAAGGTCTGGTTTACGAATTTTAGCATTTACTCCATGAAAGCGCGTAATCTGTTCCCGACAATTTCAGCTGCTTGAATATTGGTATCTTTAAGAAACTAAACTGCATATGTCTTTTCTAAACTTAAGAATAGGAAATCTTGTTGAGTACATTGGCCCTTTGTCAGGCTATAATCATCGCATTGGAGAAATCATTTCTATTGATAAGATGAACGATACTGATACTTTCTTGCTTCGAATATCTAATTATAGAGGTGAACAAAATGAAATCAGAGCCTATAAAAATGGTATTTCACCTATCCATTTATCTGTAAGTCAACTGACAATCTTGGGTTTTCAGAAAGAAGAGGCAAGAAATGTATTTTCATTAAATGGCATCAACATAATCCGACCAGCATTTGTCAAGACAAACGAAACTGGCCATTCTCTTATAGACAAAGGTTTTGTAATAGTTGAAAAGCAAATAAGCTATCCTCCATCCGAAGAAGAAGTTGAAACCAATACCACGTCAATACCTTATTTACATAGTTTTCAGAACTATTACCAAGACCGATATAATCAAACCATTAACACAACAGATTTCACTTAATGTTAGAATATTAGTCTGGTGTCAAAAATTATGCACTAAAATATGCACTGAACTGTACCTGCTGATTAGGCATCTCAAAGCTAAATACGTAAATTTTTATAATTATTGAATGCTCATTTAGAGCGTTTTAGAGCGTTTTAGAGCGTTTCTTAGCGCGACTCAAAATCTGGTTCTCGCAAGGGAGTGGGGGTTCGATTCCCCCTCTGGGCACACAATACAGCCGACCATACGGGTCGGCTGTATTATTTGGTACAACATAGGTACAACAATTCATGTTGCTTTATCAGAAAATTGATACTTTCAAGTAAGGGTGTTAGCATGACTTTAGACTATAATTAAGTTTTTATGTTTCATTATATTTATCAGTTAGAACTTAACAATATTGCACACGTGACAAAGACTGAATAAGCCTTATAAGACTTGAGTACATTTAGAGAAAACATACTATTTACAACATGTTATATTTACTAAGTTTACTATGATAATCGCTCGTGTTAAAAATTATTGACTCAGCAGGTTATATAATATTTGATGCATCGTTTTGAGTTCGCTTAGTAATATAAAAGAGAAGAAGTTAAGCAATGAGATATGCAAATTATAAAGTATCTTCTGTAGTAAAAATGATTAGAGTAGAATCATCCATGCTTAATTCTGAGAGAACACCTAACGTTATGATAGAGGATGTTGTTAAAACAGCAAATAAAAAATTATTAGGTCAGGTATTCACACCCATTCCTTTAGCTAATTTTATGACCTCTATCATACAAGACAAGATAAAAAATACTGATAAAGTATTAGATCCATGCATCGGGCCTAACACTTTTTTTTCAATACTCTCTAAAGTTAAAGCGCATCCCAAATTAGTAGGCTTAGAAATAGATGAAAGTCTAATTACATCTTCCATCAAAAGTTTTTTCAAAACTCCTGGAAGAACGCTATTGATTGATAACTTTCTATCCTATTCTTTAGATAATAAATTTGACTATATTATTCAAAACCCTCCTTATGTTCGACAAGAACTATTACGAGAAACCCATAATTCTAAGGAAAAGGCGGCAGCCTTAATCTCTACAAACTACAAGCAAAAAATACCGTCTCAGTCAAACCTATATGTCTACTTTTTGGTAAAAGGGATAGAACACCTTAAAGATAATGGTGTAATGGTCGCTGTTATTTATGATAGCTGGCTATACAGCTCTTTTGGAAAAAAGCTAAAAGACATTATGCTTGAGAAAGGATCAATCAAAAACATATACCATATTAAAAGCAAAGCTTTTCCTGATGCAGATGTAGGTGCTACAGTAATTGAATATCACAAGGGTATCGATGTGAAAAAATTAGATAGTGAAATAAATTATTACGACATCCCGTCTATTGACCAATTAAGCCGTATAAAAATGCAGAAAAGGCTAAAACCTATACGCATTCCGAGACAACAGTTTTCGTCATTCAACCCTAATGAGCAAAGCTGTATTGATTTTGATAATAAACTATTCACATCTTTAAAACATATATCTACAGATAAGATCCATAGAGGAACATCCTCTGTAGCAAATGGCTATTTCCTGCATGAAGAGAAGCGCTTTAAGGAATCTGTACCAATTATTAAGGATGTTTCCAAAGTGCCGTCATTTCGCGTAAGTAAACCTACTGCATACCTATTAGCAGTAGGTAGTAAGAAATCTGTAGAAACAAACCGCTACTTAAATACTGTAAAGAAACAAATAGTGGAAAGCGGAGACAAATATAAGGCTGTCAGAAAAAGAATTCTAAATAAAGAGACCTGGTGGAAAGTAAATTTAAAGAAACCAGGGAACTTCATATTCAACTATTATATAAGAAACAATGTAGACTTTATTTTCAATGAAGATCTTAAATATGTGTCTGACAATTTTTATATTCTAAACGTTAACCATGCTCCAGTAGCACATCTAGCAATATTGAATTCGACTTTAACTCGATTAGCTGTCTTAAGAAAATCAAGAAATCAAGGCAATGGTTTACGAAAAGTGCAGTTATACGAATTCAATGATATCTCTATAGTGGATATTAATTGCCTTACAAAGACTTCAGTTTCAAAGTTAGCAATGCTTGGGTCAGAGCTAAAAAGCCATAACAGATATGACACTAACAAGAACACTCTGATTAGAAAAATTGATATACTGCTAATAAAAGAATATAATCGCATTACAGGGTCAACTATCTCTATTGAAGATTTGAACGCTGAAACCCAAAAATATTTTAGTTAGCATGGCTCAACTCTGGTACAATCATGATGAAGTAAATGATTATCACCCGCTTGTTGAGCAGGCGTTGAATGGTGCTCTACGAGCAACAGGTTTTGATAACATTGCGGAGGTTGTGCATCACCCAGGAATACCTAACAGTACGATTATTCCTGACTTTGCGATTAGGTTGAAGGCAAATCAGCGATATATATTCATTTGTGAAGTAAAGAGAACAGAAAGAGATGTAGAGTCACAACGTTATCAAAACCAAACGAGATCATATGTTACAGATTTTGGTCCGCATTGGGCTGTTGGGTATCATCGATATTTTTGCATTACAAACTTAGAGCGACTAATTTTCTTTGCTGATCGGCAAGGACCACTCGCAACATGTCTGTTAAAAGGCAACCCCAAGCAGCACAGTAAATTTAGTCCAGCAAATTACGATGCGACTGCTACCGTTGCTGAATTGCAAAATACATTTGAGCAATTATTCCAATTAATATTTAACCGTACTGCACCTGATTGGGATAATAACTGGATTCATATAATTGAGAACTTCCACACTAATTACCTAGCATTGAAAAACATGCTAGGGTATCCAGATGCTGTAGCTCAAGAACTAACCCTGTATGAATTTTTTAGACTACTTGCATATGCATATTTGAAGGATTATTATGTTCAAACAGGCAACTCGAATGCTAGCCATTTTAGGACATACCCCTCTGACACCACTACGTTAAACCAATTCCGCACAAGCCTAACTAATCTGTATAACCGTGTTATACAACTAGATTTCAGGCAAGTGTTTATTAATCATCCTAATGCTAATCAGCGTATATTCCCTGATAATTTTACTGCAAATTACATGCAGTATTTTAAGGACGTAATTCGATGTTTTACCCAGTATAGTAGCCAGGCCGTTGCTGACAACTCATCACCTTCATACGTATTCAACCTTTTAACATCACGCATATATAATAGACATGAGTTACACAGTAAGGGAAAGGTAATGTCTGATTCCGAGTTGTCAAACTTGTTAGCAACTATATGCATTGATGACTGTAGCCAGACTGTCTTGGATCCTGGAGCAGGTGATGGGGCTTTATTAGACGCAGCTTATGATAGATTAAGCCTTCTAGCCTCAACCAACAATCAAACTTTGTCACATAACCAAATACTCTCTCAGGTGGATGGTATTGAAATCGACCCATTCCTATCTCAACTGGCAGCTTTTAGGCTGATTTCGAAAAACCTTACACAAGTTGATTATGATACTCAGGCAAACATACTTATAGGTGACATATTTGCGAACCAAAGACAATCTCATTATGATATAATCCTAATGAATCCTCCCTTTCTGAGAAATGATAATCATGTTGCTCCTATTACCGATGAGCTAAAAAGCAAGATGATTCAAGCGATTGGTGCAACAGGTACAAATTGTTTTGTTCGGCAAGCTCGACAACCAAACCTGTACTTTTATTTTGTAAATTACATTTGGCATTACCTAAATACAAATGGGAAAGCCGGATTAATCTTAATGGCTAAATTCCTTAATAATCAGGATGGTGAATATTTAAAAGAATTTATTCATGATAAAGTTGATGCTATAATTAGTTATCCTAGGAAATATTTTCAAGAGTTCACTGTTACCACTGTTATTATCATTCTGAAAAAAGGTGAGAACTCCCCAAATGTAAAATTCATACGAATTTCAGATGAGAATATTGTGCTCAACCCTGACGCAGTTAGAGATGTCGTTACCCTAAATGAAGAAACAACAAATGCCTCTTATAAATTAAAAATTGTACCTCGTGCAAACCTTAATCCAAAAGAAAACTGGAGAAGTTATTTAAATGATCAAAAATATGAGGCGCTTCTAGCCTTAGATTTCTTTAAAAATATTGAATACTTTTTCAGGAATGTTTCTAGAGGAGGTTCAGAATCTAGCGGAGCTTCATCAATAATTTATCCTGCATTTGATGTCATTTCGGGATCATACTACGGAATGGGGAAGAGACTAACAGCTGCTCAAACTCAAGCTGGAGTCCAAAGGACAAGGGTGGATATACCTATTTCATTAAATGCAAATGTGAGCTATGGAATTCAAAATAATTATGATAGACGAAACTTAATTCTTACAGTAGCCGACCTGGAGATTGATAAGGCGTATCATTTCCCTGCAAGGGCCGATACTAACAGTGAAAACCTGCTTTCTTCTGAGCTACAGGCAGATACGTCATTAGCGGAATTTTATTCAAACTGCATTGTCGAGTTTGGAAAGAATAAGTGGAAGCAGATTGTGAATAATGCATTCAATAATACAATAGTTCCCAAAATATTGATACCGAGGGCCGATAGAACAAAACATGTGGTTTACTATAATCCTAATAATCACAATCTGACTTTATCCACAAACTTTTTCTATTGCAATAACCTGAGAAATCATAACCTCAATGTTGATGAAGATATGCAGTATAAATTTGTAGCTGCATTTCTATTTTCTGCTTTTGGCCAAATTCAGTTTGAAATAAACGCAAATAATCAAGAAGGACTTCGAAAATTAGAAGGCTTTCAGATTAAACGCTTTTTAATTCCGAACCTTGCTGATATCACCCAACAAGAATTTGACTCTGTAGTTAGGGAGTTCGATATATTAAATGATAAGAATATTGAATTTAGTGGTGATGAAGGAATTGTAACAGATAGAAAAAACCTGGACTTGGCAATTGCAAACATTATATTCTCTCGCAATACACTTAGTTTTGCCAACCCAAGTGCTATGACAGAATTTTTTGAGCTGTTTCTAGCAGATCTAGTTGAAGATAGAAGAATATGAAAAAGATTAAAGTAGTCAGCCTTTTTTCAGGTTGTGGCGGTTTGGACTTAGGCTTTCAGCAATCTGGCTATCAGATTATCTGGGCTAATGACTTTTTAAAGGATGCTTGTGAGACATATGCTTATAATATCGGCAACCATATAATCTGGGAAGATATCAATAAAATAAATGTAAAAGACATCCCTCGTGCAGATGTCCTTATTGGCGGGCCGCCATGCCAATCTTTTTCCCTAGTTGGGAAAAGAGATCCTAATGATGAAAGATCAAACCTGGTATGGGCATACTTGGATGTACTAAAACATGTAAATCCTAAAATATTTCTATTAGAAAATGTGACCGGGATATTATCCGCAAAGAACTCAGACGATACAAAGGTAATTGATAACCTTCGGTTAGCATTTGAGAAAATTGGATATAAAACTACAGTGTCTAAGCTGAATTCAGCGAATTACGGTGTTCCTCAGAGAAGGCAACGAATTTTCATTGTTGGTAATAGACTTGGGAAGGAAATAGGTAGCCCGGCTCCTAGCCATTCAGATGAAAATGATAAATTAACTAAATGGGTAAACGTTTATGAAGCTCTTTCAGATCTGCCGCAAACAACGGAATCCGGTATTTGTAAATACAAAAAGAAACCCTCATCTCCTTATCAAGATATTATGAGGAATCATGGTGCTAAAGAATGCAATCTTCATATAACTCCTTACGCAAGCAAAAAGGATATGGAGTTAATCAGCTATATTCCTCCTGGGGGAAATTACACTAATGTACCCGATGAAGTAGCTACTGTAAGGATTCTTAATTTTAAGAAAACTGGTGGGCGTACAACAACATATGGCAGGCTTGATAAAAGCCGCCCATCTTACACTTTGAATACACACTTTAATAGATTAAATGTAGGATGTAATATCCACTACAAATATGATCGTTTAATTAGCCTTCGAGAAGGTTTGAGGATTCAGTCATTCCCAGATAACTTTGTGGTACTTTCTAAAAATAAAAGAAATTATTACGTGCAAATAGGGAATGCAGTACCTCCTTTATTAAGTAGAGCTTGGGCAGAGTATTTAAAATCTTTTCTTGAATAGTACATCTAATAAATACTTCTTAAAAGACTATTATTCTTATTAGAAAGAAAATAGAAGTCTATTAAGAATTCATGATCAGGCTATGGATTTATAACTAATAGTGGTGTTTAAAGTTGTATAACTAGACTGAATACTTTGAGTATTGTTTCCTTTTTGTGTTTTAGCAACAATTAGTCTTGTGGCTTCATTTATAGCATGACGGACAGGATCACCTGATAATCTTGCATATATAGCAGTTGATTTTTGATTTTTATGATTAAGTGCCATCCGCATTAAATGTGATCAGATTGTCTTTCTGACAATCTTCGATAGCTTCCTGCCCATTCCATAGCATAGAAGATGTTTGCCAGGTGCCAATTAGTAATTCTTGAGGTGTCTTGTTCGGCGGATTACTGTTATTATTGTTGTTGGTAGGCTCTGTCTTGTCTCTTGAACAAGAACCTAGAAACAGGCTTGTTGCGAAGGTGGATAATAAAATTATTCTTTTCATTTTTGTATCTGTTTAGTTTTTAAATTTTCAATTCGTTTTAAGAGATGATGAACCGTATTAGGATGCCATTTACGACCATGTTTCCTGTACGTAGGTATTCGTGATCGGTTTAATTCATCAGTGATACCTCTTATTGTTATTGTTCCTTTGTTTTTAATGTTCTCAATTATTGGTTCCATCTTTCGGGCAAAAGCAATGGCATTAGCCTTGTTTTGTTTGGACAACACATATTTTCCATTTTTACCCAGTTCAACACCACGCCTTTTAGCTGCCCTTAATGCAGCCGTTGTTCTTTTACTGTTCTGGTCTCTTTCAAACTCTGCAAAGACTGCCAATAGCTGAATGAAAACTTTATCAGCGTCCGGATAGTCGATAGCTTTAAACTCAATTCCTGCTTCCATCAAAGTCGAGATAAAAGCAACACTTCTGCTTAACCTATCCAGCTTCGCTATGAGCAAAACAGCTTTATGCATATGACAAGCCTTCAATGCCTCATGAAGTATAGGGCGTTCATTCCGCTTACCAGACTCCACTTCGATATAGTCATTAATGACCTCATATCGAAAAAGCCTTGCAAAGTCCCTTACTGCCTTTTCCTGGGCTTCCAGCCCCAGTTTACTTTCGCCTTGCCTGTCAGTGGATACCCTGTAATATGTGATTGCTTTTCGCATACCTGTCCTTTGCGGGTTTATAACCAGTGCATTGGATCAGGGCTGTACACGAGTAAACCAAGGTTTATCTTTGTACAAGCTTTAGACTGAAAGACTGGTTTTAGAATACTATAGCAACAGGAAACCCTTGCCATTACAAGGGTTGAGAAATGAAATAATTAAAATTAAGCCCTGAAAATGTGCTGATTTGTACACAAACAAACCTTGGTTTGTATATGGACAAACTTTCTTGCTGGTATTTTGCCCATTTTATAACGTAAGCAATAAAAGCAAAAGATTGTGCCTTACACAACACAAGCCGTTAATTTGCTTGCTCATATAGCAAAGTATAATATTTCTATGGAGCATTGTGTTGATAGTCACTCTCTTGAAGTGTTACACAACAATACGACATGGAGATAGGCTGAATTTTCTCTTATATTTACTTAGATATTAGGAAATGAAAGATATTCAATACTACTGCGTAGGATTTACCTGGGAAGGCGAGAGTCAGCTTTCGAGATTTATCAAAAACGGAATATGGGAGACTGGCTACGATGATAAATACGTTACTAGAATCAGTAATGTACCTGTAGGTTCTAGGCTTGCAGCCAAAACAACTTATACTCGGAAAGAGGGAGAAACTTCAGTATCAATCCTTGAAATACATGCTACGGGTACAGTTACTGAGAATCCCGATGATGGACATACCTTACGAGTGAGATGGGATAAAGAATTTGAATCATTTATCATTAAGAACCGTGGTGCTTACCGCTCAACAATAAGTCGCATTAATCAACTTGATGTAATTAAAGAGGTGTTCAAGGTAGATGAAAATGTATTACGAAAAGGTCCTGTAAACCTCTATTCAGGAACAGGTTATAATTCCGAGATTGCGGAATACCCATGCTTTGTTCTTTATAAAACGAAATGGGATGATTTTACATTCACGACTATGTTTAATTTAGAGTATTACGAGAATTCTAAAAAGAAACTTAGTATTGGTACTGTAAAAATTCTTGAAAAGGATAAAGACAGCACACAATTGCCTGAAACATTTACAACCTTAGAAGATACTTTTTGTTCATTAGGTCAGAGTAATGATTACTATAAAAAATTAAGGGTAGAGGTAAATACAGAGATTTCAGATTTCCTGTTGGATGCCATAAATGACGTTTCATATAATCGCGGTATACTTGCAGATTTTGAGCATGAAAATGGTTTTAAGACATCGCTTTTACGAAGCAGTGAAGCTCAAAAAGCACTACGTGAAGGAAGACGCATATACTTGGGAATTGATATTGACAATATTTTGAGGTTCAAATTTTCTTCACAAATTGGTGGAGCATCTAAGGAACACACTATAAGCTTTGATTTTTCGCAGACTACAGAATTACCTTATCGTACAAAAGTTTTAATCGGGAAAAACGGGACTGGTAAAACACAGTATATTGCTAAACTCGCTGCAACACTAAGTGGATACGAAAAACAAGGAGATTTCTCAACCGAATATTTACCTGCATTTAGCAGGGTTCTAGCAATCTCTTACAGTTTGTTTGACCGGTTTCCTCGACCAGAGCAGACTAAAACGTTCAGTTATTATTACTCAGGTTTTCAAGGCCAACGAGGTTTATTAACAGAAAATCAGATTCAGTTGAAGATCAAGCGAGCATTCAGTCAACTTGAGAAATCGAATAGAATGCAGCTTTTTGGTGAATATCTTGAACTGGTAATGTCTGACAATATTGTTTCAGAAATTTTAGATGAGGACTACATTAGTTTAAATTCAAGGGAATTCACTCTATTTGATGAAAATGGATATTCTAAATACAGTTCTGGACAAGTTATAATGATACTAATCTTGTCTGAAATTCTGGCGTATATTACTGATGAATCATTACTTATTTTTGACGAGCCTGAAACACACCTGCACCCCAATAGCATCTCTTTATTTGTCAATGTAATTAATCGAATACTTAAAAAGTTTAACTCATACGCAATCATTTCCACTCATTCGCCGCAACTAGTTCAAGAGACCCCTGCAAAGGATATTATTGTTATAGAGAGAATCGGAGATGTACCTAGCATTCGTCCAATTGATTTAGAAACCTTTGGTGAAAATCTTAATGCAATAACAGAACGTATTTTTAATACCATCAGCCAAGATGAATATTATAGAACGTTTCTCAAAAAATTATCAAGAACAAAAACATATGATGAGATAGTAGAAATTTTTGATACTAATAGTTTACCGTTAAGTTTTGGTGCTCGTATTTTCCTTCAGTCTTTATATCAATAATGAAAAATCTAAGACCTCTTCGTACTTACAACCCATATTGGGATAATATTATAAATAGCAAACGTCCGCTAGCAGTTAGAGCTACTCTCCAAGGGATGAGACCAGCAATTCGTCAAAGATTTCAACAATACTCTATTCTCGCCAGACAAAGCAATTTACAGGGTACAACTGCTAGCTCATACGCTCCCCATCCTATACTATTAAGCTGTTATTCACCTTCCAATGGCTTATCTAACCTAAAAGCTGATATTAAGGATCAACAACCTGATCTATTAAAAGGTGAGTGCCAGTATTGTAATATCGGAGAACCCAGAACTTTCGATCATTATCTTTATAAAGATACTTTTCCAGAGTTTTCTGCCTTATCATTGAACCTAGTACCGTGTTGCTGGGATTGTAATCATGCAAAGGCCAATAAATGGTTGGTTAATGGTCATAGGGTAACAGTGAGTTTATACTACGATACACTACCTATAGTGCAATATTTAAATTGTACTATAAATATTCGGCGAGGAGTTCCTAAAGCAACTTATAATATAAACACTGCTATCATACCTGGTTATATGGCTGGAGTAATTAACAATCATTATACTGAATTACATCTCCTTGTCCGTTACGCAGAGCGAAGCGTTGGTGTCATCACAGATGTTTTGGAGGGAATTACTCCACAAGTTGGCATTTTAACAAAAAATCAAATTCGGACTCAACTTAGGGATGAGGCTACACGGATGCAGAGAAGTCGTGGTTTCAATTATTGGCGTGCTATAACAAAACTTGCGTTAGCCAACTCTAATAGATTTTTAACTTTTGCTGGATTCCCATAAATATTGTTCGGTAAAGAGTATATACTAGAGTATCCATGGAAGATGTATTGTGCTACATTTGGCATACACTATATTTTTGTATCTCCAGCCAGAAATGCAGGCTTCATGTAATAAGTATTGAGCGTCTTAGTTTGTCGTTGACCGTGAATGTTGATTATTTAAAGTATAGCTTGTGCTACGCCCCCCTGAATCTTCTTTAAACATTATATCTTTATCTATTAAGTCCTGAATATCTCTCAAAGCTGTGTCCTGAGAGCACTTAGTAATTTTTGCCCATTTGGAGGTTGTAAGCTTGCCTTCAAATCCATCCAGCAATTTGTTTAGCATGAGGCTTTGTCTGGCATTAAGGCCAGCATCTACATACTTCTCCCAAAAATTAGCTTTGTTCATTACTGAACCAGTTAACTCTTCAGATGCAGTGATCGAACAATCAAGACAATTCAGGAACCATTCTAACCATTCAGTTATATCAAGTGTGCTTTTTTGAACTTTCTCAAGAATAGCATAGTACGAATTCCGTTCCTTCTGTATCTGTGCGGACATGCTATAAAATCGCTGAGGCGTCTCATCTGCACGAGCAAGCTGTAGATCAGCAATAGCCCTGGCTATCCTGCCATTCCCATCATCAAAGGGGTGAATAGTAACAAACCAAAAATGCGCGATGGCAGCTTTAAGCACAGGGTCAATATCTAATTTGGCATTAAACCAATCTATAAACGCCTTCATTTCTTGCATAAGGTTTTCAGGGGGAGGGGCTTCAAAGTGAACCTTTTCACGACCCATCCCACCAGAAACAACTTGCATTACACCACTTCGCCATTGGCCAACGCTAATTTTATACATACCACTTCGCCCGGTAGGGAACATGGACGAGTGCCATCCGTATAAACGATCTTCTGTCAGCGCTTGCTGATAATGCTGTGTTGCGTCCAACATCATCTCAACAACGCCTTCAATGTTCCTGTCTGCCGGAACTAGTCCTGCTATATCCATCCCCAAGCGACGTGCAATAGAAGAACGTACTTGGTCTGCATTCAGAATTTCACCCTCAATTTCATTGGACTTCAAAACATCAAGAGTAAGCGTTCCTAACATTGCCTCGGATTTAAGCCCGAAACCTAAGGAATCCATGCGCCCTATAAGCTTGCCTTGCTTATTGCGCAGCCGCTAACAAGGTGGCAATCTTGTCTAAGTTCCAATGAAATTTTGGCCAGTCTGGTTGTTGATAGATATATTGAGGCATAGCTATTCTCCGCATTTCTACGGTGAATATAGCATGTATTCGGCTCAAATACAAGATAATATCCGCATATTTGCGGATATTAAAGGCGGTAATCTCCGCATAAAGGGGGTAAATCGAATGTTTAGAAGTCAATTACAGCATCTAAAGCATCGTCAGTATCCTTGTGAATGAAGTTAGCCTGATAGCCTATTGTTGTTTTTATGTCGGTGTGCCGATAAAGCTTTTGAAGCATTTGAATAGGGATGCGATCACCGGATATATTGCCAAAGGTATGCCTGGCTATGTGCATGGTAAGCGGCTTTTTGATTTTTGCCGTCGGAGCCACTTCCGTCCTTAACAACCTGTCAACGACATTTATCTTGGATTTGATTTTCTTCTCGGTATCGAACTTATTACTCAAATCCGCATGGCGAATATGAGGGAATACTAGGTCAGTATCTTCATCCTTAATATCCTCGTATTGCTTAAGAATATTAGAAGCCTTGTCTGATACTTTCAATGAATCAGTCTTTCTGTTTTTACCCATGGTATAAAACAACCTGCCATCATGAAAGTCTGACCACTTAATTCTAAAAACATCAGATACCCGCATTCCAGCGAAATAGAATGAAATAAGCCATAGGTTTCTGGCATCATTCGCCTCACCAACTAATGGGGCTTCTTCTATAGCTTTCACTTCTTCCAGTGATAAGCCGATCTTCTTTGAATCCGGGAATTTTATTTTCAGTTTCCCCTTACCAAAAGGATAATATTTTGAGTCGCAAATACCGTCTTTTATCGCCTGGCTAAATATACACCTTACTGTTACAAGATGATTGATTGCCGTCCGTTCAGAAGTTTTGTGCTTGGAGATAACATAGGCTTTAAATCTTTCCAAGACAGGAATAGTTAAGTCCTGAAAGGCAATGTCATGCTTTAGAAACTCTTTTAAGCGTTTTACATTCTACTTCTGGCTATTCCATATGTTGTATTTTCCAGCTTCCTTTAAATTCTCAAGGTAAAGATCAGCCTGCGAAAAAACAGTTTCCCCTGTCTTCGGCTTAATCTTTTGGGAAACAGCTTTTGCAGAAACATACGTTTTGACTGTTTCAAGCTCTAGTGAAGTATTGTTAGCCTCTGCCAATTGAGTTAGCAGAAAGTGGTTAAGCCTTGTCGCATTAGGATGTGACTTTTTAACACGCTGACTACTACTGTCCCAATCTTTTTCGTAGACGTGCTTACCTAAGTGTATAAATGAAGTTTTCCTGTCTTTCGTAATTCGGATTGCTAAAGGATAAGTGCCATCTTTATTCTGCTTCCTGCGTAAAACTATCTTAATTGTTGCCATTATCAGAGTTGAAGTTTAGGTGTAAGATTCTTTATCTTGGTGTAAGATTGTTGTACCTGAATTAGAAATCTTGCTTGTGATCTGGTTTGTTTGGGTACAACATAGGTACAACATTTTACGGTTTTCTATGAACATATATGAATTTATTACTTCTACAAAAGTAGGAAAATAAGGCGTTTCAGCCCATATGAATTCATATCAAACCAATAATTGGAAAACTCAAAATCTGGTTTCAGCAATGGAGTGCAGGTTCGATTCCTGTTCTGGGCACCTTGATTTACAAGCAGCTATGTATAAACGTAGCTGCTTTTTGTTTTATTCATTTTATTATGCAGTAAAATATGCACTGAACTACATCTGCAGGTTAAGTATCCTAAAGCTAAATACATAAATTATCATAATTATTGGATGCTCATAAGTTAATACCTATAGAGATGTTTACAAATCATATTTATTCTGATTATCATGTAACTAAACCTACCCTTTTTGAGTGACCAATGGCATCAGCACTATTTTTATAATAATAAACCTCAACACCGTATTGCTTCAGCTTCGCAACAACAACTTTTGTAGCAGCCATGTTACTTTTCCGTACTTGTCTCAGATATACACACTTTATATTTTCTGTATGATCTCTTACAACATTCAAGTATATTTCAGGATCTTTTTGAGTATCGTCTCCTAACAATACATACTTTCTTTTTGGGAATGCTTTTATTATCCTGACTATCCTATCATATTTAGTTTCATGCTTACCTTGACCAGTCTGCAATAGCTCATACCAGCGTTTCAAGGGGCTTAGAAGAAATACACCTTCAGGAAGTTGATGCATTCTGCAAAACTCTTTTATATACTCATACAAATTCCACTCACTACTTGAGACATAAAAAAATGGATTCTGCACAGCATTATTTGTAGCATTCGCCAGTAATTGATAGTGCCTAACAACATCATTAAAAGGTTTACGTGTTTGAGCATTTTTTGTAAAGAGTTCATATAACCTTTTCAAAAGGTTGGACGAATGGGAAACAAGAAAAGTATCATCTATATCAGAAATATACGTATACTCACTTTCATGCGGCACTAACACTTTCCCTTCTCCTTTTACTCGAACGCCTTCCACAGTTTGCACTTGAAGCACTACCTCTTGCCAACCTGTTTGCAAATATTTATTTGACTTCCATTCAAGTTTAAAAAAACCATTATCATCTGTATTTGTAGACACCTGTTGCCCTTCTAGCTCTAGTGTAACATCAGCACTCTTATGAGGTACTGCTAAAAAAAGCTTGATGAGTCCTTTTATATTTCTCCTTATACTATTCTTGTCATATTTTGGAGGTAGCGGTGATTTTTTAAATACATGACCTAATAGTAACATACCATCTTCGTCACCATAACCATGATAAACTTTTACTACTACATCTTTGTTTAACTTAAACAGCTTTGATAAAAACATAATGTCTGAATATAACAGTCAAAACGTACTCTTTGTTGTCAATCCGGTTGCAGGTGGAGGAGTTAACACAAACATAGAGCAGGAAGTATCTTCATGTTTTAGTAACAACAAATATACCTGTCAGTATAAAATATACAATACTACCGGGGATAACGACGCAGAACAAATAGCTAAACTAATTGACGAGCAGCAACCATCAAAAGTTATAGTTGCTGGTGGCGATGGCACTATAAAAATGGTTGCTACACAACTATTGAATACAGAAATATCATTAGGTATTATACCTACCGGTTCTGCTAATGGTATGGCAACGGAGTTAAACTTACCTCTTGACATAAGCGATAGTATTGACGTAGCTATGAACGGCATAGTGAAACATATGGATATTCTTAAAATAAACGAAGAAGACATTTGCCTGCACCTGAGTGACATAGGTATGAATGCGCAAGTAGTAAAATATTATCAGGAAAACAATTGGAGGGGTAAACTAGGCTACTTGAGAGGTGCTATTAAAACACTGCTGAATAAAAAGCAGATGCAGCTTACTATTACAGGAGAAGGAGAACCTATTCATAGAAGTGCATTTATGGTAGTTTTAGCAAATGCTAGCATGTACGGCACGAAAGTAGTCATCAACCCGGATGGTAGTATCTACGATGGTGAATTTGAACTAGTCATTATTAAAGAGGTCTCTTTCATAGAAATATTGAAGATGATATTCAGGCTAACAAACTACAATCCTGAAGTAATTGAATCCATAAAGGCAAAAACCGTAGAGGTCACCGTAAAAAAGAATATCTACTTCCAAGTAGATGGAGAGTATAAGGGAAAGACAAATTCAATATGTGCTAAAGTAGAAAAGGGTGCTTTACCCATTATCTTACCTGCTTAAGACTAAGCGGTATTCATTATATTGCTCTTTATATCTAAGTAGCACGAGTAATGGGTAAAATATTTGACACAATAACGGATACATTAAAAGACTGGATAGCTCAGCAGAAAATATTTTTTGTAGCAACAGCACCTCTTTCAGAAGACGGTCATGTCAACTGTTCACCAAAAGGTTTAGACTCATTCAGAATACTCGATGAGCGGACTGTAGCCTATCAAGACTTAACAGGCAGCGGGATTGAGACAATAGCTCATATTAAAGAGAATAAGCGTATAGTAATTATGTTCTGCGCATTTGATGGTCCGCCAAAAATCGTCAGAATTCATGGAGAGGGTGAAGTTATTGAGCCGGATCATCCTGAATTTTCGGTAATTAGCAAAGAGTTTCCTGAACGAGTAGGTGTAAGGGCATATATCAAAGTGAATGCCACTAGGATATCAGACTCTTGTGGCTACGCCGTCCCGTTATATGAATATAAAAAAGATCGAGATGTGCTTGATAAATATGCTGAGAATAAAGGTGAAGAAGGTTTGAAACAATATCGTGAAGAAAAAAACAAGCTTAGCCTAGACAATTTAGATGGCATTTAGTCAAAAAGTTGCTGGTATTCTACAAGCCAATAGCATTAGATGCATTATAATTATATTTTTACGCCATGCTTTTCAATTCTATAGACTTTGCAATATTCCTGCCTATAGTCTTTATTATTTATTGGTTTGTTGTCAATCATAGCATCAAGGCACAAAACCTATTCATAGCAATAGCCAGTTATATTTTCTATGGTTGGTGGGATTGGAAGTTTTTATCTCTTATATTCTTTAGCACACTCGTTGATTATACCGTAGGCATACAATTAAAAAAAACGGAAAAGCCTGCTAAACGGAAAGTATTATTATGGGTAAGTATTTTAATAAACCTAGGCTTTCTTGGCACATTTAAATACTACAACTTCTTTGTAGACAACTTCATAACAGCTTTTTCATTCTTTGGGAGGGAGATATCACCTAATACATTAGACATTATCTTACCCGTCGGGATCAGCTTTTACACGTTCCAGACCCTTAGCTATAGCATTGATGTTTACAAGCGGAAGCTGGAGCCTACGGAAAAGTTTATTGATTTCGCTGCCTTTGTGAGCTTCTTCCCTCAGCTAGTGGCAGGACCAATTGAGCGAGCCACTAACCTACTACCTCAGTTCTATAAAAAAAGAGAGTTTAACTACTACGCTGCAGTAGATGGATTAAGACAGATACTTTGGGGATTATTTAAGAAAATGGTTATTGCTGACAATTGTGCCCAATTTGCCAATACTATTTTCAACAATTCGGAAAACTATACAGGGAGCACACTTGTACTTGGGGCAATATTTTTTGCATTTCAGATTTATGGCGATTTTTCAGGCTATTCAGATATTGCGATTGGTACTTCTAGATTATTTGGTTTTAACCTCATGAGAAACTTTGCTTATCCATACTTTTCCAGAGATATTGCTGAGTTTTGGAGAAGGTGGCACATATCATTATCTACATGGTTTAGAGACTACTTATACATACCTCTCGGAGGCAGCAGAGGCGGAACTTCTAGTAAGATAAGAAACACCTTCATCATATTTATAGTGAGTGGTTTTTGGCATGGCGCAAACTGGACATTTATAGTATGGGGAGCTTTAAACGCTATCTACTTTTTACCATTGATGCTTTTAAACAAGAACAGACAAAACTTTGAGATTGTAGCATATGATAAACCCCTACCCAACTTTCGAGAATTTCTATCTATACTGGTAACATTTACACTTACAGTCTTAGCTTGGATATTCTTCAGAGCAGAAAATATTGGACATGCCATAAGCTATATAAGCGAGATATTTTCGTCTTCGTTATTTACTATACCTAATATTGAAGGAGGAGGAAGAATACTTAAGATTGGAGCATTGATAGTTCTTTTCATTGGTTTGGAATGGGCAGGGCGTAACCATGAGTATGCATTGGAGAAGTTTGGGTATACATGGCGGCCAGTATATAGATGGACTTTGTATTACGCCTTGGTATTGATAATATTCTTATTTACAGGAGAAGAGCAGCAATTTATTTATTTCCAATTCTAAGCATGAACAAGTTTCTTAAAAGAACCATATTATTTCTATCAATTGGAGCTGTACCTATCTTATTACTCCTCCTCTCCTACTTGTATTTCGATCCATTCAAAGTTGTACAACAGTATGATGACTACTCTTACTCTCACGTCATACCTAATAAAGACTTTATCTCTACCTCCATGTTTCTAAAAAACTACGATAAATACAAGTATAATTCTTTTCTCTTTGGCAGCTCAAGAACATTAGCATACAGACCTGAAGAGTGGTGTAAATATATTGATAATGATTGCAGCCCCTACCTGTTCAATGCTTCTGGCGAATCGATATATGGCATATATACCAAGATAAAATTTCTTGCACATAGAGATGTAGACTTGAAGAATGTATTGATACTAATATGTTTTGATGATACTTATACATATGACGAAAACCATAGTGGACATCTTTTCATAAAACACTATTTAACATCAGGGGAGAGCAAATGGAAGTTTCATTTAGAGTTCTTCAAAACGTACATCGATAAAAAGTTTTTATTCTACTATTACTCTTACAAAATACTTGGAGAGTATAGACCTTTTATGGCAGGCTATATTGAGAACAGGAAGATAGTTTACGACACGGTAACCAATAGAACAACAATATTGGATCAAGAAAAAGAAATAACCGAGCACCCTGATGACTATTACAGAAAACGTACAGACATTTTCTATAAAAGGGCAGGTGAAACTGTAGATACTTCAAATAGAATAAATGCAAAACAAGAAAAAATGCTTGTTGAGATAAAAGAGATACTTGAAAAAAACAACACTAACTACAAGCTAGTTATCAGTCCACAATATAATCAGAAGAAGTTTTCCCCTACTGATATGAACACGATGACAAAGATCTTCGGCAACCATCTTTACGACTTTTCAGGAGCTAATTATTTTACTGAAGACATTCACAATTATTACGAAACCAGTCATTATAGACCTAAGGTTGGAGACAGTATATTACACTATATCTATACCCACTAATACATAGCTATTTATTCACTACGAACTTTAAACATAAGCTTTTGTTTACACTGCAATTATTATAATCGTTAGTAATACTCTAATTTCGCCATCAAATAGTCATAAAATGGAACAGCAGCCTAAAATCATTGAATTCCCTAAGATCGGTAAGCCAATCGAAGGGTATATATCTATAGCTGAGGCTCAAAAAGATATTGAGTTTGAGATAAAGAGGCTGTTTTGGACCTATTATACACCAGAAAGTATTATCAGAGGCAGACATGCTCACCACGAGACAGAGATGGTTTTGATAGCTGCAGCAGGACGTATAATTGTGAATACTGAAACTATAGAGGGTAAAAAGGATACTTTTTATCTGGAGTCTCCTGCAAGCGGATTATATCTACCAAAGCTTTGCTGGCACACCATGCAGTATACTCATAATACCGTACAGCTTGTATTAGCATCTACTCTATATGACGAGAAGGACTATGTGCGTGATTATGAGACTTTCCAACAAATGCAAGCAGCTACTATAGAAGCCGGCAAATAGATAAAACACAACATTTTCTAAATAATAGCCGATATGTTATAGAAGCTATTATTTGTACTTTCGCCATCAGGTTTAGCTGACTTGTTTGAAATCAGCTATAAAGGTTATTAATACATGGTGATGGATCCCATATTAAAAAAATTATATGATAGTAGAAAAGAAAGACTTTTCTACTACTCTCCATATAGTTATATACGACAAGCTGATGCTGAAAAGCAATTGAGCAACTACATCCTTACTCCTATTATTAATAGCATAGAAAATAATGACTTATATAAAGTAGACATTGAAGGTCATTTACACTACTTCATCATCAACAAGCTTGAATGGGACAGTAACTATTTTGATATTAATACATATAAGCTACAATTCTGCCTCTATGAGCATAATGATGCAGATATTTTAAAGCTAGCTATGTCTGAGGTATTGAAACAATTGCCCAAGCCATATTATCTATTTGGAGAAATACCATCAGAAGATCTAACCGTTATTCAGGCTCTTGGCATGAATAGTTTCAAGCTAGTTGAAACAAGGTTAAACTACTACTGTGATGTAAGTAAGCTAACTAACCCTGAAAGGTATCCTGTTCGTAAAGCTACTGTTGAAGATATATCTAACCTCAGACGTGTAGCTATGAACATGAGAAATGATTATGACAGGGTGCATGCAGAGAAGATATATTCAGAGGAAAAGGCTGATGAGTTTTTAGCTACTTATATAGAGGAATGTGTAAAAGGCTTTACAGATATTGTATTACTACCTAATGCAAAACACTTACCATCTGACTCATTTTTTGCAGCCAATTACCAGAAAGATCAGTGGGATAAGATAGGTGCAAAGGTTTCCAAGTTTATTGTATCAGCAGTATCTGCCGATACAAATAGAGGTTGGTACAGGGCTCTGATAACAGAAATGACACATCACCTCAAAGACATTGGGGCAGAATATATAATAATGAACACCCAAACTACAAACAGAGCTGTATTACATGTGTTCGAAACTATTGGCAATAAATACGGAAAAACCAGCCACATCTTTAGTATTTCAGATGGGTATTAACAACTACAACCACTTCTAAATGACACGTCAAGTACCTTTTTTATCATTCACAGATATGCACAGCAGTATCCGCACAGAAGTGATGGATGCAATGGCTAAAGTATATGACAGCTATTGGTATGTAAACGGGCAGCATGTAACTGATTTCGAACAAGAATATGCACAATTCAGTGATGTTAGCAATTGTGTGGGTGTAGCTAACGGCTTGGACGCTATATTCCTCTCACTAAAGGCACTTGGAATAAAAGAGGGTGATGAGGTTATCATTCCTTCTAACACATACATAGCTACTGCACTCGCTGTTACTCAGTGTGGAGCCAGACCTATTTTTGTAGAGCCAAATATTGACACTTATAATATTGCACCTCAAAATATTGAGGCTGCTATAACAGACAAAACAAAAGCTATTATTCCTGTACACTTGTATGGACAAGCATGTGAGATGGATGCTATAATGACTATAGCTGAAAAGCATAACCTATATGTTGTTGAGGATAATGCACAGGCGCATACAGCTACTTGTAATGGAAAAATAACAGGTAGTATAGGGCATATAAATGCTACAAGTTTTTATCCTGGGAAAAACCTCGGTGCTCTTGGCGATGCAGGTGCAATAACTACTAATGATAAAGAACTAGCAGATATTGTTTCCAGCTTACGCAACTATGGTTCATCTAAAAAATACTATAACGAAATGCAAGGCTACAATATGCGCCTTGATGAACTACAGTCTGCAGTGTTAAGTGTGAAACTTAAATATCTTAACGACTGGACAAAAGAGCGTCAGGCTATAGCAGAGGTTTACAATAATATATTGAAAGATATTAGTGACATTATTTTGCCTAAGCTAGCTGATGGTTGTACACACGCCTATCACCTATATGTCATAAGAACTGAAAAACGTGATGAGCTACAAAGCTTTCTAAAAGAGCATGGTATCGGTACACTTATCCATTACCCTGTACCGATACACTTACAGGAAGCATATAAGGACCTTGGTCATAAAGAGGAAGACTTCCCTATAGCGGAAATGATGGCTAAAGAAGTACTAAGCTTACCAGTATACATAGGTCTTACCCAAGACGATCAAGAGCACGTTGCTAATACGATAAAAAAATTCTTTAATATTAAAGCTTGAAATGAATAAGATCTCAGTTATAATACCTTGCTACTATAATGAGGAAAACATTCCTTATACATCAGCGGCTTTATTAGAGAACGAACAACTTTTTCCGGAAGATGTGAGCTTTGAATACATCATGGTAGATGATGGCTCCAAAGATGGTACGTACGACGCATTGAGAAAATTCAAAAGCGACTACCCTGACAAAGTAAAAATTGTAAAGCTGGCAGGAAACTTCGGAGCATATACTGCTGTACTTGCAGGCATGAAATATGCTACCGGTGACTGTAACATAGTGATTGCTGCAGACCTGCAAGACCCTCCAGAGCTGATGGTTAAAATGTATGACTATTGGTCTAAAGGAACAAAGCTGGTATTAGCAAACAGGGCAAACAGAGAAGATGCTCTTTTTGATAAAATGTTTGCAAAATGGTACCACAGGCTTATCAAGAAATATGCTATCGGAAACATGCCAGATGGAGGTTTTGACTTTTGCTTGTTCGATGCAAAGCTCAGAGAAGAAGTAGTAGCAATGAATGAAAAGAATACTAATACTCTTTTCCTTCTTGTATGGCTTAAATATGACTTTGTAAGTATACCATATACGCGTGTAAAAAGAAAAATAGGCACTTCAAAGTGGACCTTCAAAAAGAAAATTAAGCTACTTATTGACTCGTTCGCTGCATTTTCTTACTTCCCTATACGTATTATTTCACTTACGGGTATGCTATTAGGTATAGCGGCTATAGTGTATGCAATATTCATATTAATTGCAAAACTTACAGGACACATTCAAATTGAAGGATGGACGGCGATGATGCTCATATTCTTATTCGTTTCTGCATTCCAGATGATAGCAATAGGTATACTTGGTGAATACCTGTGGCGTACATTAGATGCTGCAAGAAACAGACCGACCTACGTAGTCTCAGATGTTGAATAAAAGCCATTAATAATGCTTGACGTTTATTCTTTATTGAAGTTTCTCCCGATATGCATTATTGCATTATTACTATCATATTTATGCGGGCATGTAATTATATCGTTCTTTCGATCTGAAGAAGATAGTAACAAGAACTATATAGCTTTCAGCAAATTCTTAAGTGGTATGCTATTCAGCTCGGTTTTAAGCGTTATAGTAGCGACGTCAGGTAAGACCATAGCCTTTGCTTGCTTACCTTTTTTTGCAGGGATACTTATTGCTCATAAGCCCTCTTTAGCTTCTTTTAAAAGTAATATTGGCATGATTGAACTTCAGCCATTAGTCTATACACTTGTACTAGGTGCAATAAGCTTTTTCCTCTGCCTGTTTGGTTATGTATACAACTTCCAGCATAATGCATTCAACATAAACCCTGATTACAACTCATATGCTCAGATCAGTTCTTTTATCAGTAAATACGGGATAGAAGCAAGAGACTACGATTTTATATCTCCTACTAAAGTATCCTCACAACCTTATCATTACGGACTAATATGGAGTAATATTTTTACAACTCGGATGGGGGGACTAAACCATTCTCTAGCATTATATCTGGTTACACTACCCACACTACTATCGATTGTTATTTCAGGTGCAACCGCAATGATAAATGAGCTAGTTAAAGGAAACAGCTTCTTAAAATACTTGGGTATATTACTGATCATATTTGCCCCACTGACATTTTACAGCACGGGAATTACATCATATGCGGATGGCTCAATGGACCATAACATTACAACCCAGCCTAAAGTTGTATTGGTGTATGCACTATTCATCATTAGTTTAATACAGGCTTTCAGAAAAAACTTTTTCATAGCACTCAACTTATTAATGATTGCTGCGATACTGTACTTAGTAGCCATGCCTGCGATAGTTGGTGCAGTAGGCATAACAGCATTGTTAAGTCTTTGGAAAAAGCTGATCTCAAAAAAAGAATTTATAGCTATTGTACTTAGCACTTTACTAATGGGGGTATACCTTCTTTTATTCTACAAATTCTCTGCAGCAGGGAATGACCCTTTACCAACTAGTGAAGAGAGTGTAATAGCTTATCATTTGTCTAATGGCTTTAGAGGATTTGCAGGGGCTGTTTTAAGGTTCGCAATCAACTTCTTAATTAAGGTTGCACCATTTGCAGTATTGGCTTATTTACTTTTCAAAAAGCAGCTAAAAAACTCAACATCGTTTTTTATTATCATACTAACGTCAAGCATGGTTGTTGTAGCGTCGCTAGTTCACGGTTTATTTATGCTAAACGTTGACGCAGATCAGTTCATCACAAGAAGCGTTGTACCATTAATAACTGTATTGTGCTTTGGTCTAACAATCACATTACTGACAAAGGCTGTTCCTTATAAGGTTATCGCATGTATCATACTGATACTTACATGCATTCCTGCTATCAATCCAATGTTTGCTTATTGGGGTAAAGGATTTTATGTTGATAACAAAATCATTAACCACCTAGATCCACGTGACGACAAAGAGCTTTCAGGAAAAATCACTATAGCTACTCTAAACGATAACAGCTTTTACAAATATATTTTCAAGGAAAACATCAGAACATTCACGGCACTTGGTTACTTACAGTTGTACACAGATACTTTCTCTTCTACTCCGATAGACATGGCTGAGCCTGACACATCTATTATTCAATATCCGTCGGTATTCTACTCACGTCCATTTTATAAGTATGTGGTAGAACAAAAGAAAAATAGAAGATATAAGGACTTATATACTAGCCAGGTTTCGTTTATAAAAGACAATCAAATCCAGTTCCTAGCATGGACAGAAAATGCAGTTGTGAGTAACGCTTTACAAAACTTAATAGACAGTAGTACTATTATACAAAGTCATGTAATAGACCACACAGAAAATGAATATTACCTAGCGAGGTTGAAAACGCACTAGTTACTTAAGAGTTCCTAAAGACTGTTTGAAAAGATTAGTCAGCATTTCTTTATCCGTTATATTGTTCACGATTATACTACTTCCGAAGTTTACTTTACCTATCATGGTGCTATAAGTAATGTAGCTGAGATAATATTTTCCATTATAGCTTAGTTTCAGTTCAGCTCTGTCAAAAACATACTCTCCAATAGTATCTACAGTTAAAAACTTATCAGCATCATATGGTCCGCTTGCATACGACTGATACTGCTGTTCTAACATTTCTCTTAAGCTTGGCCTGTATATCTCTTCAGAGTATGTTCTTGTAAAAGCATACATAGAATTAGCCTCGTCACCCTCCTTTTTCATCGCGAATATTATCTTCTTTTCGCCTTCAGGCTTAGGTCCTATATCGTTACCTTCATAATACTGCTGTGAGGCATATGTTATTTTATCTCTCTTCTCTTTCGAAAGCGTCTCCCAACCATCGGGAACCCTTATCTGCCAGTAGAACTCCTCTGATGTAAATATTTTGTTACCTGCATCATCTGTGCTTACTTCATTATCGGCACAAGAGCTTATCAAAACAACAAACAAAAATATCGCGAGTGAATATACAGTCTTCATTATGAGCCTTGCTTTATACTTTTCTGTTTGAACCATTCGTACAAAGCAATATTACTATATAACAATAGCATTCCATAAAAAGCATCTTCTACGGGTATGGTAAACATCCTTATACCTAAGTTATGGTAGTTATTATAGTTGACTATAGGAGTTTCTATAAGACTACCAGTGAGTATACCATTAGATATAAAGAAAGGCAATAGTATAATGAGATAAGTCACAAAAAAGGTTGGACCATAGCTAACATTCTTTCTTATAGTCATCATTAGAAAGATGCTCAATAGTATAAACGTTACTGATGTATATAATCTTTCAGGATTGAAGAAAGCCACCGTAATAAGCCCCAACACTAATACATAACTTATTATTCTTGCTGTTTTGTAAAAGGTAAACTTGAAATAACTGGACAAGACATAGTAAGTATAAGTACAAGCATAAGGAACACATACAAAGAAAAGCAGCTCTTCTAATGGCAAATTAAATATCTGAATAGCTGTAGTATATGAAGTATCAAACCACCAAATCTTTATGTCTGTGTAAAGCACATCCCATGCAATAAAAAAGGCCCCTATAATAGCATTGGCGGGGAAGTAGTATTTCCAGTCTTTATAAAATGGAGACTTGGGATGAAAGGAAGCTACTAAAGGTATGATGATACACAATAGATCTATTGCGAGATATGTGTAGGGCTTGGGTATCAAGCTTTTTGTCTGTTTAATTCAGCTTTAAAATACTTCATAGGTACCCATAACATACCAAAACACTCTCCATCCTCCTTACCCAGATGCTTATGGTGCATTTTGTGTGCACGCCTTATAGCACGGAAATAAAAATTATCAGAATTTCTTAGCCATTTAAAACGCTGATGGATAAATACATCATGCACCAGAAAGTATGTAAACCCGTATACCGTTATACCAATACCTATAAAAAGTAATATTCTTAATGGTTCATAAAATGACCCTATAGCCATTGCAATTATCCCGGGAATAGCGAATATTAAAAAAAAGTAATCATTCTTCTCAAAGAAAGATGTGGTTTCCTTTTTGTGATGATCTCTATGCAACCCCCACAAAAACCCGTGCATTAGATACTTATGGGCTAACCAAGCTACCCCTTCCATAGCAAATGCAGATATTAATATGACTAGTACATAAATCATCTTCTAAAGCAAATGTAAACTATGTCTGAAATATGACGTGAATAGTAAACTTAGTTTTTGATAGTTAGGTATACGTATTCTTTTTTGTAGGATTTTATCTGACGGTAACGATTTGATTTTACGAAATAATCTCATATAATATACACAAGCTACATATACTCCAAACCTTGAGCTATCAGGAAGTTTTCTAACACCTTCCATGGCAGCAGCAAAATCTTCCTCGATCTCTTTTTCTATTTTCATTTTCTCTATAGCTGAAAACTGACTCATTTCCACGCCAGGAAAATACGTTCTACCTAAAGATTCATAATCATCTTTAAGGTCTCTGAGGAAATTTACTTTCTGGAATGCTGCACCTAGTCTCATGGCTGAAGGTTTCAGCATTTCATACATTTCTTGGTCTCCCTCTGTGAAAACGTGTAAACACATTAGCCCAACTACCTCTGCAGAACCTAAAATATATTCATCGTATGAACACCTATCATGACCTGTCTCTTCAAGATCTTTCTCCATGCTATGCAGAAAGCAATCAATCAACTCATGTTCAATATTATACTCATTCACAACATGCTGAAAGCTATTAAGTATTGGGTTAGTGCTGATCCCTCTCTCTATTGCTTTGTAGGTATCAACTTTAAACTCCTCCAGTAATGTTCTCTTGTCATACTCATGAAAAGTATCTACTATCTCATCTGCAAACCTGACAAACCCATAAATATTATAAATAGCTTTTCTTAAACGCTTATGTATACATAATATACCTAGCGAAAAACTAGTACTATATGACCGTGTAGTAATACGGCTGGCAGAATCAGAGACCTTATCAAACAGCTGCTTTTTCATAGTTAGACTTTTTTAAATAATTCATTGCCAACTCGGCTGATATTTTCCCTGATATTAGTGATGGCGGTACACCAGGACCCGGGACTGTTAACTGCCCTGTATAAAACAGGTTATTCAAAACGGTATTTTTCACAGAAGGTTTAAGTACGGCTGTTTGCATTAGTGTATTAGCCAGTCCGTAAGCATTTCCTCCATATGCATTGTAGTCTTGAACAAAGTCGTTGATCGAGTAACTTTTCTTGTATACCACATGTTCACTAACGGTATCGCCTGTATGCTGTTCTATACGTTTCAACACTTCCGGAAAATATTTTTCTCTTATTTCTTCAGTATCTTCTATGCCAGTAGCAACAGGGATAAGTATAAACAAATTCTCCATACCATCAGGCGCAACAGAACTATCTGTCTTAGAAGGGCAACACACATAAAATAATGGTGCATCCGGCCATTTAGGGTTTTTATAAATATCCCTCGAATGCTGCATAAAGTCTGTATCAAAGAACAAATTGTGGTGCTCCAGATTTTGAACTTTCTTCTTTACTCCTACATAGTATATAAGACAAGAAGGTGCAAAAGTCTTTTTACTCCAATACTGTTCACGATAATTCCTTTCGTTCTTTTTTAGTAGCGCTTGCTCTATATGGGCATAATCACCTGAGGCTATTACTACATCGGATGCATTAAACCCGTTACTGGTGTACACACCTTTAACCGTTTTATCTATTGTGGTTATTTCTTCTACCGGGCTTGAAGTTTGTATATCTACTCCTAGTGTGCGAGCGAGTTCGCTCATTGCCTCTACTATCTTATACATCCCACCCATAGGGTAATATGTACCTTGAGTCAATGCGGCGTGATTCATTAAAGTATATAGTGCCGGGATATTTTGAGGCATAGCCCCTAAAAAAAGAACGGGAAACTCTAATAACATCCTCAATCGTTCGTCTTTGAAATAACTCCTCACATATGAACTTACAGACTTAAACATATGGGACTTCATCATCCCTGTAAATACATTATAGTTCATAAACTCAAACCAAGACAAGGCCGGTTTATGCACCAGGTCTTTCATACCTACATTGTATTTATATTCAGCTTCTCGAAGAAATTGCTTAAGCTTAGATGCACTACCTGACTCTATCTTCTCAAATATGGCATACAATTCATCAAGACTTGCAGACACATTTAAAGACTCTTGGTCTTTAAAGAATACTTTAAATCCGGGGTCTAGCTTGACCAGATCGTAATAATCATTTGCAGACTTGCCAAAATCATTAAAAAAGCGCTCGAACACATCTGGCATCCAATACCAGCTAGGCCCCATATCGTAAGTAAAACCTTGCTCTGAAAACTGTCTGGCACGTCCACCTATCGTTGCATTTTTCTCATGAATGGTCACTTTATGACCCTTTTGCGCAGCATAACAAGCAGCTGCTAAACCCGAAAAACCTGCACCAATGATACTTACGTCAGACATCTATAGAATAATTATGGGCGTGTATAACAAGATACGATGTTGAAGGTTCAATAGATTTATATATTATTATTATTTTGTTTAGGTATACAAAACACAATACTGCATAACATTAAACAGTTTGCGACATAAATATTTTTCAATGTATAAGCTGCTCTTATTTCTACTTTTCATACCTGCCGCTGTACTATCACAGCCTTATGTGCAAGTGCTTGGTATAGCACAAGATGGAGGCTACCCACATGTGGGCTGCAAAAAAGAGTGTTGCCGCCATGCTATTGCAGATGGTTATCATAAAACCTATGTAGTATCACTAGCTTTGTTAGACCCTGAAAGTCATAAATGGTGGCTCTTTGAAGCTACACCTGACATTAAAGAGCAACTACGAGAGTTTCATTCAAGAAATGCGGGAACTTACCCTTATTTACCTGAGGGTATTTTCTTATCGCATGCACATATGGGTCACTATACAGGGCTGATGCAGTTTGGCAGAGAGGCCTTAGGAACAAAAGGCTTAAAAGTTTATGCAATGCCTAAGATGAAGCAGTTTCTTGAAAAGAATGGACCCTGGAGTCAATTAGTATCACTAAACAATATTGAAATAATACCGATAAAGGATAATAGCATTGTAGGACTGAATAAAGTAGTCAATATAGTACCGTTTGTAGTACCTCATAGAGATGAATACTCTGAGACAGCAGGGTTTAGAATCAACACTTCTAATAAGAAGTACATGTTCATACCCGATATTAATAAGTGGAATATTTGGGAGCAGGACCTCATAGAAAATATTAAGTCTGTAGATATAGCTATGCTAGACGCTACATTTTATGATGATGGAGAGTTACCAGGAAAGAATATGAAAGATATCCCTCACCCATTTGTTACTGAGACTATAGGTTTACTAGATGATGAAAGTGCTGCTACTAAATCAAAAGTATACTTCATACATATGAACCATACGAATCCTTTACTATGGGATAACGCTGTGCAACAACAAGTTGTAGATAAAGGCTACAATATCACTAAACAGTGGCAAGAGCTATAAAAAGAAAAGCCCCAACTTGTAGTTGAGGCTTTTTTATAATAAAACTTGTTATTAATCCTTATTTGGTCTTGGTCCGCGAGGGCTGAAGCGTCTACCCGGCTGCCTGTTCGGATCATCAGAACCGCCTCTATCTCTTCTGTCTCTATCGTATCCACCAGAACCTCTTTCAAAACGGTCTCTTCTTTCATAGCCACCACCTTCACTTCTACGCTCTCTACTACCATAGCCGCCTCTATCCGAGCTTCCGCCACGATCGTTGTCGTAGCTTTTTCTGTAACCTCCGCCGCCGCCAGAGTTGTAACCTCCACGTCCGCCGCCGAAGTTATTATTCCTGCGAAAGCCTCCGCCGCCACCACGGTGTCCACCACCACGGTTGTTGCCACCTTTAGGTTTAGACTCTTTTACCGTTATCACCTGACCTTCGAAGTAGATACCATCAATGTTATCAATAGCATCGAAACCCTCAAACTTGTCCGCCATTTCCACAAAACCAAACCCTCTTGGCATTCCTGTTTCAGCATCCACAGGTACCTTTACAGACACTATCTCACCAAATTCTGAGAATAATGTACGTAGGCTATCTTCACTGGTCTGAGGGTTTAGATTTCCAATAAATAAATTCATACTATTACTGATTAATGCATCAAACCTACGGAAATAACCCCATATATGACGCTTTTTTGCAAAAAGGGTAATAATTAGTTTTGATGTCAATCAAATCATTTAAACGCAATCGAAAACTATTTATTACATTTATTTCGTAAAAGTTGAACGTTATGACATTATCGAAAAGCATATTATTCTTTCTTATGGCTGCTGTCACTATGTGTAGTTTCAGCCAGGAGACATTTGCCCAAAAACGAAAGAAAAAGAAAAAAGTAATCACAACTGCTGAGCTGGAGAACACATATTGGCGCCTGTCTGAAATTGACGGGAAACCACTTGTAACACCAGCAGATAGCAAAGAAGTATACATCAAACTAAATAGTAAAAAAGAGACACTGGAAGGTTACACAGGCTGTAATTTAATAACCGGTAATTATGACTACAGTAGAGATGGCCTTACATTCTCGGCTGCTGTTACCGAAAAGCTGTGCAAAGACAATATGAGTACAGAACAGTATTTACTAGAAGCTATTAATAATGCAAACAGGCATGAGATCAACGGTCTATACCTGTTGTTATTCAAAGACAACTATATGCTCGCTATGTTTGAAGCAAGATACTTTGATGAATAAATTATTCTCCTTAAGATAAATAATAAAGCCCCGATATCGGGGCTTTATTATTTATGACATTTAATCCATTATAATTGAAACTTGATGCCTTGTGCCAGAGGCAACTCATTACTCCAGTTAATAGTATTTGTCTGACGACGCATGTATGCCTTCCAACTATCAGAACCACTTTCACGTCCTCCACCGGTTTCTTTCTCCCCGCCAAAAGCACCGCCTATCTCAGCACCACTAGTACCAATGTTGATATTAGCGATACCACAATCACTACCCTTATATGAAAGAAACTCTTCTGCCTCTCTCATATTCAAGGTCATCATTGCAGATGATAAGCCCTGTGGCACGTTGTTCTGCATAGCAATAGCCTCTTCTGTGGTGTTATACTTCATCATGTACAGTATAGGAGCAAATGTTTCATGCTGCACTATAGGCATATCGTTTGTCACCTCGTATATACAGGGCTTCACATAGCAGCCGCTATCATAGCCTTTACTCTTAAGCACTCCACCTGCAACTATTGTACTACCACCTTGCTCTTTAATAGCATCAAGAGTGTTAAGATACGCCTGCACCGCATCTTGGTCTATCAATGGACCTACGTGATTTTTCTCACTAAGTGGTGTACCAATGCTTAGTTGTCTGTATGCCGCAACTAGTTTTTTCTTGAATGCATCGTATACATTTTCGTGTATGATCAACCTTCTTGTGGAAGTACACCTTTGTCCGCAAGTACCTACAGCACCAAATAATGCTGCTGGTATAGCAATATTCAAATCAGCATTTTCAGTGATGATTATAGCATTGTTACCACCAAGTTCTAATAAACTTTTACCTAACCTGGCACCTACCGCAGCTGCCACTGCCTTCCCCATAGGTATAGAGCCCGTAGCCGAGACAAGAGGTATACGCTCGTCATGACTAAGCCATTCACCTGTTTCTCTACCTCCAACTACTAAACCGTTCACCCCTTCCGGTACTTTATTAGCCTTCAGCACTTTGCTGACTATATTCATACAAGCTACAGCTGATAACGGGGCCTTTTCTGATGGCTTCCACACACAAGTATTACCACATACCCATGCGATAAAAGCATTCCAACTCCATACAGCTACAGGAAAGTTAAAGGCACTAATGATACCCACTATACCCATAGGGTGCCACTGCTCATACATTCTATGGTCTGGGCGCTCACTATGCATGGTAAGACCATATAACTGTCTAGATAAGCCAACAGCAAAGTCTGCTATATCTATCATCTCCTGTACTTCTCCTAAGCCTTCTTGCAGGCTTTTACCCATCTCATAAGATACAAGCTTACCGAGTGCCGCTTTATTTTCTCTAAGAGCCTCACCTATTTGGCGTACTACTTCACCACGCTTTGGAGCAGGCCAGCTACGCCACTCTTCAAATGCTTTTTGTGCTTGAGTAACAACTGCATCATAGCTCTTACGGTTTACAGCAGATACACTAGCTATATTTTTACCATCAACAGGTGAGCCTGAGACTATCTGCCCTCCACCAGCTTTTCTATATTTTGTGCCAGTAAAAGCACCCTCATTCAGCTTGTTGATACCTAACTGTTTTAGTTCTTTCTGCATATCTGAAATGATTATTTATTGTTTAGAAAACAGTATTCCAATCTTCTAGTCTAGGAAAGGACAAGTCTCTATCTGATATGATAGGATTGTCTACACCCCAATCCATTCCAAAACTATTATATAGTATTCCCGTATCATGCTCTTTACTATATTCTGAAGATACCAGATAATAAGTTATTGCATTATCAGTAAGTGATTTGAAGCCATGTGCAAAACCTTTTGGTATGTAGTAGGCTTTATTATTCTCAGCACTTAGTTCTGTAGCATGATATTGCCCGTATGTTTTCGACTCTTTTCTTAAATCTATTATCACATCTAGTATAGCACCCTGAGGACAGAAAACAATTTTTGCATGGTGGTGTGGTGGTGTTTGAAAGTGCATACCTCTTATCACATCTTTTTTAGACAAAGAGAAATAGCTTTCCTTCAGGTCAAATTGAATTCCATATTCTTTAAGTGTAGTTTCATGAAAGGTCTTTACGAAGCTTCCTCTATCATCAAAGAAAGCAGGTAAGGTAATTATAAAAGCACCGTTAAGTATAGATTCAAAGTTTTGCATTAGTCAAGGTCTCCAAAATATTTTTGTATCTGCGCCATACATTTCTCAGCAGCAGAGTTTTCTTTATCGGCGTACCAGTCGGCTGTCCACTCAATAGATGTTCTGGCATCTAACTGAGGTTCCCAGCCTATTTTTTCTTTAGCCTTTCTACTATCCAGTAATAATAGCTTGGCTTCATGGGGGGCATTTTCTTGTAATAAAGATTGATAAGTTCCTATACCATATCTGTCTATAAAGACCTTTGTAAGCTCTTCTACTGTAAGCATATCATTTTCGTTAGGACCGAAGTTATATGCTGAAGTATGGTCTTTCGGATGCTCACTCATTTTAGCTGCTAAGTATAAGTATGCGCCTATAGGCTCTAAAACATGTTGCCAAGGCCTTACAGAATTAGGGTTTCTTAACCCCACAGGTTCGTCTTGCTCAATAGCCCTTACTATATCAGGTATGATACGGTCATCAGCAAAGTCACCGCCACCTATCACATTACCTGCTCTTACTGAAGCTACAGACTTACGATGTTGGTTATAATTATCAATATTGAAGAAGGAACGCTGATATGATTCTATTACAATCTCTGCAGCAGCTTTACTGGCAGAATATGGATCGTACCCACCTAGCTTATCATCTTCTTTAAAAGGTAATCCTCTTTCAGGATTCTGGTACACCTTATCTGTAGTTATCATTAGTGCAACACACTGTTGCTCAACATCACGTATAGCATCTAATATGTGTGCTGTCCCCTGAGTGTTTACCATAAAAGTATCAGCAGGTTGCTCGTAACTACGTCTTACTAAGGATTGTGCAGCTAAATGAAATACAAAATGCGGATCGAAACGAACCAGTTCTCCATGTAGCTTTTTTAGGTCTTTAAGGTCTTCTATGACTGAAGTATAGCATAGATCATCCCCGTTTACCTGATTGTATAAGTCCTTATCTTTTTCAGGTTCCAGAGCGTACCCTTTCACATCAGCTCCAAGCCAGTTTAGTATCTGTAACATCCATGCTCCTTTAAAGCCTGTATGACCTGTAAGGAAGACGCGCTTGCCCTTGAAGACTGATTGTAAGTATTTAGCGTTTACCAGTTTTTCCATCTAGGGTTTGTTTCCCAAAGTTTTTCTAAATCCTCTTTATCTCTAAGTGTATCCATACACTTCCAAAAATCATTATGCTTATACGCCGCAATTTGCCGGTCTTCAGCTAGCTTATCCATAGGATATCTTTCCCACATCACAGGGTCTGCTACATCAGGCAGGTAGTTCTTAATCTCAGGCTCTAGCACAAAGAAGCCACCATTGATCCATGTTCCTGAATCTGCCGGCTTTTCTTCAAACTTATTGATCGTACCATCATCTTCCATCCTTATTACCCCAAAGCGACTTGTAGCCTGTATAGCAGTCATGGTACATACCTTCCCGCTATTTTTATGAAACTCCAGCAACTTGTCAATATTTACATCACTCACGCCATCGCCGTAAGTAAGCATAAAAGGTTCGTCATTCGTATACGGAAGTACTCTCTTCAACCTACCCGCAGTCATCGTATCTAACCCGGTATCTATCAATGATACTTTAAACGGCTCTGAATTATTATTATGAACTTCTAACTGATTGCTGGATAAGTCTACAGTTATATCTGCATTGTGTAGAAAGTAATTTGCGAAGTACTCTTTTATCATCCAACCTTTGTATCCAAGACATATGATAAACTCAGTATGACCATATGCAGCATAACTTTTCATGATATGCCATAAGATGGGTTTACCTCCGATCTCTATCATAGGTTTCGGGCGAAGCATGGACTCTTCTGCAATTCTTGTTCCTCTTCCTCCCGCAAAAATGACAACTTTCATCTATTGGTTTTATTTTATTCGTCTTATAACAAATATAATGGGAAAGAAAGGAAAATCTCCCTGTAGGTTGGATAATCGTTCTTTTTTAACGATTTAGTTTTTCAGCTCATAGCTGGAAGGTATAGAAAACGGATAAGACATAGGCACATCAAACTCCGCATTATTAAAGTTCATTTCCAGATAATGCGTTCTTCCATTGTCGTTAATATTGACTACTCTACCTGTAGCAAACTTCTTAGCCTCTACCATCTCGTAGTCTTTATACAATATCCGACCTGCTACATTACTTTTATCATTTATAGCAAGCATCTGAAGCGTGTGAAGCGTACTATCAGCCTTATTGTATGTTAATTGCTGACTCATGGAGCTGTCAACAGTCTGCAGGTTCCAAAACTGTGGCAACTCTGTAACATCAGCAACAACGCCATCTCTACTAAGCACATTGCCAATAAGTAGGTCCTGCAATATCTCAAAATCTATAGTAGCGGGTAATAGCTTTGTTGCATCTTCTGCTGGCATGAGCATGTAGTTCTTCTCCAGATAATTCACCATACGTATACTGTCTGGTGTCACCATTATTCTGGCCACATTAACAATACCCATACCGGCAGTTATCTGTATCCATATAGCACTATCTCTTGTCATACGGATATTGGCAGTAAAGTCCTGCTTCTGCCCCATACCTTCATAGTGCATCTTAGCCTTACCTTTGAAGGTATTGAACGTAAGCATACTTTTCCACAAAGGATACACTCTTTTAGCTAATTCCTTTTTATCATCGCTGATATCCGGAATTACAATTTCCTTGTCTATGTTATTTGAAAAAGTATCTGCAGTGATATAAGTACTATCAACTGCTGAAGTATCATTATCGCCACTCTTTTTACCTCTTTTACATGCTGTAAAAGAAATAACAAGAACAATAAGGAATAGAACTACAGCCTTATTATTCATATAGTTTTTCATCCTTTATTTTCTTGTCAATTAAGTCGCTATCAGTGCCCAGCTCTTTAGCTTTACGCCAGCTTTCCATGGCTTTATTTCTTTCACCCAGCTTGAAGTATATATCACCTAGATGTTCCCAAAGGGTACCACTCGTGTTAGCTTCTTCTTTTTTAATAGCCAGCTCTATATACTCTTTTGCTTTCTTATACTCACCTTTCTGGTATAATATCCAGCCATAAGTATCAAGGAAAGTTGGTAATTCAGGGGCTAACTCCAGAGAACGCTTAGACATTTTCTCGGCTTCATCCAGGCGCTCTTTTCTTACTGATAAATAATAGCTATAGTTATTAAGCGTAGTAGGGTTATCAGGATCTAGCTTTAAGGCTTTATCGAAATTTTCGTCAGATGCCTCGTAATCCTTCTGATTATTATAGACATCAGCTAGCATTGCATACATACTTGCTAACTCACCTCTATTCTCTTCAGGCATCATATCTATAGCACGTTGGATAGAATTGGCCGCTTGATCATACTCTTTTTTCTGATTGTGCCCCATTCCTTTCATGAAATGCACGTGTGCCTGATTAGGGAAAAGGCGAAGTGCTTTTGAGCTATATTCTATAAGGGAGTCAGCATTTAGCTGCTGAGCATATACAGACAATAAGTTTTTCCAGACTTGAAAATTAGACTGATCTATATCCAGTGACTTTTTATACTGTACTGCTGCTGAATCAAACTGGTTAGTTATAGCCAGCATATTACCATAGGCATGCAGCGCCTGTGCATTATCAGGATTTTGGGCAGCTATTCTATTAGCCATATCAGTAGCAAACTGTCTATCACCATCATTATCTGCTGCCAGTATATATGATTGAAGTATTGTGAGCTGTGTAGAAGCCTCTAGAGAGTTGTTGGTAATAACCTTCTTCAAGTATTTCTTATAGTTAGCAGTATCGCCTATATTCTTATAATATTCAGAAAGACTTAACTGGATACCTGCATCATCAGGAAAGCGTGCTTCAGCTTTTTTGTATACTTCGGCTGCTTTTTCGCTTTGGTTGCTGTTGTTATACATTTCTGCCAACCTAACGTAGTAGCTACTTTCATGTGGCACTTGTTCGATCATCTCATTAACGAGCAATACGGCATCGTCGAGCTGATTATTATTAATGTATATCTGCAGCTTCTTTTCTATAAGCTCTTCGTCATTCCCATACAGTGCAATTAGCTTATCTATAACCTCGATAGCTCTTTTAGTATCTCCACCTCTTTGATATACATAGGCTAGCTTCTCCAGATACTCTTTATCATTCTCCTCAGTTTCAATGATACCTTCAAAAATAGCAGCTGCCTTCTTGAACTTATTCTGCTCCATTAGCAGAATAGCATATTGCTCTTGATACCATTTGTTTTCAGGGTGTAATGATATTGCCTTCTTTATATAACCCTCAGCTTTATCATTTTGCTTACGGACCATATATATTTTTGCCAGATCATAATAGGCACCTGCAGCTTGAGGATCCAGCTCTATTACCTTTTCCATCATTCTGGTAGCCTCTGCAAAATCGCCCTGATGCTTTGCCCGTACGGCATCGTAATATAGTGCTGTAGCGCCCAACTTAACATTGCCTGCTATAGAAGGCGCTGTAGTGTCAGGCTCTTGAGCAAACACAGCCATGCATGAGCACAGGCTTAGAAATAATATTACCGTGAACTTCTTCAATAATTATCCTTGAGTAGAGAAATCACCAATGCTAAGGTTTAGTGCGTTTCCATCGTAATTTACGCTTTTACCTAACATAGAGTTTTCCATACATACATTTTTAACAATACTATCCGACTGAATAATACTGTTGCTTATTCTAGAGTCGTTGACCTCGACACCTTTTTCAAGAGAAACATGTGGTCCTACCACAGAGTTGTTGATCACACAGCCTTCAGCAATGAAGCACGGCTCTATGATAACACTGTTATTAGTTTTTACAGACGAGTGTACTAGTTGTTCGGTTTCTTTTTTAAGCTCTAATATTCTCTGGTTGGTGTAAACCGTTGCATTCTTATTACCACAGTCTAACCACTCTTCCACTTGCTCGGTATAGAACTTGAGACCATTTTTAAGCATATGATCCATAGCATCAGTTATCTGATACTCTCCTTTAAGCTTAATATCTTCATCAAGTAGCCTCTGAAGTTCTTTTTTAAGATTTTCACCATCTTTAAAATAGTACATACCAATGATCGCAAGATCAGATACAAAGTCTTTTGGCTTTTCTACAAAAGCCTCTATTTGCTCTTGATCGTTTAGCTTAACTACACCAAATGCGGATGGATCTTCTACCTTCTGTGTCCAGATGATAGCATCTTTAGAAGCGTCAAATTCAAAGTTTGCTTTGAACAAAGTATCAGCAAACGCTAAAAACACATTTCCCTTTAATTGCTCTTCAGCACATAATATGGCGTGAGCAGTACCTAAAGCTTCTTTTTGGTAACATATTTTACCTTTAGCGCCTAGATTTTCTGCGATCTTCAATAAGTCTTGCTCTATTTCCTCACCAAACGTTGGTCCTATTATAAATGCAATTTCTTCTACCTTTTCTGCTGATGTTGCTATGATATCTTCTACCATACGCTGCACAATAGGTTTGCCGGCAATAGGCAACAATGGCTTAGGTGTTTTTAAAGTGTGGGGTCTCATACGTTTGCCCATGCCTGCCATTGGAATAATAATGTTCATAATGCTTATTTATATATTTACTATTTACTTATTTAACTCCTGAATGCCCAAAACCACCTACACCTCTTTCAGACTCTTCCAGCTCATTTACAGATTTCCACTCTATTTGTTCGTATTTGGCTATAATCATTTGTGCTATTCTGTCCCCGTCATTTACTTCTTGCGCTTCGGTAGAAAGATTGATGAGTGGCACCATTATTTCTCCTCTGTAATCACTGTCAATTGTACCCGGGGTATTTACCAGTGATAATCCTTTCTTTATAGCTAATCCACTTCTTGGTCTTACCTGAGCCTCATAACCTAAGGGTAGCTCCATGTATAGCCCTGTCGGGATCAACCTCCTTTCAGAAGGCTGAAGTATGATCGTTTCTGTAATAAATGCTCTCAGATCCATACCTGCTGACCCCGAAGTTTGATATTCGGGTAATTGATGATGAGATTTATTAACAATCTTTACTTCCAGCATATAAGGCGCAAAGGTAATAACCTTAGCGTTAATAATATTAATGATAAGATAAGGTTAATACAACATGATTGGGCAACAAGGTTATTACTCATAATATTGATTACCATACAGTTGTGCTTTCAAACTTCTTATTTCCATAAGTAATAGTTAAAAATGCTTCTAAAAGGAGGTATATTTTTGCAGAAACACAGAAATGAGTAACTAATAATTAAATTTACACTCAATAACCTTATTTAAGGCTAATGGCATTATTAGGCAACCTAATATCACGTTCGTTAAGGCTACGTAATCAATTTGAACCGAAAGTAGCAACTCCTGAAACGTATCAACAAAATACGTTGCGTCAGCTACTAGAGCGTGCACGATATACTTCATTTGGCAAGAAATACGATTTTTCTAAAATGCTTGACGATAGTTTAGACTATATGTCAGACTTTAGAAGCACTGTGCCTGTTCATAGCTATAATGATATGTACAGCCAATGGTGGCACAAATGTCAGGAAGGTGAGGAAAATATTACATGGCCTGGTAAGGTAAAGTACTTTGCCCTCAGCTCCGGAACATCAGAATCTGCAAGTAAGCATATTCCTATCACGCAGGATATGTTACGCTCCATCAACAAGACTGGTTTTAAGCAGTTTTGCAGCATGGTGAACTATGACATACCGTCTAAGGCGTTTCAGAAAGGAGTCTTAATGCTGGGTGGTACTACATCTTTATACGAAAAAGGTGGGTACTACGAAGGTGACTTAAGTGGTATAGGTGTGAAAAATATGCCTAAATGGCTTTCATCTCTTCTATACAAACCAGGTCAAAAAATATCTCGTCAACCTGTTTGGGAGGACCGTATAAAAATGATAGTTGAGAAAGCGTCTCAATGGGATGTAGCAACTGTCTGCGGCGTACCTGCTTGGGTACAGATAGTCATGGAAGAGATCATCAGATACTATAATGTTTCTACCATTCATGATGTATGGCCAAACTTTAGTGTATATATACATGGTGGCGTAGCTTTTGATCCCTACAGGGAAAGCTTTAAGAAGTTGTGCTCTAAACCAGTGACCTACCTGGAAACATACATGGCCTCAGAAGGTTTCTTTGGCTTTAATGCTCATCCCGAAGGAAGTGGTATTAAACTAGTATTGAATGAGGGTATATTCTATGAATTCATCCCTTTCAACTCTGATAATTTTGATGATGATGGAAACGTCAGGAAGAATCCTGAGTCTTTCTTAATACATGAGGTCAAAGAAAATATAGAGTATGCCATGATGATCAGCACTTGTGCAGGCACTTGGAGATATATTATAGGAGACGTAATCAAGTTCAATGATGCAGCAGAGCACGAAATATCAATAGTAGGTCGTACTAAGCAGTTTCTTAGCTTATGTGGCGAGCATCTTTCCATTGATAATATGACCAAAGCTGTAGATGTCGTGGCCAAGAAGTTGGGTATCGAGATACATGAATTCACAGTATCTGGTCAGCCTTATGAGAACCTGTTTGCACACTACTGGTATATAGCTTGTGATAACGAGAACGTTTCATCTGAAGAAGTAAAAAGATTATTGGACGAAACCCTAAGTGAACTAAATGATGACTATGCCGTTGAGCGTACTTCTGCTTTGAAGGACATATTTGTGAAGATTTTACCAAAGGATGTGTTCTACGAGTATATGCGCTACCTAGGCAAAGAGGGCTCTCAAAATAAGTTCCCTCGAGTATTGAAGGGGGCTGCGTACACTAAGTGGGTAGAATGGTTAAAACAGAATACCTAAAACTACTTAATAAGCAGCTTTATACTTTCTCCCAATAGCTTTTTTACATCTATTGGTACTACGCCTACATCCTCACATACTAGTCCGCCAGCGATATTAGAGATAGCGGCCATCATGTGAGCATCTTTTGTAAGTGCATAGAATACAGATGCTGTCGCAATAACAGTATCACCTGCACCAGACACATCTGCAATATTTCTCAGATGAGATGGTATGATCTCAGAAGTGCTGTTGCTGTAGTAAACACCATGCTCTGAAAGAGTGACGAAAGTAATATCATGATTCAGCTCTTCTTTGAGTCTCTGGTGCACCTCATCCATGCTATCCTTATTTACCCTACTTAATGTGATATTCAATCCTTCTTTTACTTCCTTCATGTTAGGCTTGAATATGGTAACACCTTTATAGGACAGGAAGTTATCTTTCTTAGGATCTACAGAAACTACTATTCCTAACTCTTTACAATGTGCTATCACACGCTGGATAACATTTTCTTTAAGTACACCCTTATTGTAATCTTCAAATATCAGCACATCAGGTTTTTGGATCTGCAGATACTTTAGAAGTTTATCAATAAATGCATGTTCGTCTTTTGTATTAAGCGGAGTAGTAACTTCATCGTCCATTCTAAGTATGTGCTGACTCCTGCTTATTACTCGGGTCTTAGAGGTTGTTATTCTATCACTACTAAGCGCCAGCAAAGATGTATTTATACCTGCTTTCTCAGCCATGTCTTTTAGCAAATGTCCCTCATGGTCATTACCAGTTACACTCGCAAGTGATACTTTTGCTCCTAGAGCTTTACAGTTCAGTGCAACATTGGCTGCTCCACCCATCCTGCTTTCTCTTCTATTCAACGTGACTATAGGCACAGGTGCTTCAGGAGATATACGATCAGCATTACCCCACCAATAATTATCTAACATCACATCTCCAACTACAACAACGTGTAGGTTAGCAATATCATCAAAAAGTATACTTAGCTCTTCTTTGTTCATTCAGACTTTAACCCTCTGCTTTTTAAGTAATAATAAACAGGCACACCTAACAAAACTATTAATAGACCCATGCCAGCTGTTCCTGTTTTATTTATTAATAGTACAATACATATAAGTGACGCAAGTACCAGATAAACTATAGGTACTACAGGATACCCGAATGCTTTATATGGGCGTGGAATATCAGGACGAGTTCTACGAAGTTTAAAAATACCCGCAATTGTAAGTATGTAGAATAACAATGCTGTAAATATCAAGTAGTCTAGCAACTGACCATAGCTACCACTTAAGCACAATATTGATGCCCATACAAACTGCATCCATAATGCTCTGCCCGGCACACCTTTGCTATTTAACACACCTGCTGACGGTAAGAATAGACCATCTCTCGCCATAGTATAATAAACCCTAGCACCAGACATGATCAAACCATTATTGCATCCGAAGGTTGATATCATAAGTAGTCCTGCAATAATGCCTGCTCCCATCCCACTAAATATCTTTTCTGCAGCTGCAACTGCTACTCTATCTGCAGGTGCATTTGCAATCTCTTCCATAGTAAGTGTATTCAGGTACATCAGGTTCATACATACATATAATACCGTTACTACCAGTGTACCTAAAAACAAACTAAGGGCTATGTTACGCTCAGGTTTCTTTATCTCACCTGCAATGAATGTTACGTTATTCCATGCGTCGCTAGAGAAAAGTGCTCCTACCATTGCAACACCTACCCCTGCAGCTAAAGCCATACCTGTTAGCCCTTCTGTAGTTATCATGTCTGCTGAGATACTCATCTTAGAAGCAGACCAAGCATCAGCCCAGTTTACTTTCCAAGCATCTCCTTCTGAGAATAAGAATAACCCAAAAAATATTAACCCGAGTAGCGCTGCTACCTTAGTAAATGTGAAGAAGAATTGTATCCATTTACCATTCTCTACGCCTCGGCTGTTTATATAGGTAAGTAACCCTATCATTCCTATACCTACTAGCTGTGCAGCTGAAATATTAAAGCCGTCAGCTCCGCCAATAAGAATATTACTCTCGCCTAATGCAGGGAAAAAGTATCCCGTGAACTTTGCGAAAGCAACACCAACAGCTGCTATTGTACCCGTTTGTATAGCAGCAAAGAATGCCCAACCGTATAGAAAACCATATAGCTTACCGAAAGCTTCACGCAGGTAAACGTACTGCCCTCCAGCTTTAGGATACATCCCGCTTAGCTCTCCATAACTCAATGCGGCAGATAGTGTAATGAAACCAGAGATCAGCCAAACTACAATAAGCCAACCTGCACTACCAACATTACGTGCTATATCCGCACTAACAATAAATATACCTGAACCGATCATTGAGCCGATAACCAATAAGGCTCCATCCAGTAATGATAACGATCGGTGAAATGATTCTTTATTTTCTTCCAAAGCAAATGGTTTTGCTTAGAAAAATACTATTTATTTTCCGTTTCTTTCTTTTTGCTGTCTTTAGGCTCTTTACTATACTCTTCATTCATACCTTCGATAACATCATTAGTTATATCAAGGCTTTCATTAGCTAGTAATATAGTCCTTAACGACTGGCTGTATGTAAGAATATAATCATAGTTTTTATCCTCGTTATATTTCTTCAAATAATCATCCAGTCTTTTTTGAAGATCAGCGTTAAAGTCATCTTGCTCTTTGATCAATTGCTCTGTCAAAGCAGCGTCACGAGCTTGTAAGCTTTGCTGCATTTGCTCCAGCCTTTTACCAGTAGACTGCGCTTCTGCTTGAGTCATCGTACCGGCCTGAACCTTGCGCTGAGCAGCCATATAATCTTTTTCAAACTTTTGCTGAGAGCGTTTAAGTTCATCAGACATACTTTTCTGACGAGACTCCAGCTCTTCTTTCTTTATTCTGAAATATTCATAATTCTCTTGTAGCGTATCAATATTGACATATGCAATGTTAGCTCCTGAGTTTTGCTGAGCTGATTTAGCCGCACCCTTATCATTATTACCTGACCTTTCAGCCAATTTCATCCCGAATAGTGCTATAACACCTAATAGTGCCAATGTGCTAAATAATACAGTTAGATTTTTCATGTACCTGATTTAGTGCTGCTAAATTTTAATAACCACAAATGTAATATCTATTAATTGCTCTTTGTATAATAGTTTCTTAAAACTTTGTACAACTTATACCAAAAGCTTAAGATGCTACTTACTTCAATAAAAAAGGCTACCAAATGGTAGCCTTTAATCTTTTATACTATTTCTGTTACTCTAAACGGAAAGTAACTGGTAGTGTGTAATATACCTTTACAGGACGGCCGTTTTGTTTACCCGGCTTCCAGTTTGGCAATGTTTTTACAACACGTACAGCCTCTTCTTCAAGCCCTCCGCCTAATCGACGGTTACCTACAACTTGCACTCCTGAGATTGAACCATCTTCATTTACTACGAAGTTGATAGCTACCCTACCATCAATACCATTCTCTTTAGCTGCTGGCGGATATTTAATATTCTTCGCTAAGTAAGAGTTCACATTGTATGGAGGTTCAGGCATTTGCTCCACAAACTTGAATATCTTAGGTGGAGGTGGCGCTTCCACAACACCTGTACCAGGACCCGGGTCAACTATACCCGGATCTAACGCATCAGGATCACCTTCTACAGTTTCAAGACCTGCAGTAGCTTCCTTAAGTTCTTCTTGTTCCGGTGGTTTCTCCTCTTCTGCTACCTCTTCATCCTTCTTGATCACCGGCGGTGTAAACTTTACCGTTGGCTTCACAGGAGGTGGAGGTGGTGGAGGCGGAGGTGGTGGAGGTGGTTCATTCGGATCGATTGGTGGAGGCTCAGCCAACACTACCTCCTGTGTCATAGCTACCTTTTCTTTTTCTTTAGGCTTCATGCTTGCCAGCACACTGCCTGCAGCTACAACCACACCGATACCTAAAATAACATATAGCGAACGCATCATCCTTTTAGGATAATTCTTACGCAACTCATAAGCACCGTATTTCTTGTTACGGCCCTCATAGATGATGTCTAAGTAGTCGCTGGATAGTATTTTATTTATATCCATTGTTTAATGTTTTTATTAAATAGATGCATGAAAACTAATATTCCATAATGCTACAGCATTATTCAGGATTAGCTTGTTCCGTCATCTGTATAAATTCTTTATCTACATCAGTAATATCTACTATAGCATATACTCTGATATCATTAATAGCCATTTCATCGAGCATGTTAACCATGTCTGCGTAAGTACTGGTACTATCAGGCTTGATAAGTATGGTAGTTTTATCCTTCGCGCCAAGCTGTCCTGTTCTTCTAAGGTTTTCTACCTTATCTTTCTTATCAATTATTACCTGTCTGATGCCATCTTGAGGATCAAAGTTTGTAACCTGAACATCAGGAGTTGATTCAGGATCGGTACCCATACCTTCGTAATAGTAAACCCTGTGCTTTTTGCTAAGTAAAACCGTTAGCGCAGTACTCTCTTTGATCTTGGTTTCCTCTTCTTCTTTCAACTCCTCGTCGTCGTACGGCATGTTTATCTGCATGGTCTTAGGCTTAGATAATGTTGTTGTAAACATGAAAAATGTTATCAACAAGAAACCTAAGTCAACCATTGGTGTAAGATCGACACGAGTAGAAAGCTTCTTCGACTTTTTGACCCCGGGACCTTTCTTCCCGCCCTTATCGGCGACTTCCATTTCTGCCATGGAACTAAGTTTTTATTATTTAAAAAATAGTTTTCTAATTACACTGTTAGCCTTCACCTCCGCCTGCGTTCTGCTTCTCAAAAGCCGCTGTTCCTGGAGGTACTGCTTTAAGACCGGTGATCAGGTTAAACTTGAATATCTTCCACCCTTTAAGTGTATTGATCACCCTTGCAATGTCAGGATAAGATGCATCAGCATCTGCCTTGATAGTGATACGTAACTTAGGGTTGGAGTATCTAGCTTCTTTGATCCATAATGCCAGCTCGTTTGCCTCTGATGTATTTACAGTATCAGTAGGGATACCAGGCGCAGCATCATCCAGCTTGCCTTGCTGATCACCATCAGCTGCTAAATAAGACTTTAGCTGATTGAACGGAACACCTATAGAAGCTCCAACTATGTAGTTATTCTTTTCTTCTTCGGTAAGGTTCAACCCTTTTTGCTCATCCAGCTTTTCAATTAAATCTTTACGATCATTCTTACTGTCAATAGTAAAGAATATACGACCGTCAGGATCAACTGTGATCAACATGATGTCATTGTCAGGTAATGGAATCTCCGATATTGAGTTCGGAGTTACTACCGTAACAGGCTCATCAGGCTTGAACTGTGTGGCCAACATGAAGAACGTTAACAGTAGGAATGCAACATCACACATCGCTGTCATGTCGACGTTCGTACTCTTACGTGGCATTTTATGCTTTCCCATTGTATATAATTTCTACCTGTTATTAATTATAAGACACGTTACTGTCTATTTTCCACAACATTTTTGCAAAAAACTATTACTTATAGTTTGCTGCAAAGTTTTGAGTTAGCGTGAAACCGCTTTCGTCAATACCAAATGTTATGTTATCAATAATAGTAGTGTAGAAGTTATACGCAATGATCGCGATAGCTGAAGTACCAATACCTAGTGCTGTATTAACTAGTGCCTCAGAGATACCTGCTGCTAGTGCTGCACCATCAGGAGCACCTGCTGCTGACATCGCAGAGAACGCACGTATCATACCAAGTACTGTACCGAATAGACCGATAAGTGTTGCAACTGATGCGATAGTTGATAAGAATACCATGTTCTTCTCAAGAATTGGTAATTCAAGAGCTGTAGCTTCTTCGATCTCTTTCTGGATGTTTGCAACTTTTTGCTCTGTATCAAGATCTGTATTAGAGATCATCTCTTCATACTTGTTAAGACCGTTACGCATAACGTTACCAACAGAACCAGCTTGTTTATCGCACTCTGCCTTTGCTGCATCGATATTTTTGTTAGCTAAGTGATACTGTACCTTACGTACGAATTCAGCACCATTTACTTTACCTCTAGCTTTGAAAACTGTTAAACCACGCTCAATAACGAAGTATAATAAAATCAAAAATGTAGACATCAAGAAAGGTACAACCCAACCACCTTGATACATTGTACCCATAAGGTTTGCAGGCATGTGACCTTCAGCATCTTTAAAGTTCGATGACGCCCCAAATACGAAGTGGAATATAGCATGCGCAATTCCGATCATTAATAGCACGACGAAAAAGTTTCTTAATAGATCATTAGCTTTTTTCGGGCTTCCTGCTTTTGAACCTTGTGGCTTCTTAGCGGCTGATTTTACTTCTGCCATAACTCTGGTTTTTATTAGTTTTTTAGTTTGGTTTACTAATTAATACAATATTAATGTGTGCTTGCAAAGATATACGGTCAGTACAAAAAAGCAACTTAGGCTTATGATTTTTCTCACAAACTTAATGGTTGCTTACATCTACGTGACATAAGCTAGTATCTCCGCTCAACACAGCTTTAACGAAAAGACTGACAAGGTATTGCTTTTTGTAGATTGCTACATATAGTTCAATCTAATTTTAACAATTACCTAATATAGTTTTACTGTGCTGTATAACACCCTCAATGCTGTAAATCAGTAGCTTATAACAACCTAAACTCTAATAGTGTTTAAGCAAATAGAAGTATTTACCTTCGCATGCATAAAAACCTTTTAATTTATGGATACAGGATATATCATTGGCATTCTTGCAGTGGGTTTATTAGCTGGCTTTTTATCAAGCCTAGTAGGTATTGGAGGTGGTGTAGTTGTTGTACCTGCACTTGTACTTATTTTTGGTATAAGCCAAAAAACTGCTCAAGGTACTACCCTGGCTATGTTATCTTTCCCTGTAGCACTGGTAGGCGCATATAATTACTACAAAGCAGGAAATGTTGACTGGAAGATTGCCGCTATGCTAGCCCTGACCTTTATGGTAGGAGGTTTTTTGGGCAGTAAACTGGTCGTAGGGCTTGATATATCTATTGTAAAAAAGATATTTGCAGTTATGATGCTGGTAGTAGCATTGAAGTACTTATTTTTCGACAAATAATATTAATAAAGAATACGCATGGGACGTACAAAGCTCAAAGAGATTTTACAGAGCGAGAAGGTTGACTATCAAGTAAATATAAAAGGATGGGTACGCTCATTCCGTAATAATCAGTTCATAGCACTGAACGATGGCTCTTGTATGGCTAATATACAAGTAGTAATAGACCCGGAACAAACTGATGAGCAGCTACTTAAGCAGATCACTGCAGGAGCGGCACTAAATATTCTGGGAACTGTTATTGAATCACCTGCAAAAGGTCAGAAAGTAGAGGTAAAGGCTGACACTGTAGAACTATATGGTGCTTGTGACCCTGAAGAGTATCCTTTGCAGCTAAAGAACCGCCCAAGCTTAGAATACTTACGTGAAATAGCTCACTTGCGCTTCCGTACTAATACATTCGGTGCTGTATTTCGTGTGCGTCACTCACTAGCATTTGCTATACATAAGTTCTTTAATGATAAAGGATTTGTATACCTACACACTCCTATTGTTACTGCCAGTGATGCTGAAGGAGCTGGTGAGATGTTCAAAGTCACTACATTACCTTTTGATAATACCCCACGTACAGAAGATGGTAAAGTTAACTTTAAAGAGGACTTCTTTGAAAGAGCTACCAACCTTACTGTGAGTGGGCAACTAGAAGCAGAGCTTGGAGCTATGGCACTTAGCGAGGTTTATACTTTTGGACCTACGTTCCGCGCAGAGAATAGTAATACAGCTCGCCACCTGGCTGAGTTTTGGATGATAGAGCCAGAGGTTGCATTTAATGACCTGAAGGATAACGCTGACCTCGCCGAAGATTTTATCAAATACATCATCAAGCATGCTCTGGAAAATAATCGTGAAGATCTTGAGTTCTTAGCAGAGCGATTGGCAAATGAAGAAAAAGCTAAGCCTCAGAACGAACGTGCAGAGATGGGCTTGATCGAAAAGTTGGAATTTGTTCTAAATAATGAATTTGAACGTATTACATACACAGAGGCTATTGATGTGTTGATGCAATCAAAACCATATAAGAAGAAGAAGTTCAAGTTTGATGTAGAATGGGGTATAGATATGCAGAGTGAACATGAACGCTACCTCGTAGAAAAACACTATAAGAAGCCTGTAATAGTAACCGACTATCCCAAAAACATCAAAGCGTTCTATATGCGCCAAAATGATGATGGCAAAACTGTTGCTGCTATGGACATATTAGCTCCGGGCATCGGTGAGATCGTTGGAGGTTCTCAGCGTGAAGAGCGCTTGGACAAACTAACCCAGCGCATGCAGGAGATGGACATCCCTACAGATGAGATGTACTGGTACCTAGACACTCGTCGTTTCGGAACAGTTCCTCATGCAGGGTTCGGACTTGGTTTTGAAAGAATAGTGCAATTTGTAACCGGCATGGGTAATATTCGTGACGTAATACCATTCCCACGCACTCCTGGTAATGCAGAGTTTTAATCATAAGATTTTCAGATAAAAAAGCGGTAGTTGATCAACTACCGCTTTTTTTTATTGTAAGAATATTTATAACCCAACATCAGGGACAAAGAAGTCTTCCACTTTGTCCAGCTTTTTACGAACCTTCTTTTTCAATGTAAATCGTTGTGCAAAAGTAAGTCTTATATTACCAGCCTGAAGTTGTTGCCAAGTTTCTTTAAAAGGAGCATGGTTTCTAGAGAGATAATTGACGTACTGCGCACCAATAAAATACTTTTCTCCATTGTACCCTGCTGCTGCGCGCCATATACCATTCCATTGAGAGTTTACTCTATCTCTTTTATCATCTTGAGCTATGACATTTAGTGTAGTATAGTTTATACCTAAGCCTGCAGATAGAGCCGCAGTTACAAAAAAGTACTTTTTAAATACATGGGTATAGGCATACCCGCAATTAATACCTAACGCTATAGTAGTGCCTTTATCAAAGGGATAACCATTGAAGAAATCATTATTATCTATTTCTCGAGGAATAATAGCAGAGTCTCCTTTCACACTTCTGTAGTGCAATGTACCACCTGTAATAAATGAACCTGCACTTTTCTTCTGCCTTTCGTTCTGCAAGAATGCTGCTCTATACGAAAACTTCTGATCATTGAAGATGTAGTGAAAATTAATACCGTAATTATTAGTACGTATATCGTTTCGTATGTAAAATGCATCTTCTTCCGGCTGTAGGTCCAGCAGATCACTAGTACTTAAGTAATACCCCTTATAGACCAGACCATAAAAGTCTACCGCAAACTTCCGAAGGTATAAATAAGATTGAAGATCAAAGAGTCTGGTCTTACCAAACCTATCATCATCATTGTTTACCAATGGTAACTTATAAGCGATGTTGATACCTACCCATTTATAGTTAATACCACCACCAAGGCTATAATCATCATTAGCCCTGTAGGTAACTCTCTCTGTGAAGTTATATTGGCCTAACGTATACTTATTAAACTTCCTAAGCCCGAATGCACGTACTACTAACTTGTGGGAATAGTCACTGATATACACAGTATCAGCAGAGCGGTCGAGTAATCTCAATAATCTCGACTTGGGCTGTGCGATACTTGTAGCAGATAATAACAGTAGAAGTATGACCGGAGTAAAGAACTTCATGAATTATTATAACAATTTCTATTTAATATTGTTAAGTATATGTAGTAGTTAAGAGCCTGCAAAAATACAATAAGGTTATTGATACTATTTATTCATCATAAAAATTTATGCCTCGCTATCTTAAGATCATACTCATAATTGCGGGCTCGATAGTGGGACTTATTATACTACTTTGGGCAGCCATACTCACTTATGTACATCTTAATAAAAATAAGCTGGCAGGGGTAATTACTGAACAAATAAATGACAATATAAGAGGCACAGTAAGTATTAATAAAATAGAGCCTACAATATTCAAGGGCTTCCCTGACATATCATTCCAACTAAGCGATATAACTGTTCGCGATAGCTTTTATCATATACATAAAACGGACTTGGTAAACATGAGTAAAGCATATGTCTCTATAGACATATGGGATGCCCTAAAAGATGATACCTATGTAAATACTATTACTCTAACTGAAGGGAAGGTAACGCTGTATACAAACAAAGACAGCATCAGTAACAGTAACATCTTTAAAAAGAAGGAGCAAAAAAAAGACAAACCAGCTCCTAACAACCCAATCAATCATATTATTCTAAAAGATGTAGTTGTAAGCATTCAACATGAAGTAAAAAACAAAGACTTTGTGATGGCAGTTAGAAACTGTGACATTCAGACATCACATTCAGATACGGGCTTCATTGCACACATAGATATAGAGACTGCTTTTAATAGCTTTTCTTTCAACACTAAAAAAGGCAGCTACATAAAAGAAAAAGTACTGGATACAAAACTAACGGTCAATTTCAATTACGATAAGAAGCTACTACATGTACCTGTACAAAACCTGACACTCGACGATTTTACCTATAAGTTTGGTGGTGACTTCGACTTCTCTGACAGCCCATCAACCTTCAAACTAAAGATACTGGCCACAGACCTTCCATACAAAGAAGCATTAAGTATACTTACACCCCCCGTAAGAGAAAAACTAAAACAAGTAAACCTCGACAAGATTGACAATGTAATGATCGACCTGTATGGTAAGATGAAGTACAGAGATACACCTTATGTAAAAGCAAACTTTGCTGTAAAAAACAGACGGTTAGATATTCCACAAGGAGCTATAACTAATGCTACATTTAAAGGCTATTACCTGAATGTAGTTGAAGAAGGAAAAGGCCATGGTGATGCAAACTCCATGATCAAGCTATATGGCATGACGGGTAATTATTACGGTATCGACTTTACATTAGCCGAAAGCTCAGTTACAGATCTTAAAGATCCTGTTCTTAGAACCCATGTCACTTCTACATTTGACGTAACTCACTTAAATGATATCATAGGGGCTACAAGTTTTAAGTTCAACTCCGGGAACGCCTCAATCGATTTAGATTGTAAGATCGGTATCAACCCGGATAATAATGTCACACCCAATGTGAATGGTAAGATCAGTTTTAGCGAGGCAGGTTTTTCTTACATTCCGAGAGGACTCACGTTTACAAAGGCAAAAGGTGATATTGTTTTTGACGGTGCTGATGTTTTCTTAAAAGGCTTAAAACTAAAAAGTGAGCAAAATAAGATCGATTTAAGCGGCAACATGAAGAACTTGCTTAACCTTTATTATGATAATCCAGAAGGAGTAGTTATTGAATGCGACATACATAGTGATATTATTGACTTAAGTGAATACAGATCATTTATTGGCAAAAGAGTTACTGAAAATAAGGAGAATAATAATCCAAGTTCAGCTAGGCTAAGCTCATTTGCCAAACAGTTGGATCAAGTAATGGATAAAAGTATTGTCAAACTATCCGTCCTGTTAGATAAAGTAGAATATAATCGATTTACCTCTAATGACATTAACGCCAATGTGACATTGAAGAGTGATGCTGTAGAGCTAAAAAATGCAGCCTTGAAGCATGCAGGTGGTAATATTAATTTAAACGGAGGCATATACCCAAAAAATGACTTCAGCAACTTTGTAATAGATGCAGACCTGAACAATATAGACGTACATAAGCTATTCTATGCATTCAACAACTTTGGACAGGATGCTATTGTAGATAGTAATGTACAAGGAGTATTAACAGCTAAAATAGACGCAAAAGGTGGGATACAAAACTCCGGAGATATCGTTAGAAACTCTCTAAACGGCAAAATAAAATTCAACCTAAACAAGGGCTACCTTTTAGACTTTGAGCCATTAGGCACTATCGGTAAAATCATCTTCTTTAACAGAGACCTTTCTCATATAGAAGTAGAGCCATTAGAGGGTACACTCAATGTACAGAACAGTGACATTCTTATTGAACCGATACTAATACGCACAAGCGCCTTTAATATTTTTGCAGAAGGTGTATATGGTATACCTAAAGGCACTTATATACCCATCCAGGTACCATTAAGAAAGCCCAATAGAAAGAATAAGAAATACACGGAGAAAGACCTTAAAAAAGGTATAGTCATCAACCTACATGCAACAGATAATAATACGGGGGACGTAAAAATCAAACTTGGGAAGGGAGATAAAAAATCAGACTAGTTAAATCTCTTCCTCCTCTTCAACATTGATGTGCACCTTAACTCTCTGTATGCGCATCTTATCCAAGTTTAGGATAGTAAATTCATACTGTTTATAGTTGATAGTCTCATTAACAGAAGGAAACTTCCCAGACAATTCAAGGATCAATCCTGCCAGAGAATCACTCTCATCACGTACCTCATCAAACTCATCGGGCTGTACACCTATGATACGACAAACGTCGTTTATCAACGTCTTACCTTCAAATATAAAGTTGCGATCATCTATCTTCTTGAAATCTATTTCATCCTCATCAAACTCATCCTTGATCTCTCCTATTATCTCCTCCATGATGTCCTCCAAAGTTACAATGCCGGATGTACCACCAAACTCATCTACTACGATTGCTAAATGCACTCGCTTTTGCTGAAACTCAGTAAGCAGATCCTCAATCATTTTACCTTCATGCACGAAGTATGCTGGTCTAATGAGGTTATGCCATTCAAAGTTATCGTCTTCTGAATATGGGAGGAAATCTTTCGTGTGTATAACACCTACAACCTTATCTAGTGTCTCTTCATAAACAGGTAGTCTTGAGTACCCAAGGTCTATTGCTATCTCTCGTACTTCTTTAAAGCTAATATCATGAGGAATACACCCCACATCCATACGGGTACGCATGATCTGCGTGACAGTAATATTACTGAACTTAATGATCCCCTTAAATATGTTAACCTCCTGGCTAGTAGCGGTATGCCCTACCGTAAGTTCTATAGCATGCTCAAAATCTTCATTACTCAGATTAGGAGCTTTCTTCTTAGAACCCAAACGCTGCTCTATGTAGTTTGTAGAAGATACTAGTGTACGACTAACAGGTTTCAGTAGGCCCATCATAAAGTTCAGCACAGGCGCAGCAAATAGTGCCATACGCATGTTATTCTGTGTAGCATATACCTTTGGCAATACCTCACCAAATAACACCAACAGGAATGTAACGGCTACTACCTTTATCATAAAGGCCATCGTAAGGCTGATATCTGGTGGCAACACCATATTTACTGCCATATTGGTAGTAATTACGATTGCTATGTTGATGAAATTATTACCTATAAGAATAGTAGCCAATAGCATCTTCGGTTGATCTAGTAACCTGATCACCTGTCTCGCGCTGGCACTCTCCTTCGTTTTTAGATAGTTAATATCCTTCGCATTAAGTGAAAAGTAGGCTGTTTCAGAACCTGACGTAATAGCAGTCATAAGCAGCTGTAACACTACAACTATGAATAGTATGGTGATATTTGTAACAGAGATATCGCCTGCCGCTGCGTTAAGTAATAAAACTGTAAGGTTGACCTCTCCGTCTGCTGAACTTTCCAAGTAGCTATCGTGTTTGGTTATTTGTTATTCAAAAATAGGAAAAGGGGCTAATTTCTACAATCTAGTTTTGATGTATTTCTACAAATATTAAAATGGCAGGTTATCATTATCCCTATCATTATCAGATTTATATGATATATCATGATCGGAATACCCACCACTACTATCGCCGGAATCTGAATCGCTATCCCCATTGTCTTTCCTCTTGTCCAGCATTACAAGGTTATCTCCTACTACTTCAGTGCTGTACCTACGTATTTTATCTTTATCCTCCCAATTTCTGGTACGAAGTCTGCCCTCTATGTATACCAAGCTACCTTTATGTAAATATTTTTGTGCTAACTCTGCTAACCCTCTCCAAAGTACTACTGTATGCCACTCTGTTTGTGATACGAGATTGCCGGACTTGTCTTTAAAGGTCTCTGTAGTAGCTAAAGGGAATTTAGCCACTGCTATGTTGCCTTCTAAATATTGCAAGTCAGGATCTTTACCTAAGTTACCTATCAGCGTTACTTTATTAACTCCTCTCATATCTAAACATATTTACACTCTATTAATATTAATAGCCGTTCTGTTTAACTAAAAATATGACTTTTTCTGAAGAAATGAAACAATGCTCTTTGGGAAAGCATACTGTTTCAAATCTGATGCTTTTACCCATATCCCATTCTTTAGCTCCTTTATATCAGCCTTTTTCACATCGGCTGTGTAGTAATATGTATGAATGACACGATGGGTCAACCTCTGTTTTAATCGTCCTTCATAGCTTAGGCCAGATAGCTCTATGCCAATACTTTTGTCTGACAAGCTATTTATTAACTCTTTCTTTTCCAGCGCTACTTTTCCCTCAATAAGATAAGGCTCGTGCAGGTTTTGCCAGATATCACTATCCGTTCTTTTGCGTATCCATACTGCATCTTTATTAAGGAATAATATATAGTGAAAATGTCGCTCTGTTACTTTTAGCTTCTTCGACTTTACAGGTAGCAGGCTTGTTAGCTCAGTACCCTTTGATGAACACTTCTTACTTAAAGGGCATTCGACACATAAAGGATTTTTCGGAGTGCACACTATAGCCCCAAGATCCATGATGGCTTGATTATATGCCACACTTTTATTTTTAGCTAATAGATCTTGCGCCAGTCCTGAAAACATTTTTTTCCCAACTGTAGTATCGATAGGCTCTTCTATGGCAAAATATCGGGAAAGTACTCGATAGACGTTTCCATCAACTACTGCATGTGGTAGGCCATAAGCAAACGAAGCAATTGCAGCAGCTGTGTAAGCACCTACACCCTTTAAAGCCAGAATATCAGAAAATGTGTTAGGGAACTTTCCACTCAACTCATTTACAATGTATCTGGCAGTAAATAACATATTCCGACATCTATTATAATAACCCAGACCTTGCCATAGTCTGAAAACCTCCTCATCCTTCGCTTTTGCCAGAGATTGGATATCGGGATACGAGCTGATAAAACTCATATAATAGGGATAACCTTGTTCAGAGCGTGTTTGCTGTAGTATAACCTCAGACAACCATATCTTATATGGATCTTTCTCCCCTTTCCATGCTAGCTCACGCTGGTTCTCATGCTCGTTCCACCACAAAAGCTGTTCTGTGAAATATTTTTTTTGAGCAATACTTATCTCCATCGCAGTGCAATATACAGATGCTGTATAAGTTGAAGCCTGTTTTTTTGCGAATAGTCCTTACTTATAATTATTTTTGCCTCACAATTAGTAATGATGGATATTGAACAGCTAAAAAATACAGCGACACAAGTAAGAAGAGACATCGTACGTATGGTACATGCAGTACAAAGTGGCCACCCGGGTGGTTCTCTGGGTTGTACCGAATACTTTGTAGCATTATACTTCCACATCATGAAGTATAATAGTGAAGAGTTTAATATGGACGGTAAAGGCGAGGACTTGTTCTTCCTCTCTAATGGCCATATATCTCCTGTATTCTATAGTGTTTTATCACGTGCCGGTTATTTCCCTAAAGATGAATTAAAGACTTTCCGTAAGATCAACTCAAGACTACAAGGGCACCCTACTACGCACGAAGAACTTCCTGGCGTGAGAATAGCCAGCGGATCACTTGGACAAGGTATGAGTGTAGCATGCGGAGCAGCAATGTCTAAAAAGTTGAATAATGACGATAGACTTGTCTTCTCTCTTCATGGCGATGGTGAGTTACAAGAAGGTCAAAACTGGGAGGCTATCATGTTTGCTGCACACCATAAAGTAGACAACCTCATAGCTACAATAGACTGGAATGGTCAGCAAATAGACGGGCCTACCGATAAAGTAATGGATCTTGGCAACCTGAAAGAAAAGTTTGAAGCATTTGGCTGGCATACCATGGACCTTCCTGATGGAAATGATATGCAAACTGTCATCAATACCCTCGAGGCTGCAAAAGCACAAACAGGCAAAGGCAAACCGGTAGTCATCATCATGAAGACTGCTATGGGTAGTGGTGTGGACTTTATGGAAGGCACACATGAGTGGCACGGTATCGCGCCGAATGATGAGCAGCTTGAAAAAGCTCTGGCTCAGCTACCCGAAACACTAGGCGACTATTAATATATCGTCTCTTATAACACTGTAACCAACCTTTAACTCTAAATATGAGAAATCTTACAAGTATCTTTTCTATTGCTTTATTAGCAATTTTCATTACCTCTTGCGGGAATGAAAAAGAAGACATTAAACCAGAACCTACGAAGGAGGATCTGCTAGTAGGTTCATGGAAAGCTAACTGGTTTGCCTACGATGAAAATGGCAATACAGGTATTGATGAGTCTGAAGTAGAATATCCTGAAGCAGGTGACGAGTACACTGTTTCATTCAACTCAGACAAAACCGGTGTTGCGACTAACAAGTATAGCCACCAAGGTGGCAGTAGCGAGGACAAAGTCTATTTTAAATGGTCATTATTTGAAGATGGAGGCACAAAAATTAGACTTATTGACTCGTCTAGTTACACACTAGGTAACGAGGTCATCACATACATAGATACCAGTGTTTTGGTTGCTGAGCATATTTCAGCCGATAGTCTCGGCTTAAAATACATAGAACCAGACTCATTTATGAGCTATATAGAATGGAGTTCATGGAGCAAAATGAAATAAGAATCTTATTTGTAATAAATAAAAAAGCCCCTTTCGGGGCTTTTTTTATTTAAGTATATCTCTTGAAATAACGAGTTTCTGAATCTCAGAAGTTCCCTCTCCAATAGTACATAATTTACTATCACGGTAGAACTTCTCTACAGGAAAATCTTTCGTATATCCGTAACCACCAAATACCTGTACAGCATCGGTAGATATTTCTACACATATTTCTGATGCGTAGTATTTAGCCATTGCAGACTCTTTAGTCATCTTAACACCACGGTTTTTCATATCCGCAGCCTGATATATCAAAGCTTCTGCTGCCTGTATCTTCTTATACATATCAGCCAACTTGAAGGCAATAGCTTGAAAGTTGGATATTGGCTGATCGAATTGCTCACGTTCTTTTGAGTACTTCAGAGCAGCTTCGTAAGCGCCTTTTGCGATACCTAGTGATAACGCAGCGATTGATATACGACCGCCATCCAATACTTGCATTGCCTGACGAAAGCCATCACCTACTTCACCCATACGCTGAGCATCTGATATACGACAGTTATCAAAAACTAACTCTGTAGTTTCTGATGCACGCATCCCTAGCTTGTTTTCTTTTTTACCAGCTGTAAAGCCTGGTGTACCATGCTCTACGATAAAAGCCGTGACATTACTTTTGGCTCTAGGCTCACCTGTACGAGCAAGCACTACCGCTACACTACCGCTCTTACCATGAGTAATCCAGTTTTTGGTACCATTAAGCACCCACTCGTCACCATCTTTTACGGCTGTACAACGCATATTTCCTGCATCACTACCGGTATTTGCTTCTGTAAGCCCCCATGCACCTATCCACTCACCACTCGCCAGCTTAGGTAAGTATTTTTTCTTTTGTTCTTCGTTACCGAAGTATAATATATGCCCTGTACACAAAGAGTTATGTGCTGCTACTGACAAACCAATAGAGCTACACACTTTAGCTATCTCTTCAATAACTGTAACATATTCAAAATAACTAAGGCCTGAACCACCATATTCTTGAGGTACTAGCACGCCCATTAGCCCTAGCTCACCCATTTTATGAAATAATTCAATCGGGAAAATTTGCTCTTCATCCCACTTCATCATATCAGGACGAATATGCTTCTCTGCAAAATCACGCGCCATATCCGCGATCTGGTCTTGGGTATCTGTATATCTAAAATCCATTTTAACTATTATACTAGCCGCAATTTTACAAACTTTTTGTCATCTGTCCATACATAGACGGCATTTGTACTAATATTTTATTAATATCAATCAATTATATTCAACAAAAGCTACTCAACATAAGTCTGTTCTAGCAATACTTCTTTTGTCTTTTTGCTAAAGTTATATACCTCAAAAACCTGTTGCATGTTATCAAACTTGCCTAAGACTCTTCGCCTTTCTAATATTCTGTGTGATAGCCCTTTTCCTATACCATTAATCGATATGAGTGTTAACGAGTCCGCAGTGTTTAGATTTATTTTTTGTGCAGCTTTGGACAGATCTGGTTTATTATCATTTACAAATTTAATGAGTTCTACCTCATTCAGATGGGGAGACGGAAGCATCATGCTCATATATTTACGCACGATCAATAATACCAACAATATTAATATAAGTGTAAACAGACCTTTGCTCTCTAACCTTGAAAATGAGGTATATGAGTTAAATAGCTTCCGCATATTTAGCTAAAATATTGCTTTTACTGCTTAAAAGGGTTGCTGAACTCTGGATTGATGATAAATGCAGAATCTGTAAGTGTACTTAAAAAGGAAATAATGAAATATTTTTCGTCTTCTGTAAGATGCACTCCTCCACTATAGGCTCTTGTCATTTTGGAATCCACGTTCACACCAGCATGAACGCCTTCGCTATAAAAGTCCAATACCTCTTTCAGTGTACGAAACCTACCATCATGCATATACGGCGCGGTAAGTGCTATGTTGCGTAATGATGGTATCCGGAATTTGCCCATATCATCCTCTCTACCTGTAACGCCTCCAACGCCTTTATCTTTATACAACAGCGGATCTTTAATATCATCCAAGCCATTATTACTAAACCCTAGTCTTGTACCTACAGGGTCTGAGTCTGTAGTATGGCAGTGTAGACAATCGGCCATACTCATATCGTTCATCAGTTCGAAACCTTTTAATTCTGCTGCAGAGAAGCTAGCCTCATGCCTTAATACTTTATCATACTTAGAATTATAAGAAAGAAGCGTTCTTTCAAACTGCGCTATAGCTCTAGCTATGTGTATACTATCTATTGTTTCGTCTGGGAATGCCAGATCGAATAACCTCTTGTAAAAACTACTATTGCGAATACGCTCTACAGCCAGGTTCCACTCCATATTCATTTCATCATATGCACGCACAGGGTGAAAAACCTGTTCTTCCAGCTTACCACCTCTACCATCCCAAAACAAAGAGGGATACCATGCCAGATTAAACAATGGCATGGTATTCCTTTTCATAACTATATCATTAAGCCCTTTGCTAAACCTGTTAGGTGCATCACTAAATGCTACTCTTTGTTTATGGCAGCTGGCACAAGCCATATTACTATCTCTACTGAGGATAGGGTCATAAAATAAATACCTACCCAATGCAACACCCTCCTTAGTAACAGGGTTATCTTTTGCCAAAGGCATTTCAGGAAAAGAAGTTAGCTGAGGGAAAACATACTGCTGAGGAGTATGTTTTTTAAACCCAGCTAAGAATATTACTCCTAATCCTGCGATAAGAAATACAAACTTCTTACCCATCTATCAACTATTTGCTAATGACTATCTGATGGGCTTCCAACTTATTACCTGCATAAACACTCAAATAATATGTTCCAGGAGGCAGGTCGGCTACATCTATGGTTACTTTTTGCTTTTTATTCTTTAAGTGTCTAACCACTTTCCCCTGAACATTAGTCAATATTATATTCCCTATATCAAGATTGTTGTCTCCAGTTGATACATTAATTATATCAGAGGCTATTGTAGGGTAGACTAAAAAAGACTGCTCCAGGTCGACTTTTCCTACCGTATGAAAAATAGTTTTTTGGAGTAACATATTGTCAATCAGCCAGCCTTCGTCAAGACCATCTACAGAGTCCGACTGGAAAGTGAAACGAAAAGTCAAACTCTTTGCAGTATCAAAATAGCTTGATAGGTAACAAACCCAAACATCCTTCCACAAAGTATCTTTTCCTGTAAATGCGGTTGTGCCGTCAGGTAGCGTATCTACATTCAAGGTATCGAATCCATAAACATTATATGCATTCACATCAGTCAATACATTTATCCATGTATTACCTGAGTCGATAGAATATTCTACATATCCACCATCTTTTTGAAACTCCATATCAAGTTTCTGAGTCCACCTCAAAGCTACAATACCTGGCAACGATGTTGCATTGTTAGCATTAAAACTAAATACAGATTTGTTGTTAATAGGGTACAAGTTAATTGTATCAGTCACTATAGCATTAGGTAAGGTATTAGCACTATCGAATATAACTTTTTGAGGAGAACCTATCTGCCAGATATTATTAGTGTCTGGATCTATATTGATTATGATTGAATTAAGCACTAATGTATCGTCCCCGTCAAAATACTGTGCCAATTGATATTGTGACCTTGCAGAGGAAAAGATTAATGACAATAAAATAGTAAGTAAAAGTGTACGGTTCATAAGCTATTAGATTTAAGGTTAACGATAATTAAAGTTACCACTCCAGTATATAATCACATAATATTTAATAAATAATAATGTCTGTAAATTGTAAAATTGGAACTAGGTCGCGTACAGTTACTCGAAACTAGATAGTATCATTTCAGCTACGCGCTTATCTACTGGTAAAGGGAAAGTCTCTTTTGTAATATCGGTAAGCTTCATCCAGTAGCTTACTTCATTATCATTTTTATTAACGATATAATTATTATCTGTTAATGGCTTTACTAAGTAGTAGATGCTCACTACTTGAGACTTATCAAAAGCTGACGGTTGATAATAATCTGTAGTGTAAAAATGGCTCAAGACTTCGACATCCATATCAAGCTCCTCTTTCCATTCACGTTTTAGACAGTCTATAGCGCCTTCACCAAACTCTAACCCTCCACCAGGGAACTTGACGATATTAGTGCCTTTTATCTCTTCTTCGCTAACAAGCACTCGGCCTTCATTCAGCCACAAACCATATACTCTTATATTGAACCGTTGGTCATCTGACATTAGAACCAACGTTTTTTATTGAAGTACAACGTCATTACAACAGATACGATCACAGACAGTATAACCGGTATTGCAAAGCTTGACATGCCCTTATCTGCATAGGGTAAGGGGACGTTCATACCATAGAAGCTAGCAATAAGAGTAGGTAGTGATATAAGTATTGTGATACTGGTCAAGCGTTTCATGACCATGTTCATATTATTATTAATAATACTGGCAAAAGCATCCATAGTACTACTAAGGATATTCGTATAAGTATTCGCCATTTCCAATGCCTGAGAGAACTCAATAATAAGATCCTCTAAAAACTCTCTTTCATCTTCATCACAATTCAGGAAATTGGTACGCTCCATTTTCATCAGTAGTAGCTCATTACTACGTAGCGCAGTGACGAAGTACACCAAACTCTTTTGTACACGCATTAAATACAGTAACTCTTCATTCCTATTAGAGTCATATAGTTTCTGCTCCAGGATATTCCTTCTGTGATTGATCTCTTTCAGTACTTCGATAAAGTCCATGACCACTTTCTCGAATATCTTGAGCACCATCATATTAGGACGCTCAGGATGTCGTTTCGCAAACGTATTCAGAAAACGGCGTATAGCTACATTCTCAAAAGAGTTAACTGTTATTACCTGGCTGCGTTGTGTAATGATTATTGATATTGGAATTGTTACATAGTCAGCATCACTTTCATTCAACGACTTATTCTCTACAGGTGTTTTTAAGATCACCAGCTTTACACCATCCTCTTCTTCATAACGCGCACGCTCCTCGATATCTAAGGTATCGGTTAGTAAGTCTCGAGGAATATTCAGGTTTTCAGATAAATTATTGATCTCATTTTCCTGAAAGGGGGGAGTTACATTGATCCAGTTGGCATTTTCAGGCCCGGAAACTTCCTGGGTCTGCCTATTAATATTTTTGAAATATTGAACCATACCAACTGTCTTGTAAACTTCGCAAAGGTACTCTGTAAAGCTTGGAAAATAAAGATTTTAGCCGTTACAAGATAGTTTTATTTGATATAATAGTTAATGAGTATGGTTTATTATTTTTGTCCGACATTATAAAAATTGAATATGAATCCGCAGAGAAAATTAATGCCGCTTGATGAGTTCACAATTCAGGAAACCAGAAAGTTTCCGAATGCTACAGGTGAGCTATCAGCTATATTAAGAGATATTGGGCTGGCATGTAAGATCATTAATAAGCAAATACTAAAAGCCGGTCTTGTAGACATACTCGGACAGCATGGCGCTACTAATGTACAAGGCGAGGAACAGATGAAGCTTGATGTGTTTGCTGATGAAACACTCATCAATGTATTACGTAGCAGTGCCGACTGTGCGGGAGTTGCTTCTGAAGAGAATGATACATTCATTGCATTTGATGATGAATACTCTCAGAATTCAAAATATGTTGTACTGTTCGATCCATTAGATGGATCTTCAAATATCGATGTGAATGCATCCATAGGAACTATCTTCTCTATATACAAGCGTACCAGCCCCCTTGGATCTCCTTGTAATGAAGATGATTTTTTACAACCGGGTAATAAGCTAATGGCTGCAGGTTATGTTATATACGGATCAAGTACAATGTTGGTTTATGCTACTAAGCTTGGAGTGAATGGATTTACCCTTGAGCCATCTATAGGTGAGTTCTGTTTATCACATCCTAATATGAAGTGCCCTGAAAAAGGTAAGATATATAGCATCAATCAGGGGAATACATGCAAGTACCATGATGGCATGAAGAATTTCTTATCTCATTGCATGGAAGATAATAAAGAGGAAGGAAGACCATACTCTCATCGCTACATAGGCTCTATGGTAGCAGACATGCATCGTACACTTATCAAAGGTGGTATATTTATGTATCCTGCTGATAAGAAGAATGCTAGCGGCAAACTTCGCCTTCAGTATGAGTGTAACCCAATGAGCTTCTTAATGGAGGCTGCGGGTGCTATTTGCACAACAGGGAATGAACGTATTCTGGATGTTCAACCTACAGAACTACACCAACGTGTACCTATATTTATCGGTTCTAAGAACCTGGTTAGTAAGGCGCTGGAGTATATCAAAGATTAATTGTATCAATCATATACATATATAGAAGCAGGAGTATTTACGCTCCTGCTTTTTTATTTTGAAATAAGTAACTTTATTTAGATATTTGTCTAAATACCTAAATAATGACTAAGTTATTTAAAGCTCTAAATGATGATACGAGAAGAGAGATACTGGAGCTACTGAAAGAAAGTGATATGACTGCAGGAGAAATTGCAGATCATTTCAATATTTCTAAACCCAGTATTTCACATCATCTGGATATATTAAAACAAGCTGAACTAGTTGACGCTGAAAAGAAAGGTCAGTTTATAACTTATAGCCTAAACACAACTGTAGTAGATGAAATACTAAAGTGGGTGCTACAATTACAGAAACAAGAACTTCCGATAAAACACAATATACATGCTGTCAAAAAATCACATTAAGCACGTACTACTATTATTTATTGCTTGCAGTCCTTTGATATATGTAGGAGTAATATGGAATGATATTCCTGAACCAACACCCCTACATTATAATAGCGCTGGAGTTGATAAGGTAGGTACTCGCATGGAGTTTTTATGGGTCATCATATTTATGACGCTAGTGAATACAGGTGTATATCTACTACTGATCAACATTCATAAGATTGATCCTAAAAGGATAAAACAAGGAAAGCATACTGTTTTTAATAAAGTAGCTGCAGGCACTCTGCTATTCATTACAGCTTTAAGCATTGTCATTATCAAGCAAACACTTAATCCGGAGAAAGATCTGTTTACCGTTGCGGTATTACCGATTATAGGTGCTCTGTTTATCTTCTTAGGCAATATGATGTATAATATCAAACCTAACTATTTTGCAGGCATCAGAATACCCTGGACACTTAATGATGACGAGAACTGGAAAAAGACGCACCGTGTAGGTGGTGCATTGTGGTTTTTCGGAGGCATACTTATCATACTTGTATCTATATTTGCTAATGAAAAAGCTATAGCTATATCATTTCGTGCAATCATAATGATACTTGTGATAGTACCTATTTCTTACTCCTATTTACTATTCAGAAACAAACAAAAAACATCTAACTAACTCAACTTATGAAACATATCTACTTACTACTTACTCTTGCTCTATTCACCAATACACTCATAGCTCAAGATAAATTTATCGGCACTTGGCAAGGCACACTTAACGTTGGTCAAGAACTTGATGTAGCCTTCAATATCTCGAATTCTGACAAAGGTTTAAAAGCAACCCTTGATGTTCCTGCACAAGGAGCAAGGGATATATCATGTAGTGGTGTTACCACTAAAGGGGATAGTATCGTTATCAACATAGCACTGATAAACGGGAAGTTTGAAGGGATGATGACTGATGCTAAAACAATTAATGGTAAATGGAGTCAAGGTATTATGAATGCTCCACTTGAATTAACGAGATCAGAGGGTAAAATAGAGCTGAAGCGACCGCAAACGCCTAAGCCTCCATACAGCTACAATAGTGAAGATGTGATCTATCATAATAAAGACAAAAGTATTCAGTTTGGCGCTACGATTACGAGCCCTAATGATAATGATAAGCACCCTGCATTGGTATTGATTACAGGATCGGGAGCACAAAACAGGAATGAAGAAGCATTTGGACATCAACCCTTTGCAGTAATAGCAGATCACCTTACAAAGAATGGTTATGTAGTATTAAGAGTTGACGACAGAGGCGTAGGTGAAACTACCGGAGATGCTAATAATGCTACATCTGCAGATTATGCAAAAGATGTCTTTGCAGGAATTGAGTTTTTAAAGACCAGAAAAGAAGTAGATAAAAGTAAAATAGGATTACTAGGGCACAGTGAAGGAGGAATGATAGCACCTATGGTAGCTACTCAATCAAAAGATATAGACTTTATAGTCTTGTTAGCAGGACCCGGTACTAAGCTGACTCAAGGTATGACAGAGCAAAATATTGCTGTATTAACAGCATCTGGCATGTCAGTACAATTAGCTACTACGTATGGCAAGCTATACTACGACATTGTGAATATACTTGCTACAGCAAAAACTAAAGAACAAGCTACACATGAAGTACATACAACTATTGATAAGTGGAGAGCTGACACAGACAGCACAGCCGTGCTAAACACTACTGGTATATATGATATTAACTCACAGAATAAGTTTGCCAATGCCTTCCTTAAACTTTACGATAGTGAATGGTTCAGATTTTTTATTTCATATGATCCGGAACCCGTACTGAGCAAACTAGACTGTAAAGTATTAGCATTGAACGGCGAAAAAGACATACAAGTATTACCAAAGTCTAATCTTGCTGGCATAACTGCTGCTCTGAAAAAAAGCGATTCAAAGGTTTATGATGTAAAAGAGATCAAAGGAGTAAACCACCTTTTTCAAGAGTGTACAACGTGCAATGCTGGGGAATATGGACAACTAGAACAAACTATAAAACCAGAAGTTTTAGATATTATCACCATGTGGCTTAATGAGCAGGTGAAATAGTAGGAGATGTTACAAAGCCTGCTGTTCTTTTTGCTTTTCAACCGCTGTATATAGATCGTAGTAGTCACCCTTCTTAGCTAGTAGCTGATTGTGGTTGCCTTTCTCTTTTATCTGACCTTTATCCATCACGATTATCTCGTCAGCTTTGCGAATGGTAGATAGTCTGTGTGCGATTACAATAGAGGTTCTACCCTTTATCATCTTATCTATCGCATCTTGTATCAATTGCTCGCTTTCACTATCGACAGATGAGGTAGCTTCGTCCAGGATGAGAATAGATGGCTCATAAAGCAATGCTCTGGCAAATGATAATAACTGGCGTTGCCCCTGAGATAAGGTATTGCCTCTCTCCATTACATTGAAGTCATACCCTCCTGGCAACTTCATGATATGCTCGTGCATCCCTAGCATTTTGGCAACACGCTTAACCTCCTCTATAGATATATTTTTATTTCTGAGTGTTATGTTTTCAGCTACCGTACCTGAAAAAAGAAAGACGTCTTGTAATACAATACCTATATGCTCACGAAGATTATGGATATCATATTCTCGAATACTTTTACCATCTATTTTTATATCTCCTTTCTGTATTTCGTACAACCTATTAAGCACACTAATGATTGATGTTTTACCCGCACCTGTATGTCCTACCACGGCAAGGGTTTTACCTTTTTCAAGATCAAAGGAGATACCTTTCAATACAGGAGTATCAGGCTTGTAACTAAAGTGTACATCTTCAAAAGTTATCTTACCATCAATATGTTCGGGCTTATAAGAACCATTATTATGTAAATGCTCTTTACTATCTAACACACCAAAAACACGCTCTGCTGCCACCATACCCATTTGCAGTACATTGAACTTATCAGCCAGCATTCTTAGTGGTCTGTAGAGTAAGTTTAAGTACATCACAAAAGCGATGATCACACCAGCACTTGTTTCAAAGTGCATCATACGTACCGCTCCCCACCATACCAGCAAGGCTATCGCCACAGCTGATATTATTTCAACAACGGGGAAGAAAACAGAGTACGCAAATATTGCTTTGACATTTGCTGCTTTATGCTCTTTATTGATCTCCTTAAACCTTTCCATCTCACGCTTCTCAGCTGCAAAAGCTTGTACTATGTACATACCTGTTATATGTTCCTGTGCATAAGCATTCAATTGAGCTACAGCAGTACGCACGCGCTGAAAAGATTTATTGACACTTTCTTTAAAGATATATGTTGCAATGATGATAGCTGGGAATGTGGTCAGGCATATCAAAGCAAGCTTCCAGTCTGTTACAAACATTACAGTAATAATTGCTATGATCGTAAGCACGTCTGCTACTATAGCAATTACGCCCTGTCCAAAGACATCATTAACGGCTTCCAGATCATTGATGGTTCTTGTAGTAAGAGTTCCGATAGGTGTTTTGTCGTAATAGGCTATATCTTGAAAAAGCACTTTATTAAATACTTTTTTCCGCATATCATTGACAACAGTCTGACCCAGCCAGTTGATCAAATACAAAAACCAGAAGCGCAGTAAGCTCTCTGCCAGTAATATAGCCAGTTGTAAGGCAGTCAGCCAAAGCAAGCCTTCCCACAGGGCATTACTAATATATTTGTCTACAGAGACTTGTATTAAGTACGGGCGTAAAGGAGCAACGCCTGCCAGTATAATAGACAGAACAACAGAAATGTAAAAGCTTTTTCTATAAGGACGCGTAAATGATAATATGCGCCCTAGTAGCTGCATATCAAATATCTTCTTTATGTTGTTTTGCTTTGCCAAACCTAGTCTTGTTCTTCTTTTATCGTCATTAAATATGCCTTGATAAACTCGTCGATCTCCCCATCCATTACCGGCCCTACGTTACCTACCTCATAATCTGTGCGATGATCTTTGATCATCTTATATGGATGGAACACATAAGATCTTATCTGACTACCCCACTCTATTTTCTTCTTAGATGAGTTTGCGGAGTTCTTAAGTTCCTCACGTTTTCTAAGTTCCTCCTCATACAACCTACTCTTAAGCATTGTAAGTGCTTTTTCTCTATTCTCTCCCTGTGTACGAGACTGCTGACATTCTACTATTATTCCCGAAGGTGCGTGTGTAAGTCTTACGGCTGTTTCTACCTTATTCACGTTCTGCCCGCCTTTACCACCAGAGCGATAAAACTCCCACTCCAAGTCGGCAGGGTTAACTTCAATTTCGATACTATCATCTACCAGCGGGTAAACAAATACGGACGCAAATGATGTATGCCTTCTCGCATTGGAGTCGAATGGGGATATACGTACCAATCTATGGACACCGCTTTCAGCCTTTAATAACCCATATGCAAACTCTCCATCAAACTCTAAAGTTGCTTGTTTAATGCCTGCACCATCTCCAGTCTGATAGTCTATTTCAGATACTTTCCAGCCTTGTCTTTCACCATACATCCTGTACATACGTAATAGCATTTCTGCCCAGTCTTGACTTTCTGTACCTCCTGCACCTGAGTTGATCACCATTACAGCTTGCATCTCGTCTTCAGGCTCGTTCAGTGTAGATCTGAATTCTGCATCTTCGATCTCTTCTATTGCTGTATCATATGCTATTTGAACCTCTTCCTCAGTTGCTTCATTTTCCTTCCAAAACTCAAATAAAACAGCAAAATCTTCTACAGCTGTATGTACTTTTTCATATAGGTCTACCCAAACTTTATTAACCTGAATGCCTTTTAGTATTCCTGTAGCACGAACATTATCATCCCAAAAGCCAGGTGCTAACGTTAGCTGCCTGTCACTTTCTATTTTTGCAGACCGCTCATCTATCCTTAAGAATTTGTGTAAATGAGCTACACGTGTACGCATGTCTTTTATCTGTTCCTGCGTCATAAGCTTTGCAAAGGTACGTTTAGAAAAAGGGAATGATATAAATTCTTTATATAGGGCTTTCAGGCCTCAACACGCTCTTCCTTTACTTTAAAAGTAAAGTTGCGCTGCGATACATAGCTATATACTGCTACAATTACAGTAGTCACTATCTTGGAAGGAGTAGGATACCAGTAAAAATATTCTACGAATAATTTTAAGAAAACATAGTTCAATAATATACATGTAGATACCAACAATGCATATCTGAATAGTTGCACTCTCCCCTTGAGGTTTGACTCCTGAAACACTACATATTTAGCCAGCGTAAAACCCAAAGGGAAACTAACACTAAACGATATAATGAATGCTGCAATGTGCGGTGTTATAGTAATAGACCCTACCGGAACGCCCGTCTTATCAAGAATAAAATTGTAACTAATGAAGTATATAAGGATGTCTATCAATGTATTAGTGCCACCGCACGCCAGATAACGGAACGTTTGCTGTTTTATCCAAGGAGCAAAAGGTCTATGGAAAAAATCAATAAATGCAATGATGCTATTTCTTGCTGCTGATAACACTAATAATTCTAAAAACGGGACAGCGAAAATACAGTATTTTTTAAGAACGGTATATTAAACCATTTATAAATCACCATTTTAACTTAGAGAGCTTTGTGAAGAACTCTTTTTCTCGCGCACCGCAGGAATACAGCATATCGCTAAGTTCATCATAAGATACCAGATCAGACTTTCGGTCTTTCATAACACGCGCAGAGCTATATGCAAAATTCCTCCATATATCTCCTATCTGAGTAAGTTCTTCTGCGTAGTCCTTTAAATCGTCTCTGTTCAATAATTCGCCAGCCTCTTGCAAAAATGCAGCATATAGGAATCTGAAACCCGCACCTCCGGTCCCGATCTCTTCCTGCATGCGAATGATATTACCTAAGTATAATGAAGCCTTTCTCGGAGTAAGTTTTTGCGGATACTTCTTGATCTTCTTAGCCAGCAACGATATTGCATTATTACCAAACCAAGGTACTGGTGGCGATAGCATCATAAAGCATGTCTGCTTGATGCCTTTTCTTATAGCTTCTTGATAATCTACTGAAGAAGGCACATCTTTTATGTAATACATAAAACCTCTGGGCTCGGGTGTACCTTTTGCAAAACGTGCTTTTGCCAGATCTTCAGGTAATATTTCAGCAACTTCCTCCATTACTGGGTCACTGATGAGGTATTTCCCTTCAGACTTACCATAAGAAACCAAATTATGTGCATTGAAGTGGAAACGAAATGCTTCTGGTAAATATGGTAAATAGTATACACTACTGAGCATACCTACAGGCTTATTACGCACAAGAGCTTCATCCAATGCTTTCATAGCAGCAGCAGGGTTGCTAAAGCGCTGCGTCTTTACATCGATATCTAACCTTTGGGTAACTCTCTTAAAGATTGCTCCCGGCCATGTGCGGAAGGTAGTACCAGGTGTACCACTAACCTTAACAAATGGTAAATGCCCAAAAAATAGCCCTGCACCTATACCAAAGGCTAATGGCTCGCTGATATTTATACCTTCATGCCTGAGCAGGTTTGCTGTAACACCACTTTCGCAATGAGCATGCTGATAATGCTTGAAGTCAATATTATTCATCAGAAATATTCAGTTGATACTATTTACCGAAGTTGATCAACTCATCAACCTTTATCTCAAAAACTTCAGCATATTTTTCAAGTAAACTATTGTCTAATTTTTTAAAACCGTTAGGTTTCAAGTGCTTTTTAACCTGCCACTTCCATTTCCCTACGTATTTAGCCAGCAAGCCAACATCCATCAGACACTTTTCCATATAGTATGCTATAGGACTCAGCTCCCCATTCATCACCTTTTCTTTAGTTTCAGCCAAGGCTTCATCTACAGCATCCCAAGCTTGCTTGGTAGCTTCATTTTCTGCCTCCCACCCTGCAGAGTTCACTCCGGTATACTTACCGTCCTTACCTACAGCATACATCAATTTCTTTATCTTATCACCCTCCCTAAAATCTTTAGGGTCCTGCGGCACTTCATTTACCTTCATCTTAAAAAATATGAGTACTGTATCTAATATAAGAAAAAGACCTAAACTCTAATTCTCTGCATTTGTAAGAAATGCTTCCAGATTAGGGCACTGCTTATACTCAGTATCTACCTTAATGTAGTAAGAAGGTGCTCTGTCTGCGATCCACTTCTGGATATGCTCGCCTTTCTTTTTTTGTAACGCAGCAAACTGGATCTTGCTGTAATCTTCCTCAAGGTTAGCTTTGTGAGGACGTGTAATACTCTTCATGTATACAATACGGCAAGAGCGTTCACCTCTTTCGTTTGTATATAACATCGGTTTAGAATACTCACCCTTCTTAAGAGAATCTATTAGCAAAGCTAGTGTAGGATCCAGATCCTCTACTTGTAACTCGGAGTTTCCTTGCTGATCAGTTATCATGCCTCCTGTACGATTCGAGAACTCATCAGTAGAGTATTCACCAACTGCCTTTTCAAAAGTTATTTTACCAGATACAAGTTTTGCTCTGACGCTATCTAGCTTTTCCATAGCCTTATCAAAATCAGCACTTGTTTTCTGTGGCTTTATCAGAATGTGACGCACATCAGCTTCATCGCCTTTGCGGCTTTCCATCTTAATGATATGATAACCAAACCTTGTTCTTATAATAGGTGATACTTCACCGTTTTGCAACTTAAATGCTGCTACAGCAAACTCTTGAACCAGATTACCTCCTTTACGAGATATCCCCTGCATTAAACCACCTTCGTCTCTACTACCAGGGTCATCACTATGGATACCAGCCATTACAGCAAAGTCCTTACCATTATCAACTATATCTTTTCTGATCTTCTCTAGCTCTCTACGCGCATAGGTGTCCAGTTCAGGACTTACGTCCGGGTCTATAACTATTTGCCCTAACTCAACTGTAGCAGGAAAAAATGGCAAACTATCTACAGGAATATTATTATAAAACTTCTGAACCTCTACCGGTGTTACTTTCACGCTTTCCAGAATATTGGTCTGCATACGCTCAGACAACATGATCTCCTCTGTGATCTCTCTATTCTCTTCTTTGAGCTGATATACAGTTTTACCTGCTATCTCCTCCAACTTCTCTTTAGACCCGTATTGCATAATGAAATAACGCACACGGTTATCGAGTGTTGCTTCAATCTCCTCCTCACTTATATATATACTATCTCTTTCAGCCTGCTCTACTAAAACCTTTTGTAATAGCATTTGCTCCATAAGGTCACACTCAATATTGTCGGTCAAGTCAGGGTTTTGCATCTTCATCTGCTCTGCCTGAACAAGGATCTCCGACTGCAGTATAATGCGCTTTTTACCCACCTTAGCCACTATATGATCTAGTGTTTGAGCCTTTACACCTATGCTAAAAAGCATAAGAACGGGTAAAAGAATTAAGATGTTATACCTCTGAAGTACTGTATGACTATTATACGTCATGGGTTATATCAAAAATAGTTTTTATAAAATATCAGTTGGCAAATGTAGTGCTTTTGCTATGCATAAGCAGGTATAATCCTATTTTTTAACTTTTGGCTAGTTTTTTCTCTTTTTGAAGATGTCGCCAACAATTTTTTGGTTGTGAAAGTCGCTAGATACAGGCCTGTAAGGGTGTGCTCTTAACCATTGTTCCATCTTATCCATAGCCTTCGGATGAAATTTAACCCAAGCATCGTACTGTTGAGGATTTTCTACTTTACCATACAACCATTGATTATATATATCAAAATAACCTGTACGTATCATCTCATCATGCCTACTGTATAGAGAGAAGCTAAACTTGGATGCATATGTCTTGGTCCAGTCCATGATGAACCTTATCCTTAGCATGGTAAGGTTTTCAGTAATAACACCATCACTCATAATTGGCGATAGTCCTATATATGTTTTATAAACAGCTTCTTCAAAACTAACATCAGTACTTGTACTACTAGTACCAAACTTCGGTATATCACCTGTTGCCAGAGAACTGAACAGCTTCCTGTATGCCTGTATGATCATACCACGAGTATCGTAGGAGCGTGGCGTTTGTTGCTCCATAGTCACAAACATCTCACCATATACAATAGTCCACACTACCTTATCTGTATTCATATAAGACCTTGCAGCCTCGTAATAATTAAGGTGATAAGCAGGCGCTTTTTGTATGCCCTCTAGCCAAGTTTCTAGCGCATATACTAATTCTCCCTCTTGCTCATACATTAGCCCCATCTGGTGATATAATGTTCCTGCATTGGGTAAGGTCTCTATGGCTTGCTTCAAGAGCTTCTTAGCTTTTTTATCTTCTTTTATTGCCTGAAGCGATTGCACCATCACCTTATATATCTCCGCATCTGCTTTTCCTTGCTCTATAATAGGTTCTAAAGTAGTAATAGCCTCATCGTACCCTTGGGCCAGATAATATGCTTGCGCCAGGTCTCTATACAATATCAACACATCGGGAGCGATTTGTATAGCTTGCTGGTACCTGACCACAGCCTGCCTTAGGTTACCTTGAGAGTGAAACTCTCTAGCCTCTCTATACAATTGTTCCACCTCAGGAGTAGGCCAAACAGTAGTCTGAGCCGATACTGACGAAGAAAAAAGCTGTAAAACTGTGATAAGTATAAATATGCCTACCCTCATATTGCGTGCAAAAATACCATTAATGTCTACACAAATGAATTTTTTCTAACCCAATTAGCGATAATGCATATTGGATACACAATAAGATGTTACTCGACAATACAAATAGATACTGTATTTTGCAGCATAATGAAGTATGCACTAGCTACATTCTTCTTAACTGTATTTTCCTTTCAGATACTCCCCATTTCTGAGCTTGGCAAACTATTGTTTGATCAACGAATGATGGAAGAAGTAAGCGACGTAGCATTGGAGCTTGAAGACACCCCAGAGAACGAAATAAAAAAAGATAGCGATGTCTTTTATAAAGAATTTGAACAAGAAGCAACATTAGCTTGCCTGATACAGCTACAGCAAAGCTTCAACGATGTCTCAGACAATACTATCAGGAAACAATACACCCCGGATATAGTTACACCTCCCCCAAACAGTGTTCTACTCTAACGAACGACTGATTTACAATTTTATCCAACCATTTCAAGACAGTTTCATTTATGAACTCGAATGTTAAGCCTAATGGCTTCTTCAGTAATATTAAAGATGATGCTATAGCCGGTATCATTGTTTTTTTAATAGCATTACCCTTATGCTTAGGCATAGCACAAGCATCAGGAGCTCCTCTCTTTTCAGGTATTGTTTCAGGTATTATTGGCGGTATCGTAGTGGGTACGCTCAGCGGCTCTCAACTAAGTGTAGTAGGGCCAGCTGCGGGTTTAACAGCAATCATATTAGTGGCACTTGAAGCGTTACCATGGGAGGTATTTCTCTGTGCTGTTATCGTAGCAGGGGCTATACAGCTTATTCTAGGTTTTGCAAAAGCCGGATCTATAGCGAGCTACTTTCCCAATAGCGTAATTGAAGGCATGCTGGCAGGCATAGGACTCACTATTATAATAAAACAAATACCTGAAGCAATAGGCTATGACGGGGAAGGACATGAACGTATGGCCTCTGCAGAAGATGGTTTTACACTTGACTACGTAACTTCTGCATTTAACCATATAGAAACTGGCGCAGTTATAATATCCTTAACTGGTATTGCATTACTACTACTTTGGACTACCAGACCTTTCCAAAAACTTAAACTACTACCCTCTGGACTGGTAGTAGTAATTATGGGCGTTTTACTGAATGCGTTTTTTCACATGCAAGATTCAGCTCTATATCTTGGCACCATCCATCTGGTAAACCTACCTGTAGCTGAAAGCTTTAGTAGTTTTGTTGACCAATTCACCTTACCTAACTTTTCAGGGTTTAGTAATATGAAGGTCTGGGAAACAGGTGTCATTATGGCTGTTGTAGCTTCAATTGAAACACTTTTGTGTATTGAGGCTACGGATAAACTAGACCCTCAGAAAAGATTCACACCCACAAACAGAGAACTTAAAGCTCAAGGTATTGGCAATATGCTTTCCGGTTTTGTCGGTGGGTTACCTATGACATCTGTTATTGTACGTTCATCGGCTAACATACACGCGGGTGCTAAGACTAAAACCTCAGCCATAGTACACGGCATATTATTATTAGTATGTGCTGCAACGATACCTGTAGTTTTGAACCTTATCCCTAAAGCATCCTTGGCAGCTATACTAATATTCGTAGGATATAAACTGTGCAACCCACGATCTTTTATTCGAACCTATAAAGAAGGAGGTTGGACTCAATTTATCCCACTAGTAGTCACAGCTCTTGCAGTAGTGTCTTTAGATTTATTAAAAGGGGTAGGTATAGGCTTAGTAATTAGCATCATATTTATTCTAAGGCGTAACATGCAGGTCCCTTTCTTCTTCCGCAAAAGCAAATATGATAAAGGAGACCTAATAGAGATCAATCTTGCTCAAGAAGTATCCTTTCTGAATAAAGCAGGCATCAAAGAAGCACTACAAAGACTTCCGGAAAACAGTAATGTAGTTATTGATGCTAGTAATACAGAATACATTGATTATGATGTATTAGAGCTATTTCACGAGTTCCATGAACACCAAGCGAATGACAAGAATATTAAAATGTCTCTTGTAGGATTTAAAGAATCTTATAAAATTCCGCTTAAAGCCGTTTCTACTAAGCAGGAGGTACTTGATCAAATGCAAGGCACTCGTAAAAGTGACGACACACATTCAAGCTCTGAAGGCAACTATAAAACCTTCTTAAAGGAGCATGACAATAATAGCAATTAAATAAACTACAGCTAAATTTTAACTGTTGGCTTAGATGAAGCATTTGCTTAATTTCAGCCAACAGTTTTTTTATGGATACTTCAATCAGGAAGATAGGCGTGATGACATCAGGAGGCGATAGCCCCGGCATGAACGCAGCTATTAGAGCAGTAGTACGTACTGCCATATATCACGACATAGAGGTATACGGTATCAGACGTGGATATCATGGGATGATAGATGGAGACATTTTCCCGATGAGCACCACAGATGTATCTAATATCATACAGCGTGGGGGAACTATACTAAAGACTGCCCGTAGTAAGGAGTTCAGAACAGAAGAAGGAAGAAAAAAAGCTTATACCCAACTAAAAGATCATGGTATCGAAGCCATGGTAATGATAGGTGGCGATGGAACATTTACAGGTGCAGTTAAGTTCTTTGAGCAATATACGCTACCAACAGTTGGCATACCTGGTACAATAGATAAGGACCTTTCAGGAACTGACTATACTATAGGTTTCGACACGGCTGTCAACACAGCAATTGATGCCATAGACAAGATAAGAGATACCGCAGAAGCACATGACAGGCTATTCATTATAGAAGTAATGGGGAGAGATGCAGGATACATTGCACTAAATAGTGGCATTGCTTGCGGAGCAGAAGATATACTCATACCTGAAACGACAACCTACATCAATAATGTTCTGGACAGAATAGCGCTAGACGAGTATCGAAAAAAGACGGTACATATACTTGTAGTAGCAGAAGGTGATGATTTTGGCGGAGCGGATGATATTTATAAAAAAGTAAAAGAGCGCTTTCCTGATTTAGACACACGCACATGCATACTAGGGCATATACAAAGAGGTGGCACCCCTACTTATGCAGACAGAGTGCTTGCGAGCAGGTTGGGACACGCTGCTGTTACGGCTTTACTAAAAGGGCAAACTCAGGTAATGGCAGGTGTTGTAAACGGTCATGTAACATACACACCATTTAAAGATGTGGTGAAGCTGCACACACAGATAGATGAGGATATGATAGACATGATAAGAGTATTATCAGTATAATGAATAAGATCAACTGCACTATAGTAGCCCTGCTAACCTGCTTAATACTTAGTTGTCAAGCACAAACTAAAAAGAAGGCTGACGACTACTCTATTGCATTCTATAATGTCGAAAACTTATTTGACACACAGGATGACCCTAAAACATATGACGATGAATTCACCCCAAATGGCAGTTATAGATATACCGAGAAGATCTACCTAAAAAAGCTACACAATATAGCTACTGTTATCAGCCAATTAGCCGATGGAGAAGCACCGACTGTTATTGGCTTAGCGGAAGTAGAGAACAATATTGTAATCAATGATCTTATCAACCAACCGGAGCTTAAAAAGTATGACTACAAATATGTATGGTATAACAGCCCTGACCCACGCGGCATAGACGTAGCATTACTATATCAGGCCGATAAATTCAAAGTACTAACTACAAAATCAGTTCCCATACAATTTGAAGAACATAAGAACAGTTCTTATCGGGATATCCTTTATGTAGAAGGGATAATGGCTACAGATACTCTTGCAGTATTGGTAAACCATTGGCCGTCAAGAAGAGAAGGAGTAAAAACCTCTGAGCACAAAAGGATAGCTGCTGCGAAAGCAAATATTTCGTTGATAAGTTCTGCTTTAAATAATAATATTGATGTCATTGTCATGGGCGATTTTAATGATAATCCAACAGACATCAGTATATCAAAACATCTTAGTGCTAATGGCAAAGACCTCTATAATCCTTGGCAACAAAAACATGATAAAGGAGAAGGCACTTCAGTATATCACAGACAATGGGACCACTTTGATCAAATACTAATCTCCAAAAGTCTACTTGATAATCAGCAGCTACATTACACTCATGCAGAGATATTTGATGAAGCTTTTATTAGAAACAAAAACCATGGAGACGATGCATACCCATTCCGATCATTCAGAGGTCGTCAGTTCATAAATGGCTACAGCGATCATTTGCCTGTTGTACTCTACTTAGCTAAACAAGAAGGCAATATCATCTTTATTGAGCTTCTTCAGGAAGGCATTATCTTCAGACACCAGGTCGCTGGCTAAAGCCCGTTTCCTTTCCTGTAGTATCAACATCTTCTCCTCAATAGTATCCTTACATATCATCCTGTATGCAAAGATATTTTTGGTTTGTCCTATCCTGTGTGTACGGTCAATGGCTTGTTGCTCTACAGCAGGGTTCCACCATGGATCTACTATATATACATAATCTGCAGCAGTTAAGTTAAGACCTATACCACCAGCCTTTAATGATATTAAGAACACGCGGCACTCTTCATTATTTTGGAACTCCTGAATAACACGTTCACGCTCGGTAGCAGTTGTACTACCATCAAAATACACATAAGGTATCTTGTTCTTCTCCAGCTCTTTTCTGATAAGACCCAGCATACCTAAGAATTGAGAGAATACGAGCGCTTTGTGATTACCCACATTCTCTTTGATCTCTCTCATCAGCTCATCCAGCTTGATAGAATTATTAGCAAACTTTTCGTCCTCGTTAAGAATGGCAGGAGAGTCACATATCTGCCTCAACTTGGTAAGGCCTTGTAAGATATGTAGCTGAGAACGTCCTATACCGCGCTCATCAATCATTCCCAGAATTTGAGACTTATAAGCATTTCGGAAAGAGTCATACACCTTTCTCTGCTCCTTACCCATCTCGCAATTCAATAGTATTTCTGTTTTTTCCGGTAAATCTTTTGCTACTTGCTCTTTAGTTCTGCGTAGCAAGAATGGATACGTTAGCTTTTTCAGCTGTGCCACGATCTCTTCTTCCTGAAACTTATCAATCGGCGTAGCAAACTCATTCATAAAGAACTCTCTACTACCAAGTATGCCAGGGTTAAGAAAGTTTAACTGTGCGTAAAGATCAAAAGTATTATTCTGCACAGGTGTACCACTTAATGCCAGTCTATTTTTAGTGTTTAATAGTAGCGATGCTTTTGCTACCTGAGATTGTGGATTTTTTATGGATTGAGACTCATCGAGTAATGCATAATCAAATGCAAACTCCTTGATCATTTTGATATCGCTACGCATAGTACCGTAAGTAGTGATAGTGATATCATACTTACCGAACTCCTGATGATCCAATGTTCTTTTAGGACCATGATGTATGTTATAAGTTATTTCAGGAGTAAATTTCTTTATCTCGTTCTCCCAGTTATAAATAAGTGTTGTAGGACACACTACTAAGAACTTAGCCTCAGGGTGGCTCTTCTTGTAGTACATAAAGAACGACAACGCCTGGATTGTTTTACCCAGACCCATATCATCTGCAAGTATACCGCCCCAACCTGTTTCATTCAAAAATACCAGCCACTGGAAACCTGATATTTGATATGGTCTCAATGTAGCTTGTACTTCTTCAGGAGGCATTACATCACCAAAGCTTTTATTATCAATGATGTGATTCAATGTTTCTCTTTTCTGCTCCAGCTCGTTGAGCATAGCATCTTCGTCTATGTCTTCCAGCATCTCATCCAGCACGCTAAAGTGAAACTTTTTCAGCCTTAGCTTTCCTTTATTCTCTTCACCTACTTTAATGAGTAAAGCATATTTCTTTAACCACTCTTCAGGCAATAGCCCGACAGAGCCATCTCCTAGCCTTACAAAGTTCTGCTTCTTTGCTAGGGCCTTTTTTACATCTGTTATGTTTACAGACTGATCGCCAAAAACTACATCAACGGTAGTATCAAACCAATCGATACCACTACTTACATGTACTTTAGTTTCAGGCTTATTCGTATTTATCCTTAGGTTTTTGAGTTTTTCAAAACCTAATAACTCAACATCCCATTCCCTCATTTCTTCTATAAACCTAAAGAACCAGTTCTGCGCAATAACAGACTCTGCCTTTATATAAAAGAAATGCTCTTTTAAGTTCTGCTGAATGTCAGAGTGAAGATTTCTTATTAACTGCGTAAAATCATTCTCCGCCTGTTCATGACGATTAATGATCTTTACCATACCGTCCTTTGGTTCTATCACATCTCCGAAGTATCCCCAGCTGATCTCTTTGCTCTCATACTTGAAAGCAGGTTTCATCACCAGCTTTTGCTCTACCTCTTGCAGATACAGCTTATAATCTGGTTTTATTTTACCAACTCTTTCAACAACATCTTCAGTGAATGCCACATGCACTATCTGGCTCCACTTCATCAATTTGTTTTCCAGGAAGTCATTCCACTCATCAGGCTGAATAATAAGCTCACCATCAGGCAAAAACTCATCTATAAGCCTTACCTCTTCCAACTTGCTCAATGAGTAAACTTTGAAGTCATGCTTTACTAATGCATTGTTCAATAGCTCTACTTCAGAGTGTGGTAAGAATGTATCTTCAATATTCCATGAGAGTGTTACATTATATTCTTTTTCAGACTTCGTAACACTTAATTGAGGGTGCACTTTTTTGCCTGAAAACTCAACTGCCTCTATGGTCTTTGAGCTAATGTTCTTACTACTTGTATTGATGAAACAGAACGGATAATCCGAATATCTGTCTAGAAGTCTATGGTATTTTGGTAATACATAATCCCAAACCTCGGCTTTTACATCATTAGCGGGAACATCTTTTAACACTTGTGTGTAATCGTCAAACAAGTCGCCGAAAGGTAAATTCTTCTTTAAGTATTTCAGAACTTCAGCAGGATGGAACTTTCTGGCTATAGGTATTAGCTCTCTTTCATCTCTTCTGTATTTATGTGCATCTATATATTGCTGTAGCTCTAACTGCTCTATGCCATTTACAAAACCTTTGTCATCCTCTTCTGCTATGCCGCTGATCAGCCCTACGCCTAACATAGGGTACCAGCTAACATTAGGGTCTAGCACTATACCTAACCTTCTTTCATCTACTACAGGTTCTGCAACCTCAGTCTGCGTCTCTACCTTTTCTTTCTTCACCTCCTTAACAGGAGCAGACACTTTCTTTATAGAAGGATCTAATACTCTTAAGAAAGGTTTATTGTTCTCATAAGTGAATTCAAATTTACCTGTAAGGTCATCATCGAGACTATAACCGTAAAGCCCAAGCAATTTATTTTTCTGCAGGTCCCAATCCTGAAGATTTTGGAAGAATTGATGACCATAAGCTCTTAATATCTGTAATAGGACCGTTGCTTTGTGTACACAGATCGGGTAATCCGTTTCGTCACATCCACATGAAGTATCAAAGTAACGCTCTTCATTTCTTCTGATAATGACCTTGTAGGTCATATCACCATCAGGCACTTCTGCTTCAACCCTATCACTTTTTTTATCTGTAATGATCGCCCTGGTCTTACCAGCCCAATCTTCAGCCTGCTCCATTATCTCCGTTGCAGTAAATACGCGAATCATTTGCATATTCACCTGCCTCATACGTATTACAGTGTGTTTTTGATCATACTTAATATCAGTATTTTCAAAGAAGCCACTTTGTAATAGATCGTTCAATTGGAACAGTGCTGCAACCTCATGTCTGCATATCTCGCCCAAATTATATGGGCACTGGCAGCGCACAGCTAGGTTCTCATTATCTATGTACTTATTGACCGTTACCGTATAATAATTCTGGTACACATCATTGCGCACACGAAAACGCACCTGCTCCAGCAGATGGTCTACGTCAAGCATTTGTACACCGGAAGTAAAGAAGATCTTCTTTCCTCTACGTATTACTTCTTCTGTACCATGATTATATACGTGTCTTAATAAGGGGGGTAATGACATTTACAGATATTCTCGGTTTTCGAAAAAAGCAACGTCAAATATACTGAAAATGTAGTGGACAGCCGACAGATAAATAATTAAATATCTGTTAAGTGCCTATAGAAATATATTGAACACAAAATATACCACCGCTGCAAGCAACGCACTTACCGGTATTGTAAGTATCCATGCCCACAATAGATTAAGTGTTACACCCCATCTTACAGCTGATAAACGCTTGGTAGCACCAACACCAATTATCGAACCAGTAATGGTATGGGTACTACTAACAGGTATCTTCAAACCTGCTGTTAGGAATAGGGTTACAGCACCTGCCGTCTCTGCGGCCACACCCTCAAACGGAGTAACTTTAGTAATACGGGTACCCATTGTTTTAATGATTTTCCAACCACCACTCATAGTACCTAATGCTATAGATGTATAACATGCTAACGGTACCCATACAGGCATCTGATCGAAAGAACTGATCTGATTACCTTCATATGCAATCAAGGCAGCCATAATTATACCCATTACCTTTTGAGCATCATTACCACCATGACCAATACTAAAGGCAGCTGAGGAAACTAATTGTAGACGTTTTAACCATACGGTAGACTTGGCAACATTAAGCGAGTTTAAGAACATGGTAAAGAATGCCATGATACTTAAAACAGTACCCATCAACAACCACTTGAAGTTGTTTCCGTAAAATACAATCAGTGCAAAGCGAGAACCATATTGAGTATCGTAGACTGTATCATAAGTCACAAGCTCTTCGTTTCTTAATACTGTTATTGTTATTGGCTCTCCTTTTTTATGAGAATCCAAATTCACATCTAGATCATGGGCATCTTTAATTTTATTGTCGCTGATACTTTTAATTACATCATTTTTTCTCAGGCCCATTACGTAAGCCGCAGACTTATGAGTAACCTTATCAGCCATCACTCCTTCACCTACATATTCTGTAGATTCAGAAAGCCCTATCAACTTATGCGTATTTGTTTCAAGCACATTAGCAATAGTGATGCATGCTGTAGTAATAACGATAACAGCTAGTATTATCGGCAACGGTCCTTTTCTGAAAGAATTGATAAACCACAACGATATTATAAATGCTATAAGCATACCTACTAAAGGCGCCAGCACTATGAATATAACAGTCTTAATAACAGGGTCCGGATTGATAGCATGTATACCCGCATGAGCAACAGCTGCTCCTGTAAAGCCCCCTATCAGCGTATGAGAAGAGCTGGATGGGATACCAAACCACCATGTTAGCAAGTTCCAGGCAATAGCTGCTAACAAGCCGGATATTATCACGGGCAAGGTGATGTATTCCTCAATAACGGTTTTTGCAATTGTATTTGCTACACCGTGGTCTTTAAATATGAAAAATGCAACAAAGTTGAAAAATGCAGCCCAAACAACAGCCTGAAATGGAGTCAGTACTTTTGTTGATACTACAGTTGCTATGGAGTTAGCTGCATCATGAAACCCATTAATGTAATCGAACACTAATGCCAACACTATAATTGTTACTAAAAAGACCATAATATAGGCTTGGTAGTTTTTAAGCGTACTTGATTATTATTGATTCTATTACGTTCGCTGCATCCTCACACTTGTCAGTAACAAGTTCCAGCATTTGATACAGGTCTTTTTTCTTAATGATCTCTACAGGTGGCATATCAAGGCTAAACAACTCGCTCATTGCTTTATCAAGCAAGTCATCACCTTCATTTTCAAGGCTATTCACCTTCACACATACTTCTGTTACTGCACGAAGGTCTTTCATGTTCCTTAACTCATAAATACCCTGATGCAATGATTTAACTGCACTATCTATGATCTTTGAAAAACCTACTATTACTTCATCTATTTCCTCGATGTTATAGTTGGTCATTCTCTTAGCACTACCCCACATATAATCTGCGATGTCGTCTAGTGCCGTAGCGAGATAGTGAATATCCTCTCTATCAAATGGAGTAATAAAATTACTACCTAGCTCTACAAATATCTTGTGAGTAACTACGTCATTCTTATGCTCCCACTCTTCTAAACCTTTTAGAAGCTCTAACCTTTTAGTTATATCATCCTCTTTCACTGCCTGAATAAACATATCAGACATCTGTGTCAGATTATTTACAACTTCTTCAAACAGGCTGTAAAAAACTCTGTCTTTGGGCATGAAAAATTTCACAAAAGAAGGTAGACCCATAATTTATCAGTGTTTAATTGTAAAACTCGCGGCAAAAGTATCTCTCTTATTTAGGCTCCTGAAGCGGATAACAAAAAGTTAATAATTTGATAACCTCCCCGCATTTACAAGCCTTTACAACATACTACTTGCCAGCATTTTACTTGTTATAAATTGTTATAATTTAATACTTTAAATTTCTTTTATCTAAAATTTAGCTGTGCCTGAATCCTTAATAGGTTACCAGACTGAAAATTATTTCTTAGCACATGGTCTTCATATTTTCTGGAAGACATAGTATACATTACTACTAACTCAAACTCTTTTACTGGTAACCACTCTATACCTACTTCAAGTTCATTCACTTTATAACTTCTGGCATCCTTCTCGTGCTTTTTTCCACCTTCATAATAATGAATACGAGTGAAAGGGTATATCAACATATTCTTAGCCTTGATCATATAACATAATGTAGCATAGCCACCGCCCAAGTCTTGAACTTCTATACTATCAGTCAACTTATTAAACTCCGGACCACGCCCCACATTATATTCAGCTTGTATACCAAATGGCTGTGGGTATAAGATAAAGCTAGCTGCAACCCTCTGGTCTATATAGTTTCGGTTATCCAGATAACCAACACCTTTGGATATATTAGTAGCAGGGATCTCATATTTACCTGTATAGGCTTGTATACCAGGCTCAATTATTTGGTCGCCTAAACGAAAAGGATATGACGCTCTGGCAACTATATGAGGCTCATCATTCAACTCAGGACTATTAGCAGTTTGTCCGTTAAAAACACCAAAACCCAACACACCGTAATCACCAGAACCTTTAAGCCCTGCCCTGTTAAACATGCTAAACATCTCTCTGACCTTGGTAGGAGCCCAATAGAAAAAGACACCAGCGTCTCGTTCGTTCTTAAAAGCACTATTAGTACCATCTGCCCTATCTAATGGCAAACGGTTAGAACTTGACTGCATATTCTCGAAACCAAAAGGGATCTTACTCTGACCAATACGAAATCTAAACTCGTTCTTTTTATCTATGCCAACATCAAAATATGCATCACGAATTTGCCCGTAATTAAGCCCATTGCCTGAAGAGCTAGCAAAATCGGGCTGGATGTAGAAGTATACCCTTTTGCTGATCTGTCCGAAAAATATTACCCTCACACGCCTTAAAAAGAAGCCACCGCCATCGCCCCAGCTTTTATCACACTGTTCACATCCCAAGTCGGGGTTAGTTTCCAGAAGCCTGTTATACCTCAATTGAGCATAACCGCGGATATTTATTTTATCGTACCACTTCTTTTTTGGGGTATCATCAGTTGATTGTGCAAGAACATTGCTATTAAGAAACAGCAACATCAGTAACAAACACGAAACGATATATCTATTTTGCATTGATATAACTTTGCGTGCAAAAGTATATCGTCATTTAACACTTAACAATTATATAATCTAAAGTTAACCATTTGGTAATATTGGGGTTATATACTTTATGTATAGCTGATTCTCGGATCTAGCCAACTATATAGTATATCTGTAAGAAGATTGATGATAATAAACATGAAGGCCGTAACCAGTACAGCACCCATAACCAAAGGAAAATCAAATGTATCAAGTGCGGATACCGCCAACTTACCGATACCCTTCCAACCGAATATATACTCTATGAAGAAAGAACCTGCCAAGAGCTCTGCTAACCAGCCTGAAACAGCGGTAACTACAGGGTTCATAGCATTTGGTAATGCATGCCTCCAAACAACCTTGGAGGTTGACAAACCTTTCGCATAGGCTGTTCTTATATAATCCTGAGAAAGCACATCCAACAAGGAGCTTCTCGTTAGCTGAGTAATTATAGCCATAGGTCGTACCCCTAACGCTATAGCTGGTAATATGAGATTTTGTAAGGCTAAATGCTTACCGCCAAAAGCATCATACTCCCACAAGCTACCGGTCATGTTTAAACCTGTAATACCGTGTAGTAAATAGCCAAATACATAGGCTATTATAAGCCCTGCAAAAAATGAGGGTGTTGAAATACCGGCAACACTAGCAGCTATAGCTGATGTATCTAACAAAGTATCTTTTTTAAGTGCTGCCAACACTCCGAAGAATATGCCTAGTATGGTCGCGAAGAATATAGCTGTTAAAGCAAGTATAATGGTACCAGGCAATGCTTCTGCTAAGATATCGTTTATCTTCTTTTTTGTTTGGTAAGACCTTCCTAAGTATGGCCATTTCAATACAAGCCTGTTCTCAGATAATGGTAAAAGACTTACATATTCATACTTCTTCTGCTCAGACTTATCGTGGATGGCTAAAGGACTGATATCGTTTAAATAAAGCATATACCGTACAGGCAAAGACTTATCTAAATTCATCTGCTTGCGTACTTGCTCAACTGTAGCTATATCACTACGCTGCCCCATCATCATTCTTGCAGGGTCGCTCGGTAGTACATTGAACAATACGAACACTAACGTTACTACACCAAGTAGTACCAGCACACTATAACCAACCCGTCTTATGATGAAACGAAGCACACTTAAAGATACACCTTAAGATTATTTTACAACATCAGTACCCGGATAGTCACGATAGCTCCACTTATCCTGTATCACCCCCTGCCTTAACAACATCAAACCCGGATTGGAACGCATAGCTGTTTTACTAACAGTACCGTCTAACACAAGAATGTCCAGAGGTAGTTCATGTTCATCTACAAAAGCTTTGGTAACTTCTTCATTAGCAGAAGAAAGCATGTAGAACGGAATATTATTCTGATTGCAATATTTGATCAACTCTCTCAATTCGTCCATTTTGTCTGTACGAGCTTCTGCCGGATCTTTTACAAACCATAAGAAAGTATAGCCAGGAGTGGTTAATAACTGCTCTGTATATTCATTACCATTATAATCTGAAATGATAAAGTCTTTGATCTTAGCTTCGGCATTACCCTTTTTCACCAACTTATCTTTTCTATCTACGAAGACCCAGGTAGTGTCTTGCCACGGATAATTCTCCATGGTGAATTCTTTTTGCACTCCATCTTTCTCGTATATCATAATAGACTCATACTGGTCAGGCACAGCACCCGGAGGTATTTTCCTGTCTACATTAATATCAACACCTACTTTATATGGTAGGCAATCATGGAAAGGCAGATGCTCTAACACCCAAAACTGTATACCAAAAGCTAAGAAAGCTGTCAGTATCATAACACCCGTACCAGGATAACCTGATAAGATAGGCTTGATACGCTTCCTGAATATGAATAATATCAGACCTAAGACAAGCAATATGACATCTTTCCAGAAGGTCTCTTCATTGGATATTTTAATACAATCGCCGAAGCAGCCACACTCTTTTATATTTCCTGAGAATAGCACATATGCGGTAAGGAACGTAAAGAAGGTTATCAATAACAATAATAAAAATGAAAATACCCTGTAGGCATAACCAATGAGTAAAGCTACACCTGCTATGATCTCAAAAGCTATCATAACAATAGATAGAGTAAGCGAATACGGCATCATCCAATACATATGCCATACTTCAAAAAACTCATCCATCTTATAGCTTAACCCAAGCGGATCATTTGCTTTGACAAGCCCTGAAAAAATGAATAAAACACCTACAACAATCCTGATAACCCAAAGAAAGTATTTCATCTAGTATTGTATTTACGCTTTAATGACTGTGAAAATAATAATGCAGTGAGGTAAAGAAATGTTAACCTTTTGCCTCTTCTATTTTGATAAGTGCAAATATGCCATAGTTGATAATATCTGAGAAGTTTGCATCTATACCTTCAGATACTATTGTTCTCCCGTCATTGGCTAGTATTTGCTTGATCCTTAACAGCTTTACAAGTATTAAGTCTACAAAAGAAGGTTGCGACATATCTCTCCATGCTTCTCCATAATCGTGATTCTTTTGCAGCATCAGAGCCTTCACTTTCTCTGAGTGCACCTGATATAAGCTTGCTGCCTCTTCGGCAGTAAGGTCAATATTATCACTATCAACCATTGATGATTGTATCAAGGCTATGATACCATAGTTAACGATACCAATAAACTCAGAGTCGATACTGTCAGCTATCTTCTGTTCTCCTTTCTCTTGTATCTGGCGTATACGCCATGCTTTGATATATATTTGATCTACTATAGATATCGTACGTAAAACCCGCCATGAGGTACCGTAGTCACTTGCCTTTTTTACAAATAAGTCTTTACATTGTGAGACTACGCTATCGTATTGCGCTGTTGTATTTACCATAAGAGTATCGCTACTTAATGTATCGTCCATAATTTTAGACTGATGAGTTTCAAAAATACAGTTTTACCCGTACAATCTATGATTCAGAGTAAAGGTCGCCTGCTAGACCTATCCTCACCTGTAGTAATGGGTATTATCAATGTAACACCCGACAGCTTTTACAGCAAAAGTAGAAGCAGTGGCGACAACGTACTAGAGGTGGCAGAAAAAATGCTATCAGACGGAGCTACTATATTAGATATAGGTGGTGCTTCTACACGACCTGGAGCCAAATTGATAGCACCTGAAGAAGAAATATCCAGAGTAGTTCCTGCAATTGAGGCACTGCGCGAACATTTTCCTAATGCATGGCTCTCGATAGACACATATAACTCTTCTACTGCTAAAGCAGCTATTGAAGCAGGTGCACATATAGTTAATGATGTAAGTAGCGGTAAAGTTGACAACAATATGCTATCTACAGTCAGCAGCCTTAATGTGCCGTATATAGCAATGCACATGCAGGGGCTACCCGAAAACATGCAACAAAAGCCTCAATACGATGATGTGGTATATGAGATACGAGACGAGCTAAGGCAAGTAATTGATGGCTGTGAATATGCAGGCATTAAAGACATTATCATAGATCCGGGGTTCGGGTTTGGCAAATCTAAAACGCACAACTTCGATTTGATGAACGGGCTACATACATTCACGACACTAGGCAAGCCTATACTTGCAGGCATTTCCAGAAAAGGCATGATATGGAAAACTCTAGGGACATCTCCGGAAGATGCATTAAACGGAACAACCGCCTTACATATGGTAGCGCTGCAACAAGGGACTAACATATTGCGGGTACATGACATAAAAGAAGCTGTAGAAGTAATAACTTTATATAAAGAGCTAAACCATGATAGCTAGCACTCTTGAGCCTCCATATTATGCAGTGATATTTACTAGTATACGTACAGAATATAATGACGGCTATACAGAAATGGCAGAGGAGATGGAGCAACTAGCAGCTTTGCAGGCCGGTTTTCTTGGCATCGAGCATGCCAAAGAAGATGTAAGTATTACTATATCCTATTGGAAAGACCTGGATTCAATAAAACACTGGAAAGCTAATGAGCGACACCTCATTGCTCAAAAGACAGGAAAAGAAAGCTGGTATAGAACATACAAAACCAGAATCAGTAAAATAGAACGTAATTATGGCTATATGTCAGATTTAATATAACTTCATATAAAACTATACCTTATGAACCTACGTCAAACCGTAATAACTACAATTACATTATTTCTTTTTGCATTACCATCACATGCTCAATTTTCCAACGGTCTTATAGCGCATTGGACGTTCAATGGGCACGTAAATGATGTATCCGGCAACAATTACCACGGCACACCTACAAATGTTAGTTATACGCCTGGTATACTTAATATTTCAAATACAGCGGCATCGTTTAATGGAATGAATAGCTATATCTCAGTTCCTTACCAAGCATCAATGAACTTAGATAGCTTTAGCATATGTGCTGTTGTGAAACTACATGGCTATTACCCTAGCACTTGCCAAGCCAACTATATATTATCCAGAGGTGCTGATCATACACCAGGGCATTATTCACTTTTATTCAGCGATAATGCATACGACACCGTAGACTGCTACAACCTCGATACTTCTAAGCATGTATTCTACAGCGGCGTATCCACTAAAACTCTAAACCATTCATTACACCCCCAGTTTCAATACAGTCCTACTATTGTTACTGACAGGTGGTACTGTGTGGTCACCACATATGCCAACGATACTGAGAGAGTATATGTTGACGGTAATCTTGTAAGCACAGGGGTATTGCCAACAGGTAGCTTAGGCACATCAACTGAAGGTATAACGATTGGCTCTACACGATATGGTAAGTATATCCAATACCCTTATTGGCTGAATGGAGAAGTAGATGATCTACGCTTATATAACCGCCAATTATCTAATACAGATGTTAGTTTGTTTTGCGAGGCGGCTTATAATTCAAACTTTACAACCGCCAGCAGCAACAACTCTATCAAAACAGATCTAGCTAATAACCTAAAAACATACCCTAACCCTGCTAGCAATACAGTAAATCTTTTAGGAGCTGCTGAGTCTACACATGTTGAGTACTACTTACAAAATGCCATGGGGCAATTAGTAAATAAAGGAAGCATTGAGGTAGTCGCTGGAGTGTTTAGAACTACTGTTAACACCTCAGATTTAGCTTCAGGACTATATGTTATTAAAATAGTTGACGGGAATCGATCTACAAACAGAAAACTCACTATACAGCACTAATGGAGTATCGGATGTCTTTTGTACTCTTTATTTCTGTCAAATAAATACCGGTAAGTTCTTAGCTTTCTGCTAATGTGGGTACCAAGGCTTTCCGCAACACTTATCATTTTAGGATTCCAGTCACCTATCCATTGCATCTCAAAGTCTTTGTACAGCATATTACCCTGTATTACTTTGGATGCTTCAACTATCATATAACCATCAACACCCTTTCCTTGAAATTCGGGAATGATGCCGAATACCAAGCCGATGAACCTTTCTGGCTTATTAAAATTCTTCATCCATAGTATCCGTAATTTTTCCAGCCAGCCAAACTTGCCATTAAAGTGCTTGAAATACTGATTAAGGTCAGGTGAATTTAACCAGAAAGCTATTGGTTCATCCTTATAATATGTAAACCATACGATCTTCTCATCCATGATCGGCTTCATGGCGTCCATCATCTTCATTACACTTCTCTCGTCAATCTCTTTTCCGCCAAAATGAGATGCCCATGCCAGATTGTAGATATATGCAAAGTCCTTCGCATATTTTTTGAGGTTGCTCTTTTTTATATGAACGGCTTTGTAGTTAGCATCTTTACTTAACTCATCATGCCGCTCATAAAACTTATCCTGTATCTTACTTCTTACATCAAGCGAGTAGCATAGCTGATCGAAATACAACTGAAACCCGTAGGTCTCAAACAACTGTTGGTAGTAGGGAGGATTATAGTTCATTTGGTATAAAGGCTCCTGAAACCCTTCTATCTGCAGCCCCCACCAGTTATTCCTTTCACCAAAATTTATTGGACCGTCCATTGCCTCCATACCTCTTTCTTCTAACCATGCCCTACAATGGTCGAACATAAAGTTTGCAGCTTCCTGACTATTGATGCACTCGAAAAAGCCTACACCGCCAACAGGTATATCATTCTTATATTTCTTATTTACAAAAGCGGCTATCCTTCCGATGACTTTACCCGACTCTTCTTTCAATAAGAATCTTGTACACTCACCACTTTTGAAAAACTTGTTTTTATTAGGATCAAAAACTTCCTCTATGTCTTTATCTAAAGGTCGTATCCACTTAGGATCTTCCTTATAGATATCTTCAACCATGTTTAAGAACACGCGAGCATCAGAGTTAGTCTTTACTTCTTGCATCTGCATATGCTAACGTTATTTTTATCCTCTTCAGTAAAATACTGAAAAAATAGTAGTGCAAAATCGTTAAAGTATTTGTAACTATTCTATGCGATAATGATATATTTTTCAACACAATACATTTTTGCTTAGTTTGCACCCTTATGTTTTGGTTTTGGGTCATATTAGCAATTCTCATTGCTGGTGCAGCTGGATATGTCTCATATCGGGCTGATATTAAACGTGCTATAAGCTATCCTATAATTCCTGCATTACTAAGAGGATTGGTTATTCTTCTAACTATACTCCTGATAATCTCACCAACATTCACCATTTCTAAGAACGAAACAAGGAAGCCCATTGCTCTATTCCTACAAGACAACTCTCTTTCTATTGAACAAGCTTTAGGAGAAGATTCTGCTAACTATAAAAACAATGTAGACAAACTACTAAGTGACCTCTCTGAGGAACATCAAGTGATAACTTGGAACCTAGATGGGAATAAAACTCAAGATTCACTATTCTCATACGAGGGACAAACCACTGACATAAGCAAAGCTTTACAAAGCATACAAGAGTTTTACGGTACTCAAAACCTTGGAGCAGTCATCCTGGCTACAGACGGTAAATACAACCAGGGAGTCAATCCACTTTACAGCAATACTAACTTAAACGGTGCCTTATATACAATAGGTATTGGCGATACGACTACTAGAAAAGATGTTAGTATCACAAAAACCTACGCTAATCGTACAGTATCAAAGAATAACAGTTTTGAAGTGCGGGCAGATATTCTAGCTAGTAAAAGCAAGGGGTATAATAACTCTGTGCGTATCATTGAGAATAACAGAGTAGTAAGCACTGCTCCCCTAAATATTGGAAGTGATAAATACGATGGAAGTATTTCATTTACTATTCGCCCTGATAGATCAGGATTACACCATTATACTATAGTTGCACCTGAAAACGATGGAGAAATAAATACTGCTAATAATAGAAAAGACTTTTTTGTAGAAGTAGTAGATGAGCAAAAGCAAATACTTATTGCCGGTTTAGCACCTCACCCTGACATAAAAGCTATCAAACAAGCGTTAGAAGGCTTAGAAAACTACAAGATAGTTACTCGTGTAAATAATGACCTGCCTTCTCTCTTGGATGAGTATGATGCCATGATACTGCATGAACTACCTGCCCTTAGTTTTTCAGACAATCAAACAATAAGTAGGGCAAACCTACCAAAGTGGTATATAGTAGGTAGTAATACTAATAATCAATTATTGACTAATACTGCTGTGGACTTTAAGGCAAATACAAGGTCTACCAAAAATGTTTTTCCTGTATACAATGCGGCCTTTAGCGCGTTTACCACTCCTAAAAATATTCGTGCTGTAATTGAAAAGCTACCGCCACTTACTAGTCCCGACAGCGACCCTCAATTACGACCGGAGGCACAATCACTATTTACTAGCAAAACAGATAAAACTGCACCTCTTTGGTCATTCTTATCCGAGAAAACACCAACAGTAGTTACAACAGGTGTAGGTCTTTGGCGCTGGCGGATGTATGAATACAAGAACTTTGGCAATACAGATGTCATTGACGATTGCATAAGACAAACAGTAGCGTTTTTATTAAGTGGCAACAATAAAGATCCATTCAGAGTTACTTTACCTAAATACATATGGAGTGATCAGGAGTCTGTGAATTTCAACGCTTATCTTCAAAACGATAATAGCGAGCTTATAAACCAATCTGACATTAAACTAGAACTCACTGATAGTGCCGGCAATAAAAAAGACTACTCTTTCGATAGGTCAGGCAATAGCTATAAACTAAACACGGGTATACACGCGGGTGGAACGTATAGCTATACAGCAACTACCACTGTCAACGGGAAGACTCTTGTAGAAAAAGGCAGCTTTGTTATCGATAATATCCCTCTAGAGCTAATGCAGAATGGTGCAGACTATAATATGCTTTATAGCTTATCCGAAAAATATAACGGATCGTTCTTTACACTTAGCAATCTAAATGCTGTTAAAGATTCCATAGTAAATAACCAGCAAATAAAGCCTGTAATTGAGACTAATGTAGAGAGTGTGCCTTTAATAGATAGGCGTTGGTTATTCTTTATAATTTTACTGGTAGCCGTTGCCGAATGGTTGCTACGTAAATACTGGTTAGCTCAATAACTACTAAGCAAACTCAATACATTTTTCAGGATACTCCGCTGCATGCTTGAATACCAAATTGCGGATGTAGTCATTATCCTGATAGGGCTCCAATGCCTGCTCTAGCTTGTCCAAATCACTCAACACAGCATTATCACCAATGTACCCCATACCTGTGAAAGAACCTTGCTTCATCAGTATACAGCTTTGCTCTTCTCCATTGATACCTTTATCAACCAAAGCAAATGTCGGTAAATGATCCTGTGTGAACTTAATTGCTTCATCCACTTTCAGATTATACTCATCTGCAGGCTCTACTCCACTACATGCTCCATTACAGCTATCTGCGTAAATGCTGTCCTCACAGTTATCTGTTTTTGCCAGATTACAAAGGCGGGCACATAGCCCAAACTGCTGAATTAACTCTCTTATTCTACTCTGCCCTTCTATAATTGTATTGAAGGTATATATTGGTGGTATGTAGTGCTTATTCTTCTCGATAGCTAAACGTTTATAGCCATTTCTATCCTCGTATATATACAAACCAAAACGTGGTATATATCCTCTTTGACTACGATTATGCGATGGCCACAATCTGCGTATCTCACTACTCTCTAATATCTGTGCCATCAGGTCGGTAGCACACTCTGTATAACTGATCCTGTGTATCTCTTTTAAAAATTCCTGCTTTTGCTTATTAGGCTTGTTATTGCTAAAATGGCTTTTTATACGCTTCGATAAGTTAACTGCCTTACCTACATATACTATCTTACCACGACCATTATAGAAGTAATAAACTCCTGGTACAGGCGGTAGATTATCTATTTGCTCTACCGGGACATTTGGTGGCAAATACTGTTCCCTGTTTCTGCCTTTTAGCATAGAAGGTATCACCTGCTCTTTGTCGTGCTCTACCAGCATGGCAAATAACTCAGCGGTAGCTGTCGCATCACCGCCTGCACGGTGCGCATTAGCAAGATTGATTCCTACCTGATGACACAGCTTACCCAGACTATAACTCTTTAAACCAGGTAATATTTTTCTGGCAAGCCTTACTGTACATAGCTTTTTAGTATTCAACTCATAGCCCTCATCTTTAAGGCTATGCTTTAAGAAAGAATAGTCGAAGTTGACATTATGTGCTACGAAGACCTTATCCTGTAATAGCTCATATACCTGACCTGCAACTTCAGAAAATTGTGGGGCATGAGCCACCATTTGGTTGTTGATGCCTGTAAGTCTTTGAATAAAGTACGGTATCTCGCGATTAGGGTTCACAAGAGTTTCGTAGAAATGCAGCACCTTTTCACCGTCATGTATTACTATAGCGATCTCAGTAATCCCATTGCCGGCTGCATAGCTCCCAGTCGTCTCAATATCTACTATGGCATACAACATAAAGATTAAAGATAAATATTAGTGATATACTAACCGAAATTATCTTAATATCATTTTATGATTTTCCCACATATGGATCAACACTTGCTCTGATCATATCTATCAACTCTTCATCCATATAGCCGTATTCGTCAGGAATATCTAATACTATAACTTCTTTATTATTAAGTGCTTCTCGGTAGTCTTGCAACAAACGTTTCTTGTGCTTGTGCTCCATTACAAACATCATATCAGCCCAATTAATATGATTTGCAGATACCTTTACTCTGGCGGCATCAGACGTACCCGCAGAACGGACATTTAGGCCATTTACATTTTGATAAATAGCTTCAGCCGTAGGGCTTCGCCATTGATTACGGCTGCAAATAAATAGGATATTCATTCTTATCAGACTCTACATAACATACCAGTAAGCACCAAACTGCACCAGATAGCCTAATATATATCCTACTACTATTTCGAAAACTGTATGTGCGCCCAATAGCAATCTGGCTGTACCAATCAATCCTGCTATGAATATACCTGCAAATAAAGGTATGCTCATTTCTACAGGGCTCATCATCATCAGTATGGTAAGTATCCCCAACATACCACCTGCAGCCATTGTATGCATACTGATCTTGAAGAAGATACTGCAGATAAACAATACAATGATCGCCCAATAAGCACCTCTTAATAGCACCTGTAAAATCACAGGTGCATCATTGCTTTTAAATACATGACTGACCCACCAATAAAATATCATTGTAGCTATCAACGGTATTATACGCTCTTTCTGAGTCTTCATTTGTACGCTCTGTACAAAACCTAACCCACGTGCTACCAGGACTACTACTAATGGAAAAAATACTGTACCTACTATTATCTGAATAAAGACCATAGGCAAAGCCTTATCATCATATTGCACAAAGCTTATCGGAGATAATAAGTAAAGCACATATGCCATAACCGATGGCATGAATATAGGATGTGTTATATAGGATACTACATTTGCAAATAAGCGCAACAGATTAGAATCTGTGCCTTTTTGCTGCTCTATATGTTCGTTCACTGTACCTTCCATTTCTAATCTTCTAATATCGGTGACAACCACTTTTTAGCTTCTTCTAAACTCATTCCTTTTCTACGTGCATAGTCCTCTAACTGATCGTGCTGTATCTTACCTATGCCGAAATAGGTACTTTGTGGATGACTAAAATACCACCCGCATACCGATGCTGCAGGATACATTGCCAATGACTCTGTAAGGTTCACTCCGGCATTCTCTGTTGCATTCAATAATTTAAATAGCTTGTGCTTCTCTGTATGATCAGGACAAGCAGGATAGCCCGGAGCCGGACGTATACCTTGATATTTTTCTTTCACAAGCTCCTCATTGCTGAGCTGCTCATCTGGCAAATACCCCCAGAATTCAGTACGAGTACGTTTGTGCAATACTTCAGCAAATGCTTCTGCTAGTCTATCGGCCAGTGCCTGAAGCATTATTTTGTTATAATCATCATGGTCAGCTACAAACTTTTCTAAATGAGGCTCTATACCATGTATACTAACAGCGAACGCTCCCATATAATCTACTCCGTGTTCTATTGGACGCACAAAATCCGATAATGAAAAACTTGGCTGACCTGCTGCTTTTTTCTGCTGCTGCCTTAAAGATTCTAAGAAGCACAACTCATGACCTTGCTCGTCTTTCAATTCTATAGTATCTGCTCCTACTTTATGTGCTTCCCAAAAACCAATTACACCTTTAGCAGTTAGCCATTTCTCATCAATTATCTTATCCAATAATGCATTAGCATCATTATATAACTTAGTCGCTTCTTTACCTACATGCTCATCTTCAAGTATAGCCGGAAATTTACCTTTCATTTCCCATGCTATGAAGAAAGGGCCCCAATCAATATAGTTTCTTATTTCACTTAGATCATAGTCTTCAAAAACAGTATTACCCATAGTGTTAGGCTTTACCGGTTCGTAACCAGACCAATCTATAGCAACTGTATTTTTCTGCGCCTCTTCAAAAGAGATGTATTGCTTTACAGTCTTCTTATTTGCAAAGTCAGCTCTCAGTTGTTCGTACTCACCGTTAATACCTTTCAGGAACCCCTCTTTGTTACCCTTCTTTAATAGGTTAGTTGCTACAGTTACACTTCTACTAGCATCCAGTACATGTATCACACCGTTATTATATTGCTCAGCTATCTTAACTGCCGTGTGCATACGTGAAGTTGTAGCTCCACCAATAAGTAATGGTTGCTTCATTCCTCTGCGCTTCATCTCTTTAGCTACATGAACCATCTCATCTAGTGAAGGAGTGATCAATCCACTTAACCCGATAATATCAACCTTCTCTTTCTCTGCAGTATCCAGTATCTTATCGGCAGGCACCATCACTCCAAGGTCTATGATCTCATAACCATTACACCCTAGCACAACACCTACTATATTCTTACCTATATCATGTACATCACCCTTAACGGTTGCCATCAATATTTTAGATGCACCTTCACCTTCTGGCTGGGGATTATTCTTTTTTTCTTCTTCAATAAACGGGAATAAATACGCTACACTCTTTTTCATCACCCTGGCACTCTTCACCACCTGCGGTAAGAACATCTTGCCACTACCAAACAAATCACCAACTACATTCATCCCGTCCATAAGAGGACCTTCTATCACTTCTAACGGCTTATCATATACAAGTCTAGCTTCTTCAGTATCCTCGTCTATATAATCAGTAATACCATGTACCAGCGAATGTTTTAGTCGCTCGACCACATCGCCATTACGCCACTCATCAGTTTTCTTCTCTGTTTTCCCTTTAGCTTTTACAGTGTCAGCAAATGCTAGCAACTTCTCCGTGGCATCATCGCTTTTATTCAGTATTACTTCCTCACATAGCTCTTTTAAGCGAGGCTCTATCTCATCATATATCTGTAACTGACCTGCATTTACTATTCCCATATCCATACCTGCCCTGATGGCATGGTATAGAAACACACTATGCATAGCTTCACGCACAGCTTCATTACCTCTGAAGGAGAAAGAAACATTACTTACCCCACCACTGATCTTGGTGAGTGGCATTTTCTGTTTTATGATACGTGTAGCTTCTATAAAATCTAGAGCATAACTATTATGCTCTTCTATACCTGTAGCTATTGCAAAAATGTTAGGGTCAAATATTATATCCTGTGGACGGAAGCCCACTTTTTGTGTAAGAATATCATAAGCTCTCTGACAAATATCTACACGTCTTTGTAAAGTATCTGCCTGACCTTTTTCATCAAAAGCCATTACAATCACTGACGCGCCGAAGTTCTTACATATCCTTGCCTGTTCTAAAAACTTCTCCTCTCCTTCTTTCAGTGATATGGAATTAACTATACACTTACCTTGTATGCACTTAAGGCCTGCCTCGATTATTTCAAACTTAGAAGAGTCCAGCATGATTGGGATCTTTGCTATATCAGGCTCTGCCTGTAGCAGATTTATGAAGGTGGTCATCACCTTCACTCCATCCAATAACGCATCATCCATATTCACATCAAGTACTTGCGCACCATTCTCTACCTGTTGGCGTGCAACAGATAATGCTTCTTCATACTTTTCTTCGCGAATAAGCCTGGCGAAACGACGAGAGCCAGTAACATTTGTACGCTCCCCTACGTTAATAAAGTTAGTATCCGATCTTACAACCAATGGTTCTAAACCGCTTAGTCGCAAATATGGTTTCCTTTCACTCATACTGGTATTTCTATTGAAATCCGTGCAAAGGTATATGTTAACAGCCTAATACTTAATATAAATACCCTTCAATAACGAATTATTACATACATACGAGTATAAACTATCCTTTAACAGCATTTTTTTACTCGATTGATTACTTTTACCCTGGACTTAACAATATGTATATCATATTATTTAAACATCCACATCACCTAAATAATGAATGATCTAAACACGGATACTGCAAATAGCAAGATAGCAGAATTACAAAAAGCTCTGGAAGAAGCGCAAAGCAGAGAAAACGCATTAAAAGAAGAGCTAGAGAAAGAGAAAGAATTGAATGAAATCAAATCAAGATTCATATCAATGGCCTCTCATGAGTTCAGAACTCCATTAAGTACCATCATGTCTTCTGCGTATCTTATTTCCAGATATACTAAAGAGGAACAACAGTCCAACAGAGAAGTACACTTAGGGCATATAGTATCTTGCTCTAACATGCTTACGCAGATAATGGATGATTTTCTGTCTGTTGAAAAGCTGGAAGCTGGAAAAATAAGCTTGAGACAAATAGATGTAGATATCCCGTCACTCATCACTGGTATTACAGAAAACATACAGGCTATCTTAAAGGATGGACAAACGATAAAGTATGATCATTCAGGCGAGGAACTGGTCAATACTGACCCTAACCTTTTAAAGCATATCATTACCAACCTGATATCTAATGCCATCAAGTTTTCTCATGAGAACCAACCTATCTTAATAAGAACAGAAAATGCAAATGGTGTTCTTAAACTATCAGTTGAGGATAAAGGAGTTGGCATATCTACAGATAATATGACACACCTTTTTGAGCGCTTTTACAGGGGTGACAATGTAGATTATATACAAGGCACAGGACTGGGGTTACACATCGTCAGCAAATACGTCGAAATGATGAATGGCTCAGTACAGGTAGCCAGCACATTAGATGAAGGTTCAACTTTTACCATTCAATTACCACAATAATATAATGGCAATTATTAATTTAGTTGCCTGATGAAGACTATACTGGTCATAGAAGACAATAAAGATGTTAGAGAAAACATCTGTGAAATACTCAACTTATCTAATTACGAAGCAGTAGGCGCTAAAAACGGTACCGAAGGTGTAGACATGGCAAAATCAAGTTTGCCAGACCTCATTCTTTGTGATGTATTGATGCCTGAGTTAGACGGATATGGCGTGTTGGAAATACTTCAAAAAGATAAAAAGACCATGAATATCCCGTTCATATTCCTTACAGCAAGAGCGGAAAGAGATGAGTTTAGGAAAGGTATGGAGATGGGTGCTGATGACTATGTAACAAAGCCTTTCAATACTACAGAGCTGCTACACGCTATCAAAACCAGGCTTCGCAAACTGGATGCAATGAAAGCAGAGTTTCAAAAGAATAATAAGAAGTAGCTAATTATTCACTTATCATATTCAGAAACTCATCCTCATTTAAGATAGTTACTGTACCCAACTTTTTGGCTTTCTCCAGCTTAGACCCTGCGTCAGTGCCTACTACCAGATAGTTCAGTTTACTACTCACACCACTAAGTTTTGTCCCTCCTCTGGCTTCTACCATAGCCTCAGCTTCACTTCTTTTAAACTTTGTCAGCGTACCTGTAAATAAGAAAGTTTTCCCTTCCAGCTCGCCGCCTGATTGTTTATTACCCGAGTGTGTATTCAACAAACTTAAACCTACTGCTTCCAGTTCGTCCAGCATTTGCCGGTTATCGGGGTTTTGAAAAAAGTGTGCTACAGAACCAGCTACTTTAGGTCCTATATCTTCTAATGCTATAAGCTGCTCTTCAGTCCAGTCATATAAATCTTTTAAGTTGGTAACTGCATTAGCTAATGTTTTAGCAGTTGTTTCACCAACATAGCGGATACCCAGACCAAAGATCAATCGATTCAAGGCTTGTGACTTAGAATTTTCTACAGCTTCTTTTAAATTATTTACAGACTTTTCTTTGAACCCCTCTAGCGCAAGTACATTATCCCAGTTCATTGAATAGATGCCAGGTATATCTTTGAGTAAGCCCAGATCGTAGAACTTACGAATGTTCGACTCACCCAGATTGCGAATATCCATTGCATTCTTACTGGCAAAATGAATTATTCGCTCTACTACCTGCGCAGGACAACTAATATTTGTACAACGCCATACGGCCTCTTCTTCAGGTTTCTCAAGCTCACTATTACAGATAGGACATGTTGTTGGGAATACTATCTTTTCTTCGGCACCCGTTCTTAACTCTGCAAGAGGTTTTACGATATAAGGTATAACATCTCCTGCCCTTTCCACCAAAACAGTATCGCCTATATGCAGGTCTTTCTCCCTAACCACATCCTCATTAAAAAGAGATATAGAACTTACTGTCACACCGCCTATTGGTGTTGGTTCTATCTTTGCGACAGGAGTAATAGACCCTGTTCTACCAACCTGAAACTCTACTCTTAGCAGCTTGCTTGTACCTTGTCTCGCTTTAAACTTATAAGCTACAGCCCACCTAGGGTGATGTGAGGTCATGCCCATTTTATCCTGTAGCTCAAAGTTGTTGACTTTTATTACCAAACCATCTACCTCAAAAGGCAGTTCGTCTCTTCTTTCTTCAAATTCAGCACAGTACTTTGTAACCTCATCAATACTTTTAAACACCTCCATTTCTCTAACAGGTGTTGAGAAGCCCAGCTTATATAACCATTGTAAAGAGTTATAGTGTGTACCGAGCTCAGTAGGTAGAGCCTCAGTATGTGTATAGTCGCTAATGTGATATAACACAATATTCAACTTTCGCTTTGCTACTTCCTGCGGGTCTAGCATACGCAACGTACCCGATGCCGCATTACGCGGGTTAGCTAAAGGTGCTAAACCTTCTGCAGCACGTTGTTCATTAAAAGCAGCAAATACATCTTTGTGTATCACCACCTCTCCTCTTATCTCAATTTGGCTAATACCCGCATCATTAAACTTAGCAGATAACGGAAGTGATCTTATCAACTTTGCATTTGTTGTTATTTCCTCGCCCTGCACACCATCACCACGGGTTGCAGCTCTTACAAGTTGCCCGTTCTCGTATATCACAGAGATACTTGCTCCATCATACTTTGGTTCAACACAGTATTCTATATCATCTGTACCTGCAAAATCCTTGCAACGCTTATCCCAATCCTTCAGATCATCGGCATTGTAAGTATTATCCAAGCTGAGCATTGGCACAAGATGACTCACAGTAGGAAACTTCTCACTTAAACCTTTTGCTACTCTTTGTGTAGGCGAATCAATCGTCACATGCTCCGGATACTTATATTCAAGGTCTTTAAGTTTTTTAAATAACGTATCGTACTCCACATCTGCCAAAACAGGCTCATCTTGTACGTAGTACTTCCAGTCAAAATAGTTGATCGCTTCTCTTAACTCTTCTATGATAGCAACGTCTTCATTTTGAATATCAAGCAGCTCTTTTGCTCGCTGATAATAGCGCTGTTCGTCTTGTGGCGTGTACATAGTTGCAAAGAAAAGAAAAAAGGGAAAAGAAAATTAACCTAACAAGTCATCCAGCTTGCCTGCACCTTCTCTTATTATTTGATGAGGATCTGTTGTGCAATCAACAACAGTTGAAGATACTATATTACCATGTCCGCCGTCTATTACGAGATCAACCAGATTACCAAAGCGATCGTGCATCAATTCAGGATCTGTATAATATTCAACATCTTCATCCATGGGAAGAGATGCACTCATTATAGGATTGCCCAGCTGCTTTACTATCATATTACAAATACGATGGTTTGGCACTCTTATCCCTACTGTATCTTTTTTTGCCTTAATGATTTTTGGCACCTGTTTGCTGGCATTCAATATGTATGTATATGGGCCTGGCAGTGTGTTCTTAAGTAATCTAAACGTTGGAGTATCTAAGCTCTTAGTATATTCTGATATATGACTCAGATCTGAACATACAAATGAGAACTGAGCTTTCTTTGGCTCTATACCTTTTATCCTGCATATCTTCTCAACTGCTTTTTGGTTATATATATCACAACCAATACCGTATATAGTATCTGTGGGATATATAATAACTCCTCCATCCCTTAGTGTATCGACGACCATGTCAATATACCTTTGTTGAGGATTATCGGGATGTATTTCCAGCAGCATACCTTAAAGTTACTAATAGATATGCTTCTTTATTGCATCTAATGAACTTTTTAGCCTTTCTTGTGGATTACCCGATACTATTTCAAACGGAACACCGCTAGATGCAACTATATCTTTATAAATATTAAAGAAGTATAATCGTTCTTCGGGATTTGGATGCTCCCTCAATGGATCATCTTCCCATGGCATATCAATATCAGTGAGTAGATATAAATCACACTTGTGTTTGGCTATCTCTTCCAGTATCCACTTATCACATCTACCATACTTAGCCTCACTCCATACTTTTATTACATAAAGGTCTGTATCACATATTAAAAAGCCGGACGCTTGTGCACATAGCTCATCTTCAAGCTTCAGTTGACCTTTGGCTATGACTATCAGGTCTTCTTCAGTATAGTCACGGTTAAGTTCTTCCAGATAACCTCTGGCATATTCCGGCACCCAAACTGTTCTCAGCTCTTCTGCCAAAGCTTTACTCAGCGTGCTTTTACCTGTAGATTCAGGTCCTATTACTACTATTTTCTTTTTTGTACTCAAGATGCTTCCTGCAGCTTATGTAATCGCTTCCATCTAAAATAGCCGAATACTGCTACTGTGAATAATATAATGGTCAATACTGAGGTAAGCGGAATACCTTTATAAACGAACAGAGGTATAGCTATCAAATTAGAGATGTTCAACAACACCCAGTTCTCTATTTTATGTTTAGCTAACAACCACATACCTGCCCATGCAAAGGAGGCAACAATAGCATCCCAGAATGGCACTTCAGAATCAGTGTAGTTACTAAGCGTATAGAACATGATCATAAAACCCAGTACTACTATAGCAGAAGTCACTATCCAGTCTCTCTTATTAGCATATGATATAGAGGCTGCATTCATATTCTCTTTATTCATAGACCATCTTACCCAGCCATATATACTCATCACTAGATAATAGCCATTGAGCAATGCTTCTGCATACAGACCGACGGAGGTCATAATATACAAGTACAAGCTCGTGCTAATGATACCTGTAGGGTAAAGCAATACATGGTTCCTATTAGCTAACACCACGCTAATAACCCCAAATAATACAGCTACTGCCTCAAGTACTGTTGTTTGCATCAACTGTACTGTAAACTGATACCATAACTCTGCTAACGACATGGGAACAAAAGTAATAGCTTAACGTTATAACAGAGATAATAATCTTAACTTAAGTATCATGAACAGACTTCTTTTACTAGCGATATCATTCTTATTTACGGGCAGTTTATCTGCACAAATGACTACGCGCGTAGTTGCAGACAACCTATTCATACCATGGGAGATGGTTTACGGACCTGATGACCATATATGGTTCACACAAAAGAATGGCTATATCTGTAGACTAGACCCAACCATACAACAGCTGGATACACTATACAACGAAACGAATACTGTGATACAGAATGAAGGAGGCATGTTGGGTATGACTCTGCACCCCGACTTTGCTAATAATCCATACGTATATGTAGCCTATAACTATACTGATAATGGATATAAAGAAAGGGTGGTTCGCTATACCTACAACGGCAATATATTACAAAGCCCCACTACGCTAATAGAGGGTATAGACGGCACTAACATACACAATGGCTGCAGGCTCATTATAATTGATAACAAGCTATATATTACTACAGGCGATGCTGCCAACCAAAGCATATCACAGGATGTTAATGCCCTGAACGGCAAAACACTTAGGATCAACCTTGATGGCACTATACCATCAGACAATCCTATATCGGGTAGTGCTGTATGGAGCTGGGGACATAGAAACGCTCAAGGGTTGGCTTATGCAAACAATAGGCTTTACAGTTCAGAGCATGGGCCATCGAACGATGATGAACTCAACATTATAATGAAAGGCAGAAACTATGGTTGGCCGACAGTTCAAGGGTATTGTAATACAACTAGCGAGATGACTTTTTGTAACGATTCTAACGTAGTAGAGCCTATAGAAGCATGGACACCAACACTGGCAGTGAGTGGAATTGCATATTACAATCACCCCATGTTCCCAACATTACAGAACTCTATACTCATGACAACCCTCAAAGACAGAGACCTTTACCAGTTACAACTAAATAACACTTTTGATGATGTGACAGGATCTAGTACTATATCTATGGTTAGTGGCGACAGGTTAAGGGCTATTTGTGTAGATCCTGACGGGAGGATCTATATATCCACTAGTAACTCTAATGCTAGCGGAACGGCCTCTTTCGTAGACAAGATCATTGAGATATATGACCCTAATTATGTACCGCCTAGCTCAATTAAAACACTGGACAATAATGCAGATGTGGTGTATGTATACCCCAACCCTGTACAGAACGAGATCAAGGGAACTATTGAACAGTATAATGCGAAGCAAGACTACTCTTATAGTATATTATCCGCCACAGGTCAGGTACTTCAAAGGGGGAATATAGCTAATCAAACATTTACAATACCTGTTCACGACCTACCTTCAGGCGTTTATATATTGAAGGTAAACAGGGCTACTAACACCATAAAAAGCATGAAACTTAAAAAGTTATAAAAAACAGTCAGTTTCTTTTTTGGTAATTTCAGGATTAGTTCTATTTTTGCCATCCCAAATACGGCTGGTGCGGTAGCTCAGTTGGTAGAGCAAAGGACTGAAAATCCTTGTGTCGGCGGTTCGATCCCGCCCCACACCACAGCAAAAAAGCCTTTCAGGAGATGATCTTGAAAGGTTTTTTCTTTTTCCTACAACATCAACACACATCTCCACCAGAGCTATATGCCTTTTCAATAATAGATTCCAACACGTCTAAGTCTACATCATCAAGCTTATTGATATACAGGCAACCACCTTGTCCTAGTTTATGTTTACCTAGCTTTTCTAGCAGCTTATCTTTATTCTCAAAGCTTGTCAATCCGTAAAAAGCAAGAGCTTGAGATCTTGGAGAAAAACCTATCGTACATATCTCTCCTTCTTTACCACTGGCATACTTATAGCTAGTTTTGCCAAAGCCTACAATACTGGCTCCCCACATTTTGGGTCTTTTGCCAGTAACTTTCTTCATGATCTTCAACACAGTTTCACTATTCTTTCGGCGCGTATCATTCTTTACGTTACTTATAAATTCCTTTACGCTGGTACTATTTTCTTTAGTTTTCATAATCACTGATTTAACTAGTTAATAGGCTTACGTCTACTTTATTCTGTAAGGATAAAACATTTATAAAGCGTATCATGTTATAAGCAAATCAATTACATATTACACACATAACAAACAATAATGTATAATATCTGAAAACTATCTTAACATTTCCTTCGTAAATAGTACCTCGTTACATATGTTTATAGAATAATTGAATTTGCAGAGATTATCCAACACAGCAGTCCTAGTCTTTACCCGTACCGCGGTAGAAGAAGCTATGCATAAAGCATATGCTCTGAATGCAAGTATTAATACCAAGGTTAGAATTGCCAGGAGGCTGATAAACCATACCGTTCAGCAGGCGGAAGCCACAGGTATTGATGTCTATAAGGTCGATTCAGACCACCAGGTAGGTAATACCTTTGGTGAGCGTCTCCTTAACGCGATTGAGGGCATTTACAACGACGGTTACGATAACGTTATTGCTATAGGTACAGACGCTCCAGACCTGCTTACAGAACACATCTCAGAGGTAGCAGAGCAGCTGCACACACATACCTGTGTCTTGGGTCCTTCAAAAGATGGAGGTATCAGCATTTTAGGTATCAATAAAAGTGCTTACAGCAGAGAGCAGTTAATAAATATATCTTGGCAAACAACCAAAGTATATCAACAACTAGAGCAGTGTTTTAAGCAAGATCATAACCTTGCCATAGCGATATCACCTATAGGCGATATCGATGATGACGAAGCATTCGGCATTTGGTTAAAAAACGCTGAACAAAACGAGCTTACATTACTAATACTAGATATTCTTTGTAAAGATGGTATTGATCCCATTAATGATGATTCGTCTTTAACATCTTCTTCAGCCATCGATGGCAGTTTTCTTAGAGGACCACCCTTTGCTATGACATATAGCAAAAACTAAGCTTACAGACTTTACAGTCTTATCCAATCATTCACTTAATTACAATAACTCATGATAAAGGTATACGCTACCTGTATCGTGATGCTTATCGGCTTAAACGTATTCGGCCAGAGCATTACCGTTACAGGACAATTATTCAATAAAAACTCAGGAAAAATTTTAGAAGGTGCTACTGTTGTAGAAAAAGGAACAGACAACGGAACCACAACAGACATAAACGGAAATTACTCTATAAAAGTATCTGGCGACGATGCTATACTTATTTACAGCTACCTTGGCTATGCAGCTAGTACTATTGAAGTAAATGGTCGTACAACTATAGATGTAGGGCTTACGCCATCATCTAATATGCTTAGCGAAACGGTAATTACAGCCCTGGGTATACAGCGTGACAAACGAGACTTAGGCTATGCTATACAAAAACTGGATAGTAGGCAAATGAGTGAGGTAAAGTCTACAAACATGCTGGATAACATAGCAGGTAAAGTAGCTGGTGTAAATGTAATAGCAGGCCCTACTGGTGTAGGATCATCATCTAAAATTACTATACGCGGCGAGTCTTCTTTTACTAACAACAATCCCCTGTTTGTGGTAGATGGAGTACCAATAAACAACAACTCCATTATCAATAATGTAAATGACGCTGCTGAAGGTTTACAACCTGTAGATTTTGGCAATGGTGCTATGGAAGTGAACGCGGATGATATACAATCTATATCAGTGCTAAAAGGCCCTAGCGCCGCGGCACTATATGGTACACGTGCATCAAATGGTGTGATACTGATCACAACAAAAAATGGTCGTGGCACAAAAGGGCTAGGTGTAAGTTTTAACTCTACTACTTACATGGAAAGACCTTTTAGACTTCCAAAGTTTCAGAATAAATACGGTCAGGGTAATAGTGGCAAATTTGAATATGTAGATGGACTTGGCGGGGGTGTGAATGATAATATCAGTTACAGCTACGGTCCTGAGCTAGACAAAGGAAATCTTGTAGAGCAGTATGACAGTCCTGTAACCTTGCCTGATGGTACTGTAGTAAGAGGTGGTGACGTAGCAGTACATGGTGGTGCTCCTATCACAGCTACTCCATTTAACTCTCATCCGAATAATCTTAAAAACTTCTACGAGACAGGGGTTACAACAATGAACAATCTCGCTATATCTAATGGTGGGGACATGGGCAGTTTTCGTTTGTCATATACTGACATGAGGAGCGACTCATATATACCAGGTGTTAATCTAGACAGAAAAAATGCTGCTGCGAACTTAAACTTTACACCGAATGAAAAGCTTAAAGTGACCACTTCTGCTAACTATGTATACAGCAATAGTGATAACAGACCGGCTAACGGTTATGGTTCGGAAAACATCAACTATGCTTTGGTAGCTTGGGGCCCTCGATCATTAGATATAGACCCTATGAAGTCTTACTGGCAACCGGGGCTAAAAGATGTGCAGCAATATTCTTTTAACTATACTTATTTCGATAACCCTTATTTCTCTTTATTAGAGAATAGAAACTCTTTTAATAGAAACAGACTTTTTGGTAATATAAGAGCACGGTATGCATTTACTGACAAAATAAGTCTTGCAGTACGTACAGGTATCGATTACTCAGCTGAGCAACGTCAGTTTAGAAGAGCATTCAGCTCAAACCGCTTTAAAAACGGTGCATACGTAGAGCAAGAAGTTGGTTTTAGAGAAAACAATACAGATGCCTTACTAAACTATCGCGATAAGTTTGGAGACTTCACAGTTGACTTATCAGCAGGTGCGAATAGAATGGACCAAAGCGCTGCTTCTACTGAGACAAGAGCTATTGGTCTGGCACAGCCGGGCGTTTTTTCACTAAATAATGCTGCTGCTCCTATTGAAGTAAATGAGTTTAGAGCTACTAAAAGAATAAACAGTGCTTACGGCCTTGCTAAGTTTGGCTATAAGAACTATATATTTGTAGACATTACTGGAAGAAATGATTGGTCTAGTGCTTTAGCTACACCTCTATCTGCAGCAAATACTTCTTTCTTCTACCCTTCATTCTCAGGTAGCTTCATTTTATCAAATGTGGTAAAGATGCCTAAGGCCATATCATATACGCAGCTGAGAGCAAGCTATGCTCAGGTAGGTAACGATACAGACCCTTACCAAACAGCAAGTGTATACAACTCAGGCACACCGTACAACTCGCAACCAACATTAAGCGAGCAAGCAACAATTGCAAATGCAGCTTTACTTCCTGAAAAAACTTCTGCCATAGAAGTTGGCGGTAACATTGGCTTCTGGAATGATAGAGTTAATGTAGATGTAACTTACTATGATAGCAGAACAGAAAACCAGATCATAGCACTACCTATTAGTGTAGCATCGGGTTATACACAGCAAGTAGTGAATGGAAATACTGTTCGTAATAGAGGACTGGAAATCATACTAGGGTTATCGCCTGTACAGAAACGCAACTTTAGCTGGTCTAGCCAGTTCAACTTCAGTAGAAATGTAGCAACTGTTGAGAATCTACCAGCAGGTACTTCTAAACTGACATTAGGCTACAACAGAGTATATGACAACATCAACCAGACTGTGTTCGTACAAGTAGAAGAAGGTGGGAGAATTGGTGACCTATATGGTACAGGCTATAAGAAAACAGACGATGGCAGATTCATAGTTGATGATGACGGCAATTTTATAGTTGATAATGACTTAAAGAAACTCGGCAATTACAATCCTGACTTCATGTTAGGTTTTGCCAACCGTTTCAATTACAAGAACTGGCATTTATCTTTTTTACTAGATTGGAAGCAAGGTGGTATACTGGTATCAAGAACTTTAGCATTGGCTGGTGTAGCAGGGCAACTTAAAGAAACAGAAGATCGTCCTGCATCAGGTATTGTGGTAGATGGCGTAGTAAATACTGGCACGGAAGAAAACCCTGTATATGTAGAAAATACAAAAGCTATTACTGCAGAAAGCTATTACAGACAATACTATGATAGAAACCACGAAGAGAATAATGTTTATGATGCATCATTCGTCAAGCTAAGGCAGTTTGCTATTGGCTATACATTTACTGCGGAAAAGCTATCTAAGTCATTCCTTAAAAACGTGAAAGGTATCGAGCTATCTATCATAGGTAGAAACCTCTTCGCCTTAAGCCATACTCCACACTTCGATCCTGAGCAGTTTGCAGTACAGGGCAACCGCTTCATTAGTGGGGTTGAGGATATGTCGTACCCAACTACAACAAGTGTTGGTTTTAAACTGGGTATTAATCTATAATTGAAAAAACAAGAATCATGCAACAGCGATCATATATATTATTCATCTTGACTATTGTTCTTTTCGGAGCATGTAAGAAAGACTTTGAAAAGATAAACACGAACCCCAATGCTCCCATCGAAGCGCAACCTGAATTACTATTAAGACAAGTAGTTTATAACTATGGCGAGAATATGTCTTACGAAGGTTTCGTAGCAGGAAATCTACTAGGACAATATTTCACGGCAGTAGATTTCAACCTGTTTGACAGACATGAATTATCATCACCTCAGTACGGAGGCAAACCGTGGACATTTATTTATACTAATCTGAGAGATAATGAGACCATGCTCAATGCTGCGAGAAGCAATAGTGTGTATCAAGTATATGAAGGCCCTGCCTTAATATTAAAAGCATACATGACTGCTGTTCTTACAGACCTGTATGGAGATGTTCCTTACTACAATGCTCTTCAAGGTAAAGACGGGAATGTTACACCAGCATATGATGCACAAGAAGCAATATATACTGCAGATGGTGGCATATTAGACAATCTGGATAAAGCAATTGTAGCTCTTAACAGTTACGATGGCAAGCAGTCTTTGCAAGGAGATATATTGTTTAACGGAAATCTTGATGCATGGATAACATTCGCGAATTCTCTTAAGATAAAATACCTGATGCGTATATCTGACAGACAGAATGTAGCAGCACAGTTGCAACAGATATATGACAGTGGCGACTATATGCAGAGCAATGGGCAAAATGCAACTTTTGATTTTAGTGATGGTCAGCCAAATAATTTTAGAATGGCTACAGCAAGAATAGGAGACTTTAACCTATTCATACTTTCTGAAACTATGGAGGAGGTATTGAAGCAATATAACGATCCGCGTATCGGCACTTTCTTCCGTCCTACTGAAACTAATCCTGGTGAATTCAAAGGTTTACTGAATGGTCCTGATGCATCACAAACATCAATTACCGTTGCTGACTTTTCTCGTACAGGAACTATATTCAGAGAAAACACAAGTGCTCTTGATGCCAACTTCATGACAGCATGGGAAACACAGTTCTTGTTAGCAGAAGCTGCAGAGCGTGGATTGATCAGTGCCAGTGCTAACATGTTTTACAACAATGCAGTTACTAACGCTTTTGCATATTGGAACACGCCAATACCTTCAGACTATTTAAACTCTGGTGACGCTGCCTATGGTATGAATGGTCAGGATAAAATAGAGCAGATCATTACTCAAAAGTGGATATCTAATATTATTCACGGTTACGAAGGGTGGATAGAGTATAGAAGGACTGGCTTCCCTAATTTAAAAACAATTTCTGCCAGCTTTAACAATGACCTTATTCCGGTAAGAATGCCTTACCCAACTGACGAGGCATCATTAAATGCAACCAGTTACAACGCTGCTGCCGCTGCAACCAATGGCAATAGCATTAACGCAAGAGTTTGGTGGGACACTAAATAATAACTTACAAAGACTTCCTGCAATATGGTTAAACACTTAACTATATTGCAGGATTTTATTTATACGATGGATACAGTTACACTACAATGGATAATACTTACCGCCTTTGGCGTATTATTTTTTGTCGTGTCTCCATTTTCAAAAACTACAACTGCATTCTTTCAGGCAACATCTAAGTCAGGAAAGTCTCCGGGAGTATTTATGCTGGCTAGCAGCTTGGTTATAGCCTGGATATTTGCAAAATCTATTACTAATGCCGCCAACCTTGGTTTATCTTATGGTATTATTGGTGGCTTGTCTTATGCCGGTTATTACCTCTCATTCCTGATTGGTGGCGTCGTTATCTATAAGCTCAGAACAAAAGGTGGATTTAATAGTATCCATCACTTTTTACAGTCTAAGTATGGTAGTGGCGCAGTAAAGTTATTTTCAATACTTATAGCCTTTCGTTTGTATAATGAAGTATGGTCTAATACCATGGTTATAGGTAGCTACTTCGGTGAAAGTGGCACAACATCTTACTATACAGCTATAATAGCATTTACATTACTCACCCTCGCCTACACCTTGAAAGGGGGCATGCGAAGCTCGTTGATCACCGACGCTATACAAATGGTATTCTTCGGAGTACTATTATTCATCCTATTAGGTTTTATCCTTCCCAAGAGTGAACATTCTGCTATAGATTATTTACAAACGGGATCATGGACTATGACTGGTGGCTTGAGTTTATTATTCACTGTTATCATACAAATATTTAGCTACCCTTTTCACGATCCAGTCCTTACCGATCGCGGCTTTATCAGTGATCCTAAAACCACACTTAAGAGCTTTATATGGGCAACAGTAGTTGGATTTGTATGTATACTACTATTTTCCTTTATCGGAATATTTGCAGGGTTTGAACAACTGGAAGGGCAAGCAACAGTTGAAGTAAGCAAACTACTTGGAGTAGGTGTTATGTTGATGATGAATCTCATCATGGTGACCTCTGCAGCATCTACAATGGATTCAACATTCTCTTCTTTCTCTAAACTACTGGCTATTGATCTGAACATCATTAAAGCCAAGGAAGTAAGTGCCGGCAGATTATTTATGATACTAATTGCTGCTTTAGGCACTATACCTGTATTCTTTGATGCTAGTATTCTATCTGCTACTACTATTAGTGGAACTATGGTTATCGGATTAGCACCAATATTTATTTTCTGGTGGGTAAAAGCACCCAAGCTTTCTTTTCAGCTATCTGTTTGGTGTGGTATCATAGCAGGTATCATATTTGCAGCAGGATGGTTACCTGATAGTTTAAAATGGTTTGATGGCAAATATGGAGATTTACTCGCTGTAAATTTGATAGGTAGTGCTCTTTGTCTTATACTATTTTTTATTCCTAAATTGTTGATGAATGGGCAGACAGAAAACAAGTAAAACTGTAGGAGAATTATCAGGCAAGCTCTTGGTATTTGGCGGTGTATATAGCAACCTACAATCATTGCAGGCACTAAAAAAAGAGGCCGAAGAGTTGAGCATACCTTCAACGAACATTATATGCACTGGTGATATAGTAGGCTACTGTGCACAACCTGAAGAATGCGTGCAGCTAATAAGAGAATGGGGCATCCATAGCATAGCTGGCAATGTAGAGATACAATTAAGAGAAAGGCAAGAAGACTGTGGTTGTGACTTTACAGAAGACAGCAGATGCGATATATTCTCCCGCAACTGGTATCAGTATGCTCAAAGAAATGTAAGCGAACAGTCACTCGAATGGATGGATACATTGCCTGACTTTTTAGAGTTTAACTATAGCGGCAAAAAAGTAACCGTCGTACACGGCTCTTACTTCGGCACTTCTGATTTCATTTTCAAATCAACGGACTGGCAAAAAAAGCTGGAGAACTTCGAAGCGACTGATGCAAATATCATTTTTGCCGGTCATTGTGGGCTACCCTTTGTAGATGAGCAAGATGATAAGCTATGGCTAAATGCAGGAGTAATTGGCATGCCTGCTAATGATGCTGAAACGAAAGTATGGTATGCACTAGTAGATACTGAAAAAAATTCTGTCAGTTATGAGTTTGCTCGTCTGTCATATGATAATGAACTCACAGCACAACTCATGAATAAGCATAACCTACCTCAACAATATGCTAAAACAATTATTGATGGTGTGTGGGACAACTGTGAGATATTACCGGATATAGAAACAGCAGCACAAGGGCAACCTATATCAATTACAGCAGAGTTATCAGTATAAGAGCCTTGTTTTTATAGTCCCTTCTATCTCCTGCAGGTCAGCTAAAATTGCATCACATTCAGAAGTACTTTCAATATCTATCACTACATAACCTACGTGTACGCTGGTTTGTAATTGCTGCCCTAATATGTTTACCCCACGACTGGATACAATACTCATGATCTTACCTAAAATACCTGGCTGGTTCGTATGTGTATGCACTATCCTATGTCCACCTGCTTTCTCGGGAGCATTAATATCAGGAAAGTTTACCGCCCAACTAGTCACACCCTGCTGATGATATTTGATCATCTTCTCCGCTACTTCTACTCCAATATTTTCTTGAGCTTCTTGCGTACTTCCGCCAATATGCGGTGTAAGCAACACGTTATCTAAAGTTTGTAATGGAGATCTAAAAGGTTCATCAGTCGACTCTGGTTCTTCAGGGAAAACATCTATAGCTGCACCTAATAACTTACCCGACTTTATAAGTTCACTAAGAACATCTATATCAACTACATTACCTCTGGAGTAGTTAATGATACAACTACCCTTTTTCATTTGATTGAGCATTGCTGCATTCATCATGTTTGCTGTATCATCAGTTTCAGGTACATGTAGCGTAACTACATCAGAAATAGACAATAACTCTTCAAGACTATCTACAGCTCTGGCATTACCATGAGGTAGCTTATTCTCAATATCATAGTAGTATACATGCATACCCAATGCACTAGCTATAATACTTACCTGCGAACCAATATTACCGTACCCTACAATACCTAGATTTTTCTTCCTTACTTCAAAAGAGTTTTTGGCACTCTTTTTCCATACGCCATTGTGTGCCGCAATATTTTTCTCAGGCACTCCACGCATCAAATGTATGATAGATGCTATAGTAAGCTCTGCCACACTACGAGTATTTGAAAATGGCGCATTAAATACCGGAATACCCTGTAGTTGTGCAGTAGTTGTATCTACCTGATTGGTACCTATACAAAAACAGCCAATACATAATAAATCATTCGCTGCTGCAAGTACATCTTCAGTTACATGGGTTCTTGATCTGATGCCAAGTATATGTACATCTTTAACTTTCTCAATAAGCTCAGCCTCTGATATACTTGTACTCACGTATTCTATTTGAGAGTACCCCATCTTTTCAAAATGCTCAACAGCATTTGGGTGCACACCCTCTAACAATAATATTTTAATATTATTAGTTTTCATGCCGTCAAATATGCGGCTTTTCTGATGGTTTTTGTGCTAATGTTATATTATTTCTGAAGCATGAAACACTCCTAGCTATCCTTTGTCTTCTTAATTACCTGAGTTGCTGTTGCTATGATGCTGGATATATCTGCCATGTTTGATGGGATAATCATAGTATTGTTCTCTTTAGCAAGATTACCAAACTCATCTATATACTGCTCAGCTATACGCAGGTTTACAGCATCCTGCCCACCAGGTGCATTAATTGCATTAGCTATCTCCCGTATACCTTTTGCAGTAGCCATAGCCACTGCTTCTATTTCTGCAGCGCTACCATCAGCTTCATTGATCCTCTTCAGTTTTTCACCTTCAGACCTTGCTATCAACTCTTGCTTTTCACCTTCAGCTCTGTTGATGCGTGCCTGCATATCACCTTCAGAGTTAGCAATGTTTGCACGTTTCTCACGCTCTGCTCTCATTTGTTTTTCCATCGCATCTTTAATACTCTGCGGTGGTGTGATATTCTTCACTTCATAACGGGTAACTTTTACGCCCCATGGGTCAGACGCTCGATCTACCGCGTCTACAATGATACTGTTCATTGCTTCACGCTCTTCAAAAGTTTTATCCAACTCCATCTTACCTATGATACTACGCATCGTCGTCTGTGCTAACTGTGTAGCTGCAAAGCGGTAATTATCTATTCCGTAACTGGCTTTTTGTGCATCCATTATTTGCAGATAAAGCACACCATCCACCTCTACTGAGATGTTATCTTTTGTGATACAGGTTTGTGCAGCTACGTCCATTACCTGCTCTTTCAGAATATGCTTGTACGATATCCTGTCTATAAAAGGAATAATAATGTGAAAGCCTGCCAATAATGTAGCACGGTATTTACCAAAACGCTCTACGATATATGCAGACCGTTGTGGCACGATCTTAATAGTGAAGATAAAGATCACAAGAGCCAGAATTACCAGCCCGATAAAAATTACAGATGTTGCGTTCATAATTTATTGTAGTGGTTCTACGGTTAGACGAATACTTTTATAGCCGGTTATCTTTAAGAGTTGTCCTTCTATTATTGAATAGTCAGAAAGAGCTTCCCAGTTACTGCCTTTAAAAGACACTTTCCCTATCTGCCCTTTACCAAAGCTTGTAATAGCGGTAGCCGTCTGGCCGATATACTCATCCTCAAGCTCACCATCGGGATTCTTCCTATCCATGTATCTCTTTCTGATGTAGTTACGAAGTAGTGCCAGACTAACAATTGAACTGATGAGAAATATAAATAACTGTGTGTTGATACTGATATCGAACATAAGGCATACAATAGCTACTATCCATGCTCCCACACCGAAGAATACCAATACCAGACCAGGTATTGCTAACTCCAGCAATATCAGTATTAAACCTATCAGAAACCATATTACATGGCTTTGTAAAAAAAACTCTTCCAACTAAGTATGTATTATGTAACGGAATATACGACATTTCTACAACATGGTTTATTAAGGAATGGTCAACTATTCCTCTTTGTCAAATCATAAGATATCTACAACTTAGCGTATGCATTTGCATGTACTTTCTGAAGAAATATGGTTCCCCTCAGCTGACGAAGCAATTGAAGATGGGCTTCTGGCTATTGGTGGGGATCTTAATATCGACCGTTTGATCTTGGCTTATAAAAGCGGCATATTCCCTTGGTATGACGATGATGTACCTATGTGGTGGTGTCCTGACCCTAGATTTGTATTATACCCTGAAGATTTGAAAGTAAGTAAAAGCATGAAGCAACTACTCAAGAAAAATGCTTTTGACTTTAAGATAGACACAGCATTCAGAGAAGTCATTATCAACTGTAAGAATGCTTACAGAAAAGATCAGGATGGAACGTGGATAAACAATGATATTGTAAACGCGTATTGCCAGCTTCACAAATTGGGCTATGCACACTCTGCTGAGGCGTGGTTGGGAGACGAACTTGTAGGCGGACTATACGGCATCAAGATGGGCAAGGTGTTTTTTGGAGAAAGTATGTTTAGCAAGAAGAGCAACAGTAGTAAATATGCTTTTATAAAAATGGTACAGCACTTACAAAATGAGGGAGTAGAACTTATAGACTGTCAAATTCATACAACTCACTTAGAAAGTCTAGGTGCGAAAATGATAGACAGAACCATATTTTTAAATCAGCTTGATCAACTTATAGATTGATGAACCTTAGAGAACAAATACTGCTGGAACACTCCAAAGAAAATGCAGACCTCATAGCCAACTGGGTAGGCAAGGATAAAAGCAGGCTGGATAAACTCATTCATATATTCCTAAACGATGAGTATAGAGTAGTACAGCGTGCTGCTTATGCTGTGAGCAAAATAGCCGATAATGAGCCTTCATTAATGTTGCCTTATTTAGATAAGATGGTTGCAAAGATGGATGACAACACACAACACGTAGCTGTAAAAAGAAATGTTTTACGCATACTACAAAACGTAAACATCCCTGAACATCTGCACGGCGAAGTAATGAATCACGGCTTTAATATACTTTCTGATGTTAGAGAGCCTATAGCCTTGCGAGTTTTCTCTATGACCATACTGGATAATCTGTCTAAACAGTATCCTGAAATTCGACAAGAATTGATTTCTATAATAGAAAACGAACTTGAACTTGGCGCTTCTGCAGGGTTCAAAAGTCGTGCTAAAAAAATTCTTAAAAAGAGATAATTAGTCCAAGTAGGTTTTGATATAGCTTACTAGTTTATGAGCATCTTCAAACGTAGACGGATAACCATATGATACTCTTATAGCACCTACTACATACTCATCCTTCTTACCATGAACAAATTCATGATAAGATATTTTTTCACCACACTCAAAAACAGGTCTTAGCATATCAGTTGTAAACTTGCCTACTATTTCACTTAGCCCGGGATTACAAAAACAACCCGCTCTTACAGAAATGCCCAGCTTATTAGCGCCTTCTTCGATATCTTCATAAAAAATGGTCTTGCCATTTTTATCACATACGTTGAAAGTTAGTGTAGCACCTCTCTTGGAGAAATCAGTTGTACCATAAAAATCAATCAGCTTTGTTCCATTGTCATGCTTGAGGTCTATGATCTGATTCAGCGTCCACTCTGCAAGACTACCGATACGATCTTGGATTTTATTGATGCCTATACTCTTAATAAACCTTAAACCCATTTCTATAGCCGGGATGTTCAGGAAATTGATCGTGCCATCTTCAAAACCCACTTCATTACCTGCAAAAAAGTGTCCGTCACCTCTTACCGAAGCTAGCTCAATAGTTCCACCTGCAAACCAAGGACGTTTCATTTTGCAGATAACAGACTTCCTTATCAGAAGACACCCGATACCTGTAGGATAGCCAAAAATCTTATAGAAAGATATAGATACAAAATCTGGCTTATGTTCAGAAAGGTCTAGCTCGTTTGATGGTGCATAAGCTGCTGCATCTAGTAACACATCCCAGCCTTTTGCTTGTGCTTTTTCAATCCATGATAGATCGTGCTTCACACCAGAAAAGTTAGACTGGGCAGGGAAAGCAAATAACTTATTACTTGCATCAGTATGCTTATCTAATAGCTGGTTAAGCTCTGCTTCATCTATCTGCAATGTTTCTTCAGAAACCGGTGCATAAGTAAAACATCCACCTTTACATCTTACAAACTCTCTGATACCATTTACAGAGTTATGATTATCCACCAGTAAAGTATATTGGCTATTACTATCAAACGGATATGCCTCGCCTATCAGTTTCAAAGCACCACTTGCATTAGCTGTAAATACTACAGCATACTCATCATCTACATCATTGAAGTATTCTTTCACATAGTCTCTGGCTTCCTCACAATGTGTAGTAGCCAGGCTTGATGTTGGGTTGGCCGAATGAGGGTTACCATATACATCTTTCAATAAAAAATCCTGATGCTCTTTTACCAAAGACGCAGGGTAAAGATTAGACCCCACAAAGTCTAAATAAGTATGGCCATTATCATCTAGTCTGGAGAACTCATTCTTTCTTAATTCATCCAACGATGACGTCTCACTATACTTTGGATACTGAACTTTAAACTCCTCAAATGCACTTTCAACGTGCTTATCTGTATTTGTTGGGGTACTGATCATACATTACACTTTACTGAGATGATAAAGTTAATAAATATATTCGTCCCTCATATGAATGTTTAATGCATCACCTGAAGTTTTAAAACTTGCTTACTACCCCCGGTTTGCACATTTATTATATACATACCCGCTATCAAGTTAGCAGTTGGTATGGCTACTCTATTACGTCCTCTTCCGGCACTGGTTTCAGATATACTATTTACTACCCTACCGCTAATATCCATCACAGCAATGTTAACCTCTTCACCTGCATCAATATTTCTGTACTCAAGCGTAGTATGCCCATTAGCAGGGTTAGGATATAAGCCAATAGTTTGCTCTTCTATAGTATTGCCGGCCACACTTAGAAAGTAGTTCAGCTTGTTGCTGTTTAGGATCGTACTATCCTCGCCATCTATAAGCATAACAATAGCCCTCATGTTATTCTTATTCCATTCAGGGTCAATTACAGCATGGAATTTATGTTTGTATTCTGATCCGTACTGTAATACTGTACCTAATACAGCACCATCAGCTGACGGGTACACACCTCTTGCAACAAAGTCATAATTAATATCCTTTCCGTCTATATACTGAGGCTTATTCTCATAGCCTCCCATCGGACCTAAAGAACCTGTATAAAAAGCATTCTTTTGTGTCCATGCAGAGTCTGTTCCTGATACATTATCTTCTGTTAATATCATCGCTATTTTAAAATCGCCCTTCAGGTCTAAAGCTGGTTTTACAGTCACCTCCAACCAGACATCATTACCAAATACTTGTCCATACAGATCGAGGTCAGCAAACCCAAAATGACGTTTGTATTCCTGTAGTGTTTCGAAGAAATTATCGTTATCTGATTTTCTACTTCTATCAAATAAGAAGAAAGGCGCTTGATAATAGTTCAGATCATATAAATAATCACTAAGAGCCTCTTGCTCCATAGGGTCTGTGCTATGTATTGATACTAGGGCGGCTTCATCATCTCTGTGAACAGTTTCAAAATAGACAAAACCTATAGGTGCGTAAGCCATCCAAGTGCCTGTACCCTCTTCTATCGTTACCAGCTTTTTAGGCGTGAAGTGAGCACCATATACTATCCGCTCTAACGTATCATTTTCAAGGTCCTCATCTCCAACAACTGAGACCCAAGCTGTAATATTATTTGCACCTGCACTAGTGAGCTGATTAGGTATAGCATGAGTAAAATGGAACTCTTGATAAGGAGATATAACTACGCTGTCTACGATGTCAGTATATATGGCACCTCCATTATTTTGGTAGTTTACAGTAAAGTTTTTTATAGTATCTAAACCCAGGTTAAGTACGGTACCAGTATGTGTAAAGTCTGTATTAAGAGTAAAGTAGTTTTCCAATTTATTCTCAGGATGAAATACTGTCAGACTCAGATCTCTTTGTCTTGGTTCAAATACTTCAATATTATCTATTGCCCAGCCTCCAAGCTTATGATCCTCTCCTACATCACTATACCTAAACCCTAGCAGTACGTTACTATTACCTAGATAAGCACTAAGATCAGCATATTGTACTATGAATGAATCTGTAGAATTTACTTTATCAACATTCTTTACTACAGTCCATGTTGTCCCATTATTAATAGACACTTCTACTGTTGCCCTCTCTTGCTTACCATTAACTATATTGCCGTTAAAATAAGAGTCAAACCTAAGTACTGCACCCTTGGTGGTGGTCGACAGGTCTATAGGTTTAGAGTACATTAGTATATCAATGTTATTCCTAGGACCACCCTTATCTCCATAGCACCCGGATATTGCTGCTACTCTTGCCCAAAACCAAGCAGATGGCACTTTTGATTCAGCACAATACAAGTTATACATATCACTCGTTTGCCAACCCACCGGAGCAGATCTTTCATTCGTGTTCCAATTATTTATAGCTAAACCCGGATAAGAGTCAAAGTCTTCTTTAAAAATTATTTGTTGTGCTGATGTTTCAAAAGCAAATAATATAATGGCTAGAGTAATGATGAGGTTTTTCATAAGTCATATATGTTAAGAAAATATAAATATACAACAGCCCCATGCGTTCTTTTATAACGAAACTGTCATATTCCTAAGCACATTTTCAACCCCTAATTAATACAAATGTTAAAACCTGTTTGCTTTAACAAAACTATGGCTATGCGCTTGTAACAAACGATTCATTACTACGATATACTTGCACAAAATTTTATAACCTTATGAAAAAACTATTATTTTCCTTACTCCTTTCAGGAGCTATTATGCCAACCTTTGCTCAACACTCAGCATTGCCTACACCGCACAAAAAAGCACCTAGTCTTACTGACGTATTAAAAAACAGCAATACTTCCCGCCCTCAAAATAAAACTACCGCAGTACTGTGGAGGCTAATTGGTTCATCTATATACGCTGATCAAGGTGGAGGATTAGCTATTGAAGACTCTGCACAATACATATATTCGAATAGCCGTGGTTCTTCTATGGATGAAAGCGAGTGGATGTATGATGATTACGGTACTGAGAACCTCATTCTGTGCGACACAGCATTGAATTACTATGATAATGGTAGCGGCATTGAATTAGATGAACGTTATACTTCTAAGTATGATAACAGCAACCGTAGAACACAGTACATGGGCGAGATAAATGATGGCACACAGATGGTAAAAGATGAAGACAATTATATGGTATACGATGCTAACGGAAACCTTATAAAAGAAACAAGTCTTTACTGGGATAGCAATACTCAAAGTTGGGATTCTTCTACAACCTATTACACTACTTACAACGCTCAAAACAAAGCAATATTAGATAGTAGCTACAACCACTTCTCTAGTATGCCTTCTATCAGAACAAGACATACCTACGATGCTAATGGTAACAGAACAAGCTCTTTCAGTGAGACCTACAATGGTACTTCTTGGGATTCTATGTCCAGAGAAACAATTACTTACTATAGTAACAACAAACCAAAAGTGAGTGTTTTTGAATATTATCGCAATAACAAATGGTATAATTCTACAAAAGATAGCTTAGGTTATGGTACTGCTCCATTCTATACTTATTCATTATATCAAGAGTGGGATACTACTGCTAAGAAATGGGAGAACTACATTATGGAAACTCGTACTGTAAACTCAAATAACCAATTAGATGCTGCTACCACTTCCAACTGGGACGACAACACCAGCTCTTGGGGAAAAAGCTACGATCTTGAATGGTCTTATGACAGTAACAACAATCCAACTCAAGGCTTAGCTTATGCTTACATAGGCGGCATGAAAATCAACTCACCTGTTGCTGAGCTGAATTACTACTATGGCTACTATTTCCCGGCTAGTATTAATAATATTAGCTCTAAGCAAAACATTAATATATATCCTAATCCTGCAACTGAGAACTTCAATGTTATTCTGTCTGCATCATCTACAGTAACGCTGTACGACTTTTCAGGTAGAGCCGTATATAATACAGTTGCACCATCAGGTACATTAACGGTACCAGTTAACAACCTTCCTTCAGGCATGTACATGCTATCTGTTCGTGGGGAGAACGGTACTATACATACTGCTAAGGTTTCTATTCAGTAATCTGTTATAGCAATTATACATTGGAAAAGGCTGCTGGTAATTAGCAGCCTTTTTTCATGCCTGTAAATAAACTACTAATGTTAGTGATACGCCAGGGGTATTTGCGGGTGTATGTTTGCATTACAATCAAAAACACAAATTTTTTAATTCACAAAACAAAAAATGAAACAAATGAAAAAAGTAATCGCAATCGCAATCTTCGCAGCAGCTGGTTTCGCTGCTAAAGCTCAAAACGCTTCAGACAACGCTTCTCAAACAGTTAACCTTAACTTGAGTAACGCTATCGAAATTACATTTACCGGAACTGGCAACAGTGAAGGTGCTGATGTAAACATCCCGTTCAACTCTGTTAACGACTATGCTAATGGTGTTGAGAGTAATGAACAAGAACTACGTGTACGTTCTAACAAAGACTTCAGCGTAGCAGTAAAGACAAACGCTTCTGATTTTACTTACACTGGTTCTACCACTCCCGCTCCTGTTATGCCTGTAAGTGGTGTACTTGCTCTGGAGGTATCAAAAAACAACACAGGCGGTAGCATCGCTTCTCCATTCTCTGGTAGTGGTTACGCTACACTTACAAGCGCAGACCAAGAGCTGATATCTCAGGGAGACCGTGGTGGTAACCAAAGGTTTGCAGTAAAGTATAAAGCTACACCTGGTTTTGCATACCCTGCAGGTACTTACACTGTAGACGTGGTATATACAGCTACTCAGCTATAATACATTCATAATCTTACCTTTGTACGCCCCGGCTATATAGCCGGGGCGTATGATATTAGTTATTTTACATTTTGATTTTATTATTCTGAAAAATCATCTTACCTTTGCCATCCCAAAATTATTTGGCTACCCTAACGGGTATCCGGCGTTGCTGCCAGGTATGAGGGGAAAACACATTTTTTAATTAAATAAACATTATGGCAACAAATCTTCAGGATTATGAGCTAATGGTCATATTTACGCCAGTATTGGCAGAAGATGACTACAAAGCTGCTCAACAAAAGTATGTTGACTTCGTAAAAGAAAACGGAGGAAAAATTGTACACACAAACGCATGGGGCTTACGTTCTCTTGCTTATCCGATCGACAAAAAAACTACTGGTTTGTACTGGGTACTAGAATACCAGGCTCCAACTGACCTTAACGCTAAGATGGAAATCCAAATGAACCGTGATGAGGCTGTTATGCGTCACATGGCTACTCGTCTGGACAAATATGCAGTAGAGTACAATGCTAAGAAGCGTAACAAAGTATCTTCTGAAGCTTCAACTGAAGCAGCTAACGCTTAATCCTTAAAAAATCAGAAAAATGGCAAGACAAAACGATATCAAATTTTTAAGTACTGCCCGTGTTGAGAAACGCCCTAAGAAATATTGTCGTTTCAAAAAAATGGGGATCAAGTACATTGATTATAAAGATGCTGAGTTCCTTAAAAAATTCGTGAATGAGCAAGGTAAAATGTTACCTCGTCGTATCACAGGCAACTCACTTAAATATCAACGTAAAGTTGCTCAGGCTATAAAAAAGGCACGCCAGATGGCTCTTATGCCTTATGTAACAGACCTTTTAAAGTAGAAAATAGTCATGGAAGTTATATTAATCAAAGACGTAGATAATTTGGGCGGTGCCCATGAGTTGGTAGAAGTTAAGCCGGGCTATGCTCGCAACTTTCTTATACCACAGAAATATGCTATCGAAGCAAGCTCTTCTAATAAGAAAATATTAGAAGAACGCCGCAAGCAAATACAAAAGCGTGAAGATCAGCTAATGGCTGAGATCGCTAAAGTAACTGAAGTACTTAAAGCTAGCCCTGTAACAGTAGGTGCTAAGACTGGTACTAGCGGTAAAATATTCGGTTCTGTTACTTCTATCCAGATCGCACGCGCTATTCGCGAGCAGAAAGGTTATGAAATAGACCGTCGTCGTATCACAATTACTGACGATATCAAAGAACTTGGTAAATACAATGCTCAGATAGACTTCGGTAAAGACAATGTTCTTGACGTAGAGTTTGAAGTAGTACCTGAATAAGATACTATTCCATATAATTAAAAAAGGCAGCTAAACAGCTGCCTTTTTTAATGCTTGTTTGTATATCGTCATTTTTCTTCGGGTTTATCATAGTTGAACATCCAGTTCATACCGAACTTGTCGGTACACATACCAAACCTGGCACCCCAGAATGTATCCTGTAGTGCCATAGTCACCATTCCACCGTCCGACATTTCATTGTAGGCTTTTTCCAGCTGTTCTTCTGAATCAAAGTTTAATGCTATAGAGATATTTGTACCAATATTCCCCTCATGACCTTCAGTACCATCGGAAAGCATTATAGTTAGCCCCTGCAGGTCCATTACAGCATGCATGACCTTATCCTTCCATGTTTCACTGGCAGTTACGGGGGCCTCGCCATATCGTTGCATCTTAATTACTTTTCCTCCCAGATGTTTTTCATAATAATTGATCGCTTCTTCGCATCTTCCATTAAAGGTGATATAAATTGAGTGTCCCATATCGTTGCTTTTTTATGATGTTCTCTACCTATAGAAATCTAGTCGTCATATATACCTGTAACAGTCATTAGCTCCAAATGTTTCTTAACATTTACTTACTATAGCCTCACCCGTCCTATCGCTATATCTTACTAATATTCAGCCAGGTATAACATAGAAGAGCAGATAAACATCCATTACTTAAACATCCCTACTTTTCACGTAAGCCTTTCAAATAAAAACACATTTCTTATTCGTACCTTTGCGGCGCTATGTTGGTAGAAGTATTGAAATCAAAGCTGCACAGAGTACGAGTTACTGAGGCTAACCTTCATTATATTGGTAGTGTAACAATTGATGAAGACCTGATGGATGCAGCAAACCTAATTGAAAATGAAAAGGTACAGATAGTTGTCCTGGAGAATGGAGAGCGTTTAGAAACCTATATCATTAAAGGTGAGCGAGGTTCTGGAGTTATTTGCCTGAACGGGCCGGCTGCAAGAAAAGTGGCGGTTGGAGACACTGCTATTATCATATCATACGCACATATGGATTTTGAAGCTGCTAAGCAGTACCAACCTGTTGTTATCTTTCCTAAAGAAGGCAACAAGCTATAATATACTGAATGAGCAAAAAGACTCTACTTACTGCAATACAATACATTATATTTCTTGGCTTAGGCATAGCCATTATCCTTTATATGTCTTCACAACTGTCTGCAGAAGACAAAGCCAGTATGATGGATGCCATCAAAGGTGTTAGGTTATGGTTACTAATACCTATTTTCATAGCGGGTTTTCTATCTCACTATTTCAGGGCACTGCGCTGGAGATTACTATTGGAGGAGGTTGATGTTAAACCATCGATACTCAACACCACCTTCGCGGTTATGATCGGCTATATTGGTAACCTGGTATTGCCGAGAGCCGGCGAAGTAGCAAAGTGTACGGTACTGGCACGTTATGAAAAAGTGCCTGCAGATAAAATGATAGGTACTATTGTTGCAGAGCGTGCTTTTGATGTGGTATGCCTTGCCATTATTACGATAGCTGCATTTATACTACAAGCAGATATTATCGGGGATTATGCAGAAGGACTGTTTGGTACGATGTCCAGCAATGCGAAAGGAGTATTCACCACCATATATTTTAAGATATTCATAGTAGTTTCATCAGCACTATTGCTTGCCTTTATATTACTCTTCAAGCGTATCAAGGGTACAAAAATAGGGCAGTTCATAATAGGCTTAGGCGATGGTATCAGATCTATCATTAGTCTAAAAAAACGTGGTTCTTTCATCATCTATACTATACTAATATGGACTATGTACTGGTTCCTGGTATGGATGGGGTTCTGGAGTATGTCTCAGCTAGACCATCTATCAGGCATGGCTGCACTTGTTGTACTTATTTTTGGCAGTATAGGTATGATCACTACTCAAGGTGGCATAGGCGCGTATCCATACCTTGTAGGTAAAATATTGGTGTACTACAACATAGCTGAAGTATATGGTCTGGCATTTGGCTGGGTATCCTGGAGTGTACAAACCGGTATCGTTATATTATTTGGTATCTTGTCTTTAATACTACTACCGATATATAATAGCAAGAAGAATGAACAAGCTGCCGTGGATACAAAATAAGATTCTTACTCTTGAGGAACTAAGTCGTAAGTGTCATACTTGGAGACACAAGAACGATAAAATTGTTTTCACAAACGGCTGCTTCGATATACTTCATTTCGGGCACCTCCAACTACTAGCAAAAGCAGCGTCCTTCGGCAACAAGCTTATTATCGGTCTTAATTCAGACAGTTCTGTAAAGAAGTTAAAAGGTAATGATCGCCCCATCAATCATGAGCAAGACAGGCTCTTTCAGTTGGCATCACTTCTGGTAGTAGATGCGGTTTGCTTATTTGAGGAAGACACTCCGCTCGAGTTAATTAAACATATCCAGCCAAACGTACTCGTTAAAGGCGGAGATTATACCGTAGATACTATAGTAGGCGCAGATGTTGTAACCGGCTATGGTGGTAGTGTAGAGATCATTCCTTTTGTTGATGGATACTCTACCAGCAATACTATCGAGCAGATTAAGAAATTGTAAATTATCTGTTTTTGTATATTAGAAAAATGCACGTCTATTAATAGGCTGTTAGATTTGTGCATTGATTCACCTTAAAATCAATTATTAGTGAAATCCAGCAAGCATACTATTGCAAGAGATATCAGTTGGTTGTCTTTTAATGCGCGTGTACTACAAGAAGCACAAGACCCTAACAACTATATATATGACAGGCTACGCTTCCTGGGTATCTTCTCTAATAATCTGGATGAGTTTTTCAGAGTAAGGGTAGCTACACTAAGCAGAATGGTACGCTTAGGAAAAGCGGCTCGTGTACACCTGGAGCAAAATCCGCAAAAAATACTGGCGCAGATACAGCAGATAGCTATCCATCAGCAAAGTGTTTTCGACCGTTCATTTGCTGAGGTGATCGCAGAGATGCAGAAGAAAAATATCTTCATAAAAACTGAGCGTCAACTCAGTAAAGAGCAAAAAGAGTTTGTAACAACCTACTTCAACGACAAGGTACGTACACAGATAATCCCCTTGATGATCGAGAGTATGCGTGATGTACCTTTACTTAGAGATAAGTCTATATATCTGGCATGCGTATTAGGTAATACTAATAACCCTATGCTACACAGGTATGCCATGATCGAGATCCCAACTAAGGTATTACCAAGATTTGTGACCCTACCTTCAGAAAAAGGCATTCATGACATCATACTTCTGGAAGATATTATCAGGTTTAACCTACCTAACCTGTTTGCACCATTCGGGTTCAATAGGTTTCTAGGTCATATCATTAAGGTTACCCGAGATGCTGAACTGGAAATTGATAATGATATCAGCACTAACATAATCGAAGAACTGGAAAGAGGTCTTAAGAACAGAAAAAAAGGGAGAGCAACTCGATTTGTATTTGACAGAAATATCGATGCCAACTTGCTGGAATACTTAATAAAAAGGTTGAGCCTTGCTAAAAAAGACAACCTGATACCAGGTGGCAGGATACACAACTTTAAAGACTTTATGGACTTCCCTGCTCATGTCTTTGAAGATATGCACCCAAGGCCGAAGCCATTTGTACATCCTGACTTGAAGCAGCCTTGCCGTATCATGGAAGTTATTGAGCAAAAAGACATTATGCTCAACTTCCCCTATCACTCTTTTGATCCGGTTATCGACTTACTAAGAGAAGCAGCTATAGACCCTTTCGTTGAAAGTATTAAGATCACCTGCTACAGGTTAGCAAAAGACTCTAAAATTGTCAATGCACTGGTAAATGCTGTTAGGAATGGTAAAGATGTAACTGCAGTTTTAGAATTACGAGCAAGATTTGACGAAGAAGCCAACCTATACTGGAAAGAACGACTGGAGGAAGAAGGTGTGAAAGTGGTATTAGGTATACCTAATATGAAAATACATGCTAAGCTTTGTGTGATAAAAAAACGTGAGTTCAAGCAAACAAAACAGTACGCATTTATATCTACTGGAAACTTTAACGAGAGTACTGCAAAGATATATGGAGACCATTGCTTACTGACAACCAATAAGAAGATGATCATGGATATGAACCGCATCTTCAACTTTATTGAAAAGCCCACTCCTGGTTTTGAGCTATTACACAAGTGCAAGACGCTACCTGTATCCCCTACAAATATGAGAGACTTTTTTGTCAACCTGATTGACAAGGAAATAACAGCTCATAAGAAAAAACAGAGTGCTCAGATCACGGTTAAACTAAACAGCCTTGTTGATGAGGTACTTATAGGCAAACTCTACGAGGCTGCAAAAGCAGGTGTGGATGTAAGGCTAATCATACGCGGCAGCTGCTGTGCGTACACTGAACAAAAAGCATTTAAAAAGCAGCTTCATGCTATCAGCATTGTAGATCAGTATCTGGAACATGCCCGTGTTTTCGTATTTTACAATCATGGCAAAGAGAAGGTTTATATATCTTCTGCCGACTGGATGGTTCGTAATCTTGACCACCGTATAGAGGCTGCTTGCGAGATACTAGACCATAACATCAAAGAGGAACTTATCAACATACTTGATATTCAACTAGCTGGAAATGTAAAAGCTCGTATATTAGATAACGAACAGAAGAACATCTATGTGCAACGTGCAGAAGGAGAAGAAGTGATCAGAGCACAAGAGAAGATATACGAATACTTGTATAATAAACAACATTAGAGCTTGATACTAGCCGCTATAGACATAGGGTCAAATGCTGCCAGATTATTAATAGCAGACGCTAAAGAATACAAAGACGGCACAATAGACTATACCAAACTAACACTATTACGTATCCCCTTACGTTTGGGTTTCGATGTGTTTAGTAAAGGTTGTATCAGCGACGAAAAAAGAAAAAAGCTAGTAGATACCATCAAGATATACAAACTACTGATGGATATCTACGAAGTAGAAAACTACGAGGCTTGTGCCACATCTGCCATGAGGGATGCTATTAATGGTCCCGAGATCATGGAGGAAATCAAAGAGCAGACTAATATTGACATAAACATCATAACAGGTATGGAAGAGGCTACCATCCTATATGAGACCCATATAGCTGATGGGCTGAATGACAATAACTCCTACCTGTACATTGATGTAGGTGGTGGTAGTACCGAAGTAACACTTTATGGTAAAGGCCAAACCATCTTCAAAGAGTCTTTTAATATCGGCACTATCAGACTACTGAATGATGAGGTAACTGATGAACAGTGGGAGCAGATGAAATGGCTCATCAAAAAACACACAAAAGATTACCAGCCGCTAGAAGCTATAGGCACAGGTGGTAATATCAACAAGACCTTCTCAATCTCTAAAAAGAAAGAAGGCAAAGCACTACATATAGAACTACTGAAAGATTATTATAAAGAGCTGAGTGCTTGCTCGGTTGAGGAACGTATGCACCTCTACAACTTCAGGAGAGACCGTGCTGACGTTATCGTACCTGCCTTGCAGATATATACCTCTGTAATGAAATGGGCGGGTGCCGAGGAGATTTATGTGCCTAAAGTAGGACTGGCAGATGGGCTCATAAAAATGCAATACAAAAACATTATGGATGCAAAAACGGGAAGCTAATAGCTTCCCGTTTTTTATTTATCTGTTTAAAGCGCTCACTTAGTTAAGCGAGTTCAGCGTTTCTTGTATTGCGTCAAAGTTTGGTAGTTCTGTAGGAGTGTCTAATACTTCTGCATATTGTACTACACCGTCTTTATCCAATACGAATGCAGAACGTTTACCTACTTCTTTCATACCGAAAGCGAAAGTATCATGCACAACACCGTAGTCTTTAATTACATCTTTATTGTAATCGCTCAATAGAGGGAATTGCAGATTGTTATCTTGCTTGAACTTGTCTAAAACAAAAACATTATCTACAGATACTCCTAGTACCTTTGCGTTTGCATCGTTGTATACTGCCATATTATCTCTTACAGAGCATACCTCTTTGGTACATACTCCTGTAAAAGCCAACGGGAAGAATAATAATACTACGTTGCTACCTTTCATTTCAGATAGGGTAACCTCGTTCTTATCAGAATCAAATAGTGTAAAGTCAGGTGCTTTTTGCCCTTTTTCAATAGCCATAATTATCGTTTTGAAGCAAATTTATAGGAACATACCATCCTGTCAAAATGATAAAATAAATAAGGCTATATGAAATTTTGACTGTCAGATTATCCTTTACTATCAGGCTTATAGCTCTGCACCTGTAAAAATGTCGCGAATAGCTCTTATATCTGCCTATGGCATAAAAGATGATACAATAAGAGTATCATTAAATAAATTAATTAATAACGTAAAACAATAAATGATCATGGCTAACAAAGTAAACATTACTCCATTGCACGACAGAGTGATTGTACAACCGGCCGCAGCTGAAGAAAAGACTGCCAGCGGTATCATCATTCCTGATACAGCAAAAGAAAAACCTCAAAGAGGTGTAGTGGTTGCTGCAGGACCTGGGAAAAAAGATGAGCCTATGACTGTAAAGGCAGGAGACACAGTACTTTATGGTAAATACTCTGGTACAGAGCTTTCTTTTGAAGGAGCAGATTATTTGATCATGCGTGAAAGCGATATTCTAGCTGTAGTTTAATTACAGCCTGGATAATCGATTTTCATTCAACTATTTTCATAAAATAAAAAAAATAATATATCATGTCTAAGCAATTATTTTTTAATACTGATGCCCGCAATAAAATGAAAGCCGGCGTTGATGCTCTAGCAGATGCTGTAAAAGTAACTCTAGGACCTAAAGGACGTAACGTCGTTATTGATAAGAAATTTGGTGCACCTTCTGTAACTAAAGATGGTGTTACTGTAGCTAAAGAGATCGAGCTGGAAGATGCGATCGAGAACATGGGTGCTCAAATGGTAAAAGAAGTAGCTTCTAAAACTGCTGATGTAGCAGGTGACGGTACTACTACTGCAACTGTTCTTGCTCAGTCTATCATCCGCGAAGGCTTGAAGAATGTAGCTGCAGGTGCTAACCCAATGGATATCAAGCGTGGTATCGATAAAGCGGTTGCAACTGTAGTAGAAAACCTTAAATCTCAGTCTGAGAAAGTAGGTAACGATAATAAGAAAATAGAGCAAGTAGCTACTATCTCTGCAAATAACGACAATGAGATAGGTAAACTAATTGCTCAGGCAATGGAAAAAGTTGGTAACGAAGGTGTTATCACTGTAGAAGAAGCAAAAGGTACTGATACAACTGTTGAGGTTGTAGAAGGTATGCAGTTTGATCGTGGTTATCTTAGCCCATACTTCGTAACTAACACGGAGAAAATGCAAACTGAGCTGGAGAATCCTTACATCCTTATCTATGATAAGAAGATCAGCACTATGAAGGATATCCTTCCATTATTGGAAAGCTCTGTACAAGCAGGTCGTCCATTATTGATCATTGCTGAAGATGTAGATGGCGAAGCACTAGCTACACTTGTAGTAAACAAACTACGTGGTTCACTTAAGATAGCTGCTGTAAAAGCTCCTGGCTTCGGTGATCGTCGTAAAGAAATGCTACAAGATATCGCTGTACTTACAGGTGGTACTGTTATCAGCGAAGAGCAAGGTTACAAATTAGAGAATGCTACTGTCGAGTACCTTGGTCAGGCAGAAAGCATTACTATAGATAAAGACAACACTACAGTTGTTGGTGGTAAAGGTGAGAAAGAGAATATCGAAGCTCGCGTTAACCAGATCAAATCTCAAATAGAAACAACTACTAGCGATTACGATAAAGAAAAACTTCAAGAGCGTTTAGCTAAACTAAGCGGTGGTGTTGCTGTACTTTATGTAGGTGCATCTACAGAAGTTGAGATGAAAGAAAAGAAAGATCGCGTTGACGATGCATTGCACGCTACTCGCGCAGCAGTTGAGGAAGGTATCGTACCAGGTGGTGGTATCGCTCTTATCCGTTCTATCGAGTCTCTAGCGAAGCTTGAGGGTGAGAATGCTGACGAGACAACAGGTGTTGCTATCGTACGTCGTTCTCTTGAAGAGCCACTTCGCCAGATCGTAGCTAACGCTGGTATCGAAGGCTCTATCGTGGTACAAAAAGTTAGAGAAGGCAAAGCTGACTTCGGCTTCAACGCTCGTACTGAAGTATATGAGAACATGATGGCTGCAGGTGTTATCGACCCAACAAAAGTTACTCGCGTAGCTCTTGAGAATGCCGCTTCTATAGCTAGTATGCTATTAACTACTGAGTGTGTTATAGCTGACAAGCCGGAGCCAGAAGGAGAAGGTGGCCATAGCCATGGTATGCCGGGCGGTATGCCGGGTGGCATGGGTTACTAATATTAGCAACTCAACATATAGCAAGAAGCCTCACAAATGTGAGGCTTCTTTATTTTATCATATGATGATTACTAATAAAAATGGGGACAAAGAGTACGACTCTTCTGAAACTTAGGATCTCTGAATAAGCCTGTTTTAAACACAGTTAATTCTAGTCCGCCTCTTAGGTTAGCAGCTTGTGTAAGCTTAGATGCAGTTACGTCATAGCTAATACCAAAAGAATAATCCATATAGCGGATCTTCACCGTTGGAATAATAGCATCGCCAAACCTATAGAAAGCACCGCCCATTAAAGAGAACTGCGGCGTTTCAGCACTTGGGTCAGGCTTATTCCAAGCAATCAAACCACCAGCTATAAATTCATTATAACTACTCTGTTTCATATAATTAGCATGTAGTTGATAGCTAAAGGTCTCATTAACCTTTACACTTAAGCCGGCATTCACATTCCACCTTACACCAATATTGATGCTACGCTCACTATAGAAAGAATACTTAGGCTGGCTGAAGTGATAGCCTGCCAAGCCAAAAATGTAATTGATATTATTATTCTGACCAGTCACACCGTTAAAACTAGCACCGGCACCCATGTCCCACTGCGTAAAGCTAGGGTCGTTTAGCACCTCTCCAGAAGGGTTAGCAGGGTCAAACCTGTTATTCTGATACTGCTCATCAAACGTAGCTTTTGTGGGATCGAAGCTACGCTGTATAATACCACCTGTAAAACCTACTGATAAGAATGTTGGATGATCACCATCTGTAAGTGATTTATTATAATTAACTGCAGGATACACGGTAAGCGTTTGCAAGCTTATACTACCTGCCTTATCATAATAAGATAACAAGCCAAAACTCAAATAGTCATTTACTTCCCCACCAACAGGAATTCTCGTCTCCGCACTGATCATACCTGTTTGATAAGGCTTGCTTATAGAACTCCATTGTTCTCTGTAAGTGACGCCTACCTTATAATCTCCTGTAAATATCCCTACAAGAGATGGATTACGTAATACCGACGTTTCATAAAACTGAGAAAAATGTATATCCTGTGCATGTGCACTGCCAGCGTACATACATAAAATCAATACCACCTTCTTCCAAATACTCTTCATCATCCTCTTATCTTATTATCGTTATGTCACCTTTAAATTTCAACAACTCATTATTCTCACAATAAGCTTCTACCGTGTAGATATATACATCAGGTGGCAATTTCACACCATTGTGTGTACCATCCCATCCGTTAGCTTTATCATTCACAGCTACACCTCTTCTCTCAAATAGAACCTCACCCCAACGATTATATATTCTGAAAGATTCTACTGAAGTGATACCGGCACCTCTAACATAGAAGATATCGTTCACACCATCACCGTTAGGAGTAAATGTATTAGGGATAAATATCTGACTTTTATCACATAGTACTTTGATAGTAGCTTTTGAAGAGTCTGCACAACCTTTATCTGAATATACATTTACATTGTATGTAGTGGTCTTATAAGGATTGGCTATCGGGTTAGAACAGTCTGCGCAACTAAGCGTATTTGATGGCGACCATTCAAATCTGGATATATGTTCACCCGAAGCAATCAGGTCAGCACTAGCACCGGCAACTATTGTTTTTTCTCCGCGTATGCTTACAGTTGGTTTTGGGAAGACTTCTACATTTACAGTTTGAGTATCCGGTATACAACTACCTTCGTAGGCGATCACGGTATATTTAGTACTTTCTCTCGGGAAAGCCATCGGGTTTGAGCTTGTAGCATCATCCAAACTAAAATCAGGACTCCATGCATATGTTTGTGCTCCTGATACGTTTATCTCAACGGTATCTGTCTCACATATATCAGCACCTTCTCCAACTATACTGGTAACTTTTGTCTTGATATCAACTACGACCTTACCCGTATCGTGACAGCCATTCACATCGGTACTGATTACTGTATATTCAGTTTTTACAGAAGGAGCTGCTTTTGGATTAGCACAATTGGTACATCCCAGCCCTGTAGAGGGAGACCAGTTGTAGCTTACACCGCCTGTTGGCATTAGTGTCATAGAATCCTTAAGACAAATAACGCTATCATCTCCTGCATATACAGGTAATGGATCGTATATAGTCAAATCTTTTTCTATAGTATCCAAACATCCTTGGGCATTTTTCACTGCAAGTTTCACCCAGTATTTACCAGCTTCATTATACTTTCTTTTCGGATTTGGCAGTACACTGAAAGTACTATCGTGAAACTGCCAGTATGTATTTGTTATTGATGATATCTGTGTTTTTGATGCATCTTTTAATTCTACCTGTGTAAACGAGCAAGGTGCGGTAGATGTAAAGTCGGCCTGCACATCGTCTACGTAGATCGTATCATTACCGGAGCTTACTGCATTACATCCTTGGTTGTCATTAAAAATTATCCGAGGTACGTACTTACCAGGGGTGTTATAAGTATGATTAAGCGTTGTTTGCGCGCTATTAATAGTAGTACCATCATCGAAATCCCATACTATAGATGGTATGGTACCTGTAACAGTTGAGGTATATTGAACTTCAAGTGGTACACATCCTTTTAACGGTCCGTAAGTAAGTGCTCCGCTAAACCCAAGTACTTTTACTTTACTGTATGCAGTATCTGTACAACCATTAGCATCTGTAACTATCAACTGTATATCGTACTCCTGTGGAGTATTAAACACTTTTGTTGGATTAACCTTCCCTGAGGTATTTGTTCCACCAAAGTTCCACAAATAAGTTGAAGCATTTTGAGAGCCACTGCCATCAAACTTCACGATGATATTCGGACAGATGGATATGGAGTCACTCATAGTAAATGACGCTACAGGCTTAGTCACCTCTAAAGTAGTACCGGAGAAAGTATCAGTACAACCAATATCATCAATTGCTACTAGTGTTATGGGGAACGTATTACTGTAGTTATAAGACTTAGTTGGAGCAGGACTAGTAGATGTTGTACCGTCTCCAAAATCCCAATAGTATGATGTAGCGTCTTTCGAGTTATTGGTAAGTGGAACTCCTTCATCAACACATGCATTACTATTTGTAGCAAAATCTGCCTCAGGTTTTTGTACAGTTATATATTCATCACGCTTCAAAGATCTGGAACAACCCACATCATCAGTTACTAAAAGAGTTACATCAAACTTCCCTTTCGTAGCATATATATTAGTACTAGTACTACTACCGGTAGTAGTTGTGTTGCCATCACCAAAGTTCCAGCTTCTGCTTACTATTGTACCTGATGGAGATACAGTGGATTTGTCTGTAAAGTTAGCAGTAAAAGGCTGGCAGCCTTTTACATCATTTACTTCAAAGTCAACTTGTGGTTGGGATATGAATATGTATTCAGTCTTTTCTTTTACAGTTTGACAATTCCTTTCATCGGTACATACAACCTTGATCGTATATTTCCCTGGTGCACTAAATCCAAGTTTTTTCACGCCAAAGCTAAATCCGGCATAAGAACCATTGATATACCAGTCATATACAGGTGCAGGAACGCTAACATTAATATTCGGCGTAAAATACACAGAGTCTCCAACACATGCCTTTGTTACATTGGCTGTAAAATCAACTTCAGGGTCTCTTAAGGTGACATCTACAAAAGCAGTGTCCGTACACCCTGTCGTATTATTAAATGCTATTAACATTGCATTATAGGTACCGAAACTGCTGTACGTATGCGTAGGGTCTTGGCTGGTAGTTGACTGTCCATCACCAAAATAGAATATATGAGATGAATACTCTATAGACCAATTTTCGAACCTTACTTTCAATGGCGTGTCACAACTGTAGAATCGCTTCATTATCGCCTTTGCAGGTTTTACTATAATGTAATCTTCTTTCTCTATAGTGCTGTCACACCCCCTATCTGTAGCTGTCAACCTCACAGTATAAGTATCAGGCATAGAATAGATATGTACCGGTTCAAAATCTCGCGAACTACTGGTATCCCCAAAGTCCCAGTAATAACTGGTGGCACCTACTGATAGGTTTGTAAAATACACTTTACGGTCAGCACATATATTCAGTGGGGTGGCTGTAAAAATTGGATGTGGTTTTACCCCTACATAAATCATTACAGTATCTCTACGCACACAACCATGGGTAGCTGTTACCGTGAGTACTACCTCATATGTACCGGCGTTTACAAATGTATGTATTGGTGATTTTAATGTTGAATTTGTACTTCCGTCGTCAAAATCCCAATCATAAGTGACAGGATATCTATAATTAAAAGTATCGTCCTCTTTAACTGAAGCCTGAAAAGCAACATTGAAAGCCGCACATCCTGAATCCGACTCTGTAAATACAATATCATTATCCTGATCTCCATCACATTCAGCAAAAACGTTCATCGGTACCAGCTCTACCAAGTCATTAACAGTATCCTTACAACCATTCTGATCTGTACCGACGCACAACACTAAATAAGAGCCATTGTTATTGTATAGATGAGACGGTGTAGGGCTCGTACTAGTATTGTTGATAACGTCGTTAAAATCCCAATAGAAATCCGTAAGTGTAGTACCTGCAGGTGTTGAGGTTGAAAAGTTTACTGTTTGAGGTGCCGGACATAGTGGGTCAGGGGTATGAGATACTGTAATATTAGGTTGAGGATTTACAGTTATCTGCTTAGTACTTGTGGCTGTACATCCACCATAATTAGTAGTAAGCGTTACAGTGAAAGTACCTGAACTATGGAAAGTATGAGCCGTATTAGCTGCAGGTGACTTTGCCGTTCCATCACCAAAATCCCATTCTACAGAAGTAGGCGTTGCAGGTGCAGTACTGGTAAAAGTGACTTGGTCACCTACGCATATTTTACTTGCAGACATATTGAAGCTTGACTGAGCGTCAAATATTTTGATGTAGTCATTCTTGGTAATAGTCTCTGAACAGTTCCCGTCAGTTATTGTAAGCTTGACAGTATAAGATGCCGGTGCAGGACCACTGTAAGAGTGTGTTGGGTTTTGAGCGGTAGATGTACTACCATCACCAAAATCCCAGTTATAAGATATACTACCAGCACCTGATGCTGTAGCAGAAAAACTAACAGATGCTGGTGCTGAGCAATAGTTAGTCTGTGATGCGCTAAAGCTACCGCTAGGCTTATTGGTCACCTCTACATACTGCGACTTGGTTAATGTTTGAGAACACCCTTTACTATTAGTAACCTTAAGAGATACATCATGAAACCCGGTTTGATTAAACGTATATGTAGGGTTCTGATTAGACGATGTACCACTTGAACCAAACACCCACGTTACCGATGTTGCACCAGACTCTCCCGGAGTACTACTGTTAGAGAAACTAACATTAAGTGGAGGACAACCTTTAAGAGGATTACCGCTAAAGGCAACAGTAGGGCTGGCATATACAGTAATAAAGTCAGTTTTGTTAACTGTATTAGTACCATTAGGCCCTGTTACAGTATGCGATATACTATACTTTCCGGGTGTGATAAATGTTTTTGAAGGATTAGCTTGGTTTGACGAACTACCAGATAAGTTCCAAGAGTGAGTATACGACGACCCCTGAACTGTAGAAGCACTATTAAACTGAACAGTTATTGGTGCACATGCAGTAGTAGGTGTCGCAGTAAAATCTGCGTCAGGTTGAGCCAATGCTATATTACATACAAATAATAATGGTATGAGTATATAATGGTAAAATAGTTTCATACGTAATTGCATTTTTACAAGGAGAGTAAAGTTAAGGTATTCTTAAAACATATATGTTTGTTACACAGACGGTTAGTATTAACTAAAAGTTTGTATTTTTTGGGTATTAGCCCCGATTTTTTAGTTTCATATAAAATATAAACATGGCATACCCATATCAAATACAAAGCAGGCAAGACTATCAGGCTAGTTATGAAAATAGCATTAAAAATCCTGAAGAATTCTGGGAGGGAGTAGCAGAAAACTTCTCTTGGAGAAAAAAGTGGGATAAAGTTCTCGAATGGGACTTTAAAAAGCCTGATATTAAATGGTTTATCAATGCCAAGCTGAATATTACAGAGAACTGCCTGGACAGACATTTAGCAACAAAAGCCGACGATACCGCTATTGTTTGGGAGCCGAATAATCCTGATGAAGAAGCCCTACGTATCACCTATAAAGAGTTACATAAGCAGGTCTGCCAGTTTGCACAAGTATTAAAGAATAATGGTGTTCAGAAAGGTGACCGTGTGTGCATATATATGGGCATGATACCTGAGCTAGCTATTGCTGTGTTGGCATGCGCCAGAATAGGTGCTATTCATTCAGTTATATTCGGTGGGTTTAGTGCAAAGAGCATTGCAGACCGCGTACAAGATGCTAAAGCTGAATACATTATCACGTGTGACGGTGCTTTTAGAGGCACTAAAGAGATACCATTAAAATCTGTTGTTGATGATGCGCTTACATCTTGCCCATTTGTCAAAAAGGTAATCGTAAAAACTCGTACAGAAGCATCCGTAAGTATGATGCGTGGTAGAGACGTATGGTGGGAAGATGAAATAGCTAAAGTAAGTGATGTGGAATCATTTGAGGCTGAGGAGATGGATGCAGAAGATCCGCTGTTTATATTATACACTTCAGGGTCTACAGGTAAACCTAAAGGTGTGGTACATACCACCGGAGGATACATGGTCTATACTACCTACTCATTTGTAAACGTATTCCAATACAAGCCTAGTGATGTCTACTTCTGTACGGCCGATATCGGTTGGATCACAGGTCATAGCTATATCATATATGGGCCACTTTCTGCAGGCGCTACTACCCTTATGTTCGAGGGTATCCCTACCTGGCCTAACGCAGGCAGGTTTTGGGACATTACCGACAAGCATAAGGTGAACATACTATACACCGCACCTACTGCTATACGTAGCCTGATGGCATCAGGGCTGGAACATGTAGAAGATCACGACCTGAGCTCACTAAAAGTTTTAGGCAGTGTTGGAGAACCTATTAATGAAGAAGCATGGCAGTGGTTTCACAAGCATATCGGTAAAGAGCGTTGTCCGATAGTAGATACATGGTGGCAAACAGAAACGGGAGGCATACTAATATCCAACATGGCTGGTATTACAGAAGGTAAACCTTCTTTTGCTACGCTTCCCCTACCGGGTGTGCAACCTATACTCTTGGATGAAAAAGGTAATGAGATAGAAGGCAACAACGTTACAGGCAACTTGAGTATTAAGTTCCCCTGGCCGTCTATGCTGCGCACTACTTGGGGAGACCATGAGCGTTGCAGGCAGACTTACTTCTCTACTTATGAGAATAAATACTTTACAGGTGACGGATGTCTACGAGATGAAGATGGAAACTATAAAATAACAGGTCGGGTAGATGACGTAATGAACGTAAGTGGCCACCGCATTGGCACTGCAGAGGTAGAGAATGCTATCAACATGCACGAAGGTGTGGTTGAAAGTGCTGTAGTAGGGTACCCTCATGATGTAAAGGGTACTGGTATCTACGCATATATCATTACAGAACATACACACCTTGATGAGGATCATACCCGTAATGATATCTTACAAACTGTTACTCGTGTTATCGGACCAATTGCAAAGCCGGATAAGATCCAGTTTGTAAAAGGTTTACCCAAAACTCGCAGTGGTAAGATCATGAGAAGAATACTACGAAAGATAGCAGAAGATCAGACAGACAGTCTGGGAGATACTTCTACCCTGCTCGACCCTGCTGTAGTAGACGATATTATAAAAGGGAAGCAATAAATATCCTCCCTTACCAACAAATAAAAGAGCAGGTGCGCAAGTAACCTGCTCTTTTTCTATTTTTGCAACCCTTAATTAATGAATATGTACGAACCGATTAGTAACGAACAGTTGATAAGCATTGCTAAAGAATTTGGCACACCTACTTATGTGTACCACGCAGAGAAGATAGAGCAGCAATACAATAAACTGAAGGATGCTTTTAAAGACCATCCTACAAGAATATTCTATGCTTGTAAGGCGCTTACTAATATCAATGTACTTAGGTTCTTAAACAGCTTGGGTAGTAGTATTGACTGTGTGAGTATCAGCGAGGTCAAGCTGGCACTAAAAGCAGGGTTCGATAAAAACAATATTCTATTCACACCAAACTGTGTTGATTTTAAAGAAATAAGCGAAGGTGTGGAGCTTGGTGTGAACATCAACATCGATAATATATCCATACTGGAGCATTTCGGTCATAAATATGGCAACAGCTATCCTGTATGTATCCGTATCAATCCGCATATAGAGGCAGGGGGTAATTATAAAATATCTACAGGTCATATAGACAGCAAGTTTGGTATCTCAATACACCAGATGCGTCATATTGAGCGTGTGGTAAACGCTACTAATCTTCATGTACAAGGGTTGCATATGCATACAGGTAGCGAGATAAAAGACGCATCTGTATTCTTACGCGGGCTTGAGGTAATGTTTGACATGGCCAGACATTTTAATACACTCGAATATCTTGACCTGGGTAGTGGCTTTAAAGTACCATACAGAGATGACGAGATCGAAACTGATGTTGTAGAGTTGGGACAACAACTTACAGCAGCGGTAAAAGACTTCGAAAAAGAATATGGCAAAGAGCTGGAAATATGGTTTGAGCCGGGTAAATATTTGGTTAGTGAATCTGGTAGCTTCCTTGTAAAGACAAATGTGATCAAGCAAACACCTGCAACAGTTTTTGTAGGTGTCAATTCAGGTTTCAATCACTTGATACGCCCGATGTTCTACGAATCTTACCATAAAATATCCAATATATCCAACCCTAATGGTCCTAAACGTATCTATACAGTAGTAGGTAACATTTGCGAAACAGATACTTTTGCATGGGACAGAGCACTGAATGAAGTACGCGAAAGCGATTTACTCAAGTTTCACAACGCAGGTGCATACTGTTTTGAAATGAGTAGCAACTTCAACTCAAGACTAAGACCTGCCGAAGTAATGGTAAAAGATGGTAACGCATTTGTTATCAGAGAAAGAGACGAGTTTGAAGATTTGTTGCGCAATCAGGTAGAGGTACTATAAGTTGTACCTATGTAACATTTGATTGTTTATAACGTTGTATTAATAAGAAGGGCTTACCTTTGCCTCTCATTAATGTAGTAACATTTATGAAAAGTATAGCAGTATTTTGTGGTTCAAGAGAAGGTTATTTAGACACTCATAGAGAGCAGTCCTATCAGTTAGGTGCTACCTTGGCAGAGAAAGGTATACATGTAGTGTACGGTGGTGCCAAGGTTGGTCTCATGGGTGCTGTAGCTGATGGTGTCTTGAACAATAATGGTACTGTAACAGGTGTTATCCCTCACTTCCTGCAAACAAAAGAAGTAGTTCACGAAGGTCTTACTGAACTGATTGTAGTGAATACTATGCACGAGCGTAAACTAAAGATGTACGAGCGTTGCGATGGTGTTATTATACTGCCTGGTGGCTGGGGTACTATGGACGAAATGTTTGAGATACTTACATGGGGCTACTTAGGTATGCATACAAAACCTGTAGGCATACTCAACATCAATGGATATTATGATCCGCTAAAGGCAATGAACTCAACTATGGTGGAAGAAGGCTTTTTGAATGAATGTTCAAGAAGCATGCTACTTATTAGTGGCGCATTAGACGACTTATTGGAGCAAATGTATAATTACCAACCACCTGAGCTTCCTAAACTGGTAGACAAACAGACCACTTAATTCTTACAGGGAACTTCCAAAAAATGCATAGGCTACTATAATAGCCACAATAACACTAACAAGATCTGCTATCAGTCCGCAGACAATGGCGTAGCGTGGATTTTTAACACCTACACTACCAAAGTATACAGCTAGTACATAGAATGTAGTTTCTGTAGACCCTTGTAGTATAGCAGCTAATTGCCCTTGAAATGAGTTGACACCGTAGGTATTCATAACATCCACCATCAGGCCTCTGGCACCACTACCACTTAGCGGCTTCATCAAACCTATAGGCAATGTAGGAACGAACTCTGTTGGCAATCCTACAGCTGCTACAGCAGCCCCAATACCATTTACTATATAACCCATACATCCCGATGTTCGGAATACACTAATGGCTATAAGCATAGCTATCAGATAAGGAATGATACGTATAGCTACATTGAAACCTTCTTTCGCACCTTCTACAAAATTGTCGTACACATTTTGCTTTTTTAATGCGCCTGCCGCTACAAACAACACTACCAGCAACATGATGATACCACTACCAATGGCACCAATAGCAGTACTCATTTCATCGGGTGGCATTTTAGATAGAAAGTAATACAGTAGAAATATTACAGCACCGAAACCTCCAACGAAAGCCAGTACAGGCAGTTTGAATAAATTGATGCGTTGATACAATGCTACCGCTATCATACCAGCCACAAAAGATATAAATGTAACAATCAGTGTAGGCAGAAAAATATCTGCTGCATTGAACCCCGTTATCCCCTGCTCTATGGCTAAGGTTTGCCTGATAGCTATTACAGAAGTAGGTATTAGCGTAACTCCCGCAGTATTCAGCACCAGAAACATAATCTGTGCATCGGTAGCAGTAGTCTTCTCTTCATTCAGCTCCTGCAGTTCTTCCATAGCTTTCAACCCCAGTGGAGTTGCTGCATTATCTAAGCCCAGCATGTTAGCAGAGAAGTTCATCATGATGCTACCGTTAGCAGGGTGCTTTCTAGGCACACCTCTGAATAATAATCTGAAGAAAGGAGCCACACCCTTAGAGAACACATTAATAGCTCCTGCACGCTCACCAACTTTCATTACTCCAAGCCACAGTGCCATAACTCCTGTAAGACCTATAGATATTTCAAAGCCTGTTTTAGCGCTGTCAAACATGCCGTTCATCATATTGGTCATAATGCTGCCATCACCTGTCACCATTGCTTTCACAATAGCTACAGCAAAACCTATAACAAAAAATGAGACCCAGATATAATTAAGCGCCATGAAATTAAAAGTAAAAAATAAAGGCTACTTATTCAGTAGCCTTTAAAATATCTATGGTTATTAAAACTATTATTATTGTCCTTCTACAACGTCATTATCTTCTATCATCTCGTTCTCTGTTTCTTCATCCACCTCAGGCACATTATCCAGTTTTGAGAAGTCTGCCAGCCATGTACCATTTTGTTTTACAAGGTTCAGCTTTTGTTGTCCGGGCTCGTTAGATAATTGGTAAGTAGCAACAGCTTTATCACCATCTTCTTTTACATCAAGTATCTCTACTTTTATGCTTTTAGCTTCTTGCTTTGTAGAATCAGGGTAGTTGATAGCAAATTGTTCTATCATATCTACCATCTCTTTTGTCTTAGGTGTAGACACTTCTCTGGCTTTCTCATACTCCATATGGTAGAAGCTGGTCAAAAACTGCTGAGCAGCAGCCTTAGGGCTGTTATCGCTACATGCTGCGAAACTTATAATTAAAGCAATTGCAATGAAAACGGTTACTAATCTGTTCATTTTATACATGCTGTATATGCGTTTGTGTAAAGGTATTACTTAAATCTAATTTGGCAAATGAGCTTTGCTTTAGGGTTCATGTACAAGTTATCAATTCCTACATAATTCCGCTGCAAATTATCTACCGTGTTGATAAATATACTATCCTTCATGGTGTTTTTTATCGCTTTGTACACCATCTCAGAACAATATAACCTTTCATCACTTTTTAGGTTAAAGTCCAGGTCAAACATTAACTTGATTTTATAATACTCCTGCGCCGATTCCATGTAGCGCTCTTTCAGACTATCGTGTATGTTATATCTATATATGGCAAATGCCAGATTATTTATCGGGGAGAACCAAAAGTTAGCAGAATCTCTCCTGATGATCTCATCTGGATTATCCTCACCGCCTATACTATGATATACAAAAGGGTACCCGTTTTCTATATGCACCAAACCGCAATGCGAATAGCGTTTATCCTCCATATTCATTCTGGATAGCATGTAGCTGGTCATATCATCGCCTCTGCGCACGACCAGGTCTCCATCTTGTAGAAGCTCAATGCAAGAATCTACAGCATGGTTGTTCCATGCGTTTGATGAACGCTTGGCTATGTTACCTGATGAGTTAGGGTATTTCATCATATATAAATACACTACCCCTGCTACCAATATGATAACACAAGCCAACACAACCCTTTGTCTATTATTTTTAAATATAGCGATAGCCAAAATTAAACATCCTATTGACATCGCTGCCTACATATTAATTAACTTTGCTGCAGTATTGAACGATTTGTAGCTAATGTTGTTAGCTACAAGACTTTTTTGAGATATGGCATACAAATCATTAAGCGCATTTATAGAGAAGCTGGAAGCAGAAGGCGAACTGATAAGAATAAAAACATTTGTAGATCCTGTATTGGAGATAGCAGAGATCACTGATCGTGTATCTAAAACTCCTGACTGGAATAAAGCACTTCTGTTTGAGAATACAGGCACAGACTTTCCTGTGTTGATCAACTCGATGGGTAGCGAGCGCCGTATGTGTATCGCACTGGGTGTAGAGCATATGGATGAGGTAGCACAGGATATTGAGAACCTGTTCAAAATGATGACCGGTCCTAAAAATGGCTTATTAGAAAAACTGGCCATGCTGCCTCAGTTAGGAAAGTTCGCTTCCTGGATGCCTAAAGTGGTGAGTGGTAAAGGCGCCTGTCAGGAAGTAGTCATGCAAAAACCTGATCTGGACAAAATACCTGTCCTTAAGTGTTGGCCAAAAGATGGTGGTCGTTTCATAACACTACCAGCTATACATACAAAAGACCCTAATAATGATATTCGCAATATAGGCATGTATCGCATGCAGGTGTTCAGCCCTACCATGACGGGTATGCACTGGCACAAGCACAAAGTATCTGCCAAGCACTTTAATGAATATAAAAAGCTTGGTAAGCGCATGCCTGTAGCTGTAGCCATTGGTGGAGACCCTGTATATACTTATTCAGCTACAGCACCATTGCCAGAAAATGTAGACGAGTACATGTTGGCCGGCTTCTTAAGAAAGAAAAAAGTAGAGTTGGTAAAGTGTATCACACAGCCTGAAATAGAAGTACCTGCGGATGCAGATTTTATCATAGAAGGATATGTTGATCCTGAAGAAGAGCTGATATGGGAAGGCCCTTTTGGCGACCATACCGGTTACTATTCTTTACCTGACTATTACCCTCGTTTTCATGTAACGGCTATTACGCATAAAAAGAATGCTGTATACCCTGCTACAATCGTAGGTATACCACCGCAGGAAGATGCATGGCTCGGTAAAGCAACGGAGCGTATATTTTTAGCACCTATCAAAATGACCATGGTTCCGGAGATAGAGGATATGAATATGCCGGTAGAAGGGGTATTCCACAACTTGGTCATTACATCAATTAACAAAGAGTATGCAGGTCAGGGACAAAAAGTGATGAATGCCATGTGGGGTGCAGGTCAAATGATGTTCAATAAGATACTGGCCATTACAGATAAAGAAGTAGACATCAACGACTATAAGAAGCTGGCACAATACGTATTCAGAAATATCAACCCTGCTAATGATATCTACTTTAGTCAGGGTCCTATGGATGTACTGGATCATAGCTGTAGCAAACTGGGCTTCGGCGGCAAGATGTGTATTGACGGCACAAAGAAGTGGGATGAAGAACTGGCAGAGCCATTAACTCCGTTCAAACTACATCGCAATTTTTCTGCTGAAGCTATCAAAAGCCGGAACGAAGAAATAACAGGCATCAATGCCACGCTTGCCACAAACATGGATATTCCTGTATTACTGGTATCTGTAAAAAAAGCGCGCAAGGGGCATGTGGAAGAACTGCACAAAACTATTTGTGAGCAGGAAGAGCTTCAAGGTATTAAGATGGTGATATATGTAGAACACACTGTAGACGTAAGCCACATTGGCGATACGCTATGGCGCTTCTGCAACAACCTCGATCCCAAACGAGACCACTTTTATGGCGGTGCAGAAAAGAACATTATCGGACTGGATGGTACCAGAAAGACCAAAGAGCTGGATGGGTTTGACAGACCTTGGCCAAATATCATTGTTGCGGATGAGCCAACTATTAAGTCTGTTGATGAGAAATGGAGTGAGCTCGGTCTGGGAAATCTTATTAAGTCTCCGTCTTTAAGGTATCAATCGCAGATGTACGGTGAAGATGCTACGGTTGCAGATAATTAATCATATGCTTTTTCTATTTTTATAGAAAGCATCTCGTATGAAAAACCTGTTATTAGCAGTAGCGCTATTCCTTTCTGGATGCATATCTACTTATGCGCAGACTGATAGCACAGCACAAAAGCCTGATGACAGGATAGTTTTCCGCTCTACAGTGAGACAACTTACGTCCTACCTTGATGCTAATGATAAAAGCTCTGCTGCAATACTGTATGATGATGTGTTGGAACAGATGGAGCAATATGTAGCAGAGACTTACAAAGCTATTGACACTGCTAAGGGTTCGGATAAGAGAAAGCTGGAACAAAAGTTCAATCGCCAGCGTATGCTTACTGAACAGTTCAAGGGGTTCAAGTCTGACATCATTCGCAACCGTCCTTCTATACATACATGGACGGATCAGTTTATAGAGACATTATACTGACATAGATAAAATTTAAACCTATTTTTTTGGTGACATCAAAAATGCGCGTACATTTGTGAGTAATTACTCACTTATAGTAATGACAGAAAAACAAGAAAATATATTAGCTACCGCTTTAGAGATGTTTGCCACTCAAGGGTATCATGCTGTATCTACCAGCAAGATTGCCAAACAGGCAGGCGTGTCCGAGGCATTGATATTCCGTCATTTTGAGAATAAAGAAGGTCTGCTGCAAGCTATAATGGACGTAGCTGAGGAAAAGACCAAGAGAGTAATAGCTGACATAGTGATGGCAACTGAGCCGAAAGAGGTGATCAGGAAAGCGCTGGAACTACCTTTCAGCATAGATAAGAGTGAATACAAGACATGGAGGCTGACTTATGCGCTCAAGTGGCAAACCAACGGGTATAACCCGAAAAAAATGGAGCCTATAAAGCTGGCATTGAACAATGCCTTTAAACAGTTGTCATATAAGAAACCGGAAGCAGAAACAGAGTTGGTATTAATGTTTTTAGATGGTGCTGCAACTTCTATACTCTTACATGAGCCTGATAACAAAAAGGCAATACTTAAAGCACTATTAAGCAAATACGATCTCTAAATATTTTTTTAACTAAAAAAGTAAGTAAGTAATCACTTAATAAAATAATAACAACATGAATAAAGTAGCATTAATCACAGGAGCAAGTTCAGGCATAGGTAAAGAACTGGCATACCTACATGCACAGCAAGGTGGCGACCTCATCATAGTAGCCCGTAGCGAAGGAAAGCTGAATGAACTAAAGCAAGAGCTGGAAGGCAAACACAACATCCAAGTAATGTGCATCGTAAAAGACTTGAGCGATCAGCAAGCAGCAGCAGAGGTATATAAGGAAGTAAAAGACGCAGGTATAACTGTAGAGTACCTAATCAACAATGCTGGCTTTGGTGGTATAGGCAAGTTTCACGAAAGAGAATGGGAGAAAGACCTATCTATGATCAACCTGAACATTATAGCGTTAACGGCACTCACCAGATTTTTCTTACCTGACTTTGTAAAACGTAATAGTGGCAGGATATTGAACGTGTCATCTACGGCTAGCTTGTTACCTGGCCCTTTGCAAGCGGTATACTATGCTACAAAGGCATACGTTACATCTTTCAGCAATGCTGTAGCAGAAGAACTGAGCGATACAAAAGTAACAATTACAGCACTATTACCTGGGGCTACAGAAACCAGCTTTGGCAAAGTATCCGGCATGGATAAAACAGAACTATTCAACAATACAGCGAGTGCAACCGAAGTAGCTAAGGCAGGGTATGATGGTATGATGTCAGGCGAACTGGATGTTATAGCGGGTATAGGTGGTATGCAAAAGATAATGATGAAAATGATGCCGCTGTTACCGAAGAAAGTGGTTCTAAAGCAAGTACACAAAATGCAACAAGTAAAATAAATCAACTAATCGGTGATCAGGAAAATATTAAAGATGACAGGTATTATCATTTTAAGCATCGTACTACTGGTAGTGATCGTAGGTATCATATTCGTTAACACCAGCCCGGAGTTTGGCGGCAAACCTACTAAAGAGCAGCAACTACAATATGCCACTACAGGGCATTATGAAGATGGCAAGTTTGTCAACCAGATACCTTCTGAAATGGAGATAGGTATCAAGGATATGCCTTCATTACTCTATAAGCAGTTCAGGAACGATCCTGACAGGCAGCCACACGAAAAGTTTGAGATAAAGCATATCGATTCATTAGAAATAGTACAAAAGCCTGACTCACTCACCAGACTTACATGGTTCGGTCATTCGTCTTTTCTGCTGGAGATTGCAGGTAAAAAAGTACTGCTGGATCCTATGTTTGGCGACGTACCTGCTCCACACCCTTGGTTGGGCAAGTCAAGATACTCAAACGGATTACCGATTGAAATCGAAAAGCTACCTGAGATAGATGCTATCATTATGTCACACGATCATTACGATCATTTAGACTATGGTTCTATCATGAAGCTGAAAGAGAAAACGAAGCAGTTTTACATGCCTTTAGGTGTAGGTGCACATTTCAGAAAATGGGGTGTACCTGAAGAACGTATTCATGAGCTGGACTGGTGGGATGATATTACATTAGATAGCCTGAAGTTCACCTGCACACCCGCCAGACATTTCTCAGGCAGGAGTTTTGCCAGAGCTGTTACCTTATGGTCATCATGGGTCATACAGTCGCCTGATAAGAGTATTTACTTTAGTGGTGATAGTGGCTACGGACCTCACTTTAAAGAGATTGGCAAACGCTTTGGTAGTTTCGATTACGCTATGATGGAGTGCGGACAGTACAACGAGAAATGGCAGGCTATACATATGATGCCAGAAGAGACCATACAGGCAGCAATGGATATAAATGCTAAGGTCACCCAGCCCATTCATTGGGGAGCATTCACTTTATCATTACATAGTTGGACTGACCCGATAGTAAGAGCGCAGGCAGCAGCAGACAATAAGGGAGTGACACTTTGTACACCAGAAATAGGTGAAGCTGTATTGATAGGAGATAAATACCCAATGAGCAAATGGTGGGAAAAGGTTAAATAATTATGCTGAACGAACAATCAGCACCTCTTATATTGTTATATCTTATGCAGGATATAAAATGATCAACTAATTGTCTTAAATAAAAGAAAGTCGTTAGTTAGTTTTAAGTATAAAATAGTATAACAATGGATCAGTTTGGCGGCAAGTTATCTGATGAACTTATAGAGGAATACACAAAATCTCCTAATTGGAAAGACGGCAAATTTGTCAATATAATTGAGACCAATACCGATATGGATTTTTATGCATTACCCAAGGTATTGTATGAAAAATTCTTCGAGGCGAAGGAGCGTATACCTACTAATAAGATAATAGTCCAAAACTTTGATAAAGAAGCCTTCTTGGCACCATCTGACAATGTAAAGATCATATGGTATGGGCACTCAGCTATTCTTATAAACATGAGTGGGCATATTATACTCATAGATCCAATGTTGGGTCCTGATGCCTCTCCTATTGCTCCATTCCGCACAGAAAGATTCTCTGATGATATAATATCATTTATAGACGATATGCCTGATGTAGACCTTGTATTATTATCGCATGACCACTACGATCATCTGGATATGGATAGCATCATCAAGCTGAGCAAGAAGGCAAAGCAGTTCTTTGTAGGACTGGGTATAAAGCGTCACCTAATGGCTTGGGGCGTTGATGAAAGCTGTGTCACTGAGTTTGACTGGTGGGACGATAATAAGTTTCATGATATAAATGTCACCTACACACCTTCAAGGCACTTCTCAGGCAGAGGACTGACTGATAAACAAACAACCCTTTGGGGCGGATGGGTACTGGATAATAATATTGAAAAGATATACTTCACAGGAGATGGCGGCTATGGAGAACATTTTAAGGAAATAGGTAAGAAGCTGGGCCCTTTCGACTTCGGCCTTATAGAATGCGGTCAGTATGACGAGCTATGGAAAGAAGTACATATGACACCTGAAGAAAGCGTACAAGCAGCCATAGATGCGAATGTAAAAAAAGCTATGCCTGTACACTGGGGCGCATTCTCACTATCCATACACCCATGGAAAGACCCGATAAGAAGATTTGTAAAAAATGCTGCTGATAAATCTCTGACCATTTGTCACTCAGAACCCGGGGGTACATTCTGCTGCGCCGATAACGAATGGCCGGAATGGTGGGAGAAATTTGAGTAGTATGTAGTAACTAGGATACACTGAGCTTCCGCATTTCAATTAGAACGTCGCCAAAGTCAACCTTATATAATTCCATTAAACTAAATGCTTCTTTCATTGAGTTTATAGACTCTTCTATCCAAATATAAATGCTATGATCATCAATATCGGGATGTAGACTACCCAAACCATTGTATACTTTATCCTCGATATGCTTTTGATTAATTTCTGACAAGCTTAAATGCTTCTCAAGATATTGAAAGTACTTGTCTACGTCTCGTAAATTATAAATAGGGTAATCGTTGACAGCATTTACTATTAATAAGATTATTGATTTTATTTTACTATTATCATAATTGTCGAGATTTTCTTCTATAATATCTATATTCATTACTTGTGTCCTATGCATAACATTTACAGTCCGAAAATACAATTATTATACGTATTTTTGCTGTAAAATAATACACCATGAAAAAATATATTTTAGCACCTAACTATTGTGACATCAGTTCTATCGGGGGAGAGATATGAACTACTACACTCCAAAATATGGGGGTTAAAACAAAGTGTCCTAAATAAAGAAATAGTATATATAGCGCAAAATCTGCGCCTGTAAAGCATTACAGAGGATTTGGAGTGTGGTGATACTAAAAACAAAACGTCCTAATAACTTGTATTTAATTGGATTGGACTTGTATAAATGAGGCGCGGGCGGTGTGATATGGTGTTTATTTTGGGATTGAGTGGCTAGATAGCCGCTTTTTTGTGCCTATGTGTGGCGTAATGCTGCATTATTAGTGTATTATAAACAAAACGTCACTATTGCGGTGGATATGGCGTTGTTTATGGTTTTTGATGTTAAAAAATATGATTTTCTGCAAAAATAAATTGTGTGCTAATTAGGCATAAAAATGGCTATTTGTGACGGGAGGGGTGACAAAATCCGTGACAAATCGGGCTAAAACAACGATTTAAATATGGGGCTATAGTGATGCGAAGTGCTAAAACGGGCGCATTTGCTAAGTAATAGGGAGGGGTTTTGTACTTAGTTTTTACGATCCTGCTCTAACTGAGAAACCTTTTTCTCCATTTGATCCATCTTGGCAGCTAGTGCGCGAAAAAGATCGCCGACGGTTATATCTGTATTATATTCTGCACTTGGCTCGCTTACTGTAGATGCTTGGCTCTCCTTTTTCTTCTTACCTGTTTTGCGGGCGTTCAATGTCTCGGCCGCGGCTGTAAGATGTTTGGAAAATTGCAACTCATCTTTGAGTAGTGCATCAATAGTAACTCCAAAATGCTTGGATAATACAACAAGCTCATCAAGCCCCGGCGTACTGTGGCCGGTCTCATAATTGGCATACGTTGTTTTCTTCAACTTCACGGCATCGGCCGTTTGTTGCTGCGTTTCGCCCTTATCGGCGCGTAGTGATCTCAAGTTTGTGCTTACAAAATTCATGGTACTATAAACTTTTTGTACAAATTATTTGGAGTTATCCAAGATACTTGTATCTTTGTTCTGTCATTCGGAACAATACAAGCAAATGTAATGCAAAAAAAAACAAAACGTCATAAGAAAAATAAACAAGCACACGAATTGAGCTTTAACCAAAGAGTGGCAAGTGTTTGCGGTTGCAGTGATAGATATGTGAATATGGTTTTGAGTAGTGACCGACCAGTGCAAAGCGAGCTTGCTCAACGCATAGTTGATGTGTCCAACAAACTTGCACTACAGGATAACAAGTTGGTTGAAGCGGCAAGGGAGTTAGTAAAATTTTAACCTTAAACGAACGCGATGCAATATTTAGATAATACAAAAATCTTGTGCTTAACGCCTGATGAGTTGATACCTGATATTATCAGCACGGAGGAGAATTTGCGCCAAATGAAAAGCCGGGGCAAGGCTGTGGTGCATGGCGTGGGTGGCAATGAGCGTGTACGACTTGTGGAATATGAGAGCCTACCCGAAAAGTATAAAACCAAGATCAAAGTAAAGTATGGCAATCCTTACGAATACTTTGCCAAGCAACCCTTGCTTGCACTATTGCAAAGAGATATGGAGGCGCGTGCATTTTATGCCGGCTACATACTGGAGAGCGGCGCACACCTACCCGAGCAATACCAACGCCGATACTCTAGGCAATGCGACTGGCTCAACATGATCAATATTGTACTTGGCGATAAAAAAGCATTAAAAGAGGAGTTGCGCATAAGTGTGGCCACGTTTTATGAGCATGTGTTATCACTCATTAAAAATGATGATGAGGATAACGGGTTGCCGAGTAGTGAACGCCGATTGAAAGAGCGTATGCGTGTGTATAAGGATAACGGCTATGAGGGGCTAATCAGTAACCACTTTGGCAACCAAAAGACACGTAAGGTGGATAAGGATATTGAGCGGCTATTGCTTGCGCTATATCTACAACCTGAGAAACCATATATAAAAGGTGTGTGTGAGGCTTATCGCCAATTTATACAAGGTGAGATAACTGTGGTGGATGTAACCACGGGCGAGTGCTTTGAGCCAAAGGATTTCTTTGTGGATGGCAAACCGTATGAGGTAAAAGAGAGTACCGTGCGCTATTATATAGAGGAGAAACCCCTCAACCGTGCATTGGTAGATAAACACCGTACCAGTCAACTAGCATACGTAACCAAACACCGCCCACACCACAAGCGCAAAGCTCCTGAGTATGCACTGAGCAAGATAACGATGGATGATATTACCGTGCCGTTTAAAATGCCGGATGGCAAAAGGGTGTGGAGCTATCAAATATTTGATGTGGCGAGCCAGGCGGTGATCGGTGTAGCCTTTGCCAAAGACAAAAACAAAGACTTAGTAAAAGAGAGCTTGCGCGATATGTTTCGCAACATTATGCGCCACGGCATGGGGATGCCACTGGAGGTGGAAGTGGAGCAACACCTTAATAGTAGCATGAAAGGTAAAACCAATGATGCCGGTGAGTTTGTGGCTGATGTGATGACCGAGGGCGCATTGTTTCCGTTCGTAAGGTTTTGCGCACCGGGCAATCCTCAAGAGAAAAGAGCCGAGGGCTTTATCAAGCAAAAGAAGTATGGCCACCAAAATAAACGTGTGGGTTTCTTACGCCGACCGTTTGCAAGGCTTGAGGCTAACAGAGCCAACGAGGATGATAAAGATATGCGCTTTACTTATGAGACTGTAGTGCGCAATGAGCGTGAGGATATAGATAACTATAACAACAAGCTACACCCCAACCAAGAGAAATATGCAGGGATGACCCGTTGGGAGGTACTGGAGCAAACACAAAACCCGGGCTTGCAGCGTGCCAACCTGATCAACGTACTGCCATATGTAGGCCATAAGGTAAACACGAGTATAAGACGCGGATACGTGCAAATAATGGGCAACCATTACATGCTTGAGGATGTGCATATACTGGAGCGACTAAGCGGTAATAAGCTAACAGCCTACTACCTGAATGATGACAGTGGTGCGGTGTGGTATGCTCACCTATATGATACGCATGATAACCCGCTATGCGAAGCTGTGGAGGTGCAAGCCTACCAAGAGGCACAAGCCGAGCGCACGGATGAGGATGAGCGCATCATCAACGAGCAACGCAAGTATATAGCTGCATTTGACGCAGTAGTGAAAAAAATGGGTGGTGAGCTAAGACGTGTGGGCATTGTAGCCACTACGCAAGAGGATGAGGAGATAACGGTGGAACTAGTGGAAACAGCCCCGAAAGTGCAACAAAAGCCGACTAAGGTGGAGGGGTTTGAGCAGGATGATATGAAAAAGCAAGACTGGATTGATGATGAGGAGATGGCTGCAATGCGCGCCACTAGGGATATATAAACAAAACGTCCTAAAGATGAGCAAAACAAAACGTCCTAAAATCAGAAAAATATTTAAGCGAATAAAAGCACGAAATAAATGGCAAAATGTATGTGTGCTGATCAATGGCCAAGAAATTAAAGTAGTGCGTGTAACGTGTAACCAATTGTAAAACAAGTAATTAAAAACAAAACGTCCTAAAATAAAAAAGCTATGGCAAACATTAAATGTACACAGTGTAAAAGCGAAATATCTGACGATCCTGAAAACTTCGATTTAGACATTGAACACTTTGGATCAGCTGATAAAAACAAGATCGTAGTAACTGCCATATGTCCTGAGTGTGAGGCTGAATATTACGCATACCTCAGCATGAATGATATGGTTTTAGATGGTCAATAAAAAAAACAAAACGTCATAAAAATGAAAAGTGTAAAAAAGTTTAAGAGCCGAGTGGTGTGGTTGATGTTTCGATTACTGCGTGGGCAAATAGTGAGAAAGATGCGCGCCACAAAAGCAACATGGACATATATAAACCGTGTGTTGCGCGCACTGGAGCAAGAGCAAATATTGAAAGTGGAGAAATATAAAAACGGTGATCGCCTCATCTACGGCAAAGCCCCGAGGGCAAAAAAGCTGATCATAAAAGATGGGCGTGATCCAAGTGTATTCACCACCGAGGTCACACCAAAATTGAGGGACAGGAAAAAAGAGGAGTATGCCGGCGAAAGTTCTTAGCGGTTTGGGTAGCCTCCTATATAAACACACGGCCGCCTTTCGTGTGTGACGCTATGGCATGCCAAATGCACTTTACCCAACTGATGTAAAGGGTGCATGGAGTATAACAGGTGGAGGATTAAAAGACATAGCCTGATGCCATATGTAAAGGCCGAGTAGCTGCGATAAAGTAGGCGGTAGTTTCGATAGAGATCGATTTGCCGCCGCCCCGAAAGGGGAAACGATTAATAAACAGATAAAACAAAAGTTGCTATGCTAGTAACCGACAAACTAAGAAAAGAAATAGCTCAACAATTGCATGATGATTACAGCCACAAACGCGGGCTTGATGATACATACACCCGCACGAGGCATGCAACGTATCTAGGGCTTAATGATAGCATCCATAACCGTATCATAAAAGGTGAAACGGAGCATGTGTTGAAAGATGAGAAATGGATAGCCATTGCCCGCAAACTGGATGTTGACCTAAGTGGACAGGGGTGGAAATTGGCAAAAACAACCACCTATAACACTATAACGCCACAACTGGAGCATTGCCAAAAGAAAGGTGTTGGCCGTGTGTTTAGTGATGCCATAGGCATCGGGAAAACCACAGCTTGTAAACATTACATGAAGTATCACCCGAATGTGAGCTTTGTGAACTGCAAAAAAGCACGCGCACCCAAGCAATTGATGCTTGCTATTTCGGAGGCGTTTGGGTTTAGCCTGAAAAAGCACGACTTGGCCACGGCTCGTGAGAGCTTGGTGGCTCAAATATCCATCATGGATAAACCACTCATCATACTGGATGATGCGGGATACCTGAGTAACTCGGCTTTGCTTGAGGTGATCAGCCTGTGGGATGATCTTGACCAAATGTGCGGGTGGTATATGATAGGTGAGCCGGCATTTAAAGAGCGTTTTCTCAGACAAATAGAGTTATCAAAACTCGGATGGGAGGCATGGTTTAGCCGCTTCGGTGAGCGCATTATGAACGTGACCGAGGGCATGAGCGATCAAGATATTGCCATGCTGAAAAGGAAACAGTGTGAGCAAATATTTAAGGCCAATTTCCCGAGTGGCTACAATGATAAGAACGTACAACATGAGATCATGACCAAGAGCAACTTGAGCCTGAGAACATTGCGCGAGGACATCATCAAGTATAAGGATAAAAAATAAACACGATGAGCCAACAAACACAAACACACATCAATACAGTAGTAGCACAGTATGCATACAATACCAAACAAGTGCTATGGCTGACCGGCATGAGCGAGGAGGAATTTTACACGCTGATGTACGAGACAGGATTGGCATGGCTGAAAAGCTACACGGGTGCGGATACGGAGCAACTTAATATGTTGCTGCAAGATGCGGCGATATGGGGATGGTGGAAAAATGAGTGGTATATCCGCGATGATGAGTTGTACCTCGAGGCACTTTACAGACTGGAGGGGCGTGTGCGCCTTGCAAGGTATAGAGCATTACACCAAAATGTATTTATCCCACATAGCACGATACAATTGCAACTCATCAATAAATATGCGTGTGCCGTTGGTGAGTTTAACGATAGAAAAACGGGAGGTGCGTGATGCTGTTAAGCGTTGAAGATATAAATATCATAAGCGATATAGTACGCAAAGCCGAGCGCATGATCGAGTTAAGGACAGGCCACAATGTGGGGTTGTATGTAAAAGATGATCCTAAAAGGAATTTGAGTTATATGGATGTGATTGCGCTTGTATCTAAAACACTCGAGCTAAAAGCCAGTAAGATAGTTAGCGCGCATCGTTTTGATGATTACATCCAAGCAAGGTACATATGCTATTTAGTATTAGCAAAAGAGTTTCCGGCACTTACTCGCGAAAAGATGGGCGTGTTATTTAACAAAGACGCATCGTCAATAACAAACGGTATAAAGGCGGCAAGTAACATGGTGGCAACTAAGCACGAGCCGTTTTGCATGAAATATAAACGTGTATTAAAAGAATTAGAAGAATGGCAACTAAGCTAACAATAAAGAACCTGAGTGTAAGCGAAATGGATGCACTCCTCAACGCGCATAGGTGGCTCATGTTTCATATAGAAGTGAACACACCGCACGAGCAACTATTGCTTGAGCATCTAATAGAGATCACCGATAAACTGGAGTTGCAACTCACCAACGGGCGCATTGCACATAAAAAGAAAAATAGCCTCAAACTCACCTCGTGCCAGTCTGTAGCCTTTTGGCAAATGTGGGCTAGTGTGAACCTTGACCGGGTAGATTTTGCCGGTAATACGCTGCAAACATGCCTGGACAAAGCGCACCAATATAATGCGAGCGAGTGGCGACCGAACGGCAAACCGAGATTGGCACAAGGGAGTGCGGGGTGATGAGGTTGCGTTTCAAAACAAAGCACACAAACAACAGTAAAACAAAAAATATTAAACACATTTTTTAATTCAAAACACAAACAAAATGGGAAAACAAACACAACCTCCAGTAACCGAGCAAGAGTTTAAAAAAGCAATGAAAACACTAGCAACCAAGCATCGTGATGTGGCTATAAACTCAGCCGATCAGCAACAAGCGATCGAGGAGGCATGCAAGCCGTACACGGACAGGATCAATAAAGCCAATAAGGCGATTGATGAGGCAAAGGTGATAGTGGAGCGATACGCTACTGAAAACCGCGAGGAGCTATTTAAAGACGGTGTTAAGAGTATCAGCACGCCGCAAGGTACGATCGGGTTTAAAATGAAGCCGGCAAGCGTAGTGATAAAAGATGATACCACGGATAAGGATGTGGTGGATGCGCTGATGGTGGCAACGTGGACAGGTGCAAAGGATTTCTTTGTGACCAAACACACACTTGATAAAAATGCCATCAAGAAATTACAGGACGAGAAAACGTTGGCGAAGCTGAAAAAGTTGGGCGTGACGGTGGAGCAACACGAGGAGTTTTATTACAAAGAAGCTAAATAAAAATTGTGCATACGTTTAAGGGTTAAGCGGTTGATTGTGTCTACTCTTGACCGCGCTTTTTAAAATAACATGAATACAACAAAACAAGAAAAGCCAAAATGTACCGACAAGTGCCACATACAAAATTTGTGCATGGTGAATGTGTGTAAAACATGCGGTCGGTTTGAGGATATAACACCCGATGCACCAACGGAAAAAGAAAATAAAACACAATGATATACTTAGATGCTTTTAGTGGATACGGTGGGTTTAGATACGGGCTTGAGGCTGCGGGCTTTGAGTTCAGCAAAGTATATTTTTCGGAGATAGATAAACACGCTATCGCCAACTATCAAAACAATTATAAAAACGCAAAGCATGTCGGATCAATTACAGATGTTTCCGCATCAACAATCGAGGGAGGAAGTATTGACCTCTTTACTTTCGGATGGCCTTGCCAAGACAATTCAATTGCTGGAAAACGCAAAGGACAGTCAAGGCGTTATAACTGGAGGGCAAGCGATGCAAAAAGTTTTTCGTTCGCTAAATATAGAAAAGTACGGAGTGAGTTTGTTGAGTATATGGAGCAACGAGAGGGTGAGACGCGAAGCGGATTATTACATGAAGCAAACCGCGTCAAAAGAGAATTACAACCGCATTGTTTCATTGCTGAAAACGTTAAAGGCCTCTTATCTGTCAATGGAGGAGTTGACATCATTGAAGCAATTAAAGTACTCACCGACTTGGATACAGGTATGCCACAATACGAGCTTGCAATGCAGCTTTTTAATACACGCGGCTATCTCCCCCAAAACAGAGAGCGAGTTTACTTTGTCGGACATGCTCGAGGAAAACGTGCCGGAAAGGTATTTCCTATCGAAAAAAGTATCCGAGTTTGCCACACAGCCGGAAAGGATAAGCAAGAAGTTTACAACATTGCTCAAACACTCACCGCAAGACAATACGCCAATTGGGGGGGCAACTTCGTGATAGAAAATAGAATAGTTGCCATGCGTGGGCGTGATGGCAAACAGCAGCTTGAGCAAAGTGCGGGCGATTACACCAATACTTTAACCAGTGTGCAAAAAGATAATTTGCTAGTGTGTGGAGGTACTATGCGCACGCATAAAGATTACAAAGGGTTTAGGGCTGTGAAAGGTGATTTTGCACCGTGCATCAATGCAAGAGATAAAAACGATGCGAGTGGTCAGGCTGTTGTTATGTTTTCAGATCAAAGACTGAGAAAACTAACAGAGCGAGAATGCGAACGGCTGCAAGGCTTGCCCGATGACTGGACTAAATACGGGCTTGCAACTGACAAAAATGGTGATGTGAACGTGGTGGAAATATCCGCAACTCAGCGATATAAAATGATCGGCAATGGAGTGAGTACGCCGGTAGTAAAAGCAATAGGAATAGAATTATTAAAAACAATAAAATAAAAACACGCTATGGAAAGAATTTATTTAAACAAAGACAATGTAAAAGTGGATATGCCGGTGACCTACTACGCCGCGCCCAAAAGTATCGGGTTTGATACTCAGGTGATCAGTAAACCGAGATTAGTTGGCGGTGAGTGGGTGGTAAACGTTGCCATGATAGCACAAGCCGTGCCGGTGAATAAGCTAGTACCGATGTTTACCATGCACGGCGACAGGTGGACATGTGCCGAGTGTGGTGTGAGTGATATGGTTAATATATCTGCAATGACTGAATGGAGTTTGAATAATAACCCAAACGAGGTGTGGATGCTGTGTGATGATTGCGGCGAAAAGTTCAAACAAAAACATGGAGGAGGTAAGTAATGCTAACACCTCTATCAATCAAAACAACAAACAAAAAATTACTAGTTATGGACACCAAGCAATTTGAGGAGATAGTAGCACACCACAGCCTTTGCCCTACAGATATGATGTACAATGCAAACGCGTTAGCCGGTGAAGCGGGAGAGTGTTGCAATGCTGTGAAAAAATTAACTATGGCGGAGCTAAAACCCGAATGGGTAACACAAAATGAGAATAGGTTGCCGAATAAAGAGGTTTTTACTGAAAATCTAAAAGAGGAGTTATCTGATAGCCTGTTTTATCTCACTCAACTTGCCAAGTGTGCCGGAACTACTTTAGATGAGCTTATGTTGCTTCAATTCAAAAAGCTAGGCAATAGATCGGTAAAGTATCAACGCACGTTTTTAAAATAACTAGAGCAAAACAAACAAAAACAACAATGAAAGTATTAGGCGCAAAACAACTGGAACAAAAGGAGCATAAGTTGCTCCCAAAGCTACCCGGCTTTGAGGCCTTGTTGGGCGATCTCGCTTACTTTTTTATAGGCATCGTGTTTGGCGAACCCGGACAGGGCAAAACCGATTTTTGCATGCAATTCGCTCGTGCCTTGTGTGAGCATGATGATGTGGCGTGGCTGAGTTATGAGCAAGGCCATAGCCACTCTTTGAAAAATGCAGCCATGAGGCAAGATTTTCAAAAAGCAAAGCATAGTTGCCGTTTTATTGATCCTATTGATAAGAAAAAAGAGTTTGATGCATATGAGGAGCTTAAAACCTATTTAGGCAAGCGTAGCACCCCCAAATTTGTGTTTATTGACAGTCTCAACTATATAGGTATCACAAAGGATCAATACTATGAATTAAACCGCCTGTATGGCCACAAACGCTCTATTGTGTTTATCAGCCATGCCAAAGGCAAAAAGCCGGATACACTGGTGGGCGAAAAGGTTGCCTATGATGGTGAGTTTGCCATCTATGTAAAAGATTTCCTTGCCTACACCAAAAAAAATCGCGGTGGTGGTTTTACTCCATATGTCATTTGGGAGGAGCGAGCAAGAGAGTTGAACCCGGCACACTTCGCACTTAAAGAGAGCGCACAACCTGAAAAGAAAAAAAGAGGCCGTAAACCTAAAAACCACAACAGATGATCAAGTACATAGTTGTTTCGGATAAGTTTGAGGGCTTTTTGGTATTTGGCTTTGATAAGGTGTTGGGCTACCTGATCGAGTTTAGAAATTGCGCGTGGAAGATCACCGAGGGGCAAACAAGAACCATCTTGCAAAACCTTGCTCACTGTCTCACCGCATCGCAATTTATTGAGTGGGCAAAGGCTAACGATATAACTTTTTATAAAGACAATATCGATCTGAGTTTTGCCGCATGGTATCGCATCTATGATCGCGCCCGGGATAAAAAAGATGCCGAGGCATTTTGGAATAAAAAGAACGATGTGCAACGCTTGCATATCCACTGGAAAACCGAGGCATACCACCGATACCTCAGCGCAATAAGTTGGAAAAACAAAATGTACCCAAAAACCTTTTTGAGTTCGCATTTGGGTGATGAGTTCGATAAACTGAGAATACAAGAGCTAAAAGAAAAAAAGTAACATCATGAGCATGCTTGCCAAACCCCAACAGATCAGCCAAATACACGCCATCCTCGCCAAGATGGGGCGCGCTAATGATAAAGAGTACAAACGTGATCTTGTGTTGCAATACAGCAACGGACGCGCTACCAGTACCAAAGATTTGTTTTACCAAGAGGCTAATATGCTGATCGACCAATTGAATATTGCCACCGGCAAAGATCGTGATGAGATAAAGGCCGAAAACATGCGCCGCAAGATCATAGCACTAGCCCACAAAATGCACTGGAAAGATGGCAGCAAGGCTGATATGCAACGGATAAACAATTGGTGCATCAACAAAGGGTATTTGCACAAGCGGCTCAACGATTACAACAATGCAGAATTGCCCAAACTGGTATCACAATTTGAAAACGTATATAAAAGCTATTTAAAGAGCATTTAAAATGAGAGTAAAAGTAAAAGATTTGATAGCGGCATTGAATGACTTACCAAAAGCAAAAACACACTTTGCACGTCACTATACAATACTTGTTCATGATTACGAGTACCAAAACCGCATGGCGCACTGTATTCGGAGTGGTGAATTGTTTGTGCCTCAAATAAAAGAAATAAAGGTATTCAAGAGCGAAGATGCTCGAGAGTGGATAATTGATATTTAATAACTTCATAAAAACAAAAGCTATGGTTTACACAATGAAACGACACAGTATGAAAACAATCTTAGTGGCCTTGTTTGCCGCTATCCTCACAAGTTGCGGCGGCACAGGCTCGCAAGTAACCGCACTGGAGGCTTATGTGATCTCTCAACAACTTATCGAGCCGCAATTGCCTCATCCCGAAAAATCTGAATTTAAAACAGGCAACTATGTATCCGAGGAGGTGGGCGAAAATGAGTGGATCATCAAAAGTGAAGTAACTACACCCAACGCCGATGGTGTGATGATGAACGTGGATTGGCAAACACTTGTACAATACAACGGTGGCGACTGGAAAGACAAAAGCAACTGGACACTTAAAAAATTCTCATGGTAAGGCTCATTTTTATAATAGCGATATTATTCCCGGTATTATCCCAGGCGCAAGTTTGCGGCAAGGTGGTGGGCGTGCATGATGGCGATACGTTCACACTATTGGCCGAGGGCAACCGCACTGTAAAAGTAAGATTGCACGGTATTGATTGCCCGGAGCTTGGGCAAGCATTTGGACGCAATGCCAAGCAACGCGCAAGCGAGTTGATATTTGGTAAAACACTTTGTGTGGATAGTACTGCCCGTGATCGCTACGGCCGAATGATAGCCATTGTGCCGCTTGGTGGTGATAGTACACTCAACACCGTGTTGATACATGATGGCCTTGCGTGGCATTACAAAAAGTATGATAAAAATGCTGCGTGGGCTGATATGGAAATTGACGCACGCAAACACAAGCGAGGCTTGTGGAAAGATAGCGCACCAATAGCTCCGTGGGAGTATAGATAAAATAAAAACAAAACGTTATGTCAAATAGTATAGTAGAAACGGTGGTTTTTAATGTTAATCAGTTTATGATTGATACACTTAGTAAATATCTAAATCGCGAGGCTACCACTGATGATTTTGCAAGGTGTAGAAAAGTATATCACGAGGGCGATCTTTCAGGAACGGGTTATGATCTGTTTTATGAAAACGATTGTTTTTTAAAAGTGGTTACAAGAGGGAACGGAGTGCAAATAATCCCCTTTCAAGATTTTAATAAATAAAAACAAAACGTCATATTTTTGTTGTAATGGGTAGAGGTCAAAAAGCATTTAATTTATTTAATCAGGAGGTGGATAATTCCACCTCCGAAAACAAACAGCGTGGGCGTGATCGTGACCTCATCACCCAACGCAACGAGAAACTATTGCATCGTTATTTATTCTACGGCTTATACACAGATAAAAGAAGGCCGGTAGTACTCAAACAACTCACACTTGAATTTGATCTTACCGAGGAGCGTATTAACCGCTTGATCAGTGAAATGTTTGACGAGTTGCAAATGCTTCGCAATGATCCTCCAAGCATTAAAAAACTAGCCGAAAAATACCCGTTCTTTAACTGGAGTGTTTCCTAACTGATCGTTTTGGGTGTTACCACCGGCGGCGCACTTGCCGTGCCAATCTCTCTCAATGTACTATCGTCTGTAAAGCTGAGTTTGTAGCGTTGCGCTCTCACTCTGTAGTGATCGGGGCGTGCCTCCGTTACCGCGCTCATGCGTGTGAGGTAGCCAAAGCCCTCACCCGGCGACCAATCATGTAGCAGCTTGTGCAACTTCCACTCAATATCAAAATAGGCCAACCCTTTCTCGCGCCACTCATCTGGTGTGAGCTTATCGGTGGGGCTTACTTGCTCAAAGCAACTACGGATCAATATAACCGTTTCGGCTCTTTGCACGGCCGCACCCTCATCGGTAAAATTGGTGCTTTCAAAATCCACGAGGTGAGCCGGCAAGTGTATCTTTGGCCTACCACCATTCTCGGGGTTGTATCCTTCCATTTGCCCGAGGTCAATATCCACGTTGGCACATTCATTATCAGTTAAACCCTCTTTAATTCTCTCGGCAATGGCCAAGTATAGGGTGGCGAACAGACTATCCATAATTATCTTGTTATTCGTTTTAAATCGGCTATAATTTGCCTTTTAATTGAGTTGTTGAGTATCGGGCTATCTTTTGCACTTTCAGGCATAAATTGGCGTTTATCAATGTTCATGTTTCGGACGTGCTGTTTTACCGTGGTGGTGTTGCTCACCACATGCACGGTTTTCTTTCGCTCCGTGCCGGTACGTGTAAACCTACCAGTACCCACCCGCCGGGCTGCAAACCTCCTCCGTGTGTGTGCCTTTACCGTTACACTACCTTTAAAGCCCCTATTGTGTACGGCGGCGTATGGGCTTGAGTTATACACCCTAAAACTTGCCTTGCCAGTCTCACCCCTATTGTTGCGCCTTAAATGCCCTTTATGCACAAGTATAGTGCCGTTACGGCGGTTTTTCTTCCACTTTTGAAACCGTGAACCCTGCCAACCTTGCGCACGAAAGTTGCCATCTATAAAACGGAGTGTCTTATTTACTGCCATGTGCGGAAACTCATCGCGTGCATATTGCTCCACTCGCTTGGCCAACGCCCTCACACTAGATGGAAATTTCTCGGCTCTCATTTAAAATTTTGTATATTTGTATTCAACTAATCGGCGCAAAGCCCGGAGCATGTGAAAACACATCTATCCGGTCACCTGCAGCCGATTATTTTTTTATATAAATCAAAGCTCCTCGCCTCGCTTTTATTACGGAATCATAGTTTATTTTACCACCTTTCTCATACCTGTAAAATGTCTTTGCCACCGTACCCTCAACATGCACACCATAAGGCACATCGTTAAAGTATTTGAGATACACCTTTTTTAGTGTACCCTTTTCCATGTAGCTCCACACCTCATCCGGCTTGGCAACTATATCAACAATATTGGCAACGTATGCCCAACGCTCATCATTGTTATGCTCAAATACATGCGTGCGAAACTTGTTGGGAAACTTGATCTTTAAACCTGTTTTATCACTCAGGAATATATCACCACGTTGCACCCCTGCCATATCAGTCCACCACTCGTTTGCACGTTCTTTGCTGATGAGCTTTTGCGCCTCTGGGAACTCATCCATATAAATGCGCTGCAATGTTGGGAGGTTGTAATTTTTCACCGCCGTTAACTCTTTGAGCTTAACATCGGACTTTTTATAATAGGGGTGGTTTTTATCAAACACCACTTTATCCAATGCAGTATTGCGTTGGAAATGTTTGGAGATGGTACTCTCTTTTAAAATGGTTGTAGCTCGCTCATGATCCACTCGAGACAGTACACCCGGTATCAATCGGCAACGGCACTCATAATCAAACGGTGGACAGAATGAACGCCACACCGGGTGGCTTTTCAACGCTGTAAAACCATCAAAGCTCTGATGCTCTGGGCGCACTCTATCATCACCCACAGTGCTTACCTGTATGGCCTCATCCTCTCCAAAACTGTTAAACTCCACCGCCGTCTCGGCTGATGATAATGCGGTGTTATACTCAGTGTTTAGATAGTTTTTATTAAACAGGTATCCCGCATCAACTACCTTGTTTCGGTATGCGGCCGCGCTGAGTATCTTGCCATCCTCACCCACCATCAAATCACGAAAATGGTTGTACTCAGCGAGTGACTTTGCAGCCGAGAATGAATGGATATTGTGTTGCAAATAGGTGGCTAACTCGTTGCCGGCATCATCATAATCAAAAGCCTTTTTGCCAAGCCCCTCATAAATGCCTTGCATCAATTTATCAGCAGTGATCGAATAAATACCGTTATGGATATAGCCATCTTTTGCTTGCCCGTTGTAGAGCATGTTTGCTACCTCCTCGGATAGTGTTTTCAACTCATCATCACCCATCATGGCCACGGGTGCATTGTGGTAGCCACCACACTTGTTGCACCTTGTTGGGTATGGGTTAATCATCGAACGCCCCGGCGTTACCGAGGCTCTCGGAAAAAAATCGGTTAACGTTGTTTTTATACGTTCATAAAATGATAGCTTTTGTGCTTTTGGCTCATCTTTCTTTTTGGGTGGCGGCACTTTTTTAGGATCATCTTTTGGATCATCAACATCCTCCTCCTCTTGCTCATCCTCATCAATATCCTCCTCCTCAATTAGTTGCTCACCATCTTTTGGCATAGGTATGTTGTAGGTATCATAAAAGTATTGCGGATCAATCTTGATGATCTTTGCCAACTCTTGATCCACTTTTAGTTTTTCAGCAAGCCAACCCAAATCAGCCTCCTCCACATGCTCAAACATTGCACCCTCTGGAATTTGCCACCCGTATGATCTGAGTATATCATGAAACTTGGTATCGTTCAAATATTCCAACTCAGTATCCATATCATCCTGTGTGACCTCCAGTTGTTGCCCCTCATGCGTTTTACTTCGCGAATAGCCGCCCTTTTCCGATCCTTTGGTGGTATCAGTCACCCCGAGTATTAAAATGCTCAATTGCTCATCACAGGCATCAATAAATGACTTTTGCAAATCGCCGTTGCTGTTAGATGTTTTACCATCTATAAACTCAAGGTCGGCTTGCTTTGGTATCATCATTGCCAATGCCGATCCCGCCTTTTCAAGTGCTTGCTCGAGCTGCGTCCGTGTATTCTCATCATAGGCATCATATTTACCTACGCGAGTGGGTTGGCCGTACATCTCAATAAACTCACTCCAGTCAACAAAACCGTGGCGTTTAAACAACACGTATGGCACGGCTTTTAACAGCAAGCCGAGGTTGTTATCCTCCTCCTCTGTTTCCATTATCCACACATTCGGCATATCCTCATAATCCCAACCCTCAACACCGTATTGATCACGCACTATTTTTTTGAGGTGTGGTTTTATGTGCTTGCGTGGTATAGGTTTATAATCAAGCTCCTTACCAAATAGAAACTCTAAACCTGAAAGGCTGTATAGTGTATTATTAAAAATTACTTTGCGGATATTCCTGAATTTCTTTGTAACCAATAGCGGCTCAATATGCTCCAAGTGTTTACCGGCTTTGTCTACCATACGCAACGGCTTATTGCGCACCATACGCATGCGTTTGCCAACAATGCCGGTGAGGTGAGGATCGAGCATAATATCCTCAAATAGATCGTACAACCTTGTACGGTTGGGATTGTGTATGAACTCAGCAACCTTGTGCGCCGTGCGTGCCTGGCCAACCGTTTGTTGATCTCTATTTGGTGCAAATACATTTAAGTGCGCCACCACGGTATCGCCCTTTTTGTATTCAGCTTTTTTAACGTGTACACCCATTTTATTAGTGTTTTTTTATTTGTTTGTTTTAGTTCAAATTTATCCGCACGATCATCGGAATGGTTTTTAAAATCAACAACTCACTCGCCACATGCTCGGATAAAACGATCAGCAATTGCCGATCATGATAGTATGTTGGATACATTAGTAGCGGTCGTTTCTTTTAGGGTGGCTTATCCATGTAACACGATCGCCGGGGCTTGTGCCATCCTCGGCATTATCCGATTTCTTTGGCCACCCCTCGGGATCAGCTTTGCCGCCTGCCACTTTGTTCAACCACATGATTGCATCCTCGTAGTACAACCGATACTCCTCGGTATTCACGCCTGAGTTGCTTATTTGTACCAAGTTGTAACACGCGATTTTTGCCACCTGTCTTTTGAGGTTGGCATCGGTTATGGTTGGTGGATTTTCATTGTCGCCGAATATCTGCAAAAGGTCGTACCGGCTCATTAAACTCTTTGCCTCACCTATGGCGGCATCTATTGCCTCGGTTACTATTGTTGCATCATTTCGCTTGATCTTATCAATACGATCTTGGTGGAGCAACTTTGCCAAATCAGTCTCTAATAAATAAGCCATTAGTAAGAGTGTTTACTTTTTTGTTTTGAAAATGTTTTTGTATTCCCAACAGCCCGAGCGGCCACTTTAGTATTGAGTACCCACACCGCACCCTCCACGGCATCGGGTGCATCATCATGAGCGCGTGACTTTGGTGCAAGTGCTTTAAATTGCTCCTCCACTCTTTTCATGCCGATGTTATCCTCCTCCTTTTTATTCAGGAATAGTTTGCCGTTTCTGTTAAGTGGCTCGAGTAGGCTCTCGATCCTTACAAACTTGTTAGCCTTTACACGTTGATCGCCGGATATTGGTATGGTTTTATTATTCTTTGCACCCGCCTCATAAAACTCTTTTAAAAAGATGTCTTGCAAAAACACCTCCTCCATAAAGTAATAACAAGGTAGATCGCCCACCATTTTCATGATCTCATAATGCCAGTCGATCATTTTTGCAGTGGTTGTTTGCTCAACAAATGCTTTGATCACATGAAACTCATCTTTCCATTTGCCAACAAGTACGGTGGCCTTGTAGTCACTCGTTTTAGTATCCTTATATGAGGGGTCGGTGTAGCATACTAACATGGAGTATTGATTTAGTTGCCGGGCGGGCTTGTATGCCATTTCTTTAAACACCGTACCCTCATATATAGGATTATTAAAGTATTCCTTTTGTGCTGATGCGTAGCTCTTTGTTTTTAGTATCCTGTCTATTTGCTCCTCACTATTCTTTTGCGGCCAAGTGCTTTTGCCGTGCTTATCTCTGATGTTTACTTGTGAGGTGTGATCTGAGATTTTACGCAAGCGCACCATAATGGAATCACTTGCAATGATGTTACCGTTAAACACTATCTGAGTGTCCTTTGAAACCGAGCGTGTAGGTATCAATGCATCCTCGATCCAATTCCAGTTCTTTTTGACTTGCTCGGGGTTGCGGCATGCCTCATCCGTATCCATATCATCACCGATAATTTTATCCGGGCGCACGGCGTTGATCTTTGTACCCCTCGGTGATTGCCCTAAACCTAAAGCCCTAAATGCTTTGCCCTTTCTAGTTACAAACTCGCCCGCCGACCAATGCCCGGGAAGCTCTTGCAAACCATAATCATTGATGATGCGCTCGTTTGCTGTTAGGTGCGCTCGGTATGGCATTAGCAGCCTTTCGGCATTTTCCAAAGAGTTGCTAACCATGAGTACGTAATTTTTTGCACTCTTGCACGTAGGTACAAGTATTTGCAACATTGTTTCCATCATGGTGCGAGTAGTTTTTGCAAGCTCTCGCGCATGCTCCCTGCCCTCTATCCACTCGGGGTTGTCCATGATGCGGCGTGTGCCTTTTTTCTGAAAATCGGCGGCCTCGCACTGGTAATCATCTTCAAAATAATGTTTAAACCACTCCTCCTCGTTTCCGGGTTTCTCAAGCCATTTCATGCGCTTGATCTTTTCGGCTTCACTCTCGCCAAGTATGTAAGAGGTTTTTTTTCGGATGTTATCCAAATAATCCTCCCATACTTGGAGCTTTTGTTTGTCGGTGAGGTTGTCAAACTTTCCCATTTAATAGCGTTTTAAACGTTCTTTAATTAGCTTATCAAACCACCCACTCAGATCACCGGCAAACTTTGGATCATGCGGTTGTATGAAATTCACAATTAGCATTGCTACCTCCATTATCTCAGCAATACCCATATCCATCTCGAGCTTTTTTAGTGCCACAGCGAACTTGATAAACTTATCAGCCGCTTTAGTATCTACACTTTCAATCTCGTTATCGGCTTGCTCTGAAAGTTTGTCGAGTACGTTTAAAATCCTCCTAATGATTTGGGGCTTTGTTACAAGGAAAGATTTGCGTTTTAGTTTCCAGTTGGTTACCTCATCGTTAACCCACTTGCTCATCGTGTTATCACTAACATCGACAATCTTCGCAATTTCTGCTTGTGTTAGATCGCCGCGCATAAATAGCTCCTCGGCGTAATGCTTTTTTTCTGACTTTGTGAGCTTTGCCATGTTACAAATTTCATTTGAAACGTTGTAAAAACAATATTATAAATGCGCCATGAACAAAATGGGTGTTTTTGTTATACAAGTATATTGTATAGCGCAATTTCTTTATTTGGCAATGGTTTCAGCGTGTTGCAATTTTACAACAGAAATTAAAAACGAAAAGTTTAACACGCTTTATGGATCAACCGAGAATAATAACAAACAGGCTACAAAATCACGCTGAAATAATGTTGTTTGGCGAGATAAGCAATTTCGACAATGGTGTATCCTCGGCGGCATTTGTTAGCGAGTTGAACGATCTAAAAAGAGATTACGATGATATTGAGCTAGTGATCAATTGTGTGGGTGGTAATGTATATGAGGGTGTAACTATTTACAACGCCATCAAGCAAAGCCCACAAGTAAAACGCTCACGCATTGAAGGCATCGCCGCAAGTTTCGGCGCACTGTTAGCTTTTTCAACTCCAACAAATAGTATTAGCAAGTACGGTCGTTTGATGACACACATGGCTAGTGGTTTTGCATATGGCAATGCCGAGGAGATGCGCAAACGTATGGAGGAGCTTGAGGCTATAGATGTTGATCAGGCAAGCATGATCGCTACAAGGCTAGGCGTAAGCGTTGAGGAAGCACGCACAAAATACATTGGTAGTACGGATAGATTTTTTACTGCTCAAGAGGCAAAGGCTGAGGGGCTAGTGGATAGCATCTATGATGCCGAGCCGGTGGAGATACCTACCACAGCCAAAACAGGCAAAGAAATGCACCGCTATTACCAAGCTGCGATAATGGACAATTTAAACATTGATAATAAACAAACAATCATTTTGTTATGAGTAAACCAATAGAGGTTGCATTGACAGCCGACACACTAAAAGTTTTGGGGCTACAGCCTACAGCCTCGGCGGGTGAAGCTGCAAGTGCATTGAGCGCACTTGTTGACAAAGCCAAAAAGTTAAACGAGTACGAGGCGCGCATCAAAGAATATGAGAGCGAAAAAACAGCAAGAGAGCAAGCCCAAGCGCAAGCGGATATTGCCGCAAAAAAACAGCAAGTGACTGCCATGCTTGATGCGGCGGTGACTGCCAAGCAAATCACGGTTGAGGCAAAAGCACAGCTTGAGAAAACCCACGGTGATAAGCCCGATGAGTTAAAACCATTGCTTGATACAATGAAGCCTTACAGCCCGATAACGGCGCAATTGGATAATCCGAAAAGTACCGAGGATAAGTTTGCCGGCACTTACAGTGAGCTTGATAAAAAAGGCTTGGTGGCTGAGTTAAAAAGAGATCACCCCGATCTATATCGCCAAAAGTTTAAAGAAAAATTTGGATCAGAGCCAACAAAAGCATAAGCGTTTCCGAACACAAATAAAAGACACACAAAAACAACAAAACAAACAATTCCAAAACAAGTAAAAAACACATTATGAAACTTAATTTAAAAATGGTTGCGTCCTTTCTTTTGCTCGGTGTGCTTGCGTACATGGCGGGGGATGTGGTGCAACAAGCATTTGGAGTGCCAACCTTGATCACTCAAACGGCCGTTGTTGGTAGCTCATTCTTATTTGAGCTTTGGCAAGGTGCATTTGGTAATATTAATGGCTTAGTTAAAAATGATGTAGAGCCGGAGATTTGGAGAGATTGGATTGCCGAAACTATATTTAAAAACAACCAATTTATTGAAAGGTCTGTAGATGTTTCTGATAATGTGTTGTCGGGTAAAGTTGTGCATCTACCACAAGCGGGTGCGCCATCGGGTGTAGAAAAGAACCGTACAACATTGCCGGCGTCTGTTACAAAGCGTACAGATACAGATATAACCTATGCACTTGATGAGTACACCACTGATCCAAGATTGATACAAAGTACTGAGGAGTTAGAGGCTAGTTATAATAAGCGTGAGAGTGTGTTTAAAGATGATACCAGTGCATTGCGTCAATTAATAGCTGAGAATGTAATTTTTGCATGGTCTGCAACTACAGCCGGTAAAATAAAGCGCACTACTGGAGGTGCAAATGGAGACAGTGCAGCCGCATACACTGCAAGCGCAACGGGTGTGCGCTATATTTTCCATCAAGATGATCTTTTGGAAATGATGACAGTAGCTGATGAGGATGATATACCAGAGGAGGGCAGGTATTGTATGTTAAGTGCGAGAGCTTACAAACAAGTAATCCAAAGTTTAAGCAAAACTGAGTACTCAGATTTCAGCAAGGCTTACAACCATGAGACGGGCGTGTTAGGAAAGTTACATACTTGGAATATCATGAAGCGTAGTAGCGTAGTTACCTATGATAACGCGGCTACTCCTCAACCAAAAGCAATTGGAGCAGCCGGCGCGGCTACTGATAACGATGCTGCAATATTTTGGCATGAGGATTATGTGGAGCGTGCGTTGGGAGAGAGAGAGGCATTTGAGGATCAAAACAATCCACAGTTTTATGGAACGGTAATGAGCTTCCTTGCTAGGATGGGAACACGCATACGCCGTGCAGATGCTAAAGGTGTATATGCTCTAGTACAGGCAACACCGGCATAGTAGATAAACAAAACAAACAACCATAGCAAAATCGGGGGTGCATTGCCCCGTAAGGCATAGCCCCCGATTGTTTTAACATCCATTTTCAAATACATGATACTGTTAACCATTTTGTTGCAAACCTCAAGTGTGCCGTGGGAGCGTTTTTTTGATGTGGGGTTGAGTTTGGGCATACTGGCATTGATCTCAAAAGTGTTGTGGAGCAAGTTGACCAAGTTGGAGGAGCGTATGGATAATTACTTAAAAGAGGATCGTGATAAAATGCTCGAGACTATCAGCAAAAATACTGATGCTCTAAATGAGCATACAGAAACTAACAAAAAGATTTTGGAAAAACTGCAATAGCATGAAGCCATCAATACACATTTTACTAGCCACTTTAGTTTGTATGACTGCATGCAAAACAGTTAAGCAAACCACTCATGAGGAGCGCGTAAGCGACAGCACTAAAACCGATCGTGTTGAGTATGTGAGCGACACAGTAACGGTAATTAAAGAGCGACTTGTAAAAGATACAATCATAAAGTATGAGCGCAAGTTGGTGCGTGATACGATCACCCTTGCCGACCTCGAAACCCCAACCACCAAAGATGGAAAAATATTGGCTCGCCGCCACGAGAAAAAAGTGGATGGTGTGCGCCCGTTCATAGAGGTGCAACCCAACGGGCAAATTGTTTACGGCTGCGATGTGGATGAGTTGATGATCCGGGTTAATAACCTCGTGAGCGAAAAATCATTTTACAAGCATCAACGAGATAGCATTGCCACCTTGCTCAAAGAGCGCAATCATAAAACGGTAAGTGTGACCGAAAAACACACCAAGAAAAAATCAAATCCCGTGTGGTTGATCGTGTTAATAGTGATCGTTTGTGCGATCCTGTTCGTGGTTTTCCACTTCATTATAAAGTTTTTGAAGCGATGAGTAAAAGGCACATCAACCATATAGTTATCCATTGCACAGCAACCACGCCCAACGCATCGGTTGAGAGCATACAAAACCACTGGAGACGTGTGTTGAAATGGAATGATCCCGGCTATCATTATCTATTTGATAAGAATGGTGTGGAGCATCAATTGCAAGATGAGAGCAAGCAAACCAATGGCGTGCGTGGCCATAACCATGATACTATCCACCTTTCATATATCGGCGGTGTAGATTTTCAGGGCAAAGCAAAAGATACTCGCACACCACAACAAGTGGCAAGTATGAGAGAGCGCATTTTGGATTTGCGCAGCCGATACCCTCATGCGGATATAGTTGGGCATCGCGACTTTTCGCCCGATAAAAACAAAAACGGCATTATCGATCCCTGGGAGCGCATTAAAGAATGTCCATGTTTTGATGTGCGTGAGTGGCTAAGTACTATTTACAACTAAAACTATTTTCTAATAAAACAACATCAACAAAAACAGTTATGAAAAACACAAGTTACCACAACGCAAAACAGTATTTCGACACACACAAAGAAACCAATGAGTTTCATTTTACAAGCGATGGGCAAGCGTTCTTTAAAGAGAATAATGCACAAGATCACGGCAAAGCACTCAAATCTTTAGGCCGAGGTAGTGATGCGGTGGAAACGATCACCCGCGAGCAAATGGATAATATGAACCCGGAAACCGAGAGCGGTGATAATGAGGGTGATGATCTGAGCAAACTAACTAAAGCTCAACTAATGGAGCTACTAACTGAGAAAGGTATCGAACATGATAGCAAGCAAACTAAAGCTGAATTGCTCGACCTACTGAATGAAGAAAAATAAATAACACGGCGGGGATCATTCCCCGCCACTATAACACCACCAACAAGCGAACAAACAAAAAATAACTAACACAAAAATATTTCTATTATGGGCTTGCCAAATGCTTCGATAATAATTGCAAACGGCCAACTAGGATCACTTTTACAACTTGCTGATGGCGTTGCCGGCTATGTACTGGAGGGTGTGAGCAACGGCGATATTACTGCCGGCACTCCGTTTTTAGTAACCGGCTTGGATGATGCGGTTGCGCAAGGGTTGACCAATGCAACCAACCCTTTTGCCTACAAAGTAATTAAAGAGCATTATGATGAAGCCCCGATCGGTAGCGAGGTGTATATCATGCTTGTGGCCGACACTATGACCGTTAATTTAATGGCTGATAAAACCAATGCCAACGGTGCAAAGAAACTTTTGGATTTTGCCGAGGGCAAGATCGCATTGCTATCGGTAATGGATAACAATGATAGCCCAACCGTAACCAACGGGCTTGATGCAAATGTTGCCACAGCAAAAGTAAATATGCAAGCTCTGGCCGAGGAGTATGCAACCACATACAACACTCCGTTTTGGGGTATCATCGGCGGTACTGGATACAACGGCACGGCTACTGACTTAACCGATCAAACGGCATCCGATCAGGATTATGTATCTATCATGATAGGTGACACGGTGAGCGGTACAAGTGCGGCCGTGGGCTTGCCAATGGGTAGAGCTGCAAAAGAGCCGGTACAAAGATTGATCAGCCGTGTAAAAAGTGGCGCGCTCAACATCGTGAACGCTTATGAGGGTACTACCAAAGTAGAAAAGAGTACACAGGTTGCCACCATCCATGATCGTGGTTATATCACACTCAGAAAATTCCCGAGTAAAAACGGTTACTACTTCGCTAACGATTTTACTTGCACACCTTCAAACAATGACTTTAACCGAGGCGCACGCCGCCGCGTGATCAACAAGATGCACCGTTTAGCATACTTGCTACTGGTTGAGGAGATAGATGACGAAGTGCCAACAAGTGCAACCGGCACAATCGATCCTCCTTATGCGAAATATCTCGAGGCATTAGTGCAATCACAACTACAAGCGATAATGGTTGCCAACGGTGAGTTATCGGATGTTGTGGTGTCGGTTGATCCTAACCAAAACGTGGTGCAATCAGGCAAAACAAGTGTGGTGGTAAAAGGATTGCCGGTTGGCTACAACAATATGATAGAGGCTACCATCGGGTTAACTAGCTCAACAGCGTAATTGATTAACCAACATTTAAACACTATTTAAAAACACTTTAAATAAAAAACACACAATGGGATTAATTACATTTTTTAATACCGATGATTGCGAATGGTCTGATGTTCGCGTTGATATTGCCGGCTCGCGTTTGAGAAAGTTACGCGGCGTTAAGTATGGTGAGGCTGTAGATAAGGAGTATGAATATGCCGAGGGCAATGATCCACGTGCTATAAAGCATGGGAACAGCACGCCGAGAGGTGAGGTAAAAGTATTGCTTGGTGCTTTAAATGATATGAATAAAGCAGCTATTGCACAAGGCGCAAAAAACATACTTAAAATAAGTTTCCCGATGGTTATAACATACCGTGCTAAAGGCTCAAGGCAGCTACAAGTTGACACGTTAACGGGTGTTGAGTTTGTGGAGTTTGACATCGAAATACTACAAGGTGACAAGAGCGTGGAAGTGACATTGCCGATCATGTATTTAACCGCTACCACCGCTCCATTGGTGTAAACAATATTTCATAACAAACGAAAAATAAAAATCATGAGTACCAACAAAACGAATGAAAAAACTGATCAAGTTATTTATGAGGGTGTGGCAACTAAAGCTCAAATTGATGAGTGGAAAAAGCAACACCCGGATGGCTTTTTTGGCATCCAAGTGAAAACCAAAAACGGCAACTATGTGGCATATTATCGTTATCCCGCTATTCCTGAGATCAACGAGGCAATAGATGCTATTTCAAATGGAACAGCACAACATGAGGCATATGTAAACCTTGCAAACACCACGCAAATAGGTGGTAAGGAGGGTTTGTTAGATAATCGCCACACCTACTCAGCAGTATTGCAGAAATACAGAAACGAGGTAGATAATGTTACCGAGGCCGCAGAGGTGGTAAAATTCTAAAGGGGGTTGATGATCGATTTAAGGCTAACCCCCGGCTATATTGGGATACTATTATTGAGATGTATCTCCACATCGATCCATCAAAGTTAAAGCCCAAAGAGTGGGCTTTTAAGATCAAAGTAATACAGTACGCTTGGGAGCAAGAACGTAAACAACTGCAAGTAAATATTTGATGGCTGAGTTATTAGAATTTAGAGGAACGTTAAAGGAGTTTGTCAGTAGTGCCATGTCAAAAATGGCGACAAACTCCCAACGTTCTATCGCCTCGGTCAACAGAGGGTTGGCAAGTATATCCCGCAATACTAACCGCCCCGCCAGTAGTATCACCGCACTCAATAGCCGCATTGATGAGTTACGCAAAAAGCGTGATATATCCATTGACACATCACAAGTACGCCGTGCCAACCGAGAAATTTCTTTGCTCGAGCGTAAGATGGAAAAGATGGAAAACATGGGGCGGCGCAACCGTGGCGGCGGTGGTGTTGGTTTGGGTGGCATGCTTGCCGGTGCGGGTGCAACTTATGGCATTGGTCAAACGATAAATGCAGGTTTTCAGGCTCAAGCACAACAAACATCTTTCGAGGTGCTAAGCGGCCAAAAAGAGGGCAAGCAACTCTTTGATGAGCTTACCAAATATGCTCAAGATAGCATCTATGGTGAGGAGGTAAAAAAGAACGCTCAAACATTACTTGCATTTGGTGAGGCCAACAACAAGGTGATGGGCGATATTAAGATGCTCGGCGATATTGCTATGGGAAACAAGCAACGCTTTGAGAGCTTAACACTTGCCTATGCTCAATCGCAATCCACCGGGCGGTTGATGGGGCAAGATTTGTTACAAATGGTCAATGCAGGGTTTAACCCGCTTCAAGTGATCTCAGAGAAAACAGGTGTTTCAATGGGTGTGCTGAAAAAGCGCATGGAGGATGGGTTGATCAGCTTTGCGATGGTGGAGCAAGCGTTTAAAGATGCTACCAGTGAGGGCGGCAAGTTCTTTGGAATGACTGAAAAGATCGGGCAAACCGACTTTGGTAAATGGGAGGCTTTTAAAGGTCAAATAGGTGGTTTGGCTATGTCTTTTGGTCTTGCTCTTGCGCCGGCTATTGGTGATGTAATCAGTAACGGCCTTGTGCCACTTGCCACTTGGGTTGGTGAAAATCAGGATTTAGTGTTGGGGCTTGGTGGTGCATTGCTTACAGGTGTGGGTGCATATAAGGCTTTTACAACAGCACAAGTTTTACTTAGTGCGGCTATGAATGTTACGCCAATTGGTTGGATTATAACAGGCATAGGGGCATTAGCAGCGGGCTTTTACTACGCATATACTCGTGTTGGAGAGTTTCGCGGTGGTATGATGGCCGCATGGGAAAGTGTAAAAGGCTTTGCCACGTTGATCAAAGAGGTGGTTGTTGACAGGATAAAAGGTTTACTTGTTGGTATCACGGGCATAGGTAGTGCTTTAATGTCATTCTTTAAAGGTGACTGGGCAATAGCTATCGAAACAGGTAAAAAGGCCATTGTTGATCTGAGTGGTGCGGGTACTATGAAAAAAGTATCCGATGGCATGAAGATGATAGGTGCGGAAGCTGCTTTTGCATACACGAAAGGATACTCCGAGGTTGAGGAAAAAGGCAAAAAAGATACCAGTGCCACGGGCTTAATGGCAGGGTTTACCAACGCATCCAACCCGCTTGCGGGTGGTGGTAGTGCCGGCGGTGGCAATGCTTACTCAGCAGCAAGCACAAGCGGCTCAAGTGTAGGCACGCCGAGCGGCATTGGTAGCAGCAAGAGCATAACAATAAACATTCAGAAAGTAGTTGAGAATATTAATATCACTCCTCAAACCATGCAACAAGGTGTTGCCGAGCTTGGCACATTGATACGGGATGAGCTTGAGCGAGTGTTGGCAAGTGTATCATACGCAAGATAATGGGAGCGATAACTTTTGAAATAGGCGATGCGTTTAAAGCGCAATTTGGCAGACAGGCAAACGATTTCCAGTTTGATCCCGTACCGGCAAGCCCTACAACGGCAAAGCTAGGTAGCCGATATATTGCCAAAGATGCACAAGGCCGCGATTATAAAATGCCGGTGAAGCTCGGCGGCTATGATCTACCATACCCGGTGGTGCGTGTGAATGGCTACAATGATATTGTGGAGACTAAAGTGGCAAGCGTTGATGGTACGATAAAAGAGTTTATAAGTGCAAGCGACTGGAGCATAATAATAACGGGTTTTATGCTGAATGATATTGGCGCATATCCCGAGGAGCAAATGGAGCAAATATTGGCACTCATACAACGCCGTGAGGCTCTTGAGATACGCAGTGTAATAACTGATATGATATTGACAACACCCGAGCGCAAAGGGTATGATAAGGCCGTGATTTATGCCTGGGATTTTCCCGAGGCAAGAGGCGTGGAAAACTGGAGAGCCTACCAACTAGTATTAAAAAGTGATAAACCATTTGATGCATACATTGACTAATGTGGACGTTAAACAGTAAAATAAAAATAGGTGCGATAAGTTTCTCGGGCGTTCATGAGCTTGAGATCAACCAAAGCATTTTTTCGTTTGTACAAACGGCCACACTTGTTATGCCATCAACCATGAGGTTGAACAGTAGGAGCAACCCCAAAAAGACTAAAATAGTAGACACTTACAGCGCATTTAAAGAGGGTGATGCGGTGAGCATACAACTTGCTTATGATGATAGATACCACGAGGATTTTAAAGGGTTTGTACATCGCATAGATCAAAGCACACCAACAAAGATATTGCTCGAGGGCTACAGCTATCAACTCAGAAAAAATAAAGTGGTTAACAAGTACTGGAGCAAAACCACGATCAAAGAAATATTGCAAGAGGCCATTAAAGGCACTGATATAAAGCTCGGCTATGTGTTGGATATGGAGGTGGTAAAGTTCAAAGTGTACAATGCCACGGGTGCGGAAATAATTGAGAGCTTGATAAAAGATGTTTCCCGCAATACGTTAACGGCCTTTTTTATTACACCCGATACCCTTTGGGTGGGCTTGAGATACACAGCGTACACCAACACAGTAAAATACAAACTCGGCCGCAACGTGATCAACGATGAGCGTTTGCAGATACGCAAAACGGATGAGACTGATGTGAAAGTGCAATTTGTACACAAAGATGCAAGTGGCAAAAGGCATAGAAATAAAGCAGCCGAGCGGCTTGGTAGAAAGAAAAAATTTGCATCGGCCAACGTTGCGGATGTGGACACGCTGAATGAGATGGCCAAAGTAAAAGAGGAGCAATTTAATTATAACGGATTGGAAGGTGAGTTTACAACTTTCCTCGAGCCGTTTGTGCAAGTGGGTGATATGGCTTTGCTATCGGATGGGCTTTATGGCCGCGAGCAAGGTGGATATATAGTTGAGAGTTTAAAAACAAATTTCGGAGTGCGTGGTGGCAGGCGCACGCCGGGCATCGCCTTAAAAGTGCAATAGTCATGGGTAGAACTCAAGAGAAAATAAAAGAGCATTTGCAACGAATAACAGCCACAACACAAGTGGTGTATGGCGGCACTGTGAAAACGGTGGATGAGAAAGATGCTGTTGTTGAAGTGTTGCCGGATGAGGAGGATGAGGGGTTTGTATTGCCGGTGATGTTGCGCTCCAGTGTGGGCGATCTGAAAGGCATTGTAATGATCCCGAAAGTAGGTAGTGAGATAACGTTTGTGGAGGATGAGGGATTGTTTATAATCGTTAATGCGAGCGAGTTGGATAAAGTGTTGATAGATGTGCCTGAGTTGCAACTCACTTGTGATAATGTGGTGATCAATAAAGGTGGCAATCATGGGCTTGCAAAAGTGTTGGAGCTAACCAAGAAACTCAACAATATAGAAAGTGATTTAAATAAACTTAAAACGGGTTTAAGTACGGTTTTAAACACGCCGGCAGTAAATGAACCCGGTAACGGATCGCCAAGTGCCTTGCATGCGCTTTTGAAAACAACAATATCAAATTGGGCAAATAGTCAATTGACACCGACACAGCAAAAAGACATTGAAAACACTAAAATCAAACACTAGATGCAAAGAGACATTTTACAAACGGCTGATGGTGACATTAAACTGGTGGATGGTGATATTGTTTGGGGTGATGCCAGTGAGCAACACCAAAAAGATTTGCTTGAGGCTCGCCACGGTGATATTAGAACGCGCCCGGATGTGGGTGTGGGTATTGAGGATTTTTTGAGTGATGATAACCCCGATGATCTTTACAGGCGTATCCGAGTGGAGTATGCGGCTGATGGTTTGAGGATAAAGAGTTTAAAAATTGATAATGGCAAAATAGTGGTGGATGCAGACTATTAAGACAGTAGAAAACCAAAGTATCATAAGTATTGCGTTGCAAGGTTATGGCAACGTTGATGCTATTTGCCAACTGATAGTTGACAATGATATGACCGGCAAAATGTTGCAACCCGCCTCTTTTGATGATGAGATCGACCTCACACGAAACTTTAAAATTGGTGAGGAGGTGTTGATAAATGAGCAAAGTGAGTTTTACGACAAACAAGCACTTGAGGAGCTAAAAGAGTACGATGATGATGGCAATGGTGAGGTGAGAGTAATGGTTGACGGAATAACAGACATAAAAATATTTGGTGGAGAGTTCACCGATGAGTTTGAATAATAAAAAACACAAATTATGCCGGATAGTAACGCGCAATTTAATATTGATACGGATACTCAAGTAACTAACCAAGAGATCGAGGATAGTATAACACCTGAGATCATCGGCGACCTTTTGAAGCGTGCCGCCAATATGGTAAACGAGCTTAATGCCATATTGAAAAATACCAATGCTGAGTTAACCAGTGTGCTAGTAGATGGGAGTACATCAACGCCGCAGTTTAGGTACAAAGTTTATTTAACCGGCTTGCGTTTGCAAAACCTTGATGAGCTTGTTTTGGTAGGTAACGGGCAAGACATTATGTTTTTTAAACGTGCATCGTCTGTAGAGGGGCGTATGCGTGCGGATATGACTTGTGGTTTTACCAGTGGTAACGCAAATGCTAGCTTGGATACTGCATTTTCTCGCGGTGGTGCAAATACATTGCTTTTGGGCAATGGTACGAATGGCAACCGATCAGGCAAGCTAAAACTTGGCCGCATCAATATGACACAATACACACCAACTAGCACAGCAGATGCCGCCGGTGAGGATGGTGATATGTGCTATGATAATAACTACATATATCAAAAGGTTGCGAGTGTTGGTTGGGTGAGGATCGGCACATGGCAAACATTCTAATAACAAAACAAACAAAGACAATGAATAAAATAACTATCCAATTAAAAGCAAAGCATTACCGAGTTATCGTTGCTCTATTCTGTAATAAATCGGTTGCGGATTCTTTCCGCATGTTGGCTGAGATCAAAACCAACGTTGGTAACACCGTTGCCGATGATACGGTTGTGGGCGTTTCCGTTTATGCTCATGAATTAAAAACCGTGTACACCGAATGTTTGAACCAAACGGAGGGCGTGTTTGCAGGCATCAATAAAGAAATGCGTGAGTTGCTATTGCCACAAATGCAAGAGGGTGTTGATGCTCAAAATGAGGTATGGATCGAGGTGGCAACATTCATTCAGCAGCAAGATAATTATTGTAATGCCGCCCTTGCTGATAAGATAACACAAGGCAAAGATTTTTTGGCACTATAAACCATTTAGAGAATGGAACTAAAAACAAGAGAGCAATGGGAGGCCGATGTTGCAGCCGAGGCAGTAACCAACGGAGTAAGCACAAGCGCGGCCGCTGAGTGGTTGGGCTTGCGTGATTTGTGTATTACGATTGCTATGTTTTTTCAGGCGATCATAAATGTGTTTTATACGCAAACTGAAAAGCAAGTAAAAGAAAACAGAGCCGGCACATATCCGTGGTATCCGGGTATGGTTAAAGCCTTTCAGTATGGTCACGACCTCGTAAAAGTAAACGGTGTACTAGGCTATGCCGAGGACGATGAGGATGCACGTATCATCACACAAGTGGGCTTTAAAAAAGTAAACGGGCAACTTAACATCAAAGTGGCTAAAGATGATGTTTCAGGCGATCCCGTGCAACTGGAGCTTGCTGAGCGCACGGCCTTTGCCACATACCTTGATGCTCAAGTGCCTCCGGGTGTAGATTTTGCCGCTACAAGTTTGCCGGCTGATGTGATCAAGTACACGCTCGCATTAAAACTAGATACCAAGTTTGACAAAACAAATGTGTTGGCGGCTGTGGATACTGCATTAACTGATTTTCGCAAAAATTTCCCGTTCAACTCTATTTTTTACAAAAGCCACTTGGTAGCCACTATTAAGGGCGTGCCGGGTGTGTTGAGTGTGGTGGTGACAATTGAAATGCAGCTCAATAATAATAGCGAAACCGTGACCGACTTGGCCGAGGAGCAAGAGTTGCCGGCGGGTTATTTCGTTTGGCATGATGATAGTGCCATCACCTCAACATCCGTATCAACAATATGATCTTAAAGTATCAAATATCAATAGAGCGGTTTATTAAAATGTACTTGCGCCCATCTAAGCGCAAAACCGATCGTATAAAGCTATATAGGACTATCCTCGCGCCTTTTCGCATCATGATGGATGAGTACATAGCTTGGAGGGATAAAACGGTAATACGGGCAAATGTGACGGTGAGCAAGGCAAGTTTGGAGTGGTATCTCAACCACTTGTTTGATAGTGTGGAGGAGCGCATTTATATCAACTCAAATCGTGGTAGTGGTGTGATCCTCGGGATACGTGAGGAGGATGAGGAGTTTGAGATCATGGGCATACGTGCCGCCGATGAGGAGTTTATCATCACCACGTTGCGTGGTGAGCATCCCGATCTTGGGTTTAACAACTTTGGCGTTTTTATACCGGCGGCACTCAGCAGCCAAACCGATGCCATACGCGGCATAGTTGATGAGTATGCATTGGCGGGAATGGATTATATAATCATAGAATACTAAACAGTATGAACGAATTAAAACTATTAACGGGCGGCAAGCACACATATGGTGATGACATTATAAATGCACAGCTCGAAACGCTTGAGCCATTGCAAGCGTATTTTAAGCAGTTTGGCGCGGTGTTGATCGATGGTTGTGCCATCACTGCGAATGTAGGCACACCGGCAAACTTTGACATTGCGGCGGGTATTGTGGCCATAGATCACGCTGATGGCTTCAAAATTGCCCGATTTGCGGGTGAGACTAATGTGGTATTGCCGGGTTACTTTACGATTGATAAAGAGGAGGTACAAGGCAACTATGGCCAATCCGGCTCGGTGGTGGTTAAAGATATTGCTCATGTGTACACGGCTGTATTTAATACGGGTGCGCCTGTGGCCGGTAATGATACTGAGTTGGTCATCCCCAAGCCGGTTGATGGAAATATACAAACGTTCATTCGTGCGGCGGGTGCTAAATCTATCATCACCACCACACCGATCAATACAACGGTATTCACACCGGGGCAAGCAATGAACTTTTGGATAAACGAGATAACGCGCACGCTACACATGAAAGCAACAATTGTTGTGCGCGATTATTCGACCTTGAATGAGGTGGCATGGCCATTATCTCAAACGCTTTTGCCGGCACACATGCGCCCGGCAAGTAAGCAAATGTTTTTGGCCATTGTAGATAGCTCATCAAGTTATCCTTTTGTAGACAGTAACAACCGCGATTATATAAGAGCCGTACCAGGTTATATTGATACTAATGGCGGGCAGTTCTTACATATCATAAAAGCCAACAATGGTGGGCAATACACGGTAAACATTAACGCAATCATGCATCTCGATTAATTATGGCTATCACACTAAGCAAAGGCAACGGCGAGACGGTAAATATTAACTCCAACGCATTTCAAAAAGGTACGCTTGCACTCGAGCAAACGAGTGTGGCGGGTTATTACAACATCCGCATCATCCGTGACAATGTGACGATGTTTGAGGATGTGTTGTTTAGTGGTTTTGAGGATGGTGATAATGGTGATGCCGCTTTTAGCTCTATTACAGCACTCGAGGAGTGGTGGGATGCCAATGGTAAAGTTTATCGTGATTACTTCACACCTTTCCGATTAGTAGCGGCTGCAAGTACCAACGATACACTTGTAAAAGCCGGCAAAACTCAGGTGCAAAATGTTGAGGTGATCAATGAAACAGAGAGCAAAATGTATTTGAAAGTGTATGATCTTGCCACAGTGCCAACCTCGGGCGATACGCCTATAATCACGGCATTGATACCACCACAAAGCGAGGATAAGCCGATAAGGGTGGCCACTAACTTTGCCACGTTTTACGGGCTAGGCATACGTATAACCGCGCTAATTGATGATGCTGATGAGGGTGTAGTGGCTGCGGGTGATGCTATTGTGAATATTATGTATAGATAAGATATTAAGGAGCGTTTGTTGGTGCATATACGTCTCGCGGCATAAGCTGCGGGGCGTTTTATTTTGAGTTTAAAGCGGGTTTAAACAGGGTTGAAAGGGCATTATAAAGTAGGACGTTTTGTTTTTGCGAATAGTGACGTTTTGTTTTGCCGTTTATAAAAACTCAGAAAAATTTTTGTTTCTGTTATTTCGCAACAAATCGCAACAATTGAAGCTTAACTCCCTAATAATCAACGGATGTTTTGAGGTAAGCTATTTTATGCTAAATTCACGGTTAATAATACGAGCTTATTCTTTTGCCCCTGAGGATGAAAGTATTATTCAGAAAAATACAGAATTGTGAAAGCTATTATACCCGTAGCCGGTGCAGGTACTAAACTCCGCCCGCTTACATATACACAACCCAAGGCGCTTATCCCCATCGCGGGTAAGACCATACTCAGCGTTATCATAGATCAGCTGCAAGAAGCTGGCGTAGATGAGTTTGTCTTCGTGATAGGTTATCTGGGTGAAAAGATACAACGCTACCTACTGAAGCAGTATCCTAACCTGAAATACACCTTGGTCAACCAAACTGACAGGATGGGTACAGGCCATGCTATATGGCTTACACGTAATGCTGTTCAGAACGACGAAGTGATGATCGTACTTGGAGATACTATCTGTGAGTACAATGTAAAGCAAGTACTAAGCAGCGAGACATCTCAGATAGGTGTACGCAAAGTAGACGATCCGAGAGGGTTTGGTGTAGCAGAGTTAGATGATAATGACAACGTACTGAAAGTGGTAGAGAAGCCACTGATACCTAAGTCTAATATGGCTATGGTAGGCTTGTACTACATAAAAGAGACAGAAGCCCTATTCAACGCCTTGGACAACCATCTTACCAACCGTGCTAATGAAGAAGGTGAATATCACCTGACCAACGCATTGGAGTATATGATAGAACAAGGCAACAAGTTCAAAGCATTCCGCGTGAGCAACTGGTTCGATTGTGGTAAGAAAGAGACACTACTCAGCACAAATGCGACGCTCCTGAAAGAGCAGATGGATGTAAACGAGAGTAAATCTTACCAATACGATACCAGTGTTATCATACCACCGGTAAATATATCTGAGGGATGTAAAATAAGCCACTCTATCATAGGTCCTAATGTTACTATTGGTGAGCACACAACCATTCAGTCATCCATTATCAAGGATACCATTATAGGCTCATACGCTGAGCTGGACGAGGTAGTATTACACTCTTCTATTATTGGTAGCGATGCCTTTGTTAGGGGACTCAGTCAAAGCCTGAATATCGGTGATAATACAGAGATAGATCTGGGCTAGTTCATCTTTGCAGAGTGCTTCATCTGAGCTTGCTCCCAGCGCCATGCAGTGTCCATCATCTGCTCTAAGTCGTATTTGGTTTCCCAGTCTAGCAGAGCACGTGCTTTGCAGTTATCTGCATACACTGCAATTACGTCACCGGCACGACGTGGCCCTAGCTTATAATTCAGCTTCTCACCAGACACTTTCTCAAACGCATTGATGAGCTCTAACACAGTAACACCGTTACCAGTTCCTAGGTTAAAGACCTCACAAGCCTCGCTATTGCGACCCTCGATGGTGTACTGCAATGCTTTAGTATGAGCATTCGCGATATCCATAACGTGTATATAGTCACGAACACAAGAGCCATCGCGTGTATCATAGTCTGAGCCGAACACCTGCATCTCAGGGCGCTTACCTATCGCAGTCTGAGTGATAACAGGAACAAGGTTTTCTGGCTTTTCCTGAAGCTCTCCGATTATAGCTGTGCTATGAGCTCCTACAGGATTAAAGTAGCGAAGTAGTGTGCAATTGAAGTCAGGGTTCTGCTTACAGAAGTCACGGCATATCGCCTCGCCTATTTGCTTTGTACGAGCATATGGAGATTCAGGTTCTGCAAGTGCAGCCTTTTCACTAACAGGTAGTTTATCAGGGTTGCCATATACAGAGCATGATGATGAGAATACAAAGTGGTTCACATTATACTGCTGTGCACACTGCAAAAGGTTGACCAGTGAGTTGATATTATTCCTGAAATACTTTAATGGCTCACTTACAGACTCAGGTACAGACTTAAATGCTGCAAAGTGGATAATACCTACTATATCAGGATTCTCGATAAATACAGCCTCTGTATCTTCAAGATCACAAAGGTTTACTTTATAGTTCTTTACAGACTTGCCTATCACTTTTTCAACGCCGTCTATCATCCTTAACGAACCACGGGAAAGATCGTCAATAGATATCACTTCAAATCCGTTCTCTACCAGGTCTACTATAGTATGGCCACCAATATAACCACAACCGCCTGTTACTAATATCTTATTCATAGCAATGTTTACCTTACAAATATATCGTATCTATTTTACCTGCTGCATATCTACCAGGTTTTTATATAATCCTTGCTTTTCTAGTAGCTCTGCATGTGTACCTCTTTCAGCTATACGTCCCTTATCAAGAACTACTATCTCATCAGCATACTGCACTGTAGATAGCCTATGAGCAATAACAATTGTAGTACGATTCTGCATTAGACTATTAATAGCCTCTTGTACCACACGCTCGCTCTCTGTATCTAGCGAGGACGTTGCCTCATCTAATATAAGTATAGGAGGGTTTTTAAGGACAGCTCTCGCTATTGTTACTCTTTGTCGCTCACCCCCACTTAGCCTGGCGCCTCTATCACCTGCAGCTGTATCATAACCATCTGCTTTTTGAATGATAAAGTTATGTGCATTAGCCACTTTAGCAGCAGACTCTACATCTTCTAATGTGGCATTATCTATACCTAATGCTATATTATTTCTGATGCTATCGTTGAATAGTATAGGATCTTGGTTTACAATACCCATAAGGCTACGTACATCAGACAGTTTATAATCCTTAATGTTTACACCATCTATTAACACCTCGCCTGAACTTACATCATGAAAACGAGGGATCATATCTGCTAAGGTAGACTTACCTGCTCCTGAAGAACCTACAAGTGCTACCATCTTACCCTTCGGTATCTTGATATTAATATCATCCAGAACTTTCTTGTCGCCATATTTAAAGCTAACATTTCTAAGTTCTATTGAATCATTAAATGCTGGTATGCTTTTAGGGTTAGTAGTCTCTACAATAGTATTTTCGACATTTAGGAAATGCTCCATCCTGTCGATTGCTGCAGACCCTTTTTGAACATTGTAAAAAGCGGTAGAAAGATTCTTTATAGGATTAATTATCTGATAAAAGAGTCCGATAAACACTATAAAGAAAGGACCGGTAAGTGAGGTCTCGTTAGAAAATATCAGCTTACCACCATACCACAATATGATACATACGACAATGATACCCAAGGTCTCTGACAAGGGTGAGCTCAAGTCTCTACGCATAGCAATACGATTCTTAAGCTTGTAGATCAGATTATTGATTGCTGAGAACTTTTCATGTTGCTGCTTCTCTGCATTAAATGCTTTTACAACACGCATACCTATGAGGGTCTCATCTATAACACCTAGCACGTTTCCTAATTGCTCTTGCGCCTCACCAGATGGTTTCTTCAAAGACTTACCTACCCTACCAATGATCAAGCCTGATATAGGGAGTAATATTAATAGAAACAAAGTGAGCTGTGGACTAATAACTACCATTGAAGTAAGCGTGATTATTATGGTCAATGGCTCACGAATGAATGTTTCTAAAACATTCATTATAGAGATCTCCACTTCATTGATATCGTTAGTCATTTTAGATATCAGATCTCCTTTTCGTTCTTCATTGAAGAAACCGATCGGCAACGACAATGCTTTATTGAACATCGCTTCTCTCAACCTGCGAATCACAGAATTCCGTATCGGGTTCAGGATATTAAGTGAAGAGTATATAAATAAGTTCTTCAGAATAGTAAACACAACAACTACTATAACAGCCCACGTGAGCGCAGTTAACTTGTCGTAATCCACAACTAGTTGCGCAACAAAATTTGTTACATAATTAATGACCGGATTACTGGATGAATCTTTTTCTGTACTGAACAGCACCTGCAAAACAGGTCCTAACATAACAAAAGAAAATAGCGAAAATACTACTGCTAAAAGACTGGTAACAAAGTATAAAACTATGTTGCTTTTATAATCAGCCAGATATTTAAGCAGCCTGGATATACTCTTCATACTTATTATTCAACTGTGTAAGACACACTACCATCCTTTTCATCCTTTAGCAGAATGCCTGCTTCAGTGAGTTTATCACGGATGATATCTGATGTAGCATAGTCTTTTCTCTTTCTTGCATCGTTGCGAATCTCTATTAGCAAAGACAATACCTGATCAATTTTGTTATCCTGCTTCACCTGTAGCGGTTGCATACCAAAAACATCCACCAGATAAATACGGAAAGCATCCATTACCTTCTGATAAGTAGCAGTAGACAATGCATTAGGCTTTACCTGTCCGCCTTTTATGCTATTAATAACCGGTGCTAGCTCAAACAGGTTTGCAATGACCTTCGCTGTGTTGAAATCATCATTCATGAAGTCAGCACAGTCATCGCACCATTTATTCACTTTTTCATCAAGATCCTTATCTGTAGCGTCGTTATTTTCAGGCACAGTTAGCTTTTGCAAAACTTCATAAGCTTCCCACAATCTTCTAAAGGCTTTTTCTGATGCTTGTAACGCTTCATTAGAAAAGTCTAATGTACTACGATAGTGAGTCTGTAGGATATTAAACCTGATGACCATAGGATGGTAAGGTTGCTCTAATAATTCATGATCACCGCTAAACATTTCAGTCAGCTTGATCACGTTATTATAGCTCTTACCCATCTTTTTACCATTGATGGTGATCATGTTATTGTGCATCCAATACTTTACGGGAGCACAGCCATGGGCAACTGTTGATTGTGCTATCTCACTCTCATGATGTGGAAACTGGAGATCCATACCACCACCATGAATATCAAACTCTTCGCCCAGGTATTTACTACTCATCGCTGAGCATTCAATATGCCATCCCGGAAAACCTTCTCCCCATGGGCTTGACCAGCGCATAATGTGCTCTTTCGGAGCTTTTTTCCATAAAGCGAAGTCTACTTTATTTCTCTTTTCATCCTGTCCATCAAGTACGCGGGTAGTTTCTAATAGCTCATCTATTTTTCTACCCGATAGCTTACCATAAGGATGTTCTTCAGCATACTTCTTTACATCAAAGTATACGGAGCCGCTTACTTCATAAGCATAGCCTTCGTCCATGATCTTTTGGATCATGTTTATCTGCTCTATGATATGTCCTGTTGCTGTTGGTTCTATATTAGGCTCAACATTATTGAATAACCTCATCCCCCAATGAAACAGGTTAGTATACTTCTGTACCAGCTCCATTGGCTCCATTCTTTCCACCTGTGCTTTCTTAGCCACTTTATCTTCCGCTTCTCTACCCTCTTCTTCAAAGTGACCGGCATCTGTTATGTTCCTCACATACCTCACTTTATAACCCAAGTGTGTTAAATAACGATACACTACATCAAATGTAATGTAAGGGCGAGCATGCCCTAAGTGAGACTCACCTGATACAGTAGGTCCACAAACGTATAGCCCGGCATATCCTTCAACTATCGGCTCAAACTTTTCTTTCTGTCGTGTATATGAATTGTAAATATTTAACTCGGACATATGGCAAAATAAATATAAAAATATGGGTTAGCCTTACGAGGCGCCCTTTATTTGAAAATTAGCAATTACAGGGTTATGGTCGGAAAGTGTAGTATACGGCGTTTCAAAACCTAAACACTTGAATACTACAGGATCGTAAAATATATGATCGATACGTATTGTAGGAGAGAGCCTATTGTATGTTCTTCCAAAACCAACACCCTTTTCTTCGAAGGGATGTTTTAAGTTCTTGTTGAATGTAGTATATGTATATGATCCCGGCAAATCATTGAAATCCCCACACAACACTACAGGGTATGGGCTTTGTTCAATGATTTCACGAGCTACTTCTACCTCTCTCGCCCTTCTGATAAATGCATAATTGAACTTACCAATAAACCATTTACTTCTATTCAAATCTTCTTTGATATCCGTATTGGTCTTCGCCATCTCCTCTATATATGCCTTATCATTATCACTAAGACCAAATGTGTTCAGGTGCACAAAGAACATCCTTGTAGTATCGCCTTCAGAAAATACAAAGTCCCCCTGTAATAAATATATGTAAGGAGCCAACCTGTTTGACTTATAATTATAGATAGGATATCGTGAAAATATTGCAGTGCCTAGAAATATGTCCTTACCTAAGGTGTTGTCTGCCTGAAACCTATAATCTTTATAATTACCGTTCCTAATGATATTATTTGACATAGCCGTATGCACCTTATGCTTTGGTAAAGAGAACTCAGGCATACATATAATATCAGGATCTTCTTTTTGCAGGAAATCTAAAATCTTCTCTTCAAAACCTGGTTGCTGCGGTCTGTTGAAGATACCTTGACCATGTATATTCCAGGTCATAAGTTTTATTCTATCTTCCCCTGGCAACATGTCACTAGGCTCTGTAAAGTTGAAGCCGAATATGATAAGTATCAGCTTGTAATTAATGATGAGTGTTATTAATGATAATAAGGAGCGCCACTTACCCCATGAGAACAACCATAAAACCACAAAAAAAGCATTTGCCAAAATGGCGAATGGTGTAGTCAAACTGAATATCGGAACATATTCTACCTCCAGCGGATTAACATGGGCAGCGTATGCACATAGTGCCAGCCAAGCTATTACAAGCAGATTAACGGTGAGAACAATCTGTCCGAAAAAACGTCTGAAAAAATTTCTTGGCTTGCGTTTCAACTTAATCGTTATTCGTTATCCTGTCCTGCCTTGAACAAGGTTTCCTTCTCCTCTTTTGTCAAAGAGTCGTAACCTTTCTGGTTGATCTTATCTAAGATATCGTCAATCTTATTCTGCGTTATACCTTGCTTAGGTTTAGGATTGTAGATAGTATTCATGATACGATTACGTCTACTATCTTTTTTGTTTAAAATGGCTCTATCGTCCGGCTCAAATCTATTATTCAGCGTATCTGTAATGCCTGATACCCAACCTGCAGGTTTAAAACCATTTCTCAGCAACCATACATACCCATACCCCATAGCCGCACCACCAATGAGTAAGAATAAAGGTGCTCCCTCTACGTTCACATTTGCATTCATTACCTGAAGGGCGTAAAATATTATAGCAACTACTGCCAGTGGAATTTTAAATGTATCGGTAAGGTAAAACTTATAATCAGGAGCCAATGTCAGTGCCGCTACTGAAAGGCCCACGATACCTCCTTGAGCACCTAACATATATGTTCTGCCTATGAAATAGTCTCCAGGCAAGAACTGCGCTAGTTGATAGAAGATACCGCCCACAACCATACAGTATATAAACATTGGTATTAGCTGTTTATGCCCTATCAGCATTTGCACTAAAGAACCGAATGCGTATAACCATATCATATTGCTGAATAGTACCCAGAAACCAGTATGTACCCAACCATATGTAAGTACAGTCCAAAACTTACTGAGATAATCTGCCAGCTGAGGCATAGCTACATTAGCAGCTATAATGTCATAAAACATTCCGCCATCAGCGCCTGCTACTAACATGATAACACGTGTAAGATGATATGCTACAAAACCTGTACCCGAAGCTATAATTAGCTTTAGTACGGCGTTTTGTTCAAATGCAGGTATACCTCTTTTACTTCTAAGCATGACTTGAAATTACAATACTTAATAAAAATTAGTCCTGTTTCTCTGGTTCCAGATCTTTAATAAAATGAATGCTACAAGCATACCTCCCAAGTGTGCAAAGTGTGCCACATTATCTCCCGCAGAGTTCCTGATACCTGAGAATAGCTCGAAGAGCGCATATGCTCCTACTACATACTTGGCCTTGATAGGCACCAGAAAGTATATATACAGTAGCGTATTAGGGAACATGTAACCGAAAGCAAATAAAATACCGAATACAGCACCAGATGCACCTACTGTTGCCTCATCGAAGATACCGGGAATGTACTGACCAGAAGATGTACTGAATCCATTTAAAAAGCGATTCATAGCTGTAATAGACCTCTGAGACATATCAATATCGGGATTAGAGACCCATTGGTTGTAGATATTGATAAGATCGTTGCCCAGTATGTTATGTACATGGTCGTCAATAAAAGCTCTTAACTGACCAATACTTGGATCTTGCTGATATGCATTAAAGGCATTCTCTATGCTTATAAACTGGTACGCTACTACACCCATGTGCAATATAGCAGCACCTAAACCGCAAATGAGATAAAACGTCAGAAAGCGCTTAGGCCCCCAGACATTTTCCAGTATGCTACCAAACATCCATAAGGCAAACATATTGGAGAATAGGTGTATAATAGTAGCATTAAGATCGTTGTAGCTACCATGCATGAACATATGCGTAAAAAACTGCCAGAAACCAAAGTAGTCTGACTTCCAATAGTGTAATCCTAAATAATCTGATAGGTCAATGCCCATTTTGCCCAGTACAAACTGCGCAAATACCATAATGGCATTTATAATGATCAGGTTCTTTACTACAGTCGGCAAGATTTGAAACCTCCCGGGCCTGAATTGCGTCATAATCTTATTATTTCTTCTAAAAGCTTGGCCTAATGGTCAAAAAGTCATCAATATGATGGGCAAAATTAAGGTTTAATGAGCGGTTAGCCGTCATATTGCAAATCTTAATATTATAAACTTGTGTGAAATGACTGTACCAGCTATTCAGTATTACCTTTTAGCAGGTCTAACACACCTTCTTTCTTCAATATTCTATAGCCTATCCTGTCGTTTGATATGCCATTCCTCAACTCATATTCAAAGTTATAACTCTTATCATCAGCCATATTGGTCACGAAGTAGTTAAACAGAATGTCTTTTCTAGCTTCAAAGTGTCTGGCTACTTCATATAAGTGTGTTGAGAGTACCATGAGATGATCAGGACGATTTAAAAGCCCTTCTATAACAGCTTTGGTACATTCGTACGCGTCGTGAACGTTAGTTCCTTTAAATAGTTCATCCATTAGCACCAAATGCGGCTCCTGCTTCTGGAGCTTTTGAGCAGTCATCTTCATTCGCTTTACCTCTGCTAAGAAGTAGCTTTCACCCTTTAACAGATCATCTTCTACGTGCATATTGGTGATCACACCTTTGAAGAAGCTAACGCTCAACTCTTTAGCCGGCACACCTGTACCCAAATGCGATAACAACACTGCAACACCAATAGCACGCATAAAGGTGGTTTTACCCGACATGTTAGCTCCTGTAAGGATCAAAAAGTTTTGATGCTCATCAAAGTTTATGTCATATCCCTTAGGTTGCTTTAGTAGCGGATGTACTAGTCCTTTAGCTTTAAAGCACACAGGCTTAGCTTTTTGCAGAGCAGGGAAAGTCCAGTTATGCTCTTTGGTAGCTTTGGCAAGTGAGCACCAGGCATCCAGTCTTGCATAATGCTGTAATAACCTATAAATAGGGTTTTTCATTTCCCTACGTGTATAGTAGCTCAGCTTAGCTTGCTCTCTATGAGGTGCATCCTTACTTATAGTCAGCAGGTCATTCGTAAGTCTATGCTCTAGCTCTTTTTTTATAGCATTAAGTTCATTTGCTAATAGCTCAGGCACCTCATGACTATCTGATAAATCTGAAAGCTCTTTACACCCCCTTATGAAATCAGATATATGAGATATTGAAAAACGTGTAAAGAAATACTCTGATTTGTTGAATAACTTTTGAAAGCCTTCACCTAAAAAGTAAGAAAAATCTGAAGGGGGCGTTGAAACATGATCTGCAGCCTCAAAGAACTTTTCGATCATCACTATAGTACCGTTTGTGATGACCTTAGGCCATAACTCAGAATGTTCCGTCCAAAACCTAATAGCGTCTTGCATCTGCTGCAACTGCTCAAAAGTTTCAGGTGGATGCTTTACGTATCTGTAAAGATGCTCTTTCCCTATGGAAGTAACAGTTCTATCCAGCAGACTAATGACACCCATACTCTCGCTTGTGGAGAATATAGACAGATCTTTAAAGGTTGTATTATCATTCAGCATTATCTGTCAAAAGATAACCTTTTCCCTCTTACTGCTGCGTTAATTTTTCCGTTATCGTAGGCTACTTTACCATTAACAAGCGTATACTTTATTTCCGCAGGTAATGTTTCACCTTCTAGCGGAGACCAATTACACTTATATAAAATGTTGTCTTTGGTCACTTTAGTAGAACTATTTAAGTCTACAAGTACCATATCAGCAAAGTACCCTTCTCTTATATAACCTCTCTCTGCTATTTTGAAACATTTAGCAGGAGCATGACACATCTTTTCTACTACTTTTTCAAGCGATATCCTACCCTCTTTCACGTAATTCAGCATCATTAGCAGACTATGCTGCACTAATGGCACACCTGATGGTGACCCGGGATATGGTTGCTGCTTTTCCTCCCAAGTATGAGGAGCGTGGTCCGTAGCTATAATATCTAACCTATCGTCTAAAAGAGCCTCCCACAATGCAGCTTTATGTTCAGGAGCTTTAATAGCAGGATTGCACTGTATCTGCGTACCTAGCTTCGCATAATCGTCAGCAGTGAAATGCAAGTGGTGTACACAAACTTCAGAAGTTATTTTCTTCTGCTCCAGAGGGAACATATTAGTAAACAGCGCCAGCTCTTTAGCTGTGCTTATATGTAAAATGTGTAGGCGCGTATTATGTTTTGTAGCCAGCTGTACTGCCATCAAAGAGCTTTCGTAACATGCATTTACATCTCTTATGACAGGATGATAGCTAACATTATCAGCACCACTATATTTTTCCTTATTCTGCGCTATGATATGCTCATCTTCACAGTGTGTAGCTATAAGTAGTTCCGTTTCAGCAAATATCTTATTCAGTGTAACATGGTCATCTACCAGCATATTGCCAGTACTAGACCCCATAAATATTTTTATACCGCAAACATCTTTCTTCTTCTCATTGGTCTTTAATACTTCTTCCACATTATCATTAGATACCCCCATGAAAAAAGAGTAGTTAGCTGCTGAGTAGAAATGTGCATTTGTATACTTCTCTTCTAACCGTACTTGAGATAGTGCAGGTGGTTTTGTATTAGGCATCTCCATAAAAGAAGTAACCCCACCCGCAACAGCAGCTTTAGACTCAGTCTCGATAGTAGCTTTATGCTTCAGGCCCGGATCACGAAAGTGTACCTGATCGTCTATAACACCCGGCAGTAGGTGTAACCCCTCTGCGTTAATTTCAGTTGCTCGTTCAGGAGTGTCATAAGACCCACCTATTTTTTCAATACGTCCATTACGGATCAACACATCTCCTGTGATCTGTTTCCCTTCATTAACGATAGTAGCATTCTTTATTAAAACAGTGTCCATTTTGTATTATAAACTTATTTTTGTGACAATATTAAGGCATACATGCCGGAAATCACATTCTATGTTCAGAAAAGCTACGCTACTACTTTCTTTATTTACTATAGCATTGCTATCCACACAAGCACAAAGTACATACCTGCAGTTAGGTCATGTAGACTATGACCTACTTGACAGGTTGGAAACAAGATCTGGCAAACTATCTGACCAACTGTTTCTTAGTAGTAAGCCTACATCCAGAAAATCGGCAGTAGAGTTTTTGCTGGATACGAGGCAAGGAGCAAGATACATCGGGCTTAGCTCTATTGACAGATACAATATACAGCATATGGTATCTGTAAGTGGAGAATGGGCAGAAGAGGGCGATGGTGCTATTGATTCAAAACGTCCATGGTTCAATACATTTTACAAAAAGCAACCAGACCTCTTAAACATAAATACAGGCGACTTCTTTTTAGCAGTTAACCCGGTAATAAGTGCTGTAGGCATAAAAGAACAAAACAATCCAGACAATCTACTATTTACCAGCAGCCGTGGTGTAGAAGCAAGAGGTTGGATATTAAAGAAGATAGGGTTCTATACTTACTTTACAGATAATCAGGAACAAGTGCCACTACACGTTGGTAACTGGGTAGATAGCTTTCAGGCAGTACCACAAGCTGACTATTATAAAGAAATAGGACCTAATAGTTATGATTACTTACTAGCCAGAAGTTATATAGACTTTGCAGCAGTTAAAGACCATATAAATGTAACTTTTGGATATGACAGACACTTTATAGGAGATGGTATACGTAGCCTATTCTTAAGCGACTTTTCTGCTGGATCAACATTCCTGAGGTTAAATACGCGTATCTGGAAACTTAATTACCAAAACCTATACTTAGAATTAAGACCTCAATACTTGAGAGGAGTTGACAGAAGGCTTACCAGGAAGTATGCTACTATGCACCATTTAAGTGTTAATGCATTCGACTGGCTAAATGTAGGGGTATTTGAAGCCGTAGTATTTAATAGAAGAGACAGGTTTGAATTTGGGTATATGAACCCGATAATACTGTACCGTCAAATAGAACGTATGATGGGGAGTCCGGATAATGTTCTTTTAGGTATCAATTTCAAAGCGCTTGCACTGAAGCACATTCAGCTTTACGGACAATTTATCTTAGACGAATTTACCATTAGTGAACTAACAGGAGGAAATGGATATTGGGCTAATAAGTTTGGATTACAGCTAGGGGCTAAATACTTTGACGCTTTTACGGTAAAGAACTTAGACTTACAGGGTGAGATCAACTTAGTGCGTCCGTACACTTACACACACTATGACAGTGTAGCCAACTATTCTCACTACAACCAGCCATTAGCACACCCTCTAGGTGCCGGCTTTTTCGAATTGCTAGGAGTGGTCAAATATCAACCTGTTAAGAACCTATATCTTAACATAAAAGGCATGTATTATCAACAAAGTACAGATAGTAACGGATCTAACTTTGGTGGAAATATTTTTGAAGACTACAACACACGCTCAGAGCAATATGGCGTAACGCTTGTTAATGGTTTAAAAGCACAGTGTGCACTAGCACAGCTGAATGTTTCCTACGAGCTATTTGAGAACTTATTCATTGATGCAGGAGCTACCTACCGTAAAAAGGTTTACGAGAACGCTATAAGACCAGCAGAAAATACGACTTACTTTACTGGTGGTTTAAGATTGAATATTGTAAGACGTGACTATGATTATTATTAAGCAGCAGCTCGGTAAGCTTTGAGTCTACGTTTAATACTTTACAAATGTAAAGCGGGTAAATAGTATGGAAACAATATCCCCAAAAGGCTAACCGAGCCTCATCAATAAAGTATTGCGTACAAGCTGAAACAGGGTAGGTTACACAAGCCTCTTACCGTATAGTTTAACAAAACAGGACGCAAGAACCTTATAAAAATAAATACAACTATAAACATTCCTCTTGTTTAAAATAGGTGTTTTCACTCTATTTTAATTTGACTTAGCAGAATATATTTGCTCCATAGCGACAACATATTCTTTGTTGAGACTACTTAACGTTAACTCTTAAAACTAACATTGTGAAAAAACTAAAAGCCCTAACTATGCCCTTTTCTAAAATGCTTCGTATTAGCATTTGTATGTTACTATTAATGAGCTCTTTAAGCTCTGCTAAAGCCCAACCACCATTTAACCCTATGAACATGCTTGATAGTACATTGCGTGCTGTCTTCAGTCCTCTTTGGCACCCTGTACCTGGTCCAGGTTTTCTATTTGAGATGTCGTCGAACATGTACGACAGTTTATATTATACAGATAATAATCCTGACACCATTAATAGAGATGTATGGTTCAAGCTATATGAGGAAATGCGAAAAAAAGCCTATGATACAACGACTATACTACGCCATGACACAGTGTTTTATAGAGGCCATGTGTTTAATAAAGATACAGTTGTAATGAATATAATGGCATATAATTACTTGTCATTTAATGACTCAGCTTTAACAACTAATCACTATTATGATTTTGATACAGTAAATAATACTATCACGGATAAGTTTCCAGGAGAAAGTGATCCATTCGTGACTAAAAGAATATTTGCATCCTCCCCTTTAGTATATCAACTACCATACGACGAAGTAACTTACAGAATTGATGAAGAGTTTCTATTTCATGACCAGTACAATGATTTTGTAATTAATAACTGGCAAATTGAGATTGATTTTGGAGATGGTATGGGGTGGCAATCATTCCCACCACCAATGCCTGGTGCTCCACATCATTATACTGCAAAATACAACTCAAGTGGTAAGGCATATATTCAAACAAGAATTTTTGATCCTATGGCTGCTTCATATATAATGACTTCAATTGCAGAAGTGGACGTACCTAGCAGAGCACAAGCCAAAAAACCTGACTCACATATTTACTTACCTTGGTTAACTGCCGGAGTATATAATCCATGTAGTGAGTCTGGCGGGCCTCTACAGAAAATCGTGATCTATGTAGAAGGCTATGACCCGGGCGACTTTACAATTTTCGGGAATAGAACAGCATCTGATATATACGGTCAAATGATCAGAAATAAGAATATTGATGAACTATTAAACTTTGGCTACACTTTTGTAGTGGTTGATTGGAAGCAAAGTGGACGTGATATAAAAGACAACGCGGCAGAGCTGATAAAACTCATCGACCATTTAAAGTGTTTACAACAGATAACAGCTGACACCGGGACAGGCGAACAATTTGTTATTATAGGAGAGAGCATGGGAGGACTCGTAGCAAGATATGCTATGTGTTTCATGGAACAGAATTGGCAGGTAATGCCTGGATGTTTACGCGAAAAAATGCATAACACAAGGTTACTAATAACCTTTGACACCCCTCATGACGGAGTGAATATTCCATTAGCATATCAACACCTTTTTAGGGATGCAGGAACATTCCTACTAGGCACTAATACAATTACACAACAAGTGACTGGTGGCCTTAGCAACTTGCTTCTTGATGCTAAATCTGTAAAACAAATGCTCTTATATCATGTAGACACAAGGCACCCCTTTAACCATACTTATTCTGAACATCCAGACCGTACATTGTTTAAATCAGATTTGTTAGCTGTAGGTAATTATCCGCAATATGCAAAACTCTTTGCCATGAGCAATGGTTCGTTAGTAGGGCGTGGACAAACTAGATACTATGATGGGGTTGACAGACAAGCCAATGATTATATATTGCAAATGACATCCGACTCTTATGCTAAGTTTATGGGAAATGACATACAGTTATTAGGTACAAACTTTGAGCTACATACAGTGCCACAAGGTAGTGGAGTAATCACAACAAATAATATTGACTATTACATACCTACATTTAAAATAAGGCTTGTCAGAATAAAATGGTGGTTACCCCCTGTTCCGCAAATAACAGTTGGCAGCAGGTACTTTACAACTTTCGGCTACACAAAGCAGGGTAATAATATGGAACCATATGATGTAATTCCAGGTAGTACTGACGAACAGTTTAACCTTATACTTAATAAAGACTACTCTGGGGTAAAAGGTATATTCTATGCTATGGTATTTGGTTTCAACCAGCCTACATATAGCCCGACAAGCCATGCATGGACGGTAAGTAAATCTGCAGGTGGTGGAATGTTTGGGAGTAGTAAAAGTACCTCAATGTATACTGATGGGTTCAATACTTGCTTTGTCCCTGTATTCTCATCTCTTGATTATAATATTAGTAATTACTGGGAAGATATTGAAAACACACCAATAGGTACAAAGGTGCTTCAAACACCTTTCCATGTTATTACAGGTATTACAGAAGACTATGCACCAATGGCTGACCTCCCACGCTTAAATGCTAATGCTTTTGATAGTTTAATCAATGCTAACGTTTTTAGATATAATAAGTCTCATCTTACTGTTAGAAACGAGGCTTTAGGATCTTGGGACAGTAATGGTACTGTTTACTATACACTAGATTCGAGTCATAGATACTTTAGATATGACACCTGCCTCGGGAACCCAAACCCGGGCATAAAATATCTTCTTAATAGAGAGATAGGAGACGACACTCTATTGGTAGACAATAGAGAAATCAAATGGACAGCTATTTATGACGCAGAGTTATACATCGGTGTTAACGAGAGTGGGGACTATTACGAATATCCAACCGCTACAGGGTCACAACTTATATTCCCTGGTGTTTACTCTAAAGAAGATCCGTTTATCATAAGTGGTGGACATACTATCTTTAAGGCTAGAGGCTCTAACGTTATTATTAACGGTACCTATCCTAACGCAATCATAGACTCCATTAACTGGATAAAGTGTTGTGAAGACCCATCGGCAAATAAATTAGGGAAACCAGAAATAGAAACCGAGAAAAAAAGCGCGCTTCGTTATTACAATAGAGAACTACCTTTTTCCGTATATCCCAACCCTATCAGCGGGAATGAGTTAATCGTTACATTTAATGCTGTACAAGACCCTTATACTAAGTTGATGATGTATGATGCAATGGGAAAGTTGGTTTACAGTAAAACAATTGATATTACTGAACCTAAGAGTTATATATTAACTATTCATACAAGTGATATAAACATCTCGCCTGGTATATATTTTATAGCTGTAAAAAACGGTAACAACACTTACAAAAAAACACTTTTAGCAAAATAAATCTCATATAAAGGTAGCCTAAATAGGCTACCTTTATATTTAAGCTTACTCATTATGAAATACTATAGATTAATATTCAATATAACGTTTCTACTATTTTTTCTTTTCGGATCGTGCTCAAAGCAAAAGAATACTGATCGAAAAATTTACGGTACAATAGTATCTAAGACTACCAATCAGCCTATAGCCAATAAAGAGTTTCTCTTAGCTACAGATAAGCAAAAGGGCGTAATATTTAATAAAGGTTATACTGACTTACAGACCTATCCCTTCGCTACGAATGACAATGGAAACTTTGAGGTAGTGTTTAGATCAGAAAATGGCAATAGAATTTATATAGCACTGGGGTCAATTATTCAAACTGGTGGAGACCCATACGATGGTGCAATTTGGGTAGATAAAAACTTATCTAAATCTGAAACAAATATTAATGTAGGAACAATTACTTATTAATGTTAAACCAGATATATATGAGATACGCTCATAAGATTTTAGTTATTTTTTTCATATTTGCTTTTATCAGCTGCAGCAAAGACAAAACCTATGTGAATAAAAGCTACAAGGTGGAAGGGTACATTTATAGTTCAAAAACTATGATACCAACTCCTAACGTAAAAGTGTCTCTGACACAAACACTGAATGAATACTCATTGAATGATCCCACCTCTATAACAGACTCTAATGGGTACTTTTCACTAATTTATGTAGCAAATACAGATAACAGTGGTGTACATCTATACAAAACGCTTGATGATTACAATTGCGTGTTACATGAAATAGCGATAAGAAAGTATTTAGAAAAAGGTAAAAATGTAAAGTTGGGTAAAATATACACAAGCAGATTCCAATAATTTCCATTAAAGTTTAGCTCATAATCTATAGCCTTTGATGTAAATGTAAAATAGATATTAATTCAATACTCTTACGAATAGGATTAATACAACCTGCTCTAAGTTCTAAAGCATAATGAAAATGGAGGTACACCAAAACAAAATAGCTATAAAATCATTGATTTTATGGCTATTCCAAATCGTTTGATGCTATAAAAGTGGAGCCGGCGGGTATTGAACCTAAGCCGATAATGTTTTGATTATCAATATTTAGAAGTATTACGCCTGTGTTGAACTCACGCAAAACTCACTGGATTGACTGCAAAGAACTACTGTTTAAAGATACGAAATTTTATACCGTATAAGGCATCATTTATTCTCATCGTTGTATTTTTCAATGGTGTTATAAAGATGTTTACATAAAGGTTCTAGAATATCTTTTATAGTATCATTTAATTGTACTACTAACTCTTTCTCAACAATGCCAAATGCTCTTTCTCGTACTGATATTGAATTAAACTTACTCAATACTGGTTTTATTAATTCAATTTCTAGTTCTGTCATTTCTCCATTTGTGTGAATAAGCTTATCTCGAATAACGGCACAATCATCTAAAAATTTAAATCGATCCTTGTAAGGTGAAAAATCAAACAAATCATACTTATTAAAAAAACCTTTGTAGTCAGTTACTGTTTTTTTAGTTTTTGAAATAGGAGGATAACCAAATCCATGTGGTATAACACATTCTTCATAGCAGTGTTTCAATGTGCCCTCGAAAAACCCATATAAAGAAAGGAATACAGAACCATATAACAGAGATGGGTTGAATTCATAATTCTCTTGCCACAAATCTTGAAAATGATCATCAATTGCATATTCATGCTCCTCACTTTCTACAGTAGATTTGGCTAGTTCATACGCCTCTTCTATTTTTTCTCTGTCTTCTAATAGCCGTTGTTCTATATCATTGATATAATTTTCATAAAAATGATGTTTATTCCTAACATCGAATTCTTTAAAGTGAAATGTAAACTTAACCATGTGTTGAAATCCGTACATACTTGAACAAGTTTTTCTATTATCAATATATTAACTCTTTTATGGTTGAAGACTGTTCACCCACTTTAGGCTTAGATGTAAGGAGGATAGCATAATAGAATTTTTCTCCGTTTTCGTTTAGTAAAGGATAAACATACATATCTTTATTTACTCTAGTATCTAATATGAATTTACCTTCTAATTGATCGTTAAAAGTAGAAAACTCAACTTTCCCTATATTACATTCTTCATTCTCCAGTAATACATACATAGGATTGTCATATTCAAAATCAGAATCCAATTGTAGTTTTAGTATAAAAGATTTCATTTTGTAAAGTTAAATAGAAGGTCAACAGATTTGTATTATCATGAGAAAAATATCAGACTACCGAATGCAGGGTGATAAGATGGCAAATATTTGATATAACCGAAATCCACTAGTTCCTTTATAATCTTATGGTATGTGGCGGTACTACTTATTTTTGCTTGCTTCATAACACGTTTACGGGTAATGCTTATACAGTCTTTACACCCTTGAACTAACCACAGTTTATAAAGAACAAAATACACACCCAAGTGTGTTGCCGATAATCTCGTATCATTATCAGCAACATCAAAAAACGCTTGTAGTATGTCTTTATTCTTCTGCTCCTTCATCGAGCATTTTTTTAATGTCATCTAACCTGTATAGATATAGTCCCTCTATCTTGGTTGCTTTCAACAAACCCTTAACCCGCAGGTTCATTAATGTACCACTGGATATACCTAACAGCTCTTTAACCTCACTTGACCGAAGCCAGGGTTTTTCGTTAGTCTGTGCTGATTTGCTTACTAACTCTTCGATGTCTGCTAGCAACTGTTTACGGAACAGTTCGAGATCGTCCTTTGTCAAAATGTCTAACTTCATCTTTAAAGGGTTTTACCATGTTAAAACTGTAGTTTATCACCTATTATCGTCTGCCACGCTTGTGAGCAATTCATTTTCACATCATCAAGTGAGGCAAAAAAGAACAATGAGCTAACAGGTTGGAACTGTTCATTGTCTTTAAGCTTGTTGATAATTGACTGCATAAGCCTACTATCATCAAAAACACACAGAATTGCTGGATCGCATTGTAGTCCAAATTTCTTTCCCACAGCACCCGTACTGATAGCTTTGACATTCTGTGCTAAAGAGCGAAGAACTCTACCGCTATTCCTGCTATCATCGCAGTACATTTCAATGACATAGAGCTTATTATTCCCATCCTGCTCAGTTATCATTATACCGTCTGGTATATAATGTCCTTGATTTAACGGTATAGCGATAACTGACTGTAAATTGTTATCCTTCTTGCGATTACCAACCTTATCGTAGTAGGTTAAGAATGTATCGAGATTTACATCAGTGCCATTAAGGTGCATATACAACGAGATAAAAACATCCGTAAAGGCTCTCCTGTGAAGTACGTCTTTAGTTAAAGTCACAGCACCTGACAAAGGACTTCTGATTTTCCCGAGTGTCTTTTCATTACTAAACAACACATCCTTACCACGAGGTGTCAGATAGTACGTGTTAGCTTCTCTCACTTTAGTAGGAAGATGTACTTGAAAAGATTTGATATACTCTCCGCTCATCTGTGCTAAAAGGTTCCTTAGATATCCAAGCTCTTTATTCCGAATCAGTTTCCGCAACTGAAAAACAGTTAGATAGCCAAAGTATCCTATATAGTACAAGATTTCAGATTGTGTATTATTTTGTATTGTTGCCATAAGTCTTATTACCATATTTAGGGTTGTACTTATACTTTCTCCATTTCTTTTGTTTATATGATCTTCTACCTGCCGATGATATTGTGCGCTATTTGCCCATTGGTTTGACCAGTTAGTTAGCATGTAGTTCTGACGTACTAAACTTTGATGTTCTATACGAAGTACACGGGTAGCTATCTTATACCCACATACTCCGCCAATTATTAATGTTATTATGATTACTATAAGGATGCCCATAGTCATTGTATTTATTAGTTCGTAAATAATTATGCTGCATAACCTGAACTATAATACGCTCGTGCTTGTCGTATTAGCTCTGTTTCTTTTGCACATGGGATATGTGTACCGTAAGTGTTGTTATATGCCTGGTGATCGAAAATCTATCTGACCCAACTTTCATCTGTGCGTCTCGCAGATGCATTTTCTTTTTATTTACGGTTTTCCGGTGGAGAGTGTTGATACCGAGGGTAAGCATCTGTAATGCGGTTTTCATAAACAAAAAACCAAAGACTATTTCGATGATAGAAATAGCAGTAACTACTATCGTCATTGTATTAACTGTCTCTGCTATTTCAGCAGAAGCATGTAAACCACCTGACTTTGATGCTAAGAAGTATTGAATGCCGCAGTAGAGAAATCCTAAGAATAAGCCTAACCAGAATTTACTAGTGTACTGACGCTTCCCTGTCAACGGGTCTTTGGTAATCTTGGCGGCCATGAACTCACCGATAGTAAGTCCAAGCAAACAAAAACAAATGCCTGTCAGTGTGCAGACAATGTCGGGTAATCCCGTCACGGCAGCAATAGAGTTTTTACATAAAATACCTTCAACGACTGCGAGCATGATTGGTTTAGTTACGGAAAGGCTCGTGATTATGTACATGGCTCTTATTCAAATAGCCTCTTTAATACCGTTAACAGACGGATTGACAGTTATATAAATATGTTGTACATTGGAATAACCTTAAGTCCGAATATTCACTATTACACATGAACAAAGGTATTCTCATATTATCTTGTAACCTTTTCTTGGGGCTTGGCTGTTTTGCACAGATACAAACGCCTCAACCTTCTACTTTTTCAAATTATCAACCTGCAACAGGCAGTAATTACCAAGTTCCCTCAACACATCAATATCAAAATCCAATGCCTCATGTTCCGATGGGTGCTACCGCTAATGATATAATGAGGCAAACTAATAGGAATAGCCCCTATTACAGGGCTCCAGGTGATAGTCGCACTACTCAACAAATGACACAAGCATGGATTAAGGAACAAATGCGTAATGACCCTGCTTACAACCCCACTTTGCGTAGCCCTTTAAATCGTCAAGGTAAGTACAACAGCCGTTTGAATGATTTACAAGAGATTATTAATGAGGCAAGGACGCTGAATAATCGTAAGCCATTAGCGCAGGATTACTCATCATCTGAATTTGCAACACAAACAAAAACTTATTCTGATGCTTTACAGAGCTTGAAAAATATGCTTGATAGCAAAAACAACTTATCAGTTGCTCAAGCATTTTTTATTATTGAACATGCGTATGGAGGACCATATCTTACACAAAACGAGTTTGACAATATCCTGAAACAGTCGGTTGCATTTATTCAAACTTGGATGCAGCAAAACGGGCTTGATATAAATGATAATATTGCAGTGTACTATGCTATACAAAAATTCATGTCAGAAAAGCTACATATCTCTAAAGAGAAAGGGGCAAAAGACAATAGACAGGAATTGCAAATAATAGAGCATGATAAATTTCACTACGACTATAACGACTTTGCAGCAGAAAAAGATCATCGCAATTTCTTCTTAACAAAATGCCTTGCTACTGGTACGGGTCAATGTAGCAGCTTGCCAGCATTATATATTGTATTGGCAGAGGCATTAAATGTGAAAGCATACCTGTCTCTTGCACCACAGCACTTTTTAGTGAAATATCCTGATAATGACAGGTACTTACGCAATTATGAGCCTACCTCAAATTGGGATATTACTGACAAGTGGTATCTAGATAACATGTTCATCAGCCGAGAGGCTGTACAAAATGAAATTTACCTACAAGCTTGGAATAAAGAACAAATGGTAGCTGATTGTATTCTACAATTAGCCTTTGGGTATCTTAGAAAGTTTGGGGCTGCGGATGGAAAATTCGTTATTGATTGTGTCAAGACAGCAAATGAATATTTCCCTGAACATAATAATCTTACAATTTACTTTACGCTTAGTAGCCTTTATGGTCACATGCTTGGCCGTACAATGCAGGAAAAAGGAATTACAAGCCTAAATGACATAGTGCATTATCCTGAAGCGATGAAATATTATAAAGCATGGGAAAATAACGAGCAATATATCCAGCAGCTTGGGTATCAGGATAACCCGCCACAACTGTATGATGAATTGATGAAATATCACGAATTTAGAGGACGGTTACAGGAGCGAAAGGGAATATCAGAAAAAGAAAAAAGAGATATGTTCACTATTATAAATAACTGACGCTATGAATGCCAAAACCATTATCACATTTGCAATCTTGATGTTCTCACTTATAACAGTTCCCGCTAAAGCTGATGACATTAACCAACAAAAGGCCTATTATCAATCAGCAAAGCAGGAAATAGAAGCTATGCTTGAGGGTAATGCACCCCTCAGTTACGAACGTGCTATTTACCTTATAGAAAATGCCTGGTATGATAATAAGCTGACTTACGACGATTTTCAATCTGTTATAACATACAACACAGATATTATCAGCACCATTGCAAGGCAAAATCAGAAAGAACAGCCTCAAGATACTACGGAACATTTTTGGGATGCGTTGAAAGAGTATTCCAGAAAAGACAAAGGCTACTATGAGAAAGCACTTACTAATTGGGCGATTTTTAAGTTTATGACAGACACGACTATAGAAATACGCAACGGAAGTATAATGTATGTCTTTCATAAAGAGCCATTACAGTACTCAACTAATGATCCTTTTGGCACAACTGATTGGACAAATACACAGATAATCCACTTACTGAAAACTGGTAAAGGAAACTGTTTTGCGCTTACGTCATTGTATAAAATATTTTCAGAACGTTTAAGTTCCGATGCAAATATATGTACAGCTCCGGGGCATATATACATATCTCACAGAGACGATAAGGGGACTATGTACAACATTGAACTTGCGAGCAAGTCCTTCCCTGGCACTGGTACGCTATCTACACTTACTTACAGTACATTAGAGGCAATACGGAATAATATATCGTTGCGAGAGTTAGATTTGCAACAATCTGTTGCATTATCTCTTGTTTATCTTGCTAAAGGATATCAACATAAGTTTAATGCACAATGTGATGATGATTTTTTGTTAGAGTGTGCAGAACTTACATTAAAATATGATACGCTAAACTTAAACGCTCTTCTTTTAAAAGCAGAAGTTTTAGAGACAAAATTAGTTAGCCAACAAAAGGAAATACAGGAGCTACAGAATCAAGACGCTTTTATTGAATATCAAAGTCTAATAGTCAATCTTTATCAACTTGGGTATCGGGAAATGCCGCTTGAAATGAAGAATTTTTTGATAAAAGGTTGGAGCCGCGATAGCACAGTCACATTAGTTGCGAAAGAACATAATCCCGATACCTATAGCCAACTTGGAGTAAAATACAATCGCTACGCTTCCTTGTCTTGGGGTTTGTTTGACGAAGAAATAAGAGATAAGCCTATTGAAAATTACGGCAGAACATTATTTAATGTAAAATCACAAACTGTAACCGGATTTGATAAAAAGCAAGTATTATACAACAACTATAGTTTTGACCCGGTAGTATTTGCATGGAGTGTTGATCCAATGGCGCATGCAATGCCAGGTTGGTCGCCCTATGCTGCATTTGCAAATAACCCTATTCTAAATATTGACCCTGACGGGAATTTACCATGGTCTGTCCATATTCGCTCATATATTGCAACTCCTACAACTGGGGGTGGATTGTTTAGGGGAGACGGTAGAGGCCCATCACTTTCTACCGACAAAAGTATTACCTCAAGAGTCCGTTCAAATTTTATAGTAGACCCAGCAAAACAAACTATAAGTCGGCCTACAGTAAAAAGCGACCCTACTGTTTTCTTTGGTGTAGGTACGCCAGGCACCCCAGGTTACTTACCGCCAGCCGTTAAAGAAGGCAAGCCTAAAGCCTCCATTAATAAATTAAATTTTGCAAATGGTTGGGCTTCCCTTGATTTTAGTCATTCAGGAAAAGATCCACTAACTCCTCAATGGGCTACTCCAGCTCTAGATGTACATGCCAATCTAACATTTAAAGAAGATTTAGAAAAGGGGACATTAAATATTACAGGTTCCTTTACTGGTGATGAATTTCCAAGTACAGAAGCATTTATTATTGACCAGTCAGGAAAAGGCAAGCTGTTCTTAGGTGCTAGAATGGAAAGTGGAGGTGTAGGCGATTTGTTTGGCGATAATAAAGAATCATTATTCAATGTTAATATGGAAGTTCAGATAGATAAAAATGGGAATTTTACAGGTGTCAAAGAAGGTGATAAATCATATTCTGTAGGAGAATGGAATCAACGAGTTCAAAATACTGCCAAATGAGAGTTTTAAATATTGTTTTTCTAATTTTGACATTGTCTTTTTCCTCAATAGGATGTAGTATCGGCAAAAACGATATATTCATTGTCCCCAAAAATTATACTGGGTATGTGATTATCATCTACGGCCAAAAAGGAGGAGATAAACCTATATATGAAGGTAAGAAAAGGGTATTCAATATACCTTCAAGCGGAATTTTAAAAACACAGTTTGATGGCAACTATGAATGGAAAACTTTACCAGAGTTTTACTACAATCAGATAGCTCCAGAAAATCAGATACGGTATATTCTTGATCCAAATAAAATTCCGTTAGATAGTGTAGTTGCCTATGGTGGTACATCAGCAACAGCAAATAAAGACCTTGCAGGTAAAGATGTAATAAGATATTCGATATACTACATTGGTAATAATGGACAAATTGATTCAGCATATGAAAAGGCCGAAAATTTAGATATACTCAAGTTTGCTGAATAAATATGAAAGAGGTTGTAATAATTATTGGTGTTTGTCTAATGCAAATCGCAGGATATGGTCAAAAATGTGTTGTTGCGCCCCCCAAAGAGAACGTCTTATATATCGGTCTTTCAAATCCATAAGACGTGGTTGTTGAAAGTTACAAATGCAGTAACTTAATTATTACTACTGATAATGGGGAAACTTGAAAAACAAGAAAATAACTGCACATACTTTATTACACCTGACAGTACTGGGAAAGCGATTGTTACAATTTTTTCTCGAAAAAAACCTAATAAAAAATTAGGACAAACACAGTTTCGGGTAAAGCACATACCTGAACCAGTTGCAATGATTTCAGGTAAGTCTGGTGGTGAAATCAGTAAAAAAATATTAGAAGTACAAATCGGAATTACAAGCACTATTCTAAATATGGATATAGATGCGCGTGTAGTAGTTACTGGCTTTAATATGACTGTTTACAGAAACAATCAAATTTTATTCAATCAATACTGCGACAGTGCACGTTTTAACGATAAAATGAAACGTATGTTTAATGATTTAAATCCAGCCGATAGAATTCTATTCTCCAATATAAGTTATAAAGGTCCAGGTAAGACTGGAAATCTACAACCTATAGAGTTTATAATAGCAGATTCTAAAGAGTAAATTTTGTCTTTCCCAATAAAATAATCTAATGGATAATGCAGTCTATTTAATCAGCAATAAATTTATTCTTGTAGCAGCTGACGCTAACCTCGTTTATACAACGGAAGGTGTGACTATTGAGCATAAATCAGCTATTTCTTTTAAATAGGCGTTCATTTTCTGATTGCTTAATACAGGTAAAAGTTTCCCCTCGTTTATACACTTTGGATAATCCTTATATTTCTCAATTATTACCTCTGCCTGTGGTAAAAGTGGTATACGTGTTGGACTTTGTGTTTTCTGACGACTGGTAAATATCCATTGGTTACCGTCAACGCCTTTAGCAACCTGTACAGGGCTTAATTTGAAAACATCTATGAAGGCAAGCCCTGTAAAACAGCTAAACAGAAATATATCTCTTACTTGGCTAAGCCGTTCTATTGCAAATCTCTTACCCTGTATTTCCTGTAACTCTGCCTCCGTGAGGTATTCCCTTATTACTTCCTTTTGGCTCATTTTATAACCAAAGAATGGGTCTTTTTGAAGCCAACCACTTTTGAGGCAGAAGTTTACAATCTTACGCATGTTACGGATGTACTTTATTGCACTATTGTGATTGCACTTTTTTCGCTTTTCAAGTAATACTCAAAGTCAGTAGCAAACGTAAAAGTGAGGCTTGTAATCTCTATATCTGAAAGATTATACTTCCATTTGATAAACGCACGGGTATGCTCCAAGGTGGTATCATACCTTTTGACTGTTGCAGGTGCGTACTCTGTACCCGCCAATCGTGCAAACTGATTATTATGTTCCTGAAATATCTCTAATAACATACGAGGTTGTTCCCACTGTCCTGTGAGTGTATTTCGTAGCGTTTCTGCCGTAATAGGGGAGCGTGCCTCTATAAGCCTTTGTCTTGCTTCGTGTACCTGTCTTTCTACTGTATCTAAATAGGCATTAATAGTTTTTGTCTTCTCGTTAGTACCTCTTAGCCTTTGAGCATATTTATTCCAGCGTTCAGGTTCACATTGTCGTTTTGTAGTAAGCTCCTTAGACTTACCGTTTACGGTGACCCTTAAATAAATTGGCACTTCACCACTCTCATAACTTTTGGGCTTCTTTGGATAAAACAGCAGACTAAAACTTTTCTCTAACATATTGCTACAATTTATGGTTACCAAATTTCCGTTTGTAGCTATTTGCAGACAAGATGTTTAGTTTTTAAACATCTTCATAATCAATGAGTTAGGTCTAAAAAGTGAGTAAATAATTTTTGAGTGTTGAACTCACGCAAAACTCACTAAAGTTTTGTGCATGAATGAACATTTTGAGGTAGGCTAAAAACAAAAAAGCCCGTAAACACTACGTTTTATAGGCTTTTAACTTCTTTTGATATTCAAAAAGTGGAGCCGGCGGGATTCGAACCCGCGTCCAAACATATGCCCGATAAGCTTTCTACATGTTTATTTCGGAATTGAACTTCGGATAATAGCCGGAACCGAACAAACCTACTATCATCCTAGTCACTTAATTTTCACAACTGCATCGTGACACTACAATTGCTATCCTGCTGATTGATGAGTTAGGCGGCAGAGACGTCAACAGGACAAAGCCTTCTGCGGCCAAAATGGTTGCACTAATCTAATTAGGCAGCCATGGCGTAATTATTTTCGCCATTTAAAAGTTTGAGTATTCATATTTACGTGCTAATTACACAACGCACGACATGCTTACTTAACACGCCCTATGCTGTCAAAACCAGTCGGCCCCTGTTAAGTTTATTTTTTTCAAAGAACTAGTCTGCAAAAATACAAAAGATTAGCAGATGTATCTTGTTAATTATATACTGCAACATTATTTTAGATTGTTTGTTTGATAATCCTGTGTTACGAATAGCATACCACCCCATATATGCACATCCCCTACCAGAAGGGCATCGCTTCCCAATGTTGAAGTATGAGCTAATACCTCAGCAATTAATACACGAAGGGATAATAACAGAGAATAACCTCTTTACTCCTCAACCATTAGATGAGGAAACTATTCTGCTCACTCACGACATGGACTATTGGCAGCGGATGAAAACCTTAAAGCTGACTAACAGAGAAATGCGAGCTGTAGGGTTTCCATTGTCACAAGAATTGGTACAGAGAGAAATAATAATTAGCCAAGGCACTATAGACTGTACTAAATATGCGATGCAGTATGGCGTATCTCTAAATGTGGCTGGAGGTACTCATCATGCATTTGCCGATAGAGGTGAAGGCTTCTGTTTGTTGAATGACTTTGCCATTGCAAGTAACTATCTTTTGCACCATAAGGTTGCAAAGCAAGTCCTGATAGTAGATCTTGATGTACATCAAGGCAACGGGACAGCTGCCTTATTTAAGGGTAAGGAAGAAGTATTTACATTCAGTATGCATGGAGCTCATAACTATCCTTTTCGTAAAGAACAAAGTGATCTTGATATTGGATTAACAGACGGGACAAATGGAGAGACTTATTTGGAGAGACTTTCTGCAGAGCTTCCAAGGTTGATAAAAAAGTTACAACCTGACTTTATATTCTATTTATCAGGTGTGGATGTATTGAGCACGGACAAGTTTGGAAAAATGGACTTAAGCATTTATGAATGTAAACTGAGAGATGAAATAGTATTCGAGCTTTGTAAAAAAAACAATATACCAGTTGTAGTAGCTATGGGTGGGGGCTACTCTCCCTCAATTAAAGATATAGTAGAGGCACATTGTAATACTTATAAATCTGCAAAAGATATTTTTGAGCTATAGTTTCTCCTAAATCTATCTAAATTTATAGCTCAGATAAAGCACCTAAAAATCATTAAACCTACAAATACACTATCCTACTTAATAGTTTTTCTTTTGAGCACTATTTACATTAAAGGTATAGCTCAAGAGCACCTATACTATCATTACAATACAAGAAACGGACTTCCCAGCAATAGAGTTAAGGCAGTGGCTCAAGATGACCAAGGTAATGTCTGGATACCATCAGAGAAGGGTGTTACTAAATTTAACGGGAAAACATTTAAAACATTCTCTGTAAAGGATGGACTACCTACAAACGAAGTATTTTTTACGGCTGTACATAATAACAATGAGGTATGGATATATGACTACAACAACAGTATTACTTATATAAAAAGAGATACCATTCATACTCAACCAATAAATAATTATGGTCAGTTATCAACTTTCCACAAAAAATATTTCAGGAATAACAACGGCATTATAGCACAAACAGACTTAGATAACACAACTATATTATTTTCTAAAAATGGCTACACTTTCTCTATAAGTAGTCTCAAGCTACTAAGACACATATCTCTGGTGAATGATAGCACTTTACAAAAGCTTGAGACTGATATAGAGTACTTACAGACAAAATGCGCCATTACTATAGCTAATGGAGTACTGGTATTATTAATTGAAAATAGACTTTACCACTACAATCTATATACTGGTAATAAAGGCAGCTTTTTATTACCGACTAAAAGAAGCAGTGATATCCATGGTATATATCCGGACGTTTATTCTAACTACTTCTTTTACGCCAGTACAAACCAAGACTCTCTAATATTCATAGATATTAATACACAAAACACTAAGATCATTAACCTTGCTAAATATGACCGCGGCTACAATGGTACTATTACACATTTGATAGAACACGATACTACATTTACTATTACCACACGCAACCAACAGCTTATACAAATTGATACTAAGCTGAACATCATTGATGATTTTCAGGATACTACTATAACTAACGTAAATAATATTAATAAGGACAATACAGGCAACTATTGGATAGCCACTAATAATAATGGTCTTTTCTTGCTTAGTAAATACTTTAAACCATTCATAAAGAAAAACCTAGAGTTTAACACAGATAGAGTGTTGAATGTATTTGAGCATGGTAACAAAGTATTCATTTTCGATAGATCTTCTACTTTATATATTACAGACCAAGCTTTTAATTTATTAAAAAGAATAACACTACCAATAGTACATAAGTCATATCCAGAGATCAGTAGGTACTGGTTCTTCCCTGATGGTGATAGAGGTTATTATATTGCATCTGCATTTGGCATATATTATTTGACAAAGTCTTTTGAAATAACAAAATGCACTACTGACAACAGAATATCCTGTAAAGATTTTTACTATGACTCAGCTGATGGAGGTAAACTTATTATTGCAAGTAGCTTAGGGTTTCATCTTGCATCTGCTCAAAACGATTTTAAAGTCCTAAAAGCCGGGAGATCACTCAGCAGAATCATGCGGGTAGACAAAGCTCCTGATGATACCTATTGGGGAACGAATGATCAGGGTGATGTTTTCCGTAGTAATGCTAGCTTGCAAATATTCAACGAATTTTCTTTGCAGAAAAATGTCACGTTCTCTGCATTTGATGATAACAACTTTGTATTTTCTGTAGAAGGGTATGGGTTATACTACTACAATACATCCACCTCAAGAGTCCATCATATTATCAAAGACAACAACTTTCAGTACTATAAGAAAAGTAAACGCGGAGGTATATGGGTAGCCAATGAAGACTATATAATGCACTTGTCATATACAGATGGCAAGTACCACATAGAACAAAAGCTCCTAAACTTAAATGGACTACTTTATCATGAACTATATAACATTTCAGAGTGCAGCACTAAAACTTATCTATTATGTGACAATGGTATGATAGAATTACCATCTAAAGGGTTTTCGTATTCAGATACTAGCTTTACTAAAAGTGCATACCTGTCAGCAATAACTATACAGAATGATAGTACTTATTACTTCAATAAAACAGATAGCACTTTTAAATACGAATACACAGGGGATAATATAAACTTGCAGTTCAGTGCCAACAGTACAGCCTTTCTAGGAAATATCCACTATAAATATTACATCGAAGACCAAAGTGGCTCATGGCTAACTACTAATAGTGAAGCTATCAACTACCCATCTTTATCTCCAGGCACGTATAATATACACTTCAAAGCTGTAGCTAACAATCTTAATCTACAAACTGATGAGGTTATATTTAAACTAACTATATTACCTAAATGGTGGCAATCTATATACTTTAAAATTGTACTAGCATTAATCGCTTTATCTATTTCCGGCTACCTGATATATTTAAGAATTAATGTCATAAAAGAACGTGAGCAAAAACAATCTTTTATCAATAAGAAAATGGCTGAGTTAGAGTTAAGTGCACTGCAGTCTCAAATGAACCCTCACTTTATTTTCAACTCGTTAACCTCTATCCAGAGTTTTATAAATACTAATCAAAGTGAAGACGCGGATAAACTACTACAACAGTTTTCTTTATTGGTAAGGCTATACCTTGAATTCTCTAGAAACAAGTTAATCACGCTAGAACAAGAGCTAAAATCATTGAAACTATATACAGAAATAGAACAACTCAGGTTTAGCTACAAATTTGATGTAAAGTTTCGTATCAGGAATACATCGGAACTTACTCTTAATGAGGTAAGAATACCTCCGATGCTTATTCAACCACTAGTGGAAAATGCGATAAACCATGGACTATACCACAAGAAAGATAATGATGGACTATTGAGAATCTTCTTCATCATCAACAGGAAAGAAACTAACGTTATTATCGATGATAATGGTATTGGCAGGGATAAAGCAAAAAAGCTAAGGAATAAACTATTTCCTTCAATTGGCAATAAACTTATCAAAGACAGAGTTAATATCTTAAACGAGTCAGGTCGAGCACAAGTTGATCTACAGATAATTGATAAAACTGACGCTAATAACAAAGCTCTAGGCACCAGAGTAATACTAACCTTCGCAAATCAACACATACATGAACGCGGTCATAATTGAAGATGAGGCATCACTAAGAACATTAATCAAAAAGTTCGTCACAGAAATAGATAAAGAAATAAATATCGTTGCTCAATGTGGTAATATTGAAGATGCCGAGAATACAATTAAAGAACTAAATCCTGATATAGTATTTCTGGACATTATCCTACCTGGTGGTACTGCATTTGATTTACTAGAAAGCTTACCTGATCTGCAAAGCGAAGTAATATTTATTACTGCTTATGATAAATATGTATTAGACGCTTTCCGTTATGCTGCTATTGGATACATTCTAAAACCCGTTGACAAAGCTGAGTTAAAAATAGCGATACAAAACGCAAAGAAAAGAATAGCAGGAAAAAGCAAGAGCAACAATATTGACGAGCTGCTTAACTTCATAAAAAATAAAAATACAGCTGAAAATGCTGAAAAGATCGGGGTACCTACTCAGGACGGTTTTATATTCTTGGCGCCATCTGATATTGTACGTTGTGAAGGGTACAATGCTTACACAAAAATATTCTTAAAAGACACTCCGCATATCATTAGCTCATACAACCTGGCTCAGTTCAAGAAGATACTACCTGAAGAAACTTTTTTTCAGGTACACAAGTCTCATATAGTAGCATTACCTCAGGTATACAAGTATCATTCTAAAGAAGCTATTCTTGAGATGGCTAATGGTGATAATATACCTGTATCCAAAAAAATAAAGACTGAATTTATCAGCCACTTTAAAATACCTCGCAGGTAACTAGCTTTGGAATAGCCTGAATATATCCAGACCATTTGCATATAGCATTAAGCCAAGTAGCAATACTAAACCTACAGTTGTGGCTTTTTCCATGACGCTATCACTTACTTTTTTGCCGGATATCATTTCGAATAGTAAGAAAATAACATAGCCGCCATCTAACCCTGGTATAGGCAGCAAGTTCATTACAGCTAGTATTATAGATACGAAAGCTGTAAGTATTAAAAAGCTCTGCCAATCAAAAACCTCAGGAAATAATTTACCGAAACTAACGATACCGCCAAGGCTTTCAGAAGCTTTAACTTCTTTTGATGTAAATAAGAATTTCAATTGTTGCCAATAACCTCCTATAGTGGCAAAAGTATGAGTAAAGCCTTTGCCAATAGCTGAGAAGAAGCCGTATTTAGTACTACTAGTTTCAAAATAATTTGCATAGTTAAAGTTGTTAGCAAAACCTAGCATATTATCTTCAGGTACCTTCCCATTAAGCTCAACTATATTATTATCCCTTACTACCGAAATAGATAGTGGTTGTCCAATCAAAGTCTTTTTACGATCATTAAACTCATCAAAGAACATTACAGGTTCACCATTCATAGCTATAACGCTATCGCCTTTATTTAATCCCATTTTCTCAGCCTCACTACCCTTAACAACTTCATCCACCACAATAGGTACTCTTGGAGCAATGAAGCTTAAGCTACGTCTTTTGACAAGGGTATTAATTGTTCCTTCCGGAATATCAATTGTTACCTCTCTACCGTCTCTTATCACTTCAATAGTACTCGCCTCTGAAATGATCATTTCTGGAACTACTTTTGTGAAGCGCTCTACCTCTTTACCACCAACAGATTTGATCATATCACCATCTCTCAAACCAATACTTTCCGCTACACTATCCGCAGCAATACCGTATTTCACATTCTGTGTTGGTAGATACTCTTCACCCCATACACCAAATACAACAGCATAAATAACTATAGCAGTAATAACGTTAAGTATAATACCACCTAACATGATGAATAATCTTTGCCATGCTTTTTTTGAGCGATACTCCCATGGTTCAGGCTCTTTATCCATTTGTTCCTTATCCATGCTCTCATCCACCATACCGGCGATCTTTACGTAACCACCTAATGGGAACCAGCCTAAACCATACTCAGTGTCATTTTTCTTCTTTTTAAATAACGAGAAGTTAAGCACATTGGGGAATGGAAATAAGAAATCAAAAAACAAGTAGAACTTCTCTACTCTGGTTTTGAATAACCTGGCGAAAAAGAAGTGACCGAACTCATGCAGGATAATAAGCAGTGATAAGGCGAAGAATAATTGCAGTGCCTGTACAGCACCACCAGACATAAGTAAAACGGTATTCAATTGTATGTTCATTCAAGTATATTTAAGATGCCAGTTGGCTCTTTTTCACTAATTCAGATGCAAAATCTCTGGCCTCTTCGTCTGATTGTTGGAATTGTTCTAGTGTAGGTTGCTCAATAAATGAAATTTCTTCCATCGCTTGCTCAATAATATCACTCATTTCTATAAAGCTAACCTTATTCTTTAAAAATGCTCCTACAACCACCTCATTTGCCGCATTCATAATAGCAGGAACGTTCCCACCTTTGAACATTGCATCTTTTGCGAGTGCAAGATTACGGAAAGTTTTATAATCAGGCTCCTCAAATGTCAATTTTGGATAATCTTTAAAGCTTAAGCGCTTAAAATCATTCTTTATGCGTGCAGGATATGCCATAGCATATTGTATCGGCAGCTTCATATCAGGCAAACCCATTTGAGCTTTTACAGAGCCGTCACAAAACTCTACCAGTGAATGTATAATAGATTGAGGATGCACAACAACCTCTATTTGCTCATTCTTCAGACCGAAAAGCCATTTAGCCTCTATCATCTCCAAGCCCTTATTCATCAAGGTAGCGCTATCTATGGTTATTTTGGCTCCCATATCCCAGTTAGGATGTTGCAATGCATGGCTAGCTTTCACATTCACCAGATAGTTTGGCTTACGACCAATAAAAGGTCCACCTGATGCCGTTAGTATGATCTTATCAATACTATCCAGCGTTTCTCCTGTAAGACATTGGAATATAGCAGAATGCTCGCTATCTACAGGAATGATATTTACTTTATTTTCAGCAGCCATTTTCATCACCAGCTCACCGGCAACTACTAACGTCTCCTTATTGGCTAAGGCAATATGCTTACCCGCCTTTATAGCAGCTACTGTTGATGAGAGCCCTGCAAAACCTACAATCGCAGCCAGTACCAGATCTACAGAATCCCATTGCACCACCTCATCCAGCGATTGTTTACCTGCAAATATCTTTACAGGCTGCATAGCCAAACCTTGCTTTACCTCCTCGTACTTATCCTCATCAACTATGACAACCGCATTAGGTTTGTACTTCTTAGCTTGCTCGATCAATAGCTCGGCATTACTGTGAGCGCTCAATATCTCTACTTCAAACTTATCAGGATGTGCTGCTACAACATCCAAAGCCTGTGTACCAATAGAACCTGTACTCCCTAATATTGCCAACCTTTTCATGAGACTCCTCTATGTATTTTGGGGTGTTAAAATTCAAAACTAAACCCCTTTCGTTTTATATCATAAAACAAAACAGCTTTTCTCAAAACCTTAACAACACTAAACAGGGTAAGAAATTGCTGCTAAGGAATCTAACCTTATATACGGAAGAACTCTAACGTAAATGTTTTTCTTATAAAAACTACTTTTTAGTTATTGAATACAATAAACTCGAAAGGTTTGTTGCTGTCTTTTTTGTGTTGCAATAAGTGCGGTATGTTTTCAATAGAATTGTGATAAACATTCAATAGTTCAGTAACGCTGTCTACATGTTCTTCTGTATCCACTTTACTTACTAAAGACATTAGCTCATCCACATTACTATCAAAAGCATCCTGCCAACTTTGAGCCGCTTTGGTAGTTACCAGTAGCTCTCTTGTAGTCTGCTTCATATAGTGTTGTTTAGTAAAAAAAGAGTTATCTCTTAGAAAATTACTAAACTTTTCACCTAAAAGGAATAGCAAATTTTTAAATACGAGCAGTTTTAATGTTAATAGAACTGACTCTTAAACCGAATGTTAATAGAATTTAGTCATATAAGGATAACGTTGCTTATATAACACTTTCACTTTGTCTAATATAGAGTCTCGTAATTCTTCTATATTATCTTTCTCTATTGCAGAAATGAAAACACAATTATCTTCTGTTAACGTTTTCCAACGGTTTTTTAATTGATTTAAGAGGTCATTTTTCACCTCTTCTTCAAGCCAAGGATCGAAAACGTTCTTTTCGTACAGGTCCATTTTATTAAAGACGGTCAGTATAGGCTTATCAAAAGCATCTAGCTCTTGTAATGTTTTATTGACCACTGCCATCTGGTCTTCATATGCTGGATGGGAAGTATCTATCACATGCAGCAAGAGGTCTGACTCACGCACTTCATCCAGCGTACTTTTAAAACTTTCTACCAAGTGGTGCGGTAGCTTTCTGATAAACCCGACAGTATCGCTTAATAAGAATGGTGTTTGATCGTATACAATCTTTCTTGTGGTAGTATCTAGCGTTGCAAAGAGTTTGTTCTCGGCAAATACATCAGATTTGCTGAGGATACGCATAATTGTACTCTTACCCACATTGGTATAACCTACCAAAGCCACTCTAATATATGTTCCCCTGTCTTTACGCTGTGTAGCAGATTGCTTATCAATATCTTTTAAACGTTTCCGAAGTAAGCTGATCTTATCATTTACCAAACGTCTATCTGTTTCAATCTCCGTCTCACCTGGACCACGAGAGCCAATACCACCCGCTTGTCTTTCCAAGTGTGTCCACATACCTCGTAACCTTGGTAGTATGTATTGATATTGTGCCAACTCTACCTGCACCTTTGCTTGTGCAGTTTTCGCACGTCGTGCAAATATGTCCAATATTAAATCACTCCTGTCTATGGTTTTTATACCTAGCACTTTTTCTATATTGCTTATCTGTGAACCGCTGAGCTCATCATCGAAGATGGCTATCTTAATACCTTTAGCTCTTACATAATCAGCTATTTCTTCCAGCTTACCCTTACCAACAAATGTTTTCTTATCAGGGTGTGGCAATTTTTGTATAAATGACTTTACGGCAACGGCTCCGGCAGTTTCTGCTAAAAACGCCAGTTCATTGATATACTCCAGTGCCTGTTCTTCAGTTTGATTTTTGTGTATCAAACCAACCAGCACGGCTTCCTCTTCGTTCTCTATTATATTCTTTTGCTCAATCATGTACTACAGATAAAATAGCCACCTCTTTTTATGAGATGGCTATTTATACAAAATTACATTTTTTATCTATACCAAGCGTTCTTGCTCCCGTAGCCATCGTTCAGGAATTTCGCCCATACTGGCAAGCTGATAGTCTTTATATGAACATGGAACATATGAACCATCAGGAAGGTTCATCCACCAACGATTAGTACGCTTACTTTTCAAGAAGACTGTATTGCTCTCCATAAAACTAACGTTGAACCTTAAGAAATCATCTTCGCTAGACAGCTTTGCCTCACTTCTACCCGCAAGCCTGCCATCTATGAAATACCATATCATCTGCGCTATTTGCTTTGCCGTCATGCTATCTACATCAAGGCTATCGTCAAAACCATAAATACCCATTGAGGTGAGTTTATCACTCATACCTGCGTATTTCATGAGTTGACAAGCCTCGTCACCGTCAAAACCGTTAGGAGAACCTTCTTTATTTGCCGGTGCGAAAGCATATCTTATAGCAGACATGTCAAAGCTATACATATGGCTATTTCTTAGTGCAGGTTCTACCTCGTCCATATGTTCACGAACTGTACCCAACCTAAAAAAGTCGAACCTTAGTTTATCGAGTGTGCCTAATATTTTTGGATGCACGTAATAGCTCTGAAAACCTATGTGATTATAATGCTTTATAAAATTTGGTTGCCCTGTGAGCATATCCATTAAAAAACTGTCGGCAGTTAGTTCTTCAGTCTCGTCCATGTTTATCAGCATGTCGGTAACTGAGGCATGTATGATCTTCTCATTCTTTTTAAATGCCTCATACTGCTGCATGGTGAGGTCATGAGACCCTCCTATGACCAATACAGTTTTACCTGCTTGTTCCAGCTCTGTAAGTACGGTTCTTAAAGCTGCTCTACTATCTGCAGGTGATGCTCCCTGCAAAATGTTTCCTGCATCAGCTATATTGATATCGGTATGCCAAGCATACATTTTATACAACTGCTCTCTTACGGCATCCGGCGCTTTACTGTAATTAGCTCCACTCTTTTGTCCGTCCTGCTCTCCGCACCCCAGTATCACTACATCTGCGTCATCCCAGTCAAAGCCCTCATCTAATACAGGCTTAATATATGCGCCTAGCTGGTCAGGCTCATAGGGGTTATTTCCTTTAGTTTCTATAAAGTGTTTTGATGAAAAAAACTGTCTTAAATCCTGCATGTTGCTATTTATGCGGCTAATATAATTAATGTATCTCGAAGGTACTTGAAGGAAGTTTCAACATTAAAACATGAGGAATTGTTAAATTACCTAAACAACTATTATTACCGTATTATTCTAATGTAATTTTATACTTTTGGTCAACGTTTATGGCTGTTAAGAAGAAAGCAAAACCATCATATATATACGCCATCATAGGCATATCTCTAGTACTATTTCTACTAGGCACATTAGGCTGGCTGGTAATGAATGGACGCACACTTACAAGGGTGTTCAAAGAGGATGTAGAGGTGGAGGTGATCCTGCATGATAATACCAGAGATGAGATGATGCTCAAGCTCAACGATATATTAGAGCAACAGCCTTTCGTAAAAGAGACACAGGTAATTACTAAAGAAGAAGCAGCTGAGAAGTTTTTTGCCGAAGGCGGTGAAGACTTTACAGAGCTTCTTGACTATAACCCTTTGTACTCCTCCATCATTCTCAATCTGGAGTCTGTTTATGTAAATGAAAAAAGCCTGGATGAGATAAGAGAGTTTATCATGCAAAGCAATATAGTGCGTGATGTATCTTATCCTAATGCTATTGTAGACCAGATGAACGATAACTTTAAGAAGATAGGTATCATCTTAGGCGCTATAGCTATTATACTATTTGTAATTGTAGTGATACTAATAGATAATACAGTGAGGCTTGCTATGTTCAGCAACCGCTTTTTGATAAAAACCATGCAGATGGTAGGTGCTACCAGATGGTTCATCACCCGCCCTTTTGACAAAAGAGCTATCTTGAATGGCTTTATTAGTGGCGTTATAGCTGTAATCGGCCTTTGGGTAGTCATCAAGTTTGCAGAAAGCCAATTACCTACATTACAGATACTACATGAAACAAGCTCTATTGTACTTTTAATGACCGGCATGATAGTGTTAGGAGTACTGATGTCACTACTAAGTACACACCGCTCTGTTTTGAAATACTTAAAAATGCATGTAGACGACCTATATTAATAAAATTGTTTAGTAATATTGTTTTATGGCAACTAAAAAAGATACGACAACAAAAAATACAACTCCGAAACAAGCTTTCTTATTTGATAAGACCAATTACATGTGGATGCTAGGCGGTGTGGTACTGGTGATGTTGGGCTTTGTATTGATGGCAGGTGGTAAAAGTGAAGACCCTACCAAATTCAACTATGATGAGATATACAGCACTACTCGCATTACTATAGCGCCACTTTTAATACTTATCGGGTTTGCTATAGAGATATATGCTATTATGAAAAAACCAGCAACATCTACAACTGAGGCAAGTGCTTAAGTTATTATAATACTTAAATAAAAAAGCCGTTCAGATACTGAACGGCTTTTTTAGTGGATATACTTATTATATTTTCCAATCCTCAACGCTACTGTTATCGTCTCTGTTATCAATAACAGATGAAGTTTCAGCTACAGGCTCTTCCTGTACCGGAGCAGGTTTTTCTTCTGCTAAAGGAGCTGCTGCTGCGGGCGCCTCAGAATTATTATTATTGTTGTACTCACCGTTGTTATCATCGTCATCATGATTGAATGCATCGAAATCAAAATCAGGCATCAATTCTGTTTTCACATGATCAACAGTCTCATTTAAGGCTGCAACAAACTTGTTGAAGTCTTCTTTGTACAAGAAAACTTTATGTCTGTCATAACCGTTGTCGTCAAACCTTTTTTTACTTTCTGTAATTGTTATAAAGTAATCGTTTCCACGGGTAGTACGTACATCAAAGAAATAGGTTCTGCGTTTTCCTGCACGGATACGCTTACTGAAGATGCTCTCATTACTACGGTTGTCGCCAAAATTTTTGTTATCGTACGCCACAGTTCAAAAAATTTAATTTTTAAGTTTTAATGCCAACAAAAATAACCAAGATAGTGTGCTATGCAAACTATTTAAGGTTTAATGTGTATTGTATTATTTCACTACCAAGATATATTTTTTATTTAAATAATAATAATACTATAGCTGTTCTATATAGGATATTAACCATGTATTCAAATTTTCTATAGCTGTGCTTAACTCCCAGCTACTCTTATTTCTACGTTCTACATAGTTAGAAATAGCTCTTACTTGCAGAAAATCAATATTTTCTCTCAGACAAACGTAGTGCAATGCAGCGCCCTCCATACTCTCTATATCACAATTGTACTTCTCTTGCCACTTAGCTGCGGTAGGCTCACTGCCGGTAACAGTATTAATGGTTATTCCGTTGCAAACTCTAATATCCTGTATCGTTGCAGCTTTAGGATTCTTTAGTACTCCATCTGTGAAAGGCCTTTCATGACTACCTGATAAACCTAACTGAAATATATCCAGAAAAGCCTTATCATCTTCAGCACCAAGGTCTGCGATAGCATCACTTCCTACTACTACCACCTCGCCCAATACTATATCCCTATCAAAGCTACCACCAATGCCAGCCTGAATAATAAGGTCGTAATCAGACCTTACGATGGCTTTTGTAAGATTATAAGTTGTGGCCACCATTCCCACACCTGTAGTCACAAACTCCAGATTATGGTCATTTTTATGATAAAAACCGTCTTTTTGGTTGCTCCAGGCTGTTTGTATGTGTTTTATTGATGGGGCTATTTCAGCCTCTGTAGCGGTTATTACCAGAATATTCATGCTGCAAATAACACAATTTTGTCCAATAGCTTTCCTAGAGTTAATTTTGCAGGATAATTTTTTGAACTAATGGTTTACCTAACAAGAGTGGAGCACTTCAACGCTGCTCATAAATTGTATAACGAAGACTGGAGCGAGGAGAAAAACCTTGAGGTATTTGGCAAGTGCGCCAACCCTAACTGGCATGGCCATAATTATGAGTTATTTGTAACTATAAAGGGCGAGCCGGATCCGGATACCGGATTTGTATTCAATGCAAAAACTCTTGGCAAACTGATACAAGAAGTAGTGGTAGAACGTGTAGACCATAGAAATCTAAACGTGGACGTAGACTTCATGAAAGGAAAGTTTACCAGTGCCGAGAACTTTGCCATCAGCATATGGAATGAGCTAAAGCCTTTTATTGAAAAAGAAGGGGCACAACTACATTGCGTAAAACTTAATGAAACTCCACGCATCTATGTGGAGTATTACGGATAACATCATACGAATGTCATATAAAAAAAATGAGCAGTACGACGAACAGTCTATTGCAAAACTGATAGACAACTATCGTAATATAATCAGTGAGATAGGAGAAGATCCTGAACGTGAGGGTCTGCTTAAAACTCCTGAGCGCATTGCCAAGGCAATGATGTATACTACACAAGGCTATAACATGAGCGCCAAAGACATATTGAACTCTGCAAAGTTTCATGAGTCTTACAGCGAAATGGTGATAGTGAAAGATATAGAGCTATATTCTATGTGCGAACACCATATGCTACCATTCTTCGGGAAAGCGCATATTGCCTACATCCCTAATGGGTACATCACAGGTCTAAGCAAGCTGGCAAGAGTAGTAGACTGCTTTGCTCGCAGACTGCAAGTGCAGGAGCGTATGACACATCAGATACTGGATGTAATACAGGAAACGCTTAACCCACAAGGCGTAGCAGTGGTAATAGAGGCAAAGCACTTATGCATGATGATGCGTGGTGTACAAAAGCAGAATAGTTCTACCACAACTTCAGCTTTTAGTGGTCAGTTTGAAAAGAACGAAACACGTAGTGAATTCCTGAAACTAATATCTTCAGACCTTAGCTAACTAACAATTAGCTGAAAACGGTCCATTTCATCATAAATAGTTTTCGGGAAGTGGCGCAGCCCGGTAGCGCACTTGTATGGGGTACAAGGGGTCGCAAGTTCGAATCTTGTCTTCCCGACAAAGACTACGTGAAGTAGTCTTTTTTATTGCGTATGTACGTAGGTAAACTTACTCGGCTATCTCTTCCTCTGGTTTATCTTCTTTTTTACTGTGCGCATCATAAGCTCCTTTGCACACATGGCTGCAAAACCATACAGTATCTTCACCTTCTACAGTGTAGTCTGTCCACTCATCAGTTCTTACCATATCGCAAATAGGATCTTTCTCTGAGTTTTCAGAAACGAATACTGATTTTCCAGACTCAGACTCTTGCTCTTCTTTTATCGGATCTTCTATTTCATTTTCCACCGTTTCGTTGTTTCCACACGACATTAATAAAGCTGATGCTATGATCGGAAAGATTAGTTTTTTCATGAGTTTTGCTTTGCTACGAAAGTAATGATATCTACCCTATTATAAAATATTAAAACCCTGCTCCAATACTCAATTCAAGGTTTGAAGCCTCAAGATTGTCTGATTTTATTAAAGCATTAACAGTTAGCTCTTTGAGTATACCTTGCTCCTGATTTATTACATAATAGCTATAACCTAACTTTTGGATGGTTAGCTCTTTATTAATGGCTGTATGTTTGAATGGCACACCTAGTTGGGTAATAATGCCTACTTTACCTATAACAAACTCATGGCCTATAAATATTGCACCCTGCCATGCATTATCAGCTTCCTCACCCACCATTATCTCATTGTTTTTTAAGAAATACTCCATGGCTTTATAATAGTTGTAATCTATACCGGCTAATATTTTATTCTTACTTGCATAGCGCTTACTAGCATATACACTGGCTGAGTAGACAGGGTAGCGAGGACCATCTACATTGTTATATTCGTTCATTCCTAGCCCTATGCGAAATTGGAACAGCCACCTGTTGGGCAATGTGGTAACAGATACAGGTGTTTTAGGTGGATCATCAGTAACAGGGAAGTACCTGAGTCCTATATGACCGCCGTACATGTTCACGCCTAAGTTAGGTAGCTGAAACGAACCATTTGAAATATGAGAAAAGTTGAAGCCAGTATGAATATGGATATGCTCATTTACCTTATACCTCAACTGAGTAGTAAACATCGTGAAGTTGTTGATGTTGCTACCTATCAGATTATTCAGTGTATCAAAAGTAGGATAACGTTCGAAATGCTTGGTAACATAGCCTATACCATAACCAAAGCGGCAAGTCCACTCTAGTTGTTCACCTCGTACTATTGGTAGCTCCCACACAGGATACAGACCATAGCATTTACCGTATACTGAGTCGATACCATAATCTGTATAAGTAAAGCCAACCCCTAGTAACGGAAACTTTCTTTGTACATGCCATTCTTTATTACCTGTAGTTTGCTTCAAGACATTAATATCTATAGCGTATGATGAATTTGGCACCGGGGGAAATATGTAATTATGCTTGAGCACTTTACCATATACAGGGTTTACCTCTATACCATAGCCGGATAAAGCATCTCCATTTTGTGCTACTGCTAGGCTAAACAATAAAAGCTGCAAACAAGTGAGTAGTATTCTGCGTTTCATAAATAATAGCTGGTGTAAAATAAGTATAATAACTTGCAATCATTATTATGAAACTGACGTTAGGATTTAGTCCCTGCCCGAATGATACATTCATCTTTGATGCAATGGTGAACAAGAAAATAGACACTCAGGGCATAGACTTCGAGTATGTATTAGAAGATGTGGAAACACTAAACAAGTGGGCGCTGAAAGAAAAGCTTGACATCACAAAACTAAGCTTCAACACCTTCTTACACTGTGTGGAGCAATATGCATTACTAAATAGCGGTAGCGCTCTGGGTAAAGGAGTAGGCCCATTATTAATAACTAAACAGCCAGGAGTAGCCAGTGAATTACCTAATGCTATTATAGCTATTCCGGGCTACAATACCACAGCTAACTTATTACTATCTCTCGCATATCCTGATGCGACCAGAAAAGAGGAGTATGTATTTAATGAGATTGAAGATGCGGTTCTTAATGGCACTGCTGATGCAGGACTCATTATTCATGAGAATAGGTTTACTTATGAAGCCAAAGGACTTCATAAAATAAAAGACCTTGGTGACTGGTGGGAAGAAACAACACATGCAGCCATACCGCTAGGAGGGATAGTCGCTAAACGCAGCCTGTCAGCTGATGTGTGTAAGACAGTTGATAATATTATCAGAGAAAGTGTTTTATATGCCTGGGGTATGTACCCTGAACTATCTGAATTTGTCACTTGCCATGCACAAGAGATGGATGATAGCGTGATGCGACAACATATAGACCTGTATGTAAATAACTACACAACTGAACTAGGTCCTGAAGGCAAAAAGGCTGTCAATACATTATTTGAGAAAGCACACAGCACCGGAATGATCAAAAGCATTCCGCCAGCTATATTTTATTGAGCCAGCTGATATAGATGGGTAAGGTTACGTCCCTGACCATCATAATCTAAGCCGTAACCGACCACAAACTTATCAGGTATTTCAAAACCTGTATACTGAATATCGATCTGAAACTTTCTGGCAGATGGTTTTGATAAAAAGGAAACTATCTTAACAGATGCAGGCTGCTCACTCTGTAGTTGTGGCAAAAAGTCGTGCAGTGTGCGGCCAGTGTCCACTATATCTTCTACTATCAATACGTGCCTATCCTTTACCTTGTCTTGCAGCCCTAATGCTACAGTGACGTTACCTGAAGAAGAGGTACCCTCGTAAGACTTAAGCTTTACAAAAGAAGCTTCTATCGGGATGTCAATAGTATGAAATAGATCTGCGGCAAACATGAAAGAACCATTCAAAACACATAGCAACAAAGGATTTTTATCAGCGTAATCCTTTTCTATCTCTTTACTGAGTTCTGAAACACGTTGCCATATTTTATCTCTATCGATATAGCGTACAAATGATTTATCCTTTACTTGTATAACCTCCATTATTTTATGGCTTTATACGCAAGGTCTGACCTTCTTTTATAGCATCAAAATCCAAGCCATTCCAGTCCATCAACTGTCGTATAGTAATGTCATGTTTTTTAGCGATGGTGTAAGCTGTATCACCTCTCTTTACTTTATAAAATTTTGACGGATCGTGAGATACCGGTAGACGCCCATTGCTGGCTGCAGACTGCTGCATATTTTGCTGAGGTTCGTTTTGTGCATACACCGTATTATCAAACTGTGCTTTTAATTCATCCAACTCAGTTCTTGGTTGCTCTTGAGGTTGGGGCGCTGCAACAGTACGGTTAGGTACCTGAGGCGGTGTATTTCTGCGTAACTCATCTGCACGCTTTTCTGCTTCTCTTTGCTCTCTCCTTAATTCGCGCTTAGACTTCTCTTCGACAGGAGGCGGCGGAGGTGTTCTTTCTACATATTGTACCTGATTATTGCTAGCAGGTGCAGCTTGCGCAGGTGCCGGATCATCAGAGTATATAACACCGTCAAACTGGCGCTTTAATTGAGATATCTCATCATCACCTGTAGCAACTGTACGCTGCTCCAGCTCTCTTTGTCCTCTTCTTGTGTATGACGATCTTACCTGTCTGACAGCAGGCTCAGAATAACTAGCTGTAGTATTAGTGTTTTGCTGTGCTACAGGAGTACCGTTTGCATTTCTTGGCACATAGCGAGGATTAGTTGCCACAGCCTGCGGTTGCTGCTGTACAGGTGTAGTATAAGCTTGTTGTGCTGGTGCGCTATTATCAACTATGTTTTGCGTCACTTCTCTACTAGTTACTTGCTGTGCTGGTGCAGCAGGTTGTTCCTGAACTATAGGGTTACCATTAGCATCGCGCGGTACATAGCGGGGATTTGTTACAGTAGGATCCTTTGTTGCAGTACTACCATAACTATTTTGCTCTTGTATAGGTGTAGTAGGTACGGGATCAGGCTGCTTTTCTACAACAGTTACTCTTGGCTTACCGCTAGCTTGTTGTACCAGCTCCAATGTGATACCAGGTACAGGCTCTTCATACTCTTCCATGTAGTTCAGGTCTCTTAGGTATTTCAACTGTATACCTTCTTTCTGTGCTATGACAAGCATAGTTTCGCCAGGCTTTACCAAGTGCATGGGTCTGATACCCCAGAAGTGTTTACGCTCTAGGTATAGTGGCATATCTGCAGGTAAAGGTCCTTCACCTATATCATTCCATTTAAGTAAGTTCTCGTAGCGTATATTATTCCTAACAGCGTACTGCAAGGGCATATCCCCTTTCTTAGCATAAATAGCCTTTAGCCCGTTTACTTTTACAATTGTACTAGGACCTTGCTCTTGTGCTGTTTGTACAGGCTGCGATGCTTGCCTGTTTGTAGTTTGTCTACGTGAGGTTACCCTTCTGTATGACGATTGTTGTCTTGGTTGTGTAGTAGTTGCAGGCTGCGTGGCTGGCTGCTGTGCTACCGGCGCTGCGGGTGTCGTAGTTGCTACAGTCGCAGGAGGTGTAGCTGCAGGTTGCGTTGATGCAGGGGACGAACCGCGATATCTTGGATTGGTAGCACGAGGATCATCATTATCTTTTTTACCAAAGATCTTAGTGATCACATTCTCTTTTTCCGGCTCAGGCTTTTGTACTTGCTGGCTAGCTGCCGGCTGACGATATACTACAGCCTGCTGAGGTTGTGCCACAGGCGTATTAGTAGCTACAAAACTACCTGTTTCCAACGCCTTATCATCCATTGCAGCATATGTGTATTCCTGCAAATGATATGTCTCTATTAAATTGATGAGTAGCTTAGGGTAATTAGGGTTAGTAGCATAGCCTGCCTTCCTTAACCCAATAGCCCATGCAGCATAGTCGGTTATTGATAGCTTAAATAAAAACGAATAGCGTGGATTACTCTTAAGGTAATCCGAGTGATCTTGATATGAAGAGAAGTCTAAGCTGTACTTTCTGAAACACTCATTAGGTCTATCATCAGTATAAGTATAAGTTTCACCCGTCCAGTTACTCTTACACTTTATACCAAAATGATTATTAGCTCTTGTTGCCAGTTCACTTGTACCGGCACCAGACTCATGTATTCCTTGTGCCAGCTTTATGGCAGCAGGTATACCAGAGCGTTGCTGCTCGCTCATGGCCAGGTTACGGTAGCGCTCGATGTATTGCTGTACAACCTGTGTGTTTTGAGCCGAGGCATAGAATGAGTACGTTAATAGTAAGGTAACTATGGAGTTAACTATCAGCACTTTCTTCATACAAATGTTTTTATTCGCTTTTTATTTTGAAACTTTTCTGGCGATCATTATTCCATCACGAACAGGAAGCAACACGCGTTCGATTCTATCATCGTTCTTCAACTTTTCATTGAAGGCATGCATAGCTTTTGCATTTTTGCTTTGTTCAGCTTCATCAAGTACTACCTCTCCGCTATACAAAACATTATCTGCTAAGATAAACCCGCCTACGCGAACCTTATCAAATACCTGATCATAATAAAGACCGTAATTTCTCTTATCAGCATCTATAAATACCAGATCAAACTCATCATCGAGGTTTGGTATTATCTCATCCGCTCTCCCTATATGTTGTGTAACTTTTTGCTCTAATCCTGCTTCACAAATATAACGAAAACACATATCACGTAGTTCCTCATTAACGTCTATAGTGTGTAAATGACCATCCTCTGTAAGTCCTTTTGCAAGACAAATTGCAGAGTAAGCTGTATAGGTTCCAACTTCTAAAATTCTTTTAGGCTGGACCATGTGGCTAATCATTTGTAATACAGCACCTTGCAAGTGACCAGATAACATGATCGGCAGGGCTATCTTCTCATTGGTCTCCCTGTTTAGTGCCTGTAACACCTCATCTTCAGGTGTTGAATAGTCCTCTGAATATTTGTTAATGATTGGTGAACACAAAGTATGCTCCATATTTTCTTATCTATTTAGGTATTGATCGAATATTATTTCCACAAAGATAGCCCCTATTATGCGACTTGCTTTTCCTGTTTATTGGAAATTGCAAATAATAGTGCATACGCTATTGAAGCATTGATGATAAGCAACTCCAAACCTATCTGATAGCCGCCTAACCAAGCTGTGTCGTTCTCTTTTATCAAATAACTTAATACCGGAGCTATTACACATATTATTGGCACAAACTTGCCGTTGACTTGACGTTTTGTAAGTATGCCGAATGCAAAAAGAGCTAGCAATGGTCCATAGGTATATGCTGCAACTTTTAGTAGAATGACGATTATAGAACCATTATCCACCTCTCTGAAAAAGAACACACACCCAAGGAATATTACAGCGAAAGTATTGTGTACTATTAGCCTTACTCTGTTCTTCTTTTTCTCATCCCAATCATTACGTCGCTTCATACCCAAGATATCTATGCAGTAAGAAGATGTAAGTGCTGTAAGTGCGCCATCTGCACTTGGGAACAATGCAGATATCAAACCTATCATAAAACATACAGTTATAAAGAATGGCAGTCCGCTTTTCAATGCTATCATTGGGAAGATATCATCTTTATTAACTGCAAGGTTTTGCGCATCTGCATATAAGTAAAGCAAGCCTCCTAACAATAGGAATATGAAATTTGCTATCAGCAATACGAAGCAGAAAGTAATCATGTTTTTTTGAGAGTCTTTCAGGTTACTGACACTTATATTCTTCTGCATCATTTCCTGATCGAGCCCTGTCATACCTATAGTTATAAAAGCTCCACCCAATACATTTTTCCAGAAGTAATTACCTGTCATGATGTCTCCCGTAAACATGTTTGTATAGCCTCTGTTACTCATAGCTTCCCACGTAGCACCAAAATCCAGATCCAAAGATGTCATGATATAACCCACACACACGAGTAACGCCAATATCATAAATGTGGTCTGTAGCGTATCTGTCCATACGATAGTCTTTACCCCACCACGATAAGTATATAACAGTATCAGTGCCAATATTAGAATAGATGTAAACTCAAATGATATACCGAAGTCGTCCAATACAAATATCTCCAGAACCTTTATCACCAGATAGAGCCTAAGCGTTGCTCCCAACGTTCTAGATATAATAAAGAACAATGCTCCTGTTTTGTACGATGTGATACCTAGCCTTTCTTCAAGATAGGAATAGATAGAGGTCAGCTGCATTCTGTAATAGATGGGGAGTAGCACATATGCTACTGCAAAATACCCTAGCCAATACCCTATCACTACCCCAAAATATTCAAAGCCGGTAACACCAACTGTACCAGGTACTGAAATGAATGTGATACCCGAAAGAGAGGTACCTATCATACCAAATGCTACTACCCACCACTTACTACTACGATTACCAATAAAAAAAGACTCATTATTTGAGCCGCGTGAAGTATAGAAGGCAATGCCTAGTAATAGTGCAAAGTATGCTACTACTATTATTAATAAAATAGCTGATGAACTCATGGTGGTGAAAATAGTAAAATGTACTGTGCTTTAGAACCCGAAGTTGACACCGAAGCGTATGGCTACAGTATTGAGGTAGGGACTGTTAGGCTCTTGCAATACATCATACAATACCATAAATATAATAGAGGCACGTCCTCCCACAGGCTGTCTTAACCCTCCGCCCACTAGCAGCGAAGGAACACTCAATGTTGTTTTACGAGTAATGATTGGTGGGGGGAACTGTGTAAAATCGTTAGTATACTCTTTTACATTAGATATATTCTGCTCATACTCAACATGAGCAAAAATGTTATTCCATATTCTATACCTCATCCACACACTTGGAGAATAGAAATGGGCATTTAGTGGTCTGCCTTCCTGAGCACCTGTATTCGGGTCTACTATTACAGCGTAATAATCTTTGACCCTAAGGTATTGATAACCGAAACCGATACCTGCTGAGAACTCTTCAGTAATTCTATAACCAATAATAGGAGTAATACCTACGTTAGTAACCCCGGAACCTATACCAAATACGCCCCACCCGCCGAATATTAATCTATCCGGATCTATGAGTTTATCACTTTTTACATCTTTCTTATCGTTCCTTAATGGCTTACCACTACTACTGTACACATCTTGTGCGTGTGCTGAAGTAACCAATAAAGACAGAAATAAAACCGTAAATAAACCTTTCATTGTACTCTTTAACGTTTTCTCAGGTGTAATATTATACATAATAACATTACTACCCTGCAAATGTTTTCACAAAAATTTATGTTTTAAAATATCTTACCAGGGTTTAAAATCCCCTTTGGATCAAAGATATTTTTAATGCTTTTCATTAGATCTAACTGTTTTTGACTAAACGCGATATCCATATACCCTTTCTGTACCAAACCGATACCATGCTCCCCCGATATAGTTCCTCCCATTTTTACTACCTCAGCAAATAATATCCTAATACCTTCGGTCAGCTTATTATTCCAGTCATCATCACTCATATTGGCTTTTACAATATTCACATGTAGGTTCCCATCGCCTGCATGACCGTAGCATACTGACTTAAAGCCATATTCCTTTCCTATTCTCTTTACAGTAGCTAGTAATTCAGGTAATTTTGCCCTTGGCACTACAGTGTCTTCTTCCTTATATATACTATTAGACTTCACTGCTTCACCTACCTTACGACGAAGCTGCCATAGCATTTCTTTTTGAGCATGTGTATCAGCAAACAGAACTTCACCAGTATCATATTGTTCCAAAACTGCTGCGATTTGTTCCATCTCTTTCATTAATACATCAATATCATTTCCGTCTACTTCTATTAATAAGTGCGCTTGTATATCATCAGGCACATGGATAGACGAAACGTTTGCATACTTCATTACCCAGTCCAACGCATCACGCTCCATAAACTCCAATGCAGAAGGAGTAACCCCATCCAACATAATTGCATTTACTGCCTTGCAAGCTTCATCAGCTTTGCGAAAGGGAACCAACATGAGCATATCATACTTTACAGCAGGGATGAGTTTTAGAACGATCTTGGTAACAACTCCTAAAGTACCTTCGCTACCAACAAATAGCTGCGTAAGATTATAGCCCGTTGCATTCTTCAATACATTCGCTCCTGTCCATATGACTGAGCCATCAGGAAGCACCACCTCCATATTAAGTACATAGTCTTTCACAACTCCATACTTTACAGCCTTAGGTCCTCCAGAGTTTTCTGCCACGTTCCCTCCTATAAAACAAGTTCCTCTACTAGAAGGGTCTGGCGGATAAAATAATCCTCGCTTCTGTAGCTCTTCCTGTAGTACTTGCGTGATGACCCCAGGCTCGGTAGTCACCTGAAAATTCTCAGTATCGATATGAATGATCTTATCAAACTTTTTCATGTCCAGCACTACACCACCATATACTGCCAATGCTCCTCCACTCAATCCAGTTCCACCCCCTCTTGGCGTAACAGCAATCATATGCTCGTTGCAGTAGGCCATAATATTACTTATTTGCTCTACTCTACTTGGTTGCAATACCGCTTCCGGCATGAGGTATAGATCCTCAGTCTCATCTCTAGCAGCTATAGATAAAGCCTCTTCATCTGTATATACACTATCGCTACCAACAACAGTCTTAAAGTACTCAATATCCTCCCCTGATAGTTTTTTGAACTGCATACTGTAAAGTTCTTAATTATAAAACGAAAGCAAAAGACAATGCTTAACAAAATATCTTGCATAATTTAGTAGTATGTTTTGCATAGTACTATATTTTTACTATATTTGCATGTAATATAATGGCATATGAACATAGAGAATACTGAATCGCAGATGAAAAAGGGCCTTTTAGAGCTGTGTATAATGGGTATAATACAGAAAGAGAAGGAAGCATATCCAAGTGATATTCTTGAGCAGCTTAAAGAAGCAAAGCTGGTGGTGCTGGAAGGAACATTATACCCGCTGCTTACAAGGCTAAAAAATGCCGGACTACTTAGCTACAGATGGGAAGAGTCCACATCCGGTCCACCCAGAAAATATTTTTCATTAACCGACGAAGGCACGAACATTTACAAACAACTATTAAAAGCCTGGACAGAACTAAGTACATCTGTGAACCATTTAACTACTACAATATAAAAACTGAACTTATGCAAAGAATAATACAAATAACTATTGGCGGTCGTGTGATACCTATTGAGGAATTGGCCTATGCTGCTCTGAATGACTATATCAACTCTCTGGAGATGCAATTTCAAGGAGAAGCTGGTAAAGATGAGATCATCATTGATATCGAAAATAGAATAGCAGAACTATTTGCTACCAAACTGGAAGGTGGTGCCCAAGCTATAGTAACCGAGGACGTTAGGAAAGTAGTGAGCACACTTGGATATGCCAATGAATTAGATGAAGAACCTCAAATAGGTGGAGGTAAAAAAGGCTACTCTCATCATCAATACAGTGTTAACAATCCTTATGAGTCAAACACAAGAAGGCTATACAGAAACCCTAATGATAAAATGCTGGGTGGTGTATGTAGTGGTCTTGCCAACTACTTTGATATCGACACTGTAATAGTGAGGCTCGTGTTCGCTATATTATTTATAACAGCCGGTGTAGGCTTACTGGCATACATTTTAGCATGGATTATTATTCCTGTGGCGCGCACGCCGCAGGAAATGTATTATATGAGCGGTGGAAAACCGATGGACTTTAATACAGTAAAAAGGAATATGGGTAATGAGCTACAGGACCTGAAGAAAAAAGGTGAAGAAATGAGTAATGAGTTGAAAGATTTTTTCAGCAATAAAAAGTAACCAAATGAGAGGTTGAAGACCTCATAGTATCCGCATAGCAACCTGCTTATCAAAGCAGGTTTTTTTATGCCATAATACGTTTTAACTCGTCAATATTTATAGGCTTGATTATATAATCAGATACCTGTTCATACTTATTAGCCTTGTCTATATCTTCTTGATTGACAGAGGAGCTTACCATATAGAGAGTTACCTTCTTGTTGATCTTCGGTTTCAGCTTAGTAAACTCATCTAAAAAACCCCACCCATCCAATACAGGCATATTAATATCCAATAAAATCACATCAGGAAACTCTTCTGAAGTGGTAACTAGTGGTGCTAAGTATTTCAACGCTTCCTCACCATTTTTGAATACGAGAATATTCTTACAGAGATTATTCATCTCTATAATTTTCTTTAACCCAAAAACATAAATACTGTCATCATCAATTATACAGGCAATATCTATCATCCTCATTATAATGTAATTGTAAACGTTGTTCCTTTATTGAGCTCACTATCTACCTCTATCTTACCACCCATAGCTTCAATTTGGTTTTTAGTAATAAACAACCCTATACCTCTGGCATCTTCATTACCATGGAATGTTTTATACATTCCAAAGAGCTTTTTACCATGCTTCTCTAAATCTATACCCTTCCCATTATCAGAAACAGAGAATACACTTCTTCCTCCCACTTCTTCTAATGATATTTTTACTACCGGCTCTCTGTCACTTGCACGATATTTCAGTGCATTAGACAGAAGGTTCAGTAGTATGCTCTCTATGTATGCCTTATTGTAGTTTATAATTGCACCATTAGGAACAGTGTTTTCGATCTTAGCTCCCGTACGCTCGATATCGGCAGCTAATACCCCTAAAGTATCTGTAACATATTTATGAAGATGAATATCTTCTCTTTGTTGATTGATGTTGGTTTGTATGGTGACGACCTCGTTAAGGTGCAGTATAGTATCGGATAGATGCGAAGATATACTTTGAAGATGGTTATAACAAACGTTTTTTTCTTCCTCAGTTTTTGCATCGTTCATCAGTTGCAGCATCATTTCCAGGTTCCCCGCATGAGAACGTAAATTATGAGAAACTATGTGTGCAAAGTTGAATAGCCTTGTGTTTTGTTCATTTACGATCTCAAGAGTATCCTTTAATTTATGTTCTGCCTTCTTGCGCTCACTAATGTCTGTTGCAATGCCTAAAAAGCCTATAATATCTCCGGCCGTATTTTCTATTGACGATACCACAAGCTGCACAGGGAAAGTAGAACCATCTTTTCTCACATACGTCCATTCTCTGGACTCTTGCTCACCTCTCTTAGCATTCTCTACGAAAACGTCAAAACCTGAAATTTGTTTATCGTATATACCACTAAGTTCCTCCCCTCTTTTAACTACCTCTTCTTCAACATGTATCACAGAAGGGGTTTTCTTTTTGATCATCTCATCAGCATTATAGCCTAGAAGCATTTCAGAGCCTTTGCTAAAGTGAGTTATTACGCCATTAAGATCAGTAGCAATAACCGAAACATGCTTCATTGCACTGTATAGTGTGGTCAACTCTTCATTTACTTTATTCAACTGCTCTTCTGCCAACTTGCGCTGTGTAATATCTTCCAGCTGGGAAATAAAGTGCATGGGCTTCCCGGCATTATCCCTAATTAATGAGACGCCAAGCAAGACCCATACCAGATGACCATACTTATGGAAATATCTTTTCTCCATCTGATAGCTGTCGATCTTTCCCTCTAGTAAGGCTTGTACATTGTTTAGGTCTAGCTCGAGATCATCGGGGTGAGTAATATCCTGGAAGGTTTTTGATAACATCTCTTCTTCAGAGTAGCCTAACAGGTCACATACCTGCTTATTTACCTGCATCCAACGACCATCCAGCCCTACCAAAGCCATCCCAATTGCAGAATAGTTAAACGCATCCCTAAAATGCTTCTCACTTAACTCTAGCCGCAATTGGATTTTCTTCTGCTCGTCAATATCCTGGAACGTGCCATATGTTCTGACACACTTACCATCTCTAAATTCAGTATGACCTATTGCTCTTACCCAAACTTCCTTACCCTTCGCTGTAACTATCTGGAGCTCCAGATCATATCCACCACCTTCAGTAACTGACTTTTGAAAGTGATATGCTATGGCATCTCTACTTTCTCCTTCTTTGTAAAAGTTAATTCCTTGTTCGAGATCAGGAACAAAATCCTCTCCTACCTCATGAATATCCTTCGTAACTTTAGTCCAAGTTAATATTTGCTTCTCCATATCAAACTCCCAACCGCCTACTCTTGCTGTTTCTCCTGTTTGATTAAGTAGCTGCTGTGTTTCTCTTAAATCTTCTTCAGCTGCTTTTTGCTTACTGATGTCTATATGACAACCAATCATTCTTATGGGTTCATCATTATCCCATTCAACAACCCTACCTGTGCATAACACCCAAACGGTATCTCCGTTTTTATGTTTGTACCTCGCTTCACACTTAAAAGGCACAGCACCTTTACTGGAAACATGCTCATCATACTTTTGAAAAACCAGCTCGAGATCTTGAGGAAAAATTATTTTTTGCCAGCTTTCCGGTTTGTTCTCCAACTCGTGATCTTCATAGCCAAACATTGCCTTGAAGCTTGGGCTTAAATATTCAGTATTGGCCGGGATGTTCCAGTCCCAATAACCTGCCAGAGTGTCTTCTAAAATGATCTTATAAATATTCTCCATCCACAATATGTAAATACTGCACAACTCAATTAAATATCAATCTTATAGAGGTGTATAGAAGTGCCTATATAAGTTTTGTAGTACAAGATAGCCAGGCTTAATAAAAATAATAAATATTCTTTTCTGTATGTATATAAATGTGACTCTTGTACTTTAAAAAACTTATGTAATATCTTAAAGCACTAAGTTTACTGTAGATTTAAAATTCATGAGTACTTTATCAAAAAGAAGGATACCCTTACACTTTAAGATAATTATAGGTTTGGTACTAGGTGTAGTCTGGTCTTTTATATCAGGCTATCTGGGATGGAAAGACTTTACCCTGAACTGGGTAGCCCCATTTGGAGATATATTCATTAGCTTATTGAAACTGATTGCAGTACCCTTAGTACTATTCTCTATCATACATGGTATATCAGGTCTTTCTGATACTAAGAGTATAGGCAGGCTTGGTGCTAAGACCTTATCCATGTACCTCATTACAACTGTTACTGCAGTAAGTATGGGCCTCATCCTAGTGAACCTTATTCAACCTGGCAAAAAGATCAATGATGAACTGCAGATCGTCAATAGACTGTCTTATGAGATGTGGGCACAAGAAAACAATGTTCGCATAAAAGACGGCAAAAACTATCTACAAAACCCTGAATATGCTGCATATGCTGCGGAAGCAAAAAATAAATTGCTGGAAGAAAGCGGAAATGTAAGCATGACAGAAAAAATGAATTCTGCACGCTCACAGAAAGAAAAAGGTCCCTTACAAGTAGTAGTTGATATGGTACCGAATAATATTTTTGGGGCATTGACTAACAGCAAAATGCTGCAGATAATAGTCTTTGCTATCTTCTTTGGCATTACACTAATATCATTGCCAAGAGAAAAGGTTAGCGGTGTTATTTCTTTTGTAGAAGGTGCCAGCGAGATATTTATAAAAATGGTAGATATCATCATGCGAGGAGCACCGTTTTTTGTATTTGCGCTAATGGCGGGCAAACTCACAGAGATGGCCAGCAATAGCCCTGAACGAATTATTGATCTATTAAGTGCTATTATTACTTACATGGTAGCAGTGGTGATAGGGCTAGTAATATTAGCGTTTGTACTATACCCTTTCCTTATCAGCAGAGTTGTAAAGAACCTTAGTTTTAGAAACTTTCTTAAGGCTATCAGCCCTGCACAATTTCTAGCCTTCTCTTCCAGTAGCTCTGCAGCAACATTACCTGTTACTATGGATTGTGTGCATAACAACCTTGGCGTAAAGGAAGAGGTAAGTAGCTTTGTATTACCTATCGGCGCAACCGTTAACATGGATGGCACTAGCCTATATCAGGCTGTAGCAGTAGTGTTTTTAGCACAATTACATGGAGTGGATCTTTCTTTAGCGCAACAACTAACTATCGTTATCACTGCAACCTTAGCATCAATAGGAACGGCCGCTGTACCTAGTGCAGGACTAATAATGCTGATCATTGTATTACAGTCTGTAGGGCTGAATCCGGCTTGGATAGCATTGATATTCCCAGTAGATAGGATACTGGATATGTGCCGTACTGTAGTAAATGTAACTGGAGATGCAACAGTTGCTACCATAGTGGCCACTTCTGAAAAGAAGATACAATACCCACCACTAGAGTCTGAAAAATAAAAAAGCCGCCCGAAGGCGACTTAAAGCGTGGAGAATACCGGAGTCGAACCGGTGACCTCTTGCATGCCATGCAAGCGCTCTAGCCAGCTGAGCTAATTCCCCTTGCAGAAAGCAAATATACTGTTACAAATAATAAGTTCATACACTGTTTTAGAAGGTGCATTAGTCATGTAAGGCTATTAAGGAAAAGCTTAGTATCTTCAAGTATAATTCATAAGCAGTATGTGGAAGCAAATATTAACGTATTTCTACTTGAGGAAGAGAGACAAGGAGGAACCAACTAACATCAACCTGAAGATGATGCATGGTATGAACCGCATCTCGATATTGATATTTTTTGTAGCTATTATAATAATGTTGGTGAGGTTATTTACTAAGTAAACTTAGTATCTCATCTGCTGCTTTTGCAGATGCTTTTTCTGCACCCAGCTTTTGCCAAAGCTCTTTATAGTCCTTAAGTAACTCTTGCTTATACTCACCTGGGGCTAATACCTTATTTAATTCTACTTCTAACAATGCAGGATTAAAATCTTCTTGTATCAACTCTTTTATTACCTCTTTATCCATTATTAGATTAACCAAAGAGATATACTTCACATCGACCAACTTGGTAGCTAGCCAGAATGATATCGCATTACCTTTATAACATACTACTTCCGGCACACCAAACAACGCAGTTTCCAAAGTTGCAGTACCACTGGTTACTAAAGCTGCGCTTGCTTGTTTAAGCAAGTTATATGTTTGATTATTAGCAATAAGTACGTTCTTATCCCCTATTAGCTGTTTATACAACTCATCAGGTTGCGATGGTGCTTGTGCTACCACAAACTGGTAGTTAGGGAACTTATCTACCATCTCCAGCATTACAGGCAATTTGACGCTTATCTCCTGCTTTCTGCTTCCCGGTAATAAAGCTATTACGGGCTTATCTGATAGCTTCTGTACAGGTACAGTATTTTTCTCCTGCTCTACTACCTCTGTAAGTGGATGCCCCACATAAGTAACATCAAAATCCCACTTGTTTTTATAAAAATCTACCTCAAATGGTAGTATTACCAGCATCTTATCTACATCGCGCTTTATTTTCTTTACGCGATTCTCTTTCCATGCCCACACTTGTGGTGATATGTAGTATACTACCTTCAGCCCTTCCTTTCTTGCCCACTCAGCTATGCGCAGATTAAAGCCCGGATAATCTATTAATACAAGTACATCAGACTTGAACTGGTGTATATCTTTTTTGCAGAAATCTATATTACGCAGAATCGTACGCAGGTGAATCAACACTTCTACAAACCCCATGAATGCAAGATCGCGGTAGTGCTTAACCACTGTAGCACCTGCAGCTTCCATTTTATCACCGCCCCAGCACCTTACAACAGCATTACTATCTTTTTTATGTATCTCTTTTATAAGATTACTGCCATGTAAGTCTCCGCTTGCTTCTCCTGCTATAACATAATAGCGCATCTACCATACAAACTTTAGTAGTACAATCAGTACCGCATATAGCATGGTAGCTATGAGTATCCCTCTTGCAGTAAGATCTAAGCGCTTGTTGGTGTAATAAATGAACGGGATAATATTTGCCAAAATACTTAAGCTTAATACCATCGCAGCTACATCGAAGTTACGGGTGAGTATTCTAATAAACTCATTGAATTGTGTGCCGGGAAACTTAACCAGGTATATTACGATCATACCTAATAGTGGCATTAAAAATCCAATGACAAATCCTAATAATGGCATGTTGCGTTTCATATCACGTAATATATAGCGCTAATATACAAGTGAAAAATCATTTTAATAAGGGTTGCACTCTCTATGTGGAAAGAATTACCTTTGCATTTGGAAAAAATTAACTGAATGAACTTCTCTTTAAAAAACATTCCCAATCGTACACAGAAGCCACGCGAGTATGGCTTGACGATGTGTATGGATAAAGGGATGGGGTTAGACGACGTAAAGAATTTCATGTCTGTTGCAGCTCCTTATGTAGACATAGTAAAGCTTGGGTTTGGAACAGCATTTGTTACTAACAGGCTTCGTGAAAAGATCGAGATCTATAAAGAACATGGTATACCTGTTTATTTCGGCGGTACTTTATTTGAAGCATTTCTAATACGTAACCAGTTTGATGATTATGTAAGCGTCATCAAAGATTATGAGTTGGATTATGTAGAAGTATCTGATGGATCTATCACAATACCTCATAATGAGAAATGTAAACATATTGAAGAGCTTGCAAAGCATGTAACTGTACTATCAGAAGTAGGCTCAAAAGATGCAACGCATATCATACCTCCATATAAGTGGATAGAGTTGATGAATGCTGAGCTTTCTGCCGGTTCATCTTATGTTATTGCAGAAGCACGTGAATCTGGTAATGTAGGTGTATATAGAGGCTCTGGCGAAGTGCGCGAAGGTTTGGTACAAGAGATACTTACCAAGATACCTTATGAAAAGATCATATGGGAAGCGCCTTTAAAAGCACAACAGGTATACTTCCTTGAGCTGCTAGGCACAAATGTGAACTTAGGAAATATTGCCCCTGCTGAAGTATTGCCACTAGAGGCAACAAGAAACGGCTTGCGAGGCGACACCTTCCATATGTTCCTCGATAAATAACTAATAAGAAAGAGTATGCTCCGCATACTCTTTCTTATTTTATACCTTTCCTATTATGAGTAACGATGTTCAATATGGACTTATAGGTTATCCTCTTTCTCATTCTTTTTCACCCAGTTATTTTAAAAGAAAGTTTGAGCAAGAACATATTAATGCGCAATACAAAGCGTTGCCTATTGAACGTATTGACCTGTTTCCCAGCCTGCTTGATGAATACCCTAAACTACAAGGCTTAAACGTTACCATACCCTATAAAGAAAGAGTCATAGACTACTTAGATAGTGTAGATGATGCAGCACAACAAATAGGTGCAGTCAACTGTATCAGCATAAAAGATGGGATAAAGATTGGTCACAACACAGATGCTAAAGCATTTGAAGAAAGCATCTTACCATTGCTTAAAAATCACCATACAGATGCTCTGATATTAGGGACTGGTGGTGCGTCTAAAGCGGTAAAGTATGCTTTGAAGCAAATAGGTATTGACTACACAACTGTCTCGAGAAATAAAGTTGATGACAACCTGATATATGAAGAGTTAACTGAAGATTTATTATCTAAGCACTATATCATTATCAATACTACACCATTAGGCATTTACCCTACTATAAGTGAGCACCCTGACATACCTTATGATCTCATTACAGAGAAACATCTACTGTACGACCTTATATACAACCCTGGCAAAACAAGATTTCTAATACGTGGAGCAGCCAATGGTGCGACTGTAAAAAATGGTCTTGAGATGCTTGAACTTCAAGCTGAGGCATCATGGACTATCTGGACGTCATGACCTGCCTACAGTATAATAAACACAAGTTGTAAGAAAGTTTCTTACGAATGGTATAGCTGTTATAATTGGGGTTTGTTTTGTAGGCTTCCAACCAAACTTGTATTTATAAATTGGGTTAAGCAAATAATGCTGTTTATGCTTTATTTCTAGTCCACTCTTTTTTACAATTCGCTCAAAACGTTCGATGCTTATTCTTGTATCATATATCTCCAAAAGGTCATTTACGGTATGTTCTTTTTCGCCGAGTCCTTTAAGAATTGATTTATAGATAGGCCTTGGTAGAATATGATAGTATGGTAGCATAGCCCACTTGTTTTGTGCTAATTGCTGATGGCCGCCAAAAGGCATATACCATGGAGGAAAACCAAAAAATATCTGCCCGTCTGGTTTAAGCAACTTTGCCAGGTATGGAATAAATTTTTCCTGTTCGGGTACATGTTCTATAACATCCTTTAACATGATGACATCAAAGTGCCCTTCAAAACGCTCAAAGAAAGATGGTTCATATATGTTTTGCAGTAAAAATTCCATTTTACCACTAGCAACATGCTCTTTTAAAAAATCATTGGCAATATCTATTCGTACAGGATCAAGGTCTACCCCCACACAATTACATCCTACTTCTGCAAACGGTAACAATACACCACCTTCACCACAACCAACCTCCATGATATTCATTCCAGCTTTTATTGGCTTAGAATGTTCAATAAAAGGGAATACGTAAGAACGAGAATTATCTACTTGTTGATCGAACCTGACCTTATCGTCTAGATGTTGCTTTAATGCCAATTTTTAGTGGTTTTAGCTGCTAAAGTTAACCTTTTACTTCTTTTTGTTGCTCTTGTAATATCTCTAGCTGCTTACTAATGCTATGATGATGAATTTTCTCGTATAACTCAATGATAAACTTCTTGGAGATATTTTTTTGATCAGCCCTATCGCCAGTAGTAGCTACTATCTCACGCCACCTTTCGGGTTGATATGCAGTCATGTTACACTCCTTTTTTATCTCTCCTATCTGCATGCTCAAGTCCATTCTCTTAGCTATAAGATCCACAATTTCTGCATCTACACTATCCATTATCTGTCTCAAATACTCTAATGCTGCCTGCTTGTCGTCTCCTATACTATTATTCTTTCTAATAACTAGGTTGGACAATATACTCTCCAGATTGGCAGGTGTTACTTGTTGCTTAGCATCACTTAATGCAGCGTTCGGGTCATTATGCGTTTCAATCATTAGCCCCTCAAAACCCATATCCATAGCTTTTTGCGCTATTTCTGGTATTGCTGCTCTATTACCTGTAATATGACTAGGGTCACATATAACGGGGAGTTCAGGCATTCTTCTTTTAAGCTCTATAGGTATTGGCCAGTTGGGTTGATTTCTATAAGCTGAAGCTGTATGATATGAAGAAAATCCTCTGTGAATTGCTGCTACATCATCAATACCTGCACCTTTTATCCGCTCAATAGCCCCCTGCCATAGATCTACATCCGGATTCACAGGGTTCTTTATCATTACAGGAATAGAAACTCCATTCAAAGCATCTGCTATCTTCTGTATATGAAAAGGATTTACAGTGGTTCTGGCACCTATCCATAATACATCAATATCATATTTCAACGCTAACTCAACATGTGCAGGTGTAGCCACCTCTATAGTTAGAGGAATATTGTATACTTCTTTTACTTTTTTTAGCCAGACCAAAGCATCTTCACCCATACCCTCAAAAGACCCGGGTCTTGTTCTTGGCTTCCAAACACCCGCACGAAACAAACTAACAGGCATTTTACTCAGTGATGAGGCGATACTTAATACCTGCTCTTCACTTTCTGCGCTACACGGCCCTGCTATTAAATATGGCTTACTATTTGTCCTGAAAATTGACATGTAGCAAAGATAAAGTAGATATGCAGAACCTGTCCTTGTTATTATTTATATCGCCATTATCCCGTTTTGAGGCTATATTTGCCTCTAATGAAGGGATTACCAGAGAAGAGCAGTCTTGTGGAAGGAGGTATGCTGCTTGTTGACAAACCATACGAATGGACATCATTTGATGTAGTTAATAAAGTTCGCAGACAATTACATTGTAAAATTGGTCATTGTGGCACACTTGACCCCCTAGCCACCGGTTTGCTTATATGTTGCACCGGTAAATTCACTAAGAAGATCACTGACTATCAAAAACTACCGAAGGAATACACTGGTATATTCCATCTGGGTGCTGTAACCCCTACTTACGACCTTGAGAGTGAGCCAAAAAACTTTACCTCTTACATGCACCTGACTCAACAAGAGCTGGTCAATGCGACTTTACCTTTTGTGGGAGATATTGAACAAGTACCACCTATACATTCAGCAATAAAGAAAAAAGGCAAAAGAGCTTACGAATACGCTCGTGCAGGAGAAGAAATAAAACTAGATCCACGTCAAATTCATATTAGTGAGTTTGAAATCACTTCTATTCAACTTCCAGAAATACACTTCAGGGTAGCCTGTAGTACCGGCACATACATCCGTTCTCTGGCACATGATTATGGTCAGCAGCTAGGATGCGGTGCATATCTACAAGAACTAAGACGCACCAAGATCGGGGAATACAATGTCGAAGATGCTGCCACTATTGAGCAACTTATAGAGCATTGGAACGCCGAATAATAGCCTATATAAGCTTTAGAACATCAAATTACATCATTTACTATGTTAAATGATATGCATCTTTCGTAGGATGAAACCCACCATTCGTTAAATGGCGCACCTAAGTGAGCTTTTTTTGATGTTTATTTACATTAGTCCTATAAGCCACTTATAAACCCTCTATAGACCCACTCGTCGGCAGAACATCAGTTCAGCCCCTGTAAACTTTAAAGGTGACCAATATGTCACCTTTTTTTATTTTATTGCTTTCATGAAACAATTATTCACTTATTTATGCATTGTAATCGTCATAGCTGGCTGCAACTATCAGGAAAAAGATGACCTGGTAGCTATAAAAAATGTATTGTCTGTACAAGCTGCCGACTGGAATCGTGGTGATATAGATGCATACATGAAAGGTTACTGGAATAATGACAGTTTACTCTTTATAGGAAGTAATGGCCCGGGGTATGGGTATGACAAAACTCTTGAAAGGTACAAGAAAGCGTATCCTGATAAAGCCACCATGGGACATCTTACCTTTTCAGGAACTACGTACAAGCGACTTTCTGATAAATATTATTATGTAACAGGTAAGTTTCATCTTGACAGGGATACAAATGACGCAAGCGGTTATTTTACACTATTACTCGAAAAAATTAATGGTCAATGGTATATAATAGCTGACCACAGTAGTTAAATAAAACGGGAGGCACTTTCGCACCTCCCGTACAGAACAATTACTAACAATTATTAATCTACTCTTGCAGTTTTATTATTATCAATAAACTGATCCATTACTTCCTTTACTTTTTTACCTAGCTGTTTTTTATTCCAACCAGCTTCTTTCCATTCTGCCTCAAGTGCATAAAAACGTTCATATAACTTTTCGTCTTCTACCGTCTTTTTCACTATCAAAACTTCTTTATCGTTTATATACTCCTGCCATTGTGCTCTCACGGCTACCCAAAACTCTTTACTTTCTTCCCATTGTTTCAGTGCAGCAGTACACTTGCTATCATCAATCTTTACATAAGTATTAAGACCTTTTTCTTTTACCAGCAGGCTATCATTTTCTTCTGATCGAATTATCTTCTCATTATCTTGCTCATGCACCCAGCCATTATCTGTGAAGAATATCTTATTCGTCCTCTTCATAATATTATAATCACTTCTGGTAGTGTACTCTCTGCGTGGTAACGGTGCAAATGCTGTACTTTCCCAATAGGTTTTACTATCATTTTTCAGCCAGTGACTATATCCTTGATAACGTGGCATATCATCTACTTGCCAAACTGTTTGTGTCCACTTACCACTAACTTGTGCATCTGTCGGGTTACTTTTTTCCCAAGTGTTATTGCCTTTATAAGTCAATAAGGTTGGTTGCTGATAGGTCCAATCCTCACGCCAGTGTTTAATGATATAATTATCATTGACAACAAGCATGTGCTGTAGAATAATTTTATCGTCCGCTTGTTCAATAGGAATAATTAACTCTCTTGCATGTGCAGTTTTATTGTCATGGTACTGGTAATTCGTATCGGTTCTGAATGTTTCCGCATACTCAAATGTCACATCGTAACAGCCACATAAGTTCAGGATGTTTTGCTTATCCTCTTTAGATTGTGCATTTAGCAATATAGGCATACTCATGATCAGCCCTATTATTGCGTATCTGATTGTCATAGTTTTTGATTTTTTTATCGTTTACAATTCGATGACAAAACAAGACAATAACATGACAATCGACTTCCTAAATCGGGAACATCATTTCACAATCAGGGAAAACTTTAAAATGGCATTAAAAAAAGGGGCTGCATTGCAGCCCCTTTTTTTAATTATATAATGTTATAAGATCTTATCTACCCATTGTAGCTAAGAACTCTTCATTGCTCTTAGTTCCCTTCATTTGCCCCATTAAGAAGTTCATCGCTTCGTCAGTATGCATATCTGCTATATGATTACGGATGATCCACATCTTATTCATCACCTCTTTACCTAGTAATAGATCGTCTCTACGAGTAGAAGATGATGTAATATCTATAGCAGGGAATATACGCTTGTTAGATAAACGACGATCTAGCTGAAGCTCCATGTTACCAGTACCTTTAAACTCCTCAAATATCACCTCATCCATTTTAGAACCGGTATCAATCAGAGCAGTAGCAAGTATAGTTAACGAACCTCCATTCTCTATCTTACGCGCAGCACCAAAGAATTGTTTTGGTTTTTGCATAGCATTTGCCTCTACACCACCACTTAGCACCTTACCAGAAGAGGGTGCGGTAGTATTATGAGCACGTGCCAAACGAGTAATAGAGTCAAGCAGGATAACCACATCATGACCCACTTCTACTAGTCTTTTAGCTTTTTGAAGTGCTATGGTAGATACTTTTACGTGCTTATCAGCAGGCTCATCAAATGTTGATGCTATTACTTCTGCATTTACACTACGTTGCATATCTGTCACCTCTTCCGGACGCTCATCTACTAGTACGATCATCAGGTAGCACTCCGGGTGATTTTCTGCTATAGCATTGGCCACCTCTTTCAGTAGCATTGTTTTACCTGTTTTAGGCTGTGCTACTATAAGACCACGCTGACCTTTACCGATTGGGGTAAATAGGTCCATAATACGTGTACCGTAGTAAGTATTCTTCGTATATAAGTTGAGCTTCTCGTATGGGAATAATGGCGTTAAATAATCGAATGGAACTCTATCACGAATTTCCTCCGGCATTTTACCATTAATGGTCTCTACCTTAAGTAGCGCAAAGTACTTCTCACCTTCTTTTGGTGGACGTACAGCACCTTTTACGGTATCACCCGTCTTTAAGCCGAATAGCTTTATCTGAGAAGGAGACACATAAATATCATCAGGAGAACTTAAGTAGTTGTAGTCACTGCTACGTAAGAAACCATAACCATCTTGCATCATCTCTAACACACCTTCACTTACGATAGCTGCGTCAAACTCTACATTGAAGTTATTATTCTGATGGCGGTCTCTTCTACCTCTATTGTTGTTATTATTTTGTCTTTTATTGTTATTGCTATCCGAATCGTCAGAGCTATCATCTACACTTTCAGGCTGTGCTTTTTGCTCTTGTTCTTCTTCAGCAGGCATTATGATATCAGAACCATCATCTTCCATATCATCTGCACTGTCGTTATTAGGTGCCTCTTTCTTACCCTGATCATCGTCATCAGCCTTCTTTGGCTTACGACTACGCTTTTTCTTAAGCTCAGTTGCCTTAGGGGCATCGTCACTAGTTACTTTCGCTTCTGTTTCAACTTCAGCAGCTTCCTTTTTCTCTGTAGCTTCTTTTGGCTTACGTGTTCTCTTCTTTTTCTCTGCAGGCGCAGAGGCTTCTTCTTTCTCGTTGCTGTTCAATGCTTGTTGATCCAAAATTTTGTAGATTAATTTTTGTTTGTCTAAAGATTTGATGCCTTTAATATTCAACTCTTTTGCAACGTCTTCCAGCTCCGGAACGAGCATGTCATTTAACTGTATGATATCGTATGGCATACGAAATAGTTTATTTCAATTGTATTTGTTAAGTTCTCTTTTTCCTGAATTATAATTTTGATAAACGGTTTTTAACCTAATGTAAGGGGGAAACCAACTATAAGAAAGTGAGAAAAATAAACTAGGTAATTTAACCTCGCCTATGGCAGAATAAGGATATTCTGTTGTACAAGATTACAAATGTTTTTGGTTATAATCCAAATATTTTTTTAAGATTTCTCTTTATCAGCTAAAAAAGCTTTGCCCACCCTGCTTATCGTCTCTTCTAACGGAGTATATTCAAACTCAGGGAAATGCTGCTGAAACTTACTATTATCGTACTTAGATATACGCTGGGCTGTAGTAGCAGTTTGCCTTGTAATAGTAGACTCTTTGCCTGTAACAACACTTTTCAGTTCGCTCAACCTCCAAACGATACTGCTTAACAGTTTTCCTGCTTTTCTATATGGCGGCTTACGGTTCATAGCACGAGCCATCATAGTAAATACATCTTTATAGCTACTATTACTGACACTTAATACAAACCGCTCACCCGACACATTACCTTTCATTAGCCTATATAGTGCCCTGGCTACGTCTTTCACATCTACCCATGCGTTCACACCTTGTGTGTAGTAAGGAAACTCCTTGTATACTGTATGGAACAGTCGTGCAGAACCTTGCTCCCAGTTTCCTTCTCCCAATATAATCCCGGGGTTAACAGCTACACCCTGTACGCCTTCTCCGATACCGCGCCATATTTCCAGCTCTGAAAGATATTTGCTTTGGGCATATGCAGAGTTGTATTTACTCTCTTCCCACGGCTGTTCTTCAGTAATTAATCGATCGTCTACACTTCTACCAAGAGCAGCGATAGAACTAACAAAAACTATTTTTCTGACTTTATGTGCAATAGCTTCATTAACAATATTTGCAGTGCTTTCTACATTGAAATGAAGTAAGTGCTCTTTATCACTTTCTTTAAAAGAAACAATAGCAGCACAATGATAAACCTCCTGAGCACCCTCCATACAAGCTTCTACATCATATACATCAAGAAGATCACATCGTTGCCAAGTGATATTTTGCAGCTGCTTAAGCTCCTCTGAAGGCTCTGTGCTATTGTATAAAGCGCGTATTGATTCTCCTTTTTGAGATAAGTATTTCACCAAATGACTGCCGAGAAAGCCACTGGCACCGGTAACCAATACAATATTTTGTTGCTTATCCAATATATCAGACTGATCTGAATTGATTTAAAAACCTGACATCGTTCTGAGAGTAAAGTCTTAAGTCGTTTACCTGATACTTTATCTGTGTAATACGCTCTACTCCCATACCAAATGCAAAACCAGTATAAACTTCAGGATCAATATCGAAGTTTCTGAGCATATTAGGATGTACCATACCACAACCCAGTATCTCTACCCAGCCGGTATGCTTACATAAACTACAACCACTACCACCACATACAGTACATGAAATATCCATCTCAGCACTAGGCTCAGTAAAAGGGAAGTAAGATGGACGGAAGCGCACTTTAACATCTTCACCGAACATTTCTGTAACGAAATAGTATAGCGTCTGCTTTAAGTCTGCAAACGATACATTTTTGTCTATATATAACCCTTCTACCTGATGGAAAAAGCAGTGTGCACGAGCAGAGATAGTCTCGTTACGATATACCCTACCCGGGCATATCACGCGTACAGGAAGCTCATTTTGCTCCAGCACCCTTGCTTGTACTGAAGATGTATGAGTACGTAACACCCAATCAGGGTTTTGGGCTACATAAAAAGTATCCTGCATATCTCTGGCGGTATGATGCTCAGGCATATTCAACGATGTGAAATTATGCCAGTCATCTTCTATTTCAGGACCAGTAGCTACACTAAACCCGATCTTTTCAAATATAGATACGATCTCATTCTCCACCATTCTAAGCGGATGACGGCTACCTGTATTTATCGGAGTTCCCGGCAACGTACTATCTATGTCAGGGCCTTTGCCAGAACCACTATTCTGCAAATACTTGTATTCCTCATATTTAGCTTCCGCCTTTTGCTTAAATGCATTCAGTAGCTGACCAGCCTCTTTCTTTTGCTCTTTAGGCACGTTTTTCATCTCACCGAAGATGTTCTTAACTATACCCTTTGTACCTAAATACTTAATACGGTATGCTTCTAGCGCTTCAGCATTTTCCGGCTGAGTTGCATCAATATCTGCTTCGTAGCTCTTTATTTGTTCCTGTAAGGATTGCATAAGGGGCAAAGATAATAGTTTGATAGTTACAGAGACATTTTTACAGTACTATGAGATAAAGAATTACCCCTTTGTTAATTTTATAGTCCGATACCTATGAAACCCAAAATTCAGATCACCCTGCTAATAGTAGTATGTATACTTATCAGGCTACCGCAATTACTCAACCCTGAAATAGCGCTTGACCGAAATGAAGCGGTAAATGGTATTATACTCAATCATATACATTGAACCTTGAGGTTAGTTACCCTACAGATAAGCTATTTGTTGCTATCAACCCGCCACCAGAGTAGCTCCAAATAGGGTTTATAATAGAATAGTGCTACACACTGTTAAGATTTTGTATAATGCTCCGTCAATCTGTACTCTTTTAAGTAAATTGTAAGACAATATTTGCACATATGAACAGGGCTATTAAAAAGATCGCGGTTATAGGTAGTGGAGTTATGGGTAGCAAGATTGCTGCTCATTTTGCAGGAGTAGGAGTTGAGGTATTATTATTAGACATTATCCCACGTGAGCTATCGGAAGAAGACAAGAAGAAAGGAATTACTGTAGATAATCCGGGATGGAGAAATAGAATCGTAGATGATGCTTTGAAAGCGACACTAAAATCTAAGCCTAGTGCAGTTTACACTAATGATGTAGTAAAAAAAATCACTACAGGCAATCTTGAAGATGACCTACATAAAATCTCTGATTGCGACTGGATACTGGAAGCTGTAATAGAAAGGCTAGACATCAAGCAGCAAGTATTTGAGAATATTGAAAAACATCGTAAGCCTGGAACATTAATTACAACTAACACTTCAGGTATCCCCATACATATGATGAGTGAGGGGAGAAGTGAAGACTTCAAGCAACACTTCTGCGGCACACACTTTTTCAACCCTCCTCGCTATTTAAGATTGTTAGAGATCATACCAGCTCCTGATACGAAACAAGATATCGTTGACTTCCTAATGAAGTATGGCGATAAATATCTTGGGAAAACGACTGTATTGTGTAAGGATACACCGGCCTTTATTGCAAACCGTGTTGGGGTGTTCGGCTTTATGGCAGTCTTCCATGCGATGCAAGAGTTAAAACTTAGTATCGACGAAACCGACACGCTTACAGGTACTATAATGGGCCGACCTAAATCAGCAACATTTCGCACAGGTGATGTTGTTGGGCTAGACACATTGGTACATGTAGCTAAAGCCCTACCTGAGAATGTTCCTGACGATGAAGCCAAACATGTTTTTAAGATACCGGCCTTCATCGAAAAGATGGTAGATAACAAGTGGTTGGGAGATAAAACAGGACAAGGTTTTTATAAGAAAGTAAAAGGTGATGATGGCAAGTCGCAAATACTGACACTTAATCCTGAAACAATGGATTACGAGCCTAAGCAAAAATCAAAGTTTGCTACAATAGAAACCGCAAAACCTATTGATGATCTAAAGCCCAGACTCAAAGCACTATACAACGGTAAAGATAAAGCTGGCGACTTCTATAGAATGTTTCACCATATGCTATTTGCATATGCCAGCAACAGAATACCTGAGATAGCAGACGAACTATACAAAATAGACGATGCCTTAAAGGCAGGCTTTGGGTGGGAGATAGGAGCATTTGAAAGTTGGGACGCATTAGGTGTAGAGAAAGTATTAGCTAACATGAAGGATGCTGGTATAGAACCTGCACCTTGGGTAAGAGAAATGCTGGATGCAGGCTTTACAACTTTCTATGTAACAGAGAATGGAGAACGTAAGTATTATGACATACCTACTAAATCATATAAGGCTGTACCAGGTACTAATACATTCATCATATTAGACCATCTTGATGAAAAAATAGTATGGCAAAACAGTGCCTGCAAGCTTTATGATATAGGTGATGATGTACTGGCATTTGGCTGGAATACTAAGATGAACAGTATTGGCGGAGAAGTATTAGCAGGTGTGCAAAAAGCTGTTAGTATTGCAGAAGAGGGTTATAAAGGTTTAGTGATAGCCAACAACGGCAATAACTTCAGTGCCGGGGCTAATGTTGGCCTTATATTCATGTTTGCAGTAGAGCAAGAATATGATGAGCTTGATATGGCGGTAAGACAATTTCAGAATGCTACTATGCGTTTGAGATACAGCAGCGTACCTGTAGTCGTAGCACCACACGGGATGGCTCTTGGTGGAGGCTGTGAAATGTGCTTACATGCTGATGCTGTACAAGCTGCAGCCGAAAGTTATATTGGCTTAGTAGAGTTAGGAGTTGGCTTGATACCGGGAGGAGGCGGTACTAAAGAAATGGTAGTACGTGCATCTGACAGAAATATCAAAGAAGATGTAGAACTCAATTACCTACAACAGTTGTTCATCAATATTGGCACAGCAAAAGTATCTACTTCGGCTCATGAAGCGTATGAGCTGTCTATACTAAGAAATGGAACAGATAGCATATCCATCAACCCGGATCGTCGTATTGCAGATGCCAAACGAAAAGTGCTACTAATGCATGAACTCGGTTACACACAACCAACTCAAAGAGATGATATAAAAGTACAGGGGCGTGGTGGTCTCGGACCATTAATGGCAGGTGTACATGGTATGTGGAGAGGCAAATATATTAGTGATTACGATAAGCTTATAGCAGAGAAGCTAGCACATGTCATGTGCGGTGGTGACCTGACGCAACCTACCATGGTGCCAGAGCAGTATCTGTTAGATCTTGAAAGAGAAGTATTCTTAAGCCTGTGCGGTCAGAAAAAGACATTAGAACGTTTGCAAAGTATATTGCAAACAGGGAAACCATTAAGAAATTAGTATTGAAGCAACATATCCTATATATCGCCTTAGGCATCAGCTTGATCTGTTGCAACACATCCTTAGCTCAGACAGACCCCGTTAATCAAGCTAAGATGTATTATGATATGCAGCAGTACGATAAGGCTGTAGATGCATACAAAGACTTGTACAAAGCTGAACCTGCTAACCATGAGGTATATGACGGGTATATCAAATCATTAATAGCTGCTGAAGAATATAAGCAAGCAGAAAAGCTACTGGAAAAACTCATAGATCAAAACCCTAACAATCCAGTTACAAGGATTGACTTAGGAACAGTGTTAAAAGCACAAGGAAAAGACAAGCAAGCAGAAAATGCTTTTGAAGAAGCAATAAGTAAAGTGAATGGTGACGATATGCTCACACAGCTTATAGCACAAAAGTTCATCAGTATGGAGCGTGACGATCTTGCTCTCCAGACTTATGAGCATGCAACAAAGATGCTGCATAACAACTACCTCTACAGTGGCCCGATGTCTCAGCTATACTTTAAAATGGGCAATTTGGACAGGGCGATTTCAACCCTGTTAGATGCAAGCCGTAGCTTTTATAACCGAGGTGTAGAAGAGGTAAAAGCAACCCTTTTAGAATATTTGGGTGACGATAAAAAGAAGCTTGCAAAAGCACAGAAAGCGCTGATAAAAAAGATCAACGAAGAGCCTGAAAATCCATATTACTCAGATCTACTCATCTGGATCTATACACAAAAGAACGACTGGGAAGGTGCGTTTATTCAAGTACGTGCATTAGATGAGCGGTATAATGAAAATGGTGAGCGCATTGTAGAGTTTGCAAGATATGCTGTAAAAGAAAAAGAATATCAGGAAGCTTTAAAAGCATATGATGAAGCCTTACAGATGGGCGATGATTACCCCTTCAAGGCATCTATCATCAACGAGCAGTTGGATATCAAGTTCCTATTGTTACAAGAAAATCCAGAATACGCACAAGAAGAAGTGATAGCACTTGGCAAAGAATATCAAACATTCCTGGATAGCTTCCCACAATATTATGTTTCAGAAACATTAAGAGACTATGCGAAACTGGAAGCTCAATATGCAGACAATCCACAAAAAGCGATAGACCTTCTACAAAAGAGTATAGCACAACCTAATGCCAGAATAGACTTTGCTGCCAGATGCAAGTTACAGCTAGGTGACTATTATATTCTGGTAGATAGAGTTTGGGATGCATCTCTTACATACAGTCAAGTAGACAAAGATTTCAGAGAGGACATGCTGGGTGAAGAAGCTCGTTTCAGAAATGGCAAGCTGGCATACTACAGAGGCGACTTTGATTGGGCTAATGGACAGCTATCAGTACTTAAAGCATCTACCTCTGAGCTGATAGCTAATGATGCGTTATACCTATCCGTACTCATCACAGAAAACATACCCCCAGATAGCAACTACCTACCCTTAGAAAGATTTGCTCATGCTGATCTACTATTATTCCAAAACAAGGACGAGCAAGCAGAAAAGATATTGGATAGTATTGCTACTTATTTTCCTGAGCATCCTTTACAGGATGATATCTTAATGCAGCAAGCTGCAATTGCTAAAAAGCACAGAAAATACGAGGAAGCTATCAGCTACTTAAAAGAGATACACTCAAAGCATGCAAAAGATGTTTTGGCAGACGATGCATTGTATAAAATAGCACAGATATACGAGCAGAACTTAAATAATAACAAAGAGGCAGGTGAGTACTATTCTCAACTAGTGATCGAGTATCCCGGCAGCACATTCGTACAACTAGCCAGAAAGAAAATAAAAGAACTGGAGCCCACTGTGCCATTATAAGCATTATGTACTATTTTGACTAATAGTATATAGCATGAAACGCTGGCCGATAAACAAAGCTTACTTCTGGGAAACCATACCTTTTTTCAGAATACTATTACCATTTGTAGTAGGCATATCTATTTTTTCATTCACTGAGACCTTTGTCTCTGAGCATATAACAGGCGTATACTTAACCTCTGTTATTACCCTGGTCGTTTACTTATATAGCCACTTCGCAAAAAAGTTAGCAACTATTAATTTTTATAGTACTCAACTATTACTCCTACTATTCGCCTTCTTCCTTTGCTATTACAATAACATTAAAAATGACCAGCACTGGTTTGGGCACACACTACAGGAACAACATACCTACATAGCCAAAGTAATAAGCAAGCCAGTAGAGAAAAACAGAACCATTAAACTGGAAGTTTCTGTACTAGGTTATGTTGATAGAAGCACCTTGAAACATACTGTCGGAAAAGCTTTTGTATATGTCTACAAGTATGATGCTCCTGTATATAAAGAAGGTGATATTTTGCTACTACCCAACAAATGGCAAGCTATAGAGAATAGTGGCAATCCATTTGAATTTGACTATAAGACATACACTGCGCGTCAGAATATTTATTACCAACAGTTTCTGCCTTCATCTGAGATAATCATCTATAAGTATGCGCAAACACATGAATTATCACTAGTACGTCAAATACACTACTGGTGTCTCTATCAGTTGGAATATTACGTTCAAGACATAGCCACTCTTGGCATACTCAAAGCAATGTTGCTAGGTGATAAAAATGAATTGGATAACGATATTCAACAAGCGTATGCAAATACTGGCATCATACATATAATAGCTATTTCGGGAGCACACATAGCTATATTCTTCGTAGCAGTAGGATTTCTTTTAAGCTTCATCAGACACAGAAAGTATTATTGGGTCAGGTATATTGCGGCACTACCATTTATATGGCTATACGTATTAGTTGCAGGTACTCCCCCATCTGCTATACGTGCTGCTGTCATGTTCACCATTCTGGGCATAGGCTTTGCGTTGAAGAAAGAGAACCATGGGATCAATCAGCTACTTGTTGCTGCTTTTATATTACTCTGCTTTAACCCTATGTGGCTATTTACCGTAGGTTTTCAATTATCGTTTCTGGCTGTACTATCAATATTTATTTTCTACAAACCTCTTAACAATATCATACAAAGTAAATACAAGCTCATACGATTATTATGGAGCTCTATATCTGTTAGCATAGCTGCAGAAATATTGGTTGCGCCATTAGTGATATACTATTTCCACCTCTTCCCAGTGCAGTTTGTAGTAGCTAATCTAATAGCATTTCTTTTTATGGGCTTCATATTGCTTTCGGGTATGAGTATTATTTTATTTTCGTCAATTCCTGCGATTGCAGTTACCATCTCTAATATTAGTATTGTACTTACCCATTGGTTAAACAGCATTATATATAAGCTGCAGCACTTAAATATGGAACGTTTTTCTACACTACAAGTGAGTGAAGTGCAACTAGTTCTCATTTACCTATTCATTACCTCATTGGGAGTTTTCTTACTGAAGAAAAAGAAAGCAGCATTATTCATTGCTATTGCTAGTTGCATAGTCCTATGCGGCTATTCTATTTATAATATTTGGCAAACAACACACCAGAGAAAAGTTATTGTATATGATATCAGAGGCGGGCATCAGATTGATTTAATAAGAGGTAGAAGGTGTACTACTCTTAGCTATTCTGACAATATATCAGTAAGCACCATTGAATATGTATTGAAACCTGTACGTATTAACATGAGAATATCTCAAGTGGATACGAACGACAGTAACCTGATAAAAATAAACGATAAGACCTTATTAATTATAGACAATGACTTTCCGCAGATAAAGCAACATGTAGATTATATTATATTAAACTCATCCAACCCCAGGCTAGACGTGAATCATATTTATACTACATATTCACCTGAAAAACTTATTATAACTGGCAGTATATCAAAAGCTAAGGTCAAACATATACTCAAGACTTGTGATGAGCTTAAGTTAAGCTATCATTATACAAATGTAGATGGCGCCTTTATTATCGGTGATTAATTCAGCTTTATTCTATTAAGCTTAGTATCTTTGCGCTCCAATCTAGAACTAATACAAAACATTTTATGGAGCGTAAAATAGGATCGGCGTTAATTTCAGTTTTTTACAAAGAAGGTTTAGAGCCAATCGTGCGTAAACTGAATGAATTAGGTGTAAAAATATATTCTACTGGCGGCACACAGTCTTTTATACAAAAAGCTGGTATACCGTGTACTTCTGTAGAAAGTATCACCACCTACCCTTCTATTTTAGGCGGACGTGTGAAGACACTTCACCCAAAAGTTTTTGGGGGGATTTTGGCTCGTCGTGACTATGATGAAGATCAAAAGCATATAAATGAGTTTGAAATACCTCTATACGACTTAGTAATAGTAGACTTATACCCTTTTGAGGAAACTGTAAAAAACACGGATGACGAGTCGGCGATCATAGAAAAAATAGACATCGGTGGGGTATCACTGATACGTGCTGCTGCTAAGAACTATCAAGATGTTTGTACAATAGCTTCTCGCAATCAGTATAGCAGCTTGTTAGAGCTACTTAACGACAGAGGAAATACCACGACTCTTGAAGAGCGTAAAAAATATGCTGCTGCTGCTTTTGAAGAATGTGCTCATTATGATGTTGCTATATCAGGCTACTTTGCCGGCACTACAGAGCCATCAGCATTCCAATTGTCAGTGAATAATAAAAACGGCTTACGTTATGGAGAGAACCCACATCAGGAAGCTGCATTCTATGGCGATATAAAAGAGCTTTTTGAGAAACTAAACGGTAAAGAGCTTTCTTATAACAACCTGGTAGATGTGGATGCCGCTTGTCAGGTAATAGCAGAGTTCGAAGACCCTGCATTTGCAGTGATCAAGCACACTAATGTATGTGGGGTAGCTGTAAGGGAGAATGTATCAGCCGCATGGGATGCTGCATTAGCAGGAGACTCTGAAAGTGCATTTGGTGGGGTATTAGTTACCAACCAAACTATCAATAAAGAAGTAGCAGAAAAAATAAGTAGTTTATTCTTTGAGATACTGATAGCACCAGCTTTTGAAGATGATGCACTGGCTATACTAAAAGAGAAGAAGAACCGCATCATTCTACAGCAGAAACAATCGTTCTATCCCGAAAGAGAATATAAGCGTATACTAAACGGTGTATTGACTCAAAAAGCAGATAAAGGCAACTATGCCGAGTGGGAAGAAGTAAGTAGCCGAAATAGCTCTGAGAGTGAAAAAAATGATATGGTATTTGCTAACATCATTTGCAAGCACCTGAAATCTAATGCTATTGCTTTAGTTAAAGACCAGCAACTTATCGGTAAAGGCGCCGGGCAAACCAGCAGGATAGATGCATTACGTCATGCTATTGAAAAGTCTAAGCAGTTCGGGTTTACACTAAACGGAGCTGTATTGGCATCTGATGCCTTCTTCCCTTTTGATGATTGTGCAAAAATGGCGCATGCAGAAGGTATAACAGCAATTATTCAGCCTGGTGGATCAGTTAGAGATAAAGATACTATCGACTATTGTAAGGATAACGATATAGCTCTTGTACTTACAAAAACAAGGCACTTTAAACACTAATATTCATTATTTTACCGTCTATGGTGTCTATTCTCATAGATGATGATTTGCTGTTGCGTTCTTTTCAGGCAGAAGATGCACCCGAGCTATTTAAAGTTGTAGATGCTTCGAGAGACCATCTAAGACCTTGGTTCCCTTGGGTAGACCTTACAACAAAAGCTGACCATTCATTGCAGTTTATTCAGCAGTCTATTATCCAGCAAAAAAGCCAAGAGGCAATGGCTTTAGGTATCGTCTATAAGCGAAAAATAATAGGTAGCATGGGCATGCATAACTGGGATCATCAACTCAGTAAAGCTCAGCTCGGGTATTGGATAAACAATGAATATGAAGGCAAGGGAATCATTAACACTTGCATACATAGCTTTGCTGATTTCCTTTTTGACAAAGCCGGGTTAAATAAAATAGAGATACACTTTATGCCATCAAATGTGCGCAGTGCGAAAGTAGCTGAGCGTCTAGGGTGTAAAATAGAAGGCATACTCCGCGATAGCTTTATGCATAATGGTCAGTACAAAGACCTTGTCATAGCAGGTTTACTAAAAAAAGAATGGAAAGGCTTGCCGGAGAAAAAAGGTAAAGAGTTTAAGGCTTCTTAGTTGTTATCTTTTCCCATATTTCAGGTATACGTTTTACCCAGTTCAGTTCTCTCATCTTTGCACGAGCATCTTCTACAGGACTACCAAAATAAGTTTTGCCTCCTTCTATTGACTGACCCACTCCGCTCTGTGCATATATAACGGCACCTTTACCAATAGTTAGATCTTTACTTACCCCTACCTGACCCCATAATATAACTTCATCCTCTATTATTGCCTTACCTCCTACACCTACCTGGCCTGCCAACAAACAGTTCTTACCGATGATAGCACCATGGCCAATATGAACATGATTATCCAGCTTAGTACCCATACCTATGATAGTATCTCCACTCACGCCCTTATCTATAGTACACCCAGCGCCAATTTCAACATCATCTTCTATTATAACTCTTCCACAGCTTTCCAATTTGTCGTACTGACTTAGACGTTCTTTTCTTCTTTTAAAGTAGAAAGCATCTGCTCCTAAAACAGTGCCTGAATGAATGATTACATTATCTCCTATAATAGCATTGTCGTTGATAGTAACATTAGCATGTATCAGACAGTTACTTCCTACAGTTACATTGTTACCTAAAAAGACCCCTGGTTGCAGATGAGTACCTTCTCCTATGACAGCAGTATCACTAATCATTTTATCAGCCGGTTGAAATGGGCTAACATGTTTCACAATGGAAACATATGCACTGAAAGGATCAGGGTGAACCAATAGTGTTTTCCCCGGAGGGCAATCAACTTCTTTATTAATAATAATGATTGTTGCCGGAGACATTAAACACTTATTAAAATACTTCTCATTGTCTACGAAAGATATGTCTCCGCGATTAACTTTATGTATCTCGTTTATACCAGTTGCTCTTTGCTCTTTGTTACCTAGCAGTTTTGCCTCTGTGAAATCTGCTAACCATTGTACAGGAATATCTTTTTCAAATCTCATTTGAGAAAATTTTTATAAAGGTACAATAGAAGCTTATTCCAACAACTATAACCGAGTAGTAATAATGATAGTTGCAGCACTGCAACTAAGTACTAGATTTATAAAAAACTATTGTGAGGTATATCAACGTAAACGGACGGTTCATTATCAATACCAATGCTACTGTTCCATATAACAATCGCGCTTTCAGATATGGCTATGGCCTGTTTGAAACAATGCTGCTTGTAGATAATGAGATCTACCTCAGAGACTATCATTTTGAGCGACTTTTCTCTGGTCTTGAGCAGTTAGGCTTAGTACTACCTGAGCTAATGACAAAAGAGTGGATAGAAGCAGAGATAAAAAGAACTGTAAAGAAGAACAAAAAGCATGAAGGCTTAAGCAGAGTTCGCTTTCAGGTATATGCAGGACGAGGTGGCTTATTTGATGGGCAGAACGCGTGGTCAGAGTTTGTCATAGAGTGCCAACCTGTAGATGCGCATATACTACAGCTGAATGAAAAAGGGCTATCCCTTTGCTATGCTGAAGGGTTGAAGAAAAGTAATGACAGTATAGCCAACCTAAAGTCTTGTAATGCTATGATATATTCTATGGCTGCAAGACAGGCTTCTTCCAAAGAATTTGATAATGCTATTATCGTAAACATTCATGATAATCCTATAGAGACCACTATCTCTAACCTATTTTGCATCAAAAACAATGATATCTACACTCCTGCATTATCAGAAGGCTGTATTGCCGGCGTTATGCGTAGATATGTTATTGAGCAGCTACAACAAAAAGGGTATACTGTACATGAAACAGAGGTAACCAAAGACTTCTTAGAGTCTGCAGAGTCTGTATTTGCTACTAACGCGATTCGCAGGATAAAGTGGATAGAGTCTATAGAGGATAAAAAATATAATATCAGTAAAGTTCTTGAAGTGTATGAAAACGTTACCTTCTAATAGCTGAACATAAACGAGCATCTACATTCTTTTTGGGAAGATTCGTCTTAAATTTGTCCTCATATGGACAAAAAAGTAAGAGTAAGATTTGCACCCAGCCCTACGGGCGGATTACATCTAGGTGGTGTACGTACAGTACTATTCAACTATCTGTTTGCAAAACATAATAATGGCGACTTTATACTACGTATAGAGGATACAGACCAGACAAGGTTTGTTGAAGGTGCTGAACAATATATTTATGATTGTTTAGACTGGTGCGGTATAGTCCCTGATGAAAGTCCTATCGTTGGCGGACCTCACGCTCCTTATAAACAAAGTGAAAGAAAAGCATCATATAGTACATACGCTGAACAGCTCATCAAAGATGGTTACGCATACTATGCTTTTGACACTCCTGAAGAACTGGATCAGATGCGTCAAAAATTAAAGACAGATGCGAACCCCAACCCTCAGTATGATCGTAATACGCGTATGCAGATGCGCAATTCCCTGTCTTTAAGTCAAGATGAAGTATCAGAACTCATTAAAGCAGGCACCCCTTATGTCATAAGAATAAAAGTCCCTGAAGATCAAACTGTTACATTCAAAGATATTATCAGAGGTGAGATATCTAATGATACTAACCTGCTGGATGATAAGGTAGTATTGAAAGCTGATGGTATGCCAACATATCACTTAGCCGTAGTTGTAGATGATCATGAAATGAATATAAGCCATGTATTACGCGGGGAAGAGTGGCTGCCTAGCGCACCAATACATGTGCTGCTATGGAAATATTTAGGTTGGGAAGAGAAAACTCCCCAATGGGCTCATTTACCATTAATACTAAAGCCTGATGGCAACGGTAAGCTGAGTAAACGTGATGGGGAGCGACTTGGCTTTCCTGTTTTTGCCATGAATTGGACAGATGCTAAAACAGGAGAGACAACTAAAGGATTCAAAGACTATGGTTTCTTACCTGAAGCTTTCATTAATATATTAGCTATGTTAGGTTGGAATGAGGGTACAGAACAAGAGCTATTCAGTATGGAAGAGTTAGTTGAAAAGTTCACATTGGAACGAGTGCACAAAGGTGGTGCTAAGTTTGACTTTGAGAAAGCTAAATGGTATAACCATCAATATATACAGAAAGCAGATAATGAGCGACTAATTAAGCTGATAAAGCCATTATTTGAGGAAAGTATAGGTACTATAGATAAATCCTACTTAGCAAAAGTCATTCCTCTGATCAAAGAAAGGTGTCATTTACTACCGGATTTTTACGAGCAGGGGCACTTTTTCTTTAAAACACCTGAGAGTATAGATATAGACTCCATAAAGTCTAAGTGGGATGATAGTAAAACAGACTTCTTTAAATCATGGATCAATAAACTTGATGAAGTTACTGAATGGAAGGCAGCGGATATTGAAACTCATTTTGCAAACCTTACTAATGACCTAGGTATTAAAAAAGGTGCAGTAATGCTTCCTTTAAGAATAATGTTAGTTGGAGGTAAATATGGTCCAGGTGTATTTGACATAGCTGAGCTAATAGGAAAAGAAGAATGCATCAAGCGAATTAATAATACACTAAAGCACATATAGATATACCCAATACATAAGGTTCGTAAATAGCATAAAAAACCTTTTTTATGTACAAAAAAAGCTTATATTTGGTATACTTATTTGTAACGATTATTTAACTAATAAAATTAACTCTAAATGAAAAAGATTTTACTTTCTCTTTTTACAGGAGCATTTGCTGTATCTGCTATGGCACAGCATAATGTTTCTACAGAAGGCACTAGATATTCAGTTATATTCGAGGGTACTGGTGCATGGTGTCAGCACTGCGGAGACGGAGCTGTAAGATTACAAGCTGCATTAGATGCCAACCCTAAAGCTATAGGTTGTGCCGTACACAACAAGGATGCGATGTCTTTCGCAACTGGCGATATCCTTTCACAATCATTTGTGGCGGCATATCCAATGGGCTTTATTGATATGCACTATTTTGGGGGTCCATACGCATACGTTAAACAAAATGGAGATACTTCAGTGTCTGTTAATAGAGGTAACTGGGGTACAGTAGCAGGACTACAAACAGCTAAACAGGCTGATTTTGATGTTAGTATGTCTCACTCTTATGACGAGTCTACTAGACAAATTACTGTTACTTTAACAGTTAAAGCTCTTAAAGACATGACTGGTAAGTATAACGTTAACGTTGCTCTTACTGAAAACAATGTTTCTGGACCTAACACTGCTACCGGCGGTTATCCTGATTACACACAAATTAGTGCTAGCGTTTACAACACAAATCCAAACCATCCACACTACCAAATGGGTACTCAGATCCAAGGGTTCAAGCACCAGCACGTAGCTAGAGCTTTCTTTGAAGGTGCATGGGGAATGGAAGCTATGGTTGATCCTAAGAAAGATGAGACTGTAACTAAAACACTTACTTACACAATTCCTGCACAGTATGATACTAAAAATGGTATTGATGCAAAACTTGATGAAATGCACCTTATAGGGTACGTACAAGATCAACATGCAGGTAGTGGTCCATCAGTTGATGCCAAAGACGCAACTGTTCACAATGCAATTGAGGCTCAATTCTTAGCTTGGGATCCAAATAGTGTTGCGGGTGTTAGTCAGCTAACTGAAGTTGCTATATTCCCTAACCCGGCTAGCAATTTCATTCATGTTAAAGCTTTATTAGCTAAGCCAGCTGCATCAAAAGTTGTTCTTTCTAATATTGTAGGTCAAGTATTCTTCCAGCAAGAATATCCAGCTACATCTAACTTAAGAGAAAACATATCTGTATCTGACTTACCTAATGGTATTTACATGGTAAAAGTTACTAGTGAAGGTCAATCAACTACACAGCGTATAGTTGTAAATAAATAATAAAATTATTTCCATAATAAAAAAGGAAGACCTCGCTTATAG
>CAZHDM010000005.1:0-266144 GCA_964531655.1 uncultured Flavipsychrobacter sp.
GAAATTTTGTCTCTCTCGTTATACTATTGAGCAGCCCCGTAAGGCTGCTCTTTTTCTATGAAAGATATTTAGCTACAATTGGTAATCTACGACCAACCCCAAATGCTTTTGGAGATACTCTTATAATAGGGCAGAACTGGTTTCTCTTATATTCATTCATATTCACCAGACGTAAGATTCTGGATACTAGTTTTTCTTCATGCCCTAATGCAATGATTTCTTTTGGACCTTGTCTACGCTCTATGTATTGATAGAGTATCGGGTCTAGGACATCGTATTCAGGTAAGCTGTCGCTATCTTTTTGGTCAGGACGGAGCTCTGCAGATGGTGCTTTCTCTATAATGTTATTAGGAATTATTTCTTTGTCTCTATTGATGTATTTAGCAAGTGCATAAACTTGCACCTTATATAGGTCTCCGAGTACACCTAACCCACCAGCCATGTCTCCATACAGTGTACCGTAACCAGTTGCTAGCTCACTCTTATTAGATGTGTTCAATAGGATAGTGCCGAATTTATTAGACATTGCCATAACAAGAGCACCACGTATACGAGATTGTAGGTTTTCTTCTGCTACATTAAAAGGTAAACCATTGAACACAGGTTTTAAAGTATCTTGAAACTGTAGGAAGATGTCCTTTATTGGTAAAGTATCGTATGGGTTATTTAAGTTTTTAGATAGCTGTTCCGCATCTGTAACAGAATGACCTGTAGAGTACTGGGAAGGCATCAAAAGAGCATTAACGTTTTCTGGGCCTAAAGCATGACAAGACAGTGTAAGTGTTACCGCACTGTCAATCCCTCCTGATGATGCAACGGTCGCTTTCTTAAAGCCCATTTTTTGGAAATAGTCTTTGATACCCATTACTAAAGCGTCATATATTTCATGTATATCTAGCCATGAATCCAGTTGTTCGGGCATAGGGTCTGCATATGGAATCTTATTAGCTTCTCTTTTGATAGGCTGGACAAAGGTTCCATCATCGTTTAATTCAACATGTTCTAATGCTTCTTTGAAGTATGGTAATTCTGCAACAAGGTTTTGCTGTGCATCCATTACTACTGAGCCTCCATCAAACACTATCTCTGTTTGTGAGCCGACTGTGTTACAATATATAAGAGGAGTATTATACTTTTCGACATTTCTTTTAACTATTCCTAGCCTTTCCTCTGCTTGTGCATAATCAAAAGGTGATGCACTAAGGTTGATGATCAAGTCAGGTTTATGTTGTATAAGGTGGTCTAGAGGGCATACCTTATATAAAGGATTGTCACCTAAATTCCAGATGTCTTCACAAACTGTAATTGCTAGCCTTTTACCTTTATATAAGACAGTCTCCCAATTATTGCCAGGCTCAAAATATCTATTCTCGTCAAATATGTCGTAAGTAGGTAGTAGTGTTTTGTGCGCAATGTGTTGCACTTTTTGCTCATGTATGAAGTATGCACTATTGAATAAGTCTTTGCCTTCTACAACAGGGTTCTTGCTAGGGGCACCGACAATTACAGCTACTTTCTGTGTAGCTTTAGCTATTTGCTTTATTGCATCAGTACACTTATTAATGAAGTCGTTGAACTCCAGAAAATCTCTTGGTGGATAACCACATACAGCTAACTCAGAGAAAACTACAATATCCCCGTTTTGCCTTTCCGCTTCTTTAATAGCTTCAATTATTTTATTGGTATTGTGCTCAAAGTTGCCAATATGATAGTTCTGCTGTGCAATAAATATTTTCATAATAGAAGTGCGAAAATACAATTTATAGATACGCTATGTGTAATTAAAAACGCCCATGCATTTGCATGGGCGTAAAATGATATTGTGTTATGATATTAGAAGAATATGCCAAACTTTAAAGCAAGGTTATTAAGACGTACATTACCATCAGTGAATGTGCCTTTATAATCCATATTGATCTCTTTAGGGTTAGTTGCATCTGGTGCAAAGCCATTGTTAAAGAATAGGCCTAAGTAAAAACTAAGTTTATCAGTCGCCTGATATTCTATACCGCCACCTAAGTTCATCTGGAATAATATGGGAGTGATACTTAACCCGCCTCTTAGCTTCTCATTCTCGCCTGTAGCAGTTTTAATTGTTGTACCTCCAGGAGCTGTAGATGAAGTATCTGTAAATGTAACTGTGTAGGTAGCTTTTTTAGAGATGTTTACACCAGCTGTAATACCAAGATTACCAAATACTCTCAATCCGCCCGAAAGGTCATCGCTTAATAGCTTTAATCCAAAGGGGATCTCAAAATATTGTAATCTGTAATCGAAGTTTGCTGTTTGTACAATGTTTGTAGCTGTAGAGGGGTTATTGCCAGGAGTGTATGTGGTATTTATTTTGCCTCCTGTTGTATTTAGCTGAACACCAGTAGCAATACCATAATTATCAGCAAAGAAATGGTCTATCATCAGTCCCCAAGTATAACCTATCTTTGCGCCATCGCTAGTAACAGCATAAAGACCGTCATTGCTTTTGGAAGCCGTAGGTTTCATCCATGAGTTGTTTGGAGCAAAGAAGAGTCCAAATCTGGTTTTTCTTAGACTTTTAGAGCCACTATTTACAGCAATTGGCTCGCCGTACTCGTACTGAGCAAATGCCTGAGAGATAAAAACAAATGAAAATAAAAGAGTTAGTAGTTTCTTCATTATCCTGTTAAGTTGTGAATATTAATACAACAAATACTACCTAAGTAAAATGGTAATATTATTTTTGCCGCTGTAAAAATAAACCCATTTTGCCGGATGTAAAGTTTTTTGTGTATGAATTGTAAGAATATAAAATATATAATACCAGCAATATTGTTGGTTTGCTCTTTATTCACCATAGTGGGGTGCGATAACAGCAGCAGTACACCTGATGTTTCAGATATAGATGTGAAACTCAATACAAGAAGGCTGGACAAGGATCTGTATAGTGTAGATACGAATAATATAGCCCAAGGGCTTGTGGCACTGAAACAAAAGTATCCTGATTTTCTAGATTTCTACTTGGATACATTAATGGGCTTTGGTATCAATGGTGATTATACTAATGATAATGCAGCTATAGAGAAAGGGTTGAAGACATTTCTGACACACAAAGACTACAGAGGCGTTTTTGATTCAGTATTAGCAAAGTATCCTGATACAAAAGAAACTGAAGAACAACTAGAGAAAGGCTTCAAGTATATGAAGCATTACTTTCCATCTTTTAAAGTGCCAGAAATTATATATGTAACATCCGGATTAAATAATTACGGTGCATTTACATACGGCGAAGATGTGCTTGCTATTGGGCTTGATATGTTTTTAGGTAAAGACTATCCATTTTATAAGGCTGTTGGTATACCGGACTATTTTTACAGACAGCTGGAAACCAAGTATATACCTGTTGCTTCTTTCCGCACTATACATAGAGAAAAGCACCCTTTTGTAATAGAAGGTAAAATACTACTGGATATGATGATTCAGAGTGGAAAAGAGATGTATTTCATTACCAAGGTCTTGCCCTTTCTTGATGAAAAGGTAGTATTTGCATACACTGATGAGCAAATAAAATGGTGTAAAGAGAACGAAGCAATGGTGTATGACTTCTTCGTAAGACAGGAGTTGCTATATGAAAATAATGTACAGAAAGTAGTACGCTATGTAATGGACGGGCCAAGTGCTACAGGCATGCCGGCTGAAAGCCCTGGTAATGTGGGTAGCTGGTTAGGCTTACAAATAGTAAAGGCGTATGCTGACCAGCATAGTGATATGAGTCTAAAAGACTTGCTTGATCAACCGATTAATGCACAAAGATTTTTACAAGAGTCAAAATACAAACCTAAATAAGAAGAGTTATGAAACAAGTTTTACTGATTTTATTAGTTGTTATTAGCATCAAAGCGACGGCACAACTGGATAGAACAGATACTATTAGAACAAAAATATCGTCGGAGAATAAGGATACAGTAGCATGGATATATAATGGAACTTTAAATATAGGTGTAAACCAGGGCTTCCTACACAACTGGGTAGCCGGTGGAGAAGTGGTTTCTGCTACCATAAACGGTTTGTTCAATGGTACACTAAATAGATTATACCACAGACATATATGGAGTAACAACCTCGATCTGAACTATAGTTTATTGTATGCTTATTCTAATGAGTTTGTTCCTAGAAAGCTGGATGACAGGATAGATTATACATCTAAGTACGGTTACAGGATAGATACAGCTAAAGATTTCTTCTTTACAACATTGTTCAACTTCAAGTCTCAATTCAGCAAAGGCTATGATTATGACTTGCCGAACTATGATACATTCCCTACTTCAGACTTCTTATCTCCTGCATACTTTATATTGGCTCCTGGTATTGAGTATAGGAAAGGCACTGCACTCAGCTTGTTCTTGTCTCCTGCTGCAGCAAGGGTAACAACAGTTAGTAGACTATATACGGAAAGAGATCCTGAAGGTGCGTTCGGAGTAGAGAATGGTAAGAATGTACGTTTTGAGCTAGGTGCATATTTCTCAGGTAGGTATACCGTAAACATTACTGAGAACTTAACCTATAGAACGAGGCTAGACTTGTATTCTAACTATCTTGCTAAAGACTATACAGATAGTACTGGCAGAGTGGTTAAAGAAGATAGCCCAGGTAATATAGATGTGCTTTTTGATAATTTATTCTCTTGGAAAGTAGCTAAATACTTTAGTGTAACACTAGGTGCAGTATTTATATATGATAATGATCTACCGTATGATCCTAATACGATAGATCCTGTTACGGGTAATGAGGTGCCAAAGGATGAGCCTGGTGCTGAGTTAGGCTGGCTACAGGCTAAACAGACATTTTCAGTTGGCTTCCAGTATAAGTTTTAAGCGTACAAATAATAAGGTTTATATTTGATGTTTAAACTTGAGCGAAAAGATTAATGTCAGCTTCATATCAAATAAAGTTGCCTCAATTTGAGGGCCCTTTCGATCTATTATTATTCTTCATCGAGAGGGATGAGTTGGATATATACAATATTCCAATTCATACTATTACAAAAGACTTCTTCACATATATACATGAGATGGAGTCTTTGAATATTGAGCTGGCTAGTGAGTTCATCTTATTCGTATCTACTTTGATGAGGATAAAGGCGAAAATGCTGTTGCCTCGTAAAGAAGTAGATGAAGAGGGTAATGAGATAGATCCTCGTCAGGAGCTGGTAGACAAGATTTTAGAATACAAACGCTTTAAGGAAGCATCAGAGCAAATGACCCTGCTTGAGGCAGAGCGTTTGTTGCATCAGAAGCGTGGTAATATAAAAAATGAGCTGGATTCTCTAGGTGAGGAGTATAGTGAAGGTACAGAGATACAGACGATCACGATGTATAAGCTGATGCAGTCTTTCGAGCGCGTTATGAAGCGCTTTAAAGATAGGACTGACAAGCCGCAGCACGTTGTTGTTAAGTATAACTATAGTATGGAAGGGCAGAGAACTTTTCTTGTAGATCATCTAAAGGATAAAGAGAAGGTAGCTTTTGAAACTGTGTTTGCTCAGTGTGAAAACAGAATACATGCTATATTCACCTTTCTGGCATTGTTAGAGCTAGTGCAGCAGAAGTACCTTACTATTATGATAGGAGGGGGGAGAAACAACTTCATCATTGAGTGGAACCCAAATAGAGAAGAAGATAGAAAGGCGGATAATATTCAGGAAGATATTATGGATACAGACAGCGAAGACGAAAACAATAATAATGATGAGAGTTTGGCACAATAATTGTCTCTAAATAATTATCAGGTTGCTATAAAATGGTTCTCTTTATCTACATGGTACAGAGAACCATTTACTTTTTAGACCCTATTATATACACTCGAGATTCAATCTCTACAGGAGTAAGGTCGCCCGTTATATTCATTTCTCCAGAAAGATCTTGCTCTAGCTTGCCGCTTATAACTAAACCAGTTTTTATGTCAATATCGTAACTACCTTTCTGAGTGCCTGTTATGTTTACAGTTGAGTTATTGCCATCTACGTTTTCCGATGTTAGCTTACCTCTTATTTCAATATGAGCAATTGTGTCTTCTATAGACATCAGTTGATATACGTTCCTCGCTACAATATTAGTAAAGCCTATAGATGCTTTTATTTTCTTCTGCCAGCTATCACCTCTTTTAACAGCTAGCTTTGGATATATATTGAATGCATATTGTAAAACTTTTCTGATGGAGCTGTCATTGAATGTATATGCAGACTGAAAAGTATTACGTTCTATCTCAATTGACTGAGAAGAAAGAATTTTGCCTGTAGGTGACAGACTAAGGTTAAAAGGTCGTTCTATTAGCTGTCTGAGGTTCTCGTACATTGCTTCCGTTCCATCATCCAGCTCAGAGTCAAACTCAAGTGCAAATAGCTGGTTCCCGGAACTCATAGTTATTCTGTTGTAGGTAACCATTATGTCCGTCTGGTTACTGGTAGCGGATTCTACCTTTATAGCAGAAGACAAGGTCATGTTTTGGTGAATGTTGATATTGTTCTCCTTGTCTATTTGGTGAGTGAGGGATATATCGTTTTTAATGTCGTACTTGTATACGCTATCCTGTTGCAATTGTAAGGTAAGTACAATAGGTTCATTTGCAGCCTGTTGCGCTACTTCAGTTTCACACCCTATCAGGAGTGGTAATACAGCCAGCAATATATATATAGCACGATGAAGTTGCACAGCGCAAATATATAAATCAAATACAGCAAAATGATGCGGAGCGCTTTATTGTTTAATTCATGTCAAAGTATGAGATTTGCAAACTATGCATAATCGTGTGAACATACTGGCTATAGAGTCTTCTTGCGATGATACCAGTGCTGCTATTATACAAGACGGAAAGGTGTTAAGTAATCTTATAGCTACTCAAAAAGTGCACGAACAGTATGGTGGTGTTGTGCCTGAAATGGCATCGAGGGCACATATGCAAAAGATTGTTCCCATAGTAGATGTGGCATTGAAAGAAGCACAACTCACGAAGGACGATATAAATGCCGTTGCCTTTACACAAGCACCTGGTCTATTGGGTTCATTACTGGTAGGAGCTTCTTTTGCCAAAATGTTTGCTCAAAGCAGAGGGTTGCCTTTGATAAGTGTACATCACATGCAGGCACATGTTTTAGCACATTTTATTGATGATCCACAGCCAAAGTTCCCATTCCTCTGTCTTACAGTTTCTGGAGGCCATACTCAAATTGTATTGTGTAGAAATCATCTGGATATGGAAGTATTAGGCGAAACAATGGATGATGCTGCAGGAGAAGCTTTCGACAAAACAGCTAAAATGCTTGGCCTGCCATACCCGGGTGGACCTGTAATTGATAAACTTGCAAAGGAGGGTGACCCACTAAAGTATGATTTCCCTATTTCAAATATAGAGGGACTTAACTTCAGCTTCAGCGGTATAAAGACTGCGGTGCTATATTTTCTTAATAAGCAGAAAAAAGAAGACCCAGATTTTGTTGCTAATAATATCAATGATATCTGTGCATCGGTACAGCATGTTATTATAAAAACCTTACTTCAAAAGTTTGAGCAGGCAGCGATTGATAATAACGTCACTCATTTAGGTATTGCCGGTGGTGTTTCTGCTAATAGCGCATTGCGTAATGCATTTACTGATATGTGCACCAGAAATGGATGGGAGTCATATGTTCCGGCATTTCAGTATTGTACTGATAATGCAGCTATGATAGGTATTACGGGATATTATAAATATTTAAAAGGAGACTTTGCAGATGTAAGTGTAAGTCCTACAGCAAAAGCAAGTTGGTAATGCCCAACAGTTATTTTAAGTTCAAGCAGTTTACAATATATCAAGATGAATGTGCCATGAAGGTTTCTACTGATGCCTGCATACTTGGTGCGTGGGCTAAGGTGAATGCAAGTAGTAGCGTCTTAGACATAGGTGCGGGGACAGGTCTGCTTTCTTTAATGCTAGCACAGCGATTTCCTGATATATATATTGATGCAATAGAAATAGACCATCAGGCAGCAGTACAAGCAACAGACAATATTGCAAAAAGTGATTGGAAAAGTAGAATACAGTTAATAGAGAGTAATGTAAAGGAGTACGATGCTGGAAAGTATGACCATATCATCTGTAACCCTCCATTTTTTAGTAATAGCTTATTAGGGCCAGACGGTAATAGGAATACTGCCAGACACGATTTGTCATTAACTCAGAAAGATCTGATAATAGCTTTTGATAAATTGCTTGTCGAGGAAGGGGTGGCAACAGTTATTTTTCCGGCGATAGAGCATGAAACCTGGGCTAACCTTTTAAAAAGTTCCGGTTATTATATCCATGAGCAGTTATATGTTTTACCTAGAGTAGGATCAAAGCATAACAGAGTTATCAGCACCTGTAGTAGGATAGAAAAAGCACTTATAGGTAATACACTTGCAATAAAAGATTTGGATAACGTGTACACGCCAGAGTTTACCCAGCTAATGAAGCCATATTATCTGAATCTATAGTAGATAATTATATAGAGTCTGATGAATTATCTGTTTTTATCAGCTTGCTTTCAACTAGTGTTTTGTGATACAGAGAGTATTTTACATACTTTCTGGTCATAAAGTAAGAAATAGCAGTTACTATCATTAATGGTATGAATAATGTGTATCCACCAGTTATCTCTGCAAGAAGGAATATTGCCGTTAGTGGTGCATGCATGACACCAGCCAGCACTCCAGCCATTGCTGCTATGATGAAGTTTGGTGTATTAACATGGAAGTACGCGGTGAGGTTTATTAAATAAGCAAATAAGAACCCTAGCACACCACCTATCATAAGTGAAGGGGCGAATATACCACCGTTACCACCCGCACCAATTGTTAAGGAGGCACTTACAGATTTAAAGAAAATAAGAAGTAAACACATGAGTATGATCGCAATATGCTTATTACCTGAGTTTTCTATATAGGAGTGAGATATTACAGATTCATAGTTGCCTTTTAGTAAATTTAATATGACGCCATACCCCTCACCGTATAGGCCAGGTATAAAAAATATAAGTATACAAAGAGGTATGCTCCCTTTTAGCCAAGTGTTTGTGCTTAGCTTTTGTTTGTCAAAGTATCCTTCTATACGCTCAACAATATTGGTTGTGTATACAGACATTAGACCGCAGACACTTCCGAGTAGTATATAGAAAGGTATTGAGCTAACATCCCAGCTGTCAATAATCAAGAAAAAGAACTTGTCAGGGTATAACAGCTGCGAGATAACAGTTGCTGTAGCTGTAGATATTAATAATGGAATGAAAAAGGGGATGTTGAAATCTATCATCAGTACTTCCAGTGCAAATACGATACCCGCTATAGGGCTATTAAAGATAGCAGCTATACCACTGGATGCTCCACAAGCTAATAGAAGGGTCGTATCCCTATATGATAAACGAAGATCGTGGGCAGTATTAGAGCCGATTGCTGAGCCTGTTGCTACAATTGGTGCCTCCAGACCTACAGATCCGCCCATTGCAACCGTCACCGCACTGGTAATTACGTGTCCGAACGTATGCTGTAGGCCAACTCTGCTCCTTTTAGTTAGGATGCTTTTAAGGATAAAGCCGATGCCTCTAGTGAGTTTATCACTAAATAGCTTCTTTATTAGTAAAAATGATATACCAACACCTATTAGGGGGAATATTGCTGTTAGCCAGTTGCTTCCCATCCAGTCGTTAAGCATGTGAGATCTATGTTCAACAAATCCCACTAATACTTTAAGAAAAACTGCTGCAAGCGCAGATAGAGTACCTACAATAAAGCTGATAACTATCAGGAAATTTCTATGACGTATGTATTTAGTTCTGACATGGTCAAATTTTACTAATAATCGGCCTAAGCTTTTTTGGTAATACGACATCTGCTATGGAACAAGTCTGCGAGAGCTGCAAAGATATGGCAAGAAAGATGTTTATCCTTATAAAAGGTATATTGTTTTGTTTTTATATGACATGTTAGAGTTGGATTGATTATTTATGATAAGTTTACAAGGCAGGTTTAATCTGTAAATAATTTAGAGTACTTTTGCCGCAATATCAAATTGGCTGTATTGTGTATAAGCAAGCTTTAAAGTATTAGTTTATACATATTTATATAATACATGCTTGTTAGGTAAATAAAAACAAGATATGTCTACAGACTATAATATTTCTAACACTGATACTGGAGATAACTCAGGATCTGGTAGCTCGGAGGCCAGTGCTTTTAATATAAAATGGATATTCACCACCGTTTTAGCAACATGGCCATGGTTTGTAGTTAGTGTTGGCTTAGCATACTTGATAGCACACATGTATTTGAGGTATAGTACGCCGATATATCAAGTCCGCAATGAGATATTAGTACAAGATAGTAGGAGCCAGATGACAGTTTCTGCCGAGGCTCAGTTCTTAGAAGAGTTAGGATATAAGTCTAGCAATGATAATATAAACAACGTCATGAGAACTTTCCGAAAAAGAGAGTTGATGAATGAGGTTGTCAAAAGGTTAGGCTTAAATATCAGATATTATAAATACGGAAGGTTTGTTACAAATGAGTTTTATGATAATAACCCTTTCATTATTAAGTCTTTAGATTTTGAAAATAATGACTTTAAGGCTACAACCGCCTATGTATTTATATTTAATGAAGATGGCAGCTTCAAATATAAGTTAAAGGGTACTGAGGAGTATAAAACAGCTCGCTTGGACAAGCCTTTTGTAATGCCTTTAGGTAATGTTATTGTTTCAAAAACAGGTTACCCTCTTACATATGATTCAGAATATGAGGTGGTTTGTAGTACTATTGGATCTACCGGGGGGGCTTTTCTGGGAAGGTTAGGTGTTAACAGGCCAGACCGTTCGGACAATACAGTTAACGTGACAATTACAGACGAACTACCTGATAGAGGGGTTGATGTAATTAATACTTTAATGAATGTTTATATGGAAGCGAATGTTCGTGAGAAAAACCGAACTGCTGACAGTACAATAAACTTCATTGATGGTAGGTTAGAAACAGTAAAGAAAGACCTTGATGATGTAGAAAAAGACATTCAGTATTTCAGAAGAGATGCAGACTATACAAACCCAAACGCTCAAGCTGAACTATTATTAAGTAGCACTGAAGCTTTTAAAAATGATCTTTCAGAACAGCAGATAAAATTACAAATCATAAAAACCCTTGAAGATTATTTAGCTAATGCTGATGAGGGCGATATGGTTCCAACGACACTATTTGTAGATAATGCAACGCTTACAGGAATGCTATCTACTTATAACGGTTTAGTTAGCGAGCGTGAAAGGAAACTAATAAGTAATAAAGAGGCCAGCCCTATAATTGTGAGTTTGAATAATGAGATCGCTAATGCCAGAAAGCTAATTAGAAATAGTATTACGTCTATAAAAAGCGGTATAAACGTTAGAATTGATGAACTTGAAGGTAAGATGGGGGCTATCAATGCCAAAATAAACCAAGTGCCCAAAAAAGACAGACAGTTCTTAGATAAATCAAGGCAACAGTCTATTAAGCAGGAACTTTACTTATATCTACTAAAGAAAAGAGAAGAAACTGCAGTAGCACGTGCTGCAACTACCCCTAATATTAGTGTGATAAATGAAGCAGGTAACGGAGGCGCGATATATCCTAATTATGGTGGTACAAAAAGTAGAGCAATTACAATAGGTTTGCTGATACCTCTTGTGTTTTTTACAGTAAGGAGATTGTTGAACAATAAAATTATTGCTAAAACAGATATTGAGGCAATGTCTGATATTCCTGTTTTAGGAGAGATCGGCCATAATAAAGAGGATGAAAGTCAGGTAGCTGTTAAAAGAAATAGTAATACCGCCCTTTCTGAACAGTTCAGGGCATTGCGGACAAACTTGCAGTTCCTCTTGCCGGATAAGAGTAATAAGACGGTCTTGCTAACATCAAGTATGAGTGGTGAGGGTAAATCTTTTGTCGCTATTAATCTTGCAATCACGTTTGCTATATCAGGAAATAAAGTAGTGCTCATAGAGTTTGACCTTAGAAAGCCTAAGATTTCAGGCCATTTAGGTATTGATAAGACTTATGGTATATCAGGTTATGCTATTGGGCAATACGAGGTTGATAAGATTATAGTTCCATCAGGTATTGATGACAACCTATTTGTTATTCCTTCTGGTCCAGTACCTCCTAACCCTGCAGAGTTAATTACTACAGACAGGGTGACCAAGATGTTTGAAAAGTTACAAGAAGATTTTGATTACATAATTATTGATACTGCACCGGCAGGCCTCGTTACGGATGCTGTGCTTCTTAATAACCATGCAGATACATGTTTGTATGTGGCTAGACAAGGTTATACTTACAAGGAGCAGATAAAGCTAGCTAACGACTTGAAAAGTACAGGTAGAATCAAAAAGATCAACTTCCTGATAAATGACGTAGTATATAATAGAGGTTACTCATACGGCTACGGCTATGGCTATGGTTATGGTTACGGCTATGGTTACGGCTATGGAGAGCATGGTTCTGGTTATTATCAGCAGGAGGCTACTCTTGCAGATAAGGTTAAAGGACGTTTTGGGAAGCTATTTAAAGGGCGTCGATTTAAATAATTATTAAGAGCCATTTTAACTCATATAAAGTGGCTCGATTTTATACCTTTGCAAAACTTAAGCCCTGTAAGAAGGTATTTTTATACTTTTTCGCATATTTAATAAATTGATTTTTAGCTACTTGTGTCTTTACTTGTGACTGACAGTAGCGAAGCTATATAAATTAAACAAGGACATCTTGTTTTATGTGCAGAATAGCTGGACTTATTTCACCCAAACATAACTTAAGTGCCGTCCAAGACATGGCCACATCTATGATGAGAGGTGGTCCTGATGATGAAGGGTTTTACTATGATGAAGCTGAGTCTCTCGCTTTTGGTCACAGGAGGTTGTCTATAATAGATCTGACTGATGCAGGTCATCAACCAATGCATAGTTCAGATGAAAACATAACGCTCATCTTCAATGGAGAAATATATAATTTCTTACAGTTAAAAGATGAATTGTCATTACTAGGACATTCTTTTAAGACAAAAAGTGATACAGAAATTATCATCAAAGCGTATGAGGAGTGGGGGGAAGAGTGTTTTAGTAGGCTTAAAGGTATGTTTGCCATAGCTATTTATGATAAGCGAAGAAAAGAAGTATTACTTGCCAGAGATCCAATGGGCATTAAGCCATTATACTACTTCGTTGATAATGAACAGCTCATCTTTGCTTCTGAAATAAGAGCGTTGAAGAAGTTAGGCTCTTTTCAGGAAAACCCAGATTGGAAAGTGTACTTCTATACATATGGTTTTTTGCCAGAACCAGTAACTACATTAAAAGGAGTACATCCTTTAAGGCGCGGTACTTGTTTAAAATATTCGCTTAACACTAAATCTTATACAAACAGTACTTTTTATAATCCTACATACACCAGTACAATAACAGATTATAAAGAGGCTAAATTTTACGTTAAAGAAAAGCTTGAGCTAGCTGTTAAAAGACATCTGATATCGGATGCTCCAATAGGCTTTTTTTTAAGTGGAGGCATAGATAGCAGTTTGTTGACTCTTCTGGGAAATCAGTATAAAAAAGAAGACCTACATACACTGTCTATAATTTTCAATGATAAGAACTATTCCGAAAAGCAGTATCAGGAATTAATAGCAGAACAAACTGATGCCAAACATCATCCGTTTTTACTGGAAAAGGATATGTTTTTAAACGCCTTGCCTGATATATTTGAAGCAATGGATCAGCCTAGCACTGATGGGGTGAATACATATTTCATATGTAAGTATGCCAAGGATGCAGGTCTTAAAGCTGTTATCTCCGGCTTAGGTGCAGATGAGCTATTAGGTGGATATGCTTCATTTAAAAATTCTGGCATTGCAAACAAAATAAAAGCTGCTCCGGGCTTTTTACTACGTTCATCCAAGTTTGCACCTCAGTACAAGTACAAGAAAATATCCTTCTTAGATCGAAGAGACCCCATAGGAGACTACTTATTTAATAGAGGTTATTACAGTACTGATGAAACAGCAAGGATTTTAGACGCAGATGAAAGCTGGGTAAAAAGTAGGCTAGACGAAATTCAAGTACCCAAGTTTGTTAGCAGCTTACAGGATGGTAACAAGACTTCATACTTAGAGAGTGATATATATATGCAAAGTCAACTATTGAAAGATACTGACTATATGAGTATGTGGCATAGCATTGAGGTTAGGGTGCCATTCTTAGATATTGATTTTGTGGATATGGTAAACTCCATAAGTGCAAACTTGAAGTTCGATCACGAGCAAGGTAAATACTTGCTTATTGACAGCTTCAAAGATGTACTTCCTAAAGAAATATGGGATAGAAAGAAACAAGGCTTTGTGTTTCCTTTCCAAGAGTGGATGAAGAGTGGCAAAGGGGATATATTGGAGGGTAAGAAGAATGAACGTTTAGAAAAAATGTACCAATCAGGTAAGCTGAATTGGAGCAGATATTGGACTTACATGATAGCAAACCTCCATAAGGTATAGTAAATGAAGAAAGTTTTGTTTTTGAACCTTACAGCATTTTCACAAACAGGGGGGATTGAGAAATTTAATAAGTGTTTTCTAAAAGCACTTTCTGAGCTTGATGCTAAAGGCGTTTCTACTAGTAATAGTGTATCTGCTTACGATACAAACTGTTCGGTCGATTACTATCCGATTGAAAAGTATCAGGGGTACGCTATGAATAAGGCTAAGTTTGTGATCAATAGTATAATAAAAGCTCGTAATTACGACATAATCGTACTAGGTCATATTAACATGGCAATAGTAGGTACTGCTATAAAAAAGCTAATGCCACAGAAAAAGTTGATACTTATAACTCATGGGATAGACGTATGGGGAGAACTTACAGGTGCTAAAAAGAAGATCCTGGGTATCGCTGACAAAATATTATCTGTAAGCAGCTTTACGAAGAAAAAGCTGATGGATGTACATCATGTTAATGAAGAAAAAGTAGATGTATTTCCTAATACTATCGACCCCTACTTTCCACAACCGAATGACCTGTCAATTAGGAAAGACCTGAGAGAAAGGTATAATGTAAAAGATGACGAATTCTTGCTTTATACCTTAACTCGATTGTCTAGTAAAGAGCAGTATAAAGGTTATGATAGAGTAATAGAGGCGTTGGCTGAGGTTGTGAACGGAAATAAGAAGGTCAAATATATTATAGCTGGTAAGTATGATGAGCAGGAAAAGCAAAAGGTTGATCAACTTATAACTAAAAATAACCTTGATGGCCATGTGCAACTGCTAGGGTTTATAGATGAGGAAGAGCTTGTAGGTCATTACCAAATGGCAGACCTTTATATAATGCCAAGCAAAAATGAAGGGTTTGGTATTGTATTCATAGAAGCATTAGTATGTGGTCTCCCAGTAATAGGAGGGAATTGTGATGGAAGTACAGATGCATTGCTAAACGGAGAGACAGGTACTTTAGTTTCTCCTGAAAATATTAATGAAATTGCAGAAGCAATACAACATCATATAAAGTTGCATGTCAGGAAAGACACGCAACAACTTAAGATCAATAAAGAAAAAACACTTTCAAACTTTTCTTTCGATAGATATAAAGAGCGTTTAGAGGGAGTTATAGTTTCTTGCTGATCAATTGTAAATATCAAGCATGGGAAAAGTAGCATTAATTACAGGTATTACAGGCCAGGACGGAGCATACTTGGCTGAGTTTCTACTGAAGAAAGGGTATACCGTTCATGGTATTAAAAGAAGAAGCTCTTTATTTAATACAGACCGAATAGATCATCTTTATCAGGATCCACATGTACGAGATAGACAATTGATACTTCATTATGGCGATCTTTCTGATAGCACTAATATCATAAGGATCATCCAAGAAGCTCAACCCGATGAAATATATAATTTGGGAGCAATGAGCCATGTGAAAGTAAGCTTTGAAACTCCTGAGTACACCGCTAATACGGATGCTATTGGAACATTAAGAATTCTTGAGGCCGTGCGGTTACTCAATATGACTGAAAAGGTAAGAATATACCAGGCTTCTACCTCAGAGCTATATGGTAAAGTTCAGGAAGTACCACAAACAGAAAAAACACCTTTCTATCCACGTTCTCCATATGGTGTGGCTAAGATGTATGGCTTTTGGATAACAGTAAACTATCGTGAGGCATACAATATGTATGCGTGTAATGGAATATTATTTAATCATGAAAGTCCACTGAGGGGAGAAACGTTTGTTACCAGAAAAATAACCAGAGCTATTGCACAAATATCACTAGGTCTACAAGATAAATTCTATATAGGTAATCTAGATGCAAAAAGAGATTGGGGGCACGCAAAAGATTATATAGAGGCTATGTGGCTTATGCTACAGCAAGATACTCCGGAAGATTTTGTAATAGCTACTGGTGTCACTACGACAGTAAGAGACTTTATTATAATGGCTTTTAGCGAGGTAGGGGTCGAACTAGAATTTAAAGGCGAAGGGGTAGATGAAAAAGCTTATGTGAAATCTTGTTCAAGTGATACTCACTTAAAAGTAGGTCAAGAAGTGGTAAGTGTAGATCCTAAATACTTCAGGCCTACTGAGGTAGACTTATTAATAGGTGACGCAACAAAAGCTAAAGAGAAGTTAGGTTGGTCGCCAAAATGTACTTTACCAGAACTTGTAAAAGAGATGGTTAGTGCTGATGTCGAAGTATTTAAAAAAGAAAAAATATTGAAAGATGCTGGCTATGAGTTTTTGCAGCAGCACGATTAAGTGATGGATAAGAACAATAAAATATATATCGCAGGTCATAGAGGAATGGTTGGTAGTGCCATTCTACGAAAGCTAAGAAGTGAAGGCTACTCAAACCTCGTATATAAAACATCTTCAGAGCTGGACTTGAGAAATCAAGAAGCAGTTAAGAGGTTTTTTGAAGAAGAAAAGCCAGAGTATGTATTTCTCGCTGCAGCTAAAGTCGGTGGCATCTTAGCTAACAATACCTATAAAGCAGACTTTTTGTATGATAATCTGATGATAGAGTCAAATATCATCCATCAAGCTTATAAGAATGATTGTAAAAAACTATTGTTTTTAGGCTCTTCATGTATATACCCTAAAATGGCACCTCAACCTATGAAAGAAGACTCTTTACTTACAGGGGTGCTAGAGCCGACAAATGAACCATATGCAATAGCTAAAATTGCTGGGATAAAGATGTGTGATGCGTATCGTGATCAGTATGGATGTAACTTCATATCAGCCATGCCGACAAACTTGTATGGTCCTAATGATAATTACGACTTGAAAAACTCTCATGTATTACCTGCATTATTAAGGAAGTTTCATGAGGCGAAGGAGAATAATGACGAATCTGTTGAGATATGGGGGTCAGGAAAACCATTGCGAGAATTCTTACATGTAGATGATCTCGCAGAGGCATGTTTATTCTTGATGAAGAATTATAATGAGGCTGGTCATGTCAATGTAGGGTCAGGCTCAGAAATAGCTATAAAAGACTTAGCTCTATTGATAAAAGACATAGTTCGTTTTGATGGTGAGCTGAAGCTAGATGCATCAAAACCTGACGGTACTCCTCGAAAGTTAATGGATAATGGTAAGATAAACTCATTAGGCTGGTCGCCAAAAATATCGTTAGAGGAGGGTGTTCGTAATGTATACGAAGACAAATTTTTAACTGCTGATTCTAATAATATAAATTAATGAATAGTCAGGAGCAAAACTGGAGCCTTATAATTAAGCCGAATAAAGGTCTTCTTGACATCAATCTGAAAGAGGTTTGGCGTTACAGAGACCTTGTGTTTTTACTTGTAAAGCGGGACTTTATAGCTTTTTACAAGCAAACAATACTTGGACCTTTATGGTTTGCAATTCAGCCTATATTAACCACAGCAGTGTATGTTTTATTGTTTAATAAAGTGGCGCAAATATCAACAGATGGTGCTCCTCCGTTATTATTCCAGCTAGCAGGTATTACATGTTGGATGTATTTTTCGGAAACTTTATTAAAAACCTCAGATACATTTATAACTAATGCCAACATATTTGGTAAGGTATATTTTCCAAGAATTGTTATACCTATTTCTATAACTCTGTCTAGTATGATCCGTCTGGGAATACAACTGATGTTGTTTTTTGTAGTATGGGCATATTATTATTTTACCACAGATTCAATACATCTTACGTGGGCTGTAGTTTTGTTCCCTGTATTAGTATTGTTGATGGCTCTACAAGGCTTAGGTATGGGAATAATAATATCATCATTAACTTCAAAATATCGTGACCTTAAGTTTTTATTGACCTTTGGTATACAGCTACTACAGTTTACAACTACAGTAGCGTATCCACTATCAGCAGCCCCAGGAAAAATTAAAGACTTAGTAGGTTACAATCCATTTACAGCAGTAATAGAAACATTTAGGTTTGGTTTTCTTGGAAGCGGACAGTTCTATGAAACTTATTTTATTTACAGTATTGTTGTAACCATAGTATTGCTTTTGGTAGGTATTCTGATCTTTAATAAGATTGAAAGGTCATTCATGGATACCGTATAAATTTAAATATGTCTGAAGTAGCAATAAATGTAGAGGAGTTATCAAAAATGTACCGATTAGGACAAATCGGTACTGGTACTATATCTCATGATTTAAATAGATGGTGGCATAAAGTAAGAGGTAAATCAGACCCTTACCTAACACTTGGTGAAGAAAATAAAAGAGATATAGCAGGCGGTAACTACGTTTGGGCACTAAAAGACGTTTCTTTTAGTGTGAAACAGGGAGAAGTATTAGGGATCATAGGAAAAAATGGCGCAGGTAAGTCCACACTTTTAAAACTTTTATCAAGAGTAACTGCTCCTACTACAGGTACAATTAAGGCTAGAGGGAGAATTGCTAGTTTATTAGAGGTAGGCACTGGCTTTCATCCTGAGCTCACTGGTAGAGAAAATATATTTCTTAATGGTGCTATACTCGGGATGACAAAATTTGAGATCAAGAGTAAGTTTGATGAGATAGTTCACTTTTCAGGTGTAGCTAAATATATTGATACTCCAGTTAAAAGATACAGTTCAGGAATGTATGTCAGGTTAGCATTTGCTGTGGCTGCATTTCTAGAACCTGAAATATTAATAGTAGATGAAGTATTAGCAGTAGGTGATGCTGAGTTTCAGAGGAAGTGTTTGGGTCGCATGAAAGATGTTAGTATTAATGATGGTAGAACTGTATTGTTTGTAAGTCATAACATGGGAGCTATTAAGAATCTTTGCAAAAATACTCTTGTTATGAAGCATGGTACTATTGATAGCTTAGAAGATACTCCTTCTGCAATAGCAAGGTATCTCTCTTCCGATGCAGATATAGACAGGTGCCTATCATGGGAAAAAGACGAAAGGCCGGGTGATTCAGTAGTTAAATTAGAGTCTATCAAAATACTAGATAAAAATGGTCATTATGATAAGTCTCTAACTACTGAAGATGATATTTATGTTGAAATAGCATATGAGGTGTTCAGTGAGGTAAAAGGGCTTAGAGTAGCAGCTGCTTTAGTAGGAGTCGATGGTGAAGAAATATTCTGTACGAGCGATTATAACTATACAGGTAACGAACGAATTAGAAAACCAGCACAGTATAAATCTGTATTGAAGATACCAGGGAAATTTTTAAATGCTATCAAATACTATATATCAGTTGATATAGAAATACCTATGGTTAAATCAATTGTTCCTAGTAAGAATGTATCGTTCCTTGTGGAAGAGCTTATGTATAATGATATGGGACCCTTACTTAGAAAGGTGCCGAATGGTATGTTACACCCTATATATGACTGGAAAGTAGAAAAGATAGGTTAGTTGTATATATTTAATAAAATAAAATTTAGCCTAAAAGGCTTTTTTATTTATTGGTAATAAATACTAAAAGTTAAATGTAGTAGAGGTAAAGTAATACAGTATGAATAAAGCCCCCTTTTTGGAGTGTGTTAATTGCATATTTACTTCAGCTGATGATGCCAATCTTGTTTTAGATGAGAATGGAGTTTGTAATCATTGCCACAAGTATAAGGAGAATGAGAGAGAGTTTCTGAGAACAGGTAAAGAGGCTGAGCTTCTTATCAAGAAGACTATATCTGAAATAAAAGACTTTGGAAAGAATAATCAGTACGATTGCTTAATAGGTCTCAGTGGTGGTGTGGATAGTAGCTATGTTGCTTATCTGGCAAAAAAATATGAATTGAGACCTCTCTGTGTACATTTTGATAATGGCTGGAATTCTGAGCTTGCTGTTATGAATATACAGAACATAGTTAATAAGCTCGATTTTGATCTAGAAACATATGTTATTGATTGGGAGGAGTTTAAAGATTTGCAACTAGCATATTTAAAGGCATCTGTTATTGATATAGAGGTGCTAACCGATCATGCTATATATGGAACCATGTATAAAATAGCTAAAGACCATGATATTAAATATGTACTTGGCGGCCATAATGTAGTAACAGAGGGGGTATTGCCTTACCATTGGATATACGACAAGAAGGATTATATAAATATAAAGCATATACATAAAAAGTTTGGTGCTAAAAAACTCAAAGCCTTTCCTTTCCTAGACCTCAAAATGAAAAACTTTATTAAAAGGTCTGGAGTAGTATTTGTAAACTATCTGAATTGGGTAAACTTTAATAAAGATGAAGTAAAGAAAATACTACAAGAAAAACTGGCTTGGAGAGATTATGGAGGAAAACACCACGAGAGTATATGGACAAAGTTTTATCAAGGGTATATATTACCTGAAAAATTTAAGGTTGATAAAAGAAAAGCTCACTTATCTACACTAATATGTTCTGGTCAAATGACTAGAGAGCAGGCTTTGGAAGAGATGAAAAAGCCTATATATAATGCAAAAGAGTTAGAGGTGGATATGAATTTTGTTTTAAAGAAGTTAGGTCTTACCAGAGAAGAGTTTGATAATATTATGAAGTTGCCTGTAAGAGGTCATCGTGAGTTTCATACAGAAGGTTCTTTGTTTAATTACTATCCAATACTAAAGCCGCTAGAGCCAATTTGGAGAATATTTAAACCAAAAAGATTTTAGAAGTCAGTATTACTTGTGACATTGGAAAGTACTAAAGTATCTATAATAACTCCAAGCTTTAATAGGGGATATATAATATCCGAAACAGCCATCTCTATTTTAACTCAAACCTACAGTAATTGGGAATGGGTGATTGTGGATGATGGTAGTAGTGATAATACCTTGGAACTATTGAAGTCTTATGCAGAAAAGGACGATAGAGTCAAGTGCTTTACCCGTGATAGAGAGCCCAAGGGTGCGTGTACCTGTAGGAATATAGCGGTGGAGAAATGTACAGGGGACTATGTTATGTTCTTAGATACAGATGATGTTTTAGCACCTTTCTGTCTAGAGCGAAGAGTAAATGTAGTAGAGCAAAATCCCGAATGCGACTTCGTGATGTTTCCTATGCTGATGTTTAGACAAAAGCTAGATGATTTAAACCTGTTGTGGAATATAGATAAAGAAGAAGATGATTTAAACAGAGTTTTAAAAGGAGATCCTGTCTGTCAGGGTACAGGTACTTTGTGGAGGAGAAAATCATTTATAAAAGTAGGTATGTGGGAAGAGGGGTTGATGTTATGGCAAGATATAGAGTTACATATAAGGGCGTTCTTGTATCCAGTTAAATATAAGAAATTCTTAAATATGGAGCCAGATGTTTTTTTAAGGAAGTCAGATGATAGTTTATCAAGAGGTGATTACTACAGCCTGCCTAAAATGAATAGTAGGCTAAAGGTATTTCGCTATGCACTAAGTGAAATAGAAAAAAAAGGTTTACTAAATAAGCATAGAGATGGTCTTAGGGTTATGGGGACTGATATAGTTATAAGCTTAGTTAATAGTAACCAGTACAAGGAAGCTAAATCATTGATTAAGGACTTAGTTGAGTCAGAAGTGTTTAGTAACGAAGAACTCTCTAGGTTCAAAATGTATTCCAAGGCTCATAAGTTAAAACTATACAAAATACCTGCCGCCTTTAAAATTATTAAAGACAACGCTTTGGCGTTGGGCATAAATAATGACGTTACTTTAAATAAAATAAAATATTTTCCTCCAGTTAAATAAGATAAACATCAAAAAATGTCAACAGTATTAGTTACAGGTGCCGCAGGTTTTGTAGGCTCTCACGTTTGTGATCATTTAGTTAATTCAGGATACAATGTAGTAGCTCTAGATGATCTTTCAGGTGGTTTTGAGGATAACGTAAATGTTAAAGCAGAGTTTGTAAAAGGATCAATAAATGATGTTGAGCTCATAAATAACTTATTTGAAAAACATAAGTTTGAATATATTTTTCATTTAGCAGCATATGCTGCAGAAGGGTTAAGCCATTTTATTAGGCGATATAATTATGCTAATAACCTTATTGGTAGTATCAATCTTATCAATGCCTCTATTAATACTGGAACTGTTAAGTGTTTTGTATTTACTTCATCTATTGCTGTGTACGGTGCAGGGCAGTTGCCGATGAAAGAAGAGATGACTCCTACTCCTGAAGATCCATATGGTATATCAAAATATGCAGTTGAGCAAGATCTAAAATCAGCTCACGAGATGTTTGGTATGGACTACATCGTTTTTCGCCCTCATAATGTATATGGTGAGCGACAAAATATAGGTGACCCGTATCGTAATGTTGTAGGTATATTCATGAATCAGATAATGCAGGGTAAGAAGCTGACTATTTTTGGAGATGGTATGCAAACCAGAGCATTTAGTCATATAGATGATGTGGCTCCTATTATTGCAAAAAGTATTGAAATACCTAAAGCCTACAATGAAGTTTTTAACATAGGTGCCGATACCCCATACACTGTAAAAGAATTAGCCACTATTGTTTGCGACTCATTTGGAGTGTCGGAGCAGATAGACTTCTTAGAAGCTCGTAATGAGGTAGTTCATGCATATTCAAATCATGATAAGGTTCATGAATATTTTGGAGATCTTATTAAGAATATTACTTTAAAAGATGGTATAGAAAGGATGGTTGCAGATGCTAAAGCAAAAGGACCTAGGCAAGGTGAGAAGTTTAAGAATATTGAGGTAGAAAAGAATATGCCTCCTGCTTGGAAAAAATTAATGTAAGTAAATTAAGTATTTAGGATAATGGTTAATAATAAGACTGTTTCTGTAGTTATACCTGTTAAGAACGAAGCTAAAAAGATAAGGGCTTGTATAGAAGGTATATTATCTCAAACAGTTGACGTTCTTGAAATTATAGTTATAGATTCAGGCTCTACTGATGGAACATTAGATATTCTAAAAGAATATGAAAAAGTAAAAATCGTAGAAATACCTGGTTCAGAATTTAATCATGGATTAACCCGAAATCTAGGTGTTGAACAAGCAAAAGGAGAGTTTGTTTTACTGACTGTTGGCGATGCTGAACCTTATGATGAAAACTGGATACAGCATCTATTAGACGGGTTTATTGATGACAGTGTTGCCGGAGTATGTGGCATGCAAGTTGTTCCTCATGATCTTGATAAAAATCCTGCTGATTGGTACCGCCCAATATCAGATCCAATAATTAAGCCATACTCATATCCTAATGGTGCTTTCGATAAGCTATCTCCGGCAGAGAAAAAGCTTGCATGTGGTTGGGATGATGTTACAGCCATGTATCGGAAGGATTTAAAGCTAACTATGCCTTTTGAAAAAACAACATACGCCGAGGATGCTATTTGGGCAAAACAAGCATTAAAGGCTGGTTACACCATTGTTTATAATACAGCTGCGAGGGTTTATCATTATCACTTAGAAGATGCAGACTTTGCGTTTAAGAGGACATATACTGTAATGTATTACAGGTATAAAAATTTCGGTATTATTCCTCAGGTACCGGACTTTGGTTTAATAAGTAGCTTGAAACTTATTAATATTTTAAGGAAGTCGGATAAAGTTTCACTCGCGGACAAACTAAAATGGTGGAACTACAATCAAACTACTAGAAATGGGATAAAAAAAGCTGCCATAGCAGTTAAGGGAGCGCTGGATAAGGGCGAAGAGTTTTTAGATGCAGAGCATCAACGCCTTTGTGGGAAGCCACCTATCCCAAGAAAGGACTGATTGTTTCTCCAGAAAGATAGAGCACGTTTTCTATTATGATAAATCATTAATTATTTAAATGTCATTCCTGTCATCTGTATGGGTAGTAAAAAAGAACAAGATTTGAGCTATATATTGGTTACCGGTGCCGCCGGTTTCATTGGTTTTCACATGTCTCGGTTGTTGTGCAAATATGGCTATGATGTGATAGGTGTAGACTGTTTAGATGATTATTATGATGTTAACCTTAAAGAGGCCCGATTAAGTGAACTTCAAGAGTATAAGAATTTTAGTTTCTTCAATATTAATATCAGTGATACAGCGAAGGTTAATGACCTTTTTACTGACTATAAAATAGATGTTGTAATTAACTTGGCTGCGCAAGCGGGTGTGAGGTATAGTTTAAAGAACCCTTATAAATATATAGATAGTAATATACTAGGCTTTACAAATATACTCGAGGCCTGCAGACATAATCATGTAAAGCATTTGATTTTTGCATCTTCAAGTTCTGTATACGGAGGTAATAACAAAATTCCTTTTAATACAAATGATAGGACTGACCATCCAATATCATTGTATGCTGCTACCAAAAAAGCAAATGAGATGATGGCTCACAGCTACGCATCATTATATGATATACCTACAACAGGTCTAAGGTTTTTTACAGTATACGGACCATGGGGAAGGCCCGATATGGCATATTTCTTATTCACGAAAAGTATAACTGAAGGACAACCAATAAAGCTTTTCAATGATGGTGATATGATGAGAGACTTCACATATGTAGATGATATTGTAAAGACTATAAGCTTATTGATAGACAAAGCGCCGTCTAAGAACGATAATAACAAAGGCGTAGAGCTGAATACTTCAGAAAGCTTTGCTCCCTATAAGCTATATAACATAGGTAACAATAACCCTGTAAATGTAAAGGACTTCTTGAAAATATTAGAAGAACAGATTGGTAAGAAAGCAATAGTTGAAAGTATGCCTATGCAAAAAGGAGATATGTATAAAACCTATGCAGATATTGAAGATCTTGTAAATGTTACAGGGTATTCCCCACAAGTTGATATTGAGACAGGGTTAAAAAACTTTGTTGATTGGTATAAATCTTATTACAAAGTATAATAATGACGGATCAACCTCTAGTGAGTGTATTAATGACTGTGTATAACAGAGAAAATGTACTTGCTAGCTCTATACAAAGTGTTTTAGACTCTACATACACAAACTTTGAGTTAATCATAGTTGATGACTGCTCAACAGATAACTCTTATGCAATAGCCCAAGAGTTTGCAAAAAAGGATGATAGAATAAAGGTTTATAAGAATGAAAAAAACCTTGGAGATTACCCCAACAGAAATAGGGCAGCTTCTTATGCTAAGGGTAAATATATAAAGTATAATGATAGTGATGAGGAGATGTATTATTATGGGTTGAAGATAATGGTTGAGTGTATGGAAAAGTACCCTGATGCTCCTCTTGGGTTCTCTCAAATTCATGATGAACACAAGATGCCACATTTCTTGACCTCTGAAGAAATATACAAAGGACAGTTTTTACACGATAAGACCTATTTTAAAAATGCCCCGTCTTCATCGATGATCAGAAGGAAAGAGTTTGAAGCAGAAGGAGGTTTCAATGAAATTCGTCACAGAGGAGACTATGATCTATGGTTGAGAATGGCTGCTAAGTATCCGGTATTACGGTTACCTGCTTTTATAGGGTGGAATTATATACATGAAGGCCAAGAGCTTAGTAAAAATCATCTTCACAAAAAGTCCCTAACACATAATCTCTCAATGAAAGCTTTATATAGCGAGCACTGTCCTTTAAAAGAAGAAGATAGGTTAGCTGCCATAGAGAAGTGGAGAAAAGGCTTTATCAGGCTCAATGTTTTTAAAGCAATATTGACAGGTAAAGTGAATGAAGCTGCATATGTTATTAAACATAGCGATATTAAAATCAAGGAAATACTAAGCGCAGTAGTAAAGTAACTACCAATATAGCAGTCTCACTTTATATGCACGTACTTATTCTTCCTTCGGAACAATTTATTCCACCTGATGAGCCTGGTGCAGGAATTTTTCAATATCATCAAGCTACAGCTTTAGTAAATAAAGGTGTGAAGGTGGGAGTTCTATCTATAAAACAAACATTCTCTATACCAATGATCGTAAAGGGTATGTTATATAAAGTACTAGGGAAGGCATCAAATAATGAGTGCGACAAGTATGGGCTAAGTGGTTTGGCGAGTACTTTAAGAAAAAAAATGTTTCGTATTTCAGATTATATAACTGAAAGAGAAGTGGATAATATAAGTGTGGTTGATGTGGATGGGTTCTATTATTATCCTCCGTCTGACAAAACAGATGTATATGGCTGGACCCAAGCGGGTATAGCAGCCTATAGTTATTATATAGATAAATATGGTGTGCCCGATATTATTCATGCCCATAGTTCTTTGTATGGTGGAATTCTAGCATCTGTACTCAATAAAAAACATAATATACCTTATATAATAACTGAACATAGTAGTAGGTGGGCAAGGGCAGAAGTATCAGATAGCTCTTTACATGATAAGGCTAAAATAGCGTACTCTTATAGCTCGGAAAACTATGCTGTAAGTTCTGATTTTGCTGGAAAGCTTAATGAGATATTTAAGGGAGTTCAGTTCAATGTGCTACACAATGTTATAGACCCTTATTTACAAAAGAATGTAAAGCCTCCTGAGTTAAGGCAAGAAGGCGATTTTGTGTATTTACATATAGCTGAATTTAAACCTGTAAAGGATCAGCTAAATCTTTTGTCTGCATTCAAGGAAGTAGTTGTAAATAATAATAAAGTACAGTTAAGGATAGGTGGTAGTGGTGATCTGGAAAAGCAGCTAAAAGAAAAAGTTAAAGAGCTAGGGATAACAAATCATGTCAAGTTCCTTGGTTACCTTAATAGGACGCAAGTGTTGCAGGAGTTAGCAAATTGTAACTGCCTTGTGATGTGCAGCCTTTATGAAACATTTGGAGTTGTATTAATAGAGGCTATGCTTTCAGGGAAGCCTGTTATAGCAAGTTCTGTTGGTGGTGCGCTGGACATAGTATCCGAAGAGACTGGAAAGCTCGTAGCGCCTAAGGATGTAAAAGGTCTCACAGAAGCTATGCTTAACATAAATAGAGAGTATAGTAAGTACGACAGTGAAAACATACATAATTATGTTGTTGACAAGTTTGGTGGCGATACGTTCACCAAACAGCTTATTGATATATACGAGGAGGTAGTAAAAAATGAAAAGTAATAATTACCAACAGTGCTCTATTTCTGTGATGGATACTATTTCTGATCCGGATATAGTATTTGACGAGCAAGGGATATCTAATTATTATTACGATTATAAGAAAGCTTTTGCTGAGCGAGTTGTTACAGGGCAAGAAGGTCGTGCACGCTTCGAGCAAATAGCTGAGCAAATTAAAAAAGACGGGAAAGGCAAGCCTTATGATTGTATCATGGGTTTAAGTGGTGGGGTAGACAGTACGTATGTTGCCATGCTGGCAAAAGAGTTTGGGCTACGTCCACTGGCTATGCATTTTGACAATGGGTGGAATAGTGAGCTTGCCGTGAAAAATATTGAGAATATTGTAAGTAGACTTGGCTTTGACTTACATACGAATGTTATAAACTGGGAAGAATTCAAAGACCTGCAGTTGTCTTATTTGAGAGCTTCAGTAGTTGATATAGAAGCGATAACTGATCATGCGATATTTGCTACGTTATACAGGTATGCGGGCGAGCACGGAATTAAGTATCTTTTAAGTGGCACTAATGTGCAAACTGAAAATACATTACCGCCAAGTTGGATTCATGCTAAAACAGATCATGTAAACATCAAGTCTATCCATAAAGCTTATGGTAAAGTGCCATTAAAAACTTTTCCTTTTATGGATGCTAAGGTTAAGCGCTACTATCAACAAGTTAAGGGTGTACAGTCAGTCTCAGTACTTGACTATGTTGAATACAATAAGTCTGAGGTTAAAAGACGAATACAAGAAGAGCTAGGTTGGAGAGATTATGGTGGTAAGCACTATGAAAGTATTTGGACACGCTTTTATCAGGGGTATATATTGCCTAAAAAGTTTAATATCGATAAAAGAAAGGCTCATCTAAGTGACTTGATATTTGGCGGGCAAATATCAAAAGAAGAAGCGCTTTCAGAGTTAGCTAAACCCATATATGATGAGGTTGTTTTTAAAGAAGACTATGACTTTGTTCTTAAGAAGCTTGGCTTAACAGAAGGTGAATTTCAATCAATAATGAAGCAGCCTCCCAGAAGTCATTATGACTTCGATTATGAGATGCCTATTGATAAAAGGTACCCACTATTAAAACCCGTAAAAAAGTTATATAGGTTAATTTTTCCCGTAAAAGCATGATAGCAATAATTAATTACGGTTTAGGTAATCTTGCATCAATAAAAAACATGTGCAAACGTCTGGGTATTGATGCTACTATTACCAATGATAAAAATGAGATAGCAGCTGCAGATAGATTGCTGCTACCTGGTGTAGGACATTTTAAGCGTGGTATGCAGAATCTTAAAGATTCAGGTCTGGTTGATTTACTTCATGATCAGGTGCAGGTTGAAAAGAAACCAATCTTAGGTATCTGTTTAGGAGCTCAACTGCTTACTCATCATAGTGAAGAAGGAGATGTTGATGGTTTAGGTTGGGTAGATGCAAAAACGGTCAATTTTGACAGAACTAAACTAGACAGACTACCAGTACCTCATATGGGATGGTCCGATATAAATGTTGTTAATAGTGATCAACTATTGAAAGATATTCCTGAAGAACCTAGATATTACTTTGTACACTCGTACCACTTTCTTTTCGAAAACACAAATGAAGTAACTGCGACTTGTAACTATGGCTATGAGTTTGCCTGTGCCTTCAACAAAGAAAATATTTTCGGTGCTCAATTTCACCCGGAGAAAAGCCATAAGTACGGAATGAAGGTTTTGGAAAATTTCAATAATGTAGTAATATGAGTATGAGAAGAATACGTACCATACCTGTACTATTGTTAAAGAATGGAGGGCTCTACAAGACCATTAACTTCAAGAATCCTACATATGTTGGCGACCCGATCAATGCTGTTAAGATATTCAATGAAAAAGAAGCTGATGAAGTCATACTCCTCGATTACAACGCATCTGCTGATAAAAGAAATATAGATTTCAAAAAAATAGAAGAGATATCAGGTGAAGCTTTTATGCCAATGGCTTATGGTGGAGGTATAAAGACACTTGACGATGCAAAAAAAGTATTTGATTCAGGCTTTGAAAAAGTAGTGCTTAACTCTGTACTACTAAATGACCTGAACGTCATAAACAGTATTGCTGATATTTATGGAGCGCAAGCTGTAGTAGGTTGTATTGATTACAAAAAGAATCTTTTTGGCAAGCAAAAAGTGTATGGATACTCAGGAAGCAAGAGTATAAGTATAGACCCTGTTAAAAGAGCAAAGTTATTGCAAGAGTCAGGTGTTGGGGAAATAATGATCAATAGTATTGATAGGGATGGCACGTGGAATGGTTATGATATCGAGATGATCAAGGCCGTTACGGATAATGTAGATATCCCTGTAATAGCGTGTGGAGGAGCAGGCTCTATTGATGATTTACAAAAAGGAGTAAATGCTGGTGCTTCTGCTGTTGCAGCAGGCAGTATGTTCGTATTTCAGAAAAAAGGCAAGGGCGTATTAATAAATTTCCCAACTGAAAAATTATATAAAAGCAGATAGTCAACAATATGAGTGCTAAGATTAAGATCGCGATAATTGGATGTGGTAGAATAGCAAACAGGCATGCAGAACACATCAATAATATAGCTGAGCTTGGAGCAGTATGCGATATTGTTAAAGAAAAGGCAGACGAGTTAGCTGCTCAGTACAATGTAAAGGCATATTATAATATTCAAGACTTGTTGGATAATGAGAAGGATATTGATGTGGTGTCCATCTGTACTCCTAATGGATTACATGCAGAACATAGCATTTCTTCATTAAAGGCAGGCTTTCATGTTCTTTGTGAAAAACCTATAGCTACGAATGTTCATGACTGTGGAGAGATGATAAAGGTAGCAGAGCAAATGAATAAGCGTTTGTTTGCTATCAAGCAAAATAGGTTTAACCCACCAGTTGCGGCTGTAAAAGAAGCGATAGAAAGCGGTAAGCTGGGTAAGATATATAGTGTTCAGCTAAGTTGCTTTTGGAATAGGAATCCTCAGTATTATGAGAATTCTTGGAAGGGCACAAAAGATTTAGATGGAGGTACTCTTTATACGCAATTTTCACATTTTATAGACTTATTATACTGGTTAGTTGGCGATGTTAAAAAGGCAAAGGCTTTTGTAAATAACTACGATCATAAAGATATTATAGAGTTTGAAGATACCGGGGCTGTGATATTGGAGTTTCATAATGGAGCTATTGGTACAATAAACTACACCGTTAATAGCTATGGTAAGAATATGGAAGGTTCTTTAACCATATTTGGTGAAAAGGGTACAGTGAAAATCGGAGGACAGTATCTGAATGAAATGGAGTACCAAAATATAGAAGGTTTCAAAATAGAAAACTTGCCTGAAGGTAATAAAGCAAATAGCTATGGTACTTATCAAGGATCAATGTCTAACCATGACATGGTGTATAAAAACCTAATAGATGTATTAAGTAATAATGCACCAATATCAACAAGTGCTTTTGAAGGGCTTAAAACAGTAGAAATTATAGATAAGATATATTCTTCTGTTTCATAATTATACACTCAATACAATTATACAAAATACTTAATGAATACACCCACTATCTTCAAGTCACAAATAGTAAACGTTTCTTTTGGAGAAGGAGTAAAAGTTGTAGAACCTGTGAATATTTACGGTTGTACTATAGGCGATGGATGTTTTGTAGGCCCGTTTGTTGAGATACAAAAGGATGTTACAATTGGAAAAAGAACAAAAGTTCAGTCTCATTCTTTTATATGTGAGTTGGTTGATATAGGCAACGACTGTTTTATAGGGCATGGTGTTATGTTTATAAACGATTTGTTTGAAGATGGTAAACCTGCAGGAGGAGATAAGAATAAATGGAAATCTACTAGTATTGGTAATAACGTATCTATAGGCTCTAATGCTACAATATTGCCGATCAGTATTTGTGATAGTGTAGTAATAGGAGCAGGTGCAGTAGTAACTAAAAATATAACAGAGCCTGGTGTTTATGTAGGTAATCCGGCAAAAAAAATAAATAAATAGCATGAGGAAGCTAACTCATTTACTCCGCTACATCATAAGGTTTGGTTTTGAAGGGTTACTCTTATTCTTAAGAATGTATGTTTTCCCAAAAGAAAAGATCGTTGTAAAGAATCTGCACAATAGCTTGGACCCATTCTATCTCAGAAATAATTATGCAGACAAAGTAACCTTTGACCAAAATTTTGTTTGGAACCAACAGCAATGGGGAATGTTTAGTCAACACTTGGCTAATGTTGAGGTAAAGAATGTGATTGATTGCGGAGCTAATATAGGTCTTACCACTTTGAACTTTTATAAGCTATATCCTAATAGTAAGATAATTGCGGTGGAACCGTCCGGTGAAAACTTTGCCATGTTGGAGCAGAATACTAGTTCTTATAAGAATGTAAGTTTAATAAAAGCGGGGATATGGAGTAAAAAGACAAACCTGGAGATTGCCGATGATTATAATATTGGCTATAACGGGTTGATCGTTAAAGAGACCGATAAACCTACAGATCTACATGCTATTACTATACAAAGTATAATTGAAGATTATAATATTGAAGTATTAGACATCTTAAAGATCGATATAGAAGGCGCAGAGATAAAAGTATTTGAAACAGAAGAATACAAGAAGTGGTTACCAAATGTAAAAGTGATACTAATAGAGCTTCACGACTTTATGATCAGAGGAAGCAGTGCAAACTTCCTGAAGGCAATCGCTCAATACGATTTTGATATTCATATCTCGGGCGAGTCTTTATTCTGCGTAAATAGAAGATATATATAGGGTTGAGTTTGATCTTCAGAAACATTCCACAATGAATATAAAAAAGGTAGTAGTAGCATGTTTTAAGAAAGATATGTATCTACTAAGACCATGTATTGCTAGTATTAATTATTGGTATCCTGACGCTGAAATATATCTGCTGAAGGATTACAAACAAGGTGATTTTGATACCAGCGAAATTGAAAAGTATTTCAATGCAAAGGTATTTGATACTAAAATGAAATATTTTGGTTGGCCATGGTCTAAGCTCGCAATACTCCTAAAAGAAGAAAAGGATGAGTTCCTTTTTTTAGATTCTGATATTGTTGTTTTAGGTAAAGTTCTAGATAAGCTTAACTCCATAGATGCAGATATAATTGTAACAGGCAGGGTAGAGCCTGATAAATATAGTCAAGGAGTTAGTTCACACTATTTTGAAGTAAAAGAGGTAGAAAAAAATGATCCTGAGTATAAGTACCCGGGCTTTGTGTTTAATGGAGGGCAGATTGCTATGACTAGTGGGCTTTTGAAGAAGAAAGACTTTGAGCCTGTAATATCTTTCGAGCCGGAGATAACTAATACTCAACCTGACTTATTTAAACATGGAGATCAAGGAGCTCTTAATTACTTATTAGCTAAAGCAGATCGGAATAATAAGATCCAATTAAAGCATGCTGATTTTTGGATCTGGCCTGCATCACCAAAAGCATCTGATATCGACCTGGATAGTATTAAGAGAAAAGAGGGTATCCCATATGTGTTACATTGGGCAGGTATCAAGCCTGTAGACTACAGGAGGTTTAAGAGGTACGATATCATGAGTTTTTATGAAAACGAATATTACAAACACGTACCAATGGGTGGTATTAAAAAAGCTATCCGTAAGTATAGAATGATGATCATCTCTCAAATAAAAATATTAAGCTATAAATTACGCGGCTTAGAATACGTAAAATAGATGAAACAAGTACAGTTCAACGATCTGAAAGCTCAATATCAATCTATAAAAACTGAGATTGATACAGCTATGAGCAATGTAATAAATGAAACCGCATTTATTGGAGGCTCCTATGTGGAGCAATTCGAAAAAGAGTTTGCCGAATTATATGGCGTAAAGCATGTAGTTAGTTGTGCTAATGGTACAGATTCTCTTTATATTATCATGAAGATGCTTGGTATAGGAGAAGGAGATGAAGTGATAACTGTAGCAAATAGTTGGATATCTAGTGCTGAGACTGTTTCTCAAACGGGAGCTACACCGGTTTTTGTTGATCCAGATGATGAATATTTAAGTACTAGCAGAGCAGCAGTAGAGCGAGCAATAACGTCTAAAACAAAAGCCGTGATGATGGTTCATTTGCATGGACAAATGTCTGATGTAATCGAGGTTAAGAGGTTATGTGATGAGAAGGGAATCTACATGTTTGAAGATTGTGCACAATCTCATTTCTCAGAACTTGAAGGTAAACGAGCGGGTACTATTGGTATTGCAGGTAGTTTTAGTTTCTATCCGGGTAAAAATTTAGGTGCTTATGGTGATGCAGGATGTATTATTACTAATGATAGTGAGCTGGCAGCGAAGTGTAAAATGTATGCTAACCACGGAGCATTGGTAAAGCATCAGCATGAGATGCCGGGTATCAATAGCAGAATGGATGGAATGCAGGCTGCTGTATTGAGTGTTAAGTTGCCATATATTCTTGAATGGACTGAGAATCGCATAAAAGTTGCTGAGTTATATAATGCTCACTTGAAAGATATAAAAGGCATCACTTTGCCTTCGGTTCGTCATAATAGTAAGCATACTTTTCATCTATATGTTATAAGAGCTGAGAAGAGAGATGAGTTAAAGCAATACTTAGAGGATAATGGAATAGCTACAGGTATACACTATCCAGTTGCTTTGCCTAACATGAAGGCATTTGAAAACTTAAATATTGACAAGTCGAAATATCCTGTAGCAAATGAACTAGAGAAGGATTCTTTATCATTACCAATATATCCTGAGCTAGATGAGGATAGTGTAAAATACGTAGCTGAGAAGATAGCTAGCTTTTACAATTAATTTATTTGAAGCTTACTGAAAAAACAATACTGATCCTTTCTCAGCAAGACTGGGGAAGGATGTTTATTTCTAAGCATCACTATGCTCTAGAACTAGCTAAGCTTGGTAATACTGTTTTTTTTGTAAACGGGCCAGACCAACAGGGAAGTTTAAAGTCAGGTGAAGTTATAGTAGAGAAAACTGACCATGAGAATCTTTATTTAGTAAAGCACAGACTGCCATATCCTTATATAATAAAATACAAGTTCAAAGCACTTCATGATTATCTCATCAGGGCCCACTTCAAGAAGATGCTTAAGGTAGTTAATAAACAAGTGGATATAGTATGGTCTTTCGACCTGTCAGATACGTTGCCACTTAGAGCTTTTTCGGATAAGTTGTACAAGGTGTATATGCCAGTAGATGAACTTGCTGAGCAGACAGCAACTAAAGCGGCTATTTCTGCAGATATTATCTTTTCTGTTACCAACGAAATACTAAGTAAGTTCCATGCCTGTAATGTGCCAACTCATTTAATTGGTCATGGTGTGTCTGAGGTTTTCTTTTCTGAAAGCAGAACTGCAGGTGGTGGTGATAAGATCAGAATTGGATTGTCAGGTAATTTCTTAAGACCCGATATAGATTGGGGAACTTTGGGAAAGGTCATTACAGAGAATAAAGAAGTAAGCTTTAACTTTTGGGGTGCCTATAATAATAATGATGCCAACCTTGTTTCGGCAGATGGTAATAATAGCATGCCAGACGAAGTAAAGCAAATGTTATCTTATGACAATGTCACATTTTATGGTGTAGTTAAAAGTGAACAGCTTGCAAGTGAACTTAAGAAGATGGATGGTTTTTTGATATGCTATGATATAGATAAAGATCAAAGTAAAGCAACAAATTACCATAAGATATTAGAGTATTTAGCTACGGGCGGGTTTATTGTTTCAAATAATGTCACAGCCTATCATGGTAAAAGTGAGTTATTGATCATGCCTGCAGAAAGAAACAATAGCATGCTTCCAAGTCTTTTCAAAGATGCTATACATAATGTCGAAACTTTAAACTCTGAACAAAACAAAGCACTAAGGATATCTTTTGCTCGTAAGCATACTTACAAAAGTAACATTGCTAAAATCGAGCAACTTATAAATACAGCATAAGTAAAAAATTGAAAGTTTGTATTGTTACAGATCAGCATTTAAGCACAAACCCACGAGTTTGGAAGGAAGCGAAGTGCTTAGTCGAAGCAGGGTATGATGTTAGTATTGTAACTAAGTTTAATAGTTCTTCACATAGAGTGAAAGACTATGAAATGCTTACTCATCTGCCTGAGCGTATTGCATATATTCCGGCATACTCTACAATTAAGGAAGATGTTAGCACTTTAAAGCTGCTGATATACAAAGGCTTGCCAAAGTTGGCGCAAATCATAAAGAGATGGGGTATAGATACCAGATTCTTAATTAGTAATGCGTTACATACAACTTACAATATAGCTTTGCAACAATCAGCAGATCTGTACATCGCACATGTAGAAGGTGGTTTTTATGTAGGTAGGTTGCTTATTAAAAATGGCAAGAAGGTGGCATTTGACTTTGAAGATTGGTACTCAAAAGACTATTTAGTTAGTACGCGTCCTGTAGAGCTACTTAAGTCGCTAGAGCGTTTTGCAATAGATAATGGAGTTTATATAACGGCTGCGTCTCGTTCTATGGCTCATGGATTAAGCACTGAGTATGGTTCTAGTCGAGATATTGATGTTATATACAACGGTTTCCCTATAGAGAAGGAAGTGAAGCAAGCTGACAATGCTAAACCTGTATTAGTATGGTTTTCGCAGACAGTAGGCGCGGGTAGAGGTTTAGAGCGATTAATAAACTCTCTTCATAACTTAGATGTTTCTGTAGAGCTGTTATTAATAGGTAACTGCTCAGTTGAGTATAAAAAAGAGCTGGAGCTAATATTTCCAACAGGTAAGCATGACCTAAAGTTTATACCACCTGTAAAGCATGAAGAGTTGCATGGGTATCTCTCTAAGTGTGATATAGGTTTGGCGCTCGAAGACTATTATCCTGAAAGTAGAAATACAACGGTTACAAATAAAATGCTGCAGTATCTGCAAGCAGGTTTAAAAGTGTTAGCTACAGACACTCTTGGTCAAAAAGAGATTAAAGAGCAGCTGGGAGATGCTATAGAGCTCGTGTCAAATAATGATATAAGTAATTGGTCTGGACAGATAGAAAATCTATTGTCAAAAAATATTGATAATACGGAAGTGGTAAAGAAGTACGCTAGTCTGTATTCGTGGGAAGCACAAGAAAAGAAACTCTTATATCTGGTAAAAAATGCTATCAGCGCTTAATAACATATCTATTGTGATGTTGCACTACGTAAGCGATGAAAAGGAGTATGAGCAACTCAAGCCATGGAATATTACACATTCATCATATTTACAGCTATTAGACTACTTGGAGGCTGAAAACTACAAAACCATTGTATTCGAAGATATCTTAAAAGATACTTACGATAAAAAGAGCAAAAATGTGATGATAACATTTGATGACTGCCCTAAGCATTTATTAACTTTTGCTGTTCCCGAGTTGGAAAAGAGAAACATGAAAGCTGTTTTCTATATGCCTACTGCGAACTTAGGTGGTTATAATACATGGGGCGTTGAAGGCGGTATGCCAAAAGTTGATTTGATGGATGATGTTGATATTGTAGAGTTACTAAACAGAGGTATGGAAGTCGGCTCACATGCACACGATCATGAAATGCTCAATGAAAAGTCTAAAGCGGAAGTTCATTTTCAACTTAGTGAGAGTAAAAATATATTAGAGGCAATAATAGGCAAAGATGTATTATCCGTAGCCTATCCATATGGAGCATTACCTAAGAATTATAATGAAGTTGTGGCAGCCTGCGGATATCATTACGGTGTATCTGTATACAGTCCTTTTGAATCAAAATATTCTTTAAGAAGGTGGGTATACGATGATACTGATACTGTTGGCTCCATAAAGAAAAAACTATCATTCACTTATAGGCTAGAACGTAGTGTAAATGATAAGGTTAACCCTATTGTTAAGTATACTGCTCAAAAAGCTTACAGAGAATATTCAAAGATAAAGTCTAAAATAATTACTTGAAAAAAGTACTTGTTATATCCCCAAACTTTCCCCCTGTAAACGCAGCAGATATGCAGCGTATAAGGCATAGCTTGCCTTATTTTGAAAAGATGGGGTGGGAAGCAGAGGTTATCGCCGTAGATATAGAATGTATAGAGTCATACAGCACGGATGAGCTGTTGAATAAAACGATACCAGATAACATTAAAGTACATTGGGTAAAAGCTTATGATGTTAAAAAGACCAGGAAGTTTGGTCTTGGGAGCCTATCCATGCGATCTTTTTTTCAATACAGGAAAAAAGGGAATGAATTACTAGCAAGTAAAAAATTTGATCTGGTATACTTTACAACTACCGCGTTTCATGTAATGGCTCTTGGAAGATACTGGAAGCAAAAGTTTGGAGTGCCGTTTATACTAGATATTCAGGATCCGTGGCGAAATGACTTTTATCTCGATAAACCTAAAGATGAAAGACCGCCTAAATTTTTAATATCGTATAATATAGACAAGTACTTGGAGATGTATACCATGAAAAAGGTCGATGGTATCATAAGTGTATCTCAAGGCTATGTTGATATGTTCTTAGATCGATATAACTATCTAAAGAAAGACCAATTCAAGGTAATACCTTTCGGTTATAGTATTGTTGATTTTGAAGTTGCAGCATCAAACATCCGGCAGTGTGATAAAATAAATTTAGACGAAAGTAAGACCAATATAGTCTATATAGGTAGAGGTGGGCATGATATGAAATTAGCACTTACTATATTCTTTAAAGGGTTAAAGCAAGCCATAGACAAGAATGTAGAAGTAAAGGAAAATGTGAAGTGTTGGTTCATTGGTACCAGCTATGCGATAGAAGGCCAAGGAATTAAAACAATACAACCTATTGCAGAGCAACTTGGTGTAGGTGATAATGTCGAAGAGGTTACAGACAGAATCCCATTCTTTGAGTCTTTGTATATGCTCAAAAAAGCTAAAGCTTTGTTTGTGCCCGGGTCTACTGACAAAAGCTATACAGCATCTAAAATATATCAATACGTATTAGCAAAGCGACCTTTGTTAGCTATTTTTTACAAGAATAGTAGTATTGTGTCTATACTAAAACAGGCAAATACCGGTACTGTATTGACATTTGATGATGATATGGAAGCCTCTCAAGATATGGCTGATAAGTGTGAACAGTTTATTATAAGCACAATCAACTGTAGCAAGTCAACATACGAATATGATGAAATTGCATTTGAGAAATACTCAGCGCGCTCAATGACTAAGGCTCAAGTTGAGTTTTTTGATCAAATTATTGATAAATGATCAAGTTAGCGATAGTAACTACACATCCAATACAGTATAATGCCCCGTGGTTTAGAATGCTCTCAGAGAAGGAGGGCATTGATGTAAAGGTGTTTTATACCTGGCAGCAGTCCGAAAGTGGAGCAAAGTACGATCCTGATTTTAAAACCGTGATAGAGTGGGATATTCCGCTTTTAAATGGGTATGAATATATGTTTGTGAAAAATATATCAGAAGACCCTGGTTCTCATCACTTCAAGGGTATAGTTACTCCTACGTTGAACAACGATATAGAAGAATGGGGAGCTGATGCTGTTTTAGTTTTTGGTTGGGCTTTTAAGGGACACCTTGCATGCCTTAAATATTTTAAAGGTAAAATTCCGGTATTATTCAGGGGGGACTCTACGCTATTAGATGAAAAAAGAGGATTAAAGCAAATGGTCAGGAGACTGTTTCTGACGTATATATACCGGAATATTGATTATGCTTTTTATGTAGGCACTAATAATAAGGATTATTTTTTAGCCCATGGGTTGAAGGAAAGTCAATTGATATTTGTACCTCATGCCATAGAAAATGAGCGGTTTAAGGAAGAAAATGTAGACAAGAATGATATTCTTTCTTGGCAGGAAAAATTAAATATTAGTGAAAACGATTTAGTGGTCCTTTTTGCGGGTAAGCTAGAGGAAAAGAAAAACCCGAAGCTCGTTATAGATCTGGCAAAAGTATTACCCGACAGTAGATTGAAGTTTATAATAGTAGGTAATGGGCCACTATTAGATGTGCTTAAAAACTATAATAATGATAGCAGGGTGCACTTTGTTGGATTTCAGAACCAAAGTGTGATGCCAATTATGTATCACTTAAGTGATGTATATATTTTACCTTCGAATGGACCGGGAGAGACTTGGGGGCTAGCTATAAATGAAGCTATCGCAGCTAATAAATATGTACTTACTACGAACAAGGTAGGTTGTGCTATAGATTTAATAGAGGATGGCATAAATGGTGTTGTAATTACCCCTAACGACTTAAACTATACAAAAGAATACTTGCAGACTTTGCTAAATGATAGGAATGTCACATCAAATAGAAGAGATGATATTAATCAAAAGATATTGTCAACGTATTCTTTTAGTAATATTGTGAGTAATATCACCGATTTCTTATATAAGACGTTGACTAAAAAGAGGTAGTGAGTACAATACAAGCAAAAGCGACTAATAATAATTCAATAGCAGAAACAGATATGCTATTGTTTGTTGGTTTTGTGATCTATGGTTTCCTTTCGCAATACTTATTGCTTACGGTACTTGCTGGTGGAGTGTTTATCTATCTTCTAAAAAGCTTGTGGCGTGTAAATGTCCCTCCTGTATTATTATTCTTCCTGCTATTTCACTGGATGCAGGTTTTTGCAAGTATACTATATGCTGACTTCTTTGGTGATTCATTAGATGTTATTTATGGTAGTGAAGGGCTAGAACTCTTATTTTGTATGACCTTTATCCAGATAGGTCTCATGGGAGGGGTGATGGCATATGTATTTAATAAAATACAGCTCAAACCTATTAGTAAAGCTACTCTGGTAAATGCAGCTAAAGAGTTTAATACAAACTATATAATAATTGGGTATGGTATATGTATTGTTGTCTTGCCTATATTAAGATCATTCTCATTGTCTAGTGCCTCCTTATTACAGTTAGTTGGTACGTTTAATATAATTAAGACACTATTTATATCTCTCTTACTATTTATTGTCATATTAAGGAAGAGTAAAAATAAGAACTTGATCATAGGTATTCTGGTACTTGAGTTTTTATTGAGCTTTGTATCTTATTTTTCTGACTTTAAAGAATTTCTTTTTTTAGGTATGCTGATAACGCTCACAATCTCTCCTAAATTAAAGGTTGGTACATTATTCAAGCTGATACCAGTAGTAGCCATATTGTTTGTATTCTTGTCATTCTGGTCATATATAAAGGGTGACTACAGAGCATATATCAATGCAGGCACTACAGATCAGTCAGTATATGTAAGTAATACTCAGGCACTATCATTTATAGCTGCAAGAGCTGTTAATTTTACTCCTGCAGATATAATAGAAGGGGGTAAGATACTTCTATCAAGGATGCAGTATATGGAACGTTATTCAGAGGTATATGCTAGAGTACCATCTATAATACCACATACTAATGGACAAGAGTTAAAAGAGTCTGTAATGTTTATCTTGGTGCCTAGAATATTAAATCCTAACAAGGGTATCAAAGATGCATCTGATAAAACAGTACTATACACTGGTAAAGAGTTCGCTAATGCTTCTGCAGGTACATCTATATCAATGGGGTATTTTTGTGATCTGTATATAGATTTTGGATTGTTCTTGATGACCATACCGTTATTATTAATGGCATATGGTATGGCTTATATTCCACTTTATATTTTAGAGAGGAAAGGTTACAATGTACTTTTTATCTATTCGTTATTAATTGGTGTGTTTTTAAGTTTTGGAACTTTTGAATCTGATATGATCTACTTTATCGGCACTATCCGGAATGATATAGTGTTCTTAGTACTAGGGTTCATGTTTATATTTCCAAGAATACAAAAGTTCATACTTGTGAAAAAATGAGAATACTAATCTCATTTCAATATTTTACTCCCGCCTATAAAGCTGGAGGTCCTACTCAATCTATTAAGAACTTAGCGGAGTTTCTTGTAAGCGGTAGAGATGATATAGAAGTTTATATTTTATGTTCTAATAGAGACTTGGATAATACTATTCTTGATGTAGAGCCTGATAAGTGGGCAGAATACAAACAGTACATTCATGTTTTTTACAACAGCAATGGAAAGCTAGGTATAAGTGATACCATAAAGATCATTCATAAAGTTGCCCCAGATGTTATTTTTATTAATGGACTTTATGCCTTGATATATACTATATATCCACTTATATATAAAGGTGAATGCAGAAAGATACTTTCGGTAAGAGGTATGCTACACCCGGGAGCATTATCTCAAAAAAAACTCAAGAAAAGAGTCTTCTTAAATGCGTTTAAGTTGTTGAAGCTTCATAGGAAATGTGAATACCATAGTACCGGTGACATTGAGACACAATATATTCAGAATGAGTTTGGTAAAAATGCTCAAGTGTGGATGATACCAAACCTGCCGAATGTACTGGAGTATCAATCTCCACCAATTGAGTATTCTGACAGGTTGATGTTAGTATCAATAGCACTGATCAGCCCTATGAAGAATATATTATTGGTGCTTGAGAGTCTAAGGAAATGTAAACATAGTGTAGTATATCATATCTATGGTCCTATTAAAGATGCAGGTTATTGGCAAAACTGCTTGGCCGTAATAGAAACATTACCACAAAATATTATTGCTGAATATAAAGGAGAGGTAGAACCTCATAATATACCAGAGACGCTTAAAAGCTATCAAGCCTTTATTTTACCTAGCAAAAGCGAAAACTTCGGACACGCGATATTTGAATCCTTGTCTGCTGGTAAACCTGTCATCACAAGTCACAATACGCCTTGGAACCATTTACAAGAAAATAATGCAGGATATAATGTTAATCCTGATAATATACATGAATTAACAGACGCAATTGACAATCTTTGCAACCTGAACAGTGAAGATTGGATTGTTAGGTCAAAATCTGCCAGAGAGTACGTACTGGGCAAATACGATCTAAGTGCTATAAAGAAAGGCTACAACAATATGTTCTCACTTTCATAGTGATAAAGTAATTAATATGACTATTTTAGGAATCAATGCTTACCATGCTGACTCGAGTGCAGCAATTTTTGTAGATGGTAAGCTCATCGCAGCTACAGAGGAAGAAAGATTTACAAGAGTAAAACACTGGGCTGGTTTCCCTGCAAAAGCTATTGCATTTTGTTTAAAAGAAGCTGGCATTACGTTAGAGGAGCTTGACCATATAGCTATAGGCAGAGATCCGAAAGCCAAGTTGAAAAACAAAATGGCTTTTCTGGCGAAGAATCCGTTAGCTAATGTTGGTATGGTGATGGATAGAATAAAGAATGCTAAAAGCGTTGCTTCATTAGAAGATGAGTTTGAAAAAGCTTTTGGTGTTAGTGCAGATCTGATCAAACCTAAAATACATCAGGTAGAACACCACCGAAGCCATTTAGCTTCTGCATTCTTTGCTAGCCCATTTGAAGAAGCTGCTATATTATCTATTGACGGTTCTGGTGATTTCACTACAACTATGATCGCTACAGGAAAAGGTAATCATATAGAAGTAATTGACTCTGTTGACTTTCCTGTATCTGCAGGTTTGTTCTATACAGCCTTTACTCAATATTTAGGTTTCCCTCATTATGGTGATGAATATAAAGTGATGGGGCTTGCGCCATATGGTGAACCAAAATATGTTGATGAGATAAAACAGATATTAAAGTTCACAGATGATGGACTGTTTGATTGGGATAATAAATACTTTACTCCCGCAACTAAGATCAAGCTGGATTATGAGAATAATATTCCGACAGTTTCTCAATTATATACAGATAAAATAGAAAAGCTATTTGGACCTGCTCGTAAAAAGGGAGAAGAGCTAACTCAAAAACATAAAGATCTTGCATCCTCAGTACAGCGTGCATGTGAGGAATTGATAATGCATATACTTAATAGCCTGCAAAAAAGAACAGGTTTAAAGAATGTTTGTATTGCAGGTGGTGTTGCACAGAACTCTGTTGCTAATGGTAAAATATTAAGTCAAACAGGATTTGAGAATGTATATATACCATCGGCAGGCCATGATGCAGGTATATCAATGGGAAGTGCTCTTTATGTATACAATCAAGTGCTAGAGCAGCCGCGTGCAGAAGCTATCTACACTGCATATACCGGTAGCAAGTTCTCAAATGACGAAATAGAAGAGTATCTAAAAGACAGGGGTATAAAGTACACCCGTTATAACGATGATGAAGAGCTTTATGATAAAATAACTGACAAGCTATTAGAGCCAGGCGTTGTTGGTTGGTTCTCTGGTAGAGCAGAGTTTGGTCCTCGCGCGTTAGGAGCTAGAAGTATTATTGCAGATCCTCGCAATGATAAAGCTAAAGAGTTATTAAACAGTAAGATAAAAAGAAGAGAGAGTTTTAGACCATTTGCTCCCTCTATCTTGAAGGAGTACGTACCTGAGTACTTTACAAAGGTTGAAGACGTTCCGTTTATGGAGAAGGTTTTGCCTATTAAGCCTGAGAAGTATGAGGAGATACCTGCTGTTACGCATGTAGACGGTACTGGAAGGTTACAAACGGTGATGAAGGATGTAAGTCCTAGGTACTATAGTCTTATCGAGAATTTTAGAAAGAAAACTGGAACGCCTATATTATTAAATACGTCTTTTAATGAGAATGAGCCTATCGTAAACAGCCCTGAAGAAGCGTTAAACTGTTTCCTGCGCACCGATATGGATATGCTCGTTCTGGAAAATATAATAGTAGAAGAAAAGCCATAATGAGACCTGGTCTTATCCAAATTGTTTTAGCTGCTGTCATATCATATGTGATAATTAGTAGTTTTTTTTCTAATGATAAAGACTTTGGTAACCTTGCATTAGGCACCCAAACATCTATTTATCATGCTACTGATGATACTAACTATATTCATCTGGTAAGGTTATTAGAGCCACTAGAAGAAAATCTGACTAAAGGGTGGAAGCGTAGAGGGAGCAAAGACGTATTCCTTTTATTGGGTAATTCCCAAATGCATAGTATCAATCAACTAAAAGAAGGACAAACAACTTATGTTGGATTACTTCATGATCAATATAGGGATAGCATAGACTTTATTGGTTACAGCTGTCCAAATGCTAGTTTGCAGGACTTTTACTTAACGTTTAATTATTGGTCGAGTAAGTTGAATGTGAAATATGCAGCTGTGCCTTTATTTATGGATGATATGAGAGAGGAGAGTGTGAGAACAGAGTTTTTCCCATATATCACAAAACAAGAGTATCAAATAACTGATACCCAGTATAATATTGCTAAGAAAATAAACAGGGAGCTTAGAAGAGCATGGACAGAGCAAAGTTCTGGAAGTGCAAACAATGCTGTTCAGGTAGCCACGGAAGAAGTTAAGGTAGAACAGGAAAAGACCTTCCAGGATATAACAGAAGCATATTTAAATAAAAAATTAGACAGTATCTCACAAGTATGGCATAACAGGCCTAATGTACGAGGTGAGCTGTTCAATGGTCTTTATAAGTTGAGAAATACAGCTTTAGGCATCAGTGCCTCTACTGTTAGAGAGATGATCCCGCAGCGCTATGAGAAGAACATGGAAGCGTATCGAGCTTTATTAGAAACTGCTAAACAGAAAGGTATTAAGTTACTTGTGTACATTCCGCCAATAAGAAGTGACGCTCCGTTACCGTATAATCTTAGTGATTACGAAAAATACAAGAAGCAGATGGAGGAGATGGCAAATGAGTATGCCAATGTATACTTTGCTAATTTTGAAGATGCCGTGCCTGGACCTTTATGGGGATATAAAGATGCTACCAGTTTTTTAGTAGAGAAGGAAGTAGACTATATGCACTTTCAATACAAAGGGCATCAGATATTATCAGAAAAATTATCATCGTCAATTGCGCCACTAATTAAGTAAGATGGTATTTAATTCAGTTACATTTATTTTATTCCTGATCATAGTAGTGATTCTCTACTGGGCACTACCTAACCGTGCTAAGGGATGGATGTTGCTTATAGCCAGCTGTGTATTTTATGGCTTTTGGAAATGGGAGTACTTAGGCATCATATTTTTGTCAGCAGTAGTTGACTATTGGGTATCCAATGCTATATATAATACTCCTGAGGAGAATAAGAGTCGGCGTAAGAAGCTTTTAGCCGTTTCTTTAACGGTAAATCTAGGTTTACTATGTTACTTCAAGTACTTAATATTCCTTACAACTAATTTAAATGAAGCATTCGCTGGTTTTGGGTTAGACTATCAATTTACGCTATATAATATCATATTGCCATTCGGTATCAGCTTCTATACATTTGAGACTATAAGCTATACAGTAGATGTATACAGAGGACTTATAAAACCTGAAAAGAAGCTGGTAGATTATGGTCTATTTGTGTTGTATTTTCCTAAGCTAGTAGCAGGGCCTATACAAAGGGCTTCTGAGTTGTTGGTGCAGTTGAAAAATAAGCCCGCATTTAAAGCTGAGTTTTTAGAAGAGGGCTTAAAGCGTATCATGTACGGACTATTTTTAAAAGTAGCTCTTGCAGATAATATTAGTCCTATTGTAGACGAAGGCTTTGCAACTAATCCTGATATTCTTTCAGCTATTGATGTATGGACGCTGGCATTCTTGTTTGGCTTTCAGATATACTTCGATTTCTCTGCTTATTCACACATCGCTGTAGGTGCATCTAAATTGATGGGCATAACCATCCCAGAGAACTTTAATTATCCCTATATCTCATCATCATTCAAAGATTTTTGGAAACGTTGGCATATATCACTTTCGTCTTGGATAAGGGATTACCTGTACCTGCCTTTATCAGGTATAAAAGTTAGGAAAACTACGGGAACCGGAGGTATTGCAGAAGGGTTGGAGACAACAGCCAAGGCTAATAAAGACAGAGCGCTATTCCTTACATGGGCAATCATGGGATTGTGGCATGGAGCCAACTGGACATTTGTAGTATGGGGTGTATACCACTCAATCGTGATATACGCTGAACGTAAGCTGAAACCAGTACGAGAAAAAATACCATTCTTCAATTATCCATTGGTAGGCTGGGCGATAACATTGCCATTAGCCATGCTTAGCTGGATACCATTCAGGGCGGAAACACTAACGAGTGCATTTACAATGATGGGCAAGGTCTTTGTCCCTTCTAACTATATGTTTCGGACAATGCGTGAAAATAATTATCTCATTACTGCATTATTATTAGTATTGTTCCTGATTACTTATTTCGTTGATAAGAAGTTAAGCAAGTATATCGAGAAGTTACCACCTGTAGGTTTTGTGTTGAACTGCTTAAAATATGTCGTATTGATAATAATTATCTTTACGTTCTTAAGGCCTATTACTCAGTTTATTTATTTCCAGTTTTAAAGTCTCATTTGTCATGAAGACAAGTGATAGTATATGAAAGTAAGTATCGTAACAGTAGTATATAACTGTGCAGACACTATAGAGGGATGTATCAAAAGTGTGCTTAATCAGGACTATCCTGATGTAGAATACATTGTAGTAGATGGAGCATCTAAAGATGGTACCGTAGATATAGTGAAGAAGTATGAACCACAGCTAGCTCAATTCATTTCTGAAAAAGATAAAGGCATATATGATGCTATGAATAAGGGCGTCAAAATGGCTACAGGTGATATTGTAGGTATACTTAATGCTGACGACTTTTTCTACAGTGATGATACTATTAGTAAAATAGCTGCTGCATTTAAGAAAGACCCGAGAATGGAAGCCTCAATAGCTGATATCGTTTTTGTGAATGAAACTAACGATAGAGTATTGAGACACTATCCTGCTAAGAAATGGAGACCTTCAAAATTTGCATGGGGCTACATGCCACCACACCCTTCTTTCTTTTGCAAAAAAGAGAAGTTTGAGGAATTGGGCTATTACAAAACTGATTATAAGATAGCAGCTGACTACGAGCTGCTAATCAGGTTTCTTCTAGTGAATAAGGTGCATTATAAATACCTGCCTATCGTTACTACACGTATGCGGATGGGTGGAGTAAGTACTAAAAATTTGAATAGCATCATTACGCTCAACAAAGAGATAAAACGAGCTTGTCAGGAAAATCACCTGCCTACTAATTTTTTGAAGATATACACTAAGTATATGTTCAAGCCTTTCGAGTTCGTACTCAACAATAAAAACTGATCTTGCGCATATTAATTACCGGAGCATCCGGATTTATAGGCTCTAATTTAGTCCCATATCTTACAAATGATATAAAGGATGTGACATTCGTATATCTTGTAAGAACAAGCAAAGGCTATAAACAAGAGGTTACTTGGCAGCAATTAGAAAATAGTGATCTTTTTGATATAGATGCTGTGATCCATCTTGCAGGGTTAGCTCATGATACTAGAAATACTTTAAATGAGGATGCTTACTTTGAAGTAAACTATGAGCTTACAAAGAAGCTATATAACTGGTACATGAAAAGTAATGCTACCAAGTTTATTTATGTAAGTAGTGTGAAGGCTGCAGCTGATAGTATATCAACTATACTTACAGAAGAAGTAAAGCCAGAACCAAAAACTGCTTATGGAAGATCTAAGCTTAAAGCTGAAGATTACATACAGCAATTGAGCTTAGGTAAGACTAATAAAAGCTACTATATATTAAGACCATGTATGGTGCATGGTCCTGGTAATAAAGGTAACCTAAATCTGTTTTATAAGTTTGTAGACAAAGGCTTGCCTTATCCACTGGGGGCATTTGATAATAGCAGATCTTTTCTAAGTGTAGAGAATTTCTGCTATATAACTAGTAATATATTATCGAGTAATATAAGTAGTGGGGTATATAACCTTGCTGATGATGAGCCTTCGTCGACTCAGGAATTGTTTTACACTATAGCTGCAGCAATCGGTAAAAAAGCAAAGGTGTGGAGTCCCTCAAAAGCTATAGTAAATGCACTAGCCAAGGTTGGAGACAAGTTTAAACTGCCCGTGAATACGGAGCGACTGGAAAAGCTTACAGAGAACTATGTAGTGAGTAATGAGAAAATAAAAAAAGAGTTGGGTATAGCATCTTTACCTGTCTCAACAAAAGAAGGTATTACTAAAACTATATTGTCGTTTAATGAGCATGCAGCTAAGTAATATATTCTCTATTAACAATTTGGTCGTAAGTGTTATACTTATTGCGGTCTTGCTTATCTATTTTAAAATAGCTGTTAAGTACAAGATAATTGATAAGCCTAATCAGAGAAGCTCTCATATTAAACCCACTATAAGAGGTGGAGGGATTGTTTTTCCTATTACTGTTATTTTCTTTGGACTGCTGAACGGTTTTGAGCTTCCATACTTTATAACTGCAGTTGTTTTATCGGGTATCATTAGCTTTATAGATGATGTGATGGATCTACCCAGTGGCCTGCGTTTCGGGATACATATATTAGCTGCAGTGTTGCTACTATATGAAGCCAATATACTATCCATACCTATAGTGCTGATGATATGTGCTTTCATTTTTGTTGTAGGTGTAATGAATGCCTTCAACTTCATGGATGGCATAAATGGCATAACAGGGTTCTACAGTTTGGCAATAGTTGTTCCGTTAATATTGACTGAGAGTGATGCTTTGATCTTTAAGCTAGAATCTCTGATTTTGTTAGCATTACTCATCTTTCTGTTTTTTAATGCAAGAAGAAAAGCGGTTTGCTTTGCTGGTGATGTTGGAAGTGTAACTATTGCGGTTATTATATGCTTTCTGATTACTCAAAGAATTATAGCTACAAATGACTATACCTACCTAGCCTTTCTCACACTTTATTTAGTAGATACAGGTCTTACTATTATTCAACGTTTGAAGAATGGAGAAAAGGTGTTAGAAGCACACAGAAAGCACTTGTTTCAAGTATTATCTAATGAGCTAGGTAATTCTCATTTGAAGGTAACTCTGATATATGCTTTTTTACAATTAGCAATCAACCTGTTTGTTATCAATGCAGATATAGGTGTACCAGGCTTAGTAGTTCTGTTTGCTATTGCTGTAGCGACTTATATAATAATAAAAATAAGGGTCTTGAAAATAGCTAGCTAGCGAAAACTCATTATACATTTAAAAGAGGCGATACATATGTATCGCCTCTTTTATTTTGCGAAGAGTTCTATTGCAGCATTTGTGCCCATAGTGCTGGTAAGGTCTAATTCATATTTCTTGTTTTTTGTGGTTGTGATCAGGACATGCGCAGTACAGGGCGGTGTAGAGCCCATACTTTCAGCTATCAACCTAAGTCTGTAAATTTTGCTCGCTATATCAGGTAGAGGCACAAAGAACGTAATACGCTCTTTTGTTATAACGTGATTGTCTATTACTTTAGCTTCATTTACATAGAATGATATTCTATCATTATCTATCTTGGTATTATCCCATATCTCTACCTTTATTGAATCCTGCTCGTCAACATCTAGCTCTATTAAGCTGGTAGTTCTGGTTTCTCTTTGTAAATTTTTATCATTTTGCTGGCGAATAGTTTTCATAGTAGTGCTATCTAGTTTTCGTTGTAGCCATACTCCAGACTTTCCACATCCTAATAGACTACTTGATTTATCAGTCCAGGTACCTTCAAGCCTATATGAGGTGTCTGTTACCTTTAATTTCATAGCATACCTGCCTAGACAAGTAGATGCACCGAAGGATAGTTTTACCCCAAGTGTACTGTCTTCTGTAAAAGATATGGTAGAGTCTTCGATGTTATAGATACCTGAGACCGTATAATGCTCAAAGTCACTGCCTTGATATTTTAGATGTGTAGTACCTGTAACTAAAGAATCATTATAAATATCCAAGTTTACAATTAGTATTTTAGGTCTGGTCATAAACAGTTTCTTAGAATAGTTTCCTGTCCATCTGCCATTTATATCTTGACCAAATATATTAGTACCAATATTTGTCATTACTACAGATAATATTAAGACTTTAGTTATTAAGTTCATTAGATGCTTTGGTTTAGTTGTAAGTAGTTTTCTCTATCTAATTTCCACCTCTTGACTGGTTGCTCAAAGTTTAAATAGCCTGGTGTTGTTATATATTCCTTTTCAAAACTAAAGCCTACTTTTTGTAGTGTGTTATTAGGTGCAGGGTTTAGCGCGTATGGTTCGCAGTAAAGTGTCTGTAGCCTAAAGTTGTCGAAAAAATAGGGTAGAGTTCTTGAAATAAGTTGTAATCCGGCACCTTTTTTTCTTAATGAACCTTGCCAGATGTGCAGGTGCATGTAAGCCTCTTCTCCGAAAATTATCTTGTTGATGTTGCAATGCCCGATAGGAGTGTTGTTGTACTCCCATATAATAGCATATGAGTTTTTTTGTTCATAAGGTTGGGTTAGCTGTTCGCTAAGCATGTTTTTTACAAAGTCTGCTGTAGGAATCTTCGCAAGGTCAACGCCCATACTCTTCATGAACTCTGGATCTGATTTTGTCCAATAGTCAGCTATATAGTTTATATCAGTAGCTTCAATTTCTCTTACAGATAGTTTCTGTATATCCATAAGTAAAAGATACTATAACTGTTCTTATTTGTCGTTCTCTTTTTCTTCCTTCTTATCTTTCTTTTTACCTCCACCAAATACTTTTTGGAAGAAATTTTTGTCTTCTATTACTTCTTCATCTACTGAGTTGATGTTAATCTGTTGGTCGACAGCTGGCATAAGTGCTTTGATAAATGCATTCTTCAATACTTGCCATATAGCTTCCAGTATATTTACATCAGGGTTATTGAAGTTGCCTTCTATAGGAACCTTTGTAGCTAGCTGATCTTTCTTCTGATTTTTGAATACCACTCCTACGCCACCAACGATACTTTCCCATGTTTTCTGTAAAAAGCCATCGTTTTGGTCTTCTTTTCCACGTACATCTAGATCTTTTATAAATGGCTTAACGTATCCTTTGAATCCTCCGTCTTTAGCCGCAAACTCTGTATAAAGACCAAACTCGCCTTTGTTGACATCAAATTTTCCATAGGCTTGCATAAACTCATTCAGTAAAACAAGGTTGGTATTTTTTAACTCTGCTGTCATGTCAAATGTCGGGTCAATGGCCAAAAGGTTTAGCCCCATATCCATTGTGAGTTGGCCTTCATAAATTGTTGCGCTCATTTTAACTGGTGACGGTAGTATATCAGTTTCTTCTGTAGAGTTTGTGAGGTTTTGTGCCAGTAGATATAAGTCTGTAAGCTTTACATCTACATTCGGTTTAGACGTAAAGTCCCGATAGCCTATACGACCGTTCTGTACTTCTAGTTTATTTACGCTAAGGGGCATCGCCTGCTCAAATACTTTCTTGAATTCGCTGGAATCCTGAATGACCTGCTTAGTTTCTACTTTCTCTTTAGTGAAAATCACAGAAGGCTCTTCCAGGTATATTTCACCAACTATTTTGCCATTGAATAGAGCATTCCATTCTATAGAAAGATCGGTTTGCTTTATTTTAACAAATTCAGTCTGCTCCTGAGTAATAGTATCAACTTTATTCAGATACAGCTTCTTGATCTTGTATGCCCCTCGATACAGTGCTATATCTATATCTTCTATCTGTCCGTAATAGCCTTTCATGTTGGCTAACGACTTATTCAGGAAGTTAAGTACTATAGTAGGTAGTAAAAGTCTAAGCACGATTAATACCGCAAGAACTACAATGACTATTTTATATCGTTTTTTCATAGAGAGTGATATAGGTAGTAACAAATTAGTTTGAAGTTTTGTTGAACAATTGATGTTTGTGGTCTGTTATACTTCAAACAAAAAACTAGTTATGAAAATCAGAACAATCATTAAAGCCGGATTATTTGCAGTAGCATTACCTATAGCATTTACATCATGTAAGAAAGATCATACTTGTACATGTAAATATACAGATGCTCTAGGTAACGAGAAGACAGATACCAGAACACTGGAAAATCAAACAAGAGCTGATGCGGTTGAGAACTGCGAAAACTTTGAGAGAAGCTACAGCTTTGCAAATGTAAACTGTAATCTATAATAGATTTCTACATTATAAAAAAGGGCACCTATCAGGTGCCTTTTTTTTGTGGCTTCGTCAGAGCCAACAAGGTGTATTAAAATAAGGTGTTTCAGGCGAAAGTGTTAGCAATAGTGTTAGCAAAATTCATTACTTAGTATTATATTTGTCAGACTATCTATAAATTTACGAATAGTACATTTTCTCACAATAAATAAACCTTTTTATGTCGGACACGCTTTATTTCATTGACGGGTTTACGCCCAAGCCAGGCGTTACTTTTTCTGGTAATGTTGATGGCACTACCTATTCAAACGAAAGCTTTGCAGATAAGATAGCTGAAGACCCTTGTAAATTCCCGCTAATGTGGAGTACACCATCTTCAGGTAGCTTATTAACTATGTGCTTTGTTATCCCTAACGGTGGTACGATTGGAGATATTACTGTTAATAATAATGATGGTACAGGCTCACAAACTATTACACCTACAGCAGTAAGTATTTGGGGTGATCGTCCTAATAGACAACCAGAATAATGAGGAAACTTAAATATACACTAAAAGCAATTGCGTCTATTCGATTAGATGCAGTTGCTAGGTGTATATTAACATTTATAGTAATAACCTCTTTGGGTATGTGGTTAACAAAGCCGCACCCAAATCTAGGTATCGAAAAACAGATACTAGCCGATAAATGGTATTACCTAGCGCTTGCCTTTTCATGGTGCATTTTATCTGGACAAGTTTACTTACAACGACTGCATAAGATAGTTGCTATTGCTAATACAGGGCTGTTAGCAGCTTCTTTAACTCTATTTATAGACGAGGTTCATTTTATACCTACTCGGCTAGGTCTTAATGATATTATCGGCTATTCAATAAGCAGCGCCTTTATTGTAGTGAGTGTTTTTAAAGCTATAAAAAGTAAAGACTCAGATCTAGGCATATATAGCAAGACCAGCTTAGCCGTTATTACGCTTGTAACCCTCTGCTTCCCGCTAATAAAATTAAGCAGTAGTTTACCTGTATATTATATAGGTGGCGCTGCATTAATACTTATTATGGCTGCATATACTTTATTTTATACCCTGCTATTCAGCCGAACCGTAACAAGATTATTTGCACTAATATTCCTAGGTCTAGCTAGTAACAACCTTATGGACGAAATATTAGGCATAGCTACGGTATTCCATTACTCTGAATACATAGTCGGAGTTCTTATGATTATATCTGCCGTTCTTTTCCATAAGTACAGAAATAAAGAATGGATGCGTAGGTTCTTAGCTATTTCCGAATAGCCAATTGTCTCATTTCCTCTAGTAGCCTTGCCTTCTTCTTGAAACGCTTCTTTCTTTTAACACATACATAATAGAAGGTTACACCTCCAGTTATAGTTAGGAAGACTGTAAAGTAGATTAGGGCGGTAGTGCATTCTTGTGTTAAACTCATGCGTAACGATTAAGGGGTAATTGTAATTGTAAAATTATTCCATATATCTTTCTTAAACTAGAGTGAAATCACCCTTGATTTTGTTATTTATTTTTTGTAACAAGTTGTTCGATTTCTTTCTTTAGCTGCTCGTTTTCTTGTCTTAGTCGGCTTATTTCGTCTGCCGCCTGCTGGTAGGCTTCAAATAGTTGTTTGTCTTGTTCCGCATCGTGTTTGTCTGCATTGATCCCAAACATTATTGTTGCGTACATCTCCTTTAGGATGCCTAAGGCTCCTTTATTCCTGCCTTGTGATAGTCTCTTATTTAATATGTCTGGGGATTCACTAAACTTTGGCTGTCCTGTTCTTTGGTTTGGTTGGGTGGTGAAGCTTCCATCTATAAACATTTCACCTTTGCCGTGAAGTAACCAATCTGCTGATATTCCATATTGGGAACTAAGTTCCTTTATCATTGCAGGGGTTAAATCTAACTTGTCTTTTTCTATTTTCAAAAATTGAGAAGGGTCTACACCTATAGTCATAGCAACCTTTCGGGAGCTAAGCTGCTTAGCGTTTCTAAATGCGACAAGTCTTTCACCTACTGTATGTGATTCCATAAAATTAAGAATATAAATCTTTATACTACTCCAAAAAATGTTCCTTATTATTTGGAAATATGGAACTAAGTTCCTTATATTTGTTTAAGCAAACAAACGAAACTATAAAATAATTAGCAGAAAGCTTATCAAATAACAATTAAACAACATGAGTTACAAAATGATAATCATAAAGCAGCTGACTAAAAAAGAAGTTAACAGACTTCAGCAGTTGTTTGCTGATAACCCTAATCTACATGAATTGATTGGCATAGGACGTACAGCATGTTGGAAAGCTCGTACAGGGAAAAATATAGGTGTAGATAACATTAATGCATGTAGGAAATTTCTCAACAACCAAAACAGTGCAGCATGAGTAAGAAAGTAACATGGTTATCATTAGACGATGCGTTTGAAATGGTTTACTGCGGGTTTAGAAAGTTGAACCCTGTTAGCAGGTGCAGATTTAAGAAAAAGGTAGAAGCTCAGGAACTGCCTTTAGATTTTACTAAGGTAGATAACACTATTCAAATATCAGCTGAGAGCATAGAACAATACAAGCTTAAAAATTCATCACTACAAGTAGCATAAAATAAAAAAGCCCCTGCGGTAACAGAGGCAATTTATCAACTAAATAATAGCAAAGATATGAAAAAACAAGAAAGGTTTCAATTTAGAATGTTCGCCAAATATGGTGAGGGTGAACATGATTTAATACAGATAGAAGTACAGGGTGTTTATTATCCTGAAGCATGTGTAGAAGGGGAGATAGAAACAGGCACTTGCTACGATATAGACGGGGTATATAGTGCGGTAGGTCACAAAGCACATACTAGCCTTAAAACAGTATTTGACGTAGCTCACTATAACGGTGACAAGTTCGCCCGTGACATACACAACGCTACTATCAACCACGTAGCTACTGCGACAGGACGTAAGAAGGGTAATGAGATACTAGGCGAAGCAACAGACCTTAACCCTAATAAAGTAGCATAGCCATGAGATCGTTATTCATAGTCAATATAGCATCATTAAGGTTGGAGTATTTGCATGAGGTATGCGCTAGGATAGAAGCTACTGATAAAATAAGTGAACTAGCATCTATACAGAATGAACTAGTAAATAAGGCTCATAAAGAGTGCTACTCAGCTAAATGTAAAGATGACATTTCGTTTGCTATAACGCTTGCTAATGTGCGCATGCAAATACTTAGCAAATATCCTCTTAACCAAAATTCAGCAGCATGACAGAGTTAGCTTTTTGGGCTTGCATTACTACGCTAGCCATAGGATTTGTAGGAGGCTTTACGGCTGCCTCATATTTCTGGAATAAGTACCACAATGAAGAAAGACGTAAAAACATTTATCAAAGAAGATAATCATTAATCAACTAAATAAAATCAATCAAAATGGCAATTATCGCATCAACAAGCGGAACACAAAGAGAACTAATACCAGCAGGAACATATGAAGCAAGATGTTACCAAATGATACACATCGGAACGGTAGAGGAAGAAATAATGGGTACTAAAAAAAGCCTGAACAAAGTACGCATAGGCTGGGAGTTACCAAACGAGTTAAAAGTATTCAGAGAAGAGAACGGAGAGCAACCATTAGTAATAGGTAAGACATTCACCCTTTCACTACATGAGAAAGCTAACCTAAGAAAGATGTTAGAAAGCTGGAGGTCTAAAGGGTTTACAGAAGAAGAAGCAAAAGCGTTTGATATTACAAAGTTATTAGGTGTGCCTTGCCTTTTGAATATTATCCACAAGGTTTCTAAGTCAGGCAAGACGTTTGAAGAAATATCAAGCATCAGCCCTTTACACAAGTCTCTGACTATTCCACAGCAGATTAACCCTACCACTATATGGGATTATGATAACCCTAATATGGAGCTACTGGAGTCATTCCCTGATTTCATTAAAGATGACATAAAGCGTAGTGAGGAATATAGGAAGCTTATTACACCTAATGAGGTGCAAGTGAACGATAACGACACAGAAGACGATCTACCATTTTAAATAACCAATCATGAACAACCCAAATACAATAGATAGCCCTTTAGATGTGCTGGCACAGTTTAGCCAATTGAAAGATGTTGAGCGCGAGTATTTCACTAAAGAGATAATTAAAGATTACCACTCTAAAAGGGTTCGTTTCGAGGATTTGAAAAGCTGCCTAAGAAGCATGAAGCTAATAGTAGAATCTATCGAAAAAGACGACCTGTATAAAAAGGAACGTCAGCAATGGGATGATGTAGCAGGAATAATAGACAGTAACCCAAGTATAATATAATGACCCACGAACAGAGACTAGCAACACCTATAGTTATTACTGACATCAGAAAGATGGTGTATAAGAAGCAAGGTAACATTAACCTACCACCATACACTAAAGCAGTAATAAGAGGAGACGTAGTAACACTACAGTTAGTAGACGGTACTTATCATGACTTAGGCAAAACGCCTGGTAAAAAAGCTAGGATAGTAGAAGAAAACAAGTATCAAATAGTAGTAGAGGCATGACCACGTTTAACGGACATATCGGACAGGATGGAGCGCTCAAGATAGCACATAGAAAGATACTTGATAAGTGGATAAGCGACAGGAAAGGTAAGAATATAGAGATAGTATTCTCTGTTAAACGCAAGAAGCGTAGTAACCCGCAAAATGCCTACTACTGGTGTGTGATTGTAGCCATAATGTTTGACGTATTCAGAGAGGCAGGACACAATGTAAAAGACGCTCAAGATGCGCACGAGATACTAAAAGCAATGTTCAATACCGAGAAGATGGTCAACAGCAACGGGGAATTTGTAGAAGTACCTAAGTCAACAACTAGTAATAACACGCTAGAGCAAGAGGAATATCACGAAAGAATAAGACGATGGACTGCTGAGTTTTGGGGTGTGAATATCCCAGAGCCTAACGAACAATCAACACTAACATTTTAACCACTAAAACCAATAACAATGACTAAAGTAACAAGACTAGACGGTACTCAAGTAACAGAGTGTAAAAACGCAACAGTAGTATTTGAGAAGTTTCACACTTCATTACAAAATGATGCACATATAAAATTCGTAGTTGGTAAAGAATTAGAGGCTACATGTTGGGATAATATTATGCTAATAGCTGAAGCAGATTCTGAAGACCACTATGACCAGTTTATAGCGTGGGATAACAAAGCTCCGAAATCTAAGATTTATTTTCTCGGTCACTTCAATTCAGGAGCAGTTAAATAATGTGCAAGCTATATAACTGTACAGAGGATAACCGACGACCTGATTGCTTCGACAAACCTAAGAAAGCAAAGAAGCCATTAAAGCGTACACCTGTTAGCCCGATAAGTAGAAAGAGAGCCAGACAGTTAACACAGTACCGTAAGCGCATAAAAGTATGGAAACAGGAACATGCGTACTGTGAAGCAAGACTAGAGGGATGCACGATAAGGACTACAGACGTACACCATATGAGAGGTAGAGAGAATGAGCAACTATTAAATGAAGAAGATTGGTTAGCAGTATGCAGGGAGTGCCACACCGAAATAGGATTAATGAGTATTGACGATCAAATAGAAAAAGGAGTAAGTAAATCAAAGCATAGAAAATGAGTAAACGAGGCGACATATACGAATACGAGGGTAGCTATTACGAGCTACTTACTAAAGGAGTAAGCGCAGCTAGTTTTTTTGTGCTAGATGAAAACATGGAGCGTATACTATCCCCATACCATAGAGCATATCCTTTTGAAGATGTAACGGACGATGTTAAGTATGAAACATACGTGAGTATATACATCCTGAAGCACGGAACTAAAGTAGAGCAACCAGACACCCAAAAGAAACTATTCTAATTATGAACGCACGACTAGCAAAACTTTACAAGCCTCACCCTTATTTATATGCAGGGTTGAAAAATGAAGATATACCTGATATGCCTATTAAACATATGATGGAGGTAGTAGCTAAGAATTTTGGTATTACTGTACCTCAAATGTTAGCCAATAACAGAAAGCCTCACCTTGTTAACGCAAGAGGTGTAATAGCTTATTTTCTTAGGAATAGCTACAAACTAAAACTACTGGAAGTAGCAAAGCATCTAAAAAAGACAGACCACACAACTATTCAGAATTTAATCAGCAAAGTAGATCGATCGATTAGCAACTATGATAGCGTAGGTAAAAAATATCATGCTTGCGCCCGTGAAATATACAACTATAAAGCAGCTTAATTATGATAGAAGTACTAAACAAAAAGAACGAGAAGATAATAAGCCGTAACAACCCTAATGAATTAACAGTATCATTTTCTAAAACAGGGCGCATTTACTTTTCAACTGCTGCTACAGAGAGATTTAACCTAAGAGTAGGGCTGTATGTACATTTTGCAGTATTGACTGATAAGACATGGGTATTCTATGTTAATAAGGACGAATCGGGCTATAAGCTATTTACACTTAGTAAGTCTCCAGGAGTGTCTATTGAATCAAAAAATATTTGTAGGGAACTATCAGAAAGAGTAGGGCATGAACTACCTGCTAAGTTTTATATCAAGCCTACGCAAAGCACCCATGACGGTAACGTACTTACTGAAATACTTACTCACAAACCAATCAATAAAATAGGTAGATCATGAAACCAACCAGCATTAAAGCATTTAAGAGCAAAGAAGATTTTGCACCTGCACACAGAGAGCTAATAGTAACTGTTCTAAAGAGGGCTAAGAAGCCTATTAATTATCGAGAGATAGCGGAACGGGCAAAGATGGAAGCGGCAGCCGTACACAGGCGTATTCATGAGCTGGAGGAATCAGGAATAATAGTACAGGCAGGTTTTAACAGGACACCAGCAGGACGCATAGCCACAACATATATAGCAGCATAAATTAATCAACTAAATAAAATCAATCAATTATGGCAGTAGAAATTTTTATCGAACCAGAATTAGAAAACCTAAAAGAAGCTGATACAGCATCAGAATGGTTTGAACTAGCAAGCGAATTAGGTCTTAACAAGCAAGTATCTCTAGCAGATAGAAGCGAAGAAAAGAAAGCCCCGCCGTATAGTTTTGTTGACCCTAAAACAGAAAAGATTATACGTACACTTTGCCCTAGAAAAGTAAAGTATAGCGAATATGATGCAAGTACTATCCCTGTAGACGTACTCAAAGAAATACAGACCTGCATTAAAAATGACTGGTATCAGAATATATATGTTCTATTTGACGACAAAAGCCCAGACCCATTTGTAATAGGATACATAAAAGGGAAAGATGAATGGCGCGCACCTATACATATGATAGCGCGTTGGGGTGCTGAATTGTTACCATTCGAGCAGTTAGAAATTAAAGCCGTTCAAAGGCTACTACCTAATGCTAAAAAGGCGCTATCTGAACTGAAGCATAAGATAGAATATGGAATTGAAAACCCAGAGGATTTTATAGGGATGATATTATCTGGTGAAGATGTACCAAGCCTTGACTTCTCGATAGGTAACACAAGAAGCTTTTTGCCATTCTAATCAAGTAACCATGTCCGATATACTAGGAGTATTAGGATTGCTAATAGTAGCCTTGCAGTACCCTATTATGGATAAACTAAAAATTATAAAGAAATGACACACTACACAGTAATAGAAACATTATTAGCCATATATGTGCTTGTCTGCTTAATCGACTATGTATATAGAAATGACGAATCGAGTAAAAGAACCCTAATTGTATCATTAGTTCAATTCTTACTCATAGTTATTGTTCACCAATTCTTTAAAGCCTAGCTACAGCTATATGTAACTATACAATATTATGGAAAAATCACTTGTATTAGAACGTCTGCAAAAGACAATAAATATGCTTGAAGGGTTGAAGCCAGAGCAATTTGACTATAGCGAGTTTGTGGCAAAGTATGACAAAGCAAAAGAGTGTGGTACTGTTTGTTGTGTCGCGGGTTGGTATCCTAAGTATATACAGGAGGCTGGGTTGTATTGGGATCCAAAATCTAGCAATGGGCTTGTTTCAAAAAAAACAATTCGTTTGAGCACAGCGCTATCTGAATATCACGGGCTAGGTGAAGAGGTCATTGATTGCCTGTTTTACGGGTATTCTTTTATAAGCGAAAGTGATATGTATGGGGCTATATACTCAGCAGACTCTGACTTGGATGATGTTACAATACTATTCAAAAAAGTATACGAAGGCATTGACTCAGGAGACATTGAACACTTATAAATTATCTAACCATGCAAGAATTTGATTATAAGCGAGCCTTAGCAGGAGATAAGGTAGTAACCAGAGACGGGAGAGAGGTGGAGAATATAAGCTATAACGGTATATGGGTAGTAGGATATGTAGAAGGTGTTGAAGATGATTGGTATACAGACGGTACATACTTCCCGCATAAACCTCACGACCTCGACCTATTCATGGTAGACTAAAATTAATTACTAACCCCTAATAAACGTATAAAGAGACAGATGGCAAAGGAAGCATATTTTTTTTCACACGATAGTAACGCTAGAAATGACATTAAAGTAGTTAAGCTGAGACGTGAATATGGTATGGAAGGGTACGGTATTTACTTCGCATTAATTGAAGTATTAAGAGAGCAATCTGACTATAAAATGGACATGGAAAGCATCTCTGTTTTAGCATATGATTTTAAGGTCGAAGAAGAAAAAGTAAGAGCAGTTATAGAGCAGTTTGATTTATTTGAAATAGTAGATAACTACTTTTTTTCTGACAGACTACTACGATCAATGGAGGCTTATAATGAGTTGAAAAACAAAAGAGTACAAGCTGGTATAAAAGGTGCTAAAGCAAAGCTAAAGCAAAGCTTAAGCAAACCTCAAGCATTAAAGGAAAAGAAAGGAAAGGAAAAGAAAGGAAATAATACTTGTAGTAGTGCGCCGACTTTGGAAGATTTTATTGCATACGTAACGGCAGAAGGGTACAGTGAGCAGATGGCAAAAAATGCGTTCGCGTACTACAGTGAGAATAATTGGCGGGATAAGAACGGCACCGAGGTGAAGAACTGGAAATTGAAATTGCGTAACAACTGGTTTAAGGATGAGCATAAAGCGAAAGGCAGGTTAGTGAAAATGAGAAACCCCCAAACAGGTGCTGAGGTGACATGGGATGAAGAAAAGTACAACAGGCTAAAAAACACAACGGCATTTACATTTTTAGGTTATGCGAGCTAACTGGGATAAATACGGGATCGACATATCGAAGCTAAGAGGCGGTAAGATGCATTGCCCAAAGTGCCATGATACGCGTAAGAACAAGCATGATAAATCGCTAAGTGTGAATGTAGAAGATGGTTTGTACAAGTGTCATAATGCCGGGTGTGATTTTGAAGGTAGTGTGATAGAGTTTGAGAAGAAAAAAGAGTATGTGAAGCCACAACCAAAGTTGCAGAAAGTAAGTGATGATGTTTTGAAGTGGTTTGAGGGTAGAGGAATTAGCAATAATACGCTTTTGGTTGCGAAGGTTACGGTCGGGAAAGAATGGATGCCCCAGAATGGAACAGAGAAGGCGGTTATTTGCTTTAACTACTACCGAGGCGAGGAATTAGTCAACGTGAAGTATAGAACGCGAGAAAAGGGCTTTAAAATGGTTTCTGGGGCTGAGTTGATTTTTTACAACCTGAACACGGTATTGGATAGGGAAACGATAGTGATCTGTGAAGGTGAGATTGATTGCTTGAGTTATTACGAAGCTGGAGTGCCGAATGTGATTAGTGTGCCGAACGGTGCAAGTATGGGCAAACATGCAAAGCTGGAGTATTTAGAGAATTGTTGGGATGATATAGCGCATGTGAAGGAGTTTGTAATCTCAGTAGACAATGACGAAGCAGGGGAGCGATTGAGAGATGAGCTAGTAAGAAGGCTAGGAGCGCATAAGTGCAGGGTGGTAGTTTATCCAGAGGGTTGTAAAGATGCTAACGATGTGTTGCTGAAGCATGGGAAGGGTGGAGTAAAGAAATTATATGAGGAAGCAGAGTTGTTACCTGTTTATGGTGTTGAAACTGTATATGATAAGGTTAAGGAGTTGAGAGATATACACCTGAATGGCTACCCTAAAACATTGAAGCTTCAAAAGTTTACAGAGTTAAGCAAGCTCATATCGTGGAGACTTGGAGAGGTCACGACAATAACAGGTATACCTAACCACGGTAAAAGCACATGGGCTAACGGTGTATTTGTGGAGTTAGCACGTGAGCATGATTGGAAGTTTGCCACATTCACGCCTGAGAAAGCCCCTGGTGAGATGTTGTTTTCTGAATTATGCCAGATATATGTCGGCAAGCCTTTCTACAGAAAAGATACCAGCGTGAAAATGCACGATAGTGAGTTATTGGATGCGCTAAACTTTGTAGATGAACACTTCTATAACCTGAAAGTAGATGAAATCAACATCACGGTAGACGGGCTGATAGAGAAAGGAATTGAGATGGTAGGCAGGTATGGGATAAACGCTTATTTGATTGATCCGTGGAACTACTTGGAAAGCCACAGAGATAAGCAGCAGACAGAGACAGAGTATATAGGTGAGTGCCTTACTAAGTTGGCAAACTTCGCTAAGAAATATCAAGTTCATGTGTTCATTATCGCGCACCCTACTAAGATGAGGAAAGACAAAGACGGGAACTATGAAGTGCCAGACATGTACAGTATATCAGGTAGTTCAAATTTCAACAATAAGACAGATAACGGGATAACAGTCTACAGGGATTACGAAGATGGAACAACTCAAATACATGTGCAAAAGATCAGGTGGTTTTTTATCGGACAAACTGGACAGGTTAAAATGAAGTACAACAGAGATAACCAAAGATTTGACGAAGTAAGAGCCGAGCCTTTTAGCCATAAAATGCATACACAGCAAGAAATGTATAACGCCCACGCTGGTATGCCTACTAAACTACCTAACCAAAACAATGGAGAATCTTTTTAGATCATGAAACTACTTGAACTATTTGCAGGAAGCAGGAGTATATCTAACCAAGCAGAAATGTTAGGCATACAAACATTCACAGTCGACATTAATTCATTTGATGGTATAGACTACGTAATGGATATTCTCAGACTAGATGTAAAAGACCTCCCCCAAGATATAGATTTCTTATGGGCAAGTCCACCATGTACAGCGTTTAGTGTAGCGTCAATAGGTCATCATTGGACAGGTGTAAAGGTGCGTATATCCCTAAGACCGATAAAGCAATGTTAGGCATGGCACTGGTCAAGAAAACACTTGAGATAATAAACCACTACAAAAATATAAACCCTAACCTAGTATGGTATATAGAGAACCCTAGAGGCTTATTAAGAAAAATGCCATTCATGGATATAGGGATAAGGAACACGGTCACGTATTGCCAATATGGAGATAGTAGAATGAAACCTACAGACATATGGACAAATGACACATTATGGCAGCCTAGAAAAATGTGCAAGAATGGTGATAGTTGTCATGAGGCGGCACCCAGAGGAAGCCGTACAGGAACACAAGGACTAAAGAACAATTACGAAAGGTCAAAGATACCTGTTGAATTGTGTAAAGAGATAACCCAGAGTATGGTAAGCAACTACGAACAGTTAAAAATTAGAACAGCTTAACCATTCTACACGCCTACGAAACACATTTAACTCAACTAGAGGGTCAAATAAATAGCGATCCTTCATTAATAGAAAACTGTAAAGAAATAATTAAAACTATGAAAGAAGAAAATATAGTAATGCCGATAAAGCTAAGAGTATGGAAAAACTGTAATTACATGGGTGATAAAACTGATAATCTTTCAGTAACCGATAACCTACATGAAGGATGGGTTTATTTCACGCCTAGAACATACCCGCACTTGCACTCTGAACACTTGATACTGGAAACCGAATCAGAGTATATATGGCTGAACGATAAAAACGGGAAGGAAATGTACAGGGGTGATATAGTAAAGTTTGAGCATCCAGAAACAAAAGAAACAGCTAGTGGGGTAATTATGCTTGATGACGGTACTTATAAGATTAGTGTAGACACGCTAAAAGGAGGTAGGGATTTTATCAGAATGGCGCAAAATGGCGACTGGGATTTTTACAGTATAGAAACTGTAGACCATTGGACGTTTGAAGTTATTGGCGACATATGGAACTTGTCATAACCCCCTAGTATAACTGTAAAAAGATTATTGAACAATATAAATAAGAAGAAATGCGAAAACTGAATTTTAGAATATGGGATAAGTCTCGAAAAAAGATGATTTACCCAAACAGCGAAGAGTACATAAATAGAGACTCTGATAATGGATGTCCGTTTTACTTCATGATAACGCCAGATGGTAAAGTTCTATGTAATGATGGGGTAGAGTTTGACAAGTGGAGCGATAATTATGTATTGATGCAAGAAACAGGCATGGTAGATAAAAATGGATTTTCAATATACGAAGGCGATATAGTTGGATACGAGGTTATAAAAGGCATGATAGAGCCATTTGTAATAAACTGGGGGGGTATGGTGCTATATGAGAACTTACGTAAAAGATAGCGAAAGTACTTATGCTTTTGATTACCCATCTAGTCAAAAATCAAAGTTGTTCGGCAACATCTACGAAAACCCAGAACTAATTAAGTAACCAACAAAAACATAAACTATGACTTTTGAATTAACAGGAAAGATAGTACAGCTAAACGACACACAGCAAGTAAGCGAACGTTTCAAGAAGCGTGAATTTGTACTAGAAGTAAACGAGGTGGTAAATGATAAGACCTACACGGATTATGCAAAGATGCAATTTACCCAGGCTAAGTGTGACATACTGGACAATTTCCAAGTAGGGCAGCAAGTAAAGGTAAACTTCAACATCAAGGGTAACAAGTGGGAGCGTGACGGTAAGGTCAACTATATGACTAATCTGGATGCATGGAGAATAGAGAAAGTAGACGCGCCAGTCGGGATAACTAGAGAGCAACAGCAATTTGTAAGCCCTAAAGTTACGCCTGCTGATTACGACCCAGAATCCGACCTCCCATTTTAATCACAATTAAAACTAATAATAATGGAACAAGTAAAATATCAACCAAAAGAGTACACAGGTAAAGAGATTAACAATTTTAGAATTGCTTTAGGAATGTTTTGTATAGCTGTAGATCAAGAGGCTGTAGAGCTTATAATTCATGCCTTAGATGCTTACAAAGAAATGGGCGGGCAATTAGATTTAGATACAGCTAGCAGGATAGTTGCTAACAATCAAGAGAAGCATAAAAAGGGCTAACCTATGACACAATTTAAAGCAGGAGATAAAGTAAGGCTAGTAAACAAGTAGAGCCCCAGTAAAGGAGCTCTCTTATGGCAGGGCAAAGCCCAACACATTTATACAAAAATAATTAAAAAAACATTATGACACAAGAAGAAGCACTAAATGAGTTCTTAGAAAGAACATTAGGTAAATGCAGTTTAGGAAACTATAAAGTTTTCTACGAAACAAGGTTTGAGTATAAAGATGAAAACGGTGAAACGTGGACTGTTTTAATATCTAACAATACCAATGAAGAAAAAAATGGTACATCCTTACACGTAACTCCTGAAAATGATATTGAGATATGGAATGTAGACGATACTTCACCATGCGATGAAACACACTTCTTCCAAAGGTTATGGTTAGAAAATTATATGACATATCCCGATATGTAGAACTAGTAACAGATTAACCACAATTATTAACTATTAAAATAAAGTAAGATGAAACAAGCTAAGTATTTACAAGTAGAAGCTCATGTAAGATATTCTGAAGATGCACAAATAAACGGGGTGGCTGATGAAAAAGGTGATTTGATGCCCTTTTTGAGTGGCGAATTATGGAAGCCGTTAATAGATATTTCAAGCGGTGAGATACTAGAGTGGCCACAGGACGCAGTAGCAGAGGTACACTATAAAGTATGCGATTCTGGCAGGTATTTCGTGTTAGATGCCGATAAGAATGTTATTGGAGAAATAAATAAAGATGGTTACGTACCCGAATGTTTATACCCTAAAAGAAACGGATATGGCGATTATATCATTATGGATATAGATCAAAAGGGATTTATACAAGGCTGGGATACTGAAGTGTTTAACGAGGACTTAGTAGGAGATTTTGAAACTGAATAACCCATGAGGCATAAATCTAACGGCTGGGAAGGATGGACAGAGCAACGGCTCAAAGACCTAGAAAAGAAAGGTAATATAAAAGTCATCACACAGCTAGAGGATAAGCCGAAAAAGAAACGTGCTAAGTACGGTAATAAGAAAGTAGAGTATGACGGTCACACATTCGACAGTAAGAAAGAGTATAAAAGGTACAGAGAACTACTACTCTTACTCAAAGCGTTTGAGATCGCACAGTTAGAGCTACAAGTACCGTACGAACTAAACGAAGGCGGTACTCACTCACTAAAGTACGTAGCTGATTTTGTGTATATGATACCAAGTACAGGCGAAAAAATAGTCGAGGACTGCAAGGGTTTTAAAACTAAAACCTATCTGAAGAAAAAACGACTTATGAAAAAGGTGTACGGGATTGAAATAAAGGAAACATAATTATTAACCACTAAATGAATAGTAATGAAAACTGTAAAAGATATGAGCTTATTAGACTACTTCGCAGGGCAGGCTTTGTCTAGTGAATTAGGGAATGTGTACGAGTACGATAAGAATGCTAAAAAAGCATACCAGCAGGCAGAAGCAATGCTTAAAGAAAGAGAGATCGTAATGGCGAAACGTGCAGGCATCTATAAAGAATCACCCACTAAAAACTAACACATGAACATAGATAAAGAATTACTTACAAGGATATTGCATACATATTGGGGTTGTGACTTTTACGACACAGACATTGAAGGTTCATATCCGATAGAAGATATAAACGATACGGACGGGTTTGTAAACCATTCTCCATATGAGGATATAAAACTCGCTCTCACTCCCTTATCCGATATAACAGACGAAGATGCTATAGAGGTAGCGAAGATGTTTGATGCAAGCGCACCTACTATAATATTTGGTAGAAGTGTTATTAGCTACATAACTGATATGGTCGTAAAGCCCAGTTGGTTTAATCCAGATTATGATGTAGTAAGAAGCGCATTTGACGTACTAAGGGGATTAGGCTACGACTGTGGCTATGCTAACATACCTAGCTTAATAGAAGCAGGAATAGCAGTAAACATAAACACACTTAAATGAATATTATGCAACTAGAATTTAAACAAATTGAAGATCAAGCCCACAGAAAACATTTATCTGAATTTTGGGGTACTATACTTATTGACAATAAGGGCAATTTAAGTTTAGAAGACTTATGTAAAGAGCTATCCAACTATTATGATATGATAGATCGAATAAGGCTTATCACTTGTCACGTAACACGCGGTATGTTATCAAAGTCTAATTACCCAGCAGAAACAGTTAATAATATGGCTGATGAAATGTATATGTCTAATCACAAAGAATATGTAGAAGAGTTTTTGACAGAGTTTTTCGCTAGTGGCGAACCTTTAACATTAGAAGAAGCTAAGAAACAACTAAACGATTATTGGAAGTAAAGCACTAGTAAAATGAAACCACAAGAATTAAGAATAGGTAACTGGGTGAATACGCCATATGGCAATGTTCAGGTAAAGGACATAGTAAGGAACGAGGCTAACGTATATCACATAATGTATGATGTGGACGGTAAAGAACGCCCGTGTAGACTAAGTAAGTTATCCCCCATAGAGCTAACAGATGATGTACTGGAGAGGATAGAGGGCTTTGATGTTGAAGATAGATTTGTCCATTGTACGTTTAGTACACCTGCGATAACATATAATAAAGAGCGTAAGGTATGGAGCTTTTACTGGGATGATGAAGACCAAATACAATTTGAAGAAATCGCATTACACACCCTCCAGAACATAGTATTTGACTTAACAGGTAATGACTTAACAATAAAACTGTAAGAGAATGAAAGTCACAAAGCAAGAAGCCGAAATAAGAAGAATAAGGCAGTTACTTAAAGAGATAGTAGATAGGGATATACCTACAAAAGAGAAATGGGGTTATAGTAAACGATTGTTTGACAGGCTAATACAAATCGAAAACGCACAAAGTAAAATCCATGAAATCTAAACTACTAAAGAAGATAAGAAAGGCTATGCCGTATATGGGGGTAGATAATAAGATAGTGTTCTATAGCCATATAAATAATAGACTTTACTGCACAGACGACCCTAAAGAATATATAGGGTTTTACATCACTTACTACAAAAGCCCTGTAAAAGGTGCAGCCTATTTACTATTGAAAGACAAACTAGAAAAACAGCTTAGCGATAAGCAGATAGATGCCATACACTTCCATTTAAGAGAATTCATTATTCACAATAAAACCAATTAACTATGACATACAAAATAACAATAGCAGTAGTAATATATCTTTTGAGTGTATGGGGGATGTATAAAACAGTTCAAAGAATGCATAGCAAGGGCGGTGTTTTCTCAAGTTTAGATGCAGACTTTTTAGACATAATATATTGTTTTACCCCTGCACTAAATACGGTAGCGCTAATCGCATGGTATTTAATATATGGCAAAAAGCCAAAATTCATTAAGTCCACTAACAAGTTCTTCAACATAAAGAAATAATATACGATATGAGACAGTTTACAACAGAAGAAATACTAGATATAGTGAGTAAAGAGACAGGGTATAGCGTGGAGGACATTATCAACAGTACAGACTATGACCATGCATTTGCAAGGCACTTATACATCTACTACGCTAAAGAATCAACTAAAGCATACAATATAGACATTCTCAAACTTATAAGAAGAACATCTAAATCCACTATAGGTCATGCGGTCAAGTGTGTAGAGAATTGCATATCTTCTAAAACGGAGTCTGATAAAATAGCTTTGTATCACAACATAAGGCTGAAGATAGAGAGCAACGCCCGAATAATAGACGCTACCGATCTTATAGATAATACGCTCACTATAACTAAAGACAGCCAGAAAACAGAGCTTATACAGTTAGGTGTATATCCATTAGTAACGAGAATCAGTAGTAAAGGTCGATTGATAGAGTTTTACGGCATCAGCAGTAAGGATAATTCTTTTATAGGACAGTCACGCGAAGACTACGATAAGGCAGTAAGTTAAAGTATCGGTATACCAGTACTTTCTTCTAAAACGCCTATCAGCCTGCAATAACTTTGTGAATACAAGGATGCAGGAATGTATACAACAGTACCTTTACAGAAACCAAATAGGCTAAGACCGCCACACCTAGACGATGCAATCACATTCATAAATGGCAATGCATTAGATTCTTACGAGGCTTTAGATGTTACTACAGGTAAGGGTACACTCAATTCCGCAATAGCCGCACTTATTACCACATTTAAAGATGGCTATCCTTTCGCTAGTGAAGAAGCATTTGATACAGCAGCAGACACATTAAGCACAGATATACAAGCATTAGTAACGGGTGAGGCACATATACCTGATAGTGTAACCGTAGATGTAGGAGATAGGCTAGAGGCTATAAAAACCCAACTTAAAGCAACATTTGCAACAGATGGTTACGATCAAGAAGACCCTAAATGTAAAGGAGAGGGTAGGCACCCTATAGCAATAGACCCAGGGGAAGACCCAACAAACACAGGACTAAGGCATTGTGCAAGTTGTGATGGTATAGGGGCAACCGCAACAGTAAACACTAGTCAAACATCGTGGACTGAAACAACAGAGTTCGCCGAATAAACTACCAATAGTATGAATATCATAAAAACATTCATGAAAGGGGTTCTAAAAGCTAAACAGCAGATAGAAGAAGAGCAAGAATATGAAAACGCTTGTAATGCGCTAGTGGATTTGTTCAATGAATATAAAGCGTTATACAGGGCGGGGAATTCGTGTGGCGTTGATTATTCACATTTGTATTATGATTTTCATGAGAAAGTATTGAGTTCGCCAAGTTATACTAAAGTAGCTAGTAGATACCCTAAAACCATAAATATCCTAAAGTCACTAAACCCCGCTGAAAACTTAATTAAAGAAAAACCTTGTCATATAGCCGATTTGATATCTTTATATGAAGGGAAGGGAAATCCTAGTAAAGAGGATGCAGGTTATATGTTTTTAGGGCAAATGCATAAGGTGTGCAAAAATGAGCAGCACATGCAAGAAGCATATATAAAAGGGTGTAGTATAATATCATCTGAAGGCAAAGAAGAGATGGTAGCCCTTTGCGATATGGATACCTACGAAGGATTTCTGAAACATAAAAACGAAGGCGAAACATTTGTAGAATATTTGGAGCGCAATAACCTAACTGGCGAAGATGCAGGCAGAAAAGTAGGAGACTATAGTAAAGTAGCTAAAGAAACTGGCAACCCAAATGCAATGACTGAAGTTTGGGATACTGAAGCGCACGTAGAAAAAATGGACTTCGCCAAAGATTGTATTGTACAAATAGGTGAGCAACACGAAAAGGATTTAGTAGACTTTGGCAACTACCTGTTAAGTGAAGAAAGAGCAAACAATATCCGTAACACTCACAGCAGTAATCAAGTAACAGACGCAGATATAGCTAACTGGAAAGCTAAGAACAACTAAATGTTTTCATTCTTATGGATAGCAATGTTAATAATGTTAATAGTAAGGAGGAACAGGGATTGAATAGTGAATATTTAGGACTTAGGCTAAACGAAAGCCCAGAGGTTTGGTATTTCGTGAAAACAAATGAGGGTAAAATACAAGCACATAAAAAAAGACCAGCAACTCACTATGAAGTTTGCGGTGATCACTTATGGAGCGTTTTGTATTGTGAACAGACGACCTGCACGCCCGTGAAAAGATATTATAAGCATGAACCTAACCGATAAACAGAAACGATTTTGTGATGAGTATTTAGCCAATGGTATGAATGCTACACAGGCTGCTATATCGGCTGGTTATAGTGAGAAGACGGCAAGAAGTATAGCGCAAGAGAACCTTACAAAACATGACATTCAAACATATATATCAGAGAGGCAAAACAAAGTATCTAATAAGCTGGAAGTAACACAGGAACGAGTAATAAAAGAACTAGCTAAGATAGCCTTTGGGGATATAAAGAACTTATTTGATGATGATGGACAGTTAAGACCTATTAGCGAGTTAGAAGATGAAGTTTCAGCCTCAATAGCGGGGATCGAAACAGCAGAAGAAAATCAAGCCGTAGCGGAAGAGACCTTTAAGAGTGTGAAGGTAAGAAAAGTGAAGGGGTGGGATAAGTTAAAAGCCTTAGACATGTTAAGTAAACATCTGGGCTTGTACGAGAAAGACAACGAACAAAAATCAACATTCAACTTTGAAGTAATGAATGTAGAAGATAAAATGAAGTTATTAAGCCTATTGGCTAAAGCAAAAGATGCTTAATGTACCAGATAACGCCCTTATAGATTTGCAAGTTTCCCTGTTTAGAGATAACAGGCACTTTGATTTTATAACGGTAGTAGACGGTAAGAAGCATAAGAAACAAGAAGAAGCTCTTTGTTTACTGACAGATAATGAAACCGAATACCTGCTATATGGCGGGGCTGCTGGGGGTGCTAAGTCGTGGACAGGAGCAAGTTGGTTAGCCTTCTCTGCGTTAGCTTATCCTGATACACGATGGTTTGTAGGGCGTAGGGAGTTGAAAGAACTACGACAAAGTACGCTGATAACCTTTTATAAGGTGTTTGCTACCTATGGATTAAAAAAAGATGTACACTACAAGTATGACGGCAAGGATAGTTTTATCCAACTGTATAACGGTAGTAGAATCGACTTTAAGGAACTAGCAAAGAAACCTAGTGATCCTATGTTTGAGAGTTTAGGTTCGATAGAGTATACCGGAGGATGGATAGAAGAAGGCGGGGAAGTAACCTTTGAGGCATACGATACTATTAAGACACGTACCAACAGGCACAATAACGATAAGTACGGGCTATTAGGCAAAGTGCTGATAACTGCCAACCCAAAGAAGAACTGGTTGTATACGATGTTCTATAAGCCTTGGAAAGCTAACGAACTACCGAAAGGGTTTAGATATATCCCATGTTTGGTACAGGACAACCCGCATGGTGAAAGCGGATATGAAGAAACGCTAAAGGGGATTAAGGATAAAGCTAAAAAAGAAAGGCTACTATTCGGCAACTGGGAGTATGACGATGACCCTGCTGTATTGTGTGATTATGACGCTATTACGGATATGTTCGTTAACGACCACGTACAGCCAACAGGTAAGAAATACCTAAGTGCTGATTTGGCTATGAGAGGACGGGATTTGTTTGTTTTAGGTTACTGGGATGGGTTAGTATGTGATTTAACGAAGGGTATCGTAAAAGAGAAATCCGACGGTAAGGAGATCGAGCAAGACCTGAGAAAGAAATCTACAGAACTATCAGTACCTAGATCACAGATAGTTGCAGATAGTGACGGGCTGGGAGGGTACTTAGAAAGCTACCTGAAGGGAATAAAAGAATTTAGGGGAGGCGCTAAAGCAATAAACGATAAAGATTACGCTAACCTGAAAAGTGAATGTGCTTTTAAGTTGGCTGAAATGATAAATGAACGGTTGATAAAGATTATCTGTACAGCAGAACAAAGAGAATTAATAATAGAGGAAGTAGGACAACTGAAGCAGAAAGATATTGACAACGATGAAACAAGAAAACGAATAATCAAGAAGGACGAAATGAAAGACCACTTAGGTAGGTCGCCTGACTTCTTAGATATGTTGATAATGAGAATGTACTTCGAGATAAAGCCAACAGTAAAGAAAATGTTCTTTGTTAAAAACTAGAGATGCAACTTACACGTAATGACATAAGAGAAATATTACTTAATAGACCTAACTTAAAGTTAGTTACGGCTGCTCAGGAGTATACTAAAAAGCTAATGGTACATCATACGGGTGTCGGGCTAGACGAGTACTTAGAGCGAATAATAAACGCTGAAGGAGATAAGCAGATAGCAGCACGTAAAAAGTATGCAAAATCTAACAAAGACTTGTTTGCAAAGCTGCACCGACCTATTGATAAGGTTTATAGCGCTAGGGGTGGCAGTATATCATATAATACAAGTGAGCAAATAGGGCAAAGTGTATCTGCTATGCTTTCTAATGTCGAGTACGGGTATACATTGCGTAAGTGGATGGAGGTTTTTTACCGCAAGGCGTTACATTACGACCCTATGGGTATCGTACTTATGGAGGTGTCAAATAATGAAGTATACCCCGTGTATAGGTCAGCGTTAGATGTTTACGATTATCAATTGAACGGAAGGGATTTAGATTATGTGATTCTTACCACAGATATAAAAACAGATTCAGGTAAAAAAGTATATAGGGTTATTGACGATAGTAACGATATGCTTATTGAGTGGGATGGTGCAAATTATACTAAATATCAAAATACTAAGTACCCTAACTACTGGGGGTATGTGCCAGCACGAATAATATCTAACATTTACGACCCAGTAAGAGGGTTTTATATTAGCCCTGATGATGATTGTATAGAGATTGCCGACCAATATCTAAGAGAAGGGAGCGTATTGAATGTTCATAAGAACTTATTCATGTTCCCGCAAAGATGGTCATATGCAGGTATGTGTACAGAATGTAGCGGTACTGGCATGAAAGGTGGGGAAGATTGTAAAGCCTGTAATGGATCAAAGCAAAAGGCTATCACCGACCCATCAGAAACCGTAGTTATCCCATTCCCTGAAGATAAAGAACAGCCGATAATTACCCCAAATATTATGGGCTATTCTACACCTGATAAAGTAGGTGTAGAGTTAATGATAAGTAGCCTTACTGACCTATTTAACTCTATGTATTATGTAACATGGGGTATAGAGAATATGCAAAAGGCAGACGGTAAGGCGGACGATAAAACCGCTACTGAGATACTATACAATGAGCAACCTAAAATAGAGCGCCTACATTATTATTCTGATGCTGCTGAAGAAATGGAAAAATACATTACAGACCAAGCAGGGATGTTTATGTATCCTGAAAGTTTTACGGGCGCTGATGTGCATTATGGAAGGCGTTATATCATGGAAAGCCCAGATGCTATTTGGAAGAAATACCAAGAGGCAAGAAAAGAGGGTGCGCCACAAAGTGACCTTGATGCAATGCTAGAGGATTACTATATGAGTAAGTACAAAGGTGACAGTAATGAACTGGCAAAAGTATTAAAGCTCATGAAGATAGAGCCGTTAGTCCATGAGACCATAAGCTCTGTGAAAAATCTATTAGGTGAACAGTCTATAGAATACCGCATGAAGGTAGTTTTTAGAGATTGGGCGAATGAAAAGCCGCCAATGCAGATAATTAGAGGGCAGCTAAAGGCGCTTAGAGAAGATTTGAGAACATATGCAGAAAGTAATATCGAGATACAAGAAGAAAGCAATATAAACGACAATGCAGGGTGATTATATAAACACTTTCATAACATTTAAAGCAAGGTTGTACAATTCTAAACAGGAGGAGTATAACGAAAAGATGGGTATAGAAAACGATATTTCACAACAACCAGTAGTGAATTATAGGTTTAATATATTGAACCTAGTCGCTTATTATAGAACAGAGAGTGAACTAGGAGAAGACATCACCACTATAGATTTAACAGGCGGACACTCAGCCGATCTGCTTGTAAGTGTAGAAGATTTTGAAGAGAAAATATCCGAACACCATAATAAATATTTTAATAATTAAACACTAACAAAATGGCAACAAAAAAAGCAGTAGTTAAAGAAGAGACTCTTGAAAAAGAAGTAGCACCGTTAAAAGATAACGCAAACTCTGAATTTGAAGAGTGGAAGATTGAAGCAATCAAAGATAAAGATGCTGAGGGCGGGTATACCTACGATAAGGTAAAACACATCAAAGATGTACGTATCCCAGAAGAAACAGCAGAAAGGCTCAACATCCAAAGTATGAACTCTAAACTTAGATACTATAAAAAATAATAATCATGTTAGACCAAACCACTATTGAACAAATAGAGAAACTATTGAAGCTAGATAGCGGCACGTTATCAACTGCTATATCAAGCGACAAGGAAGAAGCGCTTACTTTGCCCGAAGGCTTAAAGGTAATGACAGAATCTGAACTAGAATCCAGAGACAAGTCATTAAAGAATAGGTCTTATAACGAGGGTAAAGAAGCAGGTGCAGATATGACCATAAAGTCTATTAAAAATAATTACGGAATAGATATTGAGGGTAAAGATTTAGAATCTGTTATGAGCGCTTATAATGAAAAAGTGTTATCTGATGCTAAAATAAAGCCTGCTGAAGCTTTACAAGAAAAAGAGAGACAGATAGCAGCGCTACGTGATAATGTCAACACCCTTACACAAGAACGAGAGAGCCTTATCCAAGAGAAGAATAATATCTCATTAAGAGCTAAATTAACGTCTGGAGTGCCTTCTGACTTACCTGTAGATCAAGACGAATTTTTATATTCTATGAATAGTAAAGGCTATGAATTTATAGAAGAAGAAGGCAAGATAGTAGTTAAGAAGAATGGTCAGCCCCTATATACCGACACTACACAAGAAAACGTAGACTGGAAAGAAGTTATGAGTAATTACGCAAAAGAAAGATGGGGTGAAACTCAACCTAACAAACAAGGCATGGGGGGCAAGAGTAGTAGTAAGCATGCAGGAGGCGGTCTTATTACTAAGATGTCGCAACTAGAGAAGCAGTTTACTGATGCAGGGAAAAGTACTCAAGGCAGTGAGTTTGCATCTGCGTTTCAGCAAGCACAAAAAGAGGCAGAAGCGGCAGGGCATGAATTTAAAGTAGATGAATAATATATTTTATCTAATAAGATAAATGACATAACTTTGTAGGAGTGCCGATTATGTCGGCTTCCTACCGCCCAAGATGCTGGGCAAAGAGAATAGCGGGGGATACAGTTTATACAGTGCCGCAAAGAATTTTCCTAAGACACTAGGAGGGCTTATAAAGCTCTTTTAAATGGCTAATAATACACCAAGTAATTTACTTGCGGCGCAAATGAAATATACGTCGCAGTTTACAGACAAAGAACTAAGATTTAAACAATCACCGACCTTACGCTTGGGTCTTGAAAATAAAAGCGTTTTACCGGGTTACGAAACAGAAAAGAAAAGAGACGATAGGGCAGTAAATGTATACATGCTATCTCGCTCTGCTCGCTCAACAGGTACTGGGCGTACTCACAATCACTCAGGTAATAGGGGTGATAGCTTTACAGTAACACCTACATGGAGTACTGTATCTGATAAGTTCTCAATATCAATAAAGCAGCTTGATACAAACGTATTTGCGTTTGAAGAGGCTTATGGTCATGAGATTTATAACGCAGCTATCAACATACATGAGCAGATAGAGACTAACGCAATAGATCACCTTACCGCACAGCGTACGCAAGTAGTAGATACAACAGCGTCAGCGCACTTAGCGCAATGGAATAGCACAAACTATGCATGGGAAGTGGCTACTTCTGATAGAGCCAGATTGTATCAAGCCATGAAATCAGTTATGCGTATAAATAAGTATAACGGTCTGATGGACGTTATATCTTCTCCAGAGCTATATGTAGATAGTGAGTATTATGCTAATCAAGGTACAGGTAATAACACAAACACAGGCTTCCAGTATTCTAATGTAAATGCAGAAGAAAGCATAGAGCTTACAGACGCTAACTATGGCGCTGGTATGCTTTACTGTATGCCTTCTAAGTCGTTTGCAGTATTGCCGTGGATACCTAAACAAAACAGAGTGGGTCAAGGTAACTATTTCTCTTATGTGGGTGGTTTTGGTTCTATACCTGACCCTACGGGTAGCGGTCTTGAGTTTGCTATGCACGCTTACATGGATAGAGCAGATACATCTAGCGCTAACGGCGACGAGCAGGACGTAGTGTTACAGGTCGAGCTATCTGTAGATATAGCACATGTACTTAGCCCGCTTTCAACTGCTAACGCTTCTGTTGTTCACGAATTTGCATTAGTAACATAATAAACACTCAAAAACAATAATAACATGAAACAGATATTAATTCTATTGATTGCTCTTATTGCGCTAGGTGTTAATAATGCTAATGCGCAAAAGTGGCAAAGTAAAACGATGGCGTATGCTACATCTGGAGACGATACAGCAACTAACTCAGATCAAATACTAATGGTTGAGCGCCTAGGCTCATATGGCTATTATGTAAATATTGATTTGGCTGTCACTAAAGTTTCAGGCACGGTAGCTGGTACAGCTTATATAGAGGTTAGTAATGACGGCGTTAACTGGGATACGGTTAATAACGCTACTAACATTGATCTATTTGCAGTACAAACTATTACAGATGCTACAGCCACATATAGATGGGTGCTAGGAGTTCTTCCAGGACAGTATGTAAGAGTTAATTATAATACTACAGGAACCCAAGTAAGTGCGCCTGTAGCAACAGTATACTACAGAAGAGAAAACTAAGCACATGGCAAACCTTTGGGGATATGATAGTGACAGAGTGTTAGCGAGTCGAGAAGGTCGTATAGGTTGGCTTAACCCAACTGAAACGGGCTATAACATAGTAGACTGCGACAACCAAGAAAGCACTATTGGTAGATACTTTAATGATGACGGCTATAACGGGATAATCAAAGTGCAATACTTATGGGATTGTATGAATGACCCCGACGCCACAGAAGAACAGAAAAACGACTATCTAAGACAGTTAGTTACTAGTGTGACACAATCAGCATTAAACAAAGTACTACCTGAACCAAAGTTAATAGACAACGGATTGCTCTTTGAAAAGTATGAGAATACAACTTTAAACACAATTGCTAACGGGGGGAAGTTTTGCGGACAACGTTTTAAGCTGACACCAAAACCTTATGCAGTACAACTACATCAGGTAATACTTCACTTTGACGGTGCGGTAGACCTTCCCCTTTACTTGTTTAATGAATTTGCTGGTATAGTAGCGCAATGGACGGTAGAAGTACCTAATAATGCGCCGTATGCGTTCCCTGTTGACGAAGTGATAAAACATACATCAGATGTAAACTACGGCGGTAACTGGTTCTTATGTTACAATCAGGATGATCTAGGCAGCGTAAAAGCTATTGATTATACAACAAGGTGTAATCAGTATAACGTTTTTAAACATTCAGGATTTGAAGCAGCTAAAATAACTGCTACCGATTTTGAACGTCAAAACTACGCTGATAGTTCACAGACTTACGGGATGAACGTACAGGTCAGCAGCTTTAAAGACTATACAGACACTATAATCAACAACAACAAGTCATTAGATGAGCTTATAGGCTTAATGATGGCATTGAAAACAGTTGACATAGTTACCACATCGCCTCGCGCTAACTCTAGTAAGAGTATCACTAAAGAAATCATAGCAAGGATGATGCAAGCAGCTAGAGGAGTGCCAACAGAGTCGCACCCGCTAGGTTTTAGTCTGCAAAGTGAAATAAACAAACAAGTAAAAGTGATGCAAAACTTCTTTGATGAGAAGCCTAAAGCAATGATAGTAAGCGGATGTTAATACAAGTTACAAACCCTGAAGGACTGGAAATACCAGTAGACGCTTTACAAAAGGCGTTACATGATCATCTAGTCTCAATTTGGGAATTAACAGACACGAAGATTAAAGCTTATGGAATAGCTGATAAGATGCGAGATCAGACGGGTTATATACCTGTATTCTTTGACGCAGGCACTAGTAAGGATTATACTCGTTTAGACTGGGATGATAGGTTAGCGGTACAATTCTTTTTTATACAAGGGGATGAGTCGAGCATATCTAACAGTAACTACGATACAGAGGTGAGTGTAGTGCTTACGGTTAATCTTGACCAGCTAGCCACAACATCAGATATAAACAGAAGAGGCGATGCAATAGCAAGAAAGAATGTATTTGACTTTTTAAATCATGAATCTTACGGGTTTAGGTTGGAGTCTGAACAAAAGGGAGTAGAAAACTGCTTACGTGAATTTGCAGGATTGGTAAACGATGAACTCCTGATTAAGATGGACATGCACCCTATACACTCATTCAGGTTCGATATGAGCATAACGTTTAAACCATAGAAAACAATTAAGAAACTAATAAACCTTATCACAAAATGACAGTAGTAACAAATAGGGTTCCGGGTGCAGACCGATTAGGTTATGTACAGAGAGGCGGATTTAACGCTTACCAAATAGTAGGCGCTATCTGGCATCCAAAGGACACCCCACTAATGACAGAAGCCCAAAAGGCTAGCCCTAAGACAAGGCTTAATGCGCTACTTACTTCAGATACAGATTCAGCAAGAGGTTTGAAAATAGGAATATTTGAGAACGAGCATGAAGATAATGGAGAAGGCGTATCATATGAAACTCGTGGACAATCTAAAAGAGAAGCCCAAAGAGGAACATTTGACAGAATCTTTTTACACAAGAGTAACTACTCCGAGCATAAAGAACTGACTAGAATATTTAGCAGTATGCCATCGGGTAACTATTATGTGGCACTAATAGTAAATGCTAAAGGTAAATATGCACTAATGCATACAACTGCCTCAAACGGTGACATCTACGGGTTCTCAATAAAGGAAGTTACTCAACCTCCATATACGCCAGCAAACGGCGATACAGCAGCAATGTATAAAACCCGCATTGCTCTTGATGATATAGAGGAATTTAATACAGCAGACTTTACCTACTTCTTAGATGATGCAGGCATCCCATATAATCCATTTGGTAGAGACGGGTTAGATGCTGTTGAGATCGTAGAGGTAAAAGAAAGCACAGCAAGTGCTTCTAATGGAGTGCATGATTTTATAGTAACAGGTGCTAACGGTGAAGAAAACCTAGTAGAGAAATACAAGGCTTCAGGCGAACTAATGCAAGCAGGCGCATGGAGCGTAACGCTTACTGACGGCACAGCAGTAACGGTTAGTTCAGTAGCGCTAGTATTGGATGGTACAGAAGCGGTTAAATTCAAACTTACTCTTGACCAAACAGACTATACGAACGGTGATACTGCTTATGTAGAACTGGCTGTACCTAGTACGATTGAAGGTTATACAGGTAGGTATCTGAGAGCTGCACGTAGGGTGGAAATCTCACTAGTTAAATAATAGCTTATGACTGAGAATATTGTAATAAACGGTACGAACTATAATGTAGCAGCAGTAGTAAAACACTCAAAAGAAGACTGGCTTAAAATGCACAAGTCTAATCCCGATGCGGAACTAGCATATAACGAGTGTGCTAAGCAGCTACCTAAAAAAGTAGTACCAGCTAAGAAAGAAGAAAAAGGGAAAGAAGAAACAAAGTAAAGATTGTTTACAGCACCTATATCCTATCACATGTAAAACTAAGGGGTGCTTCATTGCACCCTTTTTTATTATGACCTACGGCAATGACATGATTAAGCGTATAAAAGATTTTAATAAGAATCTTGAAGGTACGGTTACGTCAATAGCCAGAAATAAAACAGAAGAATTAAAAGACGCTCAGGTATTTCAAACATTATCCGGATTAGGTAATGACGGTAAGTATTTAATGCGCTATCAGGACGATCCTTATTTCAAAGGGGATCTGTTTGCAGCAGCAGCGTACATGGAGTATAAGAAAAGATACAGCCCTAATGTACAAAAGCCTGCTGATGTAATGGATGGATATATCACAGGTTTATTTCATAGCCAATGGCAAGTAAAAGTGAAAAAGAAAACATTAGAAATAACCAATACCAGCCCTATTTACGGAGAACTGGAAGAGAAGAACGATAACACCATGACAGGATTTAATGAAGATACCGCTAAAGAAACATTTTACTATTCAATAAGACCAAGACTAATGAAAGAAGTTCGTAAGCAAACGGGCGCAAAATAATATTTATGAATACAGTATTTTCTCTCTTGATAATTTTGGTAGTGGTTATATGCTTGGGGGTAGTCTTACTCCTGGGCTTTTTTGCGTTAGTGTGGGCAAGTCCTGACTTTAGGGCTAGTGTATTTGCCAGAGTAACCGCTATAAGATTGTTATTTGAAGCTAAGAAACAGAGCGCTTCAGAGCCACTACCTACTAATTTAGAATACCCTACCTACGGACTCACTAAAGACAGCCTGAAGCTCATTAAAGTAAGTGAATTTGTAGAAGTGCTAACAATCGACGACTTGTCAATATTGACAATAGATGGCGAACCCTGCGAGCAGCAATTAAAAGATAGTTGGGATGCTTTGAACGCTGAATTTTCGGAGCGTATAAAGAACAGTAAAACTATAACACAGATAAAGCTAGTAGCTGAGATCAACGATTTAATCATGCACATTAACCATGTGAATGGATTGATAGGATTTATTGAGATAGGCAGGTTTGAAGAAGCAGTAAAAGAACTACACAGGTTAGGCATGACCTATAAGTTTGAACGCGACACCTACCAAGAAGATTTAAGGAGATGCAGGAACAGGGTTAAAAAATGGGAGAGCCAAAGAGAAGCCAAAGAGCGTGAAATGGCTGAACTGACAGAGGGTAACGAAACCCAGAGTAAACCTACTAAAGATGACTTCCTAAGTATCATATCCACATTACGTAAAGAAAGGAATTACCAGAAACCTACAGATCAGATTTACGAAGAATGGAGCATGGAAACTTATGTAATAGAACTAAACAAATGGACTGAAGAAGTAGAACGACATAACCGAGAAGTAGAAAAACAGAGAGCAGCAAAAGAACAACAATAAACACCTGAATAACCTTATCGCATGGCATTAAGTAGAGTAACTGAAATTTGGGATTTGCCCGCCATACAGGCAAATGGAGAGGCTGTAATCGGAATTATTAACAATACGAATAAAGAAATAGCCGACTCAGCTAAGAAAGTACAGAGTATCAGCTTTGTAGGTAAGAATAGTATTACCGAGTTAAGAACATATGCTAAAGAGGCAGAAGGTCTAACTAAAGATCAGGTGCTTATGATGCAGCGTCTAACTAAAGCTATCGAGAATTTAGAAAAAGCACGAGTACAGGAAGCTAGAGCAAGTGAGGTACAGACGCGCGAAAGTATACGCTTAACTAAAGAGAAAGAGAGATTAGCTAAGCAGGAAGAGAAGAATGCTCAAAAAGCCCGCCTTGCAAGTGATGCCTATGGTAAATTATCTAAAGAGTATCGGGATGTAGCAAGACAAGCAAAGAATGCATACGTACAGTTTGGGGCTAACAGTACACAGTTTAAGGAACTATCCGCTAGAGCATTAGATTTTGACAGACAGCTAAAAGCTGCTGATGCTTCAGTAGGGCAATTTCAAAGGAATGTAGGTAACTACAATATGGTTGGGATGCAATTTAACCAACTATTAAGAGAAGCGCCGAATGCAGGTTTAAGTTTCAGGACTTTCATAATGGCAATAAGTAATAACGTGTCATACTTCGCTGAAAGTATACAAGATGCTAGAAAACAAGGTGCATCATTTAGGGATATTATCGGAGTGATGGGTAAGTCAATGTTTGGCTTAGTCGGAGCTATTAATATTGCAGTACTAGCGGTAACCTTAATCACTAACAAGCTAACAGCAAGCAAAAAAGCTACAGAAGAAGCAACATCTGCATTAGAAGATTATCAAAATGCACTAAAGCAAGCTTTTGCAACTGGTAGAGGTGAGGTAAGCCAAGCAAGCAGGGATGCTGAAATACTAAATAGTATAGCTACTGATAGAAAACTGAACGATGAGCAAAGGTTAAGAGCAGTTAAAGAACTAAGAAGGCTTTACCCTAGCTACTTAGAAGACTTTTCTAATGAGGCTATTCTCGCGGGTAATGCAGCAGCAGCCATTAGAGAAATTGAAGCAGCGATAACCGCAAGAGCAAAAGCACAAGGGGCTAGCAACTTAGCTGAAGAAAACAGAAAATTATTAGAGGACGGAGAGAACGCATTGATATTACGGAGAGATCAGGCACGAATAGACTTGCAAGATGCAGAACGAGCTTTAGATAGGGCGCAAAGGTTAGCAACAAGTCAAGGAGGCGGAGACGCAATATCAGCAGCAGCAGCAGCTGTAAGGGTAGCAAAACAGGAATATACAGAGCTATCGCAGCAGGTAGAGCTAGCTCGAAATAATCAAATAGCATTTACTGATGAAGCTAAGAAGTTCGCCAAAGCAGCAGGGGATTTATTCTTGCCTGATAATGGAGATACAGAAAAGAACCTGAAAAAACAGCAAAAGGAATACGAGAAGTATTTAAGAGAGCAGGAGAAATTATTGAAAGAATGGCGGGCTATGCGTACTGCTGAAGATGAGGCACAGTATAAAACGCAGGTTATGAACCTGGAACAACAATCGGCTGCGTATATGGAGGTTATACAAAATGAGAATGCAAGTGATGAAAGCAGATTTGAAGCATTGACGAATTACAGTCAAACAAGAACACTATTAATAACAGAATCTTACGACAGAGAAATAGCAAAAGGGCAAAAAACCGCTACTGAAGTAAGAGAAATTGAACAGCAAAAGCAATTAGCTATATCTAATCTGCTAATAGAAACCGATGCGTTAGATAATAAAATAATTGACGATAGAGTAAGTAGAAGACGTGATGCGCTGCAAGCAGAAAATGAGGCTTTAGCATACTGGGCTAGTATAGACTTAGAAATACAAGCTAACATTGAAAGATACGAGCAAGAGCAGCACAGAAGGCGTATGCAACGCTTGCAGGAATGGGTAAATATTGCTACCCAAGCTAGCGATATGCTGGTAAATATTAATCGACGCAAGACTGATAAGTTATTATATCAACTAGATCAGGAGGACGAGAAGAACGAACGTAATACAGAGCGCGAAGTGAGACGCATTGAACGTTCGCAATTATCAACAGTAGAGAAAGAAGAAGCGATAAGACAGGCTGAAGCAGCAAGCGATGAAAAAAGAGACGAGATAGAGCGTAAGAGATACGAAGCTGAACGTAAGCGCGCCAACTTTGAGAAAGACCTAGCAGTAGCTAAGATACTTATCAATACATTTTTGGCAGTAGCTAAAGAGGTAGGCACTAAGGGTGTAGCTGGTATTGCTACCAGTGGTGCAATTACCGCATTCTTAGGGGGAGTTGTTGGTGCTGCTGGTGCTGTGGCTATCCCTGCTCTTGCTGAAGGTTCTGACGACGCTACGGGTTTACACTTAGTGGGTGAAGGTATGAAACAAGGGAAGTATCAACCAGAGGTAGTAGTAGAGCAAGGGCGCGACCCGTACATAGTTGATAAGCCTACTCTTATAGACCTAAAACCGCATTCTCAGGTAATACCTATGCACAAACTGACACCCGATCATATGGATATGTTTACGCCCATGATGATGAATAAAGTCATGTTGTTAGGTGGAGGGGGTAATAAACGTACTGAACAATTACTAGAGGAGCTAGTAGCCTTAGAGCGCAAAAGAAGCATATCACGGGGAAGTAGTAATCATAAACTAACCACCAGTAGAGGTGCGGATAAATTCATGCACGATAAATTCAGAAGCTAATGCAGACACCTTTTAGATATTCATTCACTACTCATACGGGTAAATGGTACGGTATAGTGAACGGTACAGTAAGAGATGACCTAACAACGGTTCAGTTCTTTTATCTGGACGCTGTAGCTAACTGGGATGATCTAGTAAAGATGGATATACGCAACTGGCGTATGAGTGGTTTTAATCGTAAGGGGGTAGAGGAGATAGTATTTGTTAAAGATGCTGCTAAGATAGTCAGGCATATATTTTACAACAGGGGAGAAACAGAGAAAGCTAGTGTTTACATAGATAAGTACAACTACAGCACTATGCAGTACGAAAGCTATATAGGCGGGTATCTGTATTTTGATGGTACTGTAGATGAACGGGATTATATAAACGCCAGAGTAGCGCAAAGCGGTATAGAAGAATTAATCAAAGCTAACGAAGATGTTAAGTATGAAATTCCGCTAGTAGCAAACACTAAAAACGTATTGATGCAACCTTTAAGGTTGAGTGGGAAGATAAGATACCTAACCACGAAAACAGGAGGAGCAGGCAATATAGCAGGTAGTACATACACATGGACTGATATAAACCAGTATGAAGAACAGTTTTTAGAGGTGGTGGATAGTGATAATCTAAGACCATTCTTCGTGCGTGACCGTGTAGTAGGTGGGGTAAGCTTGAAAGGGCAGGAAAGTACGTCTTCTTTATCGTTTACAGGGAGTAGCGGACAAATTAATTACCTGTTTCGTGCTGATGTGCCATTATATAACGTAAGGATAAAAGCAGACATACCAATATTTATTAAGAATAATGATGTGTCTAACTCTACTACTATAAGGTTTCGTATTTATGCTTATGATTTTAATACAACTACGCTTAATCCTATAGAAGAAGTGGTTATAGATACATTAACAGCTAGTGGGGCTGCTGGGGATCAGGGTAATTACACAGCTTCTATGGATCATACTTTTGATATAGGTGCTGCAAACGGTGTATTCCTAATGTTTACATCATCTAATGGGGCGCAATGGGAAATAGGATGGGAGAACGAAAAGCGTGTATCTGTAGACTTTGAGTATTACGCTACTGAGTATACAGTAACGGGGTTAAATGCTTATGAACTTTGCAGGCAATTGATAGGTAAGGTTACCAATAATACAGCCACATTCCAGAGTGATTTATTAAGTACAGCTATTAGCTATGCACAGGGCATAGATTGCAGACCTGACAGGCTATTGATAACAAGCGGAGCAGCTATAAAAGGGCTGACTAACCCTACCATAAAAGTATCATTGCGCGACCTGCTTAATTCTTTAGATGTGATGCTGTGCTGTGGACTAGGGGTAGAAGGCAACACAGTAAGGATAGAAAAGCGCAGCTACTTCTTTAAAGAGACTACAGGTGGTACAGATAATCTAATCGCTAATCTAACAAATATAGAAGGCACACCAACAGTAGAACGTGACGAAACATTACGTATCAGTTCTTTAAAAATAGGTTATCCGCCTATGGATGAAGAAGACCTGAACAGTTACGATAATTACAACACTACTGTATGGTATACCACAGGAACAGAGGGTGAGGATGTGGAGTTAATCAGCAGAATAAGTGCATCACCTTACGAGATGCAAAGAGTAAGAGTAAGGCACGATAATGACGAGGGGGCGAATACTGGAGGTAATGATAAATTGTTTGTGGTTCAATATGCCGCTAACCCAACATCAGGTAATACGTATGATGCCTTCTATCCTTCCCAAGTAGGAGGCACGCCGTTAATATCAGGAATAACAGAACCTACTTATGTAGCTAACTTAGGACTCAGCCCAGCAAGGTGTTTAATAAGAAGGGCGTATTGGCTATTAGGTCATTTCTGGAGTGATAAGATACACCCGACTAGCGGACTTACTCAGGAAGATACTTTAATCTTTCAAAATGCAGAAGCACTATCCAATAGAACACAGGCGATAGTAACCAAGCTAACTACATCTTACCAGATCAACGAAACAGCAAACAGGGTTTTAAGCCAATTTGGTACTAGGTTATTCTATCCATATAGAGTGACGGTAAACACTACCAGCCCTGCTAATTATGATACCGCATGGACGAACAACAGGAACGGTATATTTAGCTACTATGATGAGCAAAGACAGACAACAGTTAAATTCTTCCCGCTAGAAAGTGAGGAAAGCGGTATAAGAAAAACCGTGAAAAACTATAAGGGCTTGTTAAGTGCGGGTAATAACCTTGCAAATTTGATAAGATAGTATATATTCGCATTTATGAAATATCTACTACCGATTCTATTACTATCTTTTGTGGCTTGTGCTAAGGAGGATAATAAACAGTGTTATAGATGCTCTACAATAAGAAGCCACGACTTGCCAAATGGGTCTTCTAAGCATGTCTCTAGTGAAACTGTTGAATTGTGCGACAAAACAGCAATAGAGATCAAAGAATATGAAGAGGAGCATACAGGTAATTTCTCCAAGGGAGACACTATGTCTAAAACAGACTGTTTAAAGATATTTGAATAATGGATATACCTACACCAATAATAATTCTTATCGCGATTCTTGCATTAGCGCTTACTATCTTTATAACTAGATGGTTGTTCAGGATAGATAAACGCACAGCCCTGTTGGAAAAGAATAATAAATACTTGTCTATATTATCTCAATTAGAAATACGGCGCGCTAAAGATGCAGGAATGGATAAAGGGATTATAGACGATATAATTACCAGAGCTAAAAACGATAGTTTTCTGTAACCTTACAGGAGTTTATATAAAGTGATTGGCTCGTGTATTTACACGGGCTTTTTTGTTGGTAAAACCTTTATCTTTACAACAATGGACGATTTCTTTTATATAGCTGCATACCCGTGGAGCGAATCCGCTTATTTTAAAGAAAATGGTGTTGATTACATCATCCTCAGTAAAGATGGTCAGCCCTTGCCTACAAAGAATCTTCCAGACACACCACACAAGCCTGAGATGTTAGCAGTGTATAGAGACTTATCCGATGGGAAGATTGAGAGCCAAGACGATTATTTTATAAAGAACGTTACTTGCAAAGCGATAGGTAATGAAGACGATATATTATTTTGTTATAAAATTATGGCAAAATAACATTATACATTTTCCGTACCTTTGTGAGAGCAGGCATTAAGCCTTATAAACACCTATCACAATGGCAGAAGTACAAGCATACTTCCCCTTACCTCAGCCTTTAGATTTTGCTGAAAAGGACGCAGTATTTAATAATGATAAGTACGGTTATCCAAGATACCGTAAAGCACACCATTACTACAGTTTAAAGCGCAACGACCCGCAAAGAAGATTTTACCAGCCGTTTACTTATACGGAGACTATAGTTATCTATGTAGATAGAAACTATGTATCAGGTCCGGGCATAACACCTTCATGGAATTATACAGAAGTGCTGGCTTATAGTGAGGATAACGAACTTATCACCACTTACACAGCTTCTGCGACTATAACCAACGGTAATAACTACGCTCCAGACGGTACTACTCCACTAAAAACAGAAGTATTTAAGATCAACCCCGCTACGCAGTTAAGTAATTACAGCAAGGTTTACTTCGTAGCTCGTGTGCATATGGGAGATGGCAGCGCAGCAGGTGTAGGAGATACTACAAAAGACTTTATATCCAATCCTGTATTATTATCCAGTAGCCATGAAGGAACTGTATTAATGAGCTACAGAAGCAGCACTAATAAAGACAGGGTGCAGTATGAGTCGGACGATCTAAATGTAACTTTTCAAACTAGGTTTTATAGTGATGGTATGATTTATCAACAAGGCGGGGAAACTACCACGTTTGTAGATCAGGACGAAAGCACGAAATCACTATACAGTAAATCAGCTAAGAAATTCTTACTGGATGTTGGCGGGGTTAATGGGTTGCCTGTCTATATGATGGATATAATAGATTATGCTACACGGTGCGATACTTTAGTAATAGATAACGAGCTATACAGGCGTATAGAAGAAGAAATGCCAGCCATTACGGACGACTCGTTAAGTATACAGAATAGAACTATCACCCTTCAGCAAGTAGATATAGATAGCACTAAATACTTCAAGCAGGATAGTTTTACCGTATGGGAGCGCCCCGCTACGGCTTTTGGTACTTATAACTACGCTATAGACGAAGTGAAGATACAGCAAGGCGCACAAATAGTAGTATTGAGTGGCGAATGGTTTAGTAGTGAGAGTGACGAGAATGCTTATGTATCAGCATTAAATACGGCTATGAGCGCTGCGGGTGCTAGTAGTACATTTACAAACAGTACAGGAACGATAACATTCGATAACGCTGCGGGCGAAAACTGGCAGTTAGTAAAAGACGTAATAGTACTGGATAAAGAAGTTGTATACACTATAGATAACAGCACGATCAACGAAACGCTACGTATAACACATATCTACAGCGGGAATCTACAGAATGAGCCATTATTTGTAGATGCAGGGAATAGCAGCCAGTCAGGTACTAATTTAAGCGTGAACGGACGTATAGATGTAGACTTGACCTATCCGAGTGTTCAAGTATATACAGCAAGATTCTTCAGTAGAGACATCACCAACACTATAGCTATTAGCTCATATGCAAGCGGGAATAACCCTAAGATCACCAATATTGCAGGAGCGCTACCCGCATCGCTGGTTAACTGGAACGTAAAAGGGCATGACATCCCAACACTTAATTTAAGAGTGTTTGACAATTGTGCTAATGTAATCACTACTATGGTGTTTGATACCTGCGATATCTCAACTATTACAACAGGTTGGGCAAGCAATCTAGTAAGTGGTAGTTATAAGCCTTATCAATCTATGCAGCGCTATGATTTCAGGGCTAATGCACTCACAGGGGCTAAGTTAGATGCTTTTGCAGATGAGATATTTGACTCTACAGCATTCAGGAATTACGGAACGCTTATCACATTCCAGCAAACTACTTCGCAACAATTAGACATGTCGTCTACCCCTACACCCGGTACGAAAGCTTACCAGTTAGATAACGATTACGGTTGGTACGTAGTCTATACCCCGTAAAGTATCGGTATACCTATACTTCATGCTAATACCCGCTATTAAGGTGGGTATTTTTGTTATATCAATTAAGCCTATCACCTATCATGGCAACATATATAAATCTTAGCGGTACTGTCTTACAGAAGAACTTAGAAGTTCCTTTCATGGATAGCATTGCACTTGTTATTAATACCACAGACGAGAATGAAGACACTGTAGATGTTACTGATAATACGTTTTTATGGGAGGTATACAGGGGTAGTTATGTAGTCTTAAAAACAATAACTGGTACTATCGAAGGTGACGGGGAGTACGCTTTGATAGAAGAGTTAAATATGACTTTACCTAAAGGGCTTTACAAACATCGACTAATTAGGGTAGCTAACGGAGATAGAAAAACTAAAATGATGGGTAATCTTAAAGTAATATAATATGCCTTGCACAGAAACTATAGCTATCACCACAGGTTCAACCACTAATATAACCATAGTGTCTGGTTTGGGTGAAAAATGGTTTGAAAGAACCGTGACAGTAGCAAGCCCTACATCCGTAATAACAGATGAAAAGCTGAAGTATGATATAGAGATGTTTATCAGCCTAAATGGTCAGGCTATAGACTATGCTACCGTAGGAATAGTACATACTACAGCATCGGCAGACGGTACGTTAGACTTCTCTGGTTACGAAAGCGGAACATACACAGGTACAATAAAATTCAGATATAAGGTAACACAGTAATGAGAATCACAATCATTTTAATAGCCCTATTCCTATCGACTAGCCTACAAGCGCAAACTGTGGTAACGTTAGGTTCGTTTTCTCCTAAGGACACTAACAGGGTGAGGGGCGGAATACAAGTAGACAGTAATGTTACATTCGTAAGCTTGGCAGGTGATAGCGTAATAGCTTTGGTTAATGATACTGGCAGGCTGTTTACTTTAACTAAAGCACAGTTTAGCGCTTTTCTCGGAACAGATGAAACCGAGCTTTCAGGCATCCGCGACACGTTATCAGATCACGGCGACTCGTTAGAGGCTCATGCTAATACAATATACTCCCTACCTAGTGCAAGTGACATATCAAGCACTTACTTACGTAAAATAGATACTGCCGTTAATCTGTACGGACAAGTAGACACAATAACCTATTTAGATAAAGACTTTTCCGCTAATGCGTGGGGTAGTGATTGGGATACTTCGGCAATGGTATCTACTTATTCGTTTACAGATGGGTTGCTTGAGTTTACGGGTACAGGTGCCAGTTTTACCAATAGAGCTGTAATTGATACAGGTGTGATGACTGAAAACAACTATGTAGAAGCTACAGTTGTATATCAGGGGTTAGGAGGTACTACAGTACCCGGTATCGGTGTTTCATTTAGGAGTTACCGAGATGGGAAGTATTACCAAAACTTAGCTATAGTTCAATCAGGTCAAGGGCGTACTTTCTTACGTAGCGGGGCAGGGCTGAGTATCATTGATAACGGTGGTGGAGCTATCAGTATTGGAGATACTTTAAAAGTCGGACTAAGAAGGTCAGGCTATAGCTATTATGGGTATACTATCAACGTTACACAAGGCTGGACGAGTGATACAAATATAATCGTCAATGATCTGTCTGGAACACATGTTCCTCTCAATAGTCATAATGTATGTTTAAATCATGTTGATGGAGCTTGGGGAGTAGTAGACGTTAAGTACTACGATATAGTTTCACAGGCTAACCAAATAATGGTAGTAGGTAACTCTATTACATTAGGTCAGGATGCCAGTACTATTGATAACCGTTGGGCATCTTTATTACCGTATGCATCAACACAGATATTTAGCGGTGGCGGGGGTGATGTAACCGAAAGTGTAGTTAAGAGACTAGGGCAAATAATAGCCTTAGAACCTCGATATGTCTACATGATGATCGGAGGTAATGATATATTATACACTTACGATACCAGCGTATGGCGTGGTAATTATCGCACTATCAGGAATACATTAAGTGCTGAAGGTATCAAGTTAGTTCACCTCTTACCAACTCCGAGAACCGTAACGAATGAACTTCCATTAAAAGAGTGGATAGAAAGCGAGTATACAGGTGTTGATAGCATTATTGATACTTATACGCCTCTGTTGGGTAGTGGTACTTCATTAGCTGCTGAATATGATAGCGGTGATGGCGTACACCCTAATGATGCGGGTATGGCGTTAATAGCAGAAACTATCAGCACGTTTATTAATGCTCAAAACATATATTCAGGACCATCTTTAGCTATAAGTACAAAATACGATGATGCACAAACTAAAGCCGAAGCACTAGCAGAGGTAGCCAGTACTTACGTGCCTTATGGGGGTAGCTCAAAAGGAGCTAATCAGACAGTAGGAACTAACGATAACTACAACCTAAGCTTTGAGACTAACGGAACGCGTAGGATGACCATATTTAACGATGGTAACGTAGCTATAGGTACAAATGCAAATCCATCACCTTATAACTTTGAAGTAGCGTTGCTTAACTCTAGGCTTAGAGATGTTTACTTAATAGAGGGATCAAATGGAATATACAACACGGTTTCAACCACAACTCCGAATACAAGGATAGTAGCTTCAGGAATAAACTTTGTATTAGCGCCTGTATCTAGTGGTTTATTCGGTGGTGTAACATATCAATTAAGAGATAACGGCGCAGGGTTTACAAACTTTGAGGCGGCTAGTATTATATCGCGAACTGGCTTGTTGGGTGCTTATAGCAACTCAGGCAGTACAGGTACTGTTTATGTATCAGGTGGAGTAGGTAGCAATAAGGGTTATTTATTCATGGCAGGCAGTACAAATCTTGGCTGGATTGGTTACGGCGCAAATAGTAACACTTTATCACTAAGGGTAGGTAATGCTTTCAGTTCAACTACAGGAGTGTTGGGTGTTAAATTTGATAGTATCGGTCGCGCTACTTTAGGTAATGTGCCTACGGGTAATGTTGGGGATAGTATAATGGTATCTGATGCTAACATGCAAAAGAAGATACTAGGCAAATATCAAGTCTCATCATCTGCTGCTACTCTTACATTAACAAACACAGGGCTTTACAACTACTATACATTTTCAGGCACTACAACAACTTGGACACTCCCAACAGTAGCAGGAAATGCAGGTGCTGTGATCTACATAAAAAATATAGGTAGTGGAGACATAACCTTAAACAGTAATTCAGGTGCTAATGACATATACCTTACTTCAGCTACTAATAGCATCACTATTGGTGCAGGAGAGGGTTATGTATTATGGAATAATGGTACTTACTATATAACTCATTAAAGTATTGGTCATGACAGAGCAAATAAAGACGATTATATCCTACAGGAAAGATACCCCACGTTGGGCAAAGAACACCTATAAAGTAGTCTTTGCCATAACAACAGCGCTTACGGCTTGGGTAGCAGCAACTAATATGTTCCCTCAGCATGTAAAGTATGAATTAATACTAGTGTTGAAGTTTATTGATCCTGTAGCCTATGCCGTATTTAACATGTTTGGAGTAAGTAGGTACGGAAAAGAAACTAAATAACGACTTTATAGGGTTAACGTGTACGAGTTCTTTGATAAAGCTATATGGTTAGCAGAGCAGGCAGGGATAAAGGGTAATGCTTTACTAGCGTTCGGTATTCTTATTGGATTACTATGCATACTGTATGCTTTTCGTAAGCAGATAGTAAAGTTGTTTGATAAGATAAGAGAGGACAGGTATAAGAAAGATAAAGCACGGGTACAGGCTGAAATGAGCCGACTAATTGAAGACAGAGAATATATCAGCGCCAAACTAAAAGAGATCATAGACAATGTTCTAGGCGTAAAAAGAGTGTTGATATTAAGAGTTAGTAATAGCGGGGGAGTTATGGAGTGTCGACACGATTTAGAAGTAAAAGCTATCTATGAGGAATACGACAGGACTATCGGTAAATCTGTGTTGAGGTCTTTTAATATGCTCGTTGATGAGTGCTTGACAGAGGTTATAATAAAAGTTCTCAGAGGCAACAGTTTTCAAAGCAAGGTTGAAGATATGGGTATGTGCATGTTTCGTAAGAAGCTCACAGACATGAAGAAAAGATACTTTGAACTTGACCTGATACAGGTAGCTCCAGACAAGAAGGCAATATACATGCTAATGATAGCTACAACAGATGACAAAGAAGAGTTCATTGACCCTATGCAAAGAGTGACCATAAATGAATCACTTACGGCTATAAAAAACAAGTTTGACGAAAAGGTGAAATATGATTAAGAACTACACCACATACATAATGATACTCTTATCAGCAGTTACTATGCTGATAGGGTGCTATACGCCTAAGAAAGCTAACAGACAGGTTATAAAGGCTCAAATAGAGTACCCTAATATAGTTGCTCAACATTGTTCTAGCAGATACCCGCCTGTAGAAAGTGTAAGAGATAGTATAGTTATAAAGGATGGTGAAACGATTTACAATTATGATACTGTAGTGATAGACTGCGATAGCGTAGTTAAGTACAAAACAGATACTAAGGTTAAGTACATCCAAGTGACTAAAACCCGTGTAGACACATTCTATAAAACGAATAGGGTGGTTATGGTAAACAAAGCACAAGTTAAACTGCTAAGCAACTCACTAGAAGAAGTACGAGCCGAAAACAATAAACTATCGGCTCAAAGAAAAATACTAATTATTGTATGCTTGATACTCGGAATATATACCATAGGTAGATGGGTGTTAAGGTACTGGAATATAAAACTACCGTAGCCATGAACACCTACCAAGATAGCGAAGGCAACAAGTACGAGCCGAAACAGGGTGGTCCAACCATGGATATAATAACCACGGACCAGTTTAACAGTATTGCGGACCATGCCCCTAATAATGCAGCTTCAATATTTGTACCTCATATCAACAAATGGTATAAGGAGTATGGAATAGACACAGCAGAAAAGATTGCAGCTTTTATATCTCAACTGGTCCACGAAAGCGGGCACTTTAAGTATTCAAAAGAAATATGGGGTCCTACTGCTCAACAAAAACTATATGAGCGTGATTTTAAAGAGCCGTGGCATGGTAAACTAACTAGACAGGACCGCAACAGGGTAGCTTATATGTTAGGGAATCGCGAAGCTGGAGATGGTAAGTTCTTTCAAGGTAGGGGGGCAATACAAACAACAGGGCGGACCAACTACACAAAAGTATCATTACACTTATTTGGAGACTATACTCTACTTAAAAGCCCTCAATTATTAGAAACGCCTGAATACTCTATTAGGTCCGCTATGTACTATTTCAGTACTAGAGTATTACCAAAGACTAAAGATATAACTGATGTGGTCCGTGTTACTAAATTGATAAACGGCGGGGCTAATGGATTGCAGGACCGCATAGAATTATATAATAAAGCAACCGATGTACTAATCTAATGAATCGCCCCTCTAAATACGATAGTGTACAACACATATTTGACCAGCTTTTAGAAGAAGGTAAAAACCCCACTCAAATAGCGGATATATTCCTATCTCAATATAGTGAGCAATGCACGGAGCTTAAAGCTACTCACAACGGTATCAGGAAACGAGCTGAAGAACTAAGAAGAAAGAATAAACTAACAGAGCAACACCCCGCGCTAGCTAAAGAATGTGAAGATGTCGGCATACCCATTGAAAATGTAAAGTACGGCTGGCATAAATCAGAACACTTTAGCCTATTCTTTAAGGGTGAAGAAGTAACAGCAGAAGAATACTACGAGCAGATAGGAGATAGATTTGAAGAAATAGCAGAACGCTTTGTAAAAATCAAAGACGTTCACATCCCACAAAAGCCACTAAAGAAACTACGATCTATAAAGGTTACGCTTGCTGATATGCATGTAGGCTTAGAGCCTAATCCAGACGACACAGGGTTATATCAGTACGAGTATAATAGAGAGATACTTTTTAAAAACCTAGAACACGTATTTAATAACCTCTGTAATGAATTATCAGTACATGGTAGGTTTGACTATTTATTATTTGATGACCTCGGAGATGGATTAGATGGGTATAATAAGAAAACAACCAGGGGCGGGCATACACTAGAGCAAAACATGGGTAATGTTGAGGCGTGGGATGCTTATGTAGATGGTAAGCTGTGGTTAATTGAAAAGTGCATTAATGAAGGTATCGCCAACAAGTATTTAATCAGGAACGTAACGAATGATAACCATGCAGGGTCATTCGGTATGATAGCCAACGCAGCTATTGAAAAGATATTATCCCGTGCCTACAGTCAAGAGTGTGTTAAAGTGTATAACCTGAAGTTATTCATGGAGCATTTTAAGTACGGTGTTCACACCTTCATCATGACACATGGAAAGGACGAAAAGCACATGAAGCACGGATTGCCACTTGTTTTGAATGATAAGGCTTCCAACTTCATTCGTGACTATATAGACCAAAAAGGAATAAATACACCCGCTATACACGTTGAAAAAGCCGACCTACACCAATTGTCGTATCAGGATGCAGGGAAGTTTGATTATAGAAACTATATGAGCTTTGCACCCCCTTCAAACTGGGTACAAACCAATTTCGGCTCTGGGTATAGCGGGTATTCAATACAGATAATACCTAAAGACAGTATACATATAGATCATAAAGATTACCGACTGGAACTAGTAAAAAAAGAAACTGCCAACAATGGCTATGAGATTGAATAATATATGCAGCATAAACAAGACGGCTGCAAAGTTGAGCAGCAAAAGACCATTGCAGAACTAACTAAAGAACTGGAGATACTTAACCGATTAACAGATGCTAAGAAGAAAGAAATTAGGGAAGCCTACAAAAAACTAAAAATAAAGTTATGATACACGAGACTATAACAGAGTATAATAATGAAGATTATGACTATGATTATGTTAGTCTTACCTGTATGTGTGAAGTGTATGCAACGCTGGATTCTGTAAATGACCTTACTGGAGAAGTACCTGAATTAAAGCGTATGAGCTTAGAAGTTATCTCTAAAATAACTAAACGAATTTATGATATGTATTGTGATGAAGATTAGGTTACTTCATCTAAGGGGTGAGTAGCCCCTTAACTTATTTTTTTTTCATGAGGATTGGTTTTATAGTGCCTGTGTTTCTACACGGGCTTTTTAAATGATAATAACCAACCTACGCCAATAGATTGGTTATAAAATAGGAGATAAATAATGTCATGATAAAGATACTGATTTTTAGTATATTTAAATATCGAAATAAGCAGACACATGTCTCTATTGTTTTGGGCTTAAAAAAAAATCATCATTGCCATTGGTATTGTCACTACCAGTGGCTTTTTTTATTGCACACACCTACTATCAATATTCAAAGCATCCCACAAGGCTATTAAAGTCTTTAATGTAGGGCTGGCAATCCCATCTAGCATGTCCGTATAATCATTGATATTAACCCCTGCATTCTTACATATCTGTTCTATAGAATAACCATAAGTCATGCGTAAACCTTCTATCTTATCTACAATGTTTTTGTGTGTTTGTTCTTTGCTCATGAGGTAAAAATAATCTGAAAATAGTTATTGGAATATTTGTTAATACACCATATATGGTGTATATTTGTATTCTATTATTCAACTAAATAACATAACAATGACACACGGAGAATACGTAGAATTTCAAGACAAGTATGAAGAAATGATTGCTCAAGCTAAAGACACGCTAGATAGTTACTATCTAAGAGAGTTTTTTGAGTATATAGAGCTATCTGTAGAAAGAGAAGCAGAAAATCTAAAGAATATAACTATCAACGAAAGAGGTTTAATATAATAATTAATCAACCAAAATAAATATCATGACAAAGCAATGGCATAATAATAAGGGTACATACAACTGTCAAGATATTGACAGTACATTTATTGGTGATACCGTGATGTATTGGCATAACGATGAATGCTTATTGAATAAAGTTCAAGCTAAGGGAGCTATAAATTTAAATGGCACCTTGTGTCCGTGCATCATAATTGATGATGTTTATATCACTCACTTAGTATAATTATTCTGCTTTCATAGCAGTAACTTCGATTAATGACCATAAAAGAACAACTACAGAAAGCTAGGCGAGAAGCTAAGCTCACACAAAAGGAGTTAGCAGACAAGACTGGATTAAAGCAGCAGCACATTTCCGACTACGAGAACGGCAAGCGCAACCCCACAGCAGACACTATACAAAAGATAGCTGATGCACTAGGGCATTACTGGGTACTAACAAAGAAAAAAGATGAGTGAAGTAAAAACATTTAATAGCATAACAAGTTTAGACGGCTGCATAGTTAATACTTGGTGGGGCGAAAGAAGTCAGATATACTTTACTGTTAATTCGCATCAAAAGTGCCACTATGTAATCCATATGTCTAAGAGCCAGTATGGAGAGATGAAAAAAGTGAGTGATCTATCGACAGATACGTACAAATTAAAGGTAGAGCAAATAAGGTCTATCGCAACTGGAGAAATATTACATGCAAACCTTTTAAGCTTCAAGAAAAAAGAGGACACATCATTTCAAGATGTAATGCAAGAACTGTCTAAATTTATAGATTATGAATGGGTGAAAGAATACCTTAAAGACAAAGGCATTTCAGACTAACAAAGAAAGATTAATTAACTAAATAATATATTATGGAAATAGAAAAGGCAGTTTCCAGTTTGAGGACTAGATGCGAAGAACAGTTTTACTCTTTTAGTGCATATCTTTCAAAAGAGGACGCAGAAAGAGCGGCATTAGATAGTGTTATTTATTCAATAAAAAATGAAATATCTATATGCGAAGGTGTTGTTAGTAGGCATGAGCATCTCATAAATACCGTTCAATCCAGAGGTCAGAGCAAGCGCGCTTGGGTTAGAGGTTTTGATGCTGGTAGCGTAGAAACTATGAAGCTGAAAATAAAAACACAAAAAAATATTATAGAATCTCTAAACAGGGATTTAGGGCTATTGGGCTTACTTTAATGTGCCTCGGAGTAGCTTATTTTATTTACCTATGGGTGACAATTTAAAAGAATAGATTATGAGTAATAAACAAGAAGATGTAACGCTATCAAAAGACACTATGTCTGTAACACTAAAGCAATTGTTCATACTAAAAGACTGCATTGCAGATTTAGAAGATGAGAAGTACGACAATATATTTACAAGACATGACCGAATATTACAATGTCGTGAAAAAATAAACGAAACATTAACCAACTATGATAGACAGTAAAAAAAATCGTAACTTAATAAACATGAAAGACCGCATAATAGGCGCTATACTTGCTATAATTGTACTAGTAAACTTAGTACTATGTATCAGAAAGCCAGACGCTATAATGATTGCCTTAACAGTAGCGCAAATTATATGCCTTATAGGGTATGTGAGAATAATATATCTCAAAAGAACCCACAAGCAGGAGGCTACAGCATTTGAACATCTACAGTCTGCATTAAAAGAACTGCACTCTCAAAGCAAGTAGCCTAAAGCCCCCCTAGTCTTTCGTATTCGTTCGTTATTTTCCTGCGAGTGAATTTAGCATATGTCTTTACTGTTTTAGTAGATATGCCTAACCATTCCGCTATAGTTTCTTCTGAATATCCCGTCTCTAATAATAATGTAGCACATGTATGCCGTCCTTTATGAGTTGTGAGCGGGAAATCTAAGCCTATTAGCCCACCAATTAATTTTAATGCTTCATTAGTTTTAGGCTCTGATAGATCAAACACTATTTTATTGTCTTTAATGTATGCTAGTATTCTTCTTAGGCGGGGGGATTTACCTAATGGGATGTATACAGGCTCTTTATTCTTTTTTGCCATGACCTTAAATTTGTCTTCATGAAGTATGCGCTCAACCTTAAATTTACCCCAGTCGGAAAATCTTATACCGGCATAGCATTCTACTAAAAAATAGCAGGCTACCGAGAGTAATGTTTTACTATGATTAAGTGTGCCTCTCTGGATTACATCCCATATAGCTTCAGTCTGTTCTAATGTTAAATACTTCTGCTCTGGCTGCACATATCTAGGCGGTTTGTAGGGTTTTATTTGCTCAATATCAAAGTACCCCGCTATCTCAGCTTCACGTAATACCATTATTACTTTAGCCATGATATTATTAAGAGAGGTTTCTTTATTTATTCCCCTGGTATTTACTAGGTAGTATTCATAATCTTTCAACCATGTATAATCAATAGATTTAAACTCTATTATATCTCCTGCATAGTCTTTTAGCTTCCTTCGCTCTGATCTTAGTTTCCTGATATACTGCTCTGAACGAGTAGCAGACATGCGCTCTATTAATGAGCTGTAGAAAGTAAGTAGTTCGCCTGCTGCTCTACCTGCTAAACAATCCCTTACCTTTTCTTTTGTTATGCGCTCCTGCTCAGATTCTAGTTTTAATAGCTTTGAATAAACTTCATGATAGGCATTAGATAGCCTAGCGTTAAGCTGGTTAAAAGACGGGTGCTTCTTTGTTACCTTCCTGCTTTTTTTATCCCAATGTTCTTCTAATATTTTAGTTTTTGTTGATTTTCTAGTGACCAAAACCCTGTTTAATACAACATTTATGTAGATTGGACACATGCCGTGGCTGTCCTTTTTATCAGTAGCAAGGTGCAAATAACAGGTCAAACTATCCATTTGTGTTAGCGCGTGTTAGTATTTGTGTTAGCGAAATTAGCAATTCTGCGCAATAAATGAAATCCTATGAAATGATAGTTAATGGCAAAAGAGGTAGTGAAAGCCCTTGTTTAAAGGTATTATAAGCGAAAACCCGCTACTAGAACGGGTTTTACTTAATTTGTGCCTGTGGCTTCGTCAGGAATCGAACCTGAATCTGGAGCTTCGGAAACTCTTATACTATCCATTGTACTACGAAGCCGCGCTGCAAAGTTAGTATGTTAGGATAACAATTCTGTATTTATGTAATATTGAACTACTCACCGATTCAATAGTTGTAATAGATCTCAGATACCTTAAAACCTTTTAGTTGCTATAATGTTGAACATAGTAAACGAAGTCATAAACTATAAATAAGCAACTATGAGTTTACTACAAAATGCAAAGCAAGTGCAAGAGATGATCGTGAATGGTCAAGGTATAAAAGCACTGGAAACGTATTATCACAACAATATACAGGTATATGAGATGCCAACCGGTGAGCACCGTAATGGTATTGAAGAGCAACGAAAGGCAATGAACGATTGGTCGGATAGCATAAAGGAGTTTCATGGTAGTGGTTATGGTGCTGTTACGGCTGATGAAGAAAATAATACTACATGTGCTGAGCTCTGGATGGATGTAACATTTAAAGACGGTAATCGTATGAAAATGGAAGAAGTAGCAGTGCAGAAGTGGAAGGGTGATAAAATAATAGAGGAGAAGTTTTATTATAGTCTACCTAAGAATTAAAGAGTTATTTGAAATACTTTAAATAAAAAGGCAGCTATCATAGCTGCCTTTTTATAGTATGGTACCGATGTAAATGACATTTACATCATGGGTAAGACAATACATGTGTATCGCAGCCAACTATATTTATAGAGTACTCTTTTACAATAGGGCTGAATCTATAGCCACTCACCTGCTTAACCTGTATATTGTAACTCCCCTTATCTAGAGTTCTGGAGCCTGATGTGTTACCCGCTTGCTGATCTACAACGTTTCCATTTATAATGATATCATAAGTGTCATCGCTACCATTAATAAACTGTACTTCGCCTGTGGGGCATGGTCCGTTTTGCGCGTTAGGGTCGGTAAGATCTTTATCACAGCCCATAAGCACAGATGTAATAAGCAGTAGCACTAATAATCTTTTCATAGATAAGTTTTGGTAGTTGTTACTCGCGATAAAGATAAAATTATGGAAAAACAGAGAATAAAGAATGATGCTGTTCGTGTAGGCTACTTAACCAAAATAAAAAAGCAGCTATTATAGCTGCTTTTTTCGTACCACGTACGGGAATCGAACCCGTGATTCCTCCGTGAAAGGGAGGCGTCTTAACCCCTTGACCAACGCGGCATCTCCGATTTGGGATTGCAAAGATAGCACGTGTAAAATTGTATTCAAAATTTTATTTCAAAAATTTTACGAGTTTACCATCTCTTTTATAATCGCATGGAAATCAGCTGCTTTTAGAGAGGCACCACCTATTAATCCACCATCTACATCTTTACATGCAAATAGTTCTGCTGCGTTATCTGGCTTACAGCTACCACCGTATAATATTGTTGTATTGTCTGCTATTTCCTGACCGTACTTTTCTGCTACTACACTTCTGATATGTGCGTGCATGTTTTGTGCTTGCTCAGCAGAAGCAGTTCTACCTGTTCCTATAGCCCATATTGGTTCATAAGCTATTACCACACGCTTAAAGTCAGACTCACTAAGGTGGAACAGACCTTCTTTTATTTGTTTCTCCACAAAGCTATTTTGTGTATCTGCATCTCTTATGCCTAAAGGCTCGCCGCAGCAGTATATAATGTCAAGCTCGTTTTTAAGGGCTATATCTACTTTTGAAGAAAGTGTATTGTTGTCTTCATTGAAGTATTGGCGACGCTCGGAGTGACCAAGTATCACATAGCCAGCACCTGTGCTTTTTACCATAGCTGCAGAAACCTCACCTGTATATGCTCCGGAAGCTTCATTGTAACAGTTTTGTGCGCCTGTGTGAACAAAAGAGTTGCTATCTGTAAGAGTTGCTACCTTTTGTAAATGAGTTAGGGGAGGGCATATGATCACCTGAGCATTATCGTTAAGTTCAGGCATATCACCCAAAATACTATTAGTAAGCTCTTGTCCTTCTTCAAGAGTAAGGTTCATCTTCCAGTTACCGGCAACAATTTTTTTACGCATATCTGATATTTAAATATTATTTATGATTAGCAAATAGGTCTCTTTGCTTTTCTGTGAGTGCGAATATAGTCTCAAACATTTTTATTTCCTGCTCAGAAAGTGCTTTGTTTCTCCTGCTCATCATTCTTTCAGCAGTTCCCAGAGCTTTTTCCAGCTTGTAAGTAGTCATACCTTCGCTGCCACCCCAGGCGAATGATGGTATGAATTTTTCAGGGAAACTACCTCCGTATATGTTTGCAGACACACCAACTACAGTACCTGTGTTGAACATGGTATTGATGCCGCACTTTGAATGGTCTGCCATTAACAGCCCACAGAATGTAAGCCCTGTTTGTATGGATTTGAAGTTATGTTCGTCCCAGACCTTTATCTTATCGTAGTTGTTTTTAAGGTTAGAACAATTTGTATCTGCGCCAAGGTTGCACCATTCACCTATCACTGCATTACCCAAATAACCATCATGCCCTTTATTGCTATTGGCAAAGAATACTACATTACTTATCTCGCCACCTACTTTACAGTTATTGCCAATGGTAGTACCAGTGTATATTTTAGCACCCATCTTCACTACAGCATTGTCACATATAGCAACCGCACCACGTATCATAACGCCTTCCAGTAACTCAGCATTCTTACCAAGATACACAGGACCTGTAGTAGCATTAATGATACATCCTGCATTTATCACTGCACCTTCTTCTAAGAAAATATGTTCACTACCCACTACAGTGACATGCTCAGGCAATTTTTGGCTTTCTCTGCCTGTAGTTAGTAAGTTGAAATCTGCTTTTAAAACTTGCTCATTATAGCTGAAAATATCCCATGGATGACTGATTTGAATGACCTCACCGTCATATTCAATTTCGTTCAAGGAAGTATCGATAGATATTGTTTTGCCAAACTTTACGGTAGCGTCTGTTACTCTTGACGCGATAATCATGCTCTTATGAACCAGCTGCTCTTGAGGCTTTAATGATTTGATCTTACTCCAAAGTTCTTCTGTTGCTATTACTGACCCGTTGATGAATACGTTGTCGCTAGTACTTACTAAAGGGAAAACAGCTTGTATATGGTCTTCAGTGAGCGTGCTGGTAGTTAAACCAATAAAATGCTCCCATCTTTCGCGCATGGTCATGATACCACATCTGATATCAGCTACAGGGCGAGTATGAGTGAACGGCAATAATTGATAGCGCGTCTCATCATCAAAAAGTATATAATTCATACTTATGTTTGACGCTCCTCGTAGTACCGTGTCCTTACGGGATAGAGCGATTTATTGAATAAAAAAATCCCGATAAAAGTCGGGATTTTCTGTGCTTAATGCAAATTATGTGAAGCGTTACTTTATTTCTTCTTAGCGTAACGTTGCTTGAATTTCTCAATACGTCCTGCAGTATCAACAAATACAGATTTACCTGTATAGAAAGGGTGAGATTTGTGAGATATCTCCACTTTGATTAGTGGGTACTCGTTACCATCTTCCCAAACAATAGTTTCTTTTGTTGGAGCAGTAGAGCTGGTAAGGAAAGCATATTCGTTAGACATGTCCTTAAACACAACTTTGCGGTATTCTTCTGGATGTATATCTTTTCTCATTTTTATTTTTTTTAATGCATGGATTTGGCCATGCTTTTATGGAGTGTGCAAAGGTAAGGCTTTTTTAATATCAGGCAAAGAATTTATAATATACCCAAAAACTTTTTTCTGACCTTAATATGCTTATTCAGCTCTTCTACTGCTTCTTCGGCATTATTGTATTTACCAACTATCTTGCCTTCAGGGCTAACTAAAAAGGCCTGAGGTATATAGGATACACCATATATCTGTGCAGGTTCTGAGTTCCAAGCACCCAGATCACTCATGTGATATTCCCACTCCAGGCTATCTTTTGCTATAGCGGCTATCCATTTATCTTTATTTTGGTCCATAGATACGCTAAGTACAGTAAAACCATTCTTAGCGCCTTCGTATCGCTTGTCCTTATATTCTCTATATGTTTTTACTAATCTTGGGTTAGCTCTTCTACATGGTCCGCACCAGCTAGCCCAAAAGTCTACTAATACATAGTGACCATCATATATTTCAGAGAGTTTGATAATGTTTCCTTCAGGGTTTTTAAACTCCAGCTCAGGAGCGTCTTGACCTACTTGTATCTTATCATTTGCATATTGCGCATGCACGTTTATTGATAATAACGCTGCAAACAATACTATCCATGTCTTTTTCATATACTTCATGCTCGATTTCTGCATTATCTAAGGTAAGAATGTTATACCTATTTGGCTAAAAGTTTAGTGTTAGTTCATCGTAAGACAGGTGAATGCCCTCAGGTAGTTGGTTATCAATATCTTGGTGTTTACCTAGTTGGTGGCTTATATGTGTAAAGTATGTATGGTCAGCACCTATTGTTTGCGCCACATCTATAGCCTCATCCAAGGTGTAGTGAGAAGGGTGTTTCTCCTTTCTTAAAGCATTGAGGACTAATGTTTTACTGCCTTTGATCTTTACCAGTTCCTCATTGCTAATGTGGTTAGCATCTGTTATGTATGTAAAGTCGCCGATTCTGAAGCCTAACACATCCATATACATATGTTTGACCAATATTGGTTCAAATTTGAGGTCTCCTATAATAAAGCTGTCGGTATTATTTATAGTCTCCAACTCTATTAATGGTATTCCCGGATATCTAACGCCGCTGAATACATAAGCAAACTCCCGTTTTAGCACTTCCTGTGTTTCTTCTGTAGCATAGGCGTGCATAGCTTTCTTGTCAAAAAAGTTATATGCCCTGACATCGTCCATGCCTGCTACATGATCTTTATGCCCATGTGTAAACACTATTGCATCCAGAGCCTTTACATTAGCTCTAAGCATTTGGTATCTGAAATCAGGCCCAGAGTCTATAACTACACTGGTAGTTCCACTTTGTATCCATATAGATGACCTGAGCCTCTTGTCACGTTTATCTGTAGATGTACATACAGCGCAATCACAGCCGATCATCGGCACCCCTTGAGATGTTCCTGTTCCTAAAAAAGTTACTTTCACTATTGTGGGTCTGTTTCTGATTCAGATGATGTGTTCTTTTCTGGCAGTATGCTCTGGAGCTGTGTGAACCATTTCTGCATCTCTGTGCTCAACTCCTCTTCTTTTACATCTATGGTAGGTAGTATTTCTACTAATGCATTTATACGCCCTTCCATGCTTAAGAATTTGTTGATGACTGCTACACGCTTGTCTTCTAGGATGCAATAGCCTGAATTGAAGTTGCCACGTTCATACCTGACGTTGTAGTTAGCCTCCTCAAAAAGCTGTTCCATTTTTTTAAGAGTGGTAGTTGTGTACTTAAAACTCATGTAGCAAAGCTATTTCTATTGTCAAATTTATGAAATATAGGCTATTAATGATATTTAGGTTATTAACAGTGTCTTTGGCTTGTGAACAAATTCATCTAACTGATATCGTAAATATGATTATCTGTGACTAGCAGTGCCACCAAGTAAAATCCTGCAATATCATCAACCTTAATCCGTTATATTTGTAGCCTTTCAAAGTGTTTAGAATGAAACTATACAAAATAGCAGCTTTGTTTACAGCTTTATCATTTACGGCCTTTGCTGCAAATGCACAAAGCTATTATGTTGATGACTACAGAACATTCTACGGCGGGTTGATAGTTGGTAGTACTTTTAGCCAGGTAGATGGTGATAATTTTGCCGGATATAATAAGGTAGGGCTAACTGTAGGGGGGATTGCTTATGCACAGCTGGCTAGTAAGATAGCAGGTAGTGTTGAAATACTATACACGCAAAAGGGCAGCAGGTCTACTAAAACGCAAGCTTCTAACAACAGGTTGTATTTAATCACACAATATGATATTAATTTGAGCTATGCTGAAGTACCAATAATGATCAATTACTTTGATAAGCGCAAAAGTCACTTTGGTGGGGGTATAGCTTATTCTCAATTGATCAGTGGAAACGAGGTAGTGCAAACGCAACCTTCTTTCCCGGACTCCCTTGCTCTTGAGAACTATCCATTTAAAAAGTATGACCTGAACTTTGTATTAAGTGGTCAGCTGCATCTATACAAAGGGCTATTCTTGAATGCTAAATTCCAATATTCATTATTGCCTGTACGTACAGATATATATCCTGAATTCGGTCGCCCCGAACAGTATAATAATATGTGGGTAGTAAGATTGATGTATTTATTCTAATAAAAGCTATTAACTATATCATAGGTTATTTGTTCTATGATTACACATATGAAGAGAAAGCTAGGGATATTATTACTGTTAGCCTTGCCTGTATTACCTCTAAAAGGTATTGCACAGAATTACAACTTCTTTAAAAAGAAGGATGATAATAAAATATTCTATGCGGGTTTACAAGCTGGTGGTAATTTCTCAACCGTCGATGGTGATAGTTATTCAGGATACAAAAAGGCTGGCATTGTTGGCGGTGCTACTGTGTATGTAAGGTTATTGCCAAAACTTTTAACTAACATCGAGTTGCTATATTCTCAGAAAGGTAGTAGGGGTGTAGCTACAAGAAACTCAATATATATAGGCGAGTTTTTTGAGCAGTATTGGCTGGACTTAGACTATATTGAAGTGCCGATAATGTTGCATTATTCTTTTACTCCAAGATGGCATTTGGGAGCCGGAGCATCCTATGGCAGGTTGATAAGGTCAAGGGAGGACATTTATACAGACCAACCTGTAACTATTGATCCAGATAAAAACTTCTTTCAAAATGATGATATCAATGTGATTGTAGGTGGTGGTTTCCATTTAGGATATGGCTGGTTCCTTTTAGCAAGATATCAACGTTCCACCCGCTCTATAAGAAATGCGAACAATATTCCTTTTTGGCAAAATTCTATCCGTCAGTATAATGATCTGTTCAGCCTTAGATTAATGTATTTGATACAGTAGTTTAACCACCAATAAGAGATATTCCTGGCGGATCTTCTTTTACCTCTTTCAGATCTTCGTTCAGCTGTTTGAATGTTTTTGTAGGCTCTGTATAAGTCTCTTTTTCATTCAATAGCTTGCCTACTGCTGTTTCAGGTGCAGTAGCTTCTTGAGCTTTTTGAGTAGCAGAGCTGATACTCGTGTTTAAAGACTCAACACTACCTTTAATGTCTTTTGCCGCAAACTCTGCTGTAGACTCTTCGGTAGACTTTATAGAAGCATTAATATCATCGGTATTAGCTACAATCTCATCTGATTGCATCTTTAGCTTATTTAATGATGATAATATGCGGGCACTACTCTCTCGTATTTTGCGAGATTGCTTCTCGTAATCTCTTGTAGAGGTCTCAATAGATTTGATATCTTTTTCCAGCTCTTTACCCATCCCGTTTTGAAACTGTTGTTTCATATCGGTCAGATTTTTTCCTGTAGTACTGATAAAGTACTTAGCAGATTCAACTAATGGAGCCACCTGGTCTTGCATTTCCAGTACAGATGTATCATACTGTCCCAGAATAGTATCGTTATGTGTTAGCAATGTAGGGCTGTTGGATACATCAAGCTGTATCATCTTCTTTCCCAATAATCCAGTAGATACCAACATGGCTTTAGTCCCTTGTGGTACTTCAGTTTCTTTGTCAATGGCTAGTAGTACCGTTACTTTGTCATTAGTATGCAGGTCAATATTCTCTACAGAACCTACACGCACACCATTTAAAAATATTGGTGATGACACCTGCAACCCATGCACATCTTCATAAGCAGTCACATAAGTATACTCTTGATATACTAAGTAAGCATAGTGGTATACTAGGTAGCTAGCAACGGCTACTGCCGCAACTACTATAGTTAGCCATCCACTTTTCTTCACTTTAGCCATTAGTTATCAATTACTAATGTAAATGTAAGGCTTTTGTTTTACGGTTGTTCTTTTTGGAAGTAGGAGATGTCAGCAAGCTTTTCTCCACCCTTGATACCAAAGTCCAGTGTTCTGATCGGGAATGGTATAGTGATGTCGTTTTCGTCGAATGCTTTTTTGATAAGTATTACTGCTTCACTGCGTCCTTGTAGCCAAATAGGTTGGTCTGGGTTGTTGATCCAAATGCGTACCTGAAAGTTAATTGAGCTATCCCCAAATTCATCATAAAAGAATGTGATCGGGTCATTAGTTCTTACAGATACTTTTTCAACAGCTTTCATTACCACATCCTTTACTTTTTGCAGATCATCACCATAGGATATGCCTACTAATAGATCCATTCTTCTTTTGCCAAGTAAAGAGTAGTTCTCTATTGGGTTTTGAAATACTTCTTTGTTAGGTATGATCACTCTTTGACCCTGGAATGTGAGCAGTACAGTATCTCTTAAGTTGATGTCTTCTACTGTGCCCATATAGTCTTGCACTTTTACTATATCGCCTATGTGTAGTGGACGTCTGAATGAGATGAATATCCCGGATATAAAGTTTGCTGCAATATCCTGAAAGGCAAAGGCGAGTGCCAAACCAACTATACCTGCACCTGCTAGTATAGATGTGACCGCTTTATCTAATTTTAATATGCTAAGTGCTGCAAATAAGGTAATGCCTATCGCCAGTATATATACAAAAGACTCAAATAGACTATTGAGTGAATCCTGCTTTGATAGTCTGTCTATAAGCTTACGGGCAAACTTCTTGATGGTTTTAGATAAGAAAAGACCTATAACTAAAACAAAGGTTGCCAGAGCCAGGTTGGGGAGCATCGCGATCAATTCATCCCCCCATGTACTGAGTTTTTCCGTAAGTATCTCGTATACCTTGCTTATATCAAATTCCACTACAATAATCTTTAAATAGTATCTAATAAAAAGGCACTCATTTGAGTGCCTCTGTGAATTATCTTATTAGTCTGTCATCCCAAGTGAAGGACAGAGGCATTACTATTAACGATAAATTGTATCCAAAGTTGCCTTCATATTTTCCACTAATGATTCCTGTAGCCCTACTTACCTGCTCAGCTTCTGAATTTAGCATTTCAAACCTACCCATATATGCAGTACCTCTTAGCTTAAACGCAAGGCCTGCAAAGAATCCAATTTCAGCTTTTACGAAAGGTACACCTGCAATTACAGCTTCAGCTCCTAGGCCATCATCTACAGTTATGTAAGAAGCGGCTATACCTGCACCTGCTGATAACATTGTTCTGTTATCTTTACTAAGTGTAGCATCTCCACCATATTTGAAGTTAACGCTGATTGGGCCTGATACCATCATGAATGGCATAGGCTCAGCTATTGGCATCAACTTGTAACCTAATGGAACTGTAACAGTGTCATACGTTAATTCACCCATTAAAACATTAGCTTCTATATCTAAGCAAACCATGCTCTTAGCCGATACCATAGATATAGGCACAGAAACACCTAAATAACCATTAAGTGCTTTTGTAAGCCTTGCAGATGTTTGGATAGTTGTATCAATTTCCTGACCACCAATTCTATCAATGAAGTTTTGTTCGCTGGTGTACATTGTATCCCTGTATCTGAAGGTATAGGGGTTGTTCATCCACTGTTGGCCGTAGCCAAGGTAGATACGTTTGTGCAGTGCCAATTTTGTTTTATTCGCTTTAGTATCATTTTTATGATACCTGCTTAAACTAGTGATAAACTGAGCATCTGCAGATGTATTTGATAACAAAAGAGTTGCTAATAAGCACCAAGCGGCTAATATTCTCATTATATAGAAGTTGATTTTAAGCTAAAATAATCTAAAAAGCTGTTTAATCAAATATACAGTTCCATTAATTCGTCCTGTTATAAAATAACAGTAAAGTATGTGGCTTATCTATGTCGCTTGCTCTGTTTGTATGACTTATGCCCTGAGCTAATAGGCGGTTTGTGACAGCTGGCAAATAGGAAACTTGCTATAACTATGGATGCCAATAATTTGTAGAATGTTTGCATATGATTAATGTTAGGACAATCTAAAAATACAATGCTTCGTCGAACTTTTGTTGTGCTGGGCTGTTTTATTATTAAACAAACCAAAACTGAAAGTTATGAGATCAATATTGTATTTAGTAGCCGTTATTCTATTGATAGGTTGGTTACTCGGATTTTTCGTTTATAGCGCCGGACAGATAATTCACCTTCTATTAGTAATTGCTGTTATTGCACTAATTTTAGGTGTCATCAGAAGAGCATAAAATGATATTTAAGTCAGTAAGTATATTCACAGTACTATTTCTAACCATAATTTTATTTGGTTGTAAGCAGAAGGATAATGTAGATCCGCCTGTTACTCAAGAAGACAAAAATGTACTGGTACTTACAGAGACTCAAGGTTTTAGGCATGCTTCAATCAGTAATGGTTGGAGCATGTTTAGTATTAATGCCGACCAGTGGAACATAAAGCTTATTGAGGCACAGAACAGCACTATGTTTACTAATGAGTCTTTAAGAGACTTCGATATAGTTGTTCTGCTAAGCACAACAGGAGATGTGTTTTCAGACGACGAGCAAGTTGCCTTCCAGAATTTCGTAGAGCAAGGTGGGGCTGTATTAGGTATACATGCAGCAGCAGATGCTGAGTATGACTGGCCATGGTATGCTAATATGCTTGGAGCCTGGTTCGACAGTCATCCTGCTATTCAAGAAGCCACTTGTAATACCGTTTCTGACCATATATCAGTAAGTGGACTGCTTCAGACCTGGGTTAGGACAGACGAGTGGTACAATTTTAAAAATATAGCTACAGATAATAATGTAGTTGTAACCATTGATGAGACTACGTATACTGGTGGTACAAATGGAGTAGATCATCCTATAAGTTGGTATAGAACTATAGGAGATGGTAAGGTTTTTTATACAGCTATGGGTCATACTGAAGAGTCTTACACAGATCCGCTGTTTGTTCAACACATAGGGCAGGCTATCAAGTGGCTGTCTGAGTAACTATACTTTATGACTTAACTTTTTCTTGATAAATTCATTGGTAGGCTTTTCATACCATCTGTACAGCAGCATACTCAAGATGAGTGAGACTGCAAATACAATATAAGCTTCGTTTAGGTTTTTAGGCATTATAGTGTACAATTGTGGTATTCTCTTAGGCAAGTATTCATAATACCTGATTACTAACATGTGTATCATGTAAAATCCAAAACTTATTTCACCAAGATATACTAATGCTTTATTAGATAAAATATTTGATAAGACACCATTAGAGTAAGAGAAGATATATATCATTAACACCATTGGTGGCCAGTAATAACATGAATATCTAAAACCTTGCGGTATTTGATTATGAAATATCACAAAGACAGATAAGATAGCTATAGAGGCGATTTCTGCAGTTGTCGCGGTTCGTTTATCGTTCAGGTATTCTATTGCCTTTCTTTTTCTATATACTTTATACAATAGTATTCCTATCACAAAGTCTCCCAGTCTGAATAAGGGACTTATATAAAATAACTTCTCGTGAAGGTTCTCATGTACAAATAACAATAGTACAGGTATGCATAATAGTAATAGTGGAACAAGTTTGAGGCTTTTCCTGATATGAAGCAGGTATATCATAAATGGAAATAACAAGTAAAAGAACCATTCATCTGATATACTCCATGATACTGAGTTGAAGTAGAAGTATATTTTATCCGAAGGGATAAAGCTTTGCAGCAAGAATAGGTTTAAAATGAACTTCTCTATCCAGTTGATAAAGTCTGCGCTAAAAGAAAGTGGTACTGCTACTAATAGAGTGAGTAAGTGTAACGGGTATATCCTTGCAAAACGCGCCAGTCCAAATTGACTAAACTTGATCTCTCCAGATAATATTTTATCATGATAATTGTAGCTCAATACAAAGCCACTGAGTATAAAGAAAAAACTAACGCCAATATATCCTTCGTAAAAAACATTGTCGTACAGGTCTCTTAGGAAAGGAGATTCATCCTGCAATAACCACAAATGACTCAGGAAAACCATGAACGCAAAAAAGAAGCGTAATGAAGTGAGTGGCTTTATCATAAAAAATATGTCTTACAATAAAGGTCTGTAAACTTTATATGTGTTTATGCATAATGGGTAGTGAATAACATATATGTATGTAAACTGATAACCAACCGTTAAGCATACTGTTATGTCAATCAATCAACTCTTAGAGTCGCTTGTATGTGGATAACTGTAACAGTTTCATGTATTAAAGCTTCTGTTGATTGCTTTTTTTTGGCAGATTAGTTGTTAATTTTGAGCTACTAGAATTATGTCAGGGCAATACATAGTATCAGCACGTAAATACAGACCACAAACTTTTGACACTGTGGTAGGGCAGGGGCATATTACCACCACTCTAAAGAATGCTATTAAGAATGACCATTTGGCTCATGCATATCTTTTTTGTGGGCCAAGAGGTGTAGGTAAGACAACCTGTGCACGTATTCTTGCTAAAACCATCAATTGTGAGAATCCTACCCCTGATATGGAAGCATGTGGTGTGTGTAGTACCTGTAAGAGCTTTGCAGATCATACATCTTTTAACGTGTTTGAGCTTGATGCTGCCAGTAACAACTCTGTAGATGATATCCGTGAGCTGGTAAATCAAGTCAGGTTTGCCCCACAAGCAGGAAAGTATAAGATATACATAATAGATGAGGTGCACATGTTGAGCGCCTCCGCATTTAATGCCTTTCTAAAGACTTTAGAAGAGCCACCATCATATGCTATATTCATCTTAGCTACTACAGAAAAGCATAAGATACTACCTACTATACTTAGCCGTTGTCAGATATTTGACTTTAAAAGGATCACTTCTAATGATATCTCTACCCACCTGCATAGTATAGCTACTAAAGAAGGTGCCGTTGCCCAGGAAGCAGCATTGCACGTTATAGCACAGAAGAGTGAAGGTGCTATGAGGGATGCCCTAAGTATGTTTGATCGTATAGTAAGCTTTACCAACGGTATGCTTACATACAACAATACAATGGAGCATCTGAACTTATTAGATGCTGACTTTTATTTCTCTATAATAGATAGTATGCTTGCTCAAGATGTAAGCGAAGCATTACTGCAATTTGATGGAGCACTAGAAAGAGGTTTTGAAGGTGATGTTATACTAGAGGGGTTGGCTGAGCATATGCGTAACCTGTTGTTATGTAAAGATGCCCGAATGGCTAAGCTATTGGATGTGCCGAATGATCATAAGCCATTATATCACGAAAAGGCTAACCAAGCGCCGCCATCATTTATTATCTCAGCACTCAATGTCTTGAGCCAGGCAGAGTTGTCTTATAGGAATGCTAACAATAAGAGGCTGCATGTAGAGATGTGCATCATTAAGCTATGCTACCTGCTCCAATCAATTAACATTGACGACGTAAAAAAAAACACTAGTCAGGTAGCTACTCCAACAACTAAGCCTACAACTCCTTCTAATAATGTTGTAAAGCAAGAAGCTAATCCCGAGCCATCGAAAGCTCCTGTGCAGAAAGATGTTACACCTAGTCCTCAACCACCACAAGATATTCAACAGGATGCTGCTCCCGTTAAAGAAACACCTGTATCCTACACAGCACCTAAAAGACCAAAACCAGAAGGTACAAAGTCCAGAAGGATCAGTAGTAACCTGCTAGATGAGATAGACGAGGCCGTAAATACTGCTGCCACACAAAAGGTAGAAGAGAAAGAACTCACTTTTGGCTTGATAAGCGGCCTTTTTGAAAAGTATAAGAAACAGGTGTTGGAAGCTAGAAAGATGATGCTGCATGCACAGCTACTCAATATGCAAATTGAGCTACACCAGCCAAATGAGGTAAGAGTGATCAGTCCTACAGATCTTACAGATACTTATGCGAGAGATAATAGGGATGAACTACTCGAATATTTTTCTGAACAAACAGGTGTGCATGTACGAGTAACTACGGAGGTCAGGTTCAATGAAGATGTAGCTGAGTCTCAGCAGCAAAAAGTATTGAGTAAGCAGGATATCTATGAGGAAATGGTAAGAAAAAATCCCAACCTCGAAAAGCTGAAAGATGCTTTAGGGTTACAAATTGATTATTGATCTTTTAGATCATTAGCGTTTAACGACCAGCTATCTAGCTCTGTTCCCTCGCTGTCGTAATAAGTCACTTTTAATTGCCTGCTATCTTTTTTGCCGGTAATGTCAATTTGAGCAAAGTTGTGAACGTTTTCAACTAGTTTCACTCTTGTAGGCATGTTTTTTTCTACTCCGCTAGCTGTGTAGAGGCGGGATGTTAATGGAGAAACTGTAATGTCATACAGTGTATAACTACCTTCTCTTTCTAACCTAACAATTTCACTCCTGTGCCTGTCCCCAGTGAGAAAAATAACACCATTAATGTTATTGTCTGATATAAAGTTTATTAGCTCGTAGTATTCTTTAGGAAAGTGATATAAACAGTCATAAGGCGAGTATGTATTAAGAACCTGGCTACCTGTTACTATGATCTTAAACGTTGCCTTGCTATTTTGTAATAACGCATCTTTCAGCCAGCTGAGTTGTGACTGTCCATACATAACCTTATCAGGATTAGGTTGCCCTTTTACATTGTCTTTCATTTCATCAGAACTCCTCCACGTTCTATCGTCAAGCAAAAAGAATGCTGCGTCGCTATATATAAGCTGTGTGTATATTCCTTCTCCATCCATACCATAACTAGGGTTGCTCCAGTATGATCTAAAAACATCTCTGCTTTCATCTTTGTAAATAAACGATGAGCCGGCATTGTTTGGCCCATAATCATGGTCGTCCCATATAGCGTAGTGGGGCATGCTCTTTAATAATCGCTGTAAAACAGGTTGAGATCTCGAGAAATGTGCTCTATACCATAGTCCCCATTTACTATAATAATCTACTTCTCTTGTATACCAGTTGTCCCCCAGCCAAAGCATAAAATCAACCTTCCTTTTAGACATGGTGATAAATATTGAAGAGTCACTACCATATGAGGTGGCAGATTGACTGTATTTTGGTTCATTAAAGTAGCTGCATGAGCCTGTTATAAAGCTTATGTCTTCCGGCTGACTACCATAAGGTAGCAGCTTTTGTGTTGTAAGGTTTCCCTTCTGTATTTCTATCTCTTTTGTTACTGATACAGCTTTTATGGTATACTCATAGTTAGTACTTGGTTCTAAACCTGTTAGTGTAAATGTGCACGTATTATACAGCTTGCCTAACTCTTTAGGATACTTTATTGTTATTACTTCCTGACTATTAGAAGAGTACGTAATGTAAAGGTCTGTCACTTTTGTAGATACTTCAACCCATACTTTAGCAGTTCTATACTCAATATACCCAAGCATAGGGCCGGCTTGTATGAGCTTCTGAGCCTGCATTTGTCCAAGTGATAGAAGTACTATTATGAGTGTGAGAGAAGTGTACTTCATGATATATTAAAATCTATAAATTGAAGATAGAAAAACAGCTTTTAACACAGGTGAATAACCTTATTAATTTAAGGTGAAATAAAATATGGAATTGCTTACTTTTGACATCTAAAATCTAAATGCAGAATATATGGCTGAAGCGATACGTATGCCTCTTTTGAGTGATACAATGAAAGAAGGTATAATAGCAGAATGGCATAAGAAAGTAGGAGATAAAGTACAAAGTGATGATGTTATTGCTGAAGTAGAGACTGATAAGGCTACTATGGAGGTGTTACCATATGTTGAAGGTACATTACTTTATATAGGTGTAGAGAAGGGCAAAGCCGCTAAAGTAAATGAAGTAATAGCTGTAATAGGTGAAGAGGGAGAAGATTATAAAAGTGCACTTGGTGATGATGGAGGGGAGCCTACAGGTAAAGAAGAGTCAGCGGATGCAGATAGTAAAGAGGAAAAAGAAGATAAGCCTGAAGCTAAAGAAGATAAGAAAGAGCAGCCTAAGAAGAAAAAAGAAAAGCCAAAAGGAGATGCTACTGTAGTGAGAATGCCACTACTTAGTGATACTATGAAGGAGGGGAAGATAGTAGCATGGCACAAGAAAGTAGGTGACGAGGTAAAAAGTGATGATGTACTTGCAGATGTAGAGACCGATAAAGCTACAATGGAAGTTATGGGCTATGCAGACGGAGTGCTATTACATATAGGTGTAGAAGAAGGTAGTGCGGCAAAGGTGAATGATATTATAGCTATTGTTGGTGAGAAAGGTACAGATATCGAACCTTATTTAGATGATGCTGAGGATGACGAGGACGATTCTACGGAAGAGGTGTCATCTGAAAGTAAGCAAAAGCCTGAAGCTAAAGAGAGTAAACCATCTGAGAATAAAACATCAACCATACAATCTTCGAAAGACGGTGATAGGGTGAAAGCATCTCCTCTAGCTAAAAAGCTGGCTGAGGATAAAGGGATAGATATTGCAGATGTAGAAGGGTCAGGAGATGGTGGAAGAATTATAAAAAGAGATATAGAGAACTATAAACCTTCTAGCAAACAATCACAGGCAACAGCTGCTACTGCAGCTTCTGGACAAGTTGCTGTAGGTGAAGAAGGCTATACGGATGTTCCAGTATCTCAGATGAGAGGAGCTATTGCAAGAAGGCTGGGAGAAAGTAAGTTTACAGCTCCTCACTTCTATTTAAGAATGACTATAACTATGGATAAAGCCATAGAGTCTCGCAAGGCAATAAATGAGGTAAGCCCTAATAAAGTATCATTTAACGACCTTGTGATCAAAGCATGTGCAATGTCTCTTCGTCAACATCCATTTGTAAATAGCAGCTGGATGGAAGATAAGATCAGACAAAATCATCACATTCATATAGGTAGCGCTGTAGCTATTGATGATGGGCTTATTGTACCTGTTATCAAATTTGCGGATCAAAAATCGTTATCTCAAATAGCTGGTGAGTCAAAAGAGTTGGCAGAGAAAGCAAGAAATAAGAAGCTGCAACCACCTGAGTTTTCAGGCAATACATTTACTATATCAAATCTGGGTATGATGGATATAGATGAGTTTACTGCAATAATTAACCCACCAGATAGCTGTATTTTAGCTGTTGGTAAAATAGAGCCTACACCTGTAGTTAAAGACGGCCAGGTTGTTGTTCGTCAGCTAATGAAGCTAACATTAAGCTGTGATCATAGAGTAGTGGATGGTGCTGTAGGTTCACGTTTTTTACAAACACTTAAGGCTCACTTAGAGAATCCGGTAACAATGTTGGTTTAATAAACTAGTGTCAATTTATAGAATTAATAAAGGCTCCATAAGGAGCCTTTATTATTACGGGGTGTATTTCAAAGATTATTGTTTTACTATCATCTCATGAGTCTTACCGTTTTCATTGAATACCTGCAATATGTATGTACCGGAAGACCATCCTGAAGTCTCTAGTATGGTTGAACCAGAGAACTTACCAGTGGTGATTACTTGTCCGGTTATACTGTAAACTATATAGTTATTTGTTGTTGATAAGCTAGACTGTAGTGTGAACTTATCTGTTGTAGGATTAGGGTAAATATTCAATGGTAGATCTTTTGCTACAGTATTTACTGATAGAGATGGTCCTTCTTGAAGGTTAATAATATTGATACTGTACTCATCTCCTGCAGCAGTACCGTCATTATTTACAGCATTTACTGCAGTGTTTATAGTTACAGTACCTGTTCCTTTTGGTGGTGATGTCCATGTAAAAGTAACGCTGAATGTTCCACTGTTTACAATTGGAGCATTATGTTCGGCGACGTCAAATCCTCCTACAGATTGTATTTTAGAGCCGGCTGAGATGTCTGACAAGCTTCCCGCTTGCATATTGCCGGCATCTTTAAACCTGGTCATATAGCCAAATGCAGCAGCAGAGGTATTATTTCCTGTTAAGGTAACACTATACGTGGTTCCCGGAGCATAGGATGTTGTAACTGTTTTTCCTGTAGTGTCTTCAATAAGAGTGACTGTAATTGTAGTATTACTACTTGCTGAGCCGTGGCATCCGGAGCCGCTACCGCTGCATCCAAGAAAGGACACTTCTGCTCCCTGTGGTGTTGAGGATGCGCCCGTCTTATAACTTGACATTGTGATATAAACCATTCCACAGGCTGAAAGTAATAGTAGTATACGTTTCATAAGCAACTGTTTTAATGTGAACGAATATGTTTATTAACTCATAGTTATATCAGGCGGCTATTTAAAGTTACATTATTTTATATATTGGTAGTGTTAATTTGTATAATATTTTAATATCTCTATTTTTTTCCACCAAATTGTATCCCGCTGTTACTCGTTCTCACTTTACCAGACTCATCAGTATATATAGTTGACGAAGCTTTTATACCATTGCCTAAGTTTTGATTATACTGTGTAGAGTTGTACTTAGTTTGTGGTTGCATGGTGTTAGTGTTGAAGTCAAGCCCGGTAGATGTATTTGGTATTTGGGAAGGTGTAGAACCGTTAGCACCTTCGAGGTCAGCCTTATATTTTTCATTTAGTTTATCTGGGTGCAGCCTATCACTTACTTGATTACCATCACCGCTATTTTCTTGTAGTAGGGTAGCATTGCTTTTGTTTATATCCGACAGGCTAGACCCGACAGGAGCAGATAAGTTAATATGCTCTTGCTCCTGCGCATAAAGTACTGTGCAGCACAATATTACAAGAGATAGTGTGCTAATTATTTGTTTTTTCATGAGAACTCAATTTCATATAAGATACAAAAAATAAAGGAGCTACTCTAGAGCAGCTCCTTTAAAGAAATATAGTTGAGGTAAAAGCCTATTTAGCTTTCAAGAAGTCTTGTACTTTATCTTTGTGTACCATAGCTTCTTTAAAAGTATATGCACCAGTTTTAGGGCTACGTACAGTTTTAATTACTTTAGTGTAATTTTTAGCTTCTGCACCGCCTTTACCGTCTTTCTTGATCGCCGTTTTTGCAGCTTTTGCCATGATCTAAGTATTTAAATAAATTATTTAATTTCTTTATGTACCGTTACTTTCTTAAGTAAAGGATTGTATTTTTTAAGTTCAATACGCTCAGGAGTATTTTTCTTATTTTTCGTTGTTATATAACGACTTGTACCTGCTAGGCCGGTATCTTTATGTTCTGTACACTCAAGTATTACCTGAACGCGGTTTCCTTTTTTAGCCATTGTTATATGGTGTTTTTACCTTATTTAAATTTTTTCTCCTTTTGCTCTAAGTTCTTTAACTACAGCAAGCAGACCATTCTTATTAATGGTGCGCATTGCATCAGTAGTTAATTTGAGCGTTATCCAACGGTCCTCCTCTGCTAGATAGAAACGCTTCTTCTGCAAGTTCGGCAGAAAACGACGCTTCGCTTTCTTGTTTGAGAAAGATACTTTATGACCAGTTATTGGTTTCTTACCTGTTACCTGACATACACGTGCCATACTTTACTTTTTTGGGATTGCAAAGGTCTTTTTTTTTTACGTAATCACAAAATAAATTGACGAAAAATTTATCAAGACATTTCAGGAAGCAATAAATCGTCTAAATCTTGAATGCCGATTACGTTCTCGCAAAGGTAACCTTCTCCGTACTTAGTACCTATTTTTTTACCTAATAATGCATGTCTGGCTTTGATGTTTTCCAGAAAGCTATCTGTGGCTATGTATGTGATAGGTTCAGATGAGTTAGGGTCATGAAATTGACTCTTATAAGCTTTAATAGCCTCCATCTTTGTCTCCATAACATCTGTAATGTCAACAATGAAGTCAGGCTCAAAAGCTCTGTCTTGCATGATGTGGAAGATTCTTTTAGGTCTCCACGGTTTCTGTTCCTCATTGTTGTGTGTAGTGTTTACCTTTCTAAGCCCTGAAAGAAAGCACGCATCTGCTATAAGCCTGCCCGCCCTGCCATGATCAGGGTGTCTGTCTTCTAATGCATTAGCTATAACTATGTCGGGTTGGTATTTGCGTATATACGATATCAGCTTAAGCTGATGTTCTTTGTCATTTCGAAAGAAGCCGTCTGCCATAGAAAGATTTTCTCTTATATGGATACCCATGATCTGGGCAGCATCATTTGCTTCTTGTTTGCGTAGTTCGGGAGTACCTCTAGTGCCTAACTCTCCTGCGGTTAGGTCAAGTATGCCCACTCTGTCACCTTTCTGCACATGTTTTATAAGAGTACCTCCACAACCTAGCTCAAGATCGTCCGGGTGTACACCAATAGCAAGTATGTCTAATTTTTGCATGGGTGCAAAAATAGTGAAATATATGACTTAAGACTATGACTTAAGACTTTGTTCTTGATTGAGATAAATGGCTTTGCTGCCTGTATTGGTACTCGTAGTTGTAGTTCGCTTCAAGCTCTCGCACAATCTGTTCAATATCACTATCTTCTCCATCAGGGTCGTATTCTCTTTTTAGGTTATGGGTAAATAGTACAGCGACAGATTGAATGATCACTGCGGAAAAACCACCTTTTAGCTCTTTAATTATACTATAGCAGTTCTTGCCTGTTTGTCTGTCAATGAGTTTTACTAGTAGGTGCCCCTGAGAAACAGTCATATCTTCCAATTCTCCCTTAAAACGACTTCTCAACTCTTTTTCAATAGATTTTAGGTATTCTTTGCGCTTATCTTTATCATCACCAATGGCCAAAAGGCTATCATCAACACCTTTTAAAACATCGGCTGCTATTACAGCATAAGGATAAACTTTGTAGACATTGTTTCTGAGTTTATTGTATTTACGTCTTTTTCTTGCGTACTTTCTTGGTAGCTTATCCGTTATGGTAACATTATCCAGAAATACCATGGCAAAAGTATCTCCTTCTACGACTATACCTCCCAGCATAAGGGTGTCATTTGCTCCTTTCTGGGCAAATGCTGCTGCTTGTGTCGCTAATAGACAGAACAGCGAAAAGCATAGTATTTTCAATGTTTTTGATAACATTAACTTAGTAAAACTCCTAAATTTTAAACTAAAATGGATATCCTTGGTAAAAATCTTAACATTATCCTAGATTATCGTAAAACACTAGTATTTTAAATAGATTGTGTTACTTTTGATTTAAACACATTTATCAATTTTACCAATCTATTTTATATAAGTTAGCCATAATCTTAGCCATAAATGGAAAAATCACTGACCTATTACGTTGAAGGAGGCAAGTACATATATTATTCGTATTACTGTACCGATGGCAGAGCCAAAAAGTCTACCAAAATAAAAACTCCTACCGGCTTTATTGAAGATATAACAAAGCAAGATAGAAACAAGCTTAACACATACGTTAAAGAGGTAGATATATTTGTGGCTAAAAAAGATCTTGCTCAGGAGCCGGTTACTAAGGCTGATATAGTTAACCTAATGACTGAGCTTATAGATGGTGTAGTATCATCACCTAAGCTAACAGTTCACCAGCTGGTAGAACGCTTCATAGATGGAGCTAGAAAGGGTGATATACTTAATAAGAGAGGTGAGCGATACTCGGAGAAAACATTGACTCATTCGGATCAGATAACTACCTACCTCCATGATAAAGCAGCTTTCTTTGGTAATAAAGATGTAAACAAGATCACAGCTGATGACTTCCACAAGTTTCAGGCCTACATGACCAGAGACGGCAAAAGCAAAAACACGATCGGCATATTTAACAATAAGATTGCTACTATGATAACCAAGACCAAAGGTAAGTGGCATAATGTCGATGTGAATCAGTTGAACGTGTATTGTAAAATGGAAGATGCTGATTATCCTATATTCTACACGAAAGAAGAGCTAAAAAAGCTATATGAGTTCGAGATGTCATCAAAGAGCTTGACTAGAACACGAGACGTATTCGTGTTTGGTAGTTTTATATGCTTGAGGCATGGGGATTACTACGAAACTAATTATCGTGATGCGTTCGATAGGAAGAACAATACACTAGTGCTTAAGACTGGAAAAAACAAGAGTAAGATCTACATTCCTTTGCATCCAGTAGCGGTTAAGATACTTGAGAAGTACAATTTTGAAATACCAAAGTTCGAGATAAACTACATGAATAAGAGACTTAAGGATATGGCTAAGGAAGCAGGCTTTGTAGAAAAGGTTCACTTCTCAAGAACATTGGGAGGTGTTACTCACAACGAGTATGTAGAGAAATACAAGCTTACATCTACGCATACTATGCGCAGGAACTTTGTAACTAATGCTATTCTTGATAGGGTACCTGAGCTATTTATTCAGCAAGTTGGAGGCTGGAAATCTGACAAGTCATATAGGAGATATATAAGACTCGGCAGCGAGCAAATGGCTGAGCTGTCAAAGCAAACAAAGTTCTATGATAACTGGTAAACAATTAGTGATATATATAGCTATGTTGCTGTTGCCGATAACTGCACATAGCCAGATAGGAGATCTGTTACAAATAACAGCTGGAGCTGCTACAAATATTAAAAGCAGGAAGATCTACCGGTATGCTAATACCTATGTGTTATTCCCAGCCGGCACCATTGGACTAGTAGATGATATTGCAAATGATAGAGTGCAGGCAGGAGTAGTTTTTTCAGGTACTCATGTTGAATCATTAGGAGCCAGCACAGCAGCAGGCCATGTTATTATCAGCCTCAATCTTATTCACAAGGGTAAGACCAGAATATATTTAGGTCCAAGATTTGGTGTAGGGTATGTGTTTAACTTACGAGAGCTATACACTTCTGTAGGTGGTCAGCTAGATTATACTTATCAACTATCACCAAAGGTTGGTATTACTTTAAATAATGCTATATGGAGTGTATCAAAATTAAAATTCGCAAATTTTGTTTTACAGTCTACTATAGGAGTAAAGCTGAAACTGTAACTTTAAATCCATCGTTAACTAAATAAATTACAAACAATGTCAGATCAAAAATTCTTTCTTGACGGGATAGATCCCGCAGCTGGTTACACATTTTCCGGTACAGTAGCTGGTGAATCATTCACAGATAAAAACTGGGCAGATGCTTGTGCTGAGGTTGATGACTGGAATGCAACGTTCAGCAACCAATTTAGCACTCCAGAAAGTGGAGGACTATTAACTATGTGTTTCTTTATACCAAACGGTACCGGTATTGGGAATATTACAGTTGACAAAAATGATGGTGGTACACCTGTAGTAATTACTCCGACAGAGTATACAGAGAAAAGGCCTACTAGACAGCAGCCAGGTAGCTAATGAATAACGAATTTCAAATAAAAAACAGAGTTGTAGCGTGGTTTCACAAGTACGCTATAGCTCTGTTTATTATACTCCATCTTATATTAGAAAGCACTTTAAGAGAGCTAACTAATGATACATCTTTATATGGTAACGCACAGGTAATAAGCGAAGACTGGTATTTTATACTTACTCCTCTATGCTTCGTTTTTATGGGTTTACAGATGTATGGTCATAGATTGATACCTATAGCTGCAATATCATGCATTGGTTTTATTTTCGCTTCTTTAGGTATAGTATATGATGAGTTGTATGGAGATCCATTCACTATTGAGGCTAACGACATTATCAGCTATTCTATAGGGCTCTTTTTTTTATTAGCAGGTTTTATCTACCATAAAGTGAATAAATTGCAAATAGGCAGCTACCTGAGCTATGTAAATCTAAGTATGGTAGTAATGCTTACTGTAGCTATACCTTATTTGAAAATGGACTTTGATTTTCCTGCCAAGCATCTGATCATTGCAGGTATACTTTTTTTGTTCTCTCTGTATACATTGCTAGTTACAATGATATTCAGGAAAGACAAAACAGCAATTGTATCATGCATATTTGTAGCATTATTAAGCAATAATTTCTTAGATGAAATTATGGGTATAGCGACTGAAACAAACTATGCTAGAAAGATTGTAGCTGGTGTTGTGATAGTAAGTGGCCTGATATACTATTATAATAGAGATAAAGACTGGGTGAAAAGGTTTCTTGTTATCTCTGGCTAAGTCTCTTCTCTATCTCTATAAGCTTCTTAACGTTTTTGCTATGACGTTTGCGCTTTTTCAAGGATGATACTATATAACTTACAAGTAGCAAAGCAGAAAGCAGTGCTGTGAAGTAGATAATTATGGTTATACATTCTTGTGTTATATTCATGCTAGTCGGTTAGGGGCATTTTATAATTGTAAAATTATTCTATCTAGGTTATTTAAAATAGAGTGAAAACACTCTTGATTTTATCATATTTATTTTTTATGACCATTGTTCAATAGCTGCTGTATTTCCTTTTCTAGTCCCTCGTTCTTTTTGATTAAAGCCTTTTTTTCTTCTTCAAGCTTAATAATGTAATCAGCAGCTTCACTATACCTATTAAGTAGCCTATCAATCAGTTTCTTGCTGTCTTTATTTAAAGACATCCCACCCATTATTGTGGTAAAGAAGTACTTAAGAGTTCCCAAAGCTCCTTCATCTTGTGGTGTAGTGCTTAACAAGTCACTTGATATTTCAAACTCGAGATTCCCTTTCCTCTTATTTGGTTCAGTAGTAAAGGAGCCATCAATCATCATAGGACCAGTTCCAGCAACAAGCCAATTGATACTTAGTCCATAAATTGAAGATAAGTCTTTTAGTTTATCTGTGGTGAGGTTTGCAGATCCTTTTTCAATACGAGCGTATTGAGATGGGTCTAAACCTATGCTAGATGCGAAATCCTTTGCTGTAAGGCTCTTAGACTCTCGGAACTGCTTTAGTCTCTCGTTAAGTGACATGTAATAAGATTGTACGTATGGTAAAAATAAAAATTGATAAATAGTCTATTATTTATTTGCATAAATGGACTAAAAGTCCTTTCTTTGTCATAGCAACATTACAAATGTAAGACATTACAACAAACATTTATAACACAGATAACGCATTATTAACATGACTCGGATAGTAGAGCTGATACAACTAAGTGAAGAAGAGAAGCTGGCTTTAAAAGAGATTATGAGTCGAAGCCGAGGTGCAGCAACTGCCACTGCAAGCAGCATTGGTATATCAAGAAACACATTATACAACGCTGTGAATAGTGTTCGATTAGAGCTAGAGACACTAAATGCAATCAGGAAATTTTTAATAAAGGAGAAAACAGCATCATGAGCACCCCTGTACAAGTAGTAACAATTTCGACTTTGGAGCTCAGAGACCTAATGAGGGAGACTGTACAAGAAGCCTTAGAGTCTTTCAGCACCAAGAATGCAGAACCTACAGAACCTGAGCCTGAGAGCCTTTGGACACTTGATGATATAGTCCTCAGCTGTGCATATGCAAAGAATACACTTTACAAATATGTAGGCAAGGCTGTAGAAGAAGGCAAGGTTGTAAAGGAACAGATGAATGGACATGTGGCGCTTAGGTACAAGCATATCAAGCTATTAAAGCTTAAAAACTTTGACTGGAAAAAATTACCGCTAAATGGTAGAAGATAAAAACAGCTCTTGGGGAAGGGCGCTTGATACACCTGCATGGGGAATATATACCCCTGCAGGTGGTCAGGAAAAAAGGATATAAAAAAAGCCCCTGTTGGAAGCAGGAGCAAATTCTTAACAACTTAACTGAGTAAGTATGAACACAAATGTAAAACAAAAATTTGATTATCCGTTACCTCTTCATCTAAATGAGGATGTACACGATTTGTTAATCGCGTCAGGCTACACGCTGCAAGAGCAAGATCACTTCTATGCTCAATATGTAAACTACCAGCTAGCCAAGCGAGTAACCTTTAATATAATGCCACATATAAAGGTTGATGTCTTTAAGGCAGATGCAAAGCAGAAAGGTTGGTACAACGATATGCAGCTGACTTTTAAAACCAAACTGGACCTAGAACAAATGAGCTTGCTGTTTCATTCCCTTGGAGTGATACAATACAACATAGTAGCTCAATACATAAAAGATAATTCTAAAGATGCCAATTGTGAATACGAGGTAGAAAGGGTTCGTGAAGTAGCGTAACGGAGCGGGGTGCGTTCGCCCCGCTTCTATTTTAATCATCTAATAAAAAATAAAATGCAAACTGATTTTTATACGCACGTATCAAAATGGATTAGGTCATATTATAATCCTGACTCTTTAGACTGGTTGGTAAAGTTTGTAGAGAATAGCATCGAACCTGATGAAGTTAAAGCTAAACTGATCAGAGAGATTAAAGTCAAGAAAAGCCACTTATTGAATGAGGCATGCTTCACAGACTTTGACGGTACCATGCTTCTAACTGACCGTACCAACAACCCGGTAATATATACCACTCGCTATGCAGCTATTACAAAGCTGGCAGAGCTAACAAACAAAGGTTACAACGTTCAGCTGGTAGAAGGTAACTGCTTCTTCCGTATTGAACAATTATCTGACAAAAAACAGGAGGTGCCAAATGTATAATGATATGCAACCCGAATTGGCTGTAGCTATAATACTGGCTGTAGTATTCATTGCTGCAGGGGTAGTACTGGCTAGAAGAGAAGCCATAAAGACAAAGCAATCTAAAGCTGACTTGGAAGCTAGGAGACAAGAGTTTGCCAAGACGAAGCGCAGATGTAGCTGCTAAACTTAATTCTTAACAACACAAAATAAATACAATTATGCCTTTAGTAAATGCAAATGAACCATTGCCTGACCGTCCCGCCATACTCCTTTTATATGGTGACCCAGGTGTGTGTAAAACATCTTTAGCCAACACTACAAAGAACCCGATTCTTTTAGACTTTGACAGAGGTGTAGATAGGTCACATGGTAGGAAGACTACGCTTATTCCTGACAGTTGGCAGGAAGTTATAGACATGGAGAGAAACAACACATTTCAGCGTTTCAACACAGTAATAATAGACACAGCAAAAGCATGCTTGGATGATTACTTAATGGTTCATGTATGCGAGAAGAATTACAGACTTATTGATAATAAGCTGCAAGCATATGGTGCTATCGGTGATGCATTCAAACTGTTTGTGAATAATCGCAGAGCAGAGAAGGCGGACTTGGTAATAATAGCACATGCTAAAAAAGACGATGATGATAAGAAGTTTATGCCTGATGTTACCGGTCAAAGCTCACAGCTGCTTTTAAGGATTGCTGACCAGGTAGGTTATATCACCATGAAAAACGGCAAAAGGGTTATCACATTTGACCCTAAAGAAACATCTGTAGGTAAGAATGTTGCTGGTTTTGGTACTGTTGAAGTACCTGATATAAATGACTCTGCATTTGAAAACTTTGGAGAGCAGCTACTAAATGACATAAAAACTGCTATTGCCAAGAAAAGCAAGGAAGAGCTTGAAGCAATCGAGCAATCAAAAGCTTTTCAAGGTAAAATACAGGCTGTAAAGGACATATCCGAGTTCATACCTATGACAGAGGAAATCAAAGATATGCCAAAGCATATAAGGGTACCTCTTTACTCGCTTATAACAGATGCTGTTAGCGAAGTCATTAATTCTGTCAATGAACCTGATGAGTTGACCAAGTATGTATCAGTAGTAAATGACATGTACTCACTAATCAAGAACCCGGTAAGGAAAGAAATTGCTCGAGTAGCAGAATTGAACTCATGGGTGTTTGATACTGATAAAAAGATGTTTGTCTCTAAGTCTACAGATGAAGTAGGTTTTGATGCAGAGAAGATCTTACAGGAGAAGTGTGCTGAGGTAAAAATCTTCGCCAAGAAACTAGATACAGCTGAAGCTGTGTATAACGAATTGGTAATAGCCAAAACCAAAGCTGACATGGTAACACTTCACAAGTACAACAAGGATATCATAAACGACAATAAAGAGTTGAAAGATGCCTTTACTAAGAAATTGAGAGAGGTAGTCGAAGGTAAAAAGAAATAGTTATGGAAGCAATCTATAGAATATCAGTAACCATGCTAGAGAAGTTTCGTCGTTATATGGCTGATGCTGCTCCTTGGGACACTGAACAGTCTTTGATAGAAATGATCAAGACGGATTTTACTGGTAATGAGTTTACCGTAGTGGGTACTGCCTTGCATAATATTATAGAAGATCCACATGGTAAGAAATGTAGTTACTATATCGGTAGTGATACTGAGTATATCCTTACCAATAATGTTGGAATACCTATAGAGGCTGCTACCGTTTGTAAAAACTTTCATGAACAGTACCCATATATGGTACATGAAGTTCCTATTAAAGAGATATACGAAACTACTTATGGTCCAATCTTAATAAGTGCTCGCATGGATGGAGTTAATGGCAAGAGAGTCCATGACTTCAAATCAAGATACAGTCAGCTCATAGGTATTGAGCAGTATACAGAAAGCTGTCAGAACAAGTTCTATTTAGACATGCTCTCATGTGAAGAGGCTGAATATAATGTGTTTGAGCTTATAGGTTACGACAAGCATAGAGGTTTCAATATCAAAGACCTTAAGAACTCAATAAAGCTTCTTGATGGTATTTCTATATGCCAACACGACCCGATAGTATGTAGTGCATATGACAATATGCATAAGGACCTGCTTATGCTCATAGAGAGCTTTATAAAGTATGTAAAACACAAATCTCTTGAAGGTTACATAACTAAGGTTCATCCGGTAACACATGAAAAAATTAAAAAGGTACAGGCTGCGTGAAGATGTGTGCAGCTACCACAAAGACAAGAGGGGTAGGGCTATAAAGTACGGAGAGCGCGGCCAGATAGTGGAGGAGGTCGCAGATTATGTAAATGTAAAAATAGTGGCTGACAGGCATGGCAAGCGTTTCTCCGTACATATTGACAAACTAATAATTCTTAACACTTAACAACAGTACAATGGAAGTACAAACAAAAAAACCACTGAGTAGAAATTACATGAGTTACCAAGAAATGCGTCGCTTAATAGACGAGCGTGCACAACAGGTAGCTTACCTCCCTGAAAACATCCAAAAGCGGGATAAAGAAAGGGAGCTCGTAGCCTACGAGAATGACCTTATTAGCCTATACAATGAGCAGCAAACTATTGCACAGATGGCTTGGAATCAGGTAACCAAGATACAGGATAAGGAGCCAGTACCAGCCTTTACAGACTTCTTGGTAAACAATACTAAGATGAAGCATTTACTGGAGAGAGCATTGGTAGAGCTGGAGGGTATATCCACGCAAAAGGTAGGTGAGGAACGTGCTAAGATCTCAGCACTAATTAAGGAAGCTCAACATCTTATCGGTAATAAAACTCCACAGACATGCTAGGTATACGTAAGCGCATCATACGCAGAGAAGATAACGCTGATTACCTGATCAGATGGACGCTCTTTACATGTCCTCTGTTCTCTATCAAGTTTCATAAGATACTGGTAAGCGATTATGACTGCATGCATGATCACCCTTGGGCGTTTATAACGCTACTTCTAAAAGGTGGCTATGTAGAGCACACTCCAACCGGTAGTAAAATATATCATCCTGGTAGGCTACTGTATAGGCCTGCTAAGTATGTACACAGGCTAGAGATACACCAGCCATGCTATACACTGGTAGTGACATTCAGAAAAGTTAGGAGTTGGGGTTTCATCACCAAACGTGGTTGGGTACCGTGGAGGCAATACACAGCTAACAGCAGCTGCGAATAGCATTGTTGGATTAAAAAAAAGTGGCAGGCACATCCAAAAAAACAAGTAACCCGAAAGGGGAATTTATAAAGCTCTTTGAAAATCTGTCGAGAAGATACTACAGAACAGAAGTGTTCGCTGACTTCTTAGACTACAGTTTAACCTTCTTCAAGCTCGGTGCAAAAGCTGAGGACTTCGATGTATTCAAAAAGAAGTGGAACGAGAAGGGAGATATGCAGACATTCTTACAGCTATTCTATCTGTATGGTGAAATGGCTGAGCATAATGGTAAGGGTTTCTATGATCCATTGGGTGACATATTCATGGAGACCATCACCGGCAGGGATGCAAAGTACAAAGGTCAGTTCTTCACCCCGCCAGAGGTAAGCGATATGATGGCTATGATAACTGTAGGTGAAAAACTGGAAGATGGCAAGAAGGTGGCTGACCCTGCATGTGGTAGCGGTCGTACACTATTGTCAATGGCTAAGATAAACAGGAAGCTATTCTTCTGTGGTGCTGACGTAGACCAACTGTGTTGCAAAATGACATTGCTCAATATGCTGGTGAATAGCTTGGAAGGTGAGGTGGCTTGGATGAACAGTTTAAGCCTTGAGCATTACAAAACATGGCATGCAAAGACTGTACTCACATGGGGTGGTAAGCGATTGCCTTACTACATCGAAGTAAAGAAAGAGCAGACACTACAGCTGAAACAGTGGGAGCAACGGAAGAAAGAGCGTGAAGCAGCATCTAAAACGACAGATGGTAACGATATAGGTAAAAACAATCAGATACAACTTTTTTAAAACTGGAGGTAAGCCAATGAAATGAACTTAAAAAGCAGAGAATAGTGCCACGGCTTTTAGTTAAAGGGACTCATAATACCATTGAGAATTAACGTGGCACTATATGGGGCGGTATCAGGACTATCAGGTTCGAACCCTGACGCCCCACTAACCAATTTAACACTAATACAATGACTGAAAATCAAAAGATAGCGATTTATTCAGGTGCACTGCAGGGAGCTATACACTCAAGTCATATGACTCAGGAGGATCCGGTAGATGTAGCACTTAGAGAAGGCGATAAGCTTATCGATGCACTCACCAAACGTGAGCAAGAAAAGCAAGGTACACTAAACGACCACGATGATTAATTCTTAACTCTAAAACAATAATCCAAAAATGAGTAATGCTATGGGAGAAATGAAAGAGCTCTTACTGGCCAGTATAACACCCAGTAAGACCAACCCAAGAAGAACCTTTGACATAGAGTCAATCCAAGAGCTGGCTGACTCCATAAGCGAGAAGGGTGTTATACAACCTATTTTGGTAAGACCTATAGGAGAAGATAAGTACGAGCTGGTATGTGGTGAGCGTCGCTACAGAGCTTCACTTGTTGTACAAGGTCTTATGCCTGAAAAGGATGTAATACCTGCACACATCAAAGAGATATCCGATGATGAAGTCATAGAGCTACAGATAACGGAGAACCTACAGCGTAAAGATGTGCACCCTATGGATGAAGCTGCTAGTATCTCTGCATATATCAATGCAGGTAAAGACCCTCAGGAGCTTGCAGACAGGCTGGGTAAGAAGCTGACCTATGTAAACAACCGCTTAAAGCTTGCACAGCTTATAGAGCAATGGCAGAAGGTGTACTACTACGATAAAATCAGCATGAAAGATGCTCTTAGCATTGCCATGTTAGAGCCTTCTTACCAAGAAGAGGTATTAAAGGAATGTATTGGTGATGTGGAGATCACTACAGATACAACCGTAAGGTTTAGTGATTGGAATATTAAAAAATACCAAGGTGGCCTGGATGATACCAACTTTGATTTGTCAGACAGCAACCTTATAAAAAGCATGGGTGCTTGTATAGGCTGTAAGTTCAATTCAAGCACAGCATCTTTATTTCCATCTACAGATGAAGCAAAGTGTTATAACATCCCATGTTATAAACAGAAAAGTGATGTTGGTTATGCCAAAGCTTTACAAACAGCACTAGAAGATCCTGATATAGTATTACTCAGTACAGATTATAGAGAACAGAAGCCTGTTGAAGGCAAACCTGTATTTGACTACATGAAGTATAATGCTGCTAAAAACCTACCTAGCGAGCCTGAGTCTTTTGAAGAGTTTAAAGAACATAACACATTCCACTATGATACAGAGAAAGAGTTTCAGGAAGGTTATGATGAATACAAAAAAGAATTCTATGAAGATCTAAAAGAGCATGCAGAAAAAATTGCTAATGGAACATATGTGAAAGGTCTGTTTGTAGATGGTTCCGGTAGAGGCTTGTTTAGGTATGTTCAGCTTAATAACAAAGCAAAAGCAAAAGCCAAAAGCAAAGCTACTAGTGGAAATACTACTAATGCTGCTCAGGTACGGGAGATAGAAGAAAAGATATCAGGTATCGAGGAGCGTGAAGCTCGTAAAAAGGAGCTTGATAACGAAAAGATACACGCTAAGGTTAAAGAGCTTCTAAAAAACGATGAAGACTTTAAGAAAGATACATCTGCCTTATCAGATGCGGAGCTGCGAGCTGCTATCATATTGCTGATGAACCAAGCCGACTATAGGTTCAAAGAAGAGGTTAGCAAGAAAATATCTAAGACAAAAGAGTACGGCTACAGATCTACTGACTTTTACGATGCTATAGAGAAGCTATCAAGTGATAAGCTAAGTGAGTTACATGCACATCTAGTACGTAACAATATGTTAAACGTGCTTATGGGTAATGGTGATGATCATACAGTCCACAACAACGCCAAAGCTGTACGCATGGTTGCATTCCATAGACTGGAGAAAGATGTTAAGACAATAGACCTCGAGCAGCAAGAAGAAGCTATGCAGAGGCAGCAACGTGTAGACGAGCGTATCAAAGCGGAGAAGAAAAAGATTGAGGCTCTTAAGCCTAAGACAGTTGTTAAGAAGAAAGCCCCTACTAAGAAGGCTGCAGGTAAGAAGGCGACAGCACCTAAGTCGGGCAAAGCAAACAAACAAACAGCAGCTAAGAAGAAGTGACGAGGGGAGCTGCTAAATATCGGTTGATGCAAGCTGCGTTGGATGCTAAAGGTATTCATACGTGCATAATGAGAATATCACCTGTGAAATATCAGATGATAGTGAACTATGAGATAGCAAAAGAATACAGGCAAAGACGCAGCTGCAACCGATATATCGAAAGGTTATGTATTAAACATAAGATAAAAAGTACTAATGAGAATTGAACGCGCCGAACTGGGTGAGCTATATCACAAGTTGTATTTCAACTTCAACCAGACCATTGTAAAGGCTGTAAAAAATATTGAGGGTGCACACTTTGTTAAAGAGGGTAGGTATTGGAATATACCTGTAGCACGGACTAAGACACTGGAAAGGTTCTACAAAAAGTACTACCTGAAAAGCATAGCATCTGCACCAGCTGTAGTACATCCCATTCCTGAGCTTCCTATGCTTGATTTTAAGCTAGATATGAAGCTAGAACCATATACCTATCAGCAAAGGGGAATAGCCTTTAATATCAAAAATAAGAGGGCGTTAATAGGAGATAAGCCGGGTCTTGGTAAGACCATACAGTCTATAGGTACTATCATAGGACACGAGCAGAAAGGAAACGACCCTTTTCCGGTACTGGTTATCTGTCCTGCTACCTTAAAGCTGAACTGGCAAGCTGAGTGGCTAAAGTGTGCCGGTCGTAGGTCCTTAATCCTGAGTGATAAGAATGTAAACACCTGGCACCTGTTCTATGAGCAAGGTATAGCTGATGTTTTCATCGTAAACTATGAGAGCCTTAAGAAGTTCTTTGTAAACAAGATAGGCAAGCCTGAACGTGGTCAGGATCTAATGACCAAGCATATAGAGTTCAAACCACGTATAAGCCTGTTCAAGTCTGTGATCATTGACGAGCTCCATAAGTGTAAGGACAAAAAGACTCTGCAGACAAAGTTTGTACTCGGTATATCGAGAGCGAAAGAGTTCAGGTTAGGCCTTACCGGTACCCCCATAGTTAACAAGTTAGAAGATCTTATACCTCAGCTGCACATACTAGGTCAGATGAAAGCTCTAGGAGGTGAAGACTACTTTGTAGAACGCTACTGTGCAACAGATAAATACAGAAAAGAGTTAAGCTATCTACTGGGTTCTACATGCTTCTACCAAAGAGAGAAAAAGGAAGTACTCAGCGAACTACCCGATAAGGTACGCCAGACTGTTTACTGCGATATCACCACAAGGAAAGAATATATAGAGGCTGAGGCTGACCTTAAGAAGTACCTACTGGAGTATAAGAATAAGTCAGAAGCTGAGGCTAATAAGTCTATGGCTGGTGAGGTTATGGTCCGTATAGGTGTATGTAGGAATATAAGTGCACGAGGTAAGTTAGATACTGCTGCAGAGGAAATAGATCAGGTAATAAGCTCAGGAGAGAAGATAGTAGTATTTGTACACCAGCTAGAAATAGGTACAGCACTTATAGAGCGATACAAAGGCATGTGTATGGTCATTCGTGGTGGTATCAGCATGGATGAAAGAGACAGAGCTATACAGAACTTTCAAAAGACAGACTGGTGTAAAGTAGCGATATGCTCTATCAAAGCTGCAGGTGTAGGTATAACTCTTACTGCCAGCTCCACAGTACTATTTGTTGAACAGCCCTGGCATGCAGCTGATGAAGAACAATGCGAGGATAGATGCCATCGTATAGGACAGAAGAACAGTGTTCGATGTATCAGGATAGTAGGTAAAAATACGGTTGATGAATACATCAATGAACTGATAGACTCTAAGCGTAAGCTATCTGAGACAGTCACCGGTAACGTAGACCAAACACAAAACGAAATCATAGATAAGCTATCAGAAAGCTTATTCAACAAATCAAAAGCAGAGGCATGAGAATACAGAACCAAGTATGTACATATGAACAGGCGGTAAAGCTCCGAGAGCTCGGTGTATCGCAAGATAGTTTGCACTATATCAACAGTAACCATTTAGTGTTTAATCCTGAGGTAGGTAAGAAACAAAACTTGCCTTCAGCTTATACCGTTGCTGAGCTGGGTGTAATGCTACCTGAGAAGTTTAAGAAGTTCATATATGAACACAACAATACAGTAGCTTATAAAATCAAGTTCTATGAGGCATATGGTGCATTGATGGACTTCCGATTTACCAAGCCTGAGAATATACAGAGAGCAACAGATCTAATATATCTGCTCGAGCATAAAATCATTTCAATTGAACTAGTAAATAAAAGACTTACAGACTCATGAGTGATATACAATCATATCCGCTACAGTGGCCAGTTGGTCATAAGCGCACAGCAATGCCTAGAAAATCGCTTTTTGGACAGCACACACTACATGAGTGCGTTACTGAGATTAAGCGACAGGTAAATCTATTAGGAGGTAAGAACCTAACAGTATCTAGTAACGTACCCCTTAATAAAAGCGGAGACCCAAGATCTGACTACAGCAAGCGAAACATTGTGGATAAAGGTGTAGCTGTATACTTCATCTACAACGGAAAGCAAACCGTTCTAGCATGTGACAAATGGGAAGTACTAGAACATAATCTATGGGCTATTGCTAAGTCTATAGATTACATGAGAGGCTTAGATAGACATGGAGTATCTGAAATGTTAGAACGTGCATTTGTAGGACAGAATGCATTGCCGATGATAGCTACAGGCATCAACCCTTGGGACATATTAGATATGTACCCTACTACAGATAGAGAAAGCATCCGCATTAGATATTTAGAGCTTGCCAAACTCCATCAAGGTGATGATAGTAAGATGAAGGACTTAAACGTAGCCAGAGACCTGGCTTATTCCGAATGCAATTAACGATATACCTATGGCTAGAAGAAAGAAGCATATAAAGAGACATTACCACCTGAAGTATCAGGACCAGTTCCGCATGTACATGGATGGTGCTAAGCCATCACCGGCAACTAAAAGCAATGCGCCACCTAGTAAGACCTTTTGCGGGTTCAAGCTTACCGACAGAGTACCCCTATTCAAAATAAAAACGCTTGAGACAGTAGAGATATAGCAAACAAAACAACAAACGAGTAAAGACATCTGAATGAATATCATCGCGCAATTCAGAGCATTTAATGAAATAAACAGTCATGAACCATTACCGATGGACGCACAAGGATTATACTATAACATATTGAATTTGTTTAACCTGAACAGGTGGCCGGAGACACTCGTTATTAAGACCCAAGATCTTGAACATTCATGTAATATCTCACGCAAAAGGGTATGTGCTGCAAGGAATGTATTAGTGACAAAAAACTTCATAAAATACGAGAAGGCAAACCGAGCAAGTGGCTCTCCTGAGTATGCTCTTGTGTTTCTATATGAAACACATAGCAATAAGCCTGTGTTTCCATATGAAACACATAAGGGAACACACAACCCCCAAAATGATGATTATGTGTTTCATAACGAAACACACGGTGTTTCTATAGGGAACACACAACCCGATGAAACACAACAGGAGCAAGGCATACAGAGCCCCCTTAAACATAATAAACTACTTATAGATACTAATAGTAAACATGTAAACATTACTGAACCTAAAGGTTCAGGCAAAAAAGAAGTTTCAAATAAGCCACCGAAGGAAGAAAGAAAAAAAAGTTCCGCGCAAAAAAAGAAAGAAGGTAAGGTGTCTACTCCTCACTGGGAAAAGTTAGTTGAGCTATGGTTTGAATTCAACATTCAGAAGAAAGGACTCAAACCATCGTTCAAAGGTAGTGACCCAAGAGACTTGAAGCAGATACTCACCAATCTTCAAAAGCGATCGGAATCCGAAGGTATCGAGTGGACCGAAGAAACAGCATTGAACATATTCGGGCTGTTCTTATCCACTGCTATACGTGGCAACTGGCTTAAAGACAACTTCCTGCTATCAAACATTAACCGACAATTCGACAAAATACTAAGCTATGCAAAAGAACAACGAGGTGGCATTGAAGAATCAGTGGACGATCTGCTCGATAAGTTTGGCTAAGTCACTGGTTGAAGCATCCAAGATGAAAGCTACAGATTTAGCATTGTATCTGGGTGACCAAGTAAACACTTTGATGCCTGAAGGTAAGCCAGACTTTGAGCAGATAGAAAAGAGGCCTTCTATCAAGCAGTTAACTAAAGAATTTCCTGATGGAAGGAACGAGGTTAGGAAAGCAATAATGAGATTGGTTAAGAACTTCTGTGATAGCCTTAACCTAATACGCCCAATGTCTGATATGCAGCAGGTAGAAGTAGCGGTAATGCTACTGGAGGAATGCGGAGACTTCAGACTGGAAGACTACGTGATCATGTTCGCTATGGGCAAGCGTGGCCAGCTGGTAAAGATCATGGACCGTGTAGATATCAACATTATATCCATGATGCACGACGAATATTACAAGCGTAGGAGGCACGAAGCAATGAATAGACTGGAGAGATACGAAAGCGATTATGGTATTGCTGCACTCCCACCGGTAGAAGGTGACGAAAAGGATATAAGGGCTAGTGAGCGTTTCTCTAAGCTGGTAGGTATGATGACTGCTTGGCAAGGTGAGAAAGATGATATTGAGCCTGTAGGTGAGCCGCTAGGGTTAAGACTGAAGAACCAACCACATACGCCTGAGCAAAAAGAAAAGTACAAAGCTGCACTAGAAAAGCGCAAGCTACAGCTGGAGGAGAAACGTAAGGTTGCTATGCAGTTGATGAAAGGGGTACAGATAGAGTGGCTTATGAATGTGAAAGACAAGAAGGGTAGAATGAGCGGTGTAGTCTGCAAGGGTACCATTACCGAGCGTAACGATGATGCTATAACCGTAGTAGGTGAGACCGCCTACAAGAAACAGGTAGAAGACTACCTGTCAGTAAATGATCAAACAATAACCATTATAAAAAAGTAAGTATGAAAAAATATGCAATACACGATTATCAGGTACAAAAACACGAAAAGTTACCCGTAGAAGACAAAAAGATATGGGTTGAAGCATTAAGGTCTGGTAAATATAAGCAAGGGAAAGAATGGCTAGAAGATGAGGGGTGTCATTGCTGCTTAGGAGTATACGCAAAGGTAAAAGGCGCCCAAGAAATCGTTGGCGAGGAGCTAATTACAGATGACATAGGCAGTACTATAAACGCTCCTGATTGCTTGTTAGACAGTTCATTCTTATCTCTAAAATTGGCTCAATCAAATGATGCAGGAATGACATTCGAAGAGATTGCTGATTGGATAGAAGAAAACCTGTAGTACTAGTGAGTAGGCGCCTCGGCATATCATTCTTAAAGAGTCTGGACCAGAGCAAGGTCGTAGGAGCTGATGACCTGCTTAAAGGTCATAAAGAACCCGTGCAAAAGGTGAAGGGTACAGCTCGTAGTAAGAACCCTGTTCAAAAGATTAATCTAGGTCTCATTATCTACGGCATCACTCAGGAAGAAGATCTACAGCTGGAGACTGAATACAGATATAACAAGCCAAAGCGCCATCGCTTCGACTGGGCTATACCACAACTAAAAATCGCAATTGAATATGAAGGACTACAAAGTGCTAAGAGTGGGCATACCACCCTAACAGGCTACACAGAAGATTGTACTAAGTATAACCGAGCTGTTCTGATGGGTTGGGTGTTACTACGCTACACCGCTAAAAACTACAAAGAAGCAGCTGATGATCTAAGGGAAGCTATAAAAATACGTGATGAAGAAAGCTAAGAAAAACGGTAACAAGTTCATATGGACTAAGAAGCATGAGGCTTTTGTAAATGCTAATTATACCACTATGTCTGATGTTGAGTTAGCAGATGTGCTTGGTATGTCTAAAAGTGCAGTATGTAACTATCGCAGAAGTAAGAAGCTGTTTGCTACCAAAGAACAGGTAATAGCAAAAAGACGTGCCGGCATACTCAAGAATTACCAAGACAAAGAGCATCCGCACGATGATTTTATTAGAAAGAACTATCTGACCATGCCTGTTAAAACTATGGGTACGAAGATTAATAAAAGCAACGTGTACATAGAGCGTAGGTTCAAAGAGCTTGGGTTGGTAATACCTCCTCACATAATAGAAGCTCGTAAAAAAGCTTCACAAAAGAAGCCAGGTGATGTGCCAATGAATAAAGGCATGAAGCAAACGGACTATATGACCCCTGAGGCTATAGCTAGAACTGCTAAAACTAGGTTCAAGAAAGGCAATCTACCGAAGAATACTCTGCATGATGGTAAGGTTACCATTCGTAAGGATAGCAAGGGTAATAAGTATAAATGGATCAGGTTATCACTTGGTAAGTGGAAAATGTTACATGTCAAAATATGGGAAGATGAACACGGACCTCTACCGGAAGGAACGATTGTAGTGTTCAAAGATGGTAATTCCATGAACTGTGTGCTGGAAAACCTAGAGCATAGAACTAAAGCTGAGCACATGATGGCAAACACTATTCAACGTTACCCGGAAGATCTTAGGAAGGTTATGATACTAAAAGGTAAACTCAATAAAAAAATCAAAAAAATAACTTATGAGCAACGAAAAGAACAATAACCAAATAGGCGACTTATACGACATGCTATTTGAGCAGATGAAAAGACTTAATGACACTTCAGCAAACTTGGAGGTTGAGACTAAAAGGGCTAATGCTATGGTAAGTGTCGGCAATGTAATAGTCAATGCTGCAAAGGTAGAAGTTGAGCATGTAAAGCATACCAAGCAATTAGGCACCTCCCTTATTCCTGAACACAAAATGCTGAACGATGGAAGTGATACAGAATAGCTTCAACACATTCGAGATAAGAATGCTTCAACAGATGGCCAGCTCTCATACTCCTGAGTATATAGCCAAGATGATGGACCGCCCATTTAAGCAGGTAAACGATAAGCTGCTGCAGATGTCAAAGGAGCAAGGGTTAAAGCTATTTGCTCGCCCATCTTACACTCGTAAGCTCAAGCGAAGAGATAAAGAAAAGCAGTGGGCAGATAAGCAATTAGCGAAGCCTAAAATCAAAGTGAGAGATATCGACCACTCCAAGCTTATTGCTGTGTATATAGATCGTAAGACTACTATATACGTTAAGCCAGGCACCGATATCCAAGAAGTAAGAAAAAAATACACTAACCGTAAATAAATAACTATGAGCATAGACGAGCAATTACTTAGAAGGATATACGGGGCATACTATGGTTGCCCTGTAGTAACAAGAGATACGAAGGTTATCAATCCCAATATCTCTAACACAGCTGCTATTATCAGCTACTTTGAAGGGTATAGCATGGTACCCCCTTACCAACTGGCACTATTACCTGCTAGCGAAATATTGGACGAGGACGTTAAAAAGTGTGTTGATTTATTCGACATAACACACCAGCAGAGTTATGAGTATGTGAGAGACATGTTTATAATGAGGTGTAGTACCAATACACTATATGAGTTTTTTGAAATATATCCACGCTCTGTAAAGTATTACCCACAAATAGTCGACATGCTTAGAAAGAAGTATGATATGGGCTATGCTCACATACATAGCTTAATAGAAGCAGAGATCGCCATCAACATAAACACTCTTAACGTATAAATATGAAGTCAGAACTAGAGATAAAAAGTAAAATCGTAAGTGTCTTACAAAAGGTATTAGAAAAGCTTTGTTATGGTAGAGACTACACATTAGTAGAAGCAACCGAGCATATCTATTGTGAGATAACCGGTTTAGGACATGAAAACATTACTAGGATACTCAAAGAGCGGGACGAGTTCGGAGGACTAAGATATAAAGTGTTTCAAGTAGCTGGTGATAGCATGGAACCTGTACTTAAAGAATATTACTATGTAATAGCTGAGAAGATAAACCAAGACTATTGGCAATGGATAGCAAACTTTGAGATATACGTAATTATTACAGAGGATAGACTTATGGTTAAACGCTTATACAAGATACCTAATAACGATAAGTCCTATATAGTAATTAGCGACAACGAAAAGTATTATCCACAGTACACTATAGATAAGTCTGAAATATTAGAGCTGTATATGGTAAGGATGAAAGTAGACTCAGAACTCAAGCCACACAAAAAATTCAAAATAGCACTTTAATATATAACATGAAACAACACGAACAAACCAATACATACAATCTTGGTAATTGGACCAAGCAAGAAGATGAAAGACTCAAAGAGCTTTATGGTAAGTATTCTCACAAAGAAATAGCTGAAGATCTTAACAGGAGACCTTCGTCTATCAGGAATAGGATTACAGATCTAGGAATAGCGAAGGAGAAAAAACATAAGAAGGAGTGTACCATTAAACGACCTCCAGCTGTATATGATAATGTTGATGTTAATAAAAACCTAGACTACTGGGCTAATTACGGAAGGTAATATCTACTGATAACGTTTTAAAAAATAAGTAAGATGAAAAGCATATGTATTGTAAAATGCCCTAATTGTTTAGGCGAAGGAACAGAATACACACCACAAGAACGTATGTGGAATGCGTACAAGATATATAATGATGTGCCTGAAGAAAAAGAGGAAGATATGAGAAAAGAGTTTATAGATGAAAGATACCCCGAACATTACCCGTGGGACAAGTTCGACAATAGAACACAAGAATGTAGCATTTGTGATGGTGCCGGAGAAATAGGTAAGCTTATAGATATAAACAAGCACATAATGCAATTATTAGATCAAAACAGATAATAATATGAATCCAATAATCGGAGATACAAAGCACTTCTTAATGAGAAAGTTATCAGAAACCAAACTGTTCTTAGATGGCTTAGACCCTCACAGGGATGATCGGTATGAAGATGTAGCTAAAACAGTACAGATACATGAGCAGCTATTAGAGTTGTTAGAAGCAGCACAGCAAGAGGTTCCTTCAACTAATGAGTGTATAGAGGTTGAAAATCAGCAAGAACTCAATATGAAAGAAATAAATAAAGAGTTCACATATACTCAATTGCTTATAATATGCTGTATAATATATTCTAACCCAAGTCAAGAAGATGTAACCGTATGGAATATTATATGTGTTATTTACTTAATTATAGCCTCAAGATATGTGTACCCAGATATAAAAGATTTATTCAAGTCTTTATTCAACATGTTCAGAAGATAGTTATAATCGGTAGTAAGCAAGTAATGATGCTGAGTTCAACTGCATGGTGTGCACAGCTCCAGTACGATGGCTAGAAAAGTAGCAGCACGCTCATTACGCATAATCTGCAGTGCCGTCTAGCAAAACCAAAGAGCCTCCCCACATCATGCCTTGAACAGCCGATAACTATAACAGTTATACTACAAAAATATTAGAAAAAAAAGTCAAAAAAGTAGCTTGGGACTTGGGCGTACAACCACGGTAGGGTATCTTTACAACGTAAACAACAAGGAGCTACACCCTTAACAAAGAGTAGAATATATATCATTTTATAACTAAACAGGTGCCCAGCTGTACAAGAAGGGTAATCAAGATTATGACTCCAAAATATGTAAACGACAAAGGTCAAGGAACTAAAGAATTCAGAGAAGTATTCCAATTTAGCGCTGACCACTTCGAAGTAATCATCTCTGAACTCCTGAAAGAGCACGTCGAGGATAGTCCAATAACTATCAAGATGATCAAACGTAAGTCTCATGACCTGTTATATGCTGAAGGTATGAGCGCGTTCAAAAGCAGAAAAGCTACTAAAGCCGGCAAGGATTTATGTAAAGAACTTCTACCTGAATTCTATGAAGAAATGGTACCACTGGAAGACAAAGCAACTGAGCCAGCTACTAAGAAAGCACCTGCTAAGAAATCTACCGCAAAGAAAACAGCTACCAAAAGCACTAACGCAAAAAAGACTACTGCCAATAAGAAGAAAGCAGAAGATAAACCTAAGAGCGGTAAGCTAACAGAACCTAAAGTATGGAGTGCTACTCAGGAAGAAGAAGAAGAAAAGAGTAAGAAAGTAGCATAACCATTATTCAATAACCATATAAAAAGAGCCTCGTAGTAATACGGGGCCTATTCATTACAATGCTTAGTCGTACACTCATAGTCAAAGATCTTAACAACAAAAGCGCATTCATCATACTAGATCTGAACTATAACATAACACATCATGTATGGATGTTCACTACTGAGGACCATCTTGCCAAGCATTTATCATTGAATGCTCAGAAGCCTTACGTAAGAGTAGAAGGCTACTATATCATTCTCATGGAGTACCAACCCATAACCGATTACTACGCATCAATAACAAAAGCTGATGTTATCGACAGCCTGTTAACTTCAAAGAAGTTTTTCATTGACAACTATCTCACCCCGTCAGCCCCTCGTTATAAGAAATACAAAATAAAGTAAAGTTGTTATTTATATAATTGCTCCAACACTGCCCTATTGTAGATGATTAAGGTTTTTACATACCTTTACAAAAATCATTTTTGTTACACCATCCTTCCCCAAGTGCTGTGTAGCAATTATGAGAAAAGCAAAACAGCAAACAGGAGAAAAACAGGAGGTTACCTTAGTTAGCCTCTCTGAACTGAAGTCGAATGATCACAACCCTCGACTTATTAAAGACGCAGCTTTTAACAAGTTGCTGAACAATCTGATATTATACCCTCATTTTTTAGAGCAGCGCCCGATCGTACACAAGGATAATGTCGTGTATGCCGGTAACATGCGTCTACGTGGTTTGACTCACTTATTAAAGCTTAAGGATAAGGATTTCAACGAGTTAGCCCATTCATTGCGCCTTGATGCAGTCATACATGATAAGTGGTTAGAGTACCGCAAGGAAAAGAAAGTACCCACCAGCTGGATAGCAGAAGCCAACGATTATACAACAGAAGAATTAAAAGCATTCGTAATACTTGACAATCAAGAGTTCGGAGTATGGGACTATGATATGCTTGCCAACGAGTGGGATCAGGACAAGTTAGCAAGCTGGAACCTTGACCTCAGTTCATGGAAGCAGCCAGATGTTGATGGTGAAATGCTACCGGAAGGAGATGGTAAGAAAACAGTATCGTTTGAAGCTACCAATACTCCCAAGGCCTCTGATGATGAGCACGTGGTAGTCCAGTATCTCGTGAAGGTAGAAGACAAGAAGAAAGTAGATGCTCTTGTCGAAAAGGTGAAGGTCAAGCACAATGACGAGCTTATAGGCAATGCCTTCATGAGAATCATTAACGCGTACAAACTATAATTCATATGTATAAAAACCCATCTTTCATACCGTTCGAGTGGAGCAACGGTATGTTATACAACGACAGCAGTAGCGACTGCCCGTCAAAGTTCCACGCCCTGGTAGGAGATTCAACTTTCGTATTCAACAAAGGGAGCTCTTATTACATATTCCAGTATCACGGAATGTCTTACATAAAGTCAGATATCCCGCTGAAGCGTAACCACTTCGCAGTATGTACAGAGAATGATATGTTCTTGCATGGTGATGCATATTGTAAAGCCTTGATAGTAGAACGCATAGGCACTGAGGCTTCATTTCTAATGGGTGGTCCTATAGAGAGTAAAGGACGTTTGAAGTATATCGACGGTTGTACTGATAGCTTACTGATAGCTCCTTGGAAATATGGTGAGCCATGCTTGAACCATCTACACTTCCCGCCATACATCAACCAGACACCACATACACACCCATCCATCCGTATAGGGTTGGTAGCTAAAGGTTATGGAGAGTGTATAACCCCATTCGGTAACATACCACTCAAAGAAGGTATGTTGTTTGCTATCCTGCCTGAGAATGGTAAGAAGCGTAGAGCTGGAGACGGTAAGGAATACCCAGAGGGAACACACAGCTTCATGACCATGGATGCAAGCATGGACGTTATTGCTTACCATCCTGATAGTGACTATGGTCCTAAAGATGAAGAGCATCCAATGATCAACAAGACAATAGTACGAGGCGTATCAGCCAAGCACTTGCAAAATATCAGAACCAAATAAACCTATCATTATGACACAAGTAAGAGCAAAACAGTATATAGAGGCTAACGTATTAGAGGAAGCCAAAAGAAGAGTAGAGCACTGCTATAAGGTGTTTGACAAGGTTATTGTGTCATTCTCAGGTGGTAAGGATAGTACAGCTCTGCTACATGTTACTATTGAGGTAGCTAGACAGCTCGGTAAGCTACCGGTACATGCAGTATTCTTTGACGAGGAGGCTATCCATCCCACTACAGTTGACTATGTAAAGCGTGTAAGTGAGAACCCAGATGTTAAGTTGGACTGGTATTGTCTACCTATCAAGCATCGCAATGCATGTAGTAATGAACAGCCGTATTGGTATTGTTGGAATCCTGATGAAAAGGATCTGTGGGTGAGAGAGCTACCCGAAAACGCTATTACAGAGCATCCTAGCTTCAAATTTGGTATGAGTTTCCAAGAATGGGCGCCGTATGCTTATGGTCCAGAACATGGCCGTAATGTATGGTTAACGGGAATTAGGACACAGGAGAGCTTGCGTAGGTACAGAGTAATAGCACAGAAGAAGAATGAAGCATATCTCACTACTACGCCTGAAAACAAATGTTCATTCAGAGCATTCCCGATATATGATTGGTCAAGTGAAGATGTATGGAAGCTTGTACAGGTTATGGAGCTTGATTATAACCGTACATATGACATATTCAACAAGACAAGGCTACATAACAAGCTGTTGACTCAGCGTGTATGCCCTCCGTATGGTGAGGAGCCTTTACGTGGTCTCTGGGTCTATGCTGAATGTTTCCCTGAGCTATGGCATAAGATGCTGAATAGGGTTAAAGGTGCTGCAACTGCATGGAGATATGCTAATACGGAGCTGTATTCCAACTGGAAGAAGCCAGAGGGTAAATCATGGAAGGAGTACTACCTAGTGATATTGTCTAGCTATGATGCTGAGTACCAGGCACAGATAAATAAAAGCGTCAATGCTTTAATACGTCTGCATTATTCTAAAACTGATGATCCAATAGGTGATGAAGATACGCACCCTCTTAGTGGTGCGAGCTGGAAGTTCTTCTGTAAGATAGTGCAAAAGGGAGACTTCAAAGGACGTCAGAAACAGAATATGGTTGGTGAGGGCATGCGTGAAATGGAGCGTCAGGGCATCACATTACGTGAAGCTCGAATGCTCTACGGTAAAAAACAGAAGTAAGTATTTATTCATTCATTCAAATAAACAATTATGAATCCAGTAACATTCCCTGAATCGAATTTCAGGTACACGAGACCATCTAACATGACACATGAAGAATGTGGAGATCTTGATGTGTGGAAAGGCAAAGATGATAATGACTATCCTCGCATAGTTAGTAAATGGATGCCATCTGAAGAAGAACTCAAGAAGCTTAATGCAGGTGAAGGCATATATCTTGATATGATGGCTATTACACAATGTCCTGTATCACTAATAGTTGGGTCACCTTTTACCCCACAAAATAGTGTTGAGGATATGGCAGCTCCAGCAAAAGAGCAGCCTAAGAGTGTAGAGTCAGTTGTAAAAGACATAGCTAAACCTGCTAACTCTCCTAAAATAGATGGAGACAGGCCGGTAGGCTAGATATTATTCCCTGAATGGTTGTTGTAGTGGTTCGATTCCACTACAGGGACAGATTTAAACTATAACTTATGAGCAACGAAACAAACAAACAAGAAAACGGAGCCTTAAAGCATACTACAGGTATGGTCACAGCTGGTGGTAATGGTAAGTTACTGCAAACCTGTCCCATTGATGGTGTGTTGGCAGATAGGCTATTCAGACAACCAGTAAGTCATCCTAAATGGGTGCACAGAGACGAGCTAAGTGCTAACCTATATAACCCAAACAAGATGGCACCTCCTGAAATGAAGCTATTAAAGGAAAGTATCATCAATGATGGTTGGCTATTCCCTATATGTGTACTGCCAAAAGAGGTGCATATAGAAGGGCTTACTGATAATGCCAACCAAGACAAGTACACTATCATAGATGGGTTTCACAGATACACTATATCAGGTGATAAAGATGTGATGAAGCTAACTGATGGCTATGTACCTGTTGTATTCCCTACCGGTGATGATGTGATGGCTACTACTGTACGTATGAACAGGGTAAAAGGTACTCATACAGTGCTAGGTATGGCTGATATAGTTAAGAAGCTTATTGATGATGGTAAAGATCTTAAGTATATCATGACTCGCTTTGGTATGGAGAAGGAAGAAGTTGTAAGACTGGCCGCATCAAAGGGTATTCCTGCTAGTGATATTATAGTAGAGTCTGAGTTTAGCAAAGCATGGGTACCTGGTAGCAAGCGTGGTGATGAGTAGTACCTCTATCAAACAAAACAAACAACTCACTCATGAAATTCACTCTGGAGGAAGTAGTAAAAATAGTGTGTGATGAGCTGAACATCACAAAAAAGCAAGTAGGTGCTAAGACAAAGCGTAGTACTCAACAGGTTACGTTCTGTAAGCAGCTAATATGCTATTTCGCAAAGGCGAACACTGATGCTAGTAACAAGGAGATAAGAATAAGACTTGGATATACAAGTACCCATGACAAATCAGTGTACAAGAACCGTGACGCTATTGCTGACTTAGCAAAATACAGGACTGATGAAAAGAGAGTACAAGTATATGATACTCTTGTACGTGTATTCTCTGGTGCACCGGTAAGGCAATGTAAAAAAGGAGACCTCTTTAAGCTGGATATCCTTCTACAACCTTCATCGATTGCACCTGCAGAGCATGATAATGTAAAAAGACATGGAGTATATCCATTCGTAATGAGGTGGGGTAATGGTCTGTATCACTCTTATGGCCATGATGCTAAAGGAGTGGTTTACGGACAGTCAGAACAGGAATATAATCAGGCGATATTAATTGTTTAGACCTATGGTCTATAAACTCTTAAGTAGCCCTTAATACAGCAATAATTTTGTAATACAAGTTAAGATATGCCAACACTTACAGACAGAGTACCAGACGTTTTAAATAAATGGCATCCAAAGGTAGCGCATCTGCGTATGCTATCAACTCTTTTTGATGGTACTGATCAGGACTCTTATACAGCTGCTGACCTTACAGCTGGTAAAGGAACACTAATCACAGCTATTGATGGTGTAATTGATGGTGCAGGTACAGATGAAGAGAAAAAGACTGCTATAGCAGCATTGATCAATGGAGAGGCACACATAGCAGATACGATTACAGCCAGTAAAAAGTCTGTATTTGACGCTGCTAAAGGTGAAATGATAGTAGCTATCAATGCATATCAGGAAGAAGGAGCCCAGTATCTAAATTATAGTTGCCCAAGGTGTGGTGAGAAAGGTGAATACCCGGCTAAGAATGATAGCTATGAAGATCCTGCTAACGATACGTTGAAAATATGTGATAGTTGTAAAGGTCTTGGTAGACTACCAGTTGAAAACAAAGGCACTACTAAATGGAGTGGTGAATTACCTGACCGAGATGGAACAGAATAAAACTAGTGTATGGGAGGAAAGTTTGAGAAAGGACAAAGTGGTAACCCTTCAACGCAGTTTAAGCCTGGGCAGAGTGGTAATCCCAAAGGTAGACCTAAGAAGCTACCTCAATTAGACGAATTGCTCGCAGATGTATTGGGTGATGATACTAAGAATAACGAGCAAAAAACCATAGCTGAGGGTATAATAATGAGGCTAGCAGATATGGCTTTAAAAGGTGATACAAAAGCAGCTTCAATATTACTTGATAGGGCTTACGGTAAAGCAGTTCAACCCATAGAGGGTAATATGAATATAACCAACATAAGAGTTGGATTTGATGACGAAGAAGAAAGCGGCGATGATGACTAGAGTATGGAGGCAAAAATTACGTTCAATAGAAAGAAGTTGTTTGGTCCTCTGTTTTGGCATTTGCTGCCATTGCTGAGAGATGAGAATATACGTTACATATTCGTAGAAGGTGGTTCTTCGGCATCTAAGACACATACTATTGCTCAGGCAATAATAACTGATATGCTGGAGAGACAATACTCTACTATGGTGTTCAGGAGACAGCAAGTAGATATTAAGGATAGTGTGTTAGCAACATTCGAAGAGGTAATTGCACAAATGAAGGTGCATCACTTCTTCAAGCCACAGGAGAATAAGATAAGGTGCATGTTCGGTGAGGAAGGCAAGAAGAAAAACCAGATAAGGTTCAGAGGCTTAGACAAAGAGGAGAACATTAAAGGTATTGCCGGCTATGATGTGGTGTACAACAATGAGTGGAGTCAGTTCTTAGAAAGACACTTTGGACAACAGCGTAAAAGGTTGAGAGGTAGAGAGAACCAAAAGTTCATATGTGACTGGAACCCGGTAAGCTCAAAGCTATGGCTTTATGAGAACTGGATAGATAAGCAGAAATGGTATGATCTGCCACTATATGAAGAAGGCATACCGTATAGTTCTTTGAATCCCGAATTTGCGTTTAAGCGCGTAAATAAAGAAGGGAATGCAGTATGGATAAAGATCACATATCGTGATAACTATTGGATAGTAGGGCATCCATCGGGTAAGGGTGGCTTTGTAGATAAGCACGTATTAGCCGATTATGAGTATGACAGAGTACATCACCCTAATCTGTATAGAGTATATGCCAATGGTGAGCGTGGTATTATCAGGACTGGAGGTGAGTTCTGGAAGCAGTTTAACGAGATAACACATGTTAAGCCGCTGAAGTACGACCCTACATTGCCTGTGCACGTTTCTATTGATGAGAACGTAAGGCCTTATGTCACAATATCGATATGGCAGATAGTAGACAAGGAGATAAGGCAGATAGCAGAGATACCTTGTAAAACACCTCATAACAATGCACCTAAAGCAGCTGCTCTATTAGTTGACTGGTTAAAAGCAAGGAACTACGAGCATGCAGTGTTCTTATATGGTGATCCATCTACCAGGAAGAAGTCTACTATCGACGAAAACAACAGGTCATTCTATGACAAGTTTGAAGCTGTGATAATGGAGGAGTTCCAAGTGATAAACAGAGTAGGTAGGTCAGCTCCACAGATATCAGTTAGTGCAGCCTTTGTAAATGCCATATATGAAGGTCAGTTTGAGTGGAACATAGTAATCTGTGATGAGTGTAAGGTAAGTATAGATGACTATATAACCGTTAAGGAAGATGAGAACGGTGCAATGGTCAAAAATAAGGTGAAAGACGAGAATGATGAGACTTCTGTAGAGCTATATGGTCACTATAGTGATGCGAAAAGATACTTTATCACTACTGTATTAAAAGAAGAATTCAAACGATTTAAGTCTGGTAAGCGACGTACAGGAAGTATTGCAGGCAGTACAAGTTTATCATGATCAAACAAAACAAATGGTACTAACAACAGAAGACATTGAACGTATTCTCTCAGAGAGACCCTCGAGAACTGACTTACAAACAGCAGCTGACAGGAGTAAGAAGCTACGTATGCATATGCGTGGTAATGACTTAAAGAACTTCATGCCTTTGATTAAGGGTTTTGAAGAAAAAGGCCTGCATGAGTTACGTGTAAAGTATGCCAAGTCAAACAAAGACCTATTTGCACGTCTGGCCAGACCTATAGATAAGGTTTTCTCCGCTAGAGGTGGCTCTATTTATTACAACCTTGATGATAACAGGCAAAAGGCAGCTCTTGAGATAGCCAGTAATATCAGAGGTGGCATGAGTGTAAAGAAATGGACCCAGTCTTATTGGCTTCCTCACTTCAATGATGATCCGGACGGGATACTGCTAATGGAAGTAGGTGATGGATATACATATCCAACCTATAAAGCTTCTTCAACCATATATGAATGGCTTATAAATGGTGATACTGTAGAATATCTAATATTCGAGCTCAGTACTGAAGAAAAGAAAGCTGTTGATTTAGATGGACGTATTAAAGCATTCAGAGTAATAGATGATGAGCTTGATATGTATGTGAAGGTTGAGAACAAGAAAGTTATCATGCTTGATAAACATACGTATGAGAACCCATTTGGTCATGTGCCGGCAATACGTAATAGCGACTTCATAGATCCTACCAATGACAATTTACGGTTATCCATATTTGATGATATTATAGAGCTGGCGGATGAGTTCTTAATAAAAGGCTCTGTTAAGATCACACATGAGTTCCTGCATGCATACCCTAAGTATTGGGAATATGCTGATGAGTGTGATACATGTAAGGGTACTAAGCAGAAAGGAGGTAAGAAATGTCCTGATTGTAATGGTACCGGTAGGTCTACTATGAGAAAGGTTAACCAGGTAAAGCTATTGAACTGGCCTGAGACTAAAGATGACCCTACACCAGCTCCAGATATAGGAGGTTATATTGAGCCTTCTAAAACATACCATGAGATTGCCAGTAGTGCATTAATGATACTGGAAGATTTTATGCATTACACAATCTGGCAACGTGAGTCTACCCAAAAAACGCAAGGTTCGCAATCTACGCCTGCTGAGGGACCTAAAACAGCTACGGAGATAGTAGAAGGTCAAACCCCTATGCATGAGCGATTACATAGCATATCTGACAGAGCAGAAAAGGTAATGAAGTTCATAATCGACCATTTTGTAGAAGTGGAGGTAATGAAAGGCTATGAAGGTGCATCTGTAAATCTTGGCAGACGCTATGTAACTGAGAACCCTGATAAGATCTGGGAGCGTTATGTAAAAGCTCGTAATGAACTAAGCTCTGCAGCACTACTTGATGAACTATATCGTGAGTTCATCGAAAACAAATATGCATCTGATCCTAACGGTATGGATATCATGATAAAACTAATGCAGGTAGAGCCATTCCGTCACCATACTATTGAGCAGGTAAGAGGCTTTAGAGTACCAGATGATATACTGATACAGAAAATATATTTCAGTGAGTGGATGAACGAAACTGATGACCTGTATCTGCTGGAGAAAGACATAAAAGTGCTTAAAGGGTCTTTAGCTGAATATGCAAAGGGCAAATCATTAATAGAAGAACCTGAGCCTAAAACAGATGATATTCCACAATAACAATCAACATATTTTTTAATCAAACAATTCAAATAACATGAATCATTTACAAAAAAAGTCAGCAGTGAACACATACGGTAAGCTTCATGCTGAAGGTAAATCGGAAGAACAGGTAAAAGAAGCTATTAAAGCTGATGATCGTGAGTTTTCCGAGGAGCAAGTAGAAGAAATCTACAAGGAAATTGTTAACACCGTTACGCCTGATCCGAATGCTGCTACTGAGGAAGAAAAAAAAGCTGAGCAACCAGCTGAAGAGCACGAAGAGAAAGAAGCGCCTGAAGAGCCTAAAAAGAGCACAAAGGCTGCTGCAAAGCCAAAGGCTACAAAACAAACTACTCAGGAAAAAAGCAAATCTGCTACTAAAAAGTCAGAAGTAGATAAGGTCTACCTTGATGAAGGAGAAGAAGGCTGGCCTGATGAGGTGAAGAATGCAAAACCTAACGCTAATGGTTACATCGTGTGTTCCCAATACAAAGGTGCTGTTAGAGTTGGTAAGAAAAGTAATCGTGAGCTATGGGAGAAAAAAGAGCTGATAGAAGCAAACATCAAGCTGTCTCCGATTGATTTTTTCAGGCTCAACAAGCGTTGTGTGCATGCACATCCAATATTCTTTCTTCCTGAGGTTATCGACAGGAAAGAATTAATAGCTGAGCAAGATAAAGACTAACAGCTTCTAACTATATATCCCTATCACCGAAACATTCTAATATCATTATTCAACAAAACAAATAAATTAATATGTTACAGGAAGAACAAGCAAAGAAGATAGCTAAGCTGCTGCAACTGGACGAGGGTAAATTCTTAGAGGCTTTGAAGTCTCAGGAAGAAATGACTCTTGAAATGAAAGAAGATCTCACTGTATTAGATCCCACAAAACTACAGTCGGTAAAAAATAAAGAATATAACAAAGGTAAAGAGGTTGGTATAGAGCAAAGCATCAAGACTTACCGTGAAGAGCATGGACTTGAGTTTGAAGGTAAATCACTTGATACGTTAGCAGAAGCAGTAAAAGCTAAAGCCCTTGCAGAAGCTAAAATCGAAGAACCTGAACGTGTTACTAAGTTGCAATCAGACCTTAATAAGGTGAAAGAAACAGCGCAAACACTCCAGAAGCAACTAGAGTCTAAAGATCAAGAGATATTGCAAGCTCAGAATGAGACTTTCTTATTCAAGAATATGCCTCAACTGGACGAAGGGCTTTTACCGGCAGATAGACTTATGGTGCTTATGCAAGCAGATGGTTATAAGTTTGAAAATCAAGAAGGCAAGCTGGTAGTTACAAAAGATGGGGAGGTGCTGTCTAATGAACATGCAGACCCGATACCTGCAAAAGATGTTATTACCAAGTACAGTCTTGATAACAAGTTTCATACTCCTAAAGATCCCAACGACCCAACACCTCCAAAGGGTAGAAAAGGTGTAGATAAACCACCTAGTAATAAGTGGGCGAGGATGTCAGAGTTGAAACAGCACTACAATGATATGGGCAAAAGCACCCAAGGTCAGGAGTTCATGCAAGCAGCTAGACAAGCTAGAATAGACAACCCAGACTTTGACCCTCAAAGCTAGTAAATACATACTATTATAATTGAAGCTCTGCCTTTATCTGGCAGGGCTTTTTTTGTGTTTAGACCATAGGTCTATAATCTTCTTAAACAGGTAGGTTATATCCTCAACTTTGTATTGTCAAGGTATTGACGGGTTTATTAGTGGGCAAGGTGCTGCTCCAAGGTATTACCTCAAGGCGCTGAGGATTATTCTTTCACACAAATTATAATGGCTAACATGGATACGGGCAATCTTGTCACTGCCCAAACAATCATAGATGACAAGTACCAAAAACCAGAGATGCGTATGGACCCGGCACCGGTTACTGCTCTTCTTGGTAGGAATAAGGATTTTATGATCGCTAATCTGGAAGAAATCAGATCCAGAGAAGACCGCGATTTTGATGTGCACTTAATCTCACGTACCAAAAGGAATACCGGTAATGAGCGTGTCCACAATCACCAAGGTACATACGATGACACTATGAAGGTGTCACCAACCTTTACTACGTTCTCGGACAAAACATCAATAAGTCTTAAGCTACTTGATAAGTCAGTATTTGATTTCAACAGGATTTTAGCCAACAAGATTGAGCAAATGATGATGAATATCATGGAAGATCTTGAGGCTTATAACCAGTCTTGGCTAATTTCTAACCGTTCTCAGTATTCAAAAGCATTGAACTTAGGTCCTAACGTAAGCTTTAATGAAGATAACGATGCTGTGGAGATCAAAATTACCGATTACAACCGTTCACGTTTTTACAGTATCATGAAAACTGCATTAGAGCGTAATAATCACACAGGCATGTTGGATGTGTTTGTTGATAGCCAAATGCATGTTGAAGCTGAGCACATGAAAGCTCAAGGAGGTGGTAACAGTCAAAACCTTAGTTATCAGTTTAGCATGATGAACTTCGCTCATTGTCAACAAATAGCTGATGAGAACTATACTAATGGTCTTGTAATAGCTACTCCAGCTGAAACAATGTGTATGCTTGACTGGATACCAAGACAAAACCGTGAGGGAACAGGTGATTATAACACTTACAATGGTGGCTACGGTTCTCTACTTGACCCTTGGGGATATGGTTTAACGTTCGCGTTGCATGGTTACCAAGAAAGAGCGGATACTTCTGCTAAGAACGGTAGCAAGCAGGATGATAATATTGAACTGGAGTTGTCTCTTGATACTTCTAACAATATGTCACCTCTAAGTGGTGCCGTAGGCGAAAAAGTAGCCTTCATGTTCGGTATGACAGCTTAATCTATCTGTCACAGGTAATAACTATTCATAACAACAATTTATTCATCTGATAAATAGATAAAAATGAAATTTAAACTAATAATTGCTGTGCTCTTGCTAGCCGTTGGTTTCAATACTGCCAATGCGCAGGATGAACGGTTGACACAGAATGCACAGTATTATGACGGGAACTTTGAAAAGCTCTCGTCAAGAGATACTACCACTACTGATGATGACACCAGTCACTTGGTGTTCTCTTCAACCTTGCCAAAACCAGTGTTGTTCAGGATGACCAATACAAAGGTTAGTGGTACCGTATCAGGTACAACAGTACTTGAAGGTTCTAATAGCATGTCAGGACCATGGTATCATTTAAATGGCAATACCGTAGGCTTTGAGTCTGGCCAGGTAAGTGTTGATAGTCTCACATGGGGAGACGCTACAGCAACACAAACTATGGTGTATGGTACCGGAGACGAATACAGGTTTAGCTACTACCGGCTCCGAACGATATACGATGGTGGCTCCTCAGCTCCTACCGGTGTAATGGAAATGTATAACGAAAACGCCCGATAAATGTCTCTATCGAACATAATGAGGCTATCTGCAGTACTTCCTGTACTCACTCCCCGCCTAGGTTGGACCATTCCAACCGAAGCGGGGTACGGGTTTGTTGACTGTGACAATAACAAGTCAACAACAGGCATGTACTTTGATGATGATATAGTACACCCGGCAGTATCTATTAAGAACATTATGGATACTCAGAAAGACCCCAAGCTTATTGATGATCCTGTTAAAGCCAACAAATATCTTAGGCAGATTACCAACAGCGTATGGATCAGTGTACTGGAAGACATCTTTACAGAGCCTCAAACCATAGAAAATGCAGTACTGTACAAAAGATATGATAATACTGAAAAGCGTATCGAGAAGAACTCAGGCAAATACAGAGGCTTGTTTTTCGATATCTGCGAGGGTGATTTCAGTGTGATCATAAACTCTGTGGTGTTAATGTTCGATAAGGATGTTCAGTTTAAGCTGAACCTGTTTCATGAAGATGCAGGCAAGATACACAGCTGGACAGTCAACTGTAAGGCTAACAAGCCTACCAAGCTTAACCTTGGTCAGTTACTAAGCTCTGAGCCTTCATACTCTTTGGGTGGTAAGTATTTCCTGGCATATGATGAAACAGATCTGAATGGAGCTAATCCGGTAAGGATAGAATCTTACCAACATGAGTATACGATCGTAAACGTAGGAACATTTGAAGCCAAGCGTTTAGGTGAGTATGACTTTGAGATGCAGAACTATTCAGAGGTGTTTGATATGGTAGGTATCAATGCTGATATCACTTGTGCATATGACCTGACTAACTCAGTCTTACAGAATGCACACGTATTGGACAAGCTGGTAAAGCTGACTATGGCCTCTAAGGTTATTGATATTATAATTAATTCTCCAAGGTCAAATGCTACAGAGCGTATAACTAGAGAGTTGATGAATAAATATAATAGTGAGAATAACCTAGTTACTACCTCCGAGATGCCTTATATGTCTGGGCTGAAAAGCGAGATAAAGAAGGAGCTGGAGAAGGTCAGGAAATCATTTAAACGTGTTTACAAAACTCAAATAGCCAATCTATGATTTACAAAGGTGACAATCCGGTAGGCATTGACGTGCACGTACAGCATCTACAAAAGGAGCTCCACGAGTATTTACTTGAAAAGTGGGGTATTGATGAAAAGCAGTACGATTGCTACGGTATCGCTTACAGGAATAACAGCGCCATAGGCTATATACCTGAATACTATCAGGGAAGTAACGAGTATGTAGATACACTTTACAATGATCAAATGCCTGTTACCTCATTCTTTGGTATCGGGAAGTCTGACAACATCGTTAAGAATGATTTTGTGACTGATGTACACATAGTATTCTTTGTAAACCTAGAGGTTATCAAACCAAATATAACCCATAGGGGAGACGTAGAAGTGCGTACAGACGTTTTCAACTGCTTAAATCAGCAGCTATTTGGCTTTGAGTTGAACAGGTGCGTAAGAGACGTTTCAGAAGTACTTGCTGAGTACCCTGGTAAGGCTAAAGACAACCTGATCAAGACACTGGATATACACCCAAATCATACATTCAGGTATAACATGACCTGTACGTATGACCCTAATTCAATTATTAACTAATAACATTTTAAAAATTTAAAATATCATGGCGACTACTAACAAAGTCTATGGTCAGAACAAAGGAAACTTTACCAATGGCGGTAGCTATAAGCAAGGTAAGGTGAAAGGTCTGTTTCTGAACCCTAAAACTATTCCGTTAGTTAGCGAAGCTGGCAAAGCTGACATCAAAGCAGCTCTTACCACTATTCTGAAGGCTGACAGCTACAACGGCAGGGCTCATTTCGTGAGACCTTTCTTAGATCCTCAAAACCTTGGACAAGACAAGCAGTATGAGACTATACAGCAGAAAGAGTTTGAGTCTGAAAAAGGTACAGAGGTGCATGGCTTCATACTTGAAGGCACATACTCTGATTATCTGAATGCAAAACGTCTTTTTGAAGGCAAGGCAGCAACACACAATGTTGTTTATGTCGATGAAAATTTCGTAATGATGCATTCTCCTTACGATAAGGCTAACATTGATGGCTTTGAGATACACGAAATCAAAGTTCAGAAAATTGAAGGTGCTGCTTCAGGAACTGTAACTAAATACAGAATTCGTGTTGCTCTTAAGGATATCACAGAGTATGAGAATATGGATCATACTGATTGTGTGGATGCTAACAATGAAAAGTTCAATCCTTTCAGGCAGTTAGTTACTGTAAGAGATGTGAACATTGTTCTTGATCAGGAAGATTCTCCAGCTGCAGGTGAGTTTAGTATCAGAATGACAGCTAATAGCGGTGAGACTAATATAGCTGAGCTATATAAAAGTGCAGCTCAGTTATTACAGGCTAGCGCATTCAAAGCTAGAATGAAAGCTGGCGGTGCAGCTCTTACTATTGACTCTGTTGCAGCTGTATTAGAAGGTGACGAAACTATCAAGTTTACACTTGCTCTTGATACGGCAGATCCTGACTACTCACAGGGTGACCCGGCTCTGATCAGCTTGGATGTGATAAGTGTGATTTTTGGGCTTATCAATGTTCCGTTAGAGTCTAACACCATTACTGTGACGCTAACATAGTGCGTGGAAACATTATTAGTTCATTCATAAAATTTTACTCATGAAGTTGGATAAACAAACCACAGTAGTACATGAAGGCATAACCTTTACAGCTGAGGCGGTTACAAGAACCTCCGAGACTGATTACATAAAGCGTATCAAAGGTGATGCTGGTAAAGATAGAGACGGTAAGAAGGTAAATAAATACTGGCCCAATCTATCAGAAGCTGATTATGAGAAGCAGCTTAAAACAGTATATGCTAAGTGTAAAGAAGCCTTAGCAAAAGATGAGCCGGCAAAAGCTGAAGCACCAGCAGACAACAAGTCAGGCAAAACAAGCAAATAGGAGCTATTAGCCCCTACAAACAAACATGGGATAAGGGGTGCAGTAGTGTACCCCTTATTTAGTATATGAGAACCAACGCATTCTTAGAAAGGTTAGAGGCTTTTGATGTACACAGAGCCGTAGCAGAGTCAGCAAGGCAGAGTCAGGACCAGCTTGCAGACATGCAGCGTTTCCAAATGTCCGAAGGTAAAGGTCGTGATGGTGGCTACATGCTCAGATATAGAGATGATCCTTATTTCCAATCACTAGCTGGAGCATTAGCCTATGAGCGATGGAAGATGAAGATCTCACCTAATAATGAAAAACCTGCTGAGTATGCCGATTTCATTATACGTGGTGATTTCTATAGCACCATCAACGTACAGGTTACGAACAACTTTATTGACTTCTACAGTGATTCTCATATAGCTAGTGATATCAACGCAAAAACAAGAAATACAGCTTTTGGTCTTAACGAGGCTAGCTATCAGGAAGCTTGGATATACCTGATAAGACCAAAGCTACTAAAGAAAATTGCAGCCGGTACCGGTATGAGAATTAACAGGCGATAACAAACAAACACATGAACAAGAATCAGAAAAAACTTATCAAGCTAGCAAGTAAGATACTTACTGAAAAAGCACTTTGCGAGGTGTTATTGACGCTATCCTTAAAAGATGCGGAGTTAAAGACTGAGGAATGGCCTATGCCTGAAAAGAAGTCTTTCGCCCTGGTAGCGTACAAACCTGATCAGATAAACCTTGAGAAGTTCTTACGTTGCCTTATAGATAAAGACTTCTCAGCACTGGTTTTATATGGTGAAGCTACAGAAGATGATATTAAAGTAGCGTGGAGCAAGCTTATTAACGCATATAACGACCTTAAAGGAGGCTCCAGCATACAAGGCTATATAGATATACAGAGTAGGATATATGAACTCGAATTTCGTAGAGACTGGATAGAAAGGAATATTGAGCTTCTTACCCTATGCTATGCTCATAATATACTCGATGAAGCTGGACCTGTTATTAATGTGTTCAATGAGTACGGTTACAATCTATCTTTTAATGCTGATACCATAGAAGATGACATTAAGCGTATCCGTACAGGTGAGAAAGCATATATAATAGAGCTCACAAGTTTAGAGAACAAAAAGCATGACCTGTACGGTGCTAAGTCTAAAGAGTTATCCAGATCCAAATTTGAGAAAGAAGTAGCTGAGCTTATCAAACATGAGAAGTACGGCAAACCGGTATCTCAGGCCTTAAAAGAATGGTTGTTAAGTGACTATTGCCTTTACCATCAACGCTATGTTGATGCTCACCCTCCTAAAGAAGCAAAAAGTTAAGGTATGGCTACAGGTTTTCAAGATAATATAGATAGTGCCTTTGAGGTCGAGAGTATCAGGAAAGAGAAGGAAGCTGCTGTGGCAGAAGTACGAGAGTGGCTTGCCGAGCTGGATGCTGCCTCAAAAAAGGCAAACAAGCTGACTTTCAAGTTTGGAACACAAAGCTCATTGTCGAGCCTTGAAGAGCTCCGTACACAGTCGGAGAAGTTCACCCGTGAGCAGACTTTGAACATGAAGCGTATAGCTGACGCTGAAAAGAGTGTTTCCAAGTCAAAGCTGGATAGTGCCAGGGCAGACAAAGAAAAGGCTGCTGAGCTTAAGAACCTCATAATGGTATATGAGAAGCTTCTTAAGATGAAAGAGCGTGAAGAACGCAATAACAAGAAGCTCACCAGTGAATATGAGAAGCTTAAGCTGCGTTATCGTGAGTTATCGGATGAAGCATTGCATCTGGGTGCCGTACATGGTGCAAACGACCCCCGTTTTATATCTGCAGCACAAAAAGCACATGCCCTACATGAAGAGCTTTATGCATTAGAGATAGCAATAGGTAGAGGACAACGTAAGGTTGGGCAGTATAATATGGTTGCACAGTCTTTTAACCAGATACTACGAGAGAGCCCGAATGCTGCGCTTGGCATGAGAACCCTTTTGATCTCTCTTACCAACAATATCACTTACTTATTCGAGTCTATACAACAAGCTGTGAAAGCCGGTGCAAGCTTCAAGTCTATACTTGGAGTAATGGGAAGGCAGCTGTTTGGTGTAGTGGGTATAGTCAATGCTGCTATTATAGCTATAACATACTTTGGACTGGAGGCCTTAGATGCAGCTAAAAGTACTGAGGAGCTAAAAGACGAGAACGAGTCACTATTAAAAACACTTGTTGATGTTATTCAAGCAGAAAGGGAGCTTGCAGAACTAAGACGTGACAATACAGATAGTGGCTCAGCTGCTGATGCTAAACGCCGTATTGATATACTTAAAGCACAGGGTGCAACTGAACTGGAGATATTTGAGGCACAGCGTAGATATCACACTATTAAAATACAGGACCTTAAAGATGAAGCAGATACTTACAAGCTCATTCAGGATGAAACCGATCGGTATATTAAGCACTTCAAAACCTCATTCAGTACACTGAAAGAAGAAGAGCTGGACAAGCTCATAGTTCCTAAGCTGGCAGAGCGATTAAAAGAGCTTACAACCGTTACCGGAGAAGAAGCGGAAAAGCAAGCAGCTGCATTACTAGCTGCGTATCGTGAAGGGGATAAAGACTTAGGCGATATCGGTAAGGATAGGCTTAAAGCAGAAATGGAGCTAAGGGACGAGCAGAAGGAACTGGCAGTATTGAATATCGAGTTTCAGAAGAAGTTGAATGAGGACCTTAAAAAAGAAGAAGAAGATTTACGCAAAGAGGATAAGAAGAAGTATGAGGAATACCTCAAAGAGAAAAAACGTCTGTATGAGAAGTGGCAGGCTGAGCAGATAAGCAACTATAAAGAGCAGTATAATACTCAAAAGTATCAGCTGGACCTTGAAGTCAGTGCTTACGAAGATGTTGTTACCAATGAACAGTATAGTACTGACCAAAGGTATGCAGCTTTAGAAGAGTACATGAAGCGCAGGGCTGTTGCTATTGTAGAATCCTACGAATTCGAGAAGAACAGCAAGGGCAAGACTGATGTTGAGATAGTAGAGCTGGAGAAGCAGAAACAATTAGCATTAAAAGCTCTTATGCAAGACGGGTTGGACTTAGAGGCTCAAATATCACAAGATAGCCTAAGGCAAGAACGTGAAGCTGCAGCACTCATAAAAAGTAATCTTGAGGGACTAAGCGACCATTATACGAAACTGTATGAAGAACGTAAAAAGCAGGAAGAAGAGCTACGTAAGAAGCAGATAGAGAATATAGAGAGTTGGATTAGCGGATTGCAAAAAGCTGCTCAAATATATGCTCAGTTATCAGCTACTAACTCAAAAATTGCAAAAGACCGTATTGAACGTGAAGGTGATGATCTTGATAGGGAGGAACAGAGAGAGCGCGATCGTATCAACCGTACAGTAGAGAATAAAGCAGAGAAAGAGCAGCAAATAGTTGATTTGGAGGCTCGTACTGATGCCAGACGTCAGGAGCTTAGACAAAAAGAAGCTGAAGAAGAGAAAAGACAAGCTGAGTTCCAAAAGCAGTTGGCAATATTCAACATCTATGCGAATATGTACCAAGCTGTGGGTAAAGAGTTTGGTAGTAAGGGTGTTGGTGGTTTTGCTACCGGTACTGCTATTATATCATACATGACTGCCTTGCTGGCCACGCTAGCAATTTTATCGGTGCCTGCATATGGTGAAGGTACCACTGACCACCCACAAGATGGGCCTGCCTGGGTTGGTGAGAAAAAAGTAAGAGGTAAGTACAGACCTGAGTGGGTAAAAGAGCCGGGTAAGAACCCTTACCTGGTAACAAAGCCTACTCTCTTACCGATGCTTAAAAAGCACTCAGAGGTAACACCTGTATATGACTTTGATGAACATACGGACCTGTCATCACCACTATCTGTTAATCAGGTAATGCTTGCCGGTGGGGGAGATATGAATAAAACCAATGACCTACTTAACAAGCTTATTGAAACTACAGAGAACAAGCCTGTATCAACAGTGACATTTGAGCGTGGAGCTATCAAAGAGACTGTAATAAGGGGAAATACTAGAATCAGCAAGCTTAACAAAACACATCTATCATAATGCCATTTAACTATAACATACAGCCGTTTCATTTAGAAAGACCTCTAGTCATACTAAAACCATATTACAGGTATGCTATTAAGAAAAGCAGTACTCAGTATTATATGGTTGAAAATAGAGATGTTAGTATATCCAACACTCCTTATTACTTCTATGACCAGGTAGCTAATTGGGAAGATCTTGGGATAATAGACATCCGTAATATGCGCATGAGTGGTTTCTTCAGGAACAGAGCTGAGAACGTTCAGTTTGTAAAGAACCTTGCCAAGATCATGCGTTATGTATGGTTTCATTATGGTGTTCAAGGCAAAGCGACATTTGTACTATATAGGTTGAATTCAACTACTCAGCAATATGAGCTGGATAGTGAATCAGATGTTGATTTTTCTTCAGCTATTGACGAGAGATTGCAGTTTACAGCTGAGTTGATGCAAACTGGAGTACAAGAGTTGATCAAGACCAATGAAGAAGTGATATACGAGATACCGGTAACAGGCCCTGCATTAAAGACTGTTGAGCTGGCACCTATGAGAATGAGGGGTAAAACAGTATTTGTTACTGTGGATGATGAAAACTCTTCAGGTAATAGAATTATGGATGATTACAACTGGCCGGCTATTATGATGCATGATGATGATTATATCAAGGTGCTTGAAGCAGTTGATTATAAGCCAATAACATTCATGGACCCGCTTGCACCTACTTTCATTGTTGGGCAGCAAAGAAATGAAGTAAGTGGCTTAGGTAACTATGTAGGATTCCTTTTTGCATCTAACCTTGATTTAGAAAACGTCTCACTTAATTTTGACTTGCCGATATTCTTAGATAATAAAGCTGGCTCTAATACTGATTTTACTTTGAAGATATACCAAGCTGATAACCAAGCTAGAACTGGTGGAGGTGCAAACTGGACACCTCTGCATAGTTCTAACACTGTGTCATTAGCAGGAGGTAATAGCACTACAGCTACTTTCAGTATCAACCATACATTTGATTTAGCTAAGGATAAGGTAATACACATCATCTTAGAGAAAAGTAATGCTAACGCTTGTGAATACCATTGGGAAACACAGTTTGTTTTCAATATGACCTATGAGTATTTCTCATCTAAGTATAGAGTTAAAGGTCTGGATTGGTTTGAGATAGGTAAGCAGCTGGTCAATAAAATGACTAATGGTGCAGCCGTGCTCAATAGTTCCTTGCTGCAACAATCTATACCATATGCGGATAATTGGGATTGTGACCCTAGTAAATTGATCATGCTATCCAGTGCTAGTGTAAAGGGTAAAGCTAACCCAGTTATAAAGATATCCTACAAGGACTACCTGAATACTACAGATATTCTGCTCTGTGCGGGTTGTGGTATAGAGAAAAGTTATGATGATAATATTGTGAATATCGAAAAGCGATTGCACTATTTTAAAGAGAAGAACGGTGCAAATGATAATTTAATCGCTCACCTATCCTCCATCACCAAAGAATGGAGAATAAAGCCTGCATCTGACCTTATGTATAGCGAAATAGAGATTGGTTTTAGAGCATTAGATGATTCCGATGTAAATGCAAAAGAAGAGCCTAACGGTATATTGAGGTTTACTACAGCATATAGTAAAGAGCCAAACAAAAAGAGCTTAATCAGTACTGTTAGCGCTTCCGGATTTCTTATGTATCAAACATACATTAACTATGCCACTGACCCTAGTGGTGATGCAGGTAGTGATAATGAGAACTTTGTATTGCAGCATACAGGTAACCAAGTAAATGGTATCTACTCTGCATTATACCCGAAGGACATAACAGGTAACTATGCTATTTACAATACCACAGATGGAAATTATGTAGTAAACCCAGGCCTGACTCCTAAAAGATGCCTTCTGAGACGTGCATACTATGAGCTGGGCTTCTTTTATGGTAATGATGCTGATAGCTATGTTATGAAGTACGCAAGTGGTGAAATGAATACAGAATATGGTAGTAAGCTGGCAGCTGGAGGTATAGTAGTTGACGAAGCAGAGAACTTCAATCTAACAGATTATGGTACCAGGCTGTTTTATCCCTATTATCTAGAAGTGCCAACTGATTCAGCAAGAAACTATAGGCAGGCTTGGGAGCAGAATAGATACGGCATATTTAGCCAGACTGTGAACGGTGTACTTCTTAAAGGCTTCCCGATCGAAAGTAGCGACAGGAACTACAAACCAAGAATACAAGAGTATAAACAGTTGTTAAGCAAGGGTAACAATTTACCGCTATTGATACGTTAATGTATATTTGTAAAAATTTGCAATATGAAAACGCTTATCACAATAGCCTTAACAGCAGTAGTAATAATAAGTGCATCATGTAACAAACGTAATTGTTATGTATGTACAATAGAGTATCAAAAAGAAACTGATGTTCAGACTGAGTGCGATATAACAAAGTCTGGTATCAAAGAGCTGGAGGCAGAATGGTCACGTTTCGCAAAAAGCGTAGATTGCAAAAAGCAATAGTCTGTGATGCCTAGCTCATATAAACAAACAAAACAAACAAATGGGCTACAAAGTAATTTTTTCGCCACTGAACCCTTACAGGGCTTTAGAAGCAGACAAGGTTTTTAATTCTCAATACGGATACCCACACCCACGCAAGGTGTCTTTCATTGATAGTCTGACCAATGAAGATGACAGTACACCGTATTTCCAACCGTGTACATATGATCAGGTCATCACTATAGTATATGATAGAATGATAGAAGGCACAAACTATAACTATGCCTTGCTTAACTTCTATGATATTGATGGTAACTATTTGGGTAACATGGATGAACCAAGCGTACAGCAATATGTGGTACCTAACAACTTAGATCTGGAAACTGGAGAGCAGCTATATACAGATGTGTTTATATTCAAACCTTCTGACTTTGCTTTTCTCAACGGACAACGTATAGTTACTATGCAGCTATCAATAGCATATGGTGAAGTTGGAGCACCAACGGAGCCAGGTCTTGTTAGACGGTTCAATTTTGACCCGATCGTATTGGCTCAAGAACACAAAGGAACGTCTTTGCTCAAGTATGGTAATAACTACAACCTACCCGGTACATGGTTTGAAATAGCTGATATATACCCTCAGTTCATGATCAGAACAGAGGCAAAGAGACTTATTCCTGAACCAGCTGGAGATTATACTTCATATACTGAGCAATCGGGTAACCTTGTTATGCTTGATGGAGATAGCTACGATGTCTACCCATGGCACGTAATAGCCCCACCACATGTGTTAAGTATCATCAATAGAGCATTGGTAGAATGTGAGTATAAGAATATTGATGGGTCAGACTTTGTATTAGAGTCTGCAGCTGATGGTTATTCAGGTACCAGAACAATGCAGCTGGCAACTCATAAGCTCAGGGACCGTACCGATACAGACCCTTTTGTGTTCAATGAGGTAACATTTGACTTATGGGAACAGCCTGCAAGCGGTTTCCCTTATGGTATCGGTCACGTTACCTTATACGATGGATATAATTACTTTGCATCTTTACCACAGGTATTTAATGATGCATCTGATGTTACTGCATTCCTTACTATAGTTCAAAACGCTTTGCCTACCTATGGTAGTAATGGTACAGTTATAAATGCTGCCGGCAAGGTGAGTTTTACAAATGCAGATGGTGAGCAATTCGGCAAACTGTATGAAGTTCAGGTATATCCTACATACTATCAGCTGGAGGTTAATGTAAGTACCATTGATACATCTTTAAGATATATGATGAAGTATGATCTTGGTGATGTAAGAAGCCATTTATTCATAGAAGGTACAGACGCTGGCCAGGCTACACGTTTTGCATCATCGGGTAGTAATAATGAGGTTAATGTCATTAGCCCTGAATTTGACTCTACCGGTGATAAGTCTGTTAGAATATTTCACCAGAACTATGAGCGTGATATAACCTTTGCTGTATCTGTATTCTCTAATCCTAATTCCCCTCTGATAACTGATATATCAGGTGATATGTCTACACGCTTGCAAAAGCTGAGTATATCACGACACAACTTCACAGCATTAGCAACTTTAGATATATCCTTCCTGGCTGCTGCTAAGAATACCCTTCATACTCTTGAAATAATTGAGAGCAACCTTAGAGGCCTTACCGCTAATTGGGCATCTAGTCTTATTGTAGGAGGTATCAAGCCGTTCAGAAACTTGTATATAGTAAGGCTGGTGTTCAATCTTCTTAATAGTGCAGCTGTAGATGCTATAATTAAAGAGTATCATGATGATGTGGACTGGTCAGCTGGTGCAGGAAAAGGAATATATCTATATCAGGCTCCTACATACCCGTCTGCGCCACCTTCAGGAGCTGTAGCCACAGAGATAGCAAACCTACAAGCAGGCTTATACACAGTATCTACTGACTAACTATAGACCATAGGTCTATAAAGTCTTAATAACAGCGATATGGCAAAGTAATTTTGTTGTATCGCTAAATTATTTATGTGGATACTAACAATATAGATGCTACCGGCGCTGACATTCTGAATATCATTACTCGATCAGGAAAGACACTAAAGTTTGATGTAGACCTGGTAGATACTGATACAGAAGAACCTATTGATATATCTGGCGACAGTTTAATACTTCGAGTTGCTGACCTGCAAAATAGTGAGCTTTTTGAGCATGAATTTGTAGTAGACGATGAAGCAAATATTGCGCATTTCAAACATGTCATAACATACGTTCCGGGTAACTACAAGCACCATATCGACTGGATTCAAGGCGAAGATGTGTATACAGTTCTTGAGGGAGATTTTACAATCAAATAGTATGAGTTGCAGTACAACAGCTAATGTTTCATTCAATAAGAAGATAACAGCCAATGTCACAGTGGGTGGGAAAACCTATGAGTGGGAAAGTGTGAATATAGCTGATAGCTCTACTTCTATTGTAAACAGCCTTTTTAAGAAGAAGTTAGGACCTATCATGTTTTACAACGGCACTCCAATTGATTGGCAGTTGCTTGGTATCACTCAGGATAAAGAAACGGGAACTATCGACACATCTGCATGGCGACCAATTAAAGGATTACTAAGATTTCAATACATATGAGACAATTAATTTCAATGCTATTATTGCTGACCTGTATCAGCACATACGCACAAGTTGGAGTGCCAATAGGCCCGTTAGACTCAACGGAAACCAGCGATATTTGGGGTAACCTAACTGTAGTAGGTGATGTAAAGCAGGTAAAGCTTAAAGATCAGGATAGTACTCACCTCATTGCTACAGATGCTAATGGTAAGCAGTATCTAAGACCTATAACCGAAATTACACAAGGCATTACCGGTGACTTTCTTAAAGTAACGGACACCTCCAGTAATCTATACGGACTATTAGATACGGTGACATATCTCAATAAAAACTTTATAGCTAATGCTTGGGGTAGTGATTGGGACACCTCGGCAATGGTCTCTACATATTCATTTACAGATGGGCTGCTTGAGTTCACAGGGACAGGAGCCAGCTTTACCAATAGAGCTGTAATTGATACAGGCGTGATGACTGAAAACAACTATGTTGAGGCAACAGTTGTGTATCAGGGATTAGGAGGTACTACAGTACCCGGTATCGGTGTATCATTCCGTAGCTACCGAGATGGCAAGTATTACCAAAACTTAGCTATTGTTCAATCAGGTCAAGGACGTACTTTTTTACGTAGTGGTCAGGGGCTGAGTATCATTGATAATGGTGGAGGAGCTATCAGTATAGGCGATACCTTAAAAGTCGGGCTGAGAAGGTCAGGCTATAGCTATTATGGGTATACTATCAACGTAACACAGGGATGGACAAGTGACACAAATATTATCGTAAATGATCTTTCGGGGACTCACGTACCCCTCAATAGTCATAATGTATGTTTGAACCATGTTGACGGTGCTTGGGGAGTAGTAGACGTTAAGTACTACGATATAGTTTCTCAGGCTAACCAAATAATGGTAGTAGGTAACTCTATTACACTAGGTCAGGATGCAAGTACGATTGATAATCGTTGGGCTTCTTTATTACCATATGCATCAACACAGATATACAGCGGTGGCGGGGGAGACGTAACCGAAAGTGTAGTCAAGAGACTAGGGCAAATAATAGCCTTAGAACCTCGATATGTCTACATGATGATTGGAGGTAATGATATACTATACACGTACGACACAAGCGTATGGCGTGGTAATTATCGCACTATCAGGAATACATTAAGTGCTGAAGGTATCAAGTTAGTTCACCTCTTACCAACTCCGAGAACCGTAACGAATGAACTGCCATTAAAAGAGTGGATAGAAAGCGAGTATACAGGTGTTGATAGCATTATAGATACTTATACGCCTTTATTGGGTAGTGGTACGTCTTTAGCTGCGGAATATGATAGCGGTGATGGTGTGCACCCTAATGATGCCGGCATGGCATTAATCGCTGAGACTATCAGCACGTTTATAAATGCACAAAATATATATCCAAGTGAATCAATAGAATTGCCTACTAAGCACAGCGTAGATACAGGCAAGGCTAATATAAGAAGTGAAATTGCCTCAGGTTACGTAAAGCAGGGTGGTAATACACTAGGTAAGAACCTTATTGTTCGGACTAACGATAATAACAAAGTTTTTATTGGTGCTAATGGAAGTGTAGTTATAACAATTCATCCTAACGGTAAAATATCTATTGGTGATACAACTGATCCTGGTGTGTATGACATCAATCTTAATAAAACAGCTACAAAGCTTAAAGATGGATATTTTATAAATAATACAAACGAGATAGTAGCTGCTGTAAGTACAGCCACGCCTTATTTGAAAATCAAAGCTACCGGAGCAGATATAAGGTTAACTCCTGTAAGTAATGGTGTATATGGTGGTGCGACACTCCAAGTTAACGAAAGGGTTGAAGGAAAGGCAGTATATACTATTGGACCTCAAGGCGGAGTGTTGAACGGCTCAGGCTCTGCAGCTCTTGTAGTAGGTGGCTTGCCTGCTAATGATAAAGGGATTGCTTTCATTAATCACCCAGCAGTGGGTTATGGACCTTGGATAGGAAGAGGACCGAATAGCCAGACATTTCAAATTAGGAATGGCATTTCTAGCAGTAGTACTACAGGTAGTCTCGGTATCGCAGTAGATGATATTGGTCGTACAGGCTTTAAAATACTAACTCCCACCTCAGCGGTAGATGTTAATGGTACTAATGGATATAATCAATTCCGTCTAAGAACATCATACACGCCAACAGGCACCGCAGATGCTAATGGCAATGTCGGTGATATAGCCTGGGATGATGACTACGTATATCTCAAAACATCGACAGGCTGGAAAAGAACAGCCTTATCAACATTTTAATTTGTTCACTCACAAAACAAACAAACATGGAATTCGACATTTTTCAACACATCAGACTGGATATAGTACTTATGTATGTACTAGGAGGTCTATTCGCAAAGCGTTTTCTACGCGATTGGAGCCTGAAAACTGCATTTAAGACTCTGTTGGTAGGTACAGTATTTACAGGATTGTACACGCTTATACTTGTTTGGTCTGGAGCTTCTCTTTTGGATGACCTGAGCAAATGGTTTATGAGCTATACAGTAGCTACTACGTTCTATGAGCTTCTATTAAAAGAGTTCATGAAACGCATTGGCATAAGTGTAAAAAAGGAGGATCCTACTAAATAATGATAGCCTCCATCACAGTTACACTAACCTTAAGCCAAACAGTTGGCATCATAGCTGCTTTTGTGGGTAGCATGGTGTCAGCTCTATGGGCTTTCTATAAGTTCTTTATTGAGAGCGTAGCAAAAGAGAGCAAAGCAAACAAGCGAGCTAATGAGGATCTTAGACTTAAGTACAGCATACTTGAGGCTAGTATAGGTGGTAAACTGTTTCATGGCTTTTCTATCAATACAGATACTGGTAAGATAGTTGATGTAGATCTGGAACTGATAAAGAATGTACTGGTACCGGCTAGCGTCAGCCTTGCGAAGTTTAGACAGGTAGAGTACTACAAAGTATTCCAGTTTACAAATGATGCCCATCATGAGCTGTATTTGTCGTTGGAAAATGTAAAGAAGTTCAGCATATATCTCACACCTCCGCTATTGCTCTTCAAAGAGACTACGACTATATATCAGCTTGTTTCCGCATCTGCAACACTTAATACCGGTGATACTGTAATGAAGGTATTGGTACTGCCTGCTAACAGCAGGGTTATTGAATATTATAAAATGATACTCGATGGTGATTCGTAACATTCTGAAGTACTTGCCATGGTTGGCAATTGCTGTATTGCTGTTCTTACTATTCAATAGCAGAGATAAAGGCAATAAAGGTTCTGTAACTACAGTAACTAAAATAAAGGTTGAGTATGTACATGATACATTCTATGTTGAGGTACCAGGCCCGACAGTTACAAAAACTGTAGTTAAAGAAGTGCCGGTAACGCATAAGCCAGCTGGAGACTACAACTCATTATTGATACAATACAATGCATTAGCGTTGGACTACTTTACTGAAGTCAATTACTCAGATACAATATATCGGGATAGCTCTTATGTAGTAGCTGATCATAAAGTTAGCGAAAACAGTCTGCAGAGTAGCAGCTATTACTTTCATCTGAGCTACCCGGTAATCACTAAAGAGACTGTTACTACTATCATTCCTGAGCCTCGAAGGCAAATGTTTATTGGTGGTACTGTGGGCACTAGTATGGACCTGAAGAGGCAATCTATAGGTGCAGGCCTGCTTTATAAGAACAAAAAAGAAAACATGATCGGTTTTGACTACTCCATCACCACAGCTGGCCAGTCTGCAGTTCGTGTTAATTCATATTTCCTAATCAATTTAAAACGTAAGTAATGAGAGATATACAAAATCTTGTACTGCATTGTACAGCTACATCTCCTGATCATAAGCTGGAGAACATTCAACACCATTGGCACAAAGTACTTGGATGGAAGAACCCAGGCTACCACTACATAGTTTTAAAGGATGGTACTATAAAGCAGCTGCTTAGTGAAGATAAGGTTGCTAATGGCGCCAGAGGTCATAACCACAATTCGATACATATATCATATATCGGAGGTGTGCTAAATAGCAAAGCTGTAGATACTCGTACTCCAGAGCAGGAAATTTCAATGCTTAAACTTCTTGTAGATCTAAAATCTCGCTATCCAAAGGCAAAGGTTTTAGGTCATAGAGACTTCTCACCTGATAAAAATGGTAATGGTAAGGTTGATATGTGGGAGCGTATAAAAGAGTGTCCTTGCTTTGATGCTATTGAATGGGTGAAGCCAAACATTATTTAAGATGCTCGTGTGTTCTTATGGTTATAAGGTTTATTGGGGCCCTGCTATTCTTAGCGGGGCTTTTTGTATATACATACAGGATCTACACCTAATGCATCCCATAGCTTTATAAGCATCATAAGGTCTGGGCTCTTTTGACCATCTACCATATCTGAGTAGTCGTTTATATCAATCTTAGCATTGCGGGATATCTGCTCAAAAGAGTATCCTCCTTGCATCCTTAGACCTTCTATATATGCTATGATGTCATCGTGTGTTTTTTCTTTGTTCTTGATCATGAGCGAAAATATCAAATCGGACAACTATTTTTGAAAAAAGTATAATAATCAAAATATTACGTTACTTTTGTTTTTATGGTTCTGTACAATGTAGTGCTGGAGGTTGCCAGCGAATGTAATTATGAAGATGGCTGGATATTTAATAATAAGCCTTTCAAAAGCTCTGAGGATTACAAAAATCCACTTGATGCAAACAAGTTCTTTGATAATGAGCAATTGGGCTTGAATATCATAGCTTCTGAACACAGAGCTGGAGTAAGATTAAGATTGTACCGGAAAGATGATCAAGCCACAGAGCTTATTAGAGAAAACCTATATGATGGTGAGGACGTGCACTACTGGTTAAGTGCATACCATAATAACAAAACAGGACCTGAAAGCAGATACTATATTGACAGGGTACATGTACATGCAGGTTATTATTTCTTCATGACCCAAAAAGAACCCAAGCCAGCTGTAACTATTATAGCTGTAGCGCCAGACTTAGAAGAGCTCTCTTACCAACTTGGTGAGGATATTGATCGCTACGAGAATATTGCCGAATAGTTATATTTGTGGCCATGTCTCAAAAGAAAAGTACTCACGGAGGTTCAAGGCCTGGAGCAGGTAGAAAACAATTAGCCGATAATACTGTTTCTAAGAATGTAACAATTAGTGCTGAGTGGGTAAAGATTATTGAGCATAGGTCAGGCATGAAGTTTCCCGATTATGCTCGAGCAGCCATAGAAAGTCAGATGAAGGCAGATAAATTGCTGTAATTACAAATCTTTAACATTTAGCCATGAACGTAGCCATGATGTTGGTATAGGTCTTTGCAAATGGTTGATTATAATCTAGTTAACACCTTTGGTATATTTCTTAAACTAAAATCGTGCTATATTGTTACCTATTTTTATAAAGTATGGTTAAAAAGCATTGATGCTAATCATGCTCTATAGAATAGAGAGATATTGTATTACTTTTGCACATAATAAATCTAAATTTTATGAAAAAAATCTTATTTGCGATAACAGGTTCATTATTCTTCGTTGCTTGCGAACCAACTACAGCACCACAAATGTCTGATGCTGATATTCAAGCTAAGGTAGACTCAGTAGTAACAGAGAAAACAGATATGCTTAATCAACAAGCTAATGAAGATCTTGATAGACGCATGGCTATTGAAGTTAAGCCTAAAGCAGATTCTATAGTAGCTGCTCAATAGGTAGTTACAATAATTATGTCTGATAGTACATACCAGTTGCCTGATAGTGAACAGCCAATTCTATTCTTCGATGGCGTGTGCAATTTGTGTGATGGTTTTGTACAGAAAATAATTAAGAACGATAGCAAAGAGCTTTTTCGTTTTTCCTCATTACAATCCGGAGCTGGAGCCTCTCTATTAAGGTTTATCAATGAAAAAGAGGGGGCAGTTCCGGATAGTTTAATTCTCCTCTATAAAGGTCAATACTATAAAAAGTCTGATGCTGTACTAAAGGTTGGCAAACTTTTAGGTGGTAAGTGGAGTCTTATAGCTGCAGGGAAGATAATTCCCGCCTATATAAGAGATCTTATGTACGATTTTGTTGCTAAAAACCGTTATAAATGGTTTGGTAAACAGGATAACTGTATGATACCTAGACCAGAATTGAAAACAAGATTTTTAGACTGATTTTCGGAAACGATTCATTACGTCCATATATTTGAGATATGAAACTTGCTACTCACCTGTCATTACTATTTATTGCGATCTCATCATTTGTCTGTAGTGGGCAAGAAATAAAATATACTGACTATAAAGACTTTGATTTTAGGTCTGAAGTGTTTTCTGTTGTAGGAAAAGTAAGTGATCTAACTTATGTGTACCGTACATCAAGAGATGGGTACTATCTAGATGCATACGATGATCAATTGAACGGTGTTGCAACTATAATAGTAGATTTCTTGCCTAAAACTTCATACAAGACAAAGTTTATACCATATAGCGATAAAATTTTAGTGCTGTATCAGGCTAGTGAGGGGAGCGATGTGAAGGTGTATGGGGCTTTGCTTGACGCTCGAGGGCGTTTAATGAATGAGCCCGTTGAGTTAGATGAGGTAAGGTCGAGTACATTAGGTGGAAATAGCGGGTTGTATTCGTATGCTGTATCTGCCGATAAAAAGACTATTGCTATATACGGAGCAGCATCAAAAGGTGGAGACTTGAGTATGAAGGTTATACTTGTTAATGACAAGCTGGTTATACAGTCTGAAGAGGAGTATGAATATAATACGGAGAATAGATCGGAGTTTGGTGAAGGTGTGGTCCTGAATAGTGGTAAGTTTTATTTGCCGGTATATACAACCATTGGTAATAGAGACTTCGCAGATAGAGTTTGGTTGTTAAGCGCAAGACCTGGTAATAAGGAGCTTTCGGCAATAGAATTGGAGTTGAGCGGTATGTATGCATCCGGCACATATATGGAAACAGATAAGTCTGGGGCTACTATATTTTTAGGGGGCTTTTATTCTGATAAAAGAAATGGAAATTTTGAAGGAGTCATATTTACTTCGTTTAAAACTGATGAGGATGTATTTGCTGAGGTTAAACTAATTCCATTCTCGCAACAGTTGAGAGCAAGAACCGGAGAAAAGAATACAAGGCGAGCGCTGAATGATTACAGAGTTAAAAAACTTGTGGTTAAGAATGATGGAGGTTTTGTCCTTATTGCTGAAGAGTTTTTTGTTTTTACTAGGAGTAGTTATTCCCCGGGTTTTGGCTACTACTCATGGTACTATCCAACTATGACAAACACTATCAGAGAATATAACTATAATGATATTCTATGTATTTCTTATGATGCTAATGGCCAGGTAGAGTGGTCACGGTTCATACCTAAAAATCAATTTTCTCAAGAAGATAGGGGGCTTTTCTCCTCTTTTGAAATAATCAATACAGGTGGTTCATTAGGTTTTTTATATAATGATTTTAACCAAAACTGGTCAAGGGTGCAACTAGCAAGCTTAGATATATCCGGCAAGCTCGAGCGTCATCCATTGGCTGCTGCTAACTCTGATAACCCTGATTGGCTACCAAGATATGGAAAACAGATAGCAGCAAACGAGTACATGGTACCTTGTTTAAAAAGAAATAAGATCTGCTTTGCTAAAGTTGTATTTTAGCGCAAAACCTGTGTGTGTTACATCTTGTAAGGAATAATAATCCATTTACAGTAATTATATTATTTGTTTACACTTTAGTCATTAGTGCTAGGTGTTTGATTGCTCCTGTGCTTCCCTCAGAGATTGAAAGTCAGTTTTTTTATAATGCAATATTAAAGTTAACTGATACGATATTTGTAGGTAGTGCTTACATATACACCATAGTATCAGTGCTTTTTGTTTTCGCACAAGCGCTTTATCTCAACTATGTAAGTGTAAGAAGAAAGCTGTTTGTAAAGAACACTTATTTGGCGGCATTTACCTACATTACATTGGTAGGACTGTACATGCCATTTGGATATTTTAGTTTGAGTTTACTTACCAACTGGTTAATTATAGCTTTTCTAGACTATATACTCGGTATTGCCCAGAACAACAATCCTAAAAAAGCTATATATAATGCTGGTTTCTTAGTGGGGTTGTCTACACTGCTGGGATTTTCCTCAGTAGTAATGCTATTGTTTCTCCTTGTAGCTATTACTGTGCTAAGGTCACCAAGCTTATCAGAGTGGGTTGTGGCTATGGTAGGTTTTATAACCCCGATATACCTAGCAGCGGGTATTATGTATATCAATGGTTCTCTACAATTAATGCCTGCATGGGTGAGTTTAGGTGTCAATTTATTTAGCAGTATCGATAATCCTCCATATACAGTAGGCTTGTTATCAGGAATAATAATATTATTTGTAATGGGTAACTACGTGTTGCAGAGACAGGTCTCAAAAGTTACAGTTAATATTAGGCGAGAATGGCAAGTTGTTGGTATTGGTTTTTTTCTCGCAATAATCATGGCTGTATTTACCCCTAAGCAAATAAATACAGCATGGTTAGTCATATTGCCTTTTCTTGTATTGTTTTGTTCAGGTGCTTATCATAATGAAAAGAATAAAGCATTTAGTAATATTGCATTTTATTTTACAATTCTGTTAATGATATTCTGCCAGATAGTGGCTTAATAATAAATTATACTTAGTTCAATGAAATTTGGTATCGTAGTTTTTCCGGGTTCAAATTGTGATAGGGATATGATGCATGCCCTTCAGGATGATTTAGGGCAAGAAGTTGTTATGTTATGGCATAAAACAAAAGACCTAAGCGACTTTACAAAGGATGATTGCATCATTTTACCGGGTGGTTTTTCTTACGGAGACTATTTGCGTTGTGGTGCTATAGCCAGATTTAGCCCTTTGATGGAAGCTTTAGTGGATTTTGCTAATGCAGGAGGTAAGGTTTTTGGTGTTTGCAACGGTTTCCAGATTTTATGTGAGTCAGGTTTGTTGCCTGGTGCTCTTCTTTTAAATGATCATCAGAAGTTCGTTTGTAAAAATGTATTCCTGAAGGCTGGTACTGGTAATAACAGCATTGTTAAGTCAGTAGGAGAGAAGGTGCTGAACATCCCGGTTGCACATGGCGAGGGTAGATACTATGCTGATGACAAGACTCTTGAAGAACTTGAAAATAACGGTCAGATACTATTTAGATATTGTGATGCAGAGGGTACACCTGATCCAAATGCTAATCCTAATGGTGCAGCTAAACAAATAGCGGGTATCTGTAATGCTAATGGAAACGTTTTTGGTATGATGCCTCACCCTGAAAGAGCTTGTAGTGAGGCCTTGCATAATATTGACGGTAGGTTGATACTCTCTGCCTTGAGTAATGCCAACTAATTATTAGCTTTAGTCTTTAACACGATGTTAATCTAAAGTTTTACTAAAATGCTCTATTCAAACTAACCATTTTGATAAAAACAGTTTCTTTGATAGAACAACAACTTTACGAATGAAAAGATTTTTAGCACTTCTACCGATTATAGCATTAGTAGTATCGTTCTTAAATATCCAAACGGTATCTGCACAAATGATGGAAGATCCTACAGAGTGGTCTTTCAAAGCTGAGAAAGTTGAAGGGAATAAATACAACCTAATTTTCCACTGTCATGTAAAGAATGACTGGCATATATACTCCCTAGACCCGGGTGGAGATGGTTCTTTTTTACCTCCAAGTTTTACAGTGAATGAAAGTGCTGACATCAAACTTGTTGGTGATGTTAGGGAAGAAGGAGAGATGATAGATGAGTTTATAGATGAGGATATAGGCACAGTTCATTACTATCATGAAGTTGATTTTATCCAGACTGTAGAGCTGGCAACAGAAGATATTGATATTACAGGAGAGTATAGGTATATGACGTGTAATGATGAAACATGTCTTCCACCTACAACTAAAGATTTCCTTATAAGAGTGGGTAATGGAGGTAAGGCTGCTGCGGCAGCTGGTGCTGAAAAAAAAAATGATGAAGGTGAGCAAGTAATAAAAGAGAAAAAGGATAATTCGAAAGAAAAGTCTCTAATTACAATATTCTTCTTAGCATTAGGTGGTGGTATACTTGCAGTACTAACACCTTGTGTGTTCTCTATGATTCCTATTACGGTTAGCTTCTTTACAAAGAGAAGTAGTACACGTGCAGAGGGTATCAAAAATGCCATATGGTATTCACTATCCATCATTATAATATTCACTGTATTAGGTGTTGCTATATCTGCAATATTTGGTGCTGATACGCTTAATATCATATCTACACACTGGATACCTAATCTTATATTCTTTGTAATATTTGTTGTGTTCGGTATCTCATTCTTAGGCGCGTTTGAGATAACTCTTCCATCTTCATGGACAAGTAAAACAGATGCAAAAGCTAATACCAAGAGCTTTAGGGGAATATTCTTCATGGCGCTTACCTTGGTTATTGTCTCTTTCTCTTGTACCGGACCCATCATAGGACCGTTAATAGTAGGTGCAGCTATGGGAGGTTTCCAAGGACCAATCTTTGGTATGTTGGGCTTTTCTATAGGCTTGGCTATGCCGTTTGCATTATTTGCAATATTCCCTGGGCTATTAAACAATCTTGCCAAGTCAGGCGGATGGTTGAATCAAGTAAAAGTTACGCTTGGTTTTATAGAGTTAATGTTGGCTTTGAAGTTCTTATCGAATGCTGATCTACAAATGGGATGGCGCATAATGGATAGAGAGGTATTTATCTCATTATGGATAGTGTTGTCAATATTATTAGGTCTATACCTTCTTGGTAAGTTGAAGTTCTCACATGATGATGCAACTGCTAAGAACCTTTACGGGCAAGAATATGTATCTCTATTCAAACTCTTTCTTTCCATAGGTTTCTTCTCTTTTGCTGTTTATATGGTTCCTGGTCTGTGGGGCGCTCCATTGAAAGGATTAAGTGCATTCGTTCCGCCTATGGGTACACAGGACTTTGTATTAGGTGCTAATGGCTCTGTAGCTAGTGGTGGACATAGTGAAAATGGTGATGACCCGACTAAGTACGCCGCTGAAATGAAGATATATGAGCCGGAAGCAGCAGTTAAGTACGGACTTGTAACATATTACGACTACAACGAAGCACTTGAAGCATCAAGAGAACAAAGTAAACCTATCATGCTAGACTTTACAGGCATTAACTGTATCAATTGTAGAAAGATGGAAGGGCAAGTATGGTCTGATCCTGCTGTGATGCAGCGTATGAAGAATGACTTTATTGTTGCTTCATTATATTGCGATGCCCAAAATGTGAAAATTCCTGAGAGTGAGCATTATTATTCTGACTACTTGAAGAAAGAAGTAACTACACTTGGTAACTTGAATTCAGATATTCAAGCGTCAAAATATGGTTCTAATGCTCAGCCTTATTACTTCTTTATAGATGCTGATGAGAATTTATTAGCTGAAGAAGGATATGGTTATGATCCTGATGTGCAAGCATTCATAGATCATTTGGATAAGGTTAAAGAACGATACAACAATCAATAATATTAAATAATAAAGGCGCTGAATTCAGCGCCTTTATTATTAGTTTGATATAGTTTACTATCGTAAGAATGAATTGTACATCCATACGGTCTTTTCCTGTTCTCTTATATAGTCACTCATAAGAGAGTTGGTACCTTCGTCATTAGTTTCATCAGACATATCTAATAGTTCACGTTGTAGTGTCAGTAATGTCTGGAAGTCTGCCACGATATGCTCTACACATTTTCTACCGTCAGTTACATTGGTATGCTCCTTTACCTGAGATTCTTTTAAGAAGCTTGAGTAAGAGTGTAAAGGTGTCACATCTAATGTAACTATACGTTCAGCTATCTCATCAATTTTGAGTAAGATATCATTGTATAACTCTTCAAACTTTACATGCAGTTCGAAAAAATTTTCACCTTTAATATTCCAGTGAAAACCACGTAGATTCATGTAAAATATCTGGTAGTTAGCTAGTAATGTATTTAGACCGTCACCAAGCTTGTTAGACTTAGTTTTATCTAGTCCTATCTGATTTTTTCCTGTTTTTTTTGATGTTCCTTTTGCCATAGTTCTTTTCTAATTATATGTAAGTTTAACAATTTCCATTTGCAATAGTTGATAAGTAAAATCAATTCTGCATTAAACAGTTTTGATTTATTTAATATTTGCCAACAAAACTATACTTTCGCTGGTTCTAAAATATTAGTTTAGAGTATTTTGCAAGACTTGAATACCGCATCTTTCAATATATGGTCTGTGCTTATCTTAATAAGTGCTGTGCAGGGTATTGTCCTGTCGATAATAATGATGTTGAGGGATACAAAGCCAGCCTCTAACAGATGGTTGTCTTATTTTATACTACTGATATCCTCCTTTTTTGCTGAATATGCGTTTACGGTATCAGGGATGCCTCTGGTAGATACTCAACTAGGTTTTGTTACATACCCTCTCTTATTCTTTCTAGGTCCATTCTTTTGGCTGTATACCAATAGACAGTTTTCTATGACAGGTAACTTTACCTCAAAAGACCTGCTGCATTTTGTGTTCCCTATATGTATGCTCCTGTCTATAATAATTATAAGAGGAGCATCATCCAATGTAAGTAAGGATGTTAAGTATCTCACTATAGCTATACTAAGTGTATTTACATACGTTTATATTTTCTTTTCCGGCAGAAAGGTTATGGATACCAGAGCAGGGCTAAGACAGGTTATTTCCAATGTTGCATTTGATAATAAGCTCCTGAGCATGAAGAAGTTTGCATCTGTATTTGTTGCATGGAATATTGTAGGCTTGTTTGTGATCATTGGCTTAACTACTATTAAGAAGCACTACATAGTTATAGACAGCTTATTAGTTGTTCTGACTTCTGCAATAGTTACCACATTTGGGTATATAGTAGTAGCAAGGCATGGCGATTTTAAGCAAGTCCATGAGTTGGATCTCTTACCTAAGATCGTAAATAATACTAACCGTACTATAGTGCTCTCAGCAGAGGATGTTGAACACATTAAAGGTAAGATCGATAACTATTTTGAAAATGGCGAGCCTTATAATAAGCCTGATCTTATGCTGGATGAAGTAGCAGCATCAATAAATGTATCAGAGCTTAAACTTATAGTCGTCATCAATACAGTATATGGGCAAAGTTTCTATGACTTTGTCAACTCGTACAGAAATCCCGAAGAATAAAAAAGCTACCCATTTGAGTAGCTTTTTTATTGAATATATGTTTAAGCTATTATTAGTTAACAGCTTTCTGTACTAATTCTGCAGCTTCGCTAAGTAAAATAGCTGACTGTACTTTAAGGCCAGAGTTATCGATAAGCTCTTTTGCCTGCTCAGCATTTGTACCTTGTAGACGTACAATTATTGGAATCTCGATATTACCTAAGTTTTTATAAGCTTCTACAACACCAGCAGCAACTCTGTCGCAACGAACAATACCACCGAAGATATTGATAAGGATAGCTTTAACGTTAGGATCTTTCATGATAATGCGGAAACCAGCCTCAACTGTTTCAGCATTTGCACCACCACCAACGTCAAGGAAGTTAGCAGGCTCACCACCAGAAAGTTTGATCATATCCATTGTAGCCATTGCAAGACCTGCACCATTTACCATACAACCTACGTTACCGTCAAGTTTTACATAGTTAAGGTTGAATTCGCCTGCTTCCACTTCTGTCGGATCTTCTTCAGTCTTATCACGCATCTCTGCAAGATCTTTGTGACGGAACAAAGAGTTCTCATCAAGACTCATTTTACAGTCAACTGCTAGTATCTTATCATCACTTGATTTGAATAGCGGGTTGATCTCCAGCATAGAGCAATCAAGGCTCACATATGCGTTATATAAGTTAGTTACGAACTTTACACAGTTTTTGAAAGCAGTACCACTAAGACCAAGATTGAATGCTATTTTACGAGCTTGGAAAGGCTGTAAAGGCATGTTTGGTGTGATCCACTCTTTGAATATTTTCTCTGGTGTATTATGAGCTACTTCTTCAATGTCCATACCACCTTCGGTACTATACATGATCACGTTCTGCTTCTTAGCTCTGTCCATTAAGATAGATAGATAGAACTCTTCGCGCTCGCTAGGACCATCATAGTACATATCATGAGCAACAAATATTTTATTAACTACTTTCCCTGCTTCTCCTGTCTGAAGTGTAACAAGTGTATTCCCAAGTATATTTTCAGCTACTCTTTTTGCATCATCAGCACTCTTGATTACCTCTACACCATGCTGCTCAGGTACTTCTTTCATAGTACCTTTACCGCGTCCACCAGCGTGTATCTGAGCTTTTACAACAGCAAATTTTGCACCTGTCTCCTCAGCAACCTTATTATAAGCTGCAACAGCTTCTTCAACACTGGATACTGCTATACCATCTTGAGTAGGAACGTTGTGGTTCTTTAATAAGCCTTTGGCTTGATATTCGTGCAAGTTCATGTTATTCTATTAAAAATTTTTGGCGAAGATAGTTTAAAACAGTCAGCTAAACCAGTCTGTCGCTATGTATTGTTGATTAAAATAATGTATCGCTGCTATATAGTTTAGGGGGCTCTATATTAGTACCACATTCTTTGTTCAGCTGCTCTATTAAATATTTGATCAATTCAGGAGAATGTAGTTCCTCATGCTGGTGCATAAAGAAATAGCATTTCTCAAGACCCTGATTCATCCATAGTTTGATTCGTTGTACCCAGTCGTCTATTCTTTCATAATCAGTACGGTGGAGGCTGTTGCCCACAAAACGAATAAAGCATTCAGGGGTGGTAAGGTGCATATGCACACAATCTCTTCTGCCTGATGCATCTGTTATGATGGTGCCTCTCTGTTGTTCTTTCAAAAAGTTATAAAGCTCTTTATGATAGCCATCTATATACCAGTCAGGATGTCTTAACTCAAGAAATAACTCTACATCTTTAGGGAACTTTTCAATGAAATTATATATGTTGTCAATATGTTTCGGTGCAGTTTGTGGATGGGGCATTAGAAAGATTGGACCTAAGTTCTCTTTAAACTCTGTAATTGCTTCCAGAAACTTTCCTGTTTCAAAGTCTACATTCTTAAGCCTTTTAAGATGCGTAATAGTGTTGGTGAACTTTGGACAGAATAAAAAGTTATCAGGCACTTTGCTTTTCCACTTCCATACATCTGTCGGAAAGGGCATTTTATAGTAAACAGCATTGAACTCAATACAGTTGAACTTTCTGGCATAATGTTCCAGAAAGTCTTTTTCTTTGGTCTTAGGAGGGTATAGTTTGCCTACCCAATCTTTTCTGCCCCACTTTGCACAGCCAATATAGAACTGTGTATTACCATTGCCTTGTTGTAGTATGTCGGCGTTTTCTTGTGGGTCGTCAGGTAAACTAAAATCAATAAGCTCTAGCTCTTGTTCTTCTACTTTTCCAAACTCCATACTCAGTAATAGTTGATTTTAATTTAATGTGTTATTGGTAATTCGTAAATTAAGTAAAATATGAATTATGGAACAGGTATTCTTAGTGAGAGGTTATGCCGCTGATGCCTTCATTGTTTGGCTAATACTAATAGGCTTATTAATTCTAATATTCGCAATCAAGCTAATAATGAAATACATTATTAGATACTTTAACAGAAAGATCATGATTGGCTGGCCGTTTGAGTAGTGCTGTCCAGATGTCTGTTGCTAGCGTATGGTACCCACATGTATAAATATAGTATACGAGAGTATCGCATCGTCCATGGTTGTAGTAATATAATGATCAGTGTACTGACACAGATAAAAATCTCTATGCTATTGTCGTAGTAACTTAGTCCTACAATAGGCCAGTACCATGCAAGATTTACTAAATACATAATAACTGTTAGTGCATAATTAATTCCTGGACCATTATTTGTTTCACTCACCATTTTTTGGCCGCATACTTCACAGTTGTCTACCAGCTTTACACACTCCTTTAAGGGAAATACAGATTTGTTTTTAAAAGCATGCCCTTTACGGCAGTTTGGACACTTCATTGTAAGGACTCCTTTTATAAAGCCAGGCTTATTCTTATCAGACTTTGATGGGATATGCTGTGCCATGCCATGCAAAGAAACAATAAAAAAGTGTGCGATATAATTATATCGCACACTTAAAATATAATGTTATGAATTAATCCCTGAGCAACTGTGGGGGGATATCATATGTAGCTGAGAATAAGCAACTAAACCCTTCTCTACGAAGATCTTTGTATGCCCGACGATGCCAGTCGTCGGCTTCGTCGTAATCCTCCATGTACTTAGTTGTTTTAATTTTCTTCTGAACCCAGCACTCAATGCCTAGCATTACCAGTCCTGCTTCTTCTGCACGACTCATTACTGTTTCAAAATCCTCTTCGTCAAAATACTTAAAGTTGGGCTTATCGAAGCCGTCATTTCTATCTTCCAGGTCATAGAAGATAAATTTTTCCAAAAACTGTTCCTCAGTCATCACTTGTTTATTATAAATGGTTAATTACAAATAATAAATCGACACCACACTGTATATACGTATTAGCTATGCATATAGCTTCGCTAATCGGCAATACCGTTAAATGTGTTGTTCTGTTATGATTCTGAGTGAAAATGCAGTATGACTTGAATATGATTTAGCATATAAGTTGAATACTACATCTTGTGATTGCATACTTGCAAACTTTATGCCATAACTAAAATGTTATATGTGTTATTATGACGATGTAAAACTATTTTGAAAATCTGTCATGAACAAAATTTATTTCGACTTAAGATTTTTTTAACGAACAAAATGCTCTGTAACAGGTTATTATATAAAGAGATTATTCAAAGACTAAATAGGAAAATTATGAGCAACGAAATGCAAGAAAAGACGACACACATGATAGATAACATGTTAGAGCATAACGCTAAGCCTACTAGAAGTAAAAGCTTTTTTAATATGGACTTTAACATGCCTAGCCGTAAAACTTTATGGACAATTGCCGGTGCTGTAGGTGTAATAGGTGCTGGTGTAGCACTTGAGGTCTTCAGACGCAATCAGAAGTAGTCTGCGAGGTTTTATTCTATAACTATAAAAGCAACTTAAGATGGAAATAACTAAAAACGGCACATTGAAGAAAATCGTAGATAATAAGAATCATGAGGAAGGTCGTATTGCGAGAGCTATAGAGAAGCAAACCGCCAAACTTCCTTCTGATGTGTTTTTGTGGACTGCTGTAGGTGCAATCGGCGCATCTTTGGCATTTCAAGTTTTGAATAAGAAAAATACTTCAAACTTTATTGGTCAGTGGGCAGCTCCTGTACTAATACTGGGTTTATATAATAAACTAGTAAAAGTCAAAGGTCATGATAATCAAGATCTACGCTAAGTTTATGTTACAATATTTATAGAACCAAGCGTGCTATTTTCAGTGCGCTTTTTCTTTGCTGTAAATATCTGTTAAACCTGATGTAATACATACTCACTACATTACTTTTAAAAGGTATTGTAGTACTTTTATGCATATAAAATCAATAATTATGGACGTTATAATAAAGTCAGTGGGTTTCACTGCTGGTGAGCAACTAGAAGGTTTTATTACAGACAAGCTTCAGAAGCTGGATAAGTTTGATGATAAAATCATTAGAATAAGAGTAACACTTGAGAAAGGTCAAGAGGCAGTAGAGAATTGTCATTGTGATGTTAGGGTAGAGGTGCCTGGGTATGACCATTATGTGAAAAAGGCAGGTGAGTCTTATGAGGCAGCTGCCCTTGAAGCTGCAGATACATTGCAAACAATGATAAAACGTAGCAAGGAAAAACAAAACGCATAAAAAAAGAGGTAAGCAACGGCTTACCCCTTTTTTTATAATGAAATAATAATGTTATTCTTCTTCTGCATTCATGCCTTGAGCCATTAGTGCATCAATCTCTTGTCTGAATTCAGCATCTTGTTGATACTTCATCGCCATTTGTTGAAACTTCACCGGTTCCATACCTTCTTCTTTTACTACTTTTTCCATCTTAACACCTAGCTCTTGCTGCAAAGTCTGCATTTTAGTAGCTAGCGTAGTAAATTTATTTTTTTCTTCTTCTGTAGCACCACCCATAGTTTCGTCGCCTTGCTGTGCAGCCATGGCCATTTGTTGAAACTTATTGATGTCCATGCCTTCTTCTTTAAGCATATTCATCATATTTTGTTGGGCTTCCATTTGTATAGGCATTGTTTGTTTATTGATCATTACAAACGTTTCAACTTCATCATCCGAAAATGAGTTTTCTTGTGCTATTGCAGGTGTAAAGGCAACTACTAAACCTAATGCTATACACCATGTCATTAGTTGGGTTCTGATCTTTTTGATATTCATATTCTTTTTTGATTTTGTGTAAAACTAAATGATTAATAGCGGTTAATAAAATATTGTAGTATTTGTATGTTTGAGTTATGAGTGCAATTAACAAAGTGAAGCAACTATTTGACTCTTGGGCAGGAACTAAAAGAGGAGAGCAAATGGCTACCGGCCATGATGTTTTAGTAAAGCATATATTAAAGATGTGGGATGGTGATGATATGCAAAATGTTTTGGATGTTGGATGTGGTAATGGTAGAGCCCTGGCCATGGCTTATGAAGAAGGAGCTTCTACCTTATCAGGTATTGACTTGAGCGAAAACATGATAGAGGAAGCAAGAAAGTTATTGCCAAATGCTGACCTTCAGGTAGGTACTATGGAGAATCTTAGTCACTGGAAAGAAGGGGCGTTTTCTCATGTTCTATCTATAGAAGCAATTTATTATTTGGCCGATCCTCTAATGGCATTACAAGAAATTCATAGAGTGTTAAGACCTGATGGTAAACTGGCTATTGCTATTGACTATTATACAGAAAGCAAAGCTTCTCATGTATGGAAAGACGCCTTAGGGTTTGATATTATCATGTTGTCTGAGCAGGAATGGGTTGATCTATGTCACGACGCAGGTATTAAAGGCGTTAAGGCTAGTAGAATAAAAAGAACAGAAGGTATTAAAACGAAAGATAAGTTTGAAGTCTCTGCTTTCTTTCCTGCCTATGAGTTGTACGAAGATTATATAGCTTCTGGTGCTTTATTGCTCGCTAACTAGTTAGTAAGCTTACACCTGTCATTATTAGCCCGATAGCTAATACAGCTACCCCTACATAAAGTAGTATGATTCCTTTTTGTGGCTTAGTGATGTTGTTTCCTGCTGCACCCGCAAAGAAACCTCCGCTAATTAGTAGAGCAGATGCAGGAAAAGAAGCCCTCATTACCCATGTGAGAAGGTTAGTTGAGATTATGTTATCTATTAGTAGCTCACAAACGAGCGATAATATCACTAATACACCCGCATGTGCATGTCCTGCTCTGAACATTGATTTTTGAAATGTAGTGAAGCTCGCATGCTCATATTTACCGCTGAGTACTTTCAGTAAAAAGTATCCTCCAAATTGTATAGTAGGGATAGTCAGAAGGATGATGCCGCACATTAGTTTAGATTCGTAAGTCATATCTACTTTTTTACAAACCTAATTACCACTATCATCATAAAAATTGATTCAGATCAATAAGTTAGAAGATGTTATTTATGACTTGAAATTTATTTGCTCCCTAAGATTTTTATTAAATCTACCTTTAGTTAAATAAGTACTATGGATGCAATGGTTGAAGTTTTTTGGAAAGTTAGAGAATTGAGTGCTCGACAAATGACTCCAAGACCTAAGTTGATGGTACAGGATATTGCAAATGAGCTGCTGCACATTAATGAACAAGTTGTGCCGGCTTTGGATAAATTAAAGACAATGAGGCTTGTCGAGTTTAATAAATACAAGACCCCATATGTTAAGTTGACACTGCTTGGAGCTAACGTGCTTAAATAGCTACTATTAATACTATTATTAACTTATTGCAACTCATATCCCCGTTTTTCATAATTCCACAAAAATCCCGTAACTTCGCGCCTAATTTTTTAGGTAATTTAAGGTGTATTGTGCCCAATAGTTAATTTATTCAGGCAGTTACACATAAGAGTATTGGATATACAAGAATGAGCGCCAAGTACGCGGAATATAAAGGATTGAACATGCCTGCCATCGAGCAGGATGTGCAAAAAGACTGGAAAGATCAGGATGTGTTTCTCAAGAGCATTGAGCTACGTGAGGGTAATGAGCCTTTTGTGTTTTATGAGGGGCCACCTAGCGCCAATGGTATGCCTGGTATACATCATGTTATTTCTCGTACACTGAAGGATCTTGTTTGTCGTTATAAAACGATGCAGGGCTACCAAGTAAAGCGTAAAGCTGGCTGGGATACTCATGGTTTGCCGGTAGAGTTAGGTGTGGAGAAGGAGCTTGGCATCACAAAAGAAGATATAGGCACTAAGATCTCAGTAGAGGATTATAATAAGAAATGTCGTGAAGCTGTAATGCGCTACAAAGGCGAGTGGGAGAGTATTACAGAGAAAATGGGGTATTGGGTAGATATGTCAGACCCTTATATCACATTCGACAATAAATATATTGAGACATTATGGTGGGCTCTGAAAGAGCTACACAAAAAAGGTTACTTATATAAGAGTGTTAGTATACAGCCTTACAGTCCTGCAGCTGGTACAGGTTTAAGTTCGCACGAGCTTAACCAACCCGGCACTTATAAGGATGTAAAAGACACTACAGTTGTAGCTATGTTCAAGGCTCATTATCATCACTTGTTTGATGATGTGATGAAGAGTGGTGAGGATGTGTACTTTATGGCTTGGACTACTACTCCTTGGACATTACCAAGCAACTGCGGTCTTACAGTAGGTCCGAAGATCGACTATGTATTAGTTAAAACATTCAACCCTTATACTCATACTCCTATCAATGTTGTCATAGCTAAACCTTTATTAGGTAAGTATTTCAAAGCTGATGACGAGAATGGTGATTTTGAAGGGTATAGCGCGGATAGTAAAAACTTACCTTGGAAGATATTAGCTGAGTTTAAAGGTTCAGCTTTAGAAAACTGTAAGTACGATCAGTTAATTCAACATGAGGGGAATACTGCAGAAATAGCCGGAGGTGATCCGTTCCGTATAATTTTAGGAGACTTTGTTACTACAGAAGATGGTACAGGTATAGTTCATACCGCGCCGGCTTTCGGTGCTGATGACTTCAAAACTGGTAAGCAAGCTAATATAGGTATCCTTACACTTGTAGATAAAGAAGGTAAGTTTATTGATAACCTCGGCGATCTATCAGGCAGATACGTTAAGAACTATAAAGACGATCCTGAATATCAGGATGTAAATGTTGACATAGCCGTCGATCTGAAACTTAAAGGTCTAGCCTTTAAAGTAGAAAAGTACGAGCACAGTTATCCGCATTGTTGGAGAACTGACAAGCCAATCATATACTATCCATTAGATGCGTGGTTTATAAAAACTACTGCTGTAAAGGATAGAATGATAGAACTAAATAAAACTATCAACTGGAAGCCTGCAGCTACAGGTTCTGGTCGCTTTGGCAACTGGCTGGAAAATATGGTAGACTGGAACCTGAGTCGTAGTAGATTCTGGGGTACACCATTACCTGTTTGGACTAGTGAAGACGGAGAAGTTGTTAAATGCATTGGTAGCATTGAAGAGTTAATGACTGAACTGCGTCATGCAGACAAGGTGTTAAATCTTAATCAAGCTGCCGTTTACGATCAAGATGTGGAGAAGCTTGATCTTCATAAACCTGTAGTTGACCAACTGGTTTTGGCTACAGATGATGGTAAAGCGATGTATCGCGAGCCTGATCTTATAGATGTATGGTTTGATAGTGGTGCTATGCCATATGCGCAATGGCACTACCCGTTTGAGAATAAAAAAGAGCATAAACATAACTTCCCTGCAGACTTTATTGCTGAGGGGGTAGACCAAACTCGTGGTTGGTTCTATACATTACACGCATTAGGTGTCATGCTATTTGACAGTGTGGCCTACAAAACTGTTGTGTCTAACGGACTAGTGTTGGATAAGAACGGTAATAAAATGAGTAAGCGTGTTGGTAATGTCGTAGATCCGTTTGAAACTATTGAGAAACATAGCGCTGATGCTACCAGATGGTATTTAATTACTAATGCTAGCCCTTGGGATAGTATGAAGTTTGATATTGCTGGTATACAGGAGGTACAGCGTAAGTTCTTTGGCACGTTATATAATACCTACCAGTTCTTTGCGTTGTATGCTAATGTTGATGGTTTCTCATTTAAAGAACGATATATACCAGTACATAATCGTCCTGAAATAGACCGTTGGATACTGTCTGAATTACATTCGCTTACCCACAGAGTAACCAACTATATGGATGACTTCGAGCCTACTCAGGCCGGACGTGCCATAGAGTATTTCCTGGATGAGCAGTTAAGCAACTGGTATGTGCGTCTTTGCCGCCGTCGTTTCTGGAAAGGTGAGTATGCTGAAGATAAAATATCAGCATATCAAACGCTGTATGAGTGTCTTGAAACGATATCATTGCTTATAGCGCCTATATCTCCATTCTTTGCAGACTGGCTATATAAGAGCTTGAATGATGTGACTAATAGATATGATGCTACATCTGTACATTTAGCAGAGTTTCCACAGATAGATGACAGCGTCATAGACAAGGATCTTGAGGAGCGTATGCAGCTGGCACAGGATTTGTCGTCACTAGTACTAAGTTTAAGAAGAAAAGAGAACCTAAAGGTTCGCCAGCCACTGAAAAAAGTATTGATTCCTGTACTGAATGCACATATGCAAGAGCAACTGCAGAAAGTAGAAGAGCTGATACTGAATGAGGTAAATGTAAAAGAAATAGAGTACCTAACTGATACAGAAGGCTTTATTAAGAAAAAAGCTAAACCGAACTTTAAAGTTCTAGGTGCTAGGCTGGGACCTAAGATGAAAGTCACTGCTGCGGCAATAGCTAAGATGGAGCAGAGCGAAATATCTGCTATTGAGCAGAACGGATCAACGCAAATATTAGTGGATGGTGAAACTGTAGAAATAGCTATAAACGAGGTTGATATAATAGCTGAAGATATACCAGGCTGGTCAGTAGCTAATAAAGATAATTTAACCATAGCGTTAGATATAACTGTAACGCCGGAGTTGGAAGAAGAGGGAAATGCACGTGAGATAGTGAACAGGATACAAAAGGTCAGAAAGGACAGTGGGCTAGACTTGACAGACCGTATTGCTGTTCAGATCGAGGAGTATGACACATTAAAATCTGCAATTATTAATTTCAAAGATTATATTTGCACCGAAATTTTGGCGGATACTATAGATATAGTGCCTCAAATGCAGTCTGGTACTGATATTGAGGTGAACGATATAACCTTAAAAGTGTTAATCTCTAAAAACTAGAACATATGGCCACAAAGAAAAAGGCGACATCTAAAAAGTCGGCAACCCAAAAGAAAACAGCCCCTGCAAAGAAAAAAACGGCTGCTAAAAGGACTGTGGCATCTAAACCCAACAAGAAGGCAACACCAGCGAAGAAGAAAGCTGCCCCTAAAAAGGCTGCGAAGAAAAATGTAGTAAAAAAGGCTGCTCCTAAAAAGAAGGTAGCGGCGAAAAAGGTGGCACCTTCTAAGAAAAAAACAGCAAAGAAAGCAGCAACACCGAAGAAAAAAGCTGCTCCTAAGAAGAAAGTAGCTGCGAAGAAGGTTGCACCGAATAAAAAATCGGTTACTAAAAAAACTAAGGCAACTAAAGTGAAAAAAGAGACTAAAAAAGCAACAAAAAAAGCTGCGGCTCCTAAGAAAGCTGCTGCTAAAAAAAGCACAGCGAAGAAGAGTACTGTAGCGAAGAAAGCTGCCCCTAAAAAAGCAACTGCTCCTAAGAAAGATACTTCTGCAAAGAAAGCTGCAGCTCCTAAGAAAAAAGCTGCTGCTAAAAAGGCTGCACCAAAGAAAACTGTAATAGTAAAGAAATCAACAGAAGCTGTTACACCTTCTGCTAAGCCAAAACCAAGTAGACGTAACGCTCGCGATCAGAAGAAAAAGAATGTTATCGTTGCACATCGTCGTTTAGGTGATGACAGCAAGAAAAAAGATAAGGCTGGTAAAACGATGATCAATTATCAACCGGAACATACCCGTTCAATATTAGATGAGCCTGTGGAGAAAAAAGGACCTGTATATCGCTATAGCGATGAAGAGCTAAAAGAGTTCAGAGAACTGATCACTAAAAGACTTGAAGCTGCTCGTAAAGAGCTTGGTTATCTTCAGGGCTTGATCACTCGTAAAGATGAAGCTGGTACAGAAGATACTGAGAACCGCTATATGAATATGGAAGATGGTAGTGGTGCTATGGAGCGTGAGCAACTTGCTCAGCTAGCTAGCCGCCAGATACAGTTCATCAACCATTTAGAGAAAGCTATGATGCGTATCGAAAATAAAACTTATGGTATCTGTAGAGTTACCGGTAAGTTGATCGAGAAAGCACGTTTACGTGCAGTGCCTCATGCTACACTAAGTATAGAAGCTAAAAAAATGATGTCTAAGTAATTTTAGATAACTGAAATACTAAAAAAAGCCAGGTGATTCACCTGGCTTTTTTATTGCAATAAAATTTTTCGACTAGTTAACCATAAGGTTGTTCAGGCCTCTCTGTAATACATTAAATGCTATTTCAGCCATTAGATTCTCTTTATCTAATGTTGGGTTTACTTCTGTTATCTCGAAGCAGCATATTTTATGATTCTGCATAAACTTGGCTACAAGATCTTCAGCCTCACGTTCTTTAAGCCCATTAGGTACTGGTGTGCCTGTTCCTTTTGATATACCACTGTCTAGAGAATCTACATCAAATGATACGTATATGTCGTCGCACTGGCTTAATTGAGTAATAGTTTGCTTCACAGCTTGCTCAACCCCTTTCTTGCGTACCTCTTGCACAGGTATAACTTTAATGTTATACTTTTTTATAAGTTCTTCTTCCTCTTTTTCGAAGTCACGCAGACCAATGAACACAATGTCTTCAGGGTTGATCTTGGGATTGATCTTGCCAATATTCTTGATCTTTTCCCAAAGCTTGATGGTGTGAGCTTCCGGATTATTTGCTTTACACTTGATATTATCTTCCCCTATAGATGCAGCAAGTGGCATACCGTGCATGTTGCCTGACGGGGTAGTGTAAGGCGTATGTAAGTCTGCATGTGCATCTATCCAGATAACACCTAAGCGCCTTTCAGGATTAGCCATTTTTAAGCCTGCTATAGTACCTCCGGCATTACTGTGATCACCCGAAAGTATAACAGGAAACATATTAGCCTTTACAGTATCATTCACAGTTTTAGATACACGCTCATACATCTTACTGACACCGGGTATACGCTTTGCATATGGCGAGACAACAGACTCGTAGAGCAAATGGTTTTCTGTTTCTACTTTCTCTGTGGGAAAGTTGATAAAAAGGCTGCTCATGAAGTCCAGGGCAGCTATTTTTATAGCATCTACTCCTAAGCTGGCACCTCTGGTACCTGCTCCAATCTCCGAACTTACTTCTATGATCTTGATATTTCGCATAGCTCTTTCAAATATACTATTTATAGTGGAACCTATACCTAGAATGGGTAACCAATGGCTATGTTAAGAACAAGGTTCTCTTGTCTCCAGTCACTTCTTCCCAATGCTATTTTATCTATTACCCATCCATCATTGTTACCTGCAGCTTTTAAGTATCGGTTAGCAGGATATTTAACAGGGAATGCTACATCGAACCTAAGTAAGAATATTTCTGCGATATTGGCTCTTATACCTAAGCCGGTACTTACTGCAAGATCATTATATATTTTATCAAATTTGAATTCGCCGTCAGGAAAGTCATCTGATGGTTGAGAAAGCCATATGTTACCGGCATCACCAAATGCGGCACCTTCAAAGGTCATCACATTGCTAAAGAGAGAGAAAAGATCAAATCGGTACTCCCCGTTTAGCTCAAGTTTAATATCTCCTGTTCGGTCTAAGAAAATTGAGCTTGGGTCAACATCAATTGTGGATGAGTCAAAATAACTACCAGGTCCTAATGTGCGGATACCCCAACCTCTGATACTAAACGCACCACCTACAAAATATTGTTTTATATAGGGTAGTGTTTTGTCACCTCCGTAAGGCAGGCCTACACCTCCATGAAACCTAAATGCAGTAGTAGCATGTCTTTGCTGTATGAAATGTCTTAGGTCAAAGTCAAATTTTACATATCTCGAGAAGTTTCCTACAAGCCCGTCTGCTACCGCATTTAAGCCAGACATAATACCACCGGCTTCTTCAAAGCCTAGTCTAACGTACTGATAGTTCTCGTACCATTTAGCATCTTGTCCATTGTTGTAAGTCCACGCTATACTCTCACCTTCAATAAATGTAGAGCGGTAGCTATTTCTTAAGTATTCAATAGAGTCAAGTCTGGCTTTAAACGATTCAGATGTATCTAATAAAGAGATGTCGTTTACAAATATTGGTGTTACTTCCCAGCTCTTAGTTTTTGTCTCACGCCATTTGTAAGTAAACTTGGATGTCAGGTTAAGTAGTGTGAAAAACTGCGACCTATCCAGAAGGCTGGCACCGGCTGCGATCTCAGTTCTTGGAGAGTTTCTGATACTATACCTATCTCTACTTATTGGAAACAGGAACTTTGGAAACTCCAGGCTCAGGTTAGTTCCAAATGTTCTGGTTACTATTTGAAACTCTCTCTGACTATTTACGTATTGTGTTTCAATACCTCCTGTAACAGAGCTAGACAGGATATTGGCCCCTTTTAATACATTGTTGTTACGTAACCCTAACGTAACTGCAGAACCTAGGTCGTATGTAGTACCATTCGATACTTCAAAGTTGGTATTGAAAGTAAACCTATCTGTAGGAGACATTGTGATAATAGCATTCAACCATCTTGTAGAGCTATTTGACTTTGATGAGTCTACTACATAATCTATCCTGACGGACTCAAAAATTCCCAATTGGTTCAGCCCCGTTATAGTTCTGTCATAATCAGATTGAGCAAGGTACTCGTTCTCACTCAAGAATATATGATTGAATAACACCTTGTTTCTGACATAATAATCATGGTAGTTAAACTCTACTCCATGGTAGTCTTTACTTAAAAGGTTTTTATTTTTCAAATCAGACTGTGATCGGAAGTCTGGATATACACTTATGTTGTTAATAGCACATAATTTAAATGAGTTGCTATCCTCATCATTTTCTATGTTTAAGTATACGTCTAGGGTAGGCTTGTCTTGTTCACGATTGGTGATGAACTCTATAGCTTCTTCAAGACCGTTATCTTTCTTTTTAAGGTAGTCGTTTGTAGTAGTATCTAATACAAAGCTGATATTACTATTAGAAAAGTTGCAATAGCCGTTATCCCTTAGCATTGTAGTAATACGAGTTCGTTCACTCTCCATCAGGTCAGCTGTGTATGGTCTTCCCGCACGTAGCTCAGTTTCTTTAAAAGACTTTTTTACAAGCTTGCTAATTGCAGAGTCTTGAATACCCTTAAAGTTGACTTGCCTTATTAGGTAATTGATGCCTGGGGTGATGCTATATGTAACGTAAGCTTTCTTTCGTTTTAGTACAGTAGTATCTTCTACCTGAGCGTAAAAGTAGCCCTGATGAAACATATATGATTTCATGTACTCTTTTGACTCAGGAATAGTAGTACTGTCATATATTACAGGCTTTTCAACAGTTCCTGACTCAATTTGGAAGTTTGTTGTGTCTGTCTGATACTTGTCGTATCTCAGGTTATACAACCAAAGTTTATAAGTTAAAAACGGAAATAGAAAGTAGGAGTTAGGTTGCTGGACAATAATTCCGTCCAGATTATCTTCGAGTGTATTTTTTCCTGATAAGTTTTTAGAAGACTCAAACTCAATACTGTTTTTCCTGAGCAAATACTCATTCTCTTCAAGGTGCTTGGTAGTATTACAGCTTGAAATAATAATAAGTATAGATACCAGTAAGTATGTATATGTATTAATATTGAGTTTCATTAAATGGTAGATACAATTAAACTAATTTTGCATCATGTTATCGAAGGCACAAAGTAAGTACATTCGGTCGTTATCTCAGCAGAAATACCGAAATGAAAATAAAGCTTTTTTAGTGGAGGGTGATAAAATTGTAAAGGAGTGGTTGAGTGCGAAAGCAAAGATAAATTATTTGCTGGGACTAGAAAGTTGGATAGAGGAAAATAGAGCTTTATTAAGTTATGTAGATGCGAATGTGATTATAGTAGAAGAGCATGAGCTAAAAGCAGTAAGCACTCTTAAAACCCCGAATAAAGTATTAGCTGTAGCATCTATGCCAGATGTCATAAATGATAATATTGATGATGGTTGGGTGTTAACTTTAGAGCATATTCAAGATCCTGGCAATATGGGTACTATCATGCGCATAGCTGATTGGTTTGGTATCAATAATATTGTTTGCTCAGATAACTGTGTTGATATATACAACCCCAAGGTGGTACAAGCTGCTATGGGTGCACATTTGAGAGTGAATACTGTATATACTAATATCAATAATTTTATCAAAGAAACTAAGCTTACTACCTACGCAGCTACATTGACTGGTGATAATATTAAAACCATCGATGCTTCTAGCAATGGTGTCATCATAATAGGTAATGAGTCGAAAGGTATATCAGATGAGCTTATTCAACTAGCTGATAGGCAAATAACGATACCCAAAAAAGGTGGAGCGGAATCGCTAAACGCTGCTGTTTCAGCAGGTATCATCGTTGCTTCTTTAGTGAGTTAAAAGAATTGTAAATAATTCCACGTTTACTCATATTGGTATCAATATTGGTATTTTTAAATATGTGTATGCTAAAACTACCTGTATGAGATATTTGGTTCTATTTATCACTTTAATTCTATTTAGTCAGAATACACTGGCTGCTCCTAGAAAATCAGGTGTGCTTAAGGTGAGATTGAGCAATAATGGTCCTCTATTGATCAATATCAACAATCGTGACTATAAAAAATATGCTACTTCATTAACTGTAGGGGACTTGCCAAGAGGCTGGCATACGCTTCGTGTGTATGAATATCTTGAGTATAAAAATGGTGGAGGCAGAGCTAAGCTTATATACACAGGTGATGTAAGGATTAAAAAAGATATGATTACGTACTTCGTTGTTGATCCTGGTACTGGTCGAGCACAAACCAGCATTAACGAATTAGGCACACAACCTGTAAGCCGTAGTGTTTCATCCGGCAAAAGAAGCGCTGTAGTTAATACGACAACCCTAACTGATATGGAGCTTGAGAAAATTGAACAGAGAGTAGATAGCTACGCAACAGACAATGAAAGAATAGAAATAATCACCTCTGAATTGTATGCTAAAACGTATACTACCACTCAAGTGAAGACTATGGTTGAGTGGCTTGCATTTGATGATAGTAAGCTGGACTTTGCAAAGTGGGCTTATAATAGTACTTCAGATAAGGAAAACTATACTCAGTTAAAGGATGTGTTTACTTTAAAAGGTACTAAAGAAGATTTTGAAGAATTCTTGAAAGACTAGCTATCATTTTTTAGCGGGTACACCTGGTTAAACACATAACCCGTAAGCATAGCTACTAATGTTCCTAAAATTCCACCTACTAAAACATCGCCAGGAAAGTGAACTCCAACATATACCTGTGCATACGCTATAGAAGTAGCCCAGAGTATGGCAATAACCCATATCCATTTAGTGAACTTCTTAAGTGATATTGCTGCAAATATTCCCATACCAAAATGATTGGTAGCGTGGGATGACGGGAAGCTGTATCCACTACCGCATGATACTAATAAGTGTACAATATCATGAATGTAGGGATTATTGCAAGGCCGTAGTCTTATGTAAAAAGGTTTTATAATGCTGGCGCTTACAAAATCGCAAGTAGCAAATGTTAGAATGAAAAATACGCACCACATCCAGCCTTTCTTGCCAAAGTTTAATGGCATGAATACTAGCAAGAATAAATATAGTGGTGCCCATGTCCATTGGTTACGGAGGAAAGGAACAAATGCATCTAAAAACTCATTTACCCACTGAGTATTCAGGTAATACCATGCGGTATAATCCCAGTAAATAAGCAGGTCATGAATTTTCTGTAGCATATTATTTTTTAAATATCATGATCAGTCGGGGAGAGGTGGCTTCATTATATGCGTTGAGCTGGTAGTCCCCGAATGTTTCCAGCAAAGTTAAGTTGGCTTTTGCGAATATCTCCTTAAAGTCTTCAAGTGTAAAAGCTGCGACTCTTTCTGCGAAGTGTTGCGGACAGCCTACTTTGTCAGTGAATTTAATATTCTTGATGATGTGCTTGTTCTCAACATGTTTAGTGATGTGAAAATCTATCTCATTTTTTGTGATAGTAGCTTTGTCCACTATGTTATTAAGTGTAAAGTGAGCATTCAGGTAGTCAATGGCTAGTATTCCGCCTGGCTTGAGGGATGAAGCAAAAGACTTAGCCGCCATGATATGATCACGTTCAGTAGCAAAGTATCCAAAGCTGGTAAAAAAGTTGAATGCGTAGTCAAAGTAGTTAATATAAAAAGGGAAACGCATATCATGAACATAAAAATGTAAGCGCTCAGACTCTTTCTGCTTAGCTATCATGATACTTTGGTAAGAAAGGTCTATACCCGTAACATTATAGCCATTTTCTTCAAGCTGTATAGCGTGTCTTCCTTCACCGCAAGCTATATCCAGCATTCTACATCCCTTTTCTGGTTGTAAATGTGCTATTAGTGTATTGATGAAGTTTTCAGCTTCTTTCTGATCCCTGTCCTGATACAGAATGCTGTAATATTCCGAGCTGAACCAGTTTTCGTACCAATCTTTCTTTTTCATATGCTATTGCTACAGTAGGCAAAAGTAGTGTAAAACATATAGTCTGTATAATGCTGAAAAATAATCATGTAATTTTGCGTCTTCATAAAATTTAAGGAATAGTTGTTATGATCAATATTACTTCAGATAGTAAGTTGAAAAAGCTGATTATAGTAGGTGATAGAGTGCTGGTAAAGCCTGTAAAGGCTACAGAACGCACAAGTAGTGGATTATACTTGCCTCCCGGAGTTCAGGAAAAGGAAAAGGTACAGCAAGGCTACGTGATCAAAACAGGGCCCGGCTTTCCGATACCTGCCATAGCAGATGATGATGAGGTCTGGAAAGAGCCTCAGGAAAAGGTTAAGTATATTCCGCTTCAAGCGCAGGAAGGAGATCTGGCCATCTTTTTGCTTGGTGGGTCTACTGAAGTGTTATATGAGAATGAAAAGTATTATATAGTGCCTCAACATAGCATACTGATGCTGGAGCGTGAAGAAGAACTATAAACCAAGCTTAAAAAACTATATTTGCAGCCAATTCTGTAGAAGATGAATTTAACATTACGCCGTTTTTTAGTTTTATATCGTTTACCTCTAGCCATTGTGGTTTTAGCTTTAGGCTTTTGGATAGGTTTCAGTGTTACATGGTGGTTAGCTTGGATACCTTTCTTATTGGCTATACTAATGGTAGTAGCTCACTTTATGGTAGGGCCTATGACCTTGATACAAAAGTATGTAGAGGAAGGTGATATGGAAGGTGCTCAAAACCTGATAGATAAAGTAAAATACCCTAATCTTTTATATAAGCCGGTAAGGTCATCATATTATATGCTGAGAGCTAATATCTCTACTATGACAGATGATCTTGACAAAGCTGAAGCCGATCTTCGTAAAGGTTTGGAATCAGGTATGCCAGAAAAAGAGTATGAGGGTACTGCTTATTTGCAGTTAGGTTCTATAGCGTTCAAAAAAGGCAATACCAAAGAAGCGTACGAGAACTTAAGAAAAGCTGTTAAAGCTGGTTTGCCTGATAAGGATAGTGAGGCAACTGCATATTTGCAACTTTCAGGTATATGCATGCAGAGAAGAGACTTCAGAAGCTCTAAATTGTACTTCAATAAAGCGAAAGCATGTAAGTCTAAAAATGAGCAGGTAGTTGCTCAGATAAAAGAAATGACTAAATACATGGCTCGTATCCCGGGCTAATAAGCTGATAGAATATTTTCACGCCCAAACTGGCAATAGATGAGGACATTTAGCAACGAGGAAGTCGAAGATTACTACGATCAGACGGAGATACATTACCGTAGATTTTGGAAGCTAGACAAGATCATGTCCCTCCATTACGGCGTATGGAATAAGGATACTCATAGTCTCGCTGAAGCTATGCTTAATACTAATAAGCAACTAATGCTAAGAGCTGATATTCAGAAACAACATCGTGTATTAGATGCTGGTTGTGGTGTAGGTGGGTCTTCAATTTATCTGGCTAAACATGTGGGGTGCAAGGCTACAGGTATAACACTGAGTAAGAAACAAACCCTAACAGCTGCTGATTTCGCAAAGACTAATGGTGTGAGTGAATTGGTAAACTTTCAGCAGCAGGATTATACAAACACTAACTTCCCTGATAATAGTTTTGATATAGCATGGGGTATGGAAAGTACCTCTACTGCTACGAGCAAGCCTGCTCTTTTTAAAGAGATGTACCGTGTGTTGAAGCCGGGTGGTAAGTTCGCAGTAGCAGACTTTTATAAAACTAGTGCATATGGCATAGACGACGACGCAGATATGAAGATGATGCTGAACGGTTGGGCTATAGCAGATATAGGCACTTTAGAACAATTCATAAAAGATGGTGAGGCAGCAGGCTTTAAGCTTACTAGTATACAAGACTATACTAAGGATATAAAGAAGTCGGTGAATGTGATGTACTACGCTTACTTAGCAGGAGGCTGGTATAGTTGGTTGTACAACAATATTCTCAATAAGAATGTAAGGCCATTTGCCAGAGATCATTATAAAACAGCAAGAGCTCAGTATAAAGCTTACAAGAAAGGGCTCTGGTGTTATCATCACATGGTTTTCGAAAAGAGTAAATAAAACCCATAGCAGTAATGAGAACTTTTACGAATAAGGACGTTGAGAACTATTACGACGAAACAGAAGTGCATTACCGCCAGTTCTGGAAGCTCGATAAGAATATGGGTTTGCATTACGGTATTTGGGATGATTCTACTAAAAACCTATCACAAGCTGTTATCAATGCGAATAGATTATTAAAAGAATTAGCTGATATAAAGAAGGAGCACTATGTTTTAGATGCTGGTTGCGGTGTAGGAGGTTCTTCGATTTATCTGGCTAAGAATGTCGGTTGTAAAGCAACAGGTATCACACTAAGCAAAAAGCAAACAGAGACAGGTGCCAAATATGCTGAAAGGGAAGGAGTAAGGAACTTGGTAGATTTCCAACAGCAAGACTACACTAATACAAGTTTTTCTGATAATACCTTCGACGTAGCGTGGGCTATTGAGAGTATGACTACTGCTACCAGTAAGCTGGAGTTCTTTAAAGAAATGTATAGAGTACTGAAGCCTGGTGGAAAACTCGTTGTTGCAGACTTCTTTAAAACGCGCTCTTTTAGCATAGAAGAGGATAAGGATATGCTGACCATGTTCAACGGTTGGGCTATAGCTGATATACAAACTGTACAAGAGTTTGAGTCTGATGGTATGAAAGCTGGTTTTAAAACTGCCGGTAATGTTGACTATACACCTGCTGTGAAAAGATCTGTAAATGCACTTTACTATGCTTACTTAGCAGGAGCATGGTATAGTAAGCTATATAACTTCTTCAATAAGGATACACACCCTTTTGCACGCGATCATTATAAAACAGCATTGGCACAATATAAATCGTATAAGAAGGGTTTGTGGGGATACCACCATGTAGCTTTTGAAAAGTAGTACTTATAGCTGATCCAAGCTTCGTCTGACGATTGCTCCCATTGATTCGCATTTAAGGAATACATCATCATTATAGTGCTCCGCAAGCTCGGCTCTTAGCTCGTGTACTTTTTCTATTGGCGCTATCTTGTCTTCTTCCATTACTTTGATAAGCGCATTCAATCTGAAATGTGCAGACTTGCTTCTTCTGGCAATGAGTACACGCTCTTCTTTTTGGTACTGCTCAATGTTTTCTAAAGTGAGTTTTGTCTGTACCAGTTTTACGAGAGGATAGTTCTCTTTGAAAAACTGTGGTAGATACAGATTCTTTCTGCCTTCATAACTCTGCTGGTCAAAGTCAATAGCTCTTATCCTAAACTGCACTTCCTCAAAGTCAGGTGTGATGTCAAAGACGTAGTTATAAGAACGCATGTCTCCAAGTAGCCTGATAAAACAGCGCTCATTGAACTTGACTAGCTCTTTTGCAATACGGACTTTGTTATACTCTTTGTTTTTCAAAAACTTGTCGATGAATACATCACCGGGCACACCTGCTATATGTTCTTCCAGTAGGGTTCTGTTATCTACAAAATAGTTGATACGTGATGGTGACAGAATATGCTCTAACTCTAAGCCATATATACGAGAAGCATCAGCTTTCTTTATGTAGAAGTAGTCATAGTTGTCATTCAGGTTGTTTACAATTTTTATCCTGAATGGGTTAGAGTTGCCAAATGTACAGTAGTCTATACGCTCGATATGAAGATGTTTGTGGACCTCGCCATAACCTTCTGTGCGAAGGATAGAGTACATCTTCTTTAACCCCTCATGTATATGATGTATCTCATTTTGATTGTATACAGCTGTCAGCCAGAGTGTATCATTACCGTTATTGTCATAAACGGAGATACCTGTTTCAAAACGAGTCAAGTCTGCATACTGTACCGGCAGGTCTATTTCTCTGGCATGCTCCAGTAAATATTCACCTAGCTTTTCCGTTACAGGATAAGTGTTTTTCTTCTTTGATATATGTTGTTCCGATGAAGACTCTCCGTACATGCGCTATTTATTTTCGGGGTGGTAACCAACCTTATGACCGGCTACAGAGAAGTATAGTATGTATAAATAACAAGGTATCAAAATAACATAGGCAGATGTTTGGCTACCCATCATATCAATAAGCCACCCAAATACTGGTGGAATGATAGCGCCACCAATAATACCCATAATAAGTAGTGCAGAGCCTGTCTTGGTATGTCTACCAAGCCCCTTTAAAGACATTGGCCATATTGCAGGCCACATGATCGCATTTGCAATACCCAGTGCTGCAATGCTGTATATAGAAGTTCTACCTGTAGTAAATATCGCAGTGACTGTAAGCGCAATGCCTAATACGGCACATATCTTCAGCATAGTTACCTGAGATAGTATTTTAGGCGTGAGTATAATGCCCAGTAAATAACCTAATAGCATGCCACCTAGTGTATAGCTGGTAAAGAATTTAGCTTCATCTTCAGGTATACCCATAGAGGTTCCATAACCTATGATCGAGTCTCCTGAGATCACTTCTGCACCTACATAGAAAAATATAGCTAGCGCTCCCAAAAATAAGTATGGATGTTTCCAGATGGAAGATTGCCCTTTAGCCTCGGTGTCAGGGTTTTCTTCTTCATCATCAAGTTCAGGAAGAGGTGATAACAATATCAGTCCGGCAAGCACAGCCAGGCTAATAGCTATAGCTATATATGGGTTAATAATTCGTTGAGCCAGTTCATTCAGTAGATCCTCTTTTAGAATTACATCAGTAGCTGCTGATAGCTTTTCTTTTATGCCAAGTATACCATCCAGCAACAGGCCTGCCATAACAATACTACCGATAGCTCCCGCTACTTTATTAGCTATCCCCATTATGCTGATACGCTTCGCAGCACTTTCTTCAGGACCTAATATGGTCACATAAGGGTTGGTAGCTGTTTGGAGTATCGTCAAGCCCAAACCTTGAGTGAACAGACCTATAAGAAAGAATATATAGTTGCGTTGTAAAGCTGCAGGAATAAAAATAGCTGCACCAATGGACATGATGAGCAAGCCGAGACTCATGCCTTTTTTAAACCCTGTCTTTCTAAGTATGTAAGACGATGGGATGGCCATGATAAAATAGGATGCAAAGAATGCTGTAGTCACTAAATAAGACTGCAAGTTGTTCAGCTCACAGGCAGCTTTCAGAAAAGGTATCAGAGAGCCATTCAACCAGGTGATAAAACCAAAAATGAAAAACAGACAACCTACCAGAAATAATGATGTAGCGTATGAGCTCTTATTGTTTGAAGACATATTGATGCAAATTCTTGTGCAGAATACTAATATACAGCTAATGTTCAGTAAGTAATATGAGTACTATAAAAGAATAATCCCGCCCGACAATGCCGGAACGGGATTCATTTTACACACTCACAATCCTACCTTCTGCTTCTACTAGAACTTCTATTATTTGAACTCCTTGACGGAGCTGAGCTTCTTGATGAGCTTGACCTGCTTGGAGCACTTGCACGAGATCTACTCTGCGGTGCTCTTGAGTTTACTTGAGGTCTGCTATGAGACTGAGGTCTTGATCTTTGTACATTCCTCTGTGTTGCCTGAGGTCTGCTTGTAGGAGTACTTGACCTTTGTTGCATAGCTCTGTTATTTGTATTAGGTCTGGCAGTACTGCTACGTTGCTGTTGTTGCCATGCCTGTTGTCTGTTACGAGTTATCTCACGTTGCTGCTGTTGTCGCTGAGCCATCACTCCTCTTGACGGGCTACTGCTTCTTGCTGGTGTGCGAGATGGGGTAGCACGTTGCGCAGGAGCATTGCTTCTTGTGCGTTGCATACTGCTATTGCTACGTGCCGGAGAAGCACTTCTCTGAGGACTACGCGATGCGGTAGACCTTTGTGCAGGTGGTGTGCTTCTTGAGCTTACATTACCTCTGCTACTAGCACTAGGCGATGTAGCACGTTGTGCAGGAGCATTACCTCTTGGTGATTGTACCGCACCTCTTCTTTCAGATGCACTTACTACACGCTGTGGCCTTTCGTTACTACCACGTCTCACATTCGGACGATACACGTTCAACTCATTATTCCTCATTTCAGTTCTACCCGGTCTCATACCACTACGAACACCATAAGTTCTTACACGTTGGCCGGTAGCTCTTTGTATCTCATTACTTCGTGGACCGAAAGCATACCTGCGGCTATTATTGATGTAAGTATTATTAATAATAGTAGTGTTATTAATGATAGTGGTATTGTTACGCGGACCTCTCCAGTATCTGTGGAAACGAACATTATATATCTGTGCTTGTGGTATAAACACCCATGAATGTGGGCTACAGCTAAATCTCGGACTTACCGCTACGTTTACACTAACACCGGGAGTCATCGGTGCCCAACCATAGTAACCACCACCATTACGCCAGCTTACCCATGCAGGTCCCCATGTATCACCCGGTACCCATATCCAGCCATAATAGTCATCAAATGTCCAGCGACCATAGTGGAATGGCGCCCAACCCCATGAATAGTTAGATACCCATGTGTTACCATATTCTGTCATGGCCCAGTGACCATTAGTATAATAAGGTCTGAATTCTCTACCTACATTTGGCACCCAACAATAACCATGTTGAGGATAATCTATCCATTGGCCGTGAGGAGACAGGTCATTATAAAAAGTCTGAAATGACACTGATATATTAGGCTGTGCTTTTACCTGCTTAGTTGGAGCAACTAATATTATTAACGCAGCCAATAATACCGTGCCACTCACTTTTTTTAATAACCTGTTCATAATCTTTGATTTTGGTACACCTAATATTATCCAAAATCGGTTCCGACTTCTCACAAGGAACTGTTAAACACCCTTATTTTAGAAGACTTTCACATATAAGGCTATTTGCTATAAGTGACTCTGTATATAGCATTAGCAAAGTCGTCAGACACTAATATCGACCCGTCTTCCAGTTGTAATACATCCACCGGTCTTCCCCAGGCTTCACCGTTCTTTAGCCAGCCTTTTATAAAAGGCTCGTAGCTTACTGCTTTCCCATTATCCATTTTTACACGCATGACTCTGTAGCCGATAGGTTCAGACCTGTTCCATGAGCCATGCTCTGCTATAAGCATATCATTTTTATATTCAGCAGGAAACATATTGCCTGTATAGAACTTTACGCCTAACGCAGCACCGTGTGGTGTCAGGTTAATAGCAGGCGGTGTAAACTCATCACAACTGTGCTCATCTCCATATTCAGGGTCTTTAATTGTTCCTGCATGGCAATATGGATAGCCAAAGTTCATGCTTGCTTCAGTTACTTCATTTAATTCATCGGGAGGAATGTTGTCGCCCATCATATCTCTTCCATTATCAGTAAACCACATATTACCTGTTTCCGGGTGCCATGTAAAGCCCACCGTATTTCTAATACCATGTACATATACTTCATAATTACTACCGTCTGGATTCATTCGAGTAATAGATGAGTAGCGCTCATCTTCTGTATGATCATCACAATTATTGCAAGGTGCTCCTACGGGCACATATAGTTTATCATCCGGTCCGAAAGCTATATGCTTCCATCCATGATGCTTATCGCTAGGGTAGTTATCGCTAACCAATACTTTCTGTGGCGGGGCTGCTAAATTATCTTCTATATTATCTAATCGCCACACTTTATCTATCTCTGCAATGAATAAAGAACCATTTCGAAACGCTACACCGTTGGGCATGTTCAGACCTTCGGCTATTATATATTGTTTATCAGCTTTATGGTCACCATCTGTATCTACTATTGCATATACATTACCTGCACCGCGTGACCCTACAAAAAGCGTCCCTTTCGTACCCATGACCATCGAGCGGGCATTCTCTACATTATCAGCATATATGTCTATTTGGAATCCATCAGGTAGTTCTATATCAGGTAGAATAGGGTCTTCAGTCTCTTTTAAAGCACTGTTGAGACAGCCGGATACTGTCAGGCTACTGCATAATATAGTTGTTAACGCTAAATGGTTAAAATATCGCATGGCTTTTAATTTTTACTATTCTTAAAGATAAACTAATTGATAGACAATTAGTTAGGCGTTTTGTTTTGTTAACGAAATGTTGCGGGGTTGCAAATTCATGGTTAACCGAGGCTGAAAATTTCCCCTGTTTGTGTTGTGGTCGCATCTTTGTATCACAATCAACGACAAACAAACAAAGTCAAACAACAACAACTAAAACAAACAACAATGAAAAAATTAATCGCAATCGCAGTTTTCGCTTCTCTAGGTTTCGCAGCAAAGGCACAAAACCAGGCTAACCAATCAAGCACAGCTTCTCAGACAGTTAACCTATCTCTTAGCAATGCTATCGAGATCACCTTTACAGGTAACAGCAGTGCAACAGGTGGAGATGTAACTATTCCTTTCACAACAGTGAATGATTATGCAAACGGCGTAGAATCAGATGCACAGGAGTTGAAAGTGCGTTCAAATAAGAACTTTTCAGTAGCAGTTAAAACAAACGCTGCCAACTTTACTTATACAGGTAATACAACACCTGCTCCGACAATGCCTGTAAGTGGTGTATTAGGAGTTAAAGTAACAGCAAATGGTACAGGTGGATCAATAGCATCACCGTTCTCAGCATCAAACTATGCTACACTAACAAGCTCAAACCAGGATTTGATATCAGCAGGTAGCCGTGGTGGTAACCAAACCTTCAGTGTGAAGTACAAAGCTACACCTGGTTTCGCATACCCTGCAGGTACTTACGCAGTAGATGTAGTATACACAGCTACTCAGGAATAAGAAATTTTGTCTCTCTCGTTATACTATTGAGCAGCCCAGTAAGGCTGCTCTTTTTGTTATTAGTTCATATATTGCAATATATATGTCACTACAACCATTACTGCTTTTACATGGTGCAATAGGTGCAGCTGAGCAGCTTGAAAACTTAAAGGCAGAGTTAAGCGATAAGTATGATGTACATACGATGAATTTCAGCGGGCACGGTGGTAAACCCTTTCCTGAAGAACCTTTATCTATTCCTTTATTTGCAGAAGAAGTACATCAATATTTGGAAGATAATGGTATCGACAAAGTGTCCATATTCGGATATAGTATGGGGGGGTATGTAGCAATGTATCTCGCCAAAAAGCATCCCGAAAAAGTAGACAAGATAATCACCCTGGCTACAAAGTATTACTGGGATGAGGCTACTGCTATCAAAGAGGCGAAAATGCTGAACCCTGATGTTATAGAACAAAAGGTGCCAAAGTTTGCAGCAGCTCTGGAGCAAAGGCATGCACCAAATGACTGGAAAGAACTGTTATCAAAAACAGCTGATATGCTTACTGAAATGGGTCAGCATAATCCTCTAATAGTAGACGATTATAAAACAATCAATACTCCCTCTATGATATTGCTGGGTGATAATGACAAGATGATAACTATAGAAGAAACCTACGATGTATATAATGCGCTCCCTCACGCAGTATCGGCTACATTAGAAAACACACAGCACCCAATTGAGCAAGTAAATATGGCTAAGCTTCTGGAGTACATAAATAGGTTTATTTAGGTTTAACAGTTAGGCACCATCTTATAAGCGATACTGTTACGTATATGTAAGCAAAAATTTAATCATGAGGACCTTACTGTCTTGTATCTGTATTTTTATTGCAACATCTTTATACGCACAATCAAGCGAAGAAAACATGTATACATACTTAGCTTTAGGAGATTCTTATACAATAGGTGAGCAGGTAGAGAGTCAAGATAACTTTCCGCATCAAACTGTTGCGATGCTAAAAGATGAAGGTATAGCTGTAAAAGCTCCTATGATTATAGCCGTTACTGGTTGGACGACTGATGAACTAGCAGCAGCTATTGAAAAAGAGAACATACAAGAGACATATTCTTTCGTGACGCTGTTGATAGGTGTCAACAATCAATATAGAGGAAGAAGTGTTGAGAACTTTAAAGAAGAGTATACCCAACTTTTAAAACAAGCTATTGAGTTTGCAGGTAATGATGAGCGTAAGGTATTTGTGCTATCGATTCCAGACTGGGGAGTAACACCATTTGCTGAAGGTAGGGATAGAGAAAAAATAAAAGTAGAAATAGATGCTTATAACCAAGCTAAGGAAGAAATTACTGAAGCATATAATTGTCATTGGCTGGAGATAACAGAAAGTACACGAGGTAATGGTCAGGACTTGGAATATTTGGTAGGGGATAAGCTACATTATTCTGCTAAAGAGTACAAGGTGTGGGCTAAGCGACTATCTACTCAAATAAAAGAAGAGCTAAGTAACTAGTTTGTTGAATATACTGTCAAGCTTTTCCTTAGGTAATATTTTCTGTTTTTGCTCACCTTTGGCTATTAATCTACCGTCAGCAACTGCTTCGTAAGATGTAACTACTTCATTGCCATTTATAGCAATCAAAGTACTGGTAAAGATTACTTCTTGCCCCACAAGTGCCGGGGACGCATGAGTAGTTGATATGTATGTGCCGATCCCTTCTTCATGATCTTCTTTCATCTTTAATACGAATAGCCTACCACTCCATTCTGCATCTCTAGTTAACGCAAATGTAGAGTAGACCTCGTGTACATTGCCACTCTTGAAACTGGCAATATCTTCTTTACTCACAATGTGCCTATATTCTAATGTATCGCCTAGCTGAAAGGGATTTATCATATAGCTAAACTAATGGTTAATAAGATATTCTACAATATTCCCTTTGGTATTCCTTTAACATAGTATTACGTATATTTGTAACGTTGAAAAGGTTTTTAGTCATACCATTATTAACTGTTTATCTGATCGCTGCATCAGGTATACTCATCAACTTGCACTACTGTGGTGAGCAGTTAGAGGCATGGGATGTGTATGCCGACAAAGCGGGTTGTGCAGGTGATGAGTGTGGTGATGAAACAGAAGATAATGATGACTGTTGTAAAGATGAGATAGTTCTTGCTAAGATAGATCAAGAGCAAGATACGCCACAGTCTTACATCTATAAGTTGCTATCCATTGGCGGTGATAGTCCGGCTGTTTTGCCGGCTCTTGAATTTGAAATAGGTTACGACCACCAATCTGTTGGTGTACAACAACAGCCAAACGCTCCTCCCGGGCTTTGGCAATCAATACCATTATATAAACTTTATACACAGTATACTTATTACGGTTAAGTAATGCTCTTCGCAAATACTTATTTATTTAAAATATTAAAACGTAATAAAATGAAATACTTAATCATATTCTTATCAATAATTATCAGCTCTTTTACTGTTTCGGCACAGGATAAACAGAAAGAAGTAGTTACAGAGACTTACATAGTAAGTGGAAACTGTGGCGAGTGTAAAGACAGGATAGAAGAAGCCGCTTATATCAAAGGTGTAAAACGTGCTGACTGGGATAAAGAAACCAAGAAGCTTACTGTAACATATCGTACCTCTAAAACATCTTCAGAAGAAATACTCAAAAGTATTGTAGACGCAGGGCACGATTCAGAAACAGGCACAGCCTCAGAAGAACAATACGCAAAACTTCCTAAATGTTGCCGGTACCGTACAGGTACTTGTGGTGACTAAAACACAATTATAATATGTTAAAGCAAAGACACGTAATATATGTGCCGATGCTGCTATTATTCTTGTGTAGCTTTAATGTACTTAAAGCACAGGATAGAGCTGTGTTCGGCACTGTATTCGAAAAAGTAAATGGAAAGGAAGTACCTATGCCTGGAGCGATAATAAAAGTTCCCGGATCTACTATAGGTACTCAATCAGACGGAGATGGAACATATAGATTATCAGTTCCTGAATCTGCAAGTAATATAGTAATAGAAAGAAAAGGCTATGTGTCCGACACGATAGCGTTAAAAGCAGGGGCTAATAATATAGCCGTTATACTTAAGACGATACGCAAGCTTGATGAAGTAGAGATTACCTACAGAAAGAAAGGTAATGAAATGAACTTATTGGATACGCGTAAGTCGGAGCTTATCAGTGAGCGTGAGTTACTAAAAGCTGCTTGTTGTAATCTTAGTGAGAGCTTTGAAACTACTCCTTCAATAGATGTATCATTTACTGATGCTGTATCTGGTTACAGGCAAATTCAAATGCTTGGTCTGGCTGGTCCGTATACATTAATTACCAGAGAGAACATACCGGATGTACGCGGCTTATCAGCGATAACAGGTTTAACCTACACACCGGGTACTTGGATAGAGGGCATGCAGTTGAGTAAGGGAACAGGTAGTGTAGTTAATGGTTATGAAAGTGTAGCTGGTCAATTAAATATCGAGCTACGGAAACCATTCAATCATGATGAGCCTCGTTATTACTTCAACTTGTATCAGAATGTACAAGGCAGGTCAGAAGGTAATGTAGTTTATCGTAAGAAGTTCAATCCAAACTTATCTACTTCTGTAATGTTGCACGGTAGCGGTAGATGGAGAAGAGTTGATATGAACAATGACGGTTTCATGGATCAGCCACAAAACCAACAGTATGTGGGTTTGAATCGTTGGTATTATTTTGGACCAAAAGGTTTAGAAGTTCAGGCAGGTGTTAAAGCTGTAGCGTTAGACCAAACTGGCGGTCAGCTTTCTTATGAAAAAGGCACAGAACAGGTCACAGGAAATCCTTGGGGTTTCCAGATGAGTACCAAAAGAGTAGAAGGTTGGGCTAAAATAGGTAAGGTGTTCCCATCCAAGAAAGGTACTAGTACTGGTCTGCAACTATCGGGTGTGTATCATGATCAAAATGCTTTGTATGGTCGTCGTAATTATGATGCCAAGCAAAATACATTTTATGCCAACTGGATATTTCAAACGCTGTTAGGTAATACAAATCATGTGTTGAAGACAGGTGTTAGCAATCTGATAGATAACTACAACGAGCAGTTTGAAAACAGAACTTATACCAGAAATGAGGTGGTGCCGGGCGCATTTGTTGAGTATGCTTATAACTATTTAACCAAGTTTAATGTCATAGCAGGCTTAAGAGCAGATTATCACAATTTGTTTGGTGCGTTTGTTACTCCGCGCTTGCATGTTCGTTATGCTCCTTTTGAGCAGACTGCATTACGAGCATCTATAGGTCGTGCACAACGTACTGCCAATATTTTTGCAGAAAATATAGGTTACATGGCTTCTGCAAGAAGCTTTCAGATATTAAATAACGACCCTAGTTTACCTTATGGTCTTCAGCCCGAGGTAGCATGGAACATGGGCGTTAATCTTACACAGAAGTTTCGTTTAAACTATCGTGATGGGTCTTTCTCTGTAGATTATTACTATACTGATTTTCAAAATCAGGTAGTAGTAGATGTAGAGGATGCTAATACAGTTAGATTTTATAATCTCGATGGACCATCAGTAGCTAATAGCCTGCAGGGGCAGTTAGACTATGCTATTCTTCGCAGGTTGGATCTGAGAGTTGCTTACCGTTGGTATGATGTAAAAACTACTTATGGTAATACTCTCAAGCAGCGACCATTTGTAGCCAATCACAGAGCTTTTGTGAATCTGGGTTATGAAACCAGAAACTCATGGAGGTTCGACTATACCGTACAATGGATAGGCTCAAAACGAGCTCCATTATTATATGATGAAACTATAAACGGTACGATAGTAGATGGAAGGTCTCCATCATTTGTGCTGATGAATGCACAAGTAAGTAAGTCTTGGAGAGATGGAAACTTTGAAGTGTATGTAGGTGGTGATAACCTGACTAATTATCTACAAAACAAAGCTATACTTGGTGCTAATGCACCGTTTGGTAATGGTTTTGATGCATCAATGATATGGGGCCCGGTAATGGGAAGAAATATCTACGCCGGCTTAAGGTGGAAGATTATGTAGAGAACATTAATATGATACTATTTAAAGCAGAGCCTTGTCGCTCTGCTTTTTTATTTTTGATATATGAATACTGATAAACTACAGGAATTTTGTATGTCGTTGCCAGGTGCACAAGAGGGTGTAAAGTGGGAAGATCATCTATGCTTTATGATAGCTGAAAAGATGTTTTGTATTACAGGTTTTACAGACGATACGAATGTTAGCTTTAAAGTTACTCCTGAAGATTTTGAAGTACTAACAGAAAGAGAAGGAATAGTTCAGGCAAAGTACTTTGCAAAGAAGCAGTGGGTAAGCATTAGCAAAAGGAATGCTTTAAGAAATACAGAGTGGAAGGAATATTTGAGGAAGTCTTATAATTTGGTAAAAGAAAAGTTACCCAAGAAAGTTCAGAAAGAGATTGATGACATACAATAAAAAAGAGCCGCAACTATGCGGCTCTTTTTTATTTAAATAAATCTGTTGATTATTCGAAAGTAGTATCTTCTATACCTTTGTTTACTTCTACACTTTCTACTTTGCCGGGTATTTTCTGACCATTAGCAGTTATAGTTACACTATATGCTATTTGGTATCCATTACCATTAGGTACTGCCTTGTAGTCTGCATATTCAGCAATACTAGTTACAGGACCTTGTGGCGTGCTTTGTGTTGCTACTTCTTTCAGTAGATAACCTGTGCTAGCATCAAAGTATTTTTTAGACTTGTTCTCAGAGCCTTCCGTAGTTTCTTCAATAACATACACATCAGCGTCACCAAGCTTTTCCATACCAGTAAGCTTATGTTTTATGCCATATGTCTCTGGGTGAAGTTCAGCATATATATCAGCTTCCTGTTTCATACTCTTTATTTCATCATCTCCCATGTCCATCTTCTGACCTTGAACCTCCTGATAACCAGTTGCTCCATTGAAAACTTGCTTTTGAGCTACCATACCCATAGCAGGAATCTCTACAGTCTGCATGTACATAGCAGGAGCTTTTTTAGCTTCGGTTATTTTAAGTTCTATTTCTTGAGGTCCCATAGACATTTTACCTGTCATTACAGTTTTAATGTCTTTAATAGAATTGATCGCTTTTTCACCACCTATAGCTGAAATGTATTTCTTCATAACTGCATCTGCAGTTACGCCAGAAGGAATAGACATTTTCTTTTCATCACTTAGCTTGTTACCGTAATTATCATAGTAGTCTATTTTGCCATCAGCATCAAAACGAGTAAGTGTTTTAGCTACCTCGTCTTTACTACCTACAACAACTATATGAGCCTGTGTAGGGTCAATATACTTTTTAGATATATTAAGGATGTCATCTGAAGTAACAGCACTTAAGTTTTTCAGATAATTCTTGTAGTAATCTTTTGGCATATTATAACGCTCAATATTAATAGCATACTGTGCTACTCGCTGAGGGCTTTCTAAACCAATAGCAAAACCACCAGACATATAAGTTATTTGGCGTTGAAGATCTTCTTCAGATACTTTTTCCTCACGCATACGCTTCATCTCTTTCAGTATTTCAGCCACAGAGCTATCAGATACTTCATTGCGACATTTTGCATATGCTCTGAACTGACCTTTCAAGTCGTCTTCTCTGATAGAAGAGTAAGAACCATAAGTCCACGCATGCTCTTCACGAAGGTTTAAGAATAAACGTCCTGTAGATCCACCACCTAATATAGAGTTAGCTACATCAGCTTTGATCACATCAGGATGGCCTGGTTTAAGATCAATAGGATAAGTGACGTTAATCACACTTTGAACAGCAGCATCACGAGGAACAAAAGCAACATTAGTAGCTTTTGGAGAAGATACATTTGCATACTTAGTAACAGGTACTTCTCCCTGTTTCCACTGACCAAAATACTTCTCAATAAGAGGTTTAACTTCTTTAACTGTAACGTCACCAACCACAGCCATATATGCTACATTAGGACGGTAGTATGTGTTATAGTATTCATTACACTGTTCAAGAGTTACATTCTCAACTGTATTTTCTGTTGGTACTTCGCCATAAGGGTGTAGTGTACCGTAGTTCACGACTGCTGTAACATTATTCAACATGTCATCAGGGTCGTTCTTGCTAGCTTCAAGACCTGATAATAGTCTCTTTCTGATCTTCTCCACTTCTTCCTTCTCAAACTTAGCGTTCATAGCTATATCACTCATCAGCTCAAGTAGCTTGTTTTGGTGTTTTTTCAAACTCTGACCAAACATACCTGTAGATGAAGCACTTATTCTAGCACCGATAAAGTCGATCTCTTTGTTAAGCTCGTCTTTGCTTCTGTTCTCTGTACCTGCAGTTAATAATTCAGATAAGAACTCTGAATATCCGGCCATTTTGCCTTCCAGTTCAGGGTCTATATCCAATTGTATACTCGCACTTACCATTGGTAGTTTGTGGTTTTCTACAACGAAAACGCGCATACCATTAGTTAGTGTGAAGCTTTCAGTTTTACCTAGTTCTATCGCAGGTGCAGGTCCGGGTTTAGGACGAACACTACGATCTAGTTTTTGAGCGTAAGATGTGCTCACGAAAACCAGTGATAATATTATTAATGATAACTTTTTCATATTGAAAATATCTTATTAAGCTGTTTAAAGTAATGTTGGGATTAACCTTTCTTTTGTTCTGATTTTGGTAGATAATAAACTACTAATCTGTTCTCTTTAGTGAAGTACTTGTTAGCAACACGCTTTAAGTCTTCTTTAGTAAGTTTAGTGTAGCGCTCCAATTCAGTATTGATCAGGTTAGCGTTACCAAAATACGTATGATAAGTAGCAAGGTTTTCTGCTATACCAACTACTCTCTGGTTTTGTGATATAAAGTCATTCTCAGCTTGGTTTCTTAGTTTCTGAAACTCCTCATCACCTATTTCGCCAACTTTTACTTTTTCTATTTCTTTCAGCATTGACTCTTCAAGGCTTTCAGGAGTAACACCAGCATTAGTGATACCAAACATTAAAGCAACGCCCGGATCTTCATTAGGAATCATAAATGCACCTACAGCTAGACCTTTCTGTTGTTTATCAACAAGTTCTTTCTGGAAACGAGAGCTTTGTCCTTGAGATAACATTTGAGTTAATAGCGATAAAGCATACCAATCATCTGTTCCCATTTTAGGTACGTGGTAGCCTATTACTACTGCAGGTAGTTGTACGTTATCATAAAATTCAACGCGCTTTTCAGCAGTTTGTACAGGCTCCACTTCAGTTGGGCGTGGTACTGGTTTAGTACCTCTTGGAATATCGCCGTAGTATTTTTCAATGAACTTCTTAGTTTCATTAATATCAAGATCACCGGCTATAGATAACGTTGCGTTGTTCGGTACATAGAATGTTTTGTAGAACTGCATAAACTCATCTATTGTAGCCTGATTGATGTACTGCTCTTTACCAATAGGAGACCAACGGTATGGATGCTTCTCATATGCATTCTCATATACTACATTAAGTATCTGACCATATGGAGTGTTATCGTAACGTTGCTTCTTCTCTTCTTTTACCACTTTGCGTTGTGTCTCCACACCCACTTCGTCAATCTTTGCATGAAGCATTCTTTCTGCTTCCATCCATAGTGCTAGTTCTAATTGATTAGACGGTAGTACTTCATAATAGTAAGTTCTGTCTTGAGAAGTGTTAGCGTTTAGCTGTCCACCTGCAGACTGTACCATTTTCATGTATTCACCTCTTTCGATGTTTTCGCTACCCTCAAATAACAGGTGCTCGAAGAAGTGAGCGAAACCTGTACGCTCCGGGTCTTCGTTCTTAGAACCTACATGATACATTACAGATACTGCTACTATCGGTGTAGAGTGGTCTTCATGTAATATCACGTGCAGACCGTTGGGAAGGTCATACTCCGTGAACTTGATATTACCTTTAGCTTGTGCTACCTGTGAAAGTAGGACAATGCCTAATAACGTTGAAAAAAAAGCTTTGAGCCTCATAAGTAACTGTATTAATTTTCAGCAAAAATAGTGTTTAACACGAGATAGCTAAGAAGTATTGAGACAAAATCAAATTAATTCCCCCGATTTCTAACCCATTTGTGCATTTTTGCACAAACTTTCAGGAATGATAGATACAGTTTTGTTTGATATGGATGGTCTTTTGTTGGATACCGAGCCTCTATGGGGCGAAAGTATGCTACGCATAGCTCAAAAGCATGCTGTGCCTATAACAAGAGAACAATTCAAAGAAACTACAGGTCTGCGCATATATGAGGTAACAGATTACTGGGCTATGAAATATCCTTGGAATGGAGTTTCTTCCATTGAGCTAGCTGATGAGATACTGGATGACATTATAGAGCTATCTAAACAAAAGGGTAGAGTGATGCCAGGGGTATTAGACACGATTAACATGCTGAAACAGAAAGGATGTAAGCTTGGTCTGGCCTCTTCATCTCCAAGGAGGATGATTGATGAGCTTATCCACCACTTTGACTTGGTTCAATACTTTGATGTGGTTACCTCGGCTGATGTAGTAGACTATGGCAAGCCACATCCGGGAGTGTTCTTACATGCTGCACAAGAACTTAATAGCAACCCTCTCAACTGTTTAGTGCTCGAAGACTCTGTAAATGGTATGCTTGCCGCTAAATCTGCCAGAATGAGTGTTATCATGGTACCAGACCCTACGCACTTTGATAAGCCTGAATTTGTGCTTGCTGATGCGAAACTAGCTAGCCTGGAAGATTTTGATATAGCTCTGCTTGAAAGTATAGCTTAGCTTTTCTCTTTATCCAACCATTCATCGGTGAAGTGACGCTTGTCTTTTGTTTGAGCAAACTTGTCTTGGTTGTATTCCCCTGACTTGTTCTTTGCTATAGATAATGTATCCCAACTGCCGGACTTCAATATTTTAGCAGCAAACACTATCTGTCCCACATGGTAAGCATAGTGTGCCAACTGTCTGTTGATAGCTTCCAATACAGTATGTCCTTCATTCCTGATATAGATGATCATGCCTAGGTCATTATCAGATATGCTATCCAAAGCAGAGAATAAACAGTTCCATCCTTCTTCCCATTTGTTGAGCAACTCTTCTCTTGAGTTAATATCATTTTCAAACTCAGCATCTCTTTGTCTCCAAGGTTTTTCGCCATCTGTAGTCAGAAAGTTTGTCCAACGGCTAAGCATATTGCCCCACATATGCTTCACGATAACGGATATACTATTGCTATCTTCATTAGCTACGACAAACAGCTGTTCGTCCTCGAGTTGAGACATCGCTTTCTCGCCTAAAGACTTGTAGTATCTGAACTGTCTGTCTATACTCTTTAAATATCCTAGCTCACTCATTTGGAATAACGTTTTTCTGTTTTCTATAACCCCAGTTTACCATATATACTCCTGATACTATGGTCATGAAAGCTAATGCTGTAAACCATGTCAGTTTTTCGTCTAATATTAAATAGCCCAATAACACAGCAACTAGCGGGTTGATGTAGGCATATAAAGTTACAATTCCTACAGGTAAGACTTTTAGCGCGAACATGTACGCAGTATATGCTAAGAAAGAACCTACTATAATCAAGTAAAGCATAGCCCAAAGTGCATCAGGCTGGAAGGGTTCAAAATTTTCAAAACTATCTACTGCAGGACTGAATATGATGAGTAACAGACCCCCGAAAAATAATTGCATGGCTGCGTTGAATATAGGATTGATATTTGCTACCCGCTGTCTGTTCTTAATACTACCAAATGCCCAGCTTCCCGTAGCAAAGTATATAGCTATCATGCCCCATAGGTATGCAGGGTTCATCAGGTCTGCCAGATTATCTCTGAATATGAGTCCCACACCTGTGATGGCTAGAATAAGACCGATGATAATAGAGGGGTTTACTTTTTCTTCTTTTGACATGAAGATATTCAGCATGACTGCATTCAGTGGCATTAATGAGCATATGAGTGCCGCAACACCACTAGGTATATACTTCTCAGCATAAGATACTATCCCATTACCTATTGTTATCAATAGGAAGCCTACTACGAAGTTGTGTAAGATCGTAGATCTACTTATATCAACCTTTCGGTTGAGTGCATAGGCAAAAGTGCCCATGACCAAACCAGCGATTAACTGTCTGAAACCTGCAAAGAGAAAAGCAGGGTAGTGTTGTACGGCTATTCTTATGGCTAAATATGTTGTTCCCCATGCAATACTGAGGAAGACGATAGCAATATATGCTTTAGTAACCTTGTTCATTAAATAAGTTGGTGATGCAAATATGAGTTTATTTTCGGTATGGTGAAGCAGCTTGACAGGCGGTGGTGATAAATATTATTGTTGCGGTTTGTTGCGATATAAGAAAGCTTTTCTTCTTGTATTTATATGTAAAGTATATTTAATGCATGTTGATTGTATTGCTATGAATAATACATGGTATTTATACTGCAAAAATACTACTTTTTGTTGTTTTTTGCCTCTTTTTTACTGACGACAACCCATTCGTTTAGCTTGACGGTAAATGGCATCTTACCTATAGTCACGATAGCTTTTTTGTCTTTTATTTCAGTGACCTTACCTACCTGATGGTTGGTCTTATGGCGGACGAAGTTACCTACCACAGGGGTGCCACCAACTGTTTTATAGTTCTTATCGGCTTTTTTCGCCATAGCTGCATTGGCTCTTATTTGCTTCTTCTTAAATAAGACCTGCTCTGCAGATTTTATGACCTCTTTTTTGTCCTCAGCATTTTCTGCCCTTTTCCAGTCGTTAATGATCTGTTTGAACTTACGCTCCATGTCGCGCAAGTATTCCAACTCTTCTTTTTTGATCTGGTTCTGTAGCTTGAGCGTTTGGTAGTGTTGCTTCTGTTTCTCTTTATCCGTCTGTTCTTCGTAATTCCTCTTAGCCTCTTCGGCTTCTTTTAGCTTCTTGTTCAGCTCTTTTTCCTTTTGCCCAATACGAACAGATTGTTGCTCTGTTTTCAAGAGCATCTTATCCAGTTTGAAGTGCTCGCGTTCTGTAAGTTCTCTGGCTCTTTCTATGATCTCTTTTGGCAATCTGCTGCGCTGTGCAATCGCAAAAGTGTAGGAGCTACCCGGTTTGCCTATTGTGAGTTGATAAAGCGGTTCCAGCTTTTGTTCATCAAAAGCCATAGCACCGTTTACAATACCCGGCACTTTACCCGCCATCACTTTTAGGTTCAGGTAGTGGGTAGTTATGATGCCCAGTGCATTTTTCTTTGCCAATTGCTCAACAATAGCCTCTGCAAATGATCCTCCAAGGTTGGGGTCTGACCCGCTACCTAGTTCATCGATAAAGAATAGCGTTTTACCATTAGCAAACTCCATGAAATACTTCATGTCTCTGAGGTGTGCACTGTAAGTACTCAATTCATGTTCTATAGACTGAGTATCGCCTATGTGTATCATCAGTTGTTTGAAGATGCCTATTTCTGAAGTAGAGTCAACAGGAACCAACAAGCCTGATTGTGCCATTAGCTGTATCAGCCCAACAGTCTTCATAGTTACTGTCTTACCACCTGCATTTGGTCCGCTGATGATGAGTATTCTCTGGTGCCTGTCTAGCTGAATATTTAATGGTATGGTAGGCTTTTCGTTATTCTTGTTGTGTAGTAATAGCAATGGGTGATATGCTTTCACCAGCTGTAGGCCCGGGTGCGGGCTAAGCCTGGGCATATTACCATTTATGTCTTGTGCCAGCAATGCTTTAGCTCTAATGAAATCGTATAATCCTGTTAGCTGATAATAAGCGTCCAGTAAAGGATGATATATAGCTAGCTGAGCTGTTGTGTCTGCGAGTATTCTTTGTATCTCTTTTGCTTCTGCTCTTTCCAAAGCAGCTATCTCATTATTAAGCTCTATAGTTTCCTCAGGCTCTACAAAAACAGTACGTTGAGAGTCGCTTTCTCCGTGAAGAATACCTTTGACAATTCTTTTATGTTCTGCAAAAATGGCAACAGTACGTCTGCCATTCAAGAAGCTTTCTGAGATATCAGCCAGATATCCCTTCTTGTTGAGCTTTCTTAGTATTGATTCAAAAGTTTTTCTTAGTTGCGTTCTCTGTTTAGCAAGGTCGCTCCTAATACCTATTAACTCTCGTGATGCGTTGTCTCTTACTTTCCCAAGGTCGTCAATTACGGCATCTACTATTTGTGCTATATTCTTATCATAAGTAATGTCCTCACTCAATGCCCTCAACTGATGATAGAGTTCTTCATTGTTTTTAAACCATTGAAGAATATCACGAATGTTGACAGCTAAGTGGTGCAATTGTAATAATTGCTCTCCTGCTAAAACAGATCTTGGTATAGATAGCAGCTTCAACTCTTTGTGGATGTTATTGGTGAAGTCGTTGGGGAAATGGTCTCCACTGGATAGTATGCTTTTGTATTCATGAGTTTGCTCCAGCTCGCGCTGTACGTAGTCCAGCTTTGTATGAAAGCGAAGAGATTCTGCACGTTCTCTAGCAAGATCCGTGCGGCACTTTTTTACAAGTAGGGAACATATTTTGTTAAACTCTAATGCTTCTGTAGCATGAGCCGGATACAAATGCATCATAAATAATCTGCTATAATTCGCAAAGGTACATATAACATTGTCTTATGACATTGATTGTACTAAAAACCGTTATATTGCATATTGCGATATTATGAACAATTATGACCTGTTGATATCAAAGCTGGATGCTTTTATCAGAAAGTACTATGCAAACAAGCTAATAAAAGGAATACTCGTATTTCTTACCTGTTTGCTATTGTTCATACTTACAGTCAGCATCAGCGAATACTACTTCTATTTACCATCCTGGTTTCGTGTATTTATTGCTTCAGTATTCGTCTTGGGCGGATTAGCTGCTTTAGGTATATGGGTAGTAGTGCCATTAACCAAGATGGCTAAGCTGGGTAAAGTCATATCTCATGAACAGGCTGCAACTATCATTGGCGTACACTTTTCTGATGTTAGTGATAAGCTGCTGAATATATTACAACTAAAAAAGAACAACGATAGTTCTGCAAGTAAAGAGCTGATAGAGGCAAGTATTGATCAGAAGGCAAAGCAACTAGTACCTGTGCCTGTTGCTTCAGCTATTGATCTTTCTAAAAACAAAAGATACTTACCATATTTATTACCCGTGATGCTAATAGGTGTGTTTATACTAATAGCAGCACCAAGTGTTTTTACAGACGCATCAGAAAGGCTTCTACAGCCAACAAAAACTTTTGAGAAACCTGCACCATTCCAGTTCATTTTATCTAATCAGGAGTTTAAAGCTATCAGAGGTAGCGACTTTACATTAAAGGCGCATACAGAAGGTGATGTTGTGCCAACTGATCTGTCAGTAGCTATTGATGGTGATATCATTCCTATGAATGCGGTAGAGCAGCAGCGCTTTGAATATATCTTCAGGAACATGACCACACCTGTTACCTTCAGGTTGTATGCTGCAGGCTTCTATTCCAGACCTTATACTATTAAGGTGATACAAAAGCCAATACTAAAGTCTTTTAAAGTAACTCTAGACTATCCTGACTATACGGGTAGAAAAGACGAGCAGGTGAACAACTTGAATGATATGACTGTGCCTGCCGGTACAAGGGTAACGTGGATATTGAACACAGAACATACTGATAAGTTGGCCTTCAGGTATGGTAATGAAGGATTGAATTATTTGCCAAAAAGCAATAATGCATTTACAACAGAGAGTCGCTTTTTAAGAGACACGTCTTATACCATAATGCTAAGTAATAGTCACACGGGTGCTACTGATAGCTTGACCTACTTTGTAAAGGTGACACCCGATGAACATCCTGTATTGCAATTGCAAGAGTTCAGAGATTCAGTAAGTGGTACTCAGATATTACTCAGCGGTACGGCCGGCGATGATTATGGTATACAGCGTGTGCTATTCAAGTATGCTGTGACCAATGCACAAAATCAAGAACTTGCTAAGAAAGAGAAAACTTTAGATATCACTCGTGGAGTATTGACCAATTTTGAGTACTACTTCGATGTGCAAGACCTGAAGCTTCAACCAGGGCAAAAAGTAAGCTACTATGTAGAGGCCTGGGATAACGATGCTGTGTTTGGCAGTAAGGCTACCCGTAGCGAGTTGATGAGCTATCAGATGTTTGACGCTAAGCAGCTGGACTCGGCGATCAATGCTAATGCTGAACAAATCAACTCAGGCTTAAGTAACAGCTCTCAAAGAGCGGAACAGTTGCAAGAGCAATATAAGGACATGGAAAGCAAGTTGCTGAAGAGTAATAGTATGGATTGGGAGAAACAGCAGTCTTTGCAGAACATGATGAAGATGCAGCAGTCGTTACAAAACGAGATGAAGGCTGTAAAGAAACGTTTTGATGAGCAGAAACAACAAAGTCAGCAGAAAGAGTATAGTCAGGACCTGAAAGACAAACAGGAAGAGCTGGAAAAGCAAATGGACAATCTTGTAGATAAAGAGCTACAAGAGCAGATGAAGAAGTTGCAAGAGTTGATGTCTAAGCTCAATAAAGAGCAGGCAGTAGAAACCATGCAAAAACTGCAAGAAGAGAATAAACTCTTCAGTATGGATATGGAGCGTATGAAACAGCTGATGAATAAGCTGGAGATGCAAATGAGGTTGGAAGATCTTGCTGCGCAGATGAGTGAGCTAGCGAAGAAAGAAATGGAGCTGAAAGAGAAAACGGATAATAAGTCTGAGTCTGCAGAGCAACTAGCTAAAGAACAAGAAGAGCTAAAGAAAGAATTAGATAAAGCCATGAACAAAGAGGGGAAGGAAGCAGAAGAGCTTAATAAGAAGCTAAACACTCCTCAAGACATGGACAATGATAAAAAGCTGGCTAAAGAGGCAAAGGAGCAAATGGATAAGGCTAGTCAGCAATTGAAAGACCAGCAGAATAGTAAAGCCAGTGAGTCAGAAAGCAAAGCTGCAGAGAACTTGCAGGATATGGCTAACAGCTTTATGTCTATGGCTAGTGGTATGAATAGTGATCAGTTGAAGAAAGATATAAGAATGGTAAGGCAAGTATTGAGTAATCTGATGCGCCTATCATTTGATCAGGAGCAGCTGATGGATGATATACGTGAGACCAATGTTGCGAGTCAACAGTATGTTGCCAAACAACAAGAGCAGAGTAGGCTGCATGAGAACTCTAAAATGATACGTGATAGCTTGTTCTCGCTAAGTAAGGATATGTTTAAGCTGCAGGCTACTGTAAATAAAGAAACTACAGAGCTTGAGAATAATATGCGTAAAACATTACGCGCCATAGAAAACAGAAGCATAGGTGAAGCGATGACACGCCAGCAGTATGTGATGACACATACTAATAACCTGGCTCTTATGCTGAATGAGATGTTGTCTAACTTACTCTCTATGCAAAGCCAGTCTCAGCAAGGTAAAGCGGGGCAGTGTGAGAATCCGGGAGGTGCTACTCCTAAGCAAGGTAAGGGTGGAATGTCGCAACAGTTGAGTGATGTTATCACTAAGCAAAAAGAGCTTGGCAATGCTATGCAGCAAATGGAGAACGCATTGCAAAAAAGGAAAGGTGGTAGTTCTAAAGGTGAGGATGGCAAACCTGCGAGTGGCGGACAACAAGGTCAGCCGGGAGAAAGCAATGAATATGGTGATGCTGAAAAGCTGGCAAGAATGGCACAACAGCAAGCTGCCATCAGACGTAAGATACAAGAGCTTGCCAGTATGCTTAATAGCAAGAGCATGGGCGAGCAAGCTAAAGAACTGAGAGAGCTACAGGAGGAGATGGATAAGAATGAGACTCAACTGGTAAATAAAAGACTAGGGAGCGTATTATTACTTCGCCAAAAAGAGATACTTACCAGATTGCTTGAAGCTGAAAAATCTATTCGTGAGCAGCAGCAAGATGATAAACGTTCTTCTAAAAGCGCTAAGGAAACATCAAGACCTATACCTGCTGAATTGAAAGAAAAGCTCAAAGAGCAGAAAGAGCTTACAGAGCAATATAAAACCACACCAGGCACGCTTAAGCCTTATTACAAGAGTATTGTTGAGCGCTACTATCAACAGCTAGGTACATAATATAAAAATATATCCCATATTTGGAAGTGTTTTATGTTAAAACATTTTAATTCGTTTTTCCTATCCACATTCAATTGTAATTGTTTTGTTAAATAATTAACTATCAGTTAATTACAACAAACTAAAGTTGTGTATATCTCCGTCTATATAAATGAAGCTGGTATGTAGGTCTAATACCTATTGTTGCAAATTCTAATATTTCGTAACTTACTAGTAGTAATAATTTTTATTCATTTAAAAAAGTGCCTATGATTTTCTCAAGAACTTATCGTTACACATCATCTGCATCTGAGGATGATATTAAGAGTCGTTTAGTAGGTAAGCACATGAATGTGCACAATTTAGATTTTGAGGTATCTGAGAACAACAGAATGCTTAGAATCATTCCTCATGCTGAACAAGTAACAGACATCAAAACACTGCCTATTACACATGTTCAGTTCAAAGGAAGCGGCGACAAAACGCAAGTCGTTATCAGCTCTAAAATGCGTAAGATCGATTCAGGAGGTCCTGTACTTATCATGGTGTTTGTATCATTTATGATGATCGCTGCACTAGGACTGTTAATAGCAGGTGATGATAAATACATGACTTATACTTATGCGCTCGGAGGAATAAGTATTTTAGTATTTGGTGTATTCTGGTTCAGAATGCAGTCAGGTTATTTTGACTACGTTCGTAAAATCAGAGATTACATCAAAACACAAGCTAAATAAGATTATACAATTTTATATAGGCATATTCACTTTTAGTGCTTTAGTCAACATAGGGTTCTAAAGCACTAAAAGATGATTCTCCGGTGATGATCTTTTCCAGAACTCTATCTTTATTGTAAATGTTTATTTGAGGCAATGTATGGTAGGTAAAAGTTTTATCTATAAATCCTGCGCTGTCTACACCCACTACTAGCTTCGGGTATTTAGCATATCTCGTAACATTGTTGAAATATGTTAGGTGTTTATATACTACCGGCGCGGCCATTAGTATAATCTTCGTTTTTTCAAACTTATCTATGTTCTTTTCTATGTTAATAGTAGCTTCTTGACAGTGATCGCATGTAGGGTTAAATAACATCACTATTAAGTTAGAATTACCTTCCAGATCCTTATCAGTGACATGTTCTCCCTCTCTTGTTACGAGTAATATTTTTGGTAGTGCAGCCCCCTCGGTCTTATAATCGACTTTCTCAGCAGCTGCTTCTTGTTTTTTATCTTTTTTATTTTTCTTTTGTGCGTATGTAGTAGTACACGCTGAGACCAAAAGAGTTAGAATCAGTAATTTACGTAACATAGTAGCTAAAATAGTGCTTTAGTTCTAAAGATATTGCTAATAATATGACACCATTATCACAAGTGCCGTTGGCAGAAAGAATAAGACCTACAAGTTTGGATGAGTTTATAGGGCAGGAGCATCTGGTATCTGAAGGGAAGGTGCTACATCAGATGTTGCAAACTAGAAAAGCTCACTCTATTATATTTTGGGGGCCTCCTGGCGTAGGTAAAACGACGCTTGCCCAAATAATAGCTAATGCACTGGACATGACCTTTTTTACGCTTAGTGCAATAGATAGTGGAGTAAAGGAAGTAAGAGCTGTGATTGAGAATGCCCGAAAGACCGGACATGCTCTGTTATTTATAGATGAAATACATCGCTTTAATAAAGCGCAACAAGATAGTTTGTTAGGTGCGGTAGAAAAGGGCATCATAACACTTATAGGGGCTACTACAGAGAATCCTTCTTTCGAAGTGATCAGTGCCTTGCTGAGCAGGTGTCAGGTATATGTCCTGGAGTCACTAAACGAAGAGCATTTGAAGAGTATGGTGCGCCAAGCTATGCAAATGGACCCTTGGCTGCAAGCACAGGATGCAAAGGTTGAGGAATGGGAGGCATTACTCCAACTAAGTGGTGGAGATGGCAGGCGTTTGCTGAATTTGTTTGAGCTTGTTGTTACCTCGCTACCCGATAAGGATACAAAGATCACAAACGAGCTGGTGCAAAGCATAGTACAGCAAAAAATGGCTTTGTATGATAAAACCGGAGAGCAACATTATCACATCATCTCAGCATTTATAAAGTCGTTAAGAGGTAGCGATCCTAATGCTGCTGTGTATTACCTGGCCAGAATGATAGAGGGAGGCGAAGATCCTAAGTTTATAGCCCGACGGATGGTGATACTGGCCAGTGAAGATATAGGCAATGCTAACCCAAATGCATTATTGTTGGCAACAACTACTTTTCAAGCTGTTGAGATGATTGGTTACCCTGAATGCAGAATAATATTATCTCAGTGTGCTACATACCTTGCTTCCTCACCTAAAAGCAATGCATCTTATGTTGCCATAAATGATGCACAGGCCTTGGTGAGAAAAACTGGAGACCTGTCTATACCGCTAAATATTAGAAATGCACCAACTAAGCTTATGAAGAATATGGGTTATGGTAAGAATTATGAATATGCACACAACTATAAGGACAACTTTGTGGCTCATGAATTTATGCCGGAAAAGATAGCAGGGACTAAGCTGTATGATCCGGGTGATAGTGCGGCTGAAAATAGACTCAGAGAATACTTGAGAAATAACTGGAAAGAAAAGTACGGATATTAAAAAAGCAGGAGTCTAACTCCTGCTTTTTTATGCTTCATCTATCCTTACAAGTGTTTTACCATTATCTTTTTTTACTGGTGGTAATGAGCTGATATATTTATAGACAGCTTTTAGGTCATTGTCGCTCATTCTTTTGAATGGCCCCCACGGCATAATGCTATGAGGTATGACCTTACCTTGTTTTAGCCTGTTTATGAATGTCTCCTACCAGCCAGCCATAACCCCAGTTTCAGGATCAGGAGTAAGGTTTGGAGTCACACAAGCCCATTTTGTTGGCTCGATAGGTGACTCTATCTGAAAGCCCCCGGAATAAAATTCTCCTACATAATCTCCTGTCATCAAGTCTCTATTGGTATGGCAACCTCTGCAATTGGCAACATTGTTGGCAAGGTACATTCCATATTCAAGAGTAGTGTCTGGTTCAACCATATCAAGAATGTCACCATCAGGACCAACAGGCTCCATCAGAAATGCTTTAACTATCTTACCTGGAACTGTAGTGGTGTTTTCAGGTACTTTATTGTTGACAGGCTCCACAGTTCTCAAATAGGATATTATAGCATCCATATCAGACTGACTTACATTTTGAAAAGGCATGAATGGGAATAGCGCTCTACCATCATGACCAACGCCATGCCTTAGTGCACGTGCAATGGTTCCATCATCCCAGTTCCCAATACCCGTTTCAGGGTCTGGTGTAATATTGGGTGCATATATATTACCAAGAGGTAGCGGGAATAAAAGCCCACCTTCAAGAGGCACTTTCAACCCTTGTTCTTTTTCTTCCAGCATGGAAACTTTACCGTGGCAGTCGGCACAGTGCCCCGGACCGTATACCAGGTACTCACCTCTGGCCAGCACGGCGCTATCAGCAGATATATGTACTTCGGGAGTCGGAGCTGCAAAAGTTCTGTTTTGACGAACAGAGACAGCGATAGTAACAGAAATGACGATCAATACTATGAGCAGTAATGCGCCTAGGAGGACTTTTTTAAGCATCGTAAACAATTTGGGGTAAACAATTATTCGATAAATATAATATGTATAAATTAAATATTTTAATTGAGTTTAACTAGGTGCTAGGAATATCATCTGATATCGTAAAACGTAATATTTATTTTGGCTTATCTTGCGTCGAAATTTTGGATAATTATGAAGTTGCTTTACTCTATAGTAGCCCTATTATTATTATCAACATTATCCTTGGCACAATCACATCAAAAATGGAGTTGGTCGAGAGTCTTTAGAGGTAATGGCCTCAAAGAAGTTACTAGTACAGTCGCAGATATTAATGGAAATATATACATGCTGTTTAGTCATAACGATACTCTGCGTTTTGGAAATAAAATATTTCCAGCTAAAAGAACAGATTGTAATATGACATTAGCTAAGCTAGATCAAAATGGCAACTTGATTTATACCAAGAAATTTTATGCAGACTATTTCACTTCTGAATTTGCAGCCAAAGCATTAGCAGTTGATAAAGATGAGAATATATATGTTGGGGGAGGTTTTACCGATCATATTTATGTTGGTAATATGTACTTGTCAGACCCTAATCGGGGTGGAGGCGGATTTATTGCAAAGTTTAATAAAAGTGGTGCAGGACAGTGGATAATAAAAGTTGGACACAGTTGGACACAATCGGACAGGATAGTGGATATGACTGTAGATAAAGATCAGAATATTATAGCCTCAGGTTGTTTTTATGGTAGTACCAGCACGTATGGTAGGGTACAGTTGCACTCATTTGATTCTGATATAAACACAGTCGTATCTAAAATTCATCCATCTGGCGGAGTTATATGGGCAACCTGTCATAGAAGAGGAGAGTCGACAACATATACAAAAGTAGCTGTAGATGGTGACAACAACATATATCTTATTGGTGAGGCTAAAAAGCCATTATCTTATGACGGAACAACTTATCCTGTACAGCATGGTGATGGCATATATGTATCTAAGTTTAGAACTACAGGTAATCATGTTTGGAGCAGAATGCCTAAAGGGTTTAATCAGAATTACTCCTCTACAGGTTCAATTGATGTAGTTGCTGATGATAGTAGTAAAATATATGTTGGTGGACGTTTAGGATATACAAACTTTCTTGCAAAGTTTGATTCTTTAGGACAACCAGAATGGGTAAAAGATATGAACTATTATCGTAATCCCCCGGTTAGGTTGGCGTTAGATAATAACAGTAATTGTTATTTCAGTGCATCGCCGGTTGTTGTGTCAGGAGCTTATTTACACAGCATTACTAAAGTTAGTCCCGGTAGTAGTGCGATTACTAACTGGAAAACAGGTTTTCACAGTTTTCCTGGCTATGTGACGAGCGATAAGGCTAATAATATATATATGTCTGGCACCTTTCGTGACTCTGTTCAGTTAGGTGACAGTATTTACTATACTTCTGAGACCTCTTTTTCAGATAATATTTATATAGCTAAACTATCTGCTCAAGAATTAGTAACCCTGGAGAACTACGACAAGAAAACTTATTGTGCTGGCGATCAGGTAACCGTATATTTTACTCAGGTAGACACAGCTTTTACGTCTGGTAATAGCTTCATGTTTGAGCTGTCTGATGAAGAGGGAGGGTTTGGTAATCCTACATCGCTAGGCTCAAAGATCACACCATTCCAGACTGATAGTTTTAAGTTCTCAATACCGGGCAATACTGTAGAAGGTAATAACTACAGAGTACGTATACGTAGTACGAGCCCAGTATATTACGAGGTGCCTGATAATATATTCGCTATCGGTACATACCCTCAAAAGCCTATAATATCTGTATCAGGTCAGAGCCTGACAGCTACAGCCTCTGGTGGGACCTTGCAATGGTATAAGGATGGTCAAGCTATACCCGGAGCTACAGGAAGTACATTTACACCAACTTCTACAGGTAATTACGCAGTGTCGGTTACTACTTCATACGGCTGTGAAAACGTATCGGCTGCACAGTTCTTTATCCCTATAGGTGTAGGAGAGTTATCAATACCTGATATTAAAATACACCCAAACCCTGTTACAGATCATCTAATTGTTCAGAATGTACCTGTAGGTGCAGTTGTAAATATGGTAGATGTGAATGGTAGAGTAGTGCATCAGAATACTGCCTGTGCCTCTCAATTGAATATAGCTACAGAGCATCTTTCTTCCGGAGTATACTTCCTTGTGATAAAACTAGAAGATGGTACTCCGCAACAATATAAGGTTGTGAAGTAGAGAATTAATGATCTATTTTCCTTTTCAGGACACCGCCTGCAGTTTCTTTGATGGTGTGTGTGAACACAAACGCTTTAGGGTCAATATTGTGCACTACGTTCTTTAGTTTTCTAACTTCTAAACGAGTAATGACAGTGAATACAATATCACAGTCGTGGCTGACCTCATAGCTATCTTTCATGAATCCGCGTTCGCCTTTATATATGGTGATACCTCTACCCATTTTAAGCACCAAAGACTCTTTTACTTCTTCGCTCTTACCAGAGATGATGGTAACGCCGGTATATGCTTCCAGACCTTCAATAACATAGTCAATAGTACGCATAGCTATGTAGTAGGTAAGCATGGCATATAACGCTGTCTCTAAGCCGAAGTAGAACGCAGCCGAAAGAAATATCACTACGTTCATGGCTAGAATAACCTCTGTTATGGTAAAGCTTGTTTTCTTCAGAGTATAGAGTGCCAGTACTTCCAGTCCATCAATAGCACAGCCGCCACGCATAGCAAGCCCTATGCCAAGACCCAGGAAGAAGCCGCCAAACATAGAAACCAGCAGGTTATCTGACGTGATGACAGGAAAGTTGATATATTGCAATGCTATTGCTAAACCTACCACCGCAATGGAAGTTTTTATTGCAAAGCCTTTACTCACCTGATATGCACCCATTATGATGAATGGTAGGTTGGTAATGATCAATAGGAATCCGAGGTTCCAGTGAAATACTTCATGCCCGAAAAGTGATATACCTGTAACACCACCATCCATAAAGTGGTTGGGCACCAGGAAGCTTTTCATAGCAAAGGCACTGAATGCAATACCAAGTACAATGTATATAGTGTCTTGTAGTAGATAAGATGCTTTGTTGTGGTTACTCATCGTCTTATTGTCCTAGTTTCGATTTTACTATCCTTAAGTGTTCGTCTTTCTTTCCTTTACGCAGCTGTATAGCTGTTTTGGTAAAATAGTTGTGCGCTTCCAGAAACTTTACTTGCAGTTCATTCCACTCATCTTCTGTGTTGAGTATGCCATACATAGAAAGTTCTGAAAACAATTTATTGCCTATGGTGAAGAAATCATCTCTACCCAGATAATCGAGGTCAGCATCGCAGATGATCTCTTCTAAACGATTCTGAGGTTTTTGAGGCACCTTAGTTGCTAATATCATACCGCAGATCTTCTCTATTTGTTCATCACTGTAGCCATAAAGGGGTAAGTGTTGCCTGGCGATATTGCAAGATAGTTGCTCATGATCTTTTGCATTGATTAGGAAGCCTGTATCATGAAATAATGCAGCTGTGAGCAAGAGTTTCAGGTCTTCACCTTTCACCCCTTCATGCTTAGCTATCAATTTGCAAGAGTTGATAACATCCTTTACATGCTCGACACTGTGGTATGATAAATGATTAGGTAATTCCTTTTTGAGCTTACCTAGTATGAATTTCTTTACATCTGCATATTTCATAAGCAGTATTATGCCTCTAATATATTAAAACAAGCCCTTTACTTGTATATGAAAAATAAAATATTGATTTTAGGCACCATGCTCCGTTCCAAACTCATAGTGCTTTTACTAGTTATTGTAGCTAATAGTGTTCTAGCACAAACAGATAGTAGATACGTAATAGATTCCTCTTTAAATGCTATCAGTAAAATAAAAACAGATACAGGTAAGGCTTATTGCTATTTAAGTGTTGCGTTTGAGTATAAAGAAATTGACACAGATACCTCATTGCTCTACACGCAGAAGGCGTTAAAGTTATTCCGGAAAGCTAGTTGGGATGAAGGTGCATTAGCTTGTTATTATCTGATGGGCATGATCTATTCAGATGATATATATGATTATGACAAGGCCTTGGAGTATTTCAATAAAGAGTTGAAAGGTTACCAAAAGCTTGATGACACGCTTGGTATAGCTGAAGCATACGCCAATATCGGTATGGTGTATGAATACACTGATAAGTTTGCAGATGCGTTGAAGTATTACTTCAAGTCGCTGAATCTAAGTAGAGAGGTAAAAGACAAAGAGTTAGAGCTCTCTAACCTTATGAACATTGGTAATGTGTATGGAACCGTTGAGGAGCAGGAAAAGTCTATGGATTACTACAACAAAGCGCTTAAGATAAATGAAGAGCTAGGTTTAGAATATGACGAAGCGCTATTGTTAATCAACATAGCTGTAGAGTATGCTACTTCAGAAGAGTATGATAAGGCATTGGAATACAATCAAAAGGCACTTGAAATACTCGAAAAAATAGATGAGCCACTTATCATAGCACATGTAAAAGAGAATCTTGGAGGAATCTATTATGACATGGGCAAGTATAATAAGGCTATGAGCTACCTTGATGAGTCTTCTGCATATTTCACTAAAGTAGATGACAAGGAGTATATAGTAGACAACTTAGTTCTCAAGGGTAGTATATATGTAGAAGTAGCAACAGATAACACCGGCTTTGTGCCTGACAGTAAGATCTTTTATGCCTCAGATGATGACAATCTTCAGCGAGGGCTAGACTATTTACAACAAGCGAAAGCCATGTATGATAATGGGGAAGTGAATAGTGTCTCGGGTTTGGCAGGAGTCTACGAAATGCTTTCTGTAGCATATGAGGCTACCGGTGATGTTGATAAAGCTTTTGATTCTTATAAAGAGTTCATACAACTGCAAGACTCTTTATTAGCTCAAGAAGATGATAAGAAAATTGCTCAACTAGAAGGGCAAAGGGCGGTTGCATTAAAAGATAAAGAGCTGGAGTTGCAGAAGTTGTCTGTAGCTAAGCGCAGGAATGAGCAGATGTTTCTTGTTGGTGGGATATTGTTGTTGTTCGTTTTATTGGGGGTGACATATCGTAGCTTCAGGCAAAGAGGGGTATCTAACAGGCTGTTAGCGGCAGAGAAACATAAGTCTGAAGAGTTGTTATTAAACATCCTACCAGAGGAGGTCGCTGATGAGCTAAAAGAAAAGGGTAGTGCTGACGCAACACATTTTGATGCAGTAACTGTTCTGTTTACAGACTTTGTTGCCTTCTCAAAAGCCAGTGAAAGAATGAGTTCTCAGGAGTTGGTAGACGAACTGCATACCTGCTTTAAAGCCTTTGATGAGATAACAGCTAAGTATGAGATTGAGAAGATAAAGACTATAGGTGATGCTTACCTGGCCGTATGTGGGTTACCTGTGAAAGATGAAAAACATGCAGAAAATGTAGTAAGTGCTGCAATAGAGATACTTGAATTTACTAAGGAAAGGAGGGCTAAACTGGGTGATAAAACATTTGACATACGTATTGGAGTACACAGTGGAGATGTAGTAGCAGGCATAGTTGGGGTAAAAAAGTTTGCCTATGACATATGGGGAGATACTGTAAATACTGCTGCTCGTATGGAGCAGAATAGTGTGGCAGGTAAGATCAACATATCGGGAAAGACCTATGAATTAGTAAAAGATAAGTTCCCATGTACTTACCGTGGGGAACTTGAGGCTAAGAATAAGGGCAAACTAAAGATGTACTTTGTAGAAGTATAGGCGGTTTTATAGTTACACCATCTCACGTTTTATCTCATCTGTAAATTCACGGTGTTTGGCTGAAAATGGCTTTTCGATCACAATGATCTTGCTGCCTCTGTAAGCGGTTGTAGCTTGCACATAGCCACCTGAGTGCTTCTCGTACTTTATTCCCGCTGCTTTTAAAACAGGCTCTGCCCAATTTTGCAGGCTGGTTATTAATAGCACATTTTTAGGTTGTAAAAGGCTGAGCTCTTCTTTAAACAGGTGAGCGGCATTATGGAGTTGTCCTTTCTTTATTTCGTCAGACATATTGTTCTCGCCAGTAGGTGCTATTTTGAACAAAGTACTATATGCTATGATGTTATTCCAGTCTTTATCTGTCCTTCCGTAACGTTCCATAGCCAACTTATAAGTGATATTCCAGAAGAATGAACGATACAGACTTTGCTTGATCCAGTTCTTATTTACCCAGTCTAGCGCACAGCCTTTGGAAACTGTAGAGTATTCCTGAGCTTTTTTTACCATCGACTCGATCTTTTTTTTGTCTTTGGTTAATTTCACTACAGGGCGCCAGTCGTTCACATACTGTTCATATACTATGAGCTCTTTTTTGTCATAGTAATCCTTACCCAACATGGGGTAGAAGAGACAATACTTGTTTTTTGCAAGTTGTTGATCTTCAGAGTTCTCTATATGTTTTGCCAGATCAGAGACCAGCTTTTCCATCGAGAGATTATATAACGATATATGTTCTAACTTTGCCATTGAAAATCGGGACTTAAACTAGGTTCTTTAATGTTAAGCCAAGTTTAATTTTCGGATATTTAATGCTGAGGTAAGATAAGGCTAACAAATATTTAAATTTTCTTCTTAATTATTTTGTTCAATTAAAAACTTCCGTTTACCTTTGCAGTCCCAAATTTTAACGGGTAGAAGAAGTTATTTATAAGTATGTCACAGCGTATAAGAATAAAACTTAAGTCTTACGACCACAATTTGGTAGATAAGTCTGCTGAAAAAATAGTTAAAACTGTGCGCAACACAGGAGCAGTAGTTACTGGTCCAATTCCGTTGCCAACACAGAAGAAGATCTTTACAGTATTACGCTCACCACACGTGAACAAGAAATCACGCGAGCAGTTCCAACTTTGCACGCACAAGCGTCTGTTGGATATATACACGTCTTCTTCTCGTACAGTTGACGCTCTTTCGAAGCTTGACCTGCCTAGCGGTGTTGAAGTAGAGATTAAAGCATAATTATTTGGTTCTTTAACAATAATTGAAAAACAACCAATCCCGGACCACACAATAGGCAGCCGGGCGCTTGGTTAAACATAAAATTGACAATGAAAGGTATTATTGGCAAAAAAATTGGCATGACCAGTGTATTTGATGCTAATGGCAAGCAAGTAGCTTGTACCATTATCGAGGCTGGTCCCTGTGTGGTAACGCAGAAAAAAACCGTTGATACCGATGGTTATAATGCGCTGCAAATAGCCTATGGCGAGGCTAAAGAAAAGAATACGCCAAAAGCTCTCCTTAATCATTTTGCTAAAGCGAATACCACTCCTAAAGCTATAGTAAAAGAGATTCGTAACTGTTCCATAGAGAAAGAAGTTGGTGAAGAAATTACCTGCGAAGTATTTGCAGAAGGTGATAAAGTAAGTGTAGTAGGCACATCAAAAGGTAAAGGTTTCCAAGGTGTTGTAAAACGCCACGGATTTGCCGGTGTTGGTGAGGCTACTCACGGACAGCATGACCGTCAGCGTGCTCCGGGTTCTATTGGTGGTTCATCTTACCCTAGCCGCGTATTCAAAGGAATGCGTATGGCCGGACGTATGGGTGGCGAGCGCGTTAAGGTGAAAGCTTTAAAAGTAATGAAAGTGTTTCCTGAGCAGAACTATATATTAATTACAGGTTCAGTACCAGGTCACAATGGTTCAATTGTTTTAATTCAGAATAAGTACTAGTCATGCAAGTTGACGTTTTAAATACAAAAGGTGAAAAGACAGGTCGTAACGTAGAGCTGCCTGATGAGATATTTAATATCGAACCGAATGATCACGTGATCTACCTTGCTGTGAAGCAATATCTTGCTGCTCAGCGTCAGGGTACTCACAAGACAAAAGGTCGTTCTGAAGTTCAGGGTTCTACAAAGAAGTTGCACCGTCAAAAAGGTACTGGTGGATCTCGTAAAGGTAATATCCGCAACCCTTTATATAAAGGTGGTGGTGTTGTAAACGGTCCTCAGCCACACAAGTATGGTTTTAAACTAAACCGTAAAGTAAAAGATTTGGCTAAAATGTCAGCTCTTACTTACAAGGCAAAAGACGAAAAGATAGTAGTTGTTGAAGATGTGAACATGGATTCACCTAAAACAAAAGATTTTGCAGCTATCGTTAACACTCTTCAGGGAGATGCAAGACGTTCTTTATTCGTATTGCCTGATGTAAACGATAATGTGTACTTGAGTGGTCGTAACCTTACATCAACTAAGACAGTTGTGTTGAGCGATGTTAATACTTACGACATCATGAACTCGCAAATGTTGATATTCACAGAATCTGCTGCTAAGTTATTTACAGAGCAGGCTGAGGAAGAAACAACAGAAGCATAATTAATTTAATAAGTAACTGAAATTATTATAAAATGAAACTTGCTGACGTATTAGTAAGGCCGGTAATTACCGAAAAGGTGAACAACCAGATTGAAAAAGATGGTAGATATACCTTTGTGGTAGACAAGAAAGCTAACAAGCTTGAGGTTAAGAAGGCTATAGAAGAGTTTTACGGAGTGAAGGTGAATGATGTGAATACTATAGTGGTTCCCGGTAAAAACAAAACCCGCTTTACAAAGGCAGGTTATATTCAAGGTGTTAAGTCGTCTTACAAGAAAGCAGTGGTAACACTAGCTGAAGGTGACAGCATAGATTTATTTTCAATCTAAGTAGATAAAGAAAGAAGAAAATGGCATTACGTAAATATAAACCGACAACTGCAGGTACTCGTTGGAGAACTGGTAACGCATACGCGGAGGTTACTACTAACGTACCTGAAAAAAGTTTACTTGACGTAAAAAAGAAAACAGGTGGACGTAACTCTAGCGGTCGTCGTGCAATGCGCTACATAGGTGGCGGTAACAAAACTAAGTACCGTATCATTGATTTCAAGCGTAACAAATCTGACGTTCCGGCTACAGTAAAAACTATCGAGTACGATCCAAACCGTACAGCATTTATAGCACTAGTGTCTTATGCTGATGGTGAGAAGCGTTACATCATTGCTCCTCAAGGTCTTGAGGTAGGTGCTACTATCACTAGTGGTGAGAATGTTGCTCCTGAGCTTGGTAATGCACTGTTACTTAAAAACATGCCATTAGGTACAGTTGTACACAATATAGAGCTACAGCCTGGTAAAGGTGCATCTATAGCACGCTCTGCCGGTACTTATGCTCAGCTGAATGCGAAAGAAGGTAAATACTGTGTATTGAAAATGCCTTCTGGTGAGCTTCGTAAAGTGTTAGGTTCTTGTATGGCAACAGTAGGAACAGTTTCTAACAGTGATCATGCGCTACAATCAATGGGTAAAGCAGGTCGTAACCGTTGGAAAGGTATCCGCCCACGTACACGTGGTGTTGCGATGAACCCGGTCGATCACCCGATGGGTGGTGGTGAAGGACGTGCTTCTGGTGGACACCCACGTAGCCGTACAGGTAAATACGCGAAAGGTGAGAAGACACGTAAACAAAAAGGCTCTGATAAGTTAATTATCCAGCGCAAAAACGGTAAAAAATTATAATAGCATAATCTAATAGTTTAATATGGCTCGTTCGATTAAAAAAGGACCTTATGTAAGTGTGAAGTTGCAGCGTAAAGTAGACGCTATCAACGACGGTGGTGCTAAGAAAGGTGTAGTAAAAACATGGAGTCGTCGCTCTACAATTACTCCTGACTTCGTAGGACACACATTTGCTGTTCACAACGGGAATAAATTTATCCCTGTATATGTAACAGAATACATGGTAGGTCACAAGCTAGGTGAATTTGCGCCAACGCGTAACTTCAAAAGCCATAGTGGTAGTAAATAATATTAACAATAACATTTGGCTCTATCTTCTGGTGGGCCGCTCATAAGAAATAAAAGAAAAATGGAAGCTGTAGCTCGTTTACGGAACTATCCTACATCGCCTCGTAAGATGCGTTTGTTAGCAGACCTTATTCGTGGTTTGGATGTAGAACAGGCTTTGAACACTTTGAAGTTCAGTCCGAAGCATAACTCTGTTGCTTTAGAGAAACTATTGTTAAGTGCAGTAGCTAACTGGGGCGTTAAGAATGAAGGAGTTGATGTAGCTGATGCTAATTTGTATGTGAAAACTATCATGGTTGATGGTGCTCGCGTTATCAAACGTATGCAACCTGCCCCTCAGGGCCGTGCATATCGTATACGCAAGCGTAGTAACCATGTTACTCTAGTTGTAGATAGTCGTAATGCGGCACCTGTAGCAGCAGTAGCTGAGACAGAAGCTGATAATCAAGAAACTGAATCATAAAATACTCAAATAATAACTAACGAATGGGTCAAAAAGCGAATCCTATAGGTAACAGGTTGGGCATCATCCGCGGATGGGACTCAATGTGGTATGGATCTAAAAAAGACTACGCTGACAGATTAGTTGAGGATAATAAAATCCGTACTTACCTGAATGCTCGTATCAACAAAGGTGGTATATCACGTATTGTGATTGAGCGTACACTTGGTAAGCTGATCGTAACAATTCATACTTCTAAGCCAGGTATCATTATCGGTAAAGGTGGTTCTGAGGTAGATCGTATCAAAGAAGAGCTTAAAAAGCTTACTGGTAAGGAAGATGTACAGATCAACATTATGGAGATCCGTCGTCCTGAACTTGATGCACAGATTGTTGGAGAAACTATCGCACGCCAGTTAGAAAGCCGTGTTAGCTACAAAAGAGCTATCAAAATGGCTATCTCTACTGCAATGCGTATGGGTGCTGAAGGTATCAAGATCAAAGTTGGTGGTCGTTTGAATGGTGCAGAGATAGCTCGTTCGGAAGAGTTCAAACAAGGTCGTACGCCACTACATACTTTCCGTATGGATATCGACTATGCTTCTTTACCTGCAAATACCGTATATGGTAAAATAGGTATCAAAGTATGGATATGTAAAGGTGAGGTATTAGGTAAGCGTGATTTCAACCCTAACTTCTCTTCAGGTTCTGACCGTCGTGGCGGACCACAAGGTGGAGAACGCCGTGGTGGTGGAGGACGTGGACGTGGTGGACGTCGTTAATTAATATTAGATAAGCGAAAATAAAATATTGTAACAATGTTACAGCCTAAAAAAGTAAAACATCGTAAGGCCCATAAAGGGAGGATCAAAGGAAACGCTCAGCGTGGTGCTACTATAGCATTTGGTTCTTTCGGTTTAAAAGCAATGGAGCCTAAGTGGATAACAAACCGCCAGATCGAGGCAGCACGTCAGGCTATGACTCGTCATATGAAGCGTGAAGGTAACGTGTGGATCCGCATATTCCCTGATAAGCCAATTACCCGCAAGCCACTTGAGGTAAGGATGGGTAAAGGTAAAGGTAACCTTGAATTCTGGGCAGCTGTAGTAAAACCAGGTCGCATCATGTTTGAAGTGGACGGTGTGCCGCAGAAAGTAGCAGAAGAAGCTTTTGCACTTGCAGCACAGAAGTTACCGATCAAAACTAAGTTTGTTGTTCGCCGTGATTACGCGGGATCATAAGATAAAGAGTAATAATATTTTTAAATAAATAACAATGGCTAAAAAATCGAAAGTTGAAGATTATTCTTCACTGGATGAGCAGACACTGAACGATAAGATCAGTGAGGAAGAAATGCAGCTGAAAAAACTTAAGTTCAGCCATGCGGTAAATCCAATCGAGAATCCGCTTTCTATTCGCCAAATGCGTCGCACTATAGCTCGTATGAAGACTGAGCAACGCAAAAGAGCATTAGGTTTTTAATAAATTTTTGATACATGTCAACAACGACTGAAAGAAAAAGCAGAAAGAGCCGTATAGGTTTAGTAGTTAGTGATAAGATGGATAAAACTATCACTGTTACTGTTGAGCGTAAAGTAAAACACCCTATGTACGGTAAGTTCGTTAAAAAAACGAAGAAGTTTCATGCACATGATGAAAACGGTGCTGCAGGTATCGGGGACGTAGTGCGCATAATGGAAACTCGTCCGTTGAGTAAAACTAAGCGCTGGCGTTTAGTAGAAATAATTGAAAAAGCTAAGTAATCTTAATTAGAAGATGATACAACAAGAATCCAGGCTAAACGTAGCCGATAACAGTGGTGCAAAGCAAGTACTTTGTATTCGTGTACTGGGCAATTCCGGTCAGGATTATGCAGGTGTGGGTGATAAAATAGTTGTTACCGTTAAAGATTCTTTACCGGGAGGCGCTATGAAAAAGGGTACTGTGTCGAAAGCTGTTATAGTTCGTACTAAGAAGAAATTACGTCGTAAAGACGGTTCTTACATCAATTTTGATGACAACGCAGTAGTATTACTGAATAACTCTGATGAGCCTCGCGGGACTCGTATATTCGGACCTGTTGCTCGTGAGTTGCGTGATAAAGGCTATATGAAAATAGTTTCATTAGCACCAGAAGTATTGTAAAATAAGTTGTACCTTTGCAGCCCGATTTTGGGTATGTATATAACAACAGTTAATTCATAAGTATTGTGAAAAACAGATTTAAACCAAAGTTTAACATCAAAAAAGGCGATCAGGTAGCTGTTATCGCGGGTAACGATAAGGATCGTACACAACCTCGTACAGTATTGGCTGTATATACAGACGCTGATCGTGTATTAGTAGAAGGTGTTAATGTGAGAACAAAGCACATGAAGCCTGATGCTCAAAATCCACAAGGTGGTATCGTGCAGCAAGAAGCTCCTATTCATATATCTAACGTTATGCTTTGGGATGCTAAGACTAAAGCACCGGTACGTGTGAAACGTGAGCGTAAGGAAGAAGGTGGTTATACAAGAATATCAAAAAAATCAGGGGAGGAAATTAAATAATGGAAAATACTACGTACATACCTCGTCTGCGTAAGCAATATAAAGAAGAAGTTGTACCTGCTTTGATGACAAAGTTCGGTTACAAAACAGTTATGCAGTGTCCTAAGTTGGTTAAGATATGTCTTAACCAAGGTGTAAAAGGCTCTGTAGCTGATAAACGTCTTATTGACGACGCAATAAAAGAGATGACAATGGTTACGGGTCAGAAAGCTGTATCTACGTTGTCAAAGAAAGATATCTCTAACTTCAAACTTCGTAAGCACATGCCAATTGGTTGTCGTGTTACTCTACGTGGTTCGAAAATGTATGAGTTTCTAGATCGTTTTATTGCAGTTACACTTCCACGTGTACGTGACTTTAAAGGTGTTAATGACAAATCATTTGATGGTCGCGGTAACTACACAATGGGTGTTACAGAGCAAATTATCTTCCCTGAGATCAATATCGATAAGGTAAATCGTATCAGTGGTATGGATATAACTTTTGTAACTACTGCTAATACTAATGAAGAGGCATATGAGCTTTTGAAAGAGCTAGGTATACCTTTCAAGAATATTAAGAAAGAAGTAGAAGAAGAAAATAATTAATAAAGAAGATATAAATGGCAAGAGAATCAGTAAAAGCCCGTCAACGTAAGCGTGAGCGCATGGTTGCTCAGTATGCTGAGAAGCGTGCTGCACTAAAAGCTGCCGGAGATTATGAGGCACTAGATAAGCTACCTCGCAATGCTTCTCCGGTACGTCTTAAAAACCGTTGTCAGCTTACAGGTCGTCCTAAAGGATATATGCGTCACTTCGGTATCTGTCGTAACGTATTCCGTGATATGGCACTTGATGGCAAAATACCAGGGGTTCGTAAAGCTAGCTGGTAATTGAATGAAACGTGTGCAGGTCCCTTGAATTGAGAAACCGCATACAATTATAGAATTTACAAACATTATTAAAGAAAATGGTTACAGATCCGATAGCAGACTATTTAACTCGCATACGTAATGCCCAGATGGCACGTCACCGTATCGTTGAGATTCCTGCATCTAATGTAAAAAAGCGTATGACAGAGATCCTTTATGATAAAGGTTATATTCTGAAATACAAATTTGAAGATGATAACAAGCAAGGTATCATTAAGATAGCTCTTAAATATCATTCTGAAACTAAAGAGCCTGCAATCAGATCTTTAGAGCGACTAAGTCGTCCAGGTCTTCGTCGTTATGCTAAGCCAGCTAATTTACCACGTGTAATGAATGGCTTAGGTATTGCTATCATCTCTACTTCTAAAGGTGTTATGACTGATAAAGAAGCGAAAGCACAGAAAGTAGGTGGTGAAGTAATGTGTGCAATCTATTAATAAAATTACAGGGGTAGATACATTAAGCTGGTCCTATACCAGGCTGATCGGTTTACCTCAATTGACTAATAACTATAATTATAAATTATGTCTCGTATAGGTAAAAGTCCGGTTACGATTCCTGATGGAGTAACAATTAACATCTCTGATGATAATCTTGTTACTGTTAAAGGTAAAATGGGTGAGTTAAGTGAGAAAATTGATTCAGATCTTAAGTTATCTATCAACGATGGTGTTCTAACTTTAGAAAGGCCTTCGGAAGAAATCCGCCATCGTGCAGTACACGGACTAAGCCGTGCACTTATCGCTAATATGGTTGAGGGTGTATCAAACGGTTTCAAAAAAGAGCTTGACCTAGTTGGGGTAGGTTATCGTGCAGCTGTACAAGGTCAACAACTAGATATGTCTCTAGGTTATTCTCATAACATAGTATTTGATCTTCCAGAGGAAGTGAAAGCAACCGCTGTTATGCAGAAAGGTATTCCTCCAAGAGTTACTCTTGAGTCTATCGATAAACAATTACTTGGTCAGGTTGCTGCTAAAATTCGTAGCATGCGTAAGCCTGAGCCGTATAAAGGTAAGGGTGTTCGTTACTCTGATGAGGTTGTTCGTCGTAAAGCAGGTAAATCAGCAGGTTAATAACTATTAATATTTAAAACCTCGGTAGCCATCCTACATGGGTGAGCCCGTACAAATAAATAAGAAAATGGCACTTGATCAAAAAGTAGTACGTCGTCAGAAACTACGTTGGCGTATACGCAGAAGAATTAAAGGCACTGCACAAAAGCCGCGTTTATCAGTGTTCCGCAGTAACAAAGACATCTATGTACAACTTATAGATGATACTAATGGAACTACGCTGGCTTCTGCCAATTCTCGTCAGAAAGATATCGCTGCACAAAGCGGTACTAAGATCGAAAAGTCTGTAGCTGTAGGTAAAGCATTAGCTGCTGCTGCTAAAGAGGTAGGAATAGAAACATGCGTTTTTGATCGTGGTGGTTATTTATACCATGGTCGTGTAAAAGCTGTTGCTGACGGAGCTCGTGAAGGCGGACTTAATTTTTAATCATATTATTGAACACATTTCTATATATAACTGATGTCAAAAGCAATTACAAATAGAATAAAAGCGGGAGACCTGGAACTTACTGAAAAGGTAGTTGCGATCAACCGTGTTGTAAAAACTACAAAAGGCGGACGTGCATTCAGCTTTTCTGCTCTAGTAGTTGTAGGTGATGGTAATGGCGTAGTAGGACATGGCTTAGGTAAAGCTAAAGAGGTACAAGAAGCTATCACTAAAGGTATTGATGATGCTAAGAAGAACTTGATCAAAGTTCCTGTTATGCACGGTACTATTCCTCACGAGCAATTCTCTAAAGAAGGTGCAGCAAAAGTACTTATCAAACCGGCAGCACACGGTACTGGTGTGATAGCAGGTGGTAGCATGCGTGCTGTTCTTGAGTCTGCAGGTATCACTGACGTTCTTTCTAAGAACCTAGGTTCTGCAAATCCACACAACGTGGTAAAAGCTACCTTCTCTGCATTAGCAATGCTTCGTGAGCCTGTTAAAGTAGCGAAAGATCGTAACGTGAGTTTGAAAAAAGTGTTCAACGGATAATTAGTATCTAAGAACAAACTGTTGATTATTAATAATAAGAATAACTTAATAGCGTCATGGCTAAAATTAAGATAACTCAAACTAAAAGCTCAATTGACCGTCCTGAACGTCAGAAGCGTACTCTTGTAGCTCTAGGTTTACGTAAAGTAAATGCAACTGTAGAGGTTGAAGCTACTCCACAGATTCAAGGTATGGTTACTAAAGTTAGCCACCTTGTAAAAGTTGAAGAAGTAAAATAATTATTAACTAATATTGCGAGCGGTTACAATTTCCGCGCAAGTTCAAAAATTTTAAGATGCAATTACACAATTTAAAACCAAACAAAGGCGCTACAGGAAGTAAGAAGCGTGTAGGTCGTGGTGAAGGTAGCGGTAGTGGTGTTACAGCCGGTAAAGGTAACAAAGGGCAACAATCTCGTGCTGGTTACAAATCAAAGATCGGTCACGAGGGTGGACAGATGCCTATTCAGCGTCGTATGCCTAAACGTGGGTTCAAAAATATGAACAGGGTAGAGTACAAAGTATTCAACCTTGGTCAAATTGACGAGCTTGTAGAAAAGTATGAAATCAAAGAATTCTCTCTTGAGAATTTATATATAAATGGCTTAATTAATCGTACAGATTTTGTGAAAGTGCTGGGTCAAGGTGAGCTTAAAGCGAAAATCGCTTTTAAAGTGAATGCTGTGAGCGAGAAAGCCAAGCAAGCGATAGAAGCTGCAGGCAGTACTGTCGAGCTTGTATAGGTGGTTTGAATAACGATGACGCATTTGGTAAAATGCGTCTTTTATCGTTTATTCGCATTTCATTTTTTTTGATTAATAATAGTCTCTGTGAAGAAATTAATTGACACGCTTAAGAACATATGGAGCATAGATGAGCTTCGTAAGCGTATATTATATACTCTATCTCTGATACTTATATACCGTGTAGGTAGTTATGTAACGCTACCTGGTATTAATCCCAATATCTTAGTTTTAGAAGGTAGTCAAGAAGGTCTTCTTGGTTTGTTCAATATGTTTGCCGGCGGTTCATTCAGCCGTGCATCTATTTTTGCGTTAGGGGTAATGCCTTATATCTCCGCTTCCATCTTCATGCAGCTTGCTGGTATTGTTGTACCTCAGATAGCTAAAATGCAAAAAGAGGAGAGTGGTAGAAGAAAGGTAAACCAGTATACAAGATATCTTACTGTAATAGTTACAGCATTCCAGGCAAGTGCTTATGTTGCTTACTTACGCAATCAAAGCGGTCCTGCTATAGTTCCTGAGTTCGGTACGTTCTTCTTCTGGTTATCTACCGTAGTAGTACTTACTGCAGGTACATTATTTGTAATGTGGTTAGGTGAGAAGATCACAGACCGTGGTATCGGTAATGGTGTATCTCTATTGATCATGGTGGGTATTTTTGCGCGTCTTCCAGAGTCTTTAGTACAAGAGTTTACTGCTAAGAATCTTGGCGGTGGTGGTGGTCTGCTTATCTTCTTAATTGAGATGGCACTATTTATCGCTGTTATCGTTGGTTTGATACTACTTACCCAAGGTATCCGTAAAATACCGTTAAACTATGCTCGTAGAGTAGCAGGCAGTGGTAATGCAGCAGCTCGTCAGATAGCTGGTGGTGCACGTGATTTTATTCCATTGAAAGTTAACTCTGCAGGTGTAATGCCTATCATCTTCGCTCAAGCGATCATGTTCATCCCTGCAACACTTGCCGGTTTTACTGAGAATGAAACAGCAGCAGGCTTTGTAAGAGCTATGTCTGACTATACATCTTTGCCTTATAATATAGTATATGCTATACTTGTTATCGCATTTACATACTTCTATACCGCATTGATTTTTAATCCTACTGAAATGGCTGACAACTTGAAGCGTAATAATAGCTTCATTCCTGGTGTTAAACCAGGTGAGCCTACGGCTAATTATATAGCTACTATCATGGATCGTATTACCCTTCCTGGTGCAGTATTCCTTGCTGTTGCAGGTATCTTACCGGGTGTTGCAGCACTACTGGGAGTAACAAGTGGTTTCGCTTCATTTTATGGTGGTACATCTATGCTAATTGGTGTTGGTGTTATACTAGATACTTTACAGCAGATAGAAAGCCATTTATTAATGCGTAGATACGATGGTTTAATGAAAACTGGTCGTTTATCAGGTCGTCAGGCTGCAGGCGCATCAGTATAACCTACAATATGATACATATACGTAGTAAAGAAGAAATTGAAATAATTAGAAAAAATGCCTTAATGGTAACTGCCACCTTAACCGAGGTGGCAAAATTTTTAAAGCCAGGCATTACTACTCTTTCTATAGATCAAATGGCGGAGACTTTTATCCGCGACAATAACGGTATCCCTTCTTTTAAAGGATATGGTCCAAGAAACAATGCCTTCCCTGCATCTTTATGCATCTCTGTAAATGAGGTTGTAGTACATGGCTTCCCTTCTGATTATGTTATCAAAGAAGGTGACGTTGTTTCTGTAGACTGTGGGTTTTACAGAGATGGTTATCATGGTGATCATGCTTATACATTCGCTGTCGGCGATGTTGATGAAGCTACTCTTAAGATGATGAAGGTAACTAAAGAGTCTCTTATGCTAGCTGTAGCTGCTGCTAAAGTTGGCAATAGAGTAGGCGACATCTCTTATGCAGTAGAAGAACATACATCTAAAAAGCATGGTTACGGTGTTGTTAGAGAGCTTGTAGGGCACGGAGTTGGTAAGAACTTACACGAAGACCCACAAGTACCTAATTACGGCCGCAGAGGAGATGGTAAGCGCCTGAAAGAAGGTATGGTGCTAGCAATTGAACCTATGATTAATTTGGGTACACACAAAGTGTATACTGAGTCTGATGGTTGGACTATTGTTACTGCTGATAAGAAGAACTCTGCTCACTATGAGCATACTACTGCTGTAGGTGTAGATAAAGGAGAAAACTTGTCTGACTTTGGACCGATAGAAGAAGCTGAAAGAGCTAATCCGAATTTAAATACAGGACACTTATAAAAATATGCGGAGAGAGAGGGATTCGAACCCTCGATACGGTTGCCCGTATACACACTTTCCAGGCGTGCCTCTTCAACCACTCGAGCACCTCTCCGTTAAGGGGTGGCAAATTTAGGCAAATACTTTTACAAATTGCACGAATTATTGACGCAATAAATACCGAACCCTAATAGCAATTATCTTATAAGCATATAATTAATCAATCATTTTTTAAATCTGTACTTATGAAAAAATCTATCCTTATTGCGTTGTTTGCAATTACGACTATGTCATTTACTTCTTGCTTAAAAAGCTATCAGTGTGATTGTGCTGCAGGAACTACTCTTAAAGTAAGCACTACTGATGAAGCATCTGCAAGACAAATGTGTGAAGACCAATCAAACGGTCGTTGTACACTATAAGCTAAAACGTATTGTAATTGACAAAGCACTTTCTGTATGGAAAGTGCTTTGTTGTTAAGGAGTTGATTATTTTACTGCAAGTAAATCAACCTGTTCTATTACAGGCTCAGTTGCAAATAAGTCTGGTGCTTTTTCCATAAGTGCTTTAGCTATTTCACCGGAAAGGTGAGCTTTCCTTCCGTCTTCAGCTTCAAATGTATCGAAGATGCCAAAAGTTCTACTGTCTATCTGAAGTGCATACCAACTAAGTGTATCAGACTCGCCTCTTGCCATAGGTAAGGCACTTTTTAAGAACTCAGCTACTTCTTGCTCTTTCCCCTCTTTAGCTTCCAGCCTGGCTAATAATGCTAACTTTTCCATTGTAATACGTTTTATGTTTTATAATGACTTAGATACAGTACTTCAAATACGAGTATATAGACGTATTGGTTTGTAACAAGCCACACATAAAAGTGTTCGATGACAGGCTTATGATGGAAAAATAGCTAAAGCATTTTCCGTAGTTATAGTAGCAACATTGGAAATGTCAGTCTCATGTATGTCGGCCAGCTTCTCTGCAATAAGTGGAATGTAGCTACTCTCATTTCTCTTCCCTCTGTATGGGGTAGGAGATAAGTATGGGGCATCAGTTTCTAGAACTAGGTGTTTGAGATCTACGTTTTTAAGTACTTCAGGTAACTTACTGTTTTTAAAAGTAACAACACCTCCTATCCCCAGGTGAAAGCCCAGATCAATGATCTGTTCTGCTTCATATTTACTGCCACCAAAACAATGAAAGATACCTTTTAGCTTTCCGTCTTGTTTAGACTTTACAATATCAATACAGTCTTGAAGAGATTCTCTACTGTGTATTACAATTGGTAGATCATACTTTAAAGCCCAGTCTATTTGCAGACTAAATGCTTCTATTTGTTGTTCTTTAAATGTTGTGTCCCAATAATAGTCCAGTCCTATTTCACCAACTGCGTAGAACTTTTCTTTAGATAAATAGTCTGCAACTATAGCCAACTCTTCCTGATAGTTCTCTTTGACATAGCAGGGGTGTAACCCCATCATAGGAAAACAGTTGGTAGGGTAGTCTTTTGCCAGTTGCATCATACTATTGATAGTTGTGCTATCACAGTTGGGCAAATACATCTTATTCACTCCATTATCTATAGCTTTCTGAATAGTAGCGGCTCTGTCATCGTCAAACTGCTCATCGTAGAGATGAGTATGTGTATCTATATAGTTCATTGTTGTTTTGGTAATGATTTTATTAGCCAGTTTTTTGAGCTGCAGTACTCTAATACTTTTGGTAAAGCGTAGCTCATTCTATCCCACGCCTTTTCACTATCATGAAATACGATAATATGCCCTGGCTGTATGTTCTTCAATACATTGTCAGTACAATGCTGAGGTGTTATTTTAATATCAAAATCTCCGCTTAATATACTCCACATGTATATGCTAAAAGGAGGAGATGTGTTATCCTGAAGGCTTTTTATCTGCGACTGTTTTATTCTGCCATACGGTGGACGAAATAAAGTGCTGTTTATATATTCAGATGCTTTTTGAATGTTGTCTATGTAATCAGCATCGTCTGTTTTCCACCCATTCAAATGATTGTGGGTATGATTACCAACAGTGTGCCCTTCAGCTATTATTCTTTCATATATATCAGGGTGTGCAGTCACATTTTTACCAATACAAAAGAATGCGCCTGTTGCGTTAAATGCCTTAAGTTGATCTAAAACAAAAGGTGTAGCTTTTGGGTGAGGACCGTCGTCAAAGGTTAAATAAACGGTTGGCTCATTTGTAGTGGGCATACTCCAAATGAGCTTTTTATAAAGCACATTGCTTAATAACCACGGAGTTTTAACGCTGTATCCCGACAACATGTTGCAAACCAACAAAAAAGCTATGTATAAAGCTAATTAGATTTTCGTAATACTGGCTTTCTGCATCCAGCCGGCTCTGCCATCAGGTAGTTTTATTTCATACCAATCATCTTTGTTAGATAGTACTTCCACTTTAGTGCCTTCAGGAATAAGGCTTAGTGCTTTGCTGTATTTTGGTTCTTGCATCAGCTGAGAGTCATTGGTCATTACGATAGCGAATGCATCTGATGTTAGTCTATTTGCAGCTATGAAACTCAGAATGAGGAATATAGCACACAGTGCTAATGCACCAACTCTGGCCTGTACTGGTATAGCAATACTGATTCTCTCTAGCCTGGATAAGATCATATAAATGATAGTCACCAGAAATATTATAGCAGCTATAAGTGCATACACATTGGTCATGCTACTCTTAGTTATGCTGTGCCACCACTTAACAAAGAATATCTGAGATAGAGGTTGTATTCTATTGTTTATCCTACTTTGGGTAAGATAAAGGTTATCGGAAGCCAGCTTATTGTTTGGGTCTACCTTTAATGCACGTTCGTAATTCAGAACAGCTTCACCAATGTTGTTTAGTTTGTAGTGAGTATTGCCTAAGTTATAGTACACCTCTGTGTTATGAGGTTCTAATTTTGCTAACTGTTGGTAAAGGATAGCTGCACTATCATAGCTCTTTTGCTGGTAATGATTGTTCGCATTATTCCAGATCTCACCATAGTTGTTTTGAGCAGCCGCAGCTATCGAAACAAATAAAAGTATGAATATGAATGATACTTTGTTAATCATTATTTGAACGTTTCCTCCAGTTTGCTGATAGCATCCACAGCATCATTATATGTTTGTTGCATTTGCTGCGCACCTGCTTTGCCTGCGTAGAGTGCAGTTTCACACTCATCCATTACACGTTCTACCAGTTTTTGATTCTCTTTACTGATGTTGTGCTCTTGTAACGCATCCCACACATTTTCTCTGGATAGTGAAGATAAAGGTATATTAAGTTTATCGCTCAGATATAGCCATATTGCCTTAGATATCTCCTCATAGAATGGAGTCTGTTGTTTTTCTTCTAACAGCTTCTTAGCCGTAGTAAGTCTTTTTAAAGCAACTTTATTAGCACGCTTATTTCTTAATAATACTGTGTCTTTAGATAGCTCGTGCTCTCTTCGCTTCCATGCTATTATGCCGATGAAAGCAAATAATGGCAAAGCATACATAGACCAATAGCCTACTGTAAGCACCATAGGCTTGCTGTCTAGTATAAGATCATCAAGTGGTGTAGTGTTAATGTTATGTATATCAGTAAGCTTGACTACATCAGTGTTTTTAGCACTGTAGTTTTGACCAGGTTTTACTTTAAGCGTTATGGCTTTAGTAGTAGTAAAGTCATAAGTACCCGTACTTGTGTTGAAGTAAGAGAAAGGTATAGGCGGTATAGTATAGTCGCCAGGTATTTGTGGTGTTATAGTATATGTAATTATCTTTTTACCTCTGATAGTAGTGCTACGCCCTGTAATGGTATCTACTATTTGCGGGTCGTAAGACGTAAGCCCATTGGGTAAATCTAGTGTAGGCGCTTCTATAAGTTTTATGTTACCACTACCTTCTATTGTAAATACTACATTAACTACATCATCAGTAGTGATCTCGGTTTTATCAACTGTAGAGCTTACCTGAAAGTTACCTACAGCACCTCCATAAGTTGATGGTTGACCTTCCTTGGGTAAAGGCTTAACAGTTATTTTGACTGGTTTGCTCTTCAAGTTCACCTTTACGTCTTTGTAAGACATTCTACCGAAGAACTCATCAGCAAAAGGATCATCCATGAAAAAGCTGTTGAAGAAAGGATCGTCAAAGAATGGGTCTCTTCCCTGAGATTTTTGAACAATTCTAGCCATACCATCCGCTTCTGCAGGGTCAAGCTCTAATGTGCCTGTTTGCTGTGGGAATAATGCAGACTTCTTTAATGTAAATACCTGATAACGCTGCCCGTCAATTATCTCTTCTTGCGGGGTGATCTTACCATTAGGCATTTCAAAATCCTGTGTCCAGAACCCGTTTAGTGATGGGAGCTTTGAAATATTTACATTCATAGGTACACGAGCATACAGTTTATAAGATGCTGTGATCTGCTCACCAACATAAACATTACTCTTGTCAACGACTACTTTTATGAACAAGTCTTTACCTAAGTCTATGTCTTCTGTAGGTTGTGTTTGCTGTTGTTGCCTTTGCTGCTGCTGTCTTTGTCTCAGCGCCTGCATCTGTCTTTGACGCTGCCTCATGATAGCATCAAAAGGGTCATCGCCAAATGGATCTCTACTTCTGCGTTGCTGCTGTTGCTGGGCAAGACTTCCCTCTACTACTTCTATTGGAATACTATTAGATGTGTATACTTCGCCATTAGCATCTTGTGCATTAGCTGCTGGGATTGTGAGCTTCCCTTTATGTTTAGGTTGGAGTATGTAGGTTATGGTGACGCTTTTTGATTGCGTCATTTTACCATTGATGATCCTAACTTGAGAGCCTTGACTGGAATAAGGACCACCCACTACATCAAAGTCCTGCTTTATACTAGCGTCAGGGCCTAATGATTGCAGATTATCTACGTCCTTAATACTGTATTGTACTTGCACCTGATCTTGTATGCCAATTTTGGCAGCACTAGCTGAAGCTGAGAATACAACGTCCTGTGCGAGTGCATTACCACACGCCAAGCTAAAGAGGGGCAATAACAATAAAATATACTTTGACATATTGTTTATACGCAACATATATTTCACTATACAAAAATAGAAACGATACTAATGAACGTATGTTACAGGCGGGTTAAAGGGTGTTAAAAAAATCATAAATCCCCTTTTGCAGGGCGCATAACTATAGTTTCTACATTGGCATTTTTAGATAAGGTATAACCTGCCCATAACATTTCTGATACATCTTCCGGTTTCATGATCCTGTCAGGGTCTATGTCTGCACCTTCCCATGATCGGCTATATGTGGCACCAGGGCACAAGGCAGTTACTTTTATATTGTCCTCGATCAGCTCTAGTCTTAAGTTTTCAGAAAAGCCTAAAAGTGCAAACTTAGTTATGCTGTAAGACCCACCGTTAGGGTAAGCCTTTAGGCTGGCTACCGAGCAAATATTGAAAATATGTCCTGCCTGTGCCTTCTTCATAGATGGTAGTATAGCTCTGGTAAGGTGATATGCGCTGAACATATTCACTTGCATGAGCCATTCCAAATGTCCATCTTTTTCGTCTACTAGCTTGCCAGGGTAGAATAGCCCGGCATTGTTTACCAATAGGTCTACACTTCCAAGTTGGACTAATGAGTTGTGTGCAAAGTCAAGCACTTGTTGTTTTTCTGCTAAGTCAACTGTTTGTATATATACTTTACACCCATTGTATTTTTCCTCCCATTCAAACTTAACACTATCAAGGTCTTGCTTAGTTCTTGCGCATATGGCTATGTCAAACCCTTGAGACAGTAATTTTTCTGATATGGCTCGTCCTATTCCCTGTGTAGCTCCTGTAATTATAGCTGTTGGCATGATCTGTATATAAAGTGATTAGATTATTATTTATTTGCAGTAATGAGTTTACCTACTAACAATAATGCCACTAATATAGTTTTAAATTGGAGTTCAGGAAAAGATGCGTCACTGGCATACCATCTTTTGAGTCAGGACGAGCGTTATAATGTGACTCATTTGCTGACTACTGTGAATGATGAACAAGATAGGGTAGTGATGCATGGTGTAAGAGAAGAGCTATTAGATGCACAAGCTGGAAGAATGCCTGTAACATTGAAAAAGGTTAAGCTCAACCCGTCTCCTAAACATGATGTGTACAATAATGCTATGCAAAAAGCATTGGATGAATTAACTCAGCATAATATTCATACAGCAGCCTTTGGAGATATATTCTTAGAAGATTTACGTGCTTACAGAGAGGAGCAACTTAAGAAAGCAGGTTTTAATAGCGTATTCCCTTTATGGAAAAAAGATACCAGAGCACTAATAGGCTTATTGGAAGAGGCTGCCATTGAAGCAATGGTAGTGTGTGTGAATGAAAAAGTATTGGGAAAAGAGTTTTTAGGTAGAAGAGTAGATACCAGCTTTCTGAATGACCTGCCAGCTAATGTAGATCCTTGTGGTGAGCATGGTGAATTTCACACATTTGTTTACAATGCGCCTTTCTTTAGTACCCCTATAGATATATTGAAGGGCGAAGTAGTGCATAAGCAATATAAAAATGAAGACGGTAATTGGGATACAGGTTTTTACTTTTTGGATATCATGCCGAAATAGCGATAATCATTTTAATCTTCCTTTACTACCTTTGCGCCGTATTAATAATCTTCTTAAATCATAAAAATACCTGATATGGAATTCCGTATTGAAAAGGATACAATGGGTGAAGTGCAAGTGCCTAAAGACGCTTACTATGGTGCACAAACACAACGCTCTATAGAAAATTTTAAAATAGCAGTTGACACCAACAGAATGCCGATTGAGATCGTTCGTGGTTTTGCATATTTGAAAAAAGCAGCGGCACTTACTAATACAGATTGCGGTGTGCTGCCTGCTGAAAAGTCTGAGTTGATAGCAAAAGTGTGTGATGAGATACTAGAGGGTAAGCTTGATGATCAGTTTCCGTTAGTAGTATGGCAGACAGGTTCCGGTACACAGTCTAACATGAATGGTAATGAGGTAATAGCATATCGTGCTCATGTGTTGAATGGTGGTAGCCTTACTGATAAAGAGAAGTTTATACATCCTAATGATGATGTAAACAAGTCACAGTCGTCTAACGATACCTTCCCAACTGCCATGCACATAGCAGCGTACAAAATGCTGATAGATGTAACGATACCTGGTATTAAAAAATTACGTGATACTCTGGCTGCAAAGTCTAAGGAGTATATGAACGTGGTGAAGATCGGTCGTACACACTTTATGGATGCTACTCCTTTAACTCTTGGACAGGAGCTAAGCGGTTATGTATCTCAGCTAGATCATGGTCTAAAAGCAATTAACAATACATTACCTCACCTTTCAGAGCTTGCTCTTGGTGGTACTGCAGTAGGTACAGGTATCAACACGCCTGAAGGGTATTCTGAAAAGGTAGCAGCTAAAATTGCAGAACTTACAGGGCTTCCTTTTGTAACAGCTGAAAACAAATTTGAAAGTCTTGCAGCACACGACGCGATCGTAGAAGCTCATGGTGCACTGAAGACTGTAGCTGTTAGCCTGATGAAGATAGCCAACGATGTACGTATGCTAAGTTCAGGTCCTCGTTGTGGAATAGGTGAGATATCTATTCCTGATAATGAGCCTGGTTCTTCTATCATGCCGGGTAAGGTAAATCCTACACAGTGTGAGGCATTGACTATGGTAGCTGCACAGATATTAGGTAATGATGTAGCTATAAACGTAGGTGGTGCTAACGGACATTTTGAGCTTAACGTATTCAAGCCAATGATGATACACAACTTCCTGAACAGTGCAAAGCTGATAGGTGATGGTTGCGTTTCTTTTAATGATAAGTGTGCGGTAGGTATTGAGCCAATACAAAAGAATATAGATGCACACTTGCATAATTCTTTAATGCTGGTAACCTCTCTTAATACTAAGATAGGCTACTACAAAGCTGCAGAGATAGCACAGACAGCACACAAGCAAGGTAAAACACTTAAAGAAACTGCAGTAGAGTTAGGCTACCTGACTGCTGAAGAGTTTGACGAGTGGGTGAAACCTGAGGATATGGTAGGTAAGCTGCCTTCTTAACTTTTATAAGATAGTATGAAATGTAAAAGGCTACCATATAGTGGTAGCCTTTTTATTCTTTAGTGTGTATAGCTTACGCTCATGTAGCTCTGAATCTTATGCGTCCAGTTCTTGGCTAATTCATTATACGCTGTTTTTCTGTCGGGCCCATCTCTGATACCATCGTAGAAAACAATACTGTATATTTTCCCGTGCACTGTTTTTATACGTAGGCTTATTTGCTGTAAATCCCAATTCTTTACTTCCTGCTTAACATAACCTTTTGTCAAAGACTCATACCACAGCGTAACTTTTTCAATATTTTGTATTGAAATAACGTGTGTTACATATTCACCATCATAATCGTTAGTTACGTAAAGTATTTTTTTGTTTTGACTATCTAGCGCAATTGCAGATTTAGCTATAATGTTCTTTTCAAAAATTGAAATTTGAGTATCTTGCTCGTATTCTTCTAGTTTGCTTGTTATAGACTGAAGTTCTTTTTTGTTTGATATTGTCATCAAATACTTCATAGAAGTTATGAATATGACAATAAGCAACACTATGACGGTTGCTATAATAATAGTTGCATCCATTAAGACTTTTTATATAAATAAATGATAGCCATTACCTTGATGAGTAATGGTATATTAAACATAATTAAGCGGAATGCAGTTATAAGAAAGTGTGGAAGGGAAATATAGTGTAAGCGATCTTTAAATTTTTTATAAGATTGCCAGAGTTGTGATTAGATATGTAAGGCTGAGCTTTATGATAGCAGCTTTTATATAGCGTACTGTATAGATATGTATAAAAGCTATGAGCTGAATTTCTGGCAAATATTGTAGGGCTAGTAATTGAAGGTATAAGTAGCTCAAGCCTGTGATCTAATAATGCTTTGAGTAAAGCAGACGTTCTGTCTTTCTTAGAAACAGATTTATATAAAGTTTTATTATGGACACGTGATGTACCACTATCATTGTTATTGATAGTGGTAGCTCCATCCGTACTAAATGATAATAAGATGGATATCAGTAACGATACGAATAGCTGATACCAGTTGAACACGACGTAAAGTTAAATATTCTTATGTGAAAATCTTATGTAAAGAAATAACAAGTACCGCTTACATGATTGTTTAGTTTGACCTATATTTTTTTGAAAGCTTGATGTCATTAGGGTGTGCGTATAATGTTTGGTCATTCTTAATGTCTACAATTGAATCTCCCTTTAACAACCATATATTACTTTTAAAGTCTGACTTTAATTGCAGCTGGCTACTATCATCATAGCAGAATAGTTTTAAATGTCTAACTGAATCCACAGATATTGTATAAGCAGTAAATTCATTGTCTTTCTCAATACTGTATAATAGCTTAACTGTTTTAATTTCATTAGTCATAGTAATAAATGAAGTGCTTAGGTATCCTAATTGATACGGTACAGACATTCCTTCAAATATTTGTATAGTATCATTGAGGTATATCTTCAGCCTGCTGTCTGGACTTGTGTTTTCTAGGTCTAGCTTTAAACCAGACTGTTTAGTTGTTTTATAAGTACGCTTATAGAAGTAGGGTAGTGTGAAGTCGTCATCAGATAATATTTTTACTGTATCGTTTGAGACTTTATACAATCCCGAGTATTGCTCAATATGTGTACAGGTTGATAGTCGGTATAAGTAAGTTCCATCAGGCCTAAGTTGTATGAATTCATTTGTAAATCCACCAGTAGAGCTGAATAGTTTATCTATTTGTGCTGATGTGTTACTTAACAACAGTAATGATAATAGGGTGGTGAGGATGCATTTCATATTTCTAATTTACAGAAAATTAGTGACCACTTTTAAATAGCTTTGAGTCAGGTATGTTGTAAATTAATATTCATGCAATGAAATGGTGGTATCAACTTAATCCTAGGAAAATTTTCCTTATCGATGCGATTGGAGCATTGGTATCAGCGTTATTATTATTTCTTGTAGTAGGTAGGGTCCAACCTTCATTTGGTATCTCTTACGATACTATTTTCTCATTAGCCATAATAGCATGCAACTACTTCTTCTTTTCTCTCTACAGCTATTTGTTCTTGTATAAAAAGCCATTTCGTTATCTCAAGATGATAGCCCTATTGAATGGTTTGTATTCTGTGCTTATACTAGTATTATTTTACCACGAGTTTAATACTCTTGCTCCATTAGGCAAACTATATATGATAGGGGATGCTGCTATTGTATTTGCCATAGCTACAGCTGAGTATATGTACATAAGAAAAAGAGCTACTACATCACTGTAGCAGCTCTATCTGTTATTATATTTGTCACCCTGAACTTGGTTCAATGTCTGTAGAAACTAAGTGTTGTTGCGAGATGCTGAATCAAGTTCAGCATGACAGTGTTAGTCTTACCAAATATTAAGACCAAACTTGTTAGCATTGTCTGTAGCTTGCTCATAGCCCGCATCATGATGGCGAAGCACACCCATGGCTGGGTCGTTGTGCAGTACGCGTTTAATACGTTCAGCTGCATCTTCTGTACCGTCTGCCAATATCACCATACCGGCGTGTAGTGAGTAGCCCATACCGACACCACCACCATGGTGGAAAGATACCCAACTGGCACCGCCAGCCGTATTGATAAGTGCATTTAGTATCGGCCAGTCTGCTACTGCATCACTGCCATCTTTCATAGCTTCTGTTTCCCTGTTTGGTGAGGCAACAGAACCACAATCCAAATGATCACGACCGATAACGATAGGTGCTTTTACTTTACCATCACGTACCAGATCGTTAAATAATTGAGCTGCCTTTTCACGCTCACCCATACCTAACCAGCATATTCTACTTGGAAGCCCCTGAAATGCTATACGCTCTTTTGCCATATCCAGCCAACGTATTAATCCTGTATTTTCAGGGAACAACTCTTTTAGTGCCTGATCAGTAGTGTAAATATCTTCAGGATCACCACTAAGTGCTACCCAGCGGAAAGGTCCTTTACCATCGCAGAAAAGTGGACGGATATATGCAGGTACAAACCCCGGGAAGTCAAAAGCATTCTCTACACCACGCTTGTCTTTTGCTTGGCCGCGTAGGTTATTACCATAGTCAAATGTAATAGCCCCACGATTTTGCAATTCCAACATCTGTTGTACATGCTTAGCCATCGTATCTAGCGAACGAGAAGAATACTCGTCAGGGTTAGCTTCTCTTAATGTATTCGCTTCTTCTACAGACAGCCCTTCAGGGAAGTAACCGATCAGCTCGTCATGAGCAGATGTCTGGTCAGTTAATGTATCAGGAGTAATATCACGTTCTATAAGTCTCTGTAATAAGTCTACTGCATTACAACATACCCCAATAGATACAGCCTGGTTGTTTTCGTTAGCATTTACAGCCCAGTCTATAGCTTCATCTATGCTATGTGTCCACTTGTCTAGGTAGCGGGTCTCAATACGCTTTTTAATGCGCCACTCTTCCATTTCTGCTGCCAGACAAACGCCCTCGTTCATTGTTATAGCCAGCGGTTGAGCTCCGCCCATACCACCAAGACCTGCAGTTACATTCAATGTGCCTTTAAGGGAGCCATTGAAGTTGATGTCTGCAAGAGATAAGTAAGTTTCATAAGTGCCTTGTACAATACCTTGAGAGCCAATATATATCCAGCTACCCGCAGTCATTTGCCCGTACATCATTAGCCCTTTGGCTTCTAACTCGCGGAAGTGCTCCCAGTTGGCCCAGCGACCTACAAGGTTAGAGTTTGCAATTAGTACTCTTGGTGCATTTTTATGAGAACGTAATATGCCCACCGGCTTACCTGACTGTACCATCAAGGTCTCATCCTCTTCAAGGTTTCGTAGACACTCTAATATCTTATCAAAGCTTTCCCAGTTACGCGCAGCTTTACCAATACCACCATACACAACAAGATCTTCAGGACGCTCTGCCACTTCAGGGTCAAGGTTGTTTTGAATCATTCTGTATGCCGCTTCACTTACCCAGTTCTTACAGTTCAACTCCGTACCTGTTGGTGCTTTGATTATTCTGCTTTGTGTTGTTTCGCTCATTGTTGATTATCTTTTCTAGTCTGCAAAATTAATAGAAAGTATCGTCTTAATGGTATGCAGGGTGTTCAGTAAGTATATCAGGGAAGTATTTATTAAGCAATTGCTCAAATTCATCTCCCTTCATAAACATGTCTATGCTTAGGTTACTTATATCTTTATAGCCTGCAGCAGCCAGTAGTTCTAACACTGCATGAATAGTATTTGCATGGAAGTGATATACACGTTCACTTTTATCTCCAACTACTAATCCTTTTGATAGCATTTTATTTTGTGTAGCTACACCTGTAGGGCAGTCGTTTGTATTACAACGAAGTGCCTGTATGCAGCCTATTGCAAACATAAAGCCTCTGGCACTATTACATAGGTCGGCACCCATAGCCATCGTCTTTAGTATGGCATAACCAGATATAATCTTGCCTGAAGCAATAATTTTAATATCATCTCTAAGTTCATGATGCTTAAGAGCTTGGTGTGCAAATACCAGAGCAGGTTGCATAGGCATACCTACACCATCACTAAACTCTTTAGGGGCAGCCCCCGTGCCACCTTCTGCACCATCTATGGTTATGAAGTCGGGTAGAATTCCTGTTTTCTTCATAGCTACACATAGGTCGGTAAACTCACTAGTCTGACCAATGCACAATTTAAAGCCGACAGGTTTGCCTCCGCTTAGGTCTCTCAGTTTCTTTATAAAGTGTAATAGACCTTCCGCATCAGAAAATGCTTTGTGTGCAGGAGGTGATAATACTACTGTATTAGGTTCTATCAGTCTGATACGAGCTATCTCTTCTGTGTTTTTCTTAGCAGGTAGCACACCACCATGCCCGGGTTTAGCTCCTTGAGATAATTTTAATTCTATCATCTTTACTGCATCGTCATGCGCTCGCTCTTTGAATCGCTCTTCGTCAAAGTTGCCGTCATTATCTCTACAGCCAAAATAGCCTGTACCTATTTGCCAAACCAGGTCGCCACCCATGCGGTGATAATCAGATATACTTCCTTCACCTGTGTTGTGATAAAAGCCTCCTTTTTTAGCACCGATATTCAAAGCCTTGATAGCATTGGCACTTAGAGAACCAAAGCTCATAGCGCTAATGTTGAATATAGATGCACTGTAAGGTTGTTTGCAGTCTTTTCCCCCAATAGTTACTCTCGGAGGCTCCTTCATTATCTCAGTGGGGTATATGCTATGTTTTATTCCCTCGTAACCGCTGTTGTTGATGTCAAACTGCGTACCGAATGCTCTGGTGTCTTGTACGTTCTTGGCACGCTGATAAGCTAATGCCCTGTCCGTTCTGGGGAATGGCTTGCCATCTGTATCTCTTTCTATAAAGTATTGCTGTAGCTCAGGAGATATGGACTCAAACATGTATCTGAGTCGCCCGAACAGTGGGTAGTTTCTTCTTATGGCATGTTTACTTTGAAAAGAGTCGTATATGCCAAGTATGAAAAATGTAACTATGAAAAACAGTATCCATAAAGAGGTAGGGTAAGGGAAGAAATATGCAGTAATAGCTGTTACTAAAACTATAGGAATTCCAATATAATAAAACCTCTTTCTCATTATTCAACCTGTTTATGACAGTTGAGTAACAGCATTTTCAAGTTTTTGTTGCCATTCTTGTGTAGGTACATCTATCTTTTCAAATGGGTTGCCTGTTACTTTTTCGTATAACTCAATGTAACGATTACTAATGTTGCTGACAACTTCATCCGTCATTTCAGGTACTGTCTGTCCTTCTTTACCCTGAAAACCGTTTTCCATCAACCATTCTCTTACAAACTCTTTAGAAAGCTGCTTTTGAGGCTGCCCTGCAGCTTGTCGGTCTTCATAACCTTCTTTGTAGAAGTAGCGTGAAGAGTCCGGCGTATGTATCTCATCTATCAGATAAATAGTATCACCTATTTTACCAAACTCGTATTTAGTGTCTACCAAGATCAGGCCTTGTTCATTAGCCATTTGCCTGCCTCGCTCAAAAAGTGCTCTTGTATAAAGTTCCAGTTGTATATAGTCTGCTTCGCTAACTATGTCACGGCTAATTATCTCTTCTCTAGAGATATCTTCATCATGCCCTTCATGTGCTTTTGTTGAAGGTGTTATAATAGGTGCATCAAAAAAATCATTCTCTTTCATGCCCTCCGGAAGCTCCACTCCGCACAGCTCACGTTTGCCTGACTTATAAGTGCGCCATGCATGACCTGTAAGATTTCCCCTTATTACCATTTCTACTTTGTATGGTTCACATTTGTGACCAATAGTAACATTTGGTAGAGGAGTGCTTATCTTCCAGTTGGGTACTATATCATTTGTAGCGTCTAAAAATTTTGCTGCAATTGTATTGAGTACTTGCCCTTTGTACGGTATAGGGCGTGGTAGAACTACGTCGAATGCAGAGATACGATCGCTTACTACCATTGCCAGGTATTTATCATTGATAGTATAAACGTCTCTTACTTTACCTCTATAAAAATCTGTTTGATTCGGGAGTTGCAGCATATAGTGCTTTAATGATATTTAGAATTGATTTCTGCTTACAAAAGTAGCAAGAAAATAATGTATTGTAACAATGAGGTGACAGAGAGACTTGGAGGTAGGCAGAGGTAGATTGTTGTCAAAAAATTAAGGCCTCGATATATCGAGGCCTTTAGCATGAATTGTTATTTTGAATTATAGTCTGCTTTTAACACCGGCTATAGTTTCCAGTCTGTTCTTAGCTATACGCATAGCTGCTGATTGAGTGTGTATATTCTCATCATCAGCAAGCTGGAATATTTCTAAAGTACGATCGTATATCTGCTCTACCTGACCCATTACACGCTCTCTGTTGTAACCGTCAAGTTCAGCACTAACGTTTACAAGACCACCGGCATTGATGAGGAAGTCAGGAGCATATAATATACCTTTTTCTATAAGCATAGGTCCGTGCTTCTCTTCTACCGCTAACTGGTTGTTTGCAGCACCTGCAATGATAGCACACTTCATTCTACCAATGCTATCGTCATTTACAGTTGCCCCAAGTGCACAAGGAGCGTATATATCCATCTCCATATCGAAGATGTCCTCATTGTTCACTATCGTTACATTGCTGTACTTCTCTTTGGTTTCTTTGATCTTAGCATCGCTGATATCTGCTATAGAAACCATAGCACCAGCTTCTACAAGATGCCCTACAAGATATTGCCCTACATGACCAACGCCTTGAACTACAACTTTTCTACCCTCAAGACTGTCGCTACCCCAAGCTTTCTTCGCAGCTGCTTTCATGCCTACGAATACACCATAAGCTGTGAACGGAGAAGGGTCTCCGCTACCGCCCATGAACTCAGGAACGCCTGTCACATGCTTGGTCTCCATTGCGATATATTCCATATCACGAGCTGAAGTGTTCACATCTTCAGCAGTAATGTATTTACCATTAAGGCTGTTGACAAACTTACCGTAACGTCTCCACAGACCTTCTGATTTTATTTTAGAAGCATCTCCAACTATTACAGCTTTACCACCACCAAGGTTAAGACCGCTGATAGCAGCTTTGTATGTCATACCGCGGCTAAGGCGTAATGCATCTATTACAGCATCTTCGTGGCTATTGTAGTTCCACAAACGAGTACCACCAAGGGCAGGGCCTAATGTAGTATCATGTATTGCTATAATTGCATTTAAACCTGTTTTTGGGTCGTGGCAGAAAACAACTTGCTCGTGCTCGAGCTCTTGCATATGTTGGAAAACGGATTGCATATTATGTAAAAATTAGGGTGCAAAAGTAAGTATTTCAGTTCAGTTTTTTACTATGAAAGTCGTATTGCTTACAGATATATAATAAAAGGCAAGCAAGGGTTGATCTAATGCTTTATATCCATTCTGTAACTAATTCATCTGCAATGATGTATATGTTTTTATTCTGCTGGTTATTTATCTTGTGAGTACCTGTAAAGCTTCCAAAAGCGGGAAGGATGAAGCTATTCTCTTTCTCACAAAAGCAACTCAATGTGATACTTCTTTGACCGTTTTGCCTAATGGAGAATGATGGGTGAACGTGTCCATGTATGCAAAGCTTTTCTGATTTTAGATAGTCGTGGCTAATGATAAATGGATCAAGAGTTAAAGTGTTATCGTGTACTATTATGTTGTTGATGGCATATTGTTCAGCAGGTAGTATGTCATGATTGCCAGCCACTAGCTCTATTTGTAACTCTCTGTGGTTATCTCGCCAATGCTTAAAGCTCTCAGTTTCTTTATTCTGTTTGCTATGAAAGAAGTCACCTGCAACGATGAGTCTATCAACATTGTGTTTTTTGATGAGTGCTGATAACCTTATTTCATCATTGTGTTGTGTGTTTACAGGTATAGCTATACCATTTTTTCTAAAATGACCTGTTTTACCCCAATGTAGGTCTGCAACTATCATGATGTTTTTCTTAGGCCAGTACATGGCTCTCTCAGGAAGTAACAATATTTCTTCGCCTTGCAGATTAATAGATAACATAAAGCATGCAAAAGTAAAGAACTATTCGCTAGTTCATTCGTGGAATGAAACTAACCACTCGTAGAATGAGACCGTACATTGGTTGAATGAGAGCCCTTCAGTAGGGATATTGCTATATATTTAGAGACATTGATTTTGTTACAGTCTGACGGGCTGTGCAAATATTAAATGGTTTTTAGGTAGGATAAGAAAAGCTCCTTTTCAAAGGGGCTTTTCGCTTTAGATGACATATTGTAACTATTACAAATACCACTATGTGATTATATTATTGTGTATCACTTTATAAAATCATTGTTTTTCAATAATTTTGCAGCCTCAAATACAATAGTTTAACCACCAAATAATTTTAGCTTTTATGGCATTTGACATCGATCTGATAAAGAAAGTTTACAGTGAATATGAAGGAAAAGTGAATGAAGCACGCCAACTACTTGGTCGCCCGCTTACCTTCTCTGAGAAAATATTATATGCTCACGTTTATGAGCCGGCTAGCGCTGCTTATGAAAGAGGAAAGGACTATGTAAACTTTGCTCCGGATCGCGTTGCCATGCAGGATGCTACTGCGCAGATGGCTTTGTTACAGTTCATGACTTGTGGTCGTGATAATGTTGCAGTGCCAAGTTCTGTACACTGTGATCACCTGATACAAGCTGAAGTAGGTGCGAAAGAGGATCTTGCAACTGCAAATGATGTGAACAAAGAAGTGTATGACTTCTTATCTTCTGTATCTAACAGGTATGGTATCGGTTTCTGGAAGCCTGGTGCAGGTATCATTCACCAGGTTGTTCTTGAGAACTATGCGTTCCCAGGTGGTATGATGATAGGTACTGATAGCCACACTCCTAATGCAGGTGGTTTGGGTATGATAGCTATTGGTGTTGGTGGTGCTGATGCGGTTGATGTGATGGCCGGTTTACCATGGGAGCTTAAAATGCCGAAGTTGATAGGTGTGAAGCTAACAGGTCGGATGAATGGCTGGACATCAGCTAAAGACGTTATATTGAAAGTAGCGGGTATCCTAACAGTTAAAGGTGGTACAGGTGCTATAGTTGAATATTTTGGTGAAGGTGCAGAAAGCTTAAGTGCTACAGGTAAAGGTACTATCTGTAACATGGGTGCTGAAATAGGTGCTACATGCTCACTATTCGCTTACGATAAGAAAATGAGTGATTACCTACGTGGTACTGACCGTCCTGATATAGCTGACTTGGCTGATGGCGTACAGCAACACCTGCGTAGTGATAACGAGGTTTATGAAAACCCTGAAAAATATTACGATCAGGTAATCGAGATCAATCTTAGTGAGTTAGAGCCACATGTGAATGGTCCTTTCACTCCGGATCTTGCTACACCGATCAGTAAAATGCAGGAAGAGCTTGAGAAAAATGGCTGGCCTGAAGATGTTGAGGTAGCGCTTATCGGATCTTGTACTAACTCTTCTTACGAAGATATCTCACGTTCTGCTTCAATAGCAGAGGATGCTATGAGCAAAGGCTTAAAAGCGAAGAGTGAGTTTACTATTACTCCGGGTTCTGAAATGGTACGTTTCACTATCGAGCGTGATGGTTTCCTGAACACATTTGATAAAATGGGTGGGGTAGTACTTGCTAATGCTTGTGGTCCTTGTATCGGTCAGTGGGCTCGTCATATGGATGACCCTAGCCGTAAGAATACAATTGTAACATCATTCAACAGAAACTTTGCTAAGCGTAATGATGGTAACTCATCTACTCACGCTTTCGTAGCTTCTCCTGAGATCGTTACTGCTTTTGCATTATCAGGTAAATTAGGATTTAATCCACTGACAGATAAGCTTAAGAACGAGAATGGTGAAGAAGTAATGCTGGAAGAGCCTAAAGGACTTGAATTACCTACTAAAGGTTTTGCAGTAGAAGATGCGGGTTATCAAGCTCCTGCTGAAGATGGTAGCGATATTAAAGTAGATGTAAATCCAGATAGTAATCGTCTGCAACTTCTTACTCCGTTTGCTCCGTGGGAAGGCTCTGACCTTATGGGAATGAGATTGCTAATAAAAGCATTCGGTAAGTGTACTACTGACCATATCTCTATGGCCGGTCCTTGGTTGAAGTTCCGTGGTCACTTAGATAATATCTCTAACAACATGCTTATTGGTGCTATCAATGCATACAATAAAGAGAGTAATAAGGTGAAAAACCAACTTACTGGTGAATACGGTGAAGTACCTGCAGTGCAACGTCACTACAAAGCACATGGCGTAGGTAGTGTAGTAGTTGGTGATGAGAACTACGGTGAAGGTAGCTCTCGTGAGCACGCAGCGATGGAGCCACGTCACTTAGGTGTAAGAGCTATATTGGTGAAGAGCTTTGCTCGTATCCATGAGACAAACCTTAAGAAACAAGGTATGTTAGCACTTACATTCGATGATAAAGCAGACTACGATAAAGTGCAGGAAGATGATGTTATAGATATCGTTGGTCTTGCTGATTTTGCTCCAGGTAAGCAGCTAACAGTAGTACTTAACCATAACGATGGTAGCAAAGACGAGGTAAAAGTGAATCATACTTATAATGAGCAGCAAATAGAGTGGTTCAAGAAAGGTGGTGCACTTAACGTTATCCGTGCAGAGTTTGCAGGTTAATTACAAACGTCATAAAACATAAATAAATAAGCCCCGATATCGGGGCTTATTTATTTTATAATATTTTAA
>CAZHDM010000006.1:0-203224 GCA_964531655.1 uncultured Flavipsychrobacter sp.
AAAAGACCTCAACAGTTTACTGTTGGGGTCTTTTTGCATTTAGATAGGTTTGCACAAATGCATTTTTAACAAAAAGACAGCTATCTGTAGCATAGAAACGTGCTATATTAGCTTCTACTATAATACCTAACCTATGCATACCTATTCTTATTGCTTACTTATTCCATTAGTGATGCTTCTTAATTCTAGCTGTCATACCTATTATTTCCCTAATGGAAAAAAAGTACGACAATTCATGCCAGCAAAAGATAGAATAAAGAGTGATTACATTGATACAGTTAGCTACTACAGACAAAACTTCAACTATTCTAACTATACACAACAAATAAGTACTATAAACAAGAAAAGGTTAGTAGAAACGCTAGACGGAGAAGATTTGATCATGTTAGCAAACAAAGGAGATGAATACTACATATATTTTTGGATTGCTACGTGTAGTCATACCTCTTCTGATATTATGACACTTGACAGTTTAGCCAAAACAGGTATGAACGTTATAATAGCTTCGCTAGTAAGAGATTATGAATTGGCTAACTATAAATTAGAAAATACCATTTTTTCAAAATATCCAATATACTCAGTAGAGGAGCAGCGCTATTCAAATATATTATTGGAGAGAAAAGCAAGAATAATTAAGGAGGCATGTCCGGAGTGCTATGACAAGTACAAGGATAGCATAGCTGGAATACAATATTTGCATATAAAGGATAGTCGAATCAATCCAGTATTTTAGACCGATACATAAGATCTAGTATGTGTCATATAATAAGCAAATATTGTAATATTTGTAGCTCATAAACTTTTTAGTATTAATATATTTAAATACCTTTGCCGTCCCAAAAAATAACTTTAAAAGGAGGAACATTAACTTGGAAGAAAATCAAATTGTTAACCAAACTGAGGGCTTGACAGAACAACAAGCCGGCGCCCACGATGATTTCGATTGGAGCGTGGACAAAAGAAACGTTTCTGCTTACTCACAAGAGGAGCAGGACAAAATGGCTGAAATGTACGATGGTACATTTAAAGACATTACAGAGTCTGAGTTACTAACAGGTACTATCGTTGGTAAAACTAAGACTGATGTGATCATCAACATCGGATTCAAATCTGATGGTCTTGTATCACTAAACGAATTTCGTGATCTAGACGAAGTAAAAGTAGGTGATGAGGTTGAAGTAATGGTTGTGGAAAAAGAAGATCGCAACGGACACTTACACCTTAGTCGCAGACAAGCTCGTCAGAGTCGCGCATGGTTGAAGATTGTAGATTACTACAAAACCGGCGAAGTTGTTACTGGTACTATTACTAGTAAAACTAAAGGTGGTCTCATTGTAGATGTATATGGTCTTGAAACATTCTTACCGGGTTCACAAATAGATGTGAAACCTGTAACTGATTATGATCAGTACGTAGGTAAGACTATGGACTTTAAAGTAGTTAAGATCAACGAAGCTATCCGTAACGCTGTTGTATCTCACAAAGCACTTATAGAAAGTGATATTGAGCAACAACGTAGTGAGATAATCGGTAAGCTTGAAAAAGGTCAGGTACTTGAAGGTACAGTTAAGAATGTAACTGACTTCGGTGCGTTTATTGATCTTGGTGGTGTTGATGGTCTATTATATATCACTGACATTAGCTGGGGACGTATCAGTCACCCAAGTGAGGTGTTAGAAAACGGTCAATCTCTGAACGTTGTGGTTCTTGACTTTGATGACGAGAAAAAACGTATCAGCCTTGGCTTGAAACAACTTACTGCTCACCCTTGGGAAAATCTTTCTGAAGATGTACAAGAAGGTAGCAAAGTAAAAGGTAAAGTTGTAAACATAGAAGATTACGGTGCATTCCTTGAGATCCTACCTGGTGTTGAAGGTCTTGTACACGTTTCTGAAATAACTTGGTCTTCTCAGCCTATCAATGCAAAAGAGTTCTTTAACATGAACGATGAGTATGAGGCTGTAGTTGTTACAATAGATAAAGACGAGCGTAAGATGAGTCTTTCTATCAAGCAACTAACTGAAGATCCATGGGAAACTATTGAGAATAAATTCCCTATGGATAGCAAGCATAAAGGCGTGGTTAAGAATATCACTCCTTATGGTGTATTTGTTGAGCTAGAGACAGGTATCGGTGGTATGATCCACATCAGTGATCTTAGCTGGATCAAGCGTTACAACCATCCAAATGAGTTTACTAAAGTAGGCGAAGAGATAGATGTTGTAATACTTAGCATAGACAAAGAGAACCGCAAACTTGCTTTAGGTCATAAACAACTTGAAGAAGATCCTTGGAATACTTTTGAAACTGTATTCCCAATAGGAAGCGAGCATGAAGGTATCGTTACTAAGCGTGATGATAAAGGTGCTATCGTTCAACTTCAGTATGGTTTAGAAGCTTTTGCTCCTGCACGTCATTTACGTAAAGAAGATGGTGGTAATGTAGAGGTAGATGAAACACTTCCATTCATTATCATTGAGTTTGATAGGAATGACAAGCGTATCATGGTATCTCATACAAGAATATGGGAACAAGCTAAAGCTGATGAGCGTGATGCTGAAAGAAAAGCAATGGCTGCTGATAAAGAGAAAACTAAGAAAGCTGTGAAGAATGTACAAGGTAAAGTAGAGAAAGCTACTCTTGGTGATCTTGGAGCTCTAGCTGAAATCAAGGAAAAAATGAAGAAGGCTGAAGGTGATGACAAAGAGAAAGATGCTTAATTAGTTTCTTTTCTAGATATTAAAAAGTCCCGCTAAATGCGGGACTTTTTATTTTGTATAACTTCTAAAACTAATTAGTGTTTAATTAGCTTTTTGTAATATGCTTTATCACCATTACTTACTTTAATAGTGTATATCCCATTCACAAGGGGCTTTATATTTACTTTGCTACCAGTAGAAAGATCACTTTGCTTTAGAACTACTTGACCCGCTAAATTACTGATCTCAATATTAAATACCTTCTCTTTAGCTTCAATAAATATATACTCATTAGATGGGTTAGGGTAGATATTTACGTGTTGAGTATTGTTAGCTATATTGTTCACGTTGACAGCGATAATAGGAAGCTGTATTAATGAGTCACCTGCTGGTAAAGCTGCCCATAAGCCAAACATAGGGCCTGAGCTATTGCTATCAGGATAGAAAAAGCCAGAATAAAGGATAGTAATACCTAAGCCTTGTGTGTTCCATGTTTGTAAGTTAGCTTGATAGTTTAAATATGGTTGGTTATTTGTATCTACTAATAATACCTGATTGGTAGGGGTAAGAGGCATACTAGCAGTTTGAAATAAATCATAACCAATATTATTAATGATCACACTTGTGCCTGCATCTACATCTGAGAATGGGAAATCAGTTGCTCCATGCATAAACAGAACATCTGTAGTAGCAGGATTAGTCGCGTCCTCTTTAGCTGCTGCACTAAAGTTTAGTTTCAGAGGTGGGCGTGGTGTATAGTTAGCACTGCTAATAATACCATGAAAAACAGATGAATACACACTACCTGAATCTAAAATAACAGATGTATCATACATTGATGTTATTAGAGGTTGGCCTTGTTTTACAACGTTTATGTTTAATGGAACTCCTGCATAGGCATCTAAATAAGTAGAGGCTTCTCTAAAATCGATGGAATCGACAACTTTAGATCCTCCCATATATATATCCACCTTTCCAATTGAAGTATCAGCTGTATTATGTATAAACTGTACTCTTGCCAGTTTTTCTCTTTCTGTTGCAAAAGGTATTGGTATCATACCACCACCACTTGAAGTAGCTACCCAAAGACCTATAGTGTCTCCATTACTATTATTTGAAGGATCGGTAAATCCTGATAATACCGCTACTCCAATAGTGTTTTGTAGGCCTATAGAGGGTATATCCATATCGAAATTGTACAGAGTTCTACTTCCAGTCGTATTAGTAAGTCTGATATTGTATTGGTTAGAAGCCATAAACGTATGATAGTCTGTATCAAAATCACCCAAAGCCAAGTTATCGGATAGGGTAGTTATACCTGTACGAAAATCAATATCCTGAAGATCAGTGCTACCATTCACAAATAACAGGTCTGTATTATTAGGACCTGACGCAATATCTCTGGCAATATTAGTAACATCTAGCCTGAATGGTATTAATGGGTTATAACCGCTAGTACTCTCAACACCATTAGCAACTATTGCATAGAAGTTAGCCACTGATAGAGTGATCCGCATACTATAAAAAGTATCAGCCACTGAAGCACTATTTTCTGGTGCTATACCTATTGTAATAGGAGTAGTAGATTGAACATCTAGAAATGCTGTAGCGCTTCTGAATGTTAAAGACGGTACTAGTAGAGCATTGTCAATATATACATCGACACCAGTCATATTAACGTCCGGACAATTATTAATAAATTGAACTTTGGTAGGTTGTGCCATGCTCGAAAAATGACATGTAAGTAGAGTTAGAGTAAATAAGAGTAACTTTCTAATATTCATAATATTTATTTGTGAATTTATAATTAGTTCATTCTAGTAAAAATACTGAAAAAAAGATGTAACACAGTCTTATATGACAGAACTGTTGCATTTTAGTCTCATGAGTGAAACGATATATAATTTATTATTGGTAAATTGACTATTGTATTGAATATTACGGAGTTATTTTAGTTTCCATGAGGAGTTTAGCGCATAATATTATTGCAGTATTAGTTCTGTTCATGCTATATAGTCACGCATATGGGCAGGGTTATGTCAATCAAAAAATTGAACTTAAGAACCAAACTATTAATGCAAATAATAATATTGACGAATGGAAGACGTTTCTGAAAAGTAATAGCATTAAGCTTCCTATTCAGGTTTTAGTTAAAGGAACTTCGCCAATAGATTTTGATGATAATGTAGAGCTCGTCAGTTATTTACCTGATAATACTTATAGTGTAATACTCAAGAACAAAAGTTCTTTAGATAAACTGAAAGACGCTGGAATATATTTTGTTACTAATGTAGAAAGTAACTGGAAAATACATGAAGATGTTTTAAATAGTAACTCACAAAGTGATGATTTAGTAGTTCTTAATATAGCAGTAGCCAAGTCTGCCGCACCTGATCAAATAGAACTCAAACTATCTCAATTTGGTGGTGCCGTAAAGCAAAACAGGCGTGCTACATTGGGTTACTATACAATACAAGTTCCTGCAAGGAATATACTCCTGCTTGCTAGCTGGCATAAGGTATCGTACATCAGTTACGCAAAGGAGGATGTTCCTCTGAATTTGATCTCAAAGAGCCTGAATGAGATAGCATTAGCCAACACATCAGTTGCAGATGGTGGTTATGGACTTAATGGTGAAGGTATAACAATAGGTGTAGGAGATAATACATCAGGTATTTTTCATGTTGATCTTTTAGATAGAGTTATCAATTATACTCCTGCCGGATATACCAATCACGGTGTACATATTAATGGCATAGTAGGTGGTGCAGGATTTATAGACCCTAAAGGTGAGGGTATGGCTACAAAAGCTATACTTAGTGATCATTACTTTAGTGATGTTTTGGTAGCTACACCTGATATTTATGAGAAGCATAACGTAACTGTTACAAACAATTCATATTCAGCTACAAGAGGTAGTTGTGAATATGCAGGTACATATGATGAATTATCAAAAGGGCTTGACGACCTTAGCCTAGCTTTTCCTGAAGTACTACAAGTTTTTGCTGCCGCAAACGATGGATTATTTGATTGCCCTCCTTATCCTACTGGTTTTGCTACTATAGCAGGAGGCTATCAAACAGCTAAGAATGCACTAATTGTAACCAGTACAGACAAGGAATATCAAAACGCTTTTAATGCCTCACGTGGCCCCATTCGTGATGGAAGACTTAAACCAGAGGTGTCTGCTGTAGGTGTAGATGTGAATTCAACTACTAAAAATGAAGAATATCTTGTAGCTAGTGGTACAAGTATGGCATGCCCACAGGTGGCTGCAGCCGCAGGATTACTTAATCAACGGTATATGCAGATTAATAATGGTACTAACCCTCCATCCAATCTCATCAAGACTTTGCTGATAAACGGTAGTACTGATATTGGTAATATAGGACCAGATTTTAGATATGGTTTTGGTTTTCTGAATATGAGACGTTCACTAATTATGCTTGATAGCAACCGTTTTGTTCAGGATAATATTACAAGTGGTGTTAAGAAAGATATTACAATAGATGTACCTGGTGGCACAGGTAGGCTTAAAGTAATGCTATACTGGCATGATATAGCAGCAAGCCCGCTATCTGCTAAGCAGTTGATCAACGACTTGGATATCATAGTAACAGAACCTAACAACACAGTACATAACCCTCTAGTATTAGACGCTACTCCAAGTAATATTAATAATGATGCTGTTGAAAAAGTAGATAGGCTAAATAATTGTGAACAGGTAGTAATTAATAATCCTGTACAAGGCCAATATACAATCACCGTTAATGGCTTCAACGTAAATAATAGTCAGGATTATGTAGTTACATATGACTTCATACCTGAAGGTATTTATATCAAGTATCCATTGGAAGGTAGCACTGTCAAAGCAAAAGACTCGACATATATATACTGGGAAAGTCTTAATAATAATAACACATTTAAAATTGAACTTACTACCGATAACGGTAGCTCTTGGTCTACATTAGTCGATAATCTACCAGGAAATGCGAGACATTATAAGTTCATAGTGCCTGATAGTATTAATTCCGGAAGGTGTAGAGTGAAGATATCCAGAAATAATAGCCTTGAAGAAAGTACTTCAGGTAGGTTTACCATCAATGAACAATCAATAATACTATTAAATGCTAATCAATGTCCTGGCTATATGCAAATAGACTGGACAGCCGTGCCCAATGCCACAGCATATGAAGTGCTAAAGAAGGATGGTGCAGATTTTAAAATCATAGATACAATTAGTAATACTAATTATACAATTTCAGGGCTTCATCATAATGACTACTGTTATGCAACCATCAGACCGATCATAGATGGAACAAGAGGCTACAGAAGCATAGCTATTAAGAGGTTGCCTAGTGATGGTGACTGTAATGGTAGTATTTCAGATAACGATCTGATGATAGAAACTGTAGTAGCCCCTCAGTCCGGAAGGGTACTTACAAGTTCATCTTTATCTAACAATGAACCAATCGTTGTACAAATAAGAAATTTAGATGATCAAGTATGCGATAGCTACAAAGTTATATATACTGTTAATAATGGTGCCCCATCAGAAGTTACATTTACTGATGGTATAGATGCAAAAGGTGCTAAACAAATAACTTTAGCTAACTATGACTTTTCGTCTGTTGATAGCTATATAGTTGAAGCCAGTGTTATTAACCTGGCAGCTGTTGACCCTATCACTAAAAATAATACGATAATTAAAGGCATAAGACAGCTACCTAATGATCCTGTCACTATAGATTTTACAGATGACTTTGAAACTATGCCATCATATGAAATAAGGTATGATAGTTTAGGTCTAGGTAGTCAAATGAGATGGGACTATGCAAATGCTACAGACACAGGTAGAGTGAGAAGCTATGTGTTGAACAGCATCACTATAGATGGTAGCAGGTCTGTAAGTATGGATATGTATAAAAACTCTTCTGGAAATATAAATGAGTTTACCAGTACGTTCAATCTCTCTAACTATGATGCAAATAATGATGAGATACGTTTAGAGTTTGACTATAAAGTACATGGTATACCTAGATCACTATCTAATAATGAAGTTGTAGCCAGGGGGAATGATACAAAAGTATTTCAAAAAGCATATGCTTATAACACTACATTGAAAAATATCGGTGAGGTTCAAAGCTCTGCAAGTATTTCATTGAGTGACGTTATGCTAAATACAGGAGATAACTTTTCAACGAGTACTCAGGTGAAGTTTAAGCAAAGTGATACATCTGTTATAGCGTCCTCTGTTTTTGGTAATGGCTTGACGATTGACAATGTTAGATTATATAGTGTGCAGAATGATATACAGATAGTTCAAGTAGTTTCACCAGAGCTTTTTGGATGTGGGATTACTGGCCCCGTGCCTCTAACTATTGAAATAAAAAATGGTGTAAATAAGGTCCTTAATAATATACAACTGAATTATAAACTGGATAATAATACCATCGTTACAGAAAGCCTGAGCTCAATTAATAGTAAAGAGAATTTACAATATACTTTCACCAAGAGTCTGGATATATCTGAGTTTGGCTCTCATGTGTTGGACATATGGGTGTCTGTTGATGGTGACACATATCCGGAAAATGATAGTATCAACAATTATGTTATTAGAAATCAACCATTGATTACTGAGTACCCCTACAATGAAGACTTTGAACAAGGAAATGGCTTTTGGTATAGTGACGGGATAAACAACTCGTGGATGTTTGGTATACCTGTCGCTAGTAAAATATCTGCAGCTGCAAGCGGTAAAAATGCTTGGGTAACTAACTTGAGTGGTAATTATAACGACAATGAAGTATCATACTTGTATTCTCCTTGTTTCGATATATCGCAATTAGATAAACCTAAGTTAAGTTTTAATCTTGCTTTAGATATTGAAAATTGCGGACAGATATTTTGTGATGGAGCTAATATGGAGTACACAATAGATGGTGAGAACTGGCAGATACTGGGAACACATAAAGACGGTATTAACTGGTACACAGATAGCAACTATTATGCATGGAATATAGAAGACAAAACTTCGTGGCATCAAGCGTCTATATTCCTCCCGGATAGTATTGAACAGCTACAACTTAGGTATGTTTTAAGAACTGATCCTGGTAGTACTAGAGAAGGTATCGGTGTCGATGATATACGCATCTACAATGAAAGACTAGTTGAAGGAAACAATGAGATCCTAACACTAAGTCCTAACCCCACAACTAATGGTAATATATGTATTGAATGGGGAGCTAATGCCGGAACTAAAATGAGGGTTATGATGAGTGATGTGTCCGGCAAGATAGTATACCATTCTGATCATGATGCTACACAGGGATACAATAAAACCTGTATCCAAACTCCAGCATTCTCATCAGGTGTATATTTCATGAATATCTATATCGGTGAGAAACAGCATATACGTAAGGTCGTATATACACGCCGCTAATTCTATTTATTGAATAAGATATTAAGATAGAAAGAAGGCTTTCTTAATTGGTCTCTTAGGTCAATATCTGTAAACATGCAACTGATCGTTTTGCTAAGTGATGGGCTTTTGTGAGCTTTATTAACAACAAAGTTGAACAGCCAGGGGAAGCGGCATAGCCTTTGCATTGTAGCACCTATTCTTAGCTCATCACCAATGCGTTTAAAAAGTACATCATCATACTCCTCTTTCAAGAATGCAGCGTCAAACCTATTTTGCTCTTTACATTTTTCAATTGCAGCAGCAGCTTTCATGCCACTGTACAAAGCGTTCCCTATACCTTCACCACTAAAAGGGTCAACCAAGCATGCTGCATCTCCTGTTAATATAAAATTATCTCCTGATATAGGTATCTGTTCAGTGCCCATAGGTAGACCCCAACCTAATATTTTGCCATGTAGCTTAGCATCTTTAAAGCGCGGACTAATATCAGGGTTATTCTTTATGGCATATAACATCTTCTCGCGAAGGTTGATCTTCTTCTTTCTTATACTTTCTGATAAAATTCCAACTCCCACATTTGCCATGCCATTAGGCAATGGGAATATCCATAGATACCCTGGTAGTATTTCAGGAAGGAAGTGAAGCTCTATGAAATTTTGATCATGCATACCCGTCACGCCTTCATAGTAAGCGCGCAAGGCTATAGCAGATGTCTTTTCGGTAGTGTGGTTAGGTAAATATTTCTTCCGTACGATACTCTTATCTCCATCAGCACCTACTATAATAGAAGCAGTAACTCTATATTGCTTATTGTGTTGCGTAAACTCAACTGTCACGCTGTTATCTTTTATTGTAGTCTCATTAACCTTTGCACTTTGATAGATAGAGCAATATGGAGAGTCTAGCTTTTCAAATAGAAAGTTGTCAAATATCATTCTCTTTGAGGTTACTCCGGGCGCTCTATCTTCCGGCTTTCTGTTGGGGTTATATGGTATCTCTAATGGTTTGCCATTAGGTGCAACAAAAACAATACCATGTGTAGGAGTATAATTGTCTGGTTGAGAAAATATTTCATCTGCCCAATCAGGATTGGCGTTACGTATAACATAAGCCGTTTTTCCACTCAATGCATCTCCACATACTTTATCTCTTGGGAATGTTTCTTTATCAAGAATCACATGAGGTATACCTGCTTGAGTAAGATATATGGATGTGCCTGCGCCTGCCGGACCTGCACCAATTATCACAACGTCGGTTTTAATATCTATTATCTCCATCAAATGCTAACAAGTGCCAAATATAACAGCCAAAACTTAAATAGCTAGTGTTTTTATAGCTTTTCCTCTGTGGTTAATGATTTGTAAATGTACTCTTCATATTAGGTAGAACTAGGATGTATTAATATGTTCGCTATCATATTTTTTTTAATAGCGTTCTATGTCTAAGAATAGAGTGTATTTCCCAAACCTGAATGCGGTACGCTTCATAGCAGCACTTTTGGTTATCGTGCACCATCTTGAGTTGATCAAATCTTGGTTTGGTCAACCAAATATCTATTCAACATCTTTTGTAGGCGGAGCTTTTGGCAGATTAGGTATTATTCTTTTTTTCGTTTTAAGTGGCTTTCTGATCACTTATTTACTACTTGAGGAGTTTCGAAATACGGACAGAATATCTATAAAGAATTTCTATATAAGAAGAATCTTGCGAATTTGGCCATTGTACTACTTGATAGTGCTACTCGGTTTATTTGTATTTCCACATATTGCTTTTCTGCACGTACCAGAACATACTGAATATGTTGGGGATGATATAGTGCCGAAAACAATTATGTTCATGACTTTCTTCTCTAATCTGGCATATACGCTATATACACATGTGCCTTTTGCAGAGCAGTCATGGTCGGTAGGGGTAGAAGAGCAGTTTTATTTGATATGGCCGCTACTGGTAGTGATGGTTATAAGAGTTAAGAGGATGATACCTATGCTATTAAGCGTGATAGGTATATATCTTTCTTTCAAGGTTTTGGCTATATATATGCATTATCATAGTGCACCTAATAGCTTGGCATGGGAGAACTTTTATCAGTTTTGGACGCACTTCTCTGTAGATTGTATGGCTATTGGTGGTATCGCTGCATACATACTATTTCACAAAAAGGATAAGGTTTTAAATATACTTTATAGTAAGTATCTGCAGATAGCTTTGTATGGTTTTATGGCTGTGGCAACGATAAAGGGGATAGCATTTTACGAGTTCACAAATGAAACGTATGCTGTATGCTTTGCTGTTATTATCTTGAACCTAGCTTCAAACCCCAACTCTGTAATAAACATGGAGTATAAGCCTTTAAACTATCTTGGTAAGATATCTTATGGCTTATATATGTATCATAATATATTCCTGGTGTTTTCACTCAAGCTCATCTTAGTTTTGGGACTAGCAGATCTTAGCACTATTAGTGGGAATATATTGTATTATACTATGTCACTCACGTTCACTATTATAGTGTCGTCATTGTCTTATGAATACTTTGAAAAATGGTTTATTAAGTCTAAAAATAAGTATTCAACCGTCATAAGTGGTGATAATGTAGAAGATGATAGTCAGACTGAGGGTGAAGGACTCTCACAACCACGTGGTAAGACACAACTACCACTTCCTCAAACGGTTTAGCATATAAATCTGCTAAAAAGGAAATCTTTATGTAGCTTTGCGGCGCAAATACGTTCTTTATTAAGTTATGATAGGTCGCAGAAATATCAGGGTCAAAGTAATGCAAACGCTTTATACGCTTGCCTCTGATGAAAATATCAATCCTGATGAGCAAAAAGAAAAAGGGTTATTAATTCTAAAAGAAAAGCTTAATCGATCACTTGACCTTTTCGTAATATCAGCGTTGTATACATTACGTGTTGCACAATATGCTGAAAAAGATGCTGGGCAACGTGCCAGTAAATATTTACCAACTCAGGAGGATCTAAATGTCAATACTAAAATCGCAGGAAACGAATTCTTGTGGCGCATTTTAGAGAATGAGACATTTCAGGAGCGTATAAAAGATACAAGCATACAGGAAAACATCGATCCTGATGTAGTAAAAAAGGTGTACCAGAGATTTGTAAAAACTCCTGTATATCTAGAGTACATTTCCACCAAAGACAGGAACTACAAGCAGGAAGTAAATATTTTAAGGGCTATCTGGCAAGAGCAGTTTCTAATGAATGAGGATCTAATGGATCAGTTCTCAGAAGAGTTGCCTGATTGGGATGATGATATTGACATGACTAATATCCTAATGGAGAACATGTTCAAGAGCAGCACAAAGATCAACTTCCTAAAGCTGATATCTGCTGAAAAGAACGAATATGCTCAAAACCTTTTAAAAACTGCTATAGACAAAGAAGATTATTGCTCTGAGTTGATTCAGCCTAAACTTAAAAATTGGGATAAAGAGCGTGTAGCATTAATAGATATGTTACTATTGAAGATGGGAGTTTGTGAGTTTCTATATTTCCCCACTATACCAACCAAGGTTACCATAAACGAATTTATTGAAATAGCTAAACAATATAGTACTCCTCAAAGCGGTCAATTTGTGAATGGGGTGTTAGATAATATCTTAAAAGATCTAACCAAAGAAGATAAAATAGTAAAAGAACAAAGAGCAAAAAAATAGTTATATGAAAAAGTATATCATTTTATTGTTTTGTACATTAAGCATAACTGCTTGTCAGGAAGAGAAAAAAGAAACTAAGGAAGATAAAGGTCTTTTGTCTACAGATATAGTTAACAACCCTATGTCAGCTGAAGGGGTAGACTCTGTAGCTTATGAAGACCTCCCGACGATGGATTTTGAAGATACCTTGCATAACTTTGGTAATATCACAGATGGCCAAAAGGCTACACATGATTTTAAGTTTACTAACAATGGTAAAACTCCTTTAATTGTTAGTCATGCAAAAGGTTCATGTGGCTGCACTGTTGCTGAATATCCAAGGGATCCAATAGCACCTGGTGAGTCAGGTGTGATGAAGGTTGTGTTTGATTCTCAGGATAAGTCAGGGCATCAGGAGAAATCTGTAGCTATAACTACTAACTCAAAGAGAGGATTACATACATTATATATAAAAGCAGATATCGTATCAACTAATTAATTTTAATAATTATAAATAAGATGACAATAAGTATTCTAACAGTTCTACTACAATCACAAGGCGGAAACCCAATGTTCTCACTATTATTCATGGTGGGTATGATAGCGGTAATGTATTTCTTTATGATTCGCCCTCAGGCTAAGAGAGCTAAAGAGCAAAAAAAGTTTGCAGCTTCAATTGAAACAGGTGAAAAAATAGTTACTTCTGCAGGTATTCATGGCACAATCAAACGTGTAAATGATGATGAGACTTTACAGATAGAAGTTAACCATGGTTCTTTCATGACAATAGAGCGCTCTGCTGTATCTATGGAAATGACCAATGCGTTGAAGAAAAGAAATGCTCCTGTAGTTGCAGAAGCTAAAAAATAATATTATCCATCATGCTGAAAGTAGGTATTACAGGAGGTATTGGTGCAGGGAAATCAGTTGTATGCCAAGTGTTCAAAACACTTGGCATACCTGTATTTGATGCTGATGCTACAGCAAAATATCTGATGGAGCATGATCAAGAACTGGTTTCTGGTATAAAAGAGTTATTTGGAGAGCAGGCTTATATTGACTCTTCACTTAACCGACAATACGTATCTACACAAGTATTTCAGGATAAATCTTTATTAGAGCAACTGAATGGCCTTGTACATCCTAAAACCATAGCATATGGAAATGAGTGGATGATAAGTCAAAAGTCGCCATATATTATTAAAGAGGCAGCCATATTCTTTGAGAGCGGTAGTTATAAAGAAATGGACGTTATGATAGGTGTATCTGCTCCCGAGTCATTGAGGATTGAAAGAGTCTTGAGTAGTCGCGATATCACTCTTGAAAAGGTACAGCAAAGAATTGCCAACCAGATGGACGATAACAAAAAAATGAAGATGTGCGATCATGTCATTATCAATGACGACAACACCTCATTAATTACTCAAGTAGTTGATATACATCAGAAGCTCTTAAATAGAGACTAGTATTACCTGTTTGTATTTAATTCCTTGAAGTAAGTATTATAAGTTGCGAGGTTGCCTTCATTAGTTTCGTTCGCCTTTACCTTGTCCAACACATTCATTATTTGGTTAAACCTCAAAGTAGCTTTTTCATTTGTAGGGTAGGTATTAGTGGCTTTGATCTCATTTTTATAGAAATAAGCTGCAGTTATTAATGATATTGCCATAGCGCTACGATAAGGCGCAATATTCTCTGTTAGTATTAAGTCTTCTATAGCTTGCAGCCCCACAATAAAGGCTTTATTCGAACTGGTGTTCTCTATATATCTGGCCATTGCTTCTACAAAGTCAACCTTTTTACTACCACCAACTCTATACTTATAGTTTCTGATAAAGGTTGTATCGGCAGGCTCAGCATTTTTGCCAATAATGTAGATGATCTCAGTCTTAAGCTCTCCACCAGGAGATGTCTTTAGTATATTTTTAGCCAGTAGATAAGCAGTATCTTTATTAGTTACACTTATAGTACCTAATGCAGCTGCCGCAACTTGATAAGATTCATCATTTACTGCAGTGTATAGTTCTGTATTAAAGTCTTTTGTTTCCCATTTACCTAAAAGGTCAAAAGCAGCTGCTCTAACATTATTAGAAGGGTCATTTATTGCAAGGAACTTCACGTCAGGCGAAAAGGTTGTTCCTAGTCCGCTTGCTTTACTTTGGTATAAGTAGAGTAGCGCATACTCTCTTATTTTATCAAGGTTGTCGTTTAGCCCTAGCCTGTATAGATCTTTTATTTCCTTCTTATGAAGGTTTTCTACATTACTCTGTAGCGCTAATACTTTTGAGATAAAATCTTCTTTTTTAGCAGCTTTAAAGTGAGCTACCCATTCGGTTGCGTTCTTGTTATCAACAATTTCACCGGGTAACCAGTGTCTTGTATCAGGTAGTACTACAGGCTTTATATTGTTTCTATAAGGGATATTAATAGTAGTTGTAACATTCTCTATTTCCAGTAACTGTTCAATACGTTCATTACCAAATACCATTTCCGTATATAGGGGCAGCTTATAGACCTCATCTTGTTTTTGGGTAATAGTAATAGTAGAAACTTGAGCTTTGTCATCATGCTTGTATTTGAATTCAAGTACAGGGTGACCTCCTTTCATATACCATTGATTGAAAAACCAGTTCCAGTCTTTTCCTGTTACTTTTTCAATTGCTATACGCCAGTTTGCAATTTCTGCTGGAGATAATGCATTGCCAGAAATATATTCATGCATAGCATCAGTAAACGCACTATCACCCATTAGTCCATGTAAGTAATGTAATATAGCTCCACCTTTTTGGTATGATATTCTATCAAATACATCCTCCTTTGAGTTGTAATAATATCGAGCTAAAGGGTCGTCATTCTTTTCAGCAGCTTTTAGATAAGTCTGGAAGTCTTCAAAAGCAAGTTCTTGCTCATTGGCGACACCGTATTTAAATCTTCTCCATAGTTGCTCCCCGTAATTAGCAAAAGATTCATTCAGTGTGATATTTGACCATGACTCAGCAGTTACATAATCACCAAACCATTGATGGAAAAGCTCATGAGCAACTACATTCTCATGATTATTATCCTTTAACTCTCGGTCTGTTTGATTGACAAATTCTCCGAAAACAGATGCTGACGTATTTTCCATTGCTCCTGAGACATAATCTCTTACTACTATCTGGCTGTATTTATTCCATGGGTATGGTACCTTAGTTACATCAGAAAAGAAATCGATCATCTCGGTAGTATGTTCAAAAATGTTTTTGGCATAATCAGCATACTCTGGTTCTAAATAGTAGTTAACGGGTATGCCTTTCCAGTTTTCGTCTTCGATGATCTCATATTTACCTATTACGAACATCATAACGTATGGTTGGATAGGTTGGTCCATTTTCCATATGTCTCTTCTTAAACCTTGTTCCTGTTTTTCCTGGCTTATCAATTTTCCATTACTTAAAGTCTTAAAGCTATCAGGTACAGTTAGCTGAATCTCTGTAGTGAACCTTTCGTTGGGCTGGTCATTAGTGGGTACCCAATGAGAGTTTGCTTCAGTTTCTCCTTGTGTCCAAATTTGAGCAGGCTTATATGGAATAGCGTAATCTGTATTTATAAAATATAGCCCCTTCTCGTCAGTTATTGCTTTACTACCAGCCGTAACCGCAGAGTAGGGCATCGCTTTGTACTTAACGTATAAAAGGAGTTTTTCATTTTTAGAGTATGTCTTACCTAAAGGAATAATAAGAGAATCATTTTGGTACGTAAAAGGGTTGTTGTTTCCATCAATGGTCACCTGATCAATTTTCATGCTTTTAGCATCTAGAGTGATCTTATCTGAAGGATAGTAGTAAGGATGGATATCTAGCCATGCTTGACCGTTAGCAGTTTTTTCCAAATAGTTAAAAGAAAGGGCAACTTTTGTGTGTGTAATATCCCATGCTAATGGTTTAGTAGCACGATATTCACTCTGAGATGCAGTGATCACCAAAGGGTCGAGGGTAACTCTATTTGTTACAATTTTCTTCTGACCTCCACATGCAGATAGTAATAGTATAAGTGGGATATAAACAAAAATGCCTTGCTTCATTAAGTACTAAGTGATTTAGAAGTAACAAATGTAATATTAATAGCACAGCTGTTATTAAGAAAATGAATGCTAAATACTTTATGAATAGTCGGATAAGCGATTAGAAATAGCTATTTTTGCCCCCTATTAAAATCGAGTTATGTTACAAATCACAGTTAATAACGATGCAAAGTTTTCAGTAGAGCATGATGAGGCTGAGTGGACCGTAGACGAGCAAACTGTTGATTGCGATATCCAGAAACAACAAAATGATCTGATAAGCGTCATATATAACGATAAGAGCTATACAGCTATCATTGAAAAAGTTGATAAAAAGGCGAAGGAGGTGATATTAAATATCGATGGTCAAACCTTTAACATGACTATTGAAGAACCTATGGATCAGCTTTTGAAGAGTATGGGGCTTGATATGAGTGCTCTGCAAAAAGCTGAGCCGATAAAAGCTCCAATGCCGGGTAAGATCTTGAAAATAATGGTGGAAGTAGGGCAGACTGTATCTAAAGGAGACGGATTGCTGATACTTGAAGCTATGAAGATGGAGAATGTTTTGAAGGCTAGTGGTGATGCAACTATTAAAGCTATAAATATAGAAGAGCAAAAAGCTGTTGAGAAGGGACAAATATTAATCGAGTTAGAGTAGTAATTTGAGATATATAGCACATATAATAGGACTAGCAGTTTTGCTATTAGTATCACAGCAATCTTTTGCTGAGACTGTATTCTCGTATGTGTACATACAAGGCGATAAGCAAACGCCCTTCTATGTAAAGCTAGAGGACAATATGTTACCCAGGTATGGCAAGAATTATAACCTCATTCCGCAATTAGCTCCAGGTCCTATTAACATTGAGATATTATTTCAGCAGAATATATATCCACCCCAGAAGTTCACTATTGTGGTTCCCGAAAATGGGTATCGTGGGTTCTTACTTCTTAAAAAGGGGAGTATATTTTCTCTGTATGATATTAATACAGGTAAAACATTGCTTTCTGGCAATAAGGCTGAAGATGACATAATTAGCAGCTCTGATAACAACAAATATGTTTATACTAAAGAGTTAGAACCGTCAGAAGTGGATAATAGTTATTCAGGTACTTCTACTACTGCACAGACTATATCGCCCAAGTTCTTACCGAATGTTGAGCTTAAAAGCGAACGAACTATCGTTACTAACCCTCGTGTAGAAAAACAGATTGAAGAGTCTGCAACCGAACCTCAATACTCTAACTCAAGCTCTACCATATCAATAAACAATACAGATTGCCCAAGTCCTATTAATAGCGATGACTTTGAAGATCTTTTTAATAAAGCTCAATCTAAAAACGAAAAAGTTAGACTTAAGTACTTGTTAGGAGAGATGGAGCAATGTTATACCACTAGTCAGGCAAGAATGCTTGCTAAGACTTTGGATAATGATCCTGAACGATATACTTTCCTTAAAAGAGTATATCCACGTGTAACAGATCAGGCAGAGTTTCCTGTTCTGGAAAGCTTACTTTCAACCCAGGAATGGAAAAGTTATTTCAGATTAATATTACCTTAGATATGATTAAAAAAACATTATCAATATTATCTCTTATTGTTCTGCTTTACTCATGTGCTTCAGAGCAAGAGAAGAAAAGTAGTACTATCGCACGCAAATGGCAGGCTACAGAGTTGGTTAATCCTCAGTTAGACAGCTTAATGAATGAGCAGAGAAAGTTCTTAGATACATTTGGTAAGAATACTACCGATGAGCAAAATTTGCTTATTTATGGCATTACTAATATTGATAGTGCCAGAACTGCATTACTAAAAGAAATGGATGACTATAAAGGCATGCAAGAACATTCTATCTCTACCACGTGGTTTGACTTTAAGGATAACGGCATTGTAGTGATGAACTTTAGTGGTCAGAAGGATTCTTCTAACTGGAAGATAGCTGAAGATGGTAATCTTACACTTACTACTATAAATGAAGAAGAGAATGAGACTATTAATATGCAGATACTTAAGTTAGATGATGCTATGCTGAAGTTAGAAATGAATAATGGAGGAGTGAGCAGTACTGTAACTTTTAAACCAGCAAGTGAATAATCAGAGATAGTATATATCTTTGACGACTTTATAAATAAAGAAATTTATGCCAACAATACCTTTCAGACAAGCATTAAGGGAGGCTCTCAGAGAAGAGATGCAAAGAGATGAGTCTGTTTTTCTAATGGGTGAGGAAGTAGCCCAATATAATGGTGCTTATAAAGTAAGCCAGGGTTTACTTGATGAATTCGGCCCACAAAGAATAATTGATACACCTATTGCAGAGTTAGGTTTTGCTTCTATAGGAGTAGGCGCAGCTATGAATGGTACTAGACCAGTCGTAGAGTTCATGACATGGAACTTTGCTGTATTAGCATTAGACCAAATACTCAATCATGCAGCAAAAATGCTGTCGATGAGTGCAGGTCAGTTCGGATGTCCGATAGTATTTAGAGGACCTAATGGCTCCGCAGGGCAGCTGGGTGCACAGCACTCTCAAGCATTTGAGAGCTGGTATGCTAATATACCGGGACTTAAAGTGATATCTGTATCTAACCCATATGATGCGAAAGGGCTATTGAAGTCTGCTATCAGAGATGATAACCCGGTAGTTTTTATGGAGAGTGAGGTTATGTATGGTGATGAGGGAGACGTTCCTGAAGAAGAATACTTGATACCAATAGGCAAAGCTGATATCAAAAGAGAAGGTAAAGATGTTACTATCGTATCTTTTAACAAGATGATGAAAGTAGCACTAGGTGCTGCTGAAGAGCTTGCCAAGGAAGATATAGATGCTGAAGTAATTGATCTAAGAACCATAAGGCCTTTAGATTGGGCTACAATAATAGAGTCTGTTAAGAAGACTAATAGGTTAGTAATTGTTGAAGAGCAATGGCCATTTGGTAGCGTTTCTTCTGAAATCACTTATCGTATACAAAAAGATGCGTTTGATTATCTAGATGCACCAGTGACAAGAATAACGTCTGCAGACACTAACTTACACTATGCTCCAAACCTTGTTGCTGCAGCATTACCCGATATAGAAAGAACGGTAAAGTTAGTTAAAGACGTAATGTACTTGAAGAAGTAATAGAAAACTTAATTGAAAATATATTGAGGATGGACACTAAATATCATGTTGTTCATCCTCATTTTTTTCGTCTGCGAATAGCCAACCATTAATTGTCTGTTCACCTGTAATAAGGTCATGATAATACATGACAGAGCGATCTTCTGATATTTCAATACCCGTTATGCTCAATGTGGAAGTAGCACCGTTATTATAATTAAGGTTCAACCTCTCAAAACCCTCACCACCATGCTCATGAAAGTTTCTAATAGCTTCTCCGGTAATATTATCTTGAGCTGCTCTCCATTCGTCAAACCACTTTTTTCTTCTTTCGATCATTTGTTCATCGAACAGGGTCACAGATGACCACATTCTAGGCATATCAGCAGGCAGAGAAACAACAAACTTTTCATACTCATCCCACCTCATTTCCCATAGTGTACCATTTTTCTTCAGCCAGGCTATAAGTGTAAATGGTTCAATATCATCTAAGTTTATCTCATTGAACTTTGCAACAGGGTTTTCAGAATCGAATATATCAAGAAAGATTTTTCCTCTACTTTCTCTATAGGAGTCTTTTCTTATGTGTGGAGCAAAAGCACCATTAGCCAATACCATTGCATTCCCGTTATTATGAATGCCTATCCAGGTGCCTCCCTTCATGCCATCGGTAGGAGATAATATTTTACCAGTTTTGTATTTTTCCACAGTAGGAGCTAATGCAGCCTTTCTGGTAGGTCTTTCATCTCTGTTTGATGTTATGAAGATCTTGTCCTTATATGGTAAGTATGTAATGGTACACATAATACTTCAAATGAAAGTTATCAAGCCTATTACTTGATTGCCTTAGCAAGATAAAATATTTACTGCATAAGTCCTGTACAGTAATTGATTTTAAACATTAAGTTAAGGTATCTGATTATTTATCATGGAACTACTATGATCTCAGGTGTAGTAACGATGTTACTTGTTATATTATCTTTGTTCTCTAAAAATATTCTGTACTGAATTGTATCTGCAGTTTGCGGGTCAGCCAAAATAAAGAATGGGTTTGCTGCTAGACTCAAAGTAATAGTTCCTGTAACCACTTTATTGTCAAGATTTTCTAAATTGATTCCTGATGGAAAAATGATATTTTGATCTGTTGAGTCTCTGCTGTCTCTAAGTATTACCTTTACATCTGATGACTCATCTCCGATTTGGTCAGGGTCCATAGTATATCTTAAAGATATTTTTACGGTGTCAAATGCAGCACCATTTTTTACTGTTGTAGGCTCTACAGATAATAAAGCTATTTCAGGCTTATCGGGAGCAACATTATTTTTGTTACAAGAAATAACTCCAACAGCAAGGAAAAGAAAAGCAACTATAATTCGTACTTTATTCATATATACCAAAGTTAGCAAAAGTGACAAACATTTTTATTGCCAATTCTGAAGATTATATCGAAAGTATAACCGAGAGTAATTTTAATAAAATTGCACTCGAGTTATTTCATTATCAGTATGTAAACAATAAAATATATAACTCTTATGTTGATGCTATTGGTATAGATTCCACAGAAATTACTGACATTGTTAACATTCCTTTCTTACCAATTAGTTTCTTCAAGACTCATACAGTAGTAACGGATGGTACGAATGTTGCAGATTATACTGTATTTAAAAGTAGTACTACTACATCAGGCATTCCCAGTAAGCACTTTGTAAAAGATACATCAATCTATGAAAAAGCACTATTATATGGTTTTACTGAGGTTTATGGAAACCCTAAAGATTACGCATTATTAGCATTATTACCTTCTTACCTTGAGCGTGAAGGAGCCTCACTAGTGTATATGTTTGATAAACTTATGAAAGTCAGTCAACATCCTAGTAACGGATTCTACCTTGATGACTTCGAAAAGCTACATAGAGTACTTACTGATTTAGAAGAAAAAAGACAGTCAACAATCCTCGTTGGTGTAACTTTTGCTTTATTAGACTTTGCTGAAAAGTATAATATAAAGCTAGATAATACAATAATAATAGAGACAGGAGGGATGAAAGGCCGAAAGAAGGAAATGACAAGAGATGAGGTGCACACTGAGCTCAAAAGCAGTTTTCATACAAACTCTATACACTCGGAATATGGTATGACAGAGCTGCTTTCACAAGCGTACTCTACAGGTGATGGTTTATTTAAGACCAATAAGCTCATGAAGGTATTTGTTAGGGATATCAACGACCCCTTACATACGTCTAGAGAAGGTAGTGGATGTATCAATATTATTGACTTGGCTAATATACATTCTTGCTCTTTTATAGCAACTGAAGATATTGGATTGCTCAATAGCGATGGCTCCTTCAACGTCATGGGCCGGTTAGATAACTCTGCTTTAAGAGGTTGTAGTTTATTGTCAATTTAAGCTAGTAAAATTATTTTTTTAGATTAATCTAAAAGTATATTTTTGCCTCTATAATAATATGAGGTATAAAATACTTTTAATCATAATCCTTTTAGCTAACACAGTACAAGCAATGCCAGTGCGTGGTTATGTATATGATGTACAGACCAATGAGCCGATAGCATATGCTAACGTCTTTGTTGTAGATAATGGAACAGGTGTGCAAACTGATGAAAAAGGCAGTTTTACCATTGACTGTAGTAACTCATGCAATGTTGTAATAAGCTTTATAGGCTATCAAACAGATACAGTTGTATTTAATATTGGTAAAAATAAACATTCAATTGGGCTAACTCCCATTGGTGGTAGGATGGAAGAAGTTGTAGTTACTGGCACAATGAAAGAGGTGAGCAGAATGAACAGCCCTATACCTGTAGAAGTATTTACACCGGAATTCTTTAAGAAAAATCCGACACCTAGTCTTTTTGATGCCTTGAGTATAGTGAATGGTGTACAACCTCAACTAAATTGCAATGTCTGTAATACTGGAGACATACACATAAATGGCATGGAAGGCCCATATACTATGATACTTATAGATGGGATGCCAATAGTTAGTGGCCTTGCAACTGTATACGGGTTAAGTGGTATACCTAATAGTATAGTAGAAAGAATAGAAGTTGTAAAGGGGCCGGCGTCCTCATTATATGGTTCAGAGGCTATGGGGGGAGTAGTTAACGTCATAACAAAGAAACCTGACAATGCACCCATATTCAGCGTAGACCTTATGAGTACTTCATGGCAAGAGTATAATGCCGATGTATCAGGCAAATTTCAGTTAGGTAAGGTGAGTAACCTAACTGGTGTTAACTACTATAACTATAACCAAAGAATTGATAAGAATGATGATGGCTTTACAGACCTAACTCTACAAAATAGAATATCTGTATTTAATAAAATGAGTTTAGAGCGTAGAGATAATAAGCTCTTTTCGGTAGCTGCCCGATATGTTTATGAAGATAGGTGGGGTGGACAAACAAATTGGAGTAAACAATGGCGAGGTACAGATAGCATATATGGTGAAAGTATATACACAAGTAGATGGGAGCTGATAAGTATGTATCAACTGCCTGTTCGTGAAAAAGTGATGATGCAACTATCATATAATAACCATGATCAAAACTCATATTATGGCGATGTACCCTATTTTGCTCAACAGAAAGTAGCATTCACACAATTATATTGGGACAAAAAAATAGGCAATAGGCACAATCTCCTGCTGGGAGCTTCGTACAGGTATACATACTATGATGATAATACACCAGGAACAGCATCTGGAGACTCCTTGAATATATCTAATAAACCATCCGAAACGCCTCTACCCGGAGCTTACATACAGGATGAATGGTCTGTTAGCAAAAAGAGTACTGTACTACTAGGGTATAGGTATGATTATGATAAGTATCATGGTCATATACAATCTCCAAGGTTAGCTTACAAGCTTTCTCCAGATCGTAACAATACTTTTAGAGCAAGTTTTGGCACAGGCTACAGAGTAGTTAATCTCTTCACGGAGGACCATGCAGCATTAACAGGTGCAAGGGATGTTATCATTACAGAAGAGCTTGATCCCGAAAGGTCTTACAATGGTAATTTGAACTATGTACTGAAAGTACCTGGTGATGAAATTTACACATCTATTGATGCAACATTTTTTTACTCTTACTTTACCAATAAGATTGTAGGAGATTTTGATACAGACCCTGATAAGATCATTTATGACAACCTTCGCGGTAATGCAGTTTCTCAAGGGGTATCAGTAAATACTAGCTTTAGTTTTAGTGTACCTCTTAGAATATCTCTAGGGTTTACCTATATGAATGTCTACATAAATGAGGAGAACGAGATGGGGGAATTAGAGAAGACTCAACAACTGTTTGCGCCTAAATGGTCTGGTAATGTAGTGGCAGGGTACACTTTTCCAAAGCAAAGGCTAACTATAGACTTTACAGGTAAATGGAATGGGCCGATGAGGCTGCCAATATTGATAAATGACTATCGGCCAGAATACTCGCCGTGGTATATGATTGCCAACTTACAGCTATCTAAAAAGTTTAGTAACATATTTGAAGTGTATGGAGGTATCAAGAATTTGTTTGATTTTGTACCTAAGGACCCAATCATCAGACCATTTGACCCATTTGATAAAAATGTGAACGATCCTGTAAACAATCCCAATGGTTATACGTTTGATCCAACGTATAATTATGCATCATTACAAGGCATTAGAGGCTTTCTTGGAGTAAGGTTTACGGTAGAGTAGTAGATTTTACGATACAACGATACTACATTTGATGTTGTATATTAATGCTGCAATTCAAAACTGACAATGAAATTTTACTCTGTACTCACAGTTATCATATCTATATCTGCCCTGTTTGCTTATTTGAATTTTAAGTATATAAAGTTGCCTGCCACTATAGGTATCATGGTGATGTCTTTGTTATCATCTGTACTCTTAGTGACTGTAGGTCATTTTGTACCGTCTTTTTCCAGTGCTATCATTGAAATGGTCCAATCGATTGATTTTCATCAATTGCTAATGGAGATCATGTTGAGCTTCTTACTATTCGCAGGAGCAATTCATATAGATGCTAAAAAGCTAAAACAAGAAAGTCTGCCAATTGCCGTTATGGCTACGTTTGGTGTGCTTATATCTACATTCGTTATTGGGTTTATCATGTACTATTTATTCCAGCTATTTGGAATGAAGATAGACTTGATATACTGTTTGTTATTCGGAGTTCTTATTTCACCTACAGATCCCATTGCCGTCTTAGGGATTCTGAAGAAAGCGAATATCCCAAGCTCTATGGAGCTAAAGATAACAGGAGAGTCTCTTTTTAATGACGGTGTAGCAGTAGTTGTATTTATAACCTTGTTACATATTGCGCAAGTAGGTATTGATAATATGTCAGGTTTGGATATGCTGGAGTTGTTTGCAGTAGAAGCAGGTGGTGGAATGATATTAGGTTTAATATTGGGTTATGTAGGTTTTTGGATGCTCAGGTCTATTGATAACTATCAGGTAGAAGTATTGATCACTATCGCTATTGTTATGGGCGGATATTCTCTAGCAGATTATATACATGTGTCCGGACCTCTAGCTATGGTAGTTGCTGGTATTATAACGGGTAATAAAGGTAAGGAACTAGCGATGTCAGATGTCACCAGAGATTATCTAAGCAAATTTTGGGAGTTGATCGATGAGATACTCAATGCACTCTTATTCCTACTTATTGGCTTTGAAATGCTTGTTATCAAGATGAGCTCAACTTTAATGATAATAGGCTGTATTACAATATTAATTGTTTTAATCGCTAGATACCTATCTGTATGGCTACCCATTAGTTTGCTAAAGTTTAAAAAGAGTTTTGAGCAAAACGCAGTGGCTATACTAACATGGGGAGGCTTAAGAGGCGGTATATCGGTAGCATTAGCATTATCTCTGCCAAATGAGATGTTTAAAGCTGAATTTGTGTCTATTACATATGTAGTGGTAATATTTTCTATAGTTGTTCAAGGGTTGTCCATCGGGAAAGTGGCTAAAAAGCTTATGAACATCTAACAGTAATTACTTATCGTACTTCTAATAGACTTATTATGTTAACTCAACATACTTTATATGAATAAATATTCAGTATATATAATCATTCTAATGCTGCTTTTTAGTAGCACACAACCCTCACTTGCACAAATAGACTCTGTAGATAAAGCTAGACCAGATTCTCTTGCTCTTGCCGATTCTTTGAAAGACGCAGCATTATCAGCTAATACTAAATATCTACAGCGGCTAGACTCTATAAAGACAGCAGACTCATTAAAGAGAATACAGCTACAAGAGGAACTTAAGTCATTAAAAACTACTGACAATCTTAAAAAACAAGAACTTCTTCAGGAGTTACAAAGAATAAAAGATGATGAAAATCAACGAGTTTCTGCACAAAAGCAAAGGATAGATTCGCTTAAACGTTTTGTTACAGGGTTCCCAATATCTCCTTTTGAAGATACTATATGTTATGTTTATACCAAGCTAGGTCCTTTCTCTCCGAAGGCAAGAGCAGCTAATATAGAGCAAAGGATAAAAGATGTTGAAGACGATGTTTTTTATCACAAAGACTCCTTGCTTGTTGTGGTTTCAGAAGAGACTGCAGATCTTTTATATAGAGATATTATCGTCTTAAGTATTACTGATAAGGATGCTTTGTGGATGGGGGAGGATCAAGAAGCTCTAGCTAATAGATATAAAGATAACATTGTAAAGTCTATTGCTGCCCATAGAAAAGCTACTAGTGTTCAGACGCTTTTGAAAGAAATTGGTCTCGCTTTACTTGTAATCATTTTTGTGACGATTCTTATCAAGTATTTAAATAAAGGATATAGATGGCTGAAGCTTAAAGTACATGAAAATAAGGGGACACGAATAAAAGGTATTAAAATTCGTAACTATGAGTTGTTTACAGCAGAAAGTGAAGTAGGTGCTATATATATAGTGATGAATGTATTAAGGTGGGTGCTCATACTCCTCTTGATATATCTAATGCTACCGGTATTGTTCAGCATATTTCCATGGACCAAGAATTTTGCAAGTGTATTGCTTAGCTACATTATAACACCGCTGAAAAGCATATTATCTGGTATCTGGAATTATTTGCCGAACCTATTTACAATTCTCGTAATAGTGTTTGTCTTTAGATATGTATTCAGAGCTCTCAACTTCTTTAAAACAGAGGTGCAAACAGGAGCGCTAAAAATACCTGGCTTTTATCCTGAATGGGCAATGCCCACATATCAGTTAATAAGAATTCTACTTGTAGCATTTATGGTAATAGTGATATTTCCCTACTTACCAGGGTCTGATTCGGCAGTATTCCAAGGTGTATCAGTATTTTTAGGAGTAATATTTACGTTTGGGTCTTCTGGCGCATTGTCTAACATCATGGCAGGGTTAGTGCTAACATACATGCGTGCTTTCAAATTAGGTGATAGGGTGAAGATAGGTGACGTAACAGGTGATATAATCGAAAAAACACTTTTAGTTACAAAGATCAGGACAATCAAAAATGAAGATATCACAGTTCCTAACTCAACTGTGATGAATAATTATACTACAAACTTTAGCTCTGCCGCACAACATATAGGTCTTATAGTACACTCTACCGTTACGATTGGATATGATGTGCCTTGGAAGCAAGTACACGATCTGCTTATTTCTGCGGCATTGGAGAGTGATCATATACAGGAAGAGCCCAAGCCTTTCGTTTTACAAACTAGCCTGGATGATTATTATGTAAGCTATCAGATAAATGCGTACACTAAAGAGGCGTCTAAGCAAGCATTAATATATTCTTCGTTGCATCAGAAGATTCAGGATAAGTTTAATGAAGCTAATGTAGAGATCATGTCTCCACATTACAGAGCGGTGAGAGATGGCAATCAGGTAACAGTCCCAACAGATTATTTACCAGAAGATTATATAACGCCATCATTCAGGTTCAACAAGACTGATAATGAAGATGATAAACAATAAATTGTAATTCTTGTTATAAATTTTTCGGACATTTACCGATGTTTACAGTTAATACATTGGTTACCAAATTTTTGATAGTTAGATGAGTCATGCTAAAAAGCTAAAGGAACTAGCTGCAACTGCAATTTGTGGAAACGATATTACCTCTTCTTGTTTATATGTATCTGCTCTGACCATAATATACGCCGGTCAGTACGCTTGGATATCCTTACTAATGGTGGCAGGTGTGCTATTCTTATTCAGGAGAATTTATGGGGAAGTTGTTGGAGCGTTGCCTCTAAATGGTGGTGCATACAACGTATTGCTGAACACAACCAGTAAAAGTAATGCTTCTGTAGCTGCATGTTTGACCATTCTATCATATATGGCAACAGCAGTAATTTCTGCAAGTGAGGCTATGCACTACCTGCATAGTATGCTCAGCATGGTGAATGTAACTATAGCAACAATTATACTCTTAACAATATTTCTATTACTTACCATATCAGGTATTAGTGAATCTGCAGCAGTAGCGATAGTTATATTCGTTACTCACTTAGCTACTATGGCTATGCTCATTATTGGCGGTGTATGGTTTGTAGCCAACAATGGCTTAGATATAGCTACTGCTAACTTTAAACTTCCTGTAAAAGGAGGAGGTATCGGAGTCGCCTTAATGCTTGGATTTAGTACTGCTATGTTGGGTATATCAGGTTTCGAAAGCTCGGCAAACTTTGTAGAAGAGCAGGCAGAAGGGGTGTTTCCTAAGACATTGAGGAATATGTGGGTAGCTGTTTCTGTTATAAACCCGCTTATGGCCTTAATAGCTATTATGGTATTACCAATAGCTGAAGTTTCTCAACACCAAGAGGCCTTACTGTCGCATATAGGTGGAATTGCTGGTGGTAAGTGGATGGCTACGGTCATATCTATTGATGCTGTATTAGTATTAAGTGGTGCTGTTCTTACATCATATGTAGGTGTTAGTGGTTTGATCAAACGCATGACACTAGACCGTGTACTACCACAGTTTTTACTAAAAGAAAATAAGCGTGGTAGTTCACCACGTATTTTGATCGTATTTTATCTTCTGTGCCTTTCAGTGCTTTTTATTACAAGAGGTGAGCTTGGACCACTAGCAGGTGTATATACTATTTCTTTCTTATCGGTAATGGTGTATTTCGGTTACGGAAACTTCTTGCTGAAGATCAAACGTTCTCGTTTACCAAGACCAGAATATGCTGCACCGTTTATAGTTGCTTTAGCTGTATTAGCACTGGTAGTTGCTATATATGGAAATATAAAACTACACCCGGAATATCTTGTCGTTTTCTTACAGTACTTTGTTCCGACTATAATTGTTGTATATCTATTCCTGAGAAGGAACCAGATCTTACAATACTTACTTATAGTAGCTAATAGTTTCTTTGATTCAGTACAAAGGATATCTCTTGTTAGTCGCTTCCACTTGAAAAAGGCTATCAGAAGATTGTCTGGTCAGGAGTTTGTATACTTCACAAAAGGTGACGATATATCGATACTGAATAAAGTGATGATATATGTGCAAGAGAATGAGATCACGCGCAGATTGAAGATTGTTACTGTAGTTAATGAGGAGCAAGATATATCAGAGCAATTCCTTAAAGACTTTGAAGTACTTGATAGAGCTTATCCTGAAATAAAGATCGAGTTTATTCAAAAGAAAGGTGAGTTTGGTCCTCAAATGATAGACGAACTAAGTAAAGAGTGGGGTATACCAGCTAACTTCATGTTTATAAGTTCACCTAGTGATAGGTTCTCTCATAGAGTAGAAGATCTAGGAGGGGTAAGGCTCATTATATAGTAGCATCTTCTGTGTCCTTGAAGTAATCTTCTTTATCATTCTTGCTGAAGAATATAAGACCTACCATCATTAGTAGGCTGGTAAGTAGTATTACATAGAATAGTATACCTACTTTGAAGTTTGTCAACTGCTTGCTAGCCGGTATCGTGTAAAAGAGAAGTATTGTGACCAACCCTCTGGGCATAAGAAATAGTTCCGGAAATAAGTTACTCTTGATAATCAACCTTAAATAAATATATCTGATGATTAATAGCAACATTACTATAAGTGTACCTATTGCTATTACGTCAGGCTCAGCTAATACGCTTAGGTTGATGGTATAGCCAAATAAGATAAAGAAAAACGTTCTAACTAAGAAGGATGTTTCAGCGGTAATGGTTTTCATCAAGTTGATAAGCTCATGTATACCATCTAGTGGAACATATTTCTTAAACCTTCCTTTAGTGATCTTGGTAATGTTATTAAGTACGGTTCCAAATACCAATATTATCAACAAGGCTGGCAGGTGTATTAACTCCCCCGATGCATATACTATAGAGAGTATAGCGAATATTAAAAAGAACTTGAGTACCCCCTCAATATTGGATAAAAGCACTATCAGTAAGAAACTTGCTATTGCTGATATAACTATTGCCAGACCTATGTTTCCGGTGAAAATCAAAGTAGACTCAAGGCTAAGCGTGTTCTTCATTAGCATATAGTTGAACACAAGGATGCCTATGATATCAGAAAAAGAGGCCTCATAAACAATAAACTCCTTTTTGTCTTCTGGTAAATGTCCTGTACTAGGTATAACTATCGCACTACTGATAATACTCATTGGAACTGCGTAGATAAACGCTCTGTCAAATGGCTCGTTAAGCCAATACATGATCAAATAGGATATAACAAAAGACGAGACAAAGAATATAATAGATGCGGAGAAAAAGGAGTTTCTTATCAGCTTTAGCTTCTCTTTATGAACTTCTAGGTCTAGAGCAGCTTCTAATATGATCATAATAAGCCCAACTGCACCCAACACCTTAACGAGCGGCTGTACATTCTGAGTCTCAAAACCATAATACTTAGTCAAATAATGAATACCAACACCAGTGCCTATCAACAAAATAACAGAAGGTATATTGGTTTTCTTACTGATTATAGTGAAAATAAAACTTAATATGACAATACTGCTGAGCAGTATAACAATTACATGAGCATCTAGTTCCATAAAGTAGAATGAGTAAACTGTAGACAATTATACGACAGGAAATCAGAATCCGAACATCATATCTAATCTAATACTAAAAAAAGGCATCTTCAAAATGTTGTATCTCTTCCTTATTGTCAGACATTGTAATACTTACAATATCAAACCTTATTTGTTCATATTGAGGGTTTTGAAAAAGGTACTCCTCAGCTGCAGTTTTTAGAAGGTCTTGTTTTTTATCTGTAACCGAATCTTCAGGGTAACCAAAATAATTGGTTGATCTTGTTTTAACTTCTACAAAAATCAATAGTTCTGCGAAGGTTGCTACGATATCAACTTCCATTTTTTCAAACCGCCAGTTAGTATCAAGTATCTTGTAGCCTTTTCTTTGCAAAAAGTTTTTTGCAATTTCTTCCCCTTTTATACCAGTTTCGTTATGTTTGGCCATCGAAATAAAAATATATGAAAAAGTTAGTTCAAAACTTTACTACCCAGCTACACGAAGCACTACTTATTGGCAAAAGCTACAAGTTTAGTACTCCAAAACAAAAATATGCAAACGTAGTATTAACAGGTCTTGGTGGCAGTGGTATAGGTGGGTCAATAGTTCAGAACTTTGTGTTCGATAAAATGACCGTACCCTTTATTGTTAATAAAGATTATTTCCTTCCTGCATTTGTAGGAAAAGATTCCTTAGTTATTGTGTCTTCATATTCTGGTAATACAGAAGAAACATTGGATGCAATGAAAATGGCTCTTAAAAAGAAAGCTACGGTAGTATGCATTACCTCTGGCGGAAAAATAGCAGAGATGGCTAAGAGGAGAAAGCTTGACTGCATATTACTGCCTGGGGGAATGCCTCCACGAGCATGTATAGGATATTCTATGACACAAGTATTATTTGTGCTAAATGGTCTTGGGCTAATAAAATATAATATTGAAAAAGATATAAAAGCATCGATAAAGCTTTTAGACGCTAAATCAAGAAGTATTCAGTCTAAAGCTAAAAGCTTATCGAAGAAGCTATTAGGTAAAACTCCGATTATATATGCAGCACCTGAGTTTGAAGGTGTGGCAGTACGCTTTCGTCAACAATTAAACGAGAATAGCAAAATGCTATGTTGGCATCACGTAATTCCTGAGATGAACCACAATGAGCTTGTTGGTTGGAGGGATAAAGACGACTCTCGTTCTGTAGTTATATTACGTACCGATAAGGATTATGAGCGTACTCAGATGAGAATGGAAATCAATAAAAAGGTGATCAAGAAATACACAAAGAATCTATCTGAGATATACGCCGAAGGGAAGAGCTACTGGGAAAATGTGTTTTACTTTATACATCTGACAGACTGGATCTCTGTAAATCTTGCTGAAATGAGAGGTCAAGATGCAACAGAAGTAAAGGTCATAGATTACCTTAAAGGTGAATTAGCAAAAAAATAATATAGATATTTTCCATGTGAAGAACTTAGCCATCATTTAGATGGCTTTTCTTTTATAAACCCTTGTATGAAGTAGAATATTTATTACCTTTGCGCCTCTGGCAAGTCTTATACGGCCAGCTCCTACTGAATCCCCCAGGGCAGGAATGCAGCAAGGGTAGGTGGTCGTAGCGGCGCGATGTAAGTAACTTGCCAGTATTTTTTTGCCCACACTTATCCATTGTGCATTACTTTGTTTCCTGTAGCCTGAATATTTATTTACTTTTGCTTTACAAATATTAGAACATGAAATTTTTTGTTGATACAGCTAATCTAGATCAAATAAAAGAAGCTCACGATTTGGGCATATTAGACGGTGTTACTACTAACCCTAGCCTTATGGCAAAAGTTAGTGTAAAGGGGGAAGAGGCTATCTATAATCATTACAGAGCTATTTGCGATATCGTTGATGGCCCTGTAAGTGCTGAGGTGATCAGTACCGACTTTGATGGTATTGTAGAAGAGGGTAAGAAGCTCGCAAAAATTCACGATAATATTGTAGTGAAAGTACCTATGATAAAAGATGGTATTAAAGCTATAAAGTGGTTCACAGATAACGGTATTCAAACCAATTGTACACTTGTATTCTCTGCAGGCCAAGCTATATTAGCTGCAAAAGCAGGTGCTACTTACCTATCTCCATTTATCGGTAGAATTGACGATAGTAACTGGGATGGTATTGAGCTTATTGAGCAGATCGTTGACATCTACAATGCACAGGGTTATATGACAGAAGTACTCGCTGCGTCTATACGTAACCCATTACATATTGTAAAGTGTGCTGAAGCAGGTGCTGATGTTTGTACATGTCCTCTTGATTCTATATTAGGTTTATTAAAACATCCTCTTACAGACATTGGTTTAAAGAAGTTCTTAGAAGACGCACAGTCTTTAAAATAGGTTTCAAAACTCTCTATATAAGAAAAGGGCTGCATTTGCAGCCCTTTTTATTTTGATCGAAGTTCGTTTTTACAGAATTGTTGCTTTCACTTCTTCAAGTATATCTGCTGTTTCTTCTTTACTGTTGCCTTCAGCATATACACGCAATAAAGGCTCTGTTCCTGAAGCTCTTAGCATTACCCAACCTCCATTGTCAAGATGGTATTTTACTCCATCAATCTTCTCAGTTCTATTGAAAGTATATTTGCCAAATTGAGTATATCCATCAGCCTTTGCTTTCTCTATAATGGCAACCTTTTTATCATTATCAATTGTAAGATCGTGACGATCGTAGACAAATGTTCCTACTACATCATAAATTTCCTGGCATAGCTCTTTTAAAGTTTTACCTGTTTCATTCATGAATTCATAGATCATAAGACCATCGTATATGCCATCACGCTCAGGTATGTGACCTTTTACTGCTATACCACCGCTTTCTTCACCACCTACAAGTACGTCTTCATTTACCATTATTTCACTTATATATTTGAAGCCGATAGGAGTTACTTCAACAGGAAGACCGTATGCTTCGCACATTCTCTTAACTCTATCAGTAACAGAGAATGCTATAGCAACCTTACCTGTCATGTTTTTATACTTATGTAAATAATGTATCAGCAATAATAGAATATGGTGCGCATCTACAAAATTTCCGTCTTCATCGTACAGGCCAATCCTGTCAGCATCACCATCTGTGGCAAGGCCTACCTTTAGTTCAGGAGTGCTAGCCATAGTTTTTGATAGTTCCTGTAGGTTTTTATCTATAGGTTCAGGAGCCTGCCCTTTGAAGCCAGGATTCTCATCGCAATGCAGTAATGTTGCATTTGGAAGTACACGTTTTACTGCATTTTGCCCCGCACCATACATGGCATCATAAGCCATCTTGTAAGGTGATTTATTTAATGCTGCAAAGTCAAACTTATCTTCCAGGTAACTAACATACATGTCTTCCAGCTCAACATATTCAAGCTGACCACTTTCATGTAGCTGCTCTAGTGATTTGCCAGGTATAGTAACATCTTCAGGAATTAAAGCTTCAACTTCTGCAATATGTTTAGGACTTGAAGGTCCACCATGGGCACCTTTTAGCTTATAGCCGTTATAAGATGGAGGGTTGTGAGAAGCTGTAATTACAACACCTTGGTCAGCACCTATCTTTAACACCCCAAAAGATAACATTGGTGTGCTTACAAAGCCTTTAGCCATGATAACATTTACCCCATTTGCACATAAAACATCAGCTACAGTCTCTGTAAACATAGCGCCACCAAATCTGCAATCATGTCCAACCACTACTTTGGGTGAGTCAGTACGTTTATGTAACCAATCTGCAAGAGCTTTTGATACACGAGCTACATTGTATACTGTGAAGTCTTTTGCGATTATTGCTCTCCAGCCATCAGTGCCGAACTTTATCTTATCTGGTGTCATTATCAGTTATTTTAGTCTTTATAATATAATGGCGCAAAAATAGTAAACCTTTATTACCATAAAAGAAAGAATCTGTTTGAATAAATAAGGCTTGATATTATGTTTAAGCATTGCTACTGCTTCTTTCATTTTCTATTACCTTTGGTAACAATTCTTTAGGATCATCTTATATGGAGAAAAATATTGCTCTTGTAGCTGGCGGCTATTCTGGTGAATACATTATTTCAATACAGACCGCAAAAACCATTAAAAAACACCTGAATACAGAAAAGTACAAGGTTTACACGATTGTAGTTACTCGTGAAGACTGGTGGTATGAGAATGAGGAAGGTGCTAAAATATCAATAGACAAAAATGACTTTACGCTTACTCTAAACGGCGAAAAAATATTTTTCGACCTGGCTTTTTTAGCCATACACGGCACTCCAGGAGAAGATGGAAGAATGCAAGGGTATCTGGATATGATGGGTGTACCTTATACTACCTGTAATGCCATTGTTTCTGCTCTTACTTTTAATAAAAGCTATTGTAATAAGGTTGTAAAGGACTTTGGAATAGTGAATATTGCAAATTCTGTACATCTGATAAAAGACAAGCCATATTCAGTAGGTTCAATATTAGAGCAAATACAACTACCTATGTTCGTTAAGCCTAACGAAAGTGGATCAAGTCTAGGAGTTACAAAGGTGAAGTTAGTGGAAGAATTATTGCCAGCAATTGAAAAAGCTTTTAAAGAGGATGATCAGGTATTGATTGAAGAGTTTATTGAGGGTAGGGAGCTTACTGTTGGGGTCTATAGAATAAATGATAAGATATATACACTACCGGCAACTGAGATAGTAAGTCAGAATGAGTTTTTTGATTTCGAAGCTAAATATACACCTGGTGTGACCAATGAGATAACACCGGCACCTATAAATGATAATATTAAAGAAAAACTAGCTGATAAATCTGAATACATTTACAGGCATCTTAACTGCCGAGGAATTGTCAGGATAGATTATATACTTCAAGCTAAAACAAATAAGCTCTTTTTCCTGGAAGTTAATACCATGCCGGGGCAGAGTGATGCCAGCATAGTGCCGCAACAAGTTGTTGCCGGAGGTATAACGTTAACAGAGTTTTACAATTCTTTAGTAGAAGAATGTTTACCTTAATCTGATAAAGCTTCTAGTAATGGCTGTTTTAAGTAAGAAATACAGAACATCTATCGTCTTTAATTTGCTTTTGATGCTAGTTCTGTGCGTTGTTTTATACATGGTTTTATTCTCAAGCCTCAGCGGAATAACAAACCATGGTAAGCAAATGACCATACCGGTAATAATTGGTAAGAATGTTAATGATGCGCTTAACTATTTAGATAAAGAAGGTTTTGATGTATATGTAGACTCATCTTATGACATCAAGAGAAAACCAGGGGAGGTGCTATCTCAAATGCCTGATACTGGTTCATTGGTTAAAAGAGGTAGAACCATCTTTATTACTGTTAATAAAAAACAAGCACCGTTAACCCCAATGCCTGCACTTGAGGGCTTATCCTACAGGAGTGCTGAAATGGTGTTGAGAAGTAATAAGCTCCTGTTAGGAGATACGACACACAGGCCTGATATTGCAGATGGTGCAATCTTAGAGCAGCTATTTAATAACAATCAAATAGCTGCTGGTAACATGATACCACAGGGTAGTAAAATAGATCTTGTAGTAGGAGATGGCTTAGGCAACTTTGAGTTTGATGTGCCAAGTGTTACTGGGATGGAGTATGAAGAGGGTATTGCTGTATTAAACGCATCAGGATTACAGTTTATAGCTGTCTGGGAACCTGTTATTACAGACTCTGCATCAGCCATTATATATAAGCAAACGCCTACTGCACATAATGAGCTAGGTGCTCAGAATATGATAAAAGAAGGTGATATTATATATGTTAGGGTTAGACAAACTGCGCCTGTAGAGGAAGAAAAACCTAGTATTAAAAAGCCTGGAAACAATAATTCTGGTAATAATGATGTTAATGGTAATACAGAATATGAATTTTAAATAGATTATGAGGAATAAGGCTATTACCATATTAACGTTAATTGTATTACTAGGTTTTGGTGTGCAAGGACAAGAAAAGGTTACTGGTCTAGGATATCGTCCTGTTGTAAAAGATAAAGCAGCTCAACCGGCTAAGTCCAGATCAGCAAAGAAAACAACTGCAATTAGCTTGCCTTTTTTTGAAGATTTTGCAGATAATTCATTCTATCCCGATACTTCTAAATGGAGAGACAGCAAGATATACATCAATAATACAATGGCGGATGAGCCACCTACAGTTGGTGTAGCAACCTTTGATGGTATAGACGAAACTGGTGTTCCATACGAACCAACATTTAACTCAGTGCTACGCTATACAGATAGTCTAACGTCTCAGCCGATAGATCTTAGTGGATATAGCCCGGCAGATAGTGTTTATTTTAGTTTTTTTTACCAGCCAGAAGGTAATGGCTTTGCGCCCCAGCCTAATGACTCGCTAATGTTATATTTCAGAAGGGCTAATACCACAAACCCTTGGACACGTGTTTGGCGAGTACCGGGTACTACATTACAACCGTTCAAACAGGTGATGATTGCAATTACAAACCCCTCATTTTTTAATGATGAATTTCAGTTCAGGTTTGTAAATAAAACCTCTATTAATACTACAGATGACCACTGGCATATAGATTATATAAGGTTAGATGCAAATAGAAATATAAACGATACTGCTATTAACGAAATTGCATATATAGATGAGCCAAGCTTTATTCTCGATGACTATACTTACATGCCATATCATCAGTTTTTAGCTAATGCTACCGCCGAGAGGGCTACAGATCATGAAACTTCTATTAGAAATACCAACAGTACAGCAGTGAATGTCACGTATGGTTATAATGCTGTAGAGACATTTTCCGGTACAGGCTTAAATAGCGCTAGTAATAGTACTTCCATAGCAGCAAATAGCAAGCAAACAGTTAGCTTTCCTGTATACACAAACACAGTGCCTGCAGTAAGTAATAATGAACCGGTAACATTTGAGAATAAGTATTATTTACAGTCTTCAACTAGTACAGGAGCTGTACAAAATGACACAATAGTTAGAAAGCAGCATTTTCATAATTACCTCGCTTATGATGACGGTACTGCAGAAAAAAGCTATTACTTAAATCTGTTTCCAACATTGCCTGGCAAGGTTGTGATTGAGTTCAATCTAAATGAACCTGACACATTAAAGGGACTAGCTATCTATTTTGGAAGACAAGTGCCACTAGCTTATCAAAAGTTCTTTTCCGCAATAGTCTATAGCGATATAGCATTTAATGGTGGTGGTGATAATATATTATATCAAGAAGATTTTCTAATTCCGGGCTACCTGAGTCAGATAAGTTTTTGGAACTATAAATTTGAAAAGCCGATACCCCTGCCTGCCGGCAAGTTCTATATAGGCACTATTCAGCCTGCATTGAGTAGTAGTGATAGTTTATATTTTGGCTTAGATGTTAATAGGCAAGGAGATAACCATGCATACTTTAGTGTAACTAATAAGTGGGAGAAATCCACTATAGACGGCGCAATAATGATGCGTCCTATGTTTGGAGACTTTTTCCCTTCAGTAATAAATAACGTAGCTCAGGATAAGCGTCTGAGTTTTGACATAACACCTAACCCTGCAACTGACTTTATATCATTTAGGTTTAATTCCAATGAAAAGGCCAGGTTTGATATAAATGATGTGAAAGGGCAAACTATCAAACAGGGTCATGCAAATAGCGGGGAAAAAGTATATGTAAAAGAACTTAGTTCCGGTACTTATTACATACAGTTCGCAGTAGATGGACAAATAAGTAATACCAAGAAATTTATAAAACTATAATAGTATTCTGATGACCGAAATAACCGTAGATATTTTAAAGGAAAGACTTGATAAGGGAGAAAAGCTTAACATAATAGATGTTCGTGAGCCTGATGAGTATAACGAATACAATATAGGTGCAATGCTGATACCTCTAGGCAATATTATGAGTATGAACTTTGATGAGATAGAGGACTTGAAAGAAGAAGAACTTATAGTGCATTGCCGCTCCGGTAAACGTAGTATGCAGGCATGTATGTTCTTGGAGCAGGCTGGTTTTTCTAACACTGTAAACGTTACAGGTGGCGTGCTAGCATGGCAAGAGAAGTACGGTGATCAGAAAATAAAATAGTTGGTTTTAGTGCAGTGGTGTAAGTTTGCTGTTGGATAGATATGCATGAGATAGAACCATATTATAATTGGAGACACTTGTATACGTCTGAAGAAGATGAGCAGTCTCCACTGTACGGTAGAGAATATAGTGAGTTTGAGTTTTCCAATACTGTTTACAATTACTATATACACCCTCAATGGGATGAGTTCGGGTCTAGAACTCTTTATCTGAAAATTCTCTTTGTAGATTATGAAATAAACTATGCTATCATAGAAATGATAGGAGAGTGGAACGATGCTGTTGAAAATGATATTATGCAGCTTAAAAGAACACTCATTGATCCTATGATAGAAAGTGGAATTTATAAGTATATTCTTATAACTGAGAATGTGTTGAACTTTCATAGTAGTGATTCAGATTACTACGAAGAGTGGTTTGAAGATATTAAAGATGAAGGTGGTTGGCTAGTTTCTGTAAATATGCCTGAGTCTACACGTTACGACTTTGAAAATTCTCACATAGACAGGTACGTTAGGCTTCTTGAAACAGAGAATTGGCGGACATACCAACCACAACATTTTTATCAGCTGATAGATAACAAGATGTTACGTTTAGAGATTTGACGAAACTAACAGGAATTGTTAAACAAACATTTTTCAAATTATATCGTTTTCAAAATGCAAAAAGTAAATAACATATGTATTTGTGCATAAATACATTGTGATTTAGCGCATTTGGATGTTATCTTTGCATGGATTTCTTAAATTTTAACTCACATTATTGAGATTTTATGTCCTGGAACAATTATTTCAGTACCTCAATCGGTAAAAAGATTCAAATGGCCCTTACAGGGTTATTCCTTATTTTATTCCTTCTGGTGCATTGTTACGTCAATGCTCAAATATGGTTCGGTGAGGAGACTTTTAATGAAGCGGCCCACTTTATGGGTACCAACATCGTTATCAGAGTAACAGAAGTTGGTCTTTTCGCATTCTTGATTTTACACATTGTACAAGGTCTTAAATTATGGCTTAAGAATAGATCTAAACGTTCTAACAGGTATGCCGTTAAGCGTGATAGTGAGACAAGTAAGTGGTACAGTCGCTCTATGGGTTTACTAGGTACACTTATCTTGATATTCTTAGTAATACACATATCAATGTTCTGGGCACCTAATCGTTATACACAAACACTTGAGGGTCACGAGTTAAACTTATTTGCTATGATGAAGGATTCTTTCCAGAATCCGCTGATAGTGATAGTTTACATCCTAGGTTGCATCTCATTAGCATGGCACTTGCTACATGGTTTTTATAGTGCATTCCAAACTATGGGCTTAGCAACTAATAAATATAAGCCAATAATAAATGCTGTAGGTGTAGGCTTCTCTATAATCATACCATTGATATTTATATTGATGCCTATATCATTTTATCTAGGCTGGGTATCATAAAATATTATTAATCAATTATTTAATAACATTCTTTCCTGAATATGGCACTTAATTCTAAAATACCAGAAGGTCAATTAGACTCCAAGTGGGAAACATATAAATCTACTTGTAAGCTGGTTAACCCTGCTAACAAGAGAAATATTGAAGTAATAGTTGTGGGTACTGGTCTTGCAGGTGCATCTGCAGCTGCATCTCTAGGTGAAATGGGTTATAAAGTGAAAGCATTTTGTTTTCAGGATAGCCCGCGTCGCGCACACTCAATAGCCGCCCAAGGTGGTATTAACGCAGCTAAGAACTATCAAAACGATGGTGATAGTACTTACAGATTGTTCTATGATACTATCAAAGGTGGTGATTATAGAGCAAGAGAAGGCAATGTTCACCGCCTTGCAGAAGTTAGTGCAAACATTATTGACCAATGTGTAGCACAGGGGGTGCCTTTTGCTAGAGAGTATGGTGGCTTATTAAGTAACCGTTCATTTGGTGGTGTTCAGGTACAACGTACATTCTATGCTGCAGGTCAGACTGGTCAGCAGTTGTTGATAGGTGCTTATCAAGCATTGGAAAGACAAGTTGCTCTTGGTAATGTACAACAATACGCTCGCCACGAGATGCTTGAGATCGTGAAAATAGATGGTAAGGCTCGCGGTATAATAGCTCGTAACCTAATCACAGGTGAGTTAGAAAGGCATTTTGGTCACGCAGTATTATTGTGTTCAGGTGGTTACGGTAACGTATTCTACTTGTCTACAAATGCAATGGGTAGTAATGCTACAGCTGCGTGGAAGGCTCATAAGCAAGGAGCTTATTTTGGTAACCCTTGTTATACGCAAATACACCCAACATGTATACCTGTGAGTGGAGATCATCAGTCTAAGCTAACGCTTATGTCTGAGTCTCTTCGTAATGATGGACGTATATGGGTGCCTAAGAAAAAAGAGGATAATCGCAGACCGAACGAGATACCTGAAGAAGAAAGAGATTATTATTTAGAAAGAAGGTACCCAGCCTTTGGTAATCTTGTACCACGTGATGTTGCCAGCCGTGCTGCAAAAGAGCGCTGTGATGCTGGTTACGGGGTAGGTACTACTAAACAAGCTGTATATCTTGATTACTCTTCTGCCATCATGCGTTATGGTCGTAGTGAAGCTAACAAGCAAGGTTTAGAGAACCCAAGTGAAGGTAAGATTAGAGAGCTAGGTAAAGGTGTTGTAGAAGCGAAGTATGGTAACCTCTTCGAGATGTATGAGAAGATCACAGGAGAAAACCCATACGAAGTACCAATGCGTATCTATCCTGCTGTACACTATACAATGGGCGGACTTTGGGTAGATTATGAGCTAATGACCACAGTTGAAGGATTGTATGCTCTAGGTGAAGCAAACTTTAGTGATCATGGAGCAAACAGACTTGGTGCATCTGCTTTGATGCAGGGTCTTGCTGACGGTTACTTTGTTATTCCTTATACATTAGGTAACTATCTGTCAAACGAGATACGTACTAAAGCAATACCGACAGATCACGAAGCATTTGTTGCTGCTGAGAATAGTGTAAAAGAGCGTATCAATAAGCTACTTACTATCAAAGGCAAGCAAAGTGTTGAGAGTTTCCATAAGCGTCTTGGTAAGATCATGTGGAATAAGTGTGGTATGGCACGTAATGCTCAGGGGCTTAAAGAAGCTATAGAAGAGATCAAAGCTTTACGTAAAGAGTTCTGGCAAGATGTATTTGTACCGGGTACAAATGATGAATATAATCCCGAGCTAGAAAAGGCTGGTAGAGTAGCAGATTTCCTTGAACTTGGCGAGCTTATGTGTACTGATGCGTTAGACAGGGAAGAAAGTTGTGGTGGCCACTTCCGTGAAGAGTACCAAACTGAGGATGGAGAAGCACTAAGAAGAGATGAGGAGTTCATGTACGTTTCTGCTTGGGAATATAAAGGAGAAAGCAACTTTGAACTTCATAAAGAAGATCTGAATTACGATGTTGTTAAACCAACACAGCGTAGTTATAAGTAAACTGTAAACGAGAAAAATAGTTCTGGCTATATGGAACATTATAATATGAATTTGACGTTGAAAGTATGGCGTCAGAAGAACAATAATCAGAAAGGTGGTTTCGAAACTTATCAGGTTAAAGATATTTCTTCAGAAATGTCTTTCCTTGAGATGTTTGACGTATTGAATGAACAGTTGATAGCAGAAGGTAAAGAGCCTATAGCTTTCGATCATGACTGTCGTGAAGGTATCTGCGGTATGTGTAGTATGCACATAAATGGCCGTGCCCATGGTCCTTGGGCAAAGAATACAACTTGCCAGCTGCATATGAGGGAGTATAAGGATGGTGATACTATTGTCGTTGAACCATTCCGAGCTGATGGCTTCCCTGTAATTAAAGACCTTGTTGTAGATCGTAGTGGTTTTGATCGTATCATGCAAGCTGGTGGTTATATATCTGTAAATACAGGTAATGCTGTAGATGCAAATGCCCTACCTATTGAAAAACATGATGCAGATGAAGCTTTCGCAGCAGCAGCATGTATTGGTTGTGGTGCTTGTGTGGCCGCATGTCCTAATGCTTCTGCTATGCTATTTACTTCAGCTAAAGTTTCTCACCTGGCATTATTACCTCAAGGAGATCCGGAGCGTAAGATACGTGCTCGCAACATGGTAAAACAAATGGATAAAGAAGGTTTTGGTGGTTGTACTAATATCGGAGCATGTGAAGCTGAATGTCCTAAAGGGATATCTTTAGAGAACATTGCTCGTTTAAACAGAGAGTACATAGGCTCTATGTTTGATGGTGGCTCTAAGAACTCCGTATAGTTAAAGTATAGTATAATCATAAAATAATTAAACGAAGGCTGTCTGAATAGATAGCCTTTTGTTATTTTGCCTCATGTTTAAAAGGTTGTTCTCTGCAATAGCATTAATTCTATTCACTTTAAATACTCATGCACAAACAGATAGCACAGGGTTGAGAGTAAGCTTACTTACATGTGGCACCGGTGAGGAAATTTGGGAGCAGTTTGGACATACTGCTGTACGTATTACAGATAGTAACAATCATACCGACTACGTTTATAACTACGGTACATTTTCATTTGGTGAAGGTTTTGAGCTACAGTTCATGCGTGGTAAACTGTTGTATTATGTCTCTTATTATGCTTACGAAGTATTTCTAAGAGAGTATCAGCATTATCAAAGGAGTGTTGAAGAGCAGGTGTTAAACTTAAAAGGTGAGGAGAAAATAGCTATTCAGAACTATTTAATAGAGAATGCTAAAGAAGAGAATAGATATTATAAGTATGACTTCTTCTTTGATAATTGTGCTACTCGGATCAGAGACATCTTTCCTAGAGCATTAGGCGCCGATTTCAAGTTCGATAATACATTACCAGAAGATCATGACTTGACTTACAGAGAGTTAATGAATAGATATTTTTATAAGAAGCATTTCGAGAGGGTAGGATGTAACCTTCTTTTAGGTAGTAAAATAGATCAGGTAATGACTAACTACGATGTTATGTGGCATCCTGACTACTTAAGGGATGCTATATCAGGTGCGACATTTGAAGGTAGAGTAATAGCTAATGATGCTGTTCTGGTTTTAGATGCTCCACCAAGAGAACCTGCAGGTCCTAACTGGATGTTTTACATCACCCTATTATTGTGTATACTGACTGTGATAGGTATTACAATACCTCAAGTAAGCACACTTGGCAATATAATGTCGTTCTCAATATTATTTGTAACTGGCTTATTAGGCACTCTTATGTTGGTTATGTGGCTGGCAACAGATCATCAGGGCTGTCAAAATAATTTTAATGTTCTATGGGCACTGCCAACTAACTTGATATACGCTTTTGTCAATAAAAAGAAATCAAGCAGATACGCATATATTGGTCTTATATTGATTGCAATTTCACTATTGCTGCATATCCTAAGAGTTCAAGGGTTGCCATTATTAGAGCTAACACCCGTTCTTTTAGCATTAGTGTTTATATACTCATCTATAATAAGAAAAAGTAGAGTTAGTGCATAAGCAGTTAAAAACCAACAACAGAAAAATATCGTATAAAATAATGGGTAATGGGGTGCCTGTTGTTTTACTACATGGTTTCCCATTTTCAGGTAATCTTTGGGATGAAGTAATAACTAAGCTTGAGAAAGAGTTTCTTCTGGTTATCCCGGATCTACCTGGTGCTGGAAGTAGTGATTTGCCTGACAATGAAGCTCTTACGGTAGAGTATATGGCAGAAGTTGTAAAAAGCATACTTGATCAGGAAGATATTCTAGGAGCATATATTATAGGTCATTCTATGGGTGGTTATGTGAGCTTAGCCTTCTATGATATGTATCCTGAGTTGGTACTAGGTTTAGGCATGATACATAGTAATGGTTATGCGGATAGTGCAGAGAAAATTGAACAAAGAAGGAAGTCTATTGCATTGTTTGAAAAGGGTGGAAGTGAAGCTTTTGTAAAGCAAATGATTCCTAACTTATTATCAACTATCAACGTCAATAGTGAACTAGATAAAGAATTACTAAAACAAGCTTTAACAACTAAAAAAGAAAGTCTTTCAGCATTTTACAATGCCATGATAAACAGGCCGGAAAGAGCAAGTAAATTGAATAATAAAGCATTATCAATACTTTGGATTATTGGTGAAGATGATAAAGTGATGAGTAAGAAAGACTTGATACAACAAACTTGTCTGACAAACGTTAACTTTATACAGGTTTATGAAGATTGCGGTCATATGGCGATGGTTGAGAAAAGTAGTAGATTTGTAGAGGATTTATCACATTTTATAAGATATAGCGAGATTTTGAATGAAAACATTTAATAGTAAATACATTTTAGGCTGTTTGATTGCAATGTTCTTCACATTGCTGTCTCAAAATGTATTTGCTACTCACTTGGTAGGTGGGAGTATTACCTATGATTGTTTAGGACCAGGGCCCAATAATACTACACGTTATAGAATAAGAGTTGAAATATATCAGGATTGTATAAATGGATTGCCTGCTGCGATCAATGAGGATTACCCTGCCTATGTAGGTATATTTTCAGGTAGTGGGGCCTTATTATTAAGGGATTCTATTGGCAACTTTAGTGGCGGTAGGGTTGATAGCTTCTTTGTTCCACCAAACTTTCAAAATGAGTGTGTTAATAATCCGCCTTCTGTTTGTTTGAAGCGTGTGCGGTTTGAAAAAGAGTATAACTTTCCTTCTAATACTGATGGATACAGAGTTATGTTTGTTAGATGTTGCAGAAATGAAGCAATTCTTAACCTAAATAATCCGGGGCAAGTTGGTACAACTTTCTTTTGTGAGATACCTCCCAATCAAGAAGTTGTATGTAATACTAGTGCTGTCTTTGAAAATCTTCCACCACAAATCATTTGTATAAATAATCCATTAGTATATGATCATTCAGCTTTTGATGCTGATGGTGATTCGTTAAGCTATGAGTTCTGCGACGCATACCCTGGAGGTATGACCACATCTCCGAAACCATTCCCAGATGGTAGGATACCAGCTCCTTTATCAACACCCAATGCAAGCCCACCAAGTTATGGTTATAGAGCCGGATTTACTCCTGCTAGACCAATGGGCGGAAATCCACTTATAAGTATTGACCCTGTAACAGGTGTTATAACTGGTACTCCTAACTTATTAGGTAGATATGTAGTTTCAGTATGTGTGCACGAGTGGAGAAATGGTGTGATAATAAACACATCCAGAAGGGAGTTTCAGTTTGCTGTAACTAACTGTTCTAAAAAAGTAATAGCTGACATACCTCAATTTTCAGATGAGTACAACACTTATATCGTTGAGTGTAGAAGCAAAACTGTAAATTTCATAAATAACAGTTCAGGCGGGTTTAGATACAATTGGGACTTTGGTGTACCTGGTGGCACCTCAACTGAATTTCAACCTTCTTTCACATATCCTGATACAGGTACCTATAGAGTTAGTTTGGTAGTTAATGAAGGTTCTACATGTCCTGATAGTATATGGAAGTATGTAAAAATATATCCGGACTATGAAGCTAATTATGATTATGATGGTTTACAGTGCCCAAATACTGAGATGAGTTTTACCGACTTGTCAGCTGCAACATATGAACCTATAACTGATTGGATGTGGAATTTTGGAGATGGAAATACATCTTCAGAACAAAATCCAAAACATATATATGAGTTAGGTGGTGAGTATAATGTTACATTAATTTCTAAGAGTATTTTAGGTTGTACTGATACTATTAGTAAAACAATTAAGGTCGAAGATTTTCAACCGTTTGCAGGTAATGATACTATAATAGTCAAGGGAGAGTCAATTTACTTTGACGCAGAAGGTGGTGTTGAATATAGGTGGTCTCCCGGAGATAGGTTATCTGCGACTACTATCGGTAACCCTGTAGGTTATTATCCTGATACAGGTTATTATAACTATAATGTGTTTATTCGCAGCCCATTCGGCTGTCAAGGAAATGATAGCATACAAGTAAGAGTTGTTGGACAACCATCTTTGTTTGTACCTACTGCATTTAGCCCTAATGGCGATGGTCTAAATGATTATTTAAGACCTTTAAGCGTGGGCTATAGTCAATATACTTTCTTTAGAGTGTTTAATCGTTGGGGAGAGATGGTGTATAGTACTGACCAGATTGGACCAGGCTGGGATGGTACTTATAAAGGTAAGAAAGCAGATGTTGGTACTTACTTTTGGGTTCTGGGAGTAGTGGACAGAAACGGACAGGAAGACAAGATAAAAGGTGATGCAACACTAATAAGATAATATCTGACAAGATATTTATACTAAAGCGATACTCATCATTATGTATCGCTTTTTTTGTTTATGTATATTCTAGTATAACAACATTATATTTACGAGCCTCAACAAAATACATACAAGTGAGCAATATATTAGTTACAGGTGCTACGTCAGGGTTTGGATCTGCTATTGCAGAAAAATTTGCAGCAAACGGATTTGATATTATAGCTACAGGAAGAAGAAAAGAACGTTTAGATGAGCTGAAAGCAAAACTAGAGAAAGAGTATAATGTAAATGTTATATGCCTAAACTTTGATGTTCGTGAAAGAAATGATGTTGTAAATGCAATTGAAAGTCTGAAACAAAAAGTAGATAGCATAGACATCCTCATTAATAACGCTGGTTTAGCATCTGGCTTAGCAACAATAGATGAAGGTGATATGGATGATTGGGATGTTATGATAGATACTAATGTAAAAGGACTTTTATATGTAACACGTAATGTTGTGCCATTACTTAAGAAGAGTAAACAACCTCACATTATAAATATTGGGTCAACTGCAGGTAAGGTGGCTTATAAATACGGTAATGTTTATTGTGCTACTAAGTATGCTGTAGATGCATTAAACCAAACTATGAGGATTGATCTCCTTGAGTATGGTATAAAAGTTACTGCGATAAATCCTGGTATGGCAGAAACGGAATTTTCTTTAGTTAGGTTTAAAGGTGACAAAGAAAAAGCTGATGGTGTTTATAATGATGTGCAACCCCTAACAGCTCATGATATAGCAGATACTGCTTACTATTGCGCAACATTACCTGCACACGTATGTATTAACGATTTGACTATTACTTGTACTAATCAAGCAAATAGTACCTATAAAATAACAGACTCAGAAAAAGTTTAATAATGTATACTTCTGAAACCAAAATACGCGTTAGATACGGTGAGACTGATCAAATGGGATACTTGTATTATGGTAATTATGCTCAATATTATGAGGTAGGTAGAGCAGAAGCTATTAGAGCTTTAGGATTTACATATAGACAAATGGAAGAGATGGGCGTCATGATGCCCGTTGCAGAGTTAAATGTAAAATATATACGTCCAGCACTATATGATGACTTGATCACTGTAAAGACTACTTTGAAAGAGCTAACTAAAGACCCTAAAATTGAGTTTCATTCAGAACTCTATAACGAATCAGGCAAACTATTGAACAAGGGGATAACAACTCTAGTTTTTTTTGATCCGATAAAACGTGAAAAGTGCTCCATGCCTGAAGAACTTTATAATATTTTAAAGCCTTATTTCGCTTAATATATGGCCAACATAAAAGCCACGATAATTACAATTGGTGATGAGTTATTAATAGGTCAGACTATAGATACTAACTCTGCATGGATGGCTCAAAAACTGAATGCCTTAGGTGTAGACATCAGTAGAAGAGTAACCGTAGCTGACAGTGCAGAGGAGATTACTCAAACACTTGATGAGGAAATTCCTCGAGCTTCTATAATATTAATCACAGGAGGTTTAGGACCTACTGCCGATGATATTACAAAGCCTTTATTAGCTAAGTACTTTAATAGTAAGCTGGTAGTGAATGAGAAAGTTTTGCATCATGTGAAGGATTTATTTGCTAAAAGAAATAGACCTTTTCTAGAAAGAAATCTTAAGCAAGCGGAAGTGCCTGAAGTATGTACGGTATTACATAATGAAGTAGGTACAGCACCAGGTATGATGTTTGAAAAAGATGACACTATAATAGTATCCATGCCCGGTGTTCCATTTGAGATGATGGACATAATGACTAAAGAAGTACTACCTCGAATAAAAGAGAGATATGTTAGTGATGCTTTGGTTCATAGTACGATCATCACGTCAGGAGAAGGGGAGAGTTTTATAGCAGAAAATATAAAGGATATAGAAGCCAACATACCAGAATATATAAAGCTTGCATACTTGCCTAGTCCTGGCATAGTTAAGCTAAGGCTTACTGGCAGAAGCAATAAGGAAGATGTACTTCGTAAAGAAATTGAAGCTGTAAAAGAGCAGTTGAAAGAGAGGTTAGAACATATCATAGTAGCAGAAGAGGATATACCACTACAAGAAGTATTGGGCAAATCATTAAGGGCAAAAAACTCGACTATATCTTTTGCTGAAAGTTGTACCGGAGGTTATGTGTCTCATCTAATGACACAAGTGCAAGGTTCTAGCGATTATTTTGACGGTTCTGTTGTGCCTTACCAAAGTAAACATAAAAGCAGTATATTAGATGTAGAAAAGAGCACTATAGATGAGTATAGTGCTATAAGTGAAGAAGTTGCGATACAGCTGGCGACCAATACGCGTCGAACTTTTAATAGTAATTTTTGTTTATCTATTACAGGCCAGTTGAGTTACGGCGGGGAAGACAGCCATATTCCTAAAGGTGTTGTTTGGATGGCAATAGCTGATGAAAAACATGTTAAAACAAAAAAGTTTCAATTTCATTACGATCGTTCTATAAACAAAGAGTTAGCAGCACAGATGGGATTACTCATGGCATGGAAATTTGTAAATGAAAAACTGTGAACATGATCTTTCTGATAGGAATGCCCGGTAGTGGAAAGACGTATTGGGCGAATAAAATAGCAAAAGAATACAACATTAAATATATCGACTTAGACGAGTTGATTGAGCAACGTGAAGGCGTTACCGTTAGTAGAATATTTGATGTGCATGGAGAAGAACACTTTAGAGTTATAGAACATAACACGCTCCAATATCTTGCCAAAAATCATAATGATAATAAGACAGTTGTAGCATGTGGTGGCGGAACACCCGTTTTCAATAATAATCTACAACTGATGAAGGAGAACGGATGTGTAGTTTATCTTAATGTTGATACAGATACAATCAATAGCAGGCTTCATGGTGAAGAAAAAGATGAGCGTCCTCTCTTAGCCATATTCAATAGCATCAAAGAAGTGCTAGATAATATTCTTGAGAAACGTAAGCCTATATACGAGCAGGCACATTATATCCTCAACGGAGACCAGATATCTCTAAATAGTTTCAAGCCAATTATTAACTCATGCACAAACCGGCATTAGTATTTGGAAGTGTTTTTGCTGCATTAGCAGTTATATTAGGTGCCTTTGGAGCACATGCACTCAAAGAAGTTTTATCAGAATCTCAATTACAAACATTTGAGACAGGCGTACGTTACCAATTCTATCACAGTATTGCACTATTATTTACTGGTTTAGTTCACCAACATCTCCCTTCTAAAGGTTTTAGAGTAGCGTCAACTTTATTCATTATAGGTATTATATTATTTAGTGGGTCACTATATGCACTTACTATGATGAAAATGACAGGTCAGGTTGGCTTAGGCGGACTTGGTATTTTAACTCCTATAGGTGGACTATTCTTTATTGCTGGCTGGCTAACAATGTGCATTAGCTTCTTCCAAAAGAAATAATAATTTTACTGTATGAATGCAGTAGCAATGATACCTGCCAGAATTGGGTCTACTCGGTTTCCACGTAAGATGCTGGCTACTATTAACCATGTACCACTTATCGTTCGTACTTATCAAAACATACTAGCAACTAATCTTTTCACAGGTGTATATGTAGTAACTGATAGTGACGATATAGAGGAGATTGTAAAAAGTGCAGGTGGCAAAGTACTAAGAAGTATCAAAGAGCATGAGTGTGGTACGGATAGAATTGCAGAGGTTGCGGAAAATATAGATGCAGATATTATTATTAATGTTCAAGGTGACGAACCATTCTTAGACAAGAAGCCATTAACTAAACTATTGCACCTGTTTAATGATCATGCTGTCCAGTCAGCATCTCTTGTAGAAGTTTTAGATAGCTCATTGGTTACAGACCCTAACAAGGTTAAAGTAGTTTTAGATAAAGATGATTATGCCATCTATTTTTCGCGAAGCCCTATACCATATTTAAGAAACAAGGAGATACCCCCCACATATTACAAGCATGTAGGAATTTATGCATTTAGAAAGGATACACTTCTAAAGTTTGCAGCATGCGGTACATCTACTTTGGAAAATATTGAGCAACTCGAGTGTAATAGATTTATAGAGAATGGTATGCCGATAAAGATGACGGTTACAGATCATAAAACTATTGCTGTTGATACTATTGAAGATATTGCTGTTGCAGAATCTTATTTAAATAACCAAGCAACATAAATCTATCGTGCTTCCCTACAAGATTGTTAATATCATAATGTTCATAGTATTTGGGACTCTTTTATATCTCATGCTTGAAGACATTATTGATTGGTGGGTGCTTATTGTAGTAGCATTTTTATACATAGCTTTCTTATACTTATGTGTTACAAAGATCCAGTGGAATTACTATCTCAAGTCTTATAATAGAGGTGATACAAAAGAAAAGAAGATAGCATTGACATTTGACGACGGACCTAATAAAGAAACCAGTGCTATTTTAGATATCTTAAGAGACCTTGATGTGCCGGCAGCATTCTTTTGTATTGGTGAAAATGTTGATAAACAGCCCGAGTTAGTACGTAGAATGGATCGGGAGGGACACATTGTAGGTAATCACAGCCATCATCATAGCTATACTTTTGATATGAAAAGAAGTAAAGCTATGCTTAAAGAGTTACAGAAATGTAATAGTTCCATCCAACTAATCATTAATAAATCACCCAACTTTTTTCGCCCGCCATATGGGGTAACTAATCCTAATTTATCAAGAGCATTTTATCGTTCTGGCATGTTATCAATAGGGTGGAGTTTACGCAGCTATGATACAGTTATTAAAAGCAGAAAAAAGCTAAAAGCACGTCTACTTAAAAGACTTAAAAATGGTGATATAATCATGCTTCATGACTCTATGACCATTACTAGGGAAATTTTAACGGATATGATAGGGGCTGCACGGCAAAAGGGTTTTACCTTTGTCAGGTTAGACCAACTATTAAAAGTTGATGCATATCAATAAAATTCTTACCATTTGTCTGTTATTATTAACAACAGCTGTTTACGCGCAACCTAAGGGTTACCGACCTATTAAAGACATATCAGCATTCCAAAACTCATTGGCTAGCGCCAATAGCAAGATAAATACTATTAAGAGTGATTTTTCTCAAGTAAAAGAAATGTCTTTGCTTGCTGAAAAAATCAATTCTAATGGAAAGTTTTACTTTCAGAAAGAAGATAAAGTACGCATTCAATATACAGAGCCTTATGATTATTTATTGATTATGAATGGTACTCGTCTTTTAGTTAAGGACGAACATAGTACCAACAAAATAAATACACGGAATAGCAAGATGATGCAGTCGGTAAATCGTGTAATGGTAGACTGTATGCAAGGAACAGTATTTAATAATCCTGACTTTTCAGTTAAGGCATATAGTAATACTAGCACGTACTTACTTCAAATGACACCAGTAGATGTCACCATGAAGCAGCTATTCGATCAGGTAGAAGTATATATGGCAAAAGATAACTATGATGTAGAAAAGCTCATCATGCAAGAGAGTGGTGGAGATTATACTATAATGAAGTTCACAAACATCAAGCATAATACAGCGCTAAATGAAGGGTTATTTAAAGCTAAATAGTTTACTGTTTTCTATTATCCTGCTCAGTTCTTGTAGTAGCCCTTATAAGAAATTAGTAACAACAACATCGTCTATTTCTGCTTATAAATATGAGCCTGAGCTTGATAAGGCTTTATATAGATGCATCATAGATGGCAGGTTTATATTAAAGAAATTTCACCTAAGTGGATTGTTGTTTTTCAAGGAGTTAGAAAATGGCACGAAACGTGCTGTATATCAAAATGAATTAGGAATTACGTTCTTTGATTTTGCATGGAATATAGAGGATAGCTTTTCAGTAAAACAAGTTATACCCCAATTAGATAAAGAAGCTGTTATCAATACCTTGAAAAAAGATATAGAAATGCTTCTCTTGATAGGCTTAGAAAAAAACAGTGAAAAAACATTTATTGATAGTAGGGGTATCGAGCAGTTCAATCGTCTTAGTATTAGTAATGGTTATGTCTATTATGTAACTAAAGATGAAAAGCTAGTTAGAATTGAAAATGCAAACAATAGAAAGAGGATAGTAACCGTTAATGTGGGTGCAAAAGCAGAAACAAGTGCAATGCCACAAGATGTACTGATAGAGCACCACACAGCAAATTTTACCATATCGCTTAAAAAAATAGAGACAGATGCTACTAAATGATTTTTATAAAATTGAATACATACAAAGAGAGCCTAATAGCGTTTCTTGCAAAATAGCTTTCAATAACGAGCATGATATTTTCAAGGGGCACTTTCCCGGTCAGCCCGTTGTGCCTGGTGTATGTATGATGCAAATGGTTAAAGAGCTTTTAGAAGCACAAACAGATCAACCTGTTTGGATGCGTACAGCAGGGCTTGTGAAATTCTTACAGCTTATTACTCCAGATGTCCAGCCTTTAGTCAATATTAGTTGGAGGCAAAATGATAATGGCTATAACGTTAATGCCTCATTCAGTAACGATACGGCTGATTTGTTTAAGCTTAAAGGTGATTTTGAGACGAAATGATAAACAGTATAACAATAGAGTACAGCCCTTGCAATTGCAGGGGCTTTTTTTATTAAACAGTAACATTTACACAACAAGATTTAACAGTAGCAATACTAATTTTTCGTTAAATTTGTTTTAACTACAAAGTTGGGTTATCGCTATACTTTTTAAGAAGTATAGAGGAAAGTCCGGACAGCATAGAGCAGCGCACCACTTAACGGGTGGGGTCTCGCAAAGAGATACAGATAGTGCCGCAGAAAATAACTGCCTTACTTTATAGTAGGGTGAGGGTGAAAATGTAGGGTAAGAGCCTACGCGTTGTTGTGGTAACACAATGATGGGGTAAACCTTGCGTGCTGAAATGTCAAATAGGCGAACGATTAAGAACGGCTCGTTCGATGTTCGTGGGTTGGCAGATTGAGGTGATGTGTGAGCAGCATCCTAGATAAATGATAGCCGTTCCGGGACCATCCGGGATAACAGAATCCGGCTTACAGGCGTTGTAGTTGTTTTGGTTAATTGACGAAGCGGTGGGTATGCATTATATCCGTCGCTTCGTTTTTATATAATGTTCTAAAAAAAGCCCTGTATTTGCAGGGCTTCTATATTGATTAATTTTGTATTGATATTTTCTCGGTAAAGTTCCCTCTGGACGTATGCATTTGTAATATGTAATTTCCTGAAGGTATTTCTGCTACAGAGTAAGGTTCAGCATGATACCCTTGGGTTACGTACTTTTTATTACTTAGTTGAGTAATGACTCTACCTTGTAAATCAACGATGTCTATACTTACTTCGTCAGCATTTTTCAGATAGTATTTAACGTATATCTGGTTTGAAGATGGATTAGGGTATGGCGTAAATAGCTCCTGATCATTATAAACTGTGGTTTTACTTTCTATACCTAGCGGTACCAAAGCAGAACTATCGATCTTCTTATTCTCATCGCCTGCTTGGTACCTTGTCCATATCAGGTATGTGATCATCATTTCATCTGTAGTAGCCTCTCCGGCTGTTACATTCTGTGGTGGGTTACTAGGATTGTATGGGTTACTACTAGTATTATCAAAGAATGCTTCAGAATGCACTACTGAACCTGAAGGTATTTTTGTAATATTTCTGAAGAAATAAAGCCCCTGCCAGCTAAAGTCCCATTTTGGAATATCTATTAGTTTTGTAGTATCTCCACCTTTAGTAGTATAACAATTAATACTACGACCTATGAGGTGCATATGTGGAGCTACACCTAAAAGGCTGATATCACCCAGGAAAGTAGAAGCATATCTGGCTTCCTGCTTATAAACTTTAGTCTGGTTTGCCGGTATATTCAATCCATCATTGGGTATCATAGCACATATAGTACCGGTTGGATCCAGGTGGTTCATAAGTGGATCTATACTCACATTCCGTAATGATGACGAGCTTGAAAAGTACATTTTAAGTCTAGTACTATCTACCTGACCTGCTGAACCTGCAGGATAGTGTATTTGTAGTACTATATCAGCATTTTTAGGTATACGAATACCAAAGCCGTCAGGTAGGGTCATTGGTATTGTACCAGGAACCCAAGCTCCTATCATAATTGCTTCATCTGTACCAGGTCCACCAAAACTTACATATCCGGGCCCAGGATGGTTAGCATCAAGTTGAGCACATGTACCTGTTGTATCTGCATATACTATTACATGGTGAACAATGTCTCTATTACCTGGTATTGCTTCAAAAGCTGTCATAAACTTATCACTAGCTAGATTACTAGGTATAGTGAAGCATTGGTAGACATCGCCAGAACTAGCTGTTGAGGTGAATGTAGGTATCTGAATTTCCTTATCAGGAGTACCCGGCAGCTCGCCATCAGGACTAAACGTAGGTGTTGGTGGTGCTAGGTTCGGGTCGCCTTGCGGGGCTCCGTTTGCAGCCCAATCCTTTATTTTATCAATATCAGCCTGAGAAAGTAAACGTTCATGTGCTAATCTGTTATAATGAGCATCAGGAGGCCATGGTGGCATATATCCGGTAGTTACTGATGCTGAAATAGAAGTAGCCTTATTTTTTGCATCATTATAGGTAAGTAACTCAAACGGACCTATACCTGATGGTCTATGACAAGAAGCACAATTGTTATATAAAATAGGTGCTATGTCAGTACTCCAAACGGGTGTTTGAGCATATATATCACCATGCATTATAAATGCTGACGATAATAGTAGTAATAGTTTTTTCATAAGTATAACCGATTGAGGGTCTAAGTTAATTAAAATATATCTAATGTGTTGATGAGTAATAGCTTAAAATGCTGTTATATATCCTGCTAAATAACTGAATCTTACACCCTCTTTCCCTATATTGGTATTATCTTTGCAAACTTCAATTAGCTTGTAGTAGTAAATAATGGAATTAAGTAAGAATTTTCAGCATAAAGAAGCTGAACAGAATTGGTACGAACATTGGAATAATTCAGGATACTTCACTTCAAAGCCTGATGACAGGCCGCCATATACTATAGTAATACCTCCACCGAATGTAACTGGGGTACTGCATATGGGGCATGCATTGAATGATACTGTGCAGGATATACTACTACGCCGTGCAAAAATGCAGGGTTATAATACTTGCTGGGTACCAGGTACTGACCATGCTTCTATAGCCACGGAGGCAAAAGTAGTGAATATGCTGAAGGAGCAGGGGATAGATAAGAATAAATTATCTCGAGAGGAGTTCTTAAAACATGCTTTTGAATGGAAAGAAAAGTATGGAGGTATTATTCTACAACAACTTAAAAAGCTTGGCTGTAGTCTCGATTGGGATCGTACCAACTTTACTATGGACGATGAATATTATGCAGCAGTAATACGTGTATTTGTTGAGCTATACGAGAAAGGTTATATCTACCGTGGTGTAAAAATGATCAACTGGGATCCGAAAGCTAAGACTGCACTTAGTGACGAAGAGGTAATTCACAAACAAACAAACTCTAAGCTATACTATGTTAAGTATAAACTAGATGGTGATAATGATGAATACGTTACAATAGCTACAGTAAGGCCTGAAACTATTTTGGGCGATACTGCTGTATGCGTACATCCGGAAGATCCACGCTATGCACATCTAAAAGGTCGTAAATGTATCATACCATTGGTTAATCGTGAAGTGCCTATCATCTTCGATGATTATATCGATCTTGAATTCGGTACAGGTGCACTTAAGGTGACACCAGCACATGACATAAATGACTATAATCTGGGTATCAAGCATAACCTAGAAGTTATAGACACTCTAAATGATGACGGTACACTTAGTGAAGCTGCTATATTATATGTAGGTCAAGACAGGTTTGCAGTACGTAAGCAAATAGTAAAGGATCTTGATGCAGCCGGCCACTTGGTAAAAGAAGAGGATTATAGCAATCAGGTCGGTTTCTCAGAACGTACAGATGCAGTAATAGAGCCACGCTTGTCTATGCAATGGTGGTGTGATATGGAAAAAATGGCTAAGCCTGCCATTGATAATGTAATGAATGATGAGATCGAGTTTCATCCTGCTAAATTTAAAAACCTTTATCGCCACTGGATGGAGAATATCCGTGATTGGTGTATCAGTCGTCAGCTATGGTGGGGACAGCGTATACCTGCATGGTACGATAAAGAGAACAATATATACGTTGCAAAAACAGAAGAGGAAGCATTAGCTCAGTATAAAGCTAAAAAGCCAGAGCTAGCAGAAAAAGAACTTAAGCTACGTAGAGATGATGATGTGTTGGATACATGGTTCAGCAGTTGGTTGTGGCCAATGCAAGTATTCGGATGGAATGAGGATCCAAATAACGAAGAGCTTAAATACTATTATCCTACGCAAACGTTAGTTACAGCCCCTGAGATCATTTTCTTCTGGGTAGCTCGTATGGCTATGGCTGGTTATGAGTTCCTTGGCGAGAAGCCATTTGATAAAGTTTACTTTACAGGTATTGTACGTGATAAGCAAGGTAGAAAAATGAGTAAGCAGCTTGGAAACTCTCCTGACTTACTAAAGCTTATTGATGATTACGGGGCAGACGCAGTTAGGTTTAGTGTAATGATATCTTCTCCTGCAGGTAATGATCTACTATACGATGAAAACTCGCTAGAGCAGGGGCGTAATTTCAGCAATAAGATGTGGAACGCATTGAAGCTGATAAAAATGTGGGAAGAGCGTACCTCTGAGAATGTAGAAGATAAAGATGCTGACTTTGCAATTAGTTGGATGAAGCAACGCTTAGCAGAAGTATCTATCAATGTAGAAAGTTGGATGAAAGACTTTAGACTTAGTGAAGCACTTAAAGCAATTTACTCATTAGTTTGGGATGACTTCTGCTCTTGGTATCTGGAGTGGGTAAAACCAGCTCAAGGCGAGCAAATGAGCCAGAAGGTGTATGAGCAAACTGTAAATATTTATGAAGAGTTACTTCAGTTAGTGCATCCTTATATGCCATTTGTAACAGAGGAAATTTACCACAATTTAAAGAATCGTGATAATGGTGATGATCTGATTGTAAAACAGTTAGGCGATACAACCAAAACTAATGCTATAATCTTAAAGCAGGGTAGTATGCTTAAAGAGTTAATCACAAGTATTAGAGATACCCGCAACAAAAACCAGCTTAAAAATAAAGATAGCGTCAAGATATGGGTTGATACGAAACAACGGGATTTCTACAAACTTGTTAAAGGTATACTTAGCCGACAAGTTAATGCTGAGCAAGTAGAGTTTACCTCAGAAGCTAAGCAGGGTAGCATATCTATAGTAGTACAAACTGATAAACTGTACATCGAAACTGACGCTGATCTGGATACTGGTGCGCAAAAAGAAGATATGCAGAAAGAGCTGGACTATCTAAAAGGCTTCCTGATAAGTGTAGATAAAAAACTCGGCAACGAACGCTTTGTTCAAAATGCTAAACCTGAAATAGTAGATAACGAAAGAAAAAAGAAGGCTGATGCAGAAGCTAAAATAAAAGCTTTGGAAGAAAGCCTTAGCTTATTATAAAATATACTTGCGTATGAAAAGAATACTGCAATTTGGGTTAATAGGCTTCTGTGCCTTAATAGCTATAACGGCATGGGCGGATGAGAAAAAGAAAGATGACGATAAGAAGAAGAAAAAGCCTGTACCTGTAACAGTATATCTGGGAAATAGCGATATTACCGGAGGTACAATTAAAAAGTCCAAGTTTGACGAGTTGGTGAAGCAAGGACTTACTTCTAAAGATTCTACTGGTAGAGTTTTTGACGTCGAAAGCTTCTTTATGACATTCTGCGAGCGAATGATATACGAAGATTCTGTTGGTAACCTCATGCCTGTTACTGATTACCTTTCTGAATATTGTTTTGATAATAAGTTGAAAGATTATCAGGAAAGAGTCTTAATTGAGCGTACTAAACATGGCGATACTGTAATATTTGAAGATATTCACCTTATATCTGCAGACTCTGCAAAGGCTGGCGCTAAAGGAACACCAATAAGACTTGTTATCAGCGAAAAGTAGTTATGAGTACTACAGATAATAGTATTTTAGGTCTAGAGCTGCCAACTGACCCTCGATGGGTAAATTTGACCTCTATATCCCTACAAGAAATACTCACTGACCATGCATTTTGCGAGCAAAAAGCTGCAACACAGTGTGTCAGTTTAATTCAATTATACCCTGAAAAACAAGAACTGGTAGATGCGCTGTCACCAATAGTTACAGAAGAGTGGGGGCACTTTCGTATGGTATGGGCAGAAATGAAGAAACGAGGCTATGAATTAGGGTACCAGAGAAAAGATGAATATGTAAATAACCTATTAAAGCATATGCCTAAAGGTCTTTCACGAGAAGATAGCCTACTTAATAAACTTATGGTATGCGCTATGATAGAAGCACGAAGCTGTGAACGGTTCAGGCTATTAAGTGAAGAGCTTGAAGAGGAGGCATTGCGTAAGTTCTACTATAAGTTTATGGTAAGTGAAGCGGGTCATTATCGTTTGTTTATAGATTTAGCTGAACGATATTTTCCTAAAGAGAAAGTACGTGCAGCTTGGAAACAATGGCTAAACAACGAAACAGAAGTATTAAACAATCTCATCCCAAGAGGTGATCGAATGCATTAGTATATTATTTATTTATGAAACAAAACAGGTGGCCAAAAGCCACCTGTTTTAATATAAGATTATTTAGAAATTACTTGTGGTATAGTTTAACACGAACTGGTTGTCTTCCTTGTTCTTGCAACTCAACTATGTATATACCGGTTGATATTTGTGGTGTTTCAACTGAATAGTTATTCCTATCAGCAGTAAAACTCTTTGATAACACTATCTGTCCCATCTGATTATACATAGCCAACTGATATACACTGCCTACATGTAAGTTACCCTTTAGATATAAAGTATTACCAACAGTATATGCGTTAATATTCTTGGCATCATTTACTAAGTTGTTTACAGCGGTTGTGGGTGGAGTGTTACTCTCTTTTATTGTGGCGATGGTTAAAATAGTCACATTTTGAAAAGAGGAGTTGATATGTAGTGAATCTACACGCATAAGTGGCTCTTTATGTGCAGTGTCAAACCATAGGGTAGTATTACCCGTTACTAATACTTGGTTGTTTATTGGTATACCTGCTATAGTATCATTTCTGGTATATTCATTACGTACTCTCAAAACATTAGTATAAGTACTATCACGAAGAATAAGAGTACCGTATCCATCAGCTACAGTAGTGCCTACCCCTGTACCTGAAATTGAGAATGACATATAATTATATGTAGCACGGAAAGTATCAGTCAGTGTACTATTATAGTTAAATGGCCGTGTAATAAGTAGTTGAGGGTTTACATATTTCTGTACGAACCCACCTGCTTCTATACCTACCATGCTGTATTCAGTAGCGGTATTATTAATGAAGATATCACCTAGACCACCACCAGTATTGCTTGAGGTTTCAGCAAATGTAGCTGTAGGGAATTGGTTTCCGTTAGTAGTGGTATTTTTATTTACCACCTCAAACTTGAATGAGTCTACGACTGGTTGGGATGAGAAGTCCCATGTTACATTAGCCCCCACAGCTCCGGGGCTGTAGCCTGTAGTGTCATGTGCCAGATATTGTGCAGTATCTCCAATATTATAGTTTGTCACAGTAGTGAGTGTAGGCTGTGCTTCAGCCATTATACTCACTGTCAGCAAAGAGATCAATAAGTAATAAAATTTCATAATTATCTATTTAATTATCGTTTGAAGGTAAATGTAAATCAACTGAAATAGTTCCATTTGAGACGTAAAGTTATTTCTATTACAAACTACTGACAAAGCAAATGATCAATTACATGTAGAATAATGTAATTTTAAACAAACTTTTAACCTATGAGCATACCATATTCACTAATTGCTTTTACCCTGGTACTCATCATATGTTCGTCTTGTAGTAAGCAAAATGAAATATTTGAACCTAAAATAGAACAACAGAGTATTAGTATTGGAACACCCATAGATAATACTACAGGTATAAATGCTACTGTTTCTTCAATCCATGGTATGCGTTATTTTAATGGTATTACAATTGAACTATGGAACGTTCATAAAGGTCATGATACATCAGAAGTATATCAAGATATATACTTCACAGTGTTAAATGATAGTACAATAAAAGCTACTAAGTTCATTAACAATTCTCCTATATACGACTTAGGAACGGCTAAGCTGATCGGTAACCCTAATACGGTTATAGCTAATAGTATGTATTATGATAGTTATCCCCCCCTTAATCCAGGTCGTGGGGTATCATTTTATTACGATACAATAGCCAAAAAAGTAATAAAGTGTCATCACTACATATCCAACAATAGCAAAGGATATGCTATTGGGCATACTACAACATTAGAAGAGTTATAGTTTAGTAAATCTTAATATCTGACTACTTGCACCAAAGGTTATAAAGTAATCTCCGCTATTGAGACCTTTAATGTTTATAGAGTTGTTGTTCTGGTTTAAAGAGGTAGAATATACATGCTGCCCAAGCGTGTTATAAATATCAATATGAGTCTCTTGATTTATACCTTTAACTATTAGATAGTCATTAGCAGGATTGGGGTAGAGTATTATTTCATTATCTAGCAATACATTAGATAGACCAACATTTGTGTCCGGTGTAGAATACTTCATTACACTCAACTGAAAATTAGAATCATTATCCATAAACCCGACATAGGGTATATCATTAGGCCCTATTAACATTTCTGTATTATAAAGTCTTGTAGGTGAGGAAAATGCCGGACTGTCTACATACACCCAGTCTGTACCCGTAAATTTCATAACAGATCCCATATAGTCATTACCCAAATCTCTAAATGCTACATATGGGACTCCATTACTATTTATATCCATAGACAGCTGTTCCGCACTTCCAACAGAAAAACCAGAAGAACCGACAGCATTCCATAAATTATTAGCGTTATCATACTTCATTACTGTTGCCCGCTCTGAGTTAGTCGGGTCGGGGAACGATAGGTATATTGAACCTGATACGCGATCCTGTGCCAGGTCTAATGTTGTAATGGATAACTTCCCTTCTGATATATCAGCAGCACCTACCTGCAGCCATGTATTACCGTCATATTTAAATACATTTATGTAGTGCAAACTTCCCTTCTCCAGAAGAGTAGCAATATATGGTAGTTGAGTTTTATTATCTAAAACCATAGCAACAACAACACCTTCCCTTGCTGTAGGGCTACCAGGGCCTACAGGTTTCCATAATCCATTATTATACTTAATTATTGATATCTCAGTACCTAATTTCCCATTACATGCAAGGTATGGCACATCGTTATTTGTAAGTTTTATTATCGGACTCCCAATAGCCCCGACAAGCATTTCCGGATTTCCTATACTAGTCCAAATATTACCATCAAACTTAAATACTGTATTGTCTGCACCTCTAGACCCATGTGCTAAATATGGATTATTTTCGCTGTCAAAATCTATAGAGCCTTTGCTGTTTAATGACTTTGTTACTCCTTTGCCACCGACATGTTCCCAATTTTTTGAAGTATTGTCAAACCTCATAACTACAACTTTTCCTGCGTTAGCAACTCCACCTGCCGGAGTAAAGCACGTATATAATGTTCCAGACTTATCAAAAGCAAAACGCGAATGTAGAGAACGGTTTTCAGTAAACCCCTTCTTTCCTACTAGTCGCCATTGTACTTGAGCACTAGATGAATCAGCGTTCAATAAACCAATGATTATAAAGAGTGCTGTACTAAGACTTTTGGCGATCATGAGGTTATGTTTGTAATAAAGGTAATATATCATCATATATACTTTGCTCGATTATACTTTTTTAAGTACATTTAAATATGGCAACCGCCTTTTATATATTTCTAACTGCATATATGGTCGCAGTACATGTACCTCCTTTGTTCAAAAAAAAGAAAGAGAGGATGTGGCCTTAGATGGCCAAGCATGCTGACTTAAACTACTATCAGTTTTCTTGATATTTGTAAACAAAACATTAATATTTAGCGTTTAAAATTCTGCTGTGAATTTTGTACATTCGTGGCAATTTTGACACATTCTGATAATAACAACAATACTAATCTTACACCGCACATGGGTTTTGTAAAGCAACGTTTTAAGGAGAAAGCAGATGCGCTTGCACTGGATATCAAAGATATTTTAAGCAATCATGGAGATAAGAAGCTAGGAGACGTGACCGTACAGCAGGCCTACTCAGGCATGCGAGGCGTTCCGGGCCTGGTAACAGAAACATCGTTGCTGGATGCTGAAGAAGGTATACGCTTTCGCGGTTACTCAATTCCTGAATTGAGAGATTTATTACCTAAGGCTGATGGTGGTATCGAGCCATTGCCTGAAGGCTTATTTTACTTAATGCTAGTAGGTGAATTGCCTACAAAAGAAGATGTAGAGCATCTTTCTACCGTATTTGCACGTCGTTCTAATATACCAAAACATGTTTTTGATGTATTGGATAAAATGCCTGCATCTACACACCCAATGACTCTATTTTGTCAGGGTGTAATGGCTTTACAAACAGAGTCTAAGTTTGCTAAAGCATACAAAGATGGTATCAGCAAGAAAGATCATTGGGAGTATATCTATGAAGATACATTGAATCTAATTGCTCGTCTTCCTCAAATAGCTGCATATATCTATCGCAAGAAATATCATGGAGGAGAGGGTATAGAGCCGGATGCGGATCTTGACTGGGCTGCAAACTTTGCTCATATGTTAGGTTTCGAGGATAAGAGCTTCTGGGCGTTAATGCGTTTATATATGACCATCCACGCTGACCATGAAGGAGGTAATGTATCAGCCCATGCTACACACCTAGTTGGTTCTGCACTTAGTGATCCGTATTTAGCATTCACATCAGGTATGACTGGTCTTGCTGGTCCATTACATGGTCTTGCTAATCAGGAAGTGATTTCCTGGATAGAAAATATGTGCGAAGAGCTAAACACACAAGAACCTACAAAAGAACAAGTAGCTCAATACATACAGAATACATTAGACTCTGGTAAAGTAGTACCAGGGTATGGTCATGCAGTACTTCGTAAAACAGATCCACGCTTTACAGCGCAGATGGAGTTTGCTAAGAAGCATTGCCCAGACGCACCTATGGTACAGAATGTATGGAAGATATATGAAGTAGCTCCGGATATACTTGGTGCTACAGGCAAGATCAAAAATCCTTGGCCAAACGTAGATGCACATTCAGGTGCACTATTAACACATTATGGTCTAGTAGAGAAAGAATTCTACACAGTACTATTTGGTGTTTCAAGAGCTCTGGGGGTATTAGCAAGCTTGTGTTGGGACCGTGCACTAGGACTTCCGATAGAACGTCCTAAGTCTTTCACAACCAAACGTATAAAAGAGTTGATAGGAGAGACTGAAGTAGCGTAACTCCTTTCAATCAATAATAATTTTTATATTGTAGAGACGCTTTTATAGCGTCTCTATTTAGTTAAACAACTTAATGAATTTCACATATGAGTAAAGGTCCAGTTTCGGAATTTATACAACATCATTATCGCCATTTTAATGCAGCTGCTTTAGTAGATGCTGCTAAAGGATATGAGACGCATTTAATGGAAGATGGTAAAATGCTGGTATCTCTTGCAGGAGCTATGAGCACAGCTGAGCTTGGAATATCACTTGCAGAAATGATACGCCAGGGTAAGATCGACATTATTAGCTGTACAGGAGCAAACCTTGAAGAAGATATCATGAATTTGGTTGCTCATACTCACTACAAACGCGTGCCTAACTACAGAGATCTTAGCCCTAAAGAGGAGTGGGAACTACTGGAAAATGGCTTCAATAGAGTAACGGATACCTGTATACCTGAAGAAGAAGCATTCAGAAGGATACAGAAGCACATATATAAGATCTGGAAAGATGCTGAAGCCGCTGGTGAGCGTTATTTTCCTCATGAATACATGTATAAATTACTTCTTAGTGAGGTAATGAAAGATGACTATGAAATAGACCCTAAGAACAGCTGGATGCTTGCTGCTGCTGAAAAAAACTTACCGATAATCGTCCCGGGTTGGGAAGACAGTACTATGGGCAACATTTTTGCATCTTATGTGATAAAAGGTGAGCTGCAGGCTAGTACTATGAAAAGCGGTATTGAGTATATGGTTTGGTTGAGCGATTGGTATCGCAATAACTCAGCTGGTAAAGGAGTAGGTTTCTTCCAGATAGGTGGGGGTATTGCGGGAGATTTCCCTATATGCGTAGTACCTATGATGTACCAAGATCTAGAATGGACAGACGTGCCTTTCTGGAGTTATTTCTGCCAGATAAGTGATAGTACAACATCTTATGGTTCGTATAGTGGGGCAGTGCCAAATGAAAAGATCACATGGGGTAAGCTTGATATAGATACTCCTAAGTATATTGTGGAAAGCGATGCTACCATAGTTGCACCTTTGATATTTGCATATCTATTAGGCTGGTAGGGGAGCATTCCAATTCTAAAAACAGTGCAGGCTGCCGTTTGGTAGCCTTTTTTATTGTCTAGTGTCGCTCTATAAACTACGTCTATAGCAAAAACACCACTTGGCGAATGTTGCACAAACATATATGTCATAATGGCAAAAGTCATTATTATAAGGCTTTTCTATAGCAACTCTAGCGTAGTAGGCTAAGTGAGTTATTTACGATCAAGATCGTAAATGTATGGTCTATTACTTAAACCTTAAGTGATGCTCGAAATCCTCTAGCGGCATAGTAAGATGAAGCTCCATTATGATACATAAACACAGTATCGTAACGTCTGTCGCAGAAAATAGCACCTCCAAGCTTTCTGATATCTTTTGGCGTAAGCACCCAGCTTGAGGTTTTTAAATCAAATGCTCCTAGTTTTTGAAGAGCTCTGTACTCATCTTCTGTAAGTATATCAACACCCATATCTGCAGCCATGTTCACAGCACTATCCTTAGGTTTATGTTCCTTTCTTGCCTCAAGAGCTTCGTGATCATAACATAAACTTCTGCGACCTTTAGGACTTTCGGCAGAACAATCACAAAAGGTGTATTCATTAGTCTTTTTATTATAGGATATAACGTCCGGCTCGCCTCCAGAGATTTCCATCTCGTTCAAAGACCATAGTTTACCAGGGTTAGCATCTAACTTATTCAATACATTAGCCCACTTTAGGTCAGTATGACGCTCTGTATGTTTCTGAAAACGCTTCTCAAGTACTGCAAGTAACTCTTTAGCTTGTCTATCTGATAACTTCTTTTTATTTGCCATGATGCTTAATCATTTATACCTTTTCCTAATAATATTTTAGGAATATATTTTTCTATTCTAGCTATTCTGGTTTTAGATTGCTTAGCTCCGGCAAAATGATATATATATGCTCTTTGCCTGCCAGGCGTAAGGTTATCAAATGCTGACTTAAAATCCCCGTACTCTTGAAACATGCGCTCGAGTTCCTCAGGTATCTTGATATCCTTTTTCTTGATACTGACCTTCGCACCAGACTTTTCTAGTTCAATAGCCTCAATAATGTAGGTTTTTAGGGTAGTAGTCAACTCCTTGATTTGTTGCACATCGGTAAACCTGACCTGACGACCAACTTGAGTGTTTTTACCAGTCTTTACAAGTATGTTATCATGGTCACTTAAAAGCACCCCCTTAAAGAACAACAATGCACAGTAGCTCTTGAAACCTTGAATGATAACAATGTTACTACCATCCTCAATACTGTAGCAAGGTTTTCCCCATTTAATATCTTCAGTCAGTCCACAATCTAAAATGACTTTCCTTAGCTGTAACATTTCTGGTTGCCAAGCTTTAGCTTGTTTTATATGAATGTCAACATCAGTGCTTTTAATATTCATTATTCTATAGTGCTACTTATCAGTGTACTACAACAAGATATAATGTTAGCACAAATAAGCAAACAGTCTTAATTATTATTCTGATCTATAATTATATCTAGTTTCTGTGTTATGTTACCAACGGGTAAGTATCGAGTGTTGTAAGTTTCAACGAAACAAAACGAGTACTTAACGATAACATCAGTTATAGAACAGAATGAAGCCTGTACATGCTTTGCAAGCAGCCTATCAAGGTAGCAACCGCAACCCGCTACCGCTGAAGCTTTAGGTAGCGGTGTCCTTTCTTTTGCTTCTTTTTCTTTGGACAAGCAAAGAAAAGTAAGAAATAGGGTGAAAACACCCTAACATATATTTGATTGTCCATATATATATACCGCAGTATGCCGTGCGGTGGCATTTGTTCTATAATTTACATTATGTTAAATAGAAGAGTAGACAAATGTCTAGTTGCTTAATTAGCATAGTTATTACTACAGTATATTATTCGGAAACCTCTTCTTGCTTCTGCTGCTCTTGTTGATCTTTCTTAGCTTTATTACGCTTGCTCCTGTTCTTCTTATACTCATCCCCTTCATTATACTTATCAATAACTGATTCGTATAGCTGTTCATATACAGGAACTATTCTGCCTTTTTCAAAACCACGAGCATGTAATGCGGCTGCATTTTTAAAGCTACCCAAAGTTGAGTCATCAGACAATATATGTATAGCGTTCTGAGACATGTTCAATATGTCACCAACTTCGCTTAAAAATCCTGTTTTGTCATGAATATTGATCTCAGGCAAGCCACCGGCATTTGTAGAAATAACAGGAACACCACAAGCCATAGCTTCTAATGCTGATAAACCGAAACTTTCATATTGAGATGGTAATAAGAACATATCAGCTATGCTTAGTATCTCATCCATCTGGTCTTGCTTACCTAAGAAGCGCACGTCCTTGAATATACGTAATGTACGTGCCAGTTCTTCTGCATTCTGTCTTTCAGGCCCATCACCTACCATAAGCAGTTTTGCAGGCACATGCTCACGTACACGCTCAAATATGCGCAATACATCGTCCACACGTTTTACTTTCCTAAAGTTAGATGCGTGAACCAGTATACGCTCATTATTAGGCGCTACCATCTTCTTGAAATGATCCTTGTCTCCCTGGCGGAATCTCTCGGTATCAACAAAGTTGGGTATAACAACGATATCCTTTTCTATTTTAAAGGAACGGTAAGTTTCTTCCCTCAAGTTATCTGATACAGCTGTAATAGCATCACTCTCGTTTATAGAGAAGGTAACAACAGGTGCATAGGTCTGATCTTTACCTACAAGCGTAATATCAGTACCGTGCAATGTAGTTATATATGGAATATCCTGATGAGTCTTTTTCAGTATCTGACGAGCAAAATATGCAGCTGATGCATGTGGTATTGCATAGTGTACGTGCAATAAGTCTAAGTTGTTGGTATTGATAACGTTAACAAGTGTACTTGTCAAAGCAGTTTCATATGGAGGATAGTCAAATAACGGGTATTTGGGTACTGAAACTTCGTGGTAGCAAATATTAGGGTGAAAGTGTAAACGTACAGGCTGCTGATAAGATATGAAGTGTATCTCATGCCCCCCTTCCGATAACGCCATTCCTAATTCTGTTGCTAATACACCACTACCACCAAATGTAGGATAACATACAATACCTATTTTCATATGAGCTTCGTTCTAAGAGTTATTGTAAAGCTACGTAAGATTAGTATTAATCCAACTTTGCATGTGCTAATATATAAGCACGTACTTTTCCGGCTTGCTCGTCATCAAGGTTTGCTCTTTTGTTCATTCTTGGCAGAACACGCTCCCACTTAGCAACGTCTCTACTCTCTGGCTCTTTCAAACCATGACATTTATTACAGTTACTTTCAAAGATGGTCTTACCCTCCTCCATTTGCTCTGCAGTGTAATTTTTCTTCACGTTTGCCACTATTTCCTCAGGTGGCATATCAGCTGTTGCAGCTTTTTTAGCTGTACACTGTACCAAAGTGAATGATATCATCAAAAGAGAAGGTATAAGCAGGTTCTTTTTCATTTCTGAGTATTTAGTGGTAAATATATACATTTCAACAAAATACAAGTGTACATCATATAAAAATCATACACTCTTGTTTATTATATTTACCAACATGAAATACTTGCTATTTGTTCTGTTTGCACTGCAAATAATTAGTGCTAAAGCATCACAAGACTCTTTAAGGATGCACCAGATAAGTACTGATATATTGCTTCATGGTGATTGCTACAGTAATCTTCGTGTACTATGCAAGGAGATAGGTAATAGATTAAGCGGTAGTCCTGAAGCTGAAAAAGCTGTTGAGTGGGGCCAAAGAGCACTAGAAGAAGCTGGTGCTGATAAGGTATGGCTACAGCAGCCGGTAGATGTACCCCATTGGGTGAGGGGTGAAGAGTATTTAAAACTAAAGTTACCACACAGCAAGGAGTATATAGAAGTACCTATGTTATCTTTAGGTAATGCTGTAGGTACCAAGGGTGAAGTACTTGAAGCTCCGATTATTATAGCAAATAGCTTTGATGAGTTCAATGAAATTCCTAAAGAGCATGTAAAAGGCAAAATCGTCTTCTTTAACTATAGATTCAGACAAGATTTCATACATACTTTCGAAGGTTATGGAGATGCAGGACCCTACCGTTGGTTTGGCCCTAACTTGGCTTCAGCTAAAGGCGCAGTAGGTTTGATCATTCGTTCTGTTTCGACAGGGATGGATGATTTTCCTCATACAGGAGCTATGCGATATGCAGATACGGTTACACCTATACCAGCTGTAGCTGTAGGTAACATGACTGCAGATAAGCTGGAACAAGCGTGTAAAGAAGGAGTTGCAAAAGCACAGATCATGTCATATTGCAGAATGATAGGCACTGCAAGGTCTTATAATGTAATTGGAGAGATCAAAGGATCTCTATATCCTGATAAGATCGTTTTAGTAGGTGGTCACCTTGATTCTTGGGATGTTGGTGATGGTGCTCATGATGATGGTGCCGGCTGTGTACAATCAATAGAAGTTATTAGAACGCTTAAGAAACTGAATATCAAGCCAAAATATACTGTCAGAGCTGTATTGTTCATGAATGAAGAAAATGGTTTGAAAGGCGGTTATGCCTATGAAGATTCTGCAAAAGCAAGAGGAGAAAGACACATTCTGGCTATTGAGAGTGACGCAGGTGGGTTCTCCCCTCGCGGTTTTGGTCTGGACATGGAAGACAGCAAAAAAAGACAGATACAGCAATACAGAGAGTTATTCTTACCATATGGAATATATGATTTTGAGCGTACTGAAGGAGGTGCAGACATATCGCCACTGCATAGAATTGAGCAAGTACCCGCTATAGGTCTACTACCCGACCCTCAGCGTTATTTTGATCTGCACCATACTGCAAATGATACTTTTGAGCAGATAAACCATAGAGAATTAAAAATGGGTGCTGTAGCTTTAACCCAACTAGTATATCTGGTTAGTCAATATGGTTTGAAATAGTGCAAGTAAGTGAAGCTAACAATATCAGCATCTTTAGGAAACTGCTCAGAAAACCTGCTGCTGTTGTAGCTTTATCTATAATAGGCCTCACTACGTTAGTTGCTATTTTTGCATATCTATTAGCTCCGGATAACACCCCTAATGCAAATAGAATGATAGTTGAATTGAGTGCCAAAGAGCCTGGGTTTACTACCAAGCTACTGATGGTTCGCAAAACATCTACACAAGAAAAACCAGGCTTCCTATCGCGAATATTCTGGGGTACTCCGTCTGACTATAAAGCCATACCAACAAATGGGGTATTTGCTAATACAGATAAAAGCCTATCTGTAAGGCATTATATAGATGATGATATCGAAGATACAATTAAAGTAACAATCGATAATTTCATTTCAGAATCAGATACTTATGATTTAGTTGCAAATGACAATAGCTATTCGAATAGAGTAAAGCCCATTGAGAAGACTTTTATATTGGGTACTGACAGCTATGGGAGAGATATTTTATCCAGATTATTAGTCGGAGCAAGAGTAAGTCTTTCTGTTGGTTTTGTCGCAGTATTACTCTCATTGATCATTGGTATTTTCTTCGGTTCTATTTCAGGATATTATGGTGGTATTGTAGACGACATAGTGATGTGGCTTATCAATATCCTTTGGGCTATACCAACAATCTTATTAGTGTTTGCCATTACGCTAACAATCGGCAAAGGCTTCTGGCAAATATTTATAGCTATAGGTTTGACTATGTGGGTGAGTGCTGCCAGGCTTATCAGAGGTCAAGTCAAACAGCATAAACAAATGGAGTATATAACTGCTGCTAAAACATTAGGCATCAGTGATTTCAGAATTATCACAAAGCATATTGTACCTAATATAGCCGGCCCAATAATGGTAATAGCTGCCAGCAACTTTGCTACAGCTATTTTAATAGAAGCAGGACTTAGTTTCTTAGGTATTGGTGTACAACCCCCTATGCCATCATGGGGACTTATGATAAAAGAGCATTATAACTTTTTACTAACCAACCGTCCGCTGTTAGCAATAATACCTGGCATAGCCATTATGCTTTTAGTATACGCATTTAATATTTTAGGGAACGCATTGAGAGATGTGCTGGATGTCCGTTCTTGATTTTTATAACTTCATCATCTGCCCCTACTCAACATCAAAACAGTTCATGAAGAATGTCGTACCAGATAAAGTATAGCTAGTATCAGCAGGTTTGTTGCCATCACACAACTTTACAGTTTGTGTAGTATCAACATTTGTATACTTCGCAATTATATTACCATTATTATCGAGCACGAAGCTATCATTAGCCTGTGTATAATAACACATATAACATGTATCGGTAATAAACGCCTCCTCCTCATTGTCTTTTTTCGCACATGATAGAGTCAATGTTAACATTATTAGAATCAAGTACTTCATGGCTTACAGTATGTTTTATTTGTAATAATATTCTTTATAAGTATTGTAAATATATAAAAGCCCTCTTATTGCTTAGACCACCAGTCATTAATTGTTGACTGAACAGTTGGCACATCATTAAATTTGATCACTACAGGTTTGCCAGTCAAACGCGATAAAGCTTTTTCCTGTTTATTAACAGACTTCATCTTTATAGTCTCTATAGTTGGTGTTAAAAACTCTCTAATTGCTTTTTGATCAAGTTTATGAATGATAGAGTCCTTACTTAAGTTCAGCGTGGGGTCAATTGATGCCTTTTTGATCATTTCAATAGTACCCAGGTCTATTTGTACATACGTCAATTCAAGTGGTGTCTCAATAAAAACAGTATCTCTGTCAAACTTTATTTTCGTTTTTTCTTCATCCGATAGGTCTATATGAAAGCCCATCTTTCCTTTAGCGCTAGCAGCTATTGATTCAGTGAACTTCAACCAGTCTGAGTTGAAATATTTCTTTTCTCTCTTTTCTGTAAAACTCAATGAAAAATCTTGCTCCCAAATAACAATTTTTGTTTCTGCTCTTAACTGTCCGGGATTAAAGTTATAAGTGGTGTTCACTTGCTTTTCAACAAAATTGGGCATTACATATCTAACAACGAGTAACAATGCAATTATTACAATAAGTAGACCTGTGATAGCTTTTATAATACCTGAAGCTGATTTCATGAATTGTTATTTGCCTAATTGTTTAATTAACCAAAGTATTGCTGATATAACCACACTAATAATGATCATGGTTGTAATGGGCATATAAAAGCCAAAGTTCTCTTTTTCTATTCTTATATCGCCGGGTAGTTTCCCCAGCCACCTTAGCTTACCTCCCCATAACCAGATAATTACACCTGCAATAACAATAAATATACCAATCAGTATGATGCTTTTACCTATGCGCTCCATAAACTGAATATTAACTTTATTTATCAACCATATGCTTAACTGCTATATATGAGCTACTCCAAGCATGCTGGAAGTTAAACCCGCCTGTAATACCATCAACATTCAAAATCTCGCCAGCAAAATATAGTCCCGCCACTACTCTACTTTCTAATGTTTTTGGGTTAATCTCTGAAAGTTTAACACCGCCACAGGTTACAAACTCTTCTTTAAATATTGTTTTTCCCGATACACGATATTCGTCATTTACCAGTTTCTTTATTAACTTATTTTGAGCAGCTGCAGGTAAATCTCCCCACTTTACATCAGTATTTACATCACAGGAAGTAATAATATATTCCCATAGCCGTTTAGGCAAACCAAAAGGATTTTTATTAATAACTAATTGTTTCCCATTATATTGTCTTATACTAATTAAACTATATTTTAAAGCTTCTTCTGAAATATCGTCTAGCCAATTGATGAATATATTGAAGTCATAATTCCTATCTGACAGTTCTTTTGCCCCCCATGCAGAACACCTTAGTGTTACAGGTCCACTTAAACCCCAATGAGTGATAAGTATAGGACCTGACTCTTTTATTTTACTTCCTTGAACCCTGACGGTGACATGCTCAACGCTTATTCCCATCAATTCTGTGATAGGGTGCTTTGGAATATTAAAGGTGAATAATGAAGGTACAGGTTGCTCTATATTGTGACCTATACCTAATAGCCATCTGTACTGTTCAGCTTTAGGAAAACCGCCACAGCTGATTAAAACCTTGTCAGCTACGTATGTAGATTTATCCGAAAAAGTTATAATACATGTGCCATTTTCAGGCTTTATACTGGTGACAGCCTTACTATATTCAACTTTTACCTTATTCTTCTGCAGTTGGTCATGCAAACAGTTTATGATGGTCTGAGAACTATCGCTTGTGGGGAAAATCCTACCATCGCTTTCTACTTTTAGCTCGACACCTCTTTCTTTAAACCAGTCAATCGTTTTTTGTGGCGGAAACTGATATAGTGTTTTCTTTAAAAACCTTTTACCTCTTGGGTATTTATCTATTAGTACGGGTATATCATGACAGTCATGTGTGACATTACACCTTCCTCCACCGGACACTTTTACCTTTTGTAGTGCTTTATTGCTCTTTTCAAAGATAACGACCTCTCTACCTTCTTTATAAGGGATGTTCGCTCCGGCAAAACAGCCTGCTGCACCCGCACCGATAATAGCAATACGCATAATCAGCTAAAGTACTTACAAAGCACCAGTTTCACGCAGCATTAGCTAATATTATACTTTCTATTTTCTCAATTTGCACAATATGTCTTAACTGATGAGCAATTAAAAACCTAAAAACGTCCCCTAACCTTAATTTGATAAACCTGGTAAGACTGATTGAAGCCTTAAGTTTAGTCAGGTCAGCCTGTTTACCCTTATCAAGTAACGCTATCAGTTGCTTCTGGCCATCTATAAACTCTTTGATAACCTCTCGTGGGTCTAATGTGCTAGCCGGAGAATAGTCGCTCATAGCTTTCATTTTATTAGCTACCTGCTCATCTTTAGGAGCCATCATCTTTGTGAAGTAGTTACCAAACATTCCAGACTTGAATACATTGCTTCTATTACTTGCTTGCCCCAAAACGTCTGTGATTTCTTTCAAGTAGTAACGATTGTACATATTAAGGTGTTCTATTACTTGTATAATGCACCAGGATGATTCATCAGGTTGAGATAGTAGCTGTAAATCAGAGTAGTTTTGTAGCTCTTCTATTTTTTGAATTGTGAATGCTACATCTTGCTGAAGTGTTTTTATTAAGTCGTCTGTATTAAATGAAGGCATATGTGATAATTTAAAAACAAAATTAGCCCATGTGTAAATTCAAATTCTTGACCTGGACAAAGATTTATAGCTTCACAGTACTCAAGAGTCTACTGAATGTGGCAGGATCTACTCCTATATACGATGCAAGGTATTTATGAGGTATCAAGTTTAGCACATGCGGGCTACGCTGTAATAACGTTCTGAACTTTTCCTCTGCTGTAAATGACAAGAGCTCAATATTACGCTGCAATGTCCCTGATAGAGCAATTGTAAGCATTACCCTACCCCATGTTTCAATACACCGATACTTATTCAACAGCCTATTGAAGTCATTGTAGTGCATGCGTAATAGCCTACTTTTTGTAATTGTTTCTAATTGGTATATAGATGGCTGCTGTAACATAAGACTATCAACTATACCGGAAAACGAACCTTTATATGAGAACACTAATGTTGAGTCCTTTTCATCTTTGGTTACATAGGCTCTTTGCACACCATCCAATACAAAGTAGAGATAATGCTCTAAATCTCCTGCTCTGGTAAGTAACTGCTTCCTGCTATAATTGACCTCATGCCAGCAAACTGACATTTCTTGCCATGCTTCATCACTTACCTTATATACAGCATCAATGCTATCTTTTAGTATATGTATACCGTCTTTTTGCAATAAACAATATTACAGAAACCTTATCATACTACTAATAGTCTTATATGCATATCATTGAATGCAATAAAGTTGGCTTTTTATTGAAGTAAAATAAGCGGAAATTTGCGGCTTATTTAGATTAGATGAGCTCGAAAGAAAGGATTATTTTATTGTTGCTGGCGTCGTTAAACTTTAGTCATATTATGGATTTTATGATCATGATGCCATTAGGTAACTACCTGATGCCGCATTTTGACATAACAGCCCAGCAGTTCTCTCTCTTAGTAGCCGCATACACCTTTAGTGCTGCTACAGCTAGTATATCTGCTGCATCATTTGTTGATAGGTTTGACAGAAAAAAAGTATTGTTATTCGCTTATACAGGATTTCTTACAGGCACTCTTCTCTGTGCAATAGCACCCACGTATATATTACTATTATCTGCAAGAATAATAGCAGGCTTGTTTGGCGGACTGATCGGCGCTCAGGTGCTTTCAATTGTAGCTGATACAATTCCTTTTGAAAGACGTGCAGCTGCAATGGGGATTATCATGGCTGCTTTCTCTGCGGCATCCGTATTCGGAGTCCCTTTTGGATTATATCTTTCAGAATATTTTAGCTGGCATGCTCCATTTTATTTTGTAGTAGGTTTTGGAGTACTGCTTATACCACTACTTATAAGATATATACCTAAAATGGATAGTCACTTAACAGGTGACAAGCAAAAAAGACTAAACCCTCTCAAGCTTTTAAGAAATATTATTAAGGAGAAAAATCAAAGGTTAGCAGTAATGTTATCTGCTACTATGATGATGGGACACTTTTTGATCATCCCATTTTTGAATCCATTTATGGAGCTCAATGTAGGGTTTACTACAGAACAAACACCACTTATATATTTTGTAGGCGGCGCACTCACTCTATTTACATCTCCATTAATTGGTAAGCTTGCTGACAGAATAGGTAAGTTTAAACTATTCAGCTACATGATCATGATAGCAGTAGTTCCGATAGCACTTATCACTAATATGCCGCGCATACCGTTCTATTTTGTATTATGTATAACCGGTTGCTGGTTTGTCATCTCTACAGGTCGTGCAATACCGGCACAAGCTATCATTAGTGAGGTTGTCCCCCCTAGTACTAGAGGAAGTTTTATGAACATTAACTCATCAATTCAGCAACTAGGTGTAGGTATTGCATCTGTAATAGCAGGTTTGATTGTTGTTAAAACACCGGATAATAGAATTGAGAATTATGATATCACGGGCTATCTAAGCATTGCGGTTATTCTTACATGTCTATTCATAGGCTATCGTTTGAATATAGCAATGAATAAACGAGCAAATACGCGTGATATACCAAAAGATAACCCAATACATGGTAGTGCCATGCAACCATTACATATAAGGACAGAAAAAGAAGAAAGTAAAAAAGAGGTTGTGGAAGAATAATTATACCTCTTTTACAATCTTTTCTTTATAAATAATGTCGTTGTTATGATCTGCCAGGCTGATATTATAAGTGCCTGTATCCAAAGAGCTTACTTCTATCTGATTAGAACCTGGCTGCAATTCACATGTAAGCAGGCTATTGCCCGTATATTTGTCTGAAATAGTTGCAAGCATAGGTTTGTCGGTCCTGTTTGTTATATACAGTGCATTTCTCATATTTTTCGTTTTTGTAGGTATCTAAAATGGGTACTATAAATATACTGAATATGGCTCTGTCTAACAATCCGTGCCAGCACTTAAATATCTCTTCTTAACACACTGCAGTTTTTCTTTTCTTGCCTATATATCCCTTATCCTTCATTTTTTGAATGTAAGGAACAGCATCCGGTACTTTACAAGCTGTACCTCCCATTTCTACCTCGACCAGGCCTACTTTTTTTGCAGTAGCAATAGCGTCATCTGTTAACTCTTCAACATAGCCACCAACTGCTATAACATATCCATTCATTGTATAACGTACACGGTTGGGCGATTGTTCGATTTCCTTCTCAACTCTTTTTAATAATTTCTTCACCGCACCTAAGTCTAGCTCACTATCAGGAGTAATAGATAATATACTACTTAGTGTAGCCCAACCTGATGTTGCTATTTTGGGCACATCACTATCAATCCATTCACTCGCAAGCTCCCAACCATACTCACTTTCAGCAGTAACCCATGCTACTGTATATTCACTCAGCATGTACCATGTAGCGTCTTTCGCCCACTTTTGCAGTTGCTTTTTACTCATCTTTTTAGGCTCAGCAATCAGTCCTGCTAAATACATGGCATCTGCTACACCTGTATCGTATAACTCAATTGCTAAGTCATTATTTTTTTTCACCTTTTTTTGAATCTTTTTTAAATCTCCGACCTTTACTCCGTAGAATGGCTCTTGAGCACCATGCCTCATGAATGTCTTCTTAGTAGACTCACTACCCATATTCTTTATTTCTTCCAGTACTTCTTCTACAGTCATAATTTGATGTATTAAGTGAAAAATCAAATTAATAAAATATCAAACTGGTTACCAACACTTGTACATATAAAATATATTTGTAACCTTGTAGTGCTGTTAGAGGCTAAGAACATATGGAGTTTTACATATTCAGATCAGTAAATAAGCAGTATGCCGTACCCTTTCGCTTGTTTGTTGTAAACCAGAACTTAAAAGTCACCAGATTTAGCAGTATGCTTATCATTATGATATGTGTACTAGTGCTGATATCAAGCTTCTTTTTTCAATATATATACCTACCTGAAAACAAGAACTACTTATATGGAGTTCTTTTTTTTCTAACTGCATCCATAGTGTATTACTCACTAATAAGTTATCTAAAAAGGCTGCCTACTCGAAGACGGTTGGTCATAAAAAGAATTGTCAGTAGCTCTTACCCCCTTATTATTATATCGGGGATGATGTGGATATCGTTTGTAGCAGACCGTAGTCCGGCAAATAATATGACAATGTTTATGTTTGGGATGATATACGTAGCTGTATCATGGCTATTTAGTCTTATGGGTGCTGCAACTATAAGCGTTCTAAGCTATACGCTAATATGTATCGGCCTGATGCTTTTTAGAGTTTCATCTCCTGACATCATGCTCGACTATATATCCGGAGGTATCATCGTTGTAGGGTTTTATATCATCTCACGGTTTCTTTATTCATATCATGCTAACTATTTCATTCAGTTAAAGCAGATTGAGCGTAATAATCATGAGATAAGAAAAATAGACCAATTGAAAACTGAAATGCTCGGTATTGTAGCACATGATTTGCGTAGCCCTATAAACAGCATTACAGCATTAACTGAGCTTGCCGCAGGTAGCAATAGTAATGAAGAGCGTAATGAATACTATAAACTTATGCAGGACGCATGTGATGAGGCAAAAAATATTATCGTTGATCTTATAACAACTGTAAAAGGAGAAAGCAACCAATCACTGAAACTAAGAGAAATCAACTTAAACCTATTTTTGTCTCAGATACAGCAAAACTGGTCTCATAAGATGACAGATGGAAAAGAGGTACTACTAACTATTCCTGACAGGATCATACATATATATATTGATGAAGATAAGATGCATCGGGTTTTTGATAATTTGATTGGAAATGCACTAAAGTTCACAGATTGTGATGGCAGGATACGTATAAAGTTGGATACCAATGAAGACGAACAAGCTACTATTAAAATATCGGACAATGGTATTGGTATACCTGAAGATATGATTCCATTCCTGTTCCAGAGATTTTCCAAAGCTGGTCGTTTGGGACTAAACGGAGAAAAGTCTCATGGTCTTGGCTTGAATATATGTAAACAGATAGTTGAGCAACACAATGGCAAAATAAATGTCTCAAGTGTTGTAGATGAAGGAACTGATTTTACTATATGTTTACCTTTAAAAGAGTATGATAATTAAAGGATATACAAAGTAAAAGAGGTTATTATTTATTAATTAAAAATTATCCTGAAACGAAAATTGTTTTTTATTACATTTGTTTCTAACAATTTACTACAAAAGAATATCAGATATATGAAAAGATTAGTTCTGTTGCTTTGTGCAGGAATAATAGTAAGCACTTCTGTTTCATCTTGTAAAAAGTCCTACACTTGCGAATGCGTTAATATTAATGGGCAAGTAAGTACAAGATCTGTTGTTGCCACTAACAACACTGAAGCACAGAAAAACTGTGATGAGTATGGTCTTCCAGGACATTGTGAGATTAAATAAAATAGAATAATTCACGATATTAAAGCCTATGCAATTCAAGCATAGGCTTTTTTGTTACTTCCCCCTATTTATCCCCTTAGGGCTAGATGTAAATATTGGAAACGATCAATATCTTTGAATTACAACAATCACCTATGCGTTACTTAATCTATTACGGTCTTTTGTTTCTATTATTATCTAGTAAAAACACATTGGCTGCTGACACTATCAAGGTATATTTTGATTTTGGGCGATACGAATTAACAACTGAAGCATCATACAAGCTGGACTCATTAGCATACGATAACATATTATCACCATATGAACAGTATGGTATTTTAGGTTATGCTGATTATGTAGGTAACGAGGAGTCAAATATTGAGCTCTCTCAAAAAAGGGCGAATACAGTAAAAGCTTACCTACAAGGATTAGGTGTCAAGAATGAAAACATAGAAACAGTAATTGGCAAGGGTGAAATATCCAGAGACATACAATCAGAAAGAGGATATGCAACCGATAGAAGAGTAGATATTATACCCGGAGGGTTTAAAGAGAAGACAGTTGTAGAAAAGCAACCTACAAAACCTACCATACAGGATATTTCTAAAGTAGAAAAGAACCAGACACTCAGACTAGAGAACATACTATTTCTACCAGGCAGCCATAAGGTTCGTAAAGATTCAGAGAAAGAGATGTTCCTACTATATCTGACTATGAGAGATAACCCTAAACTAAAGATTAGTATTGAAGGGCATATATGCTGTCTAACCCATAGTAGTTATGATGGATATGATTATGATAATAAAGATTATCGTCTCTCTGAAAATAGAGCCAAAACGATTTATCAATATCTTCTGGAAAAAGGTATAGCTAAAGATAGAATGACATTTAAAGGTTTTGGACTTACTAAGCCTTTATTATGGCCTGAAAAAACACCTGAAGATGAAAATAATAACCGCAGAGTAGAAATTAGGATAGTAGATAAATAGATGCGTTACTAGCTCATCTAATTTCTAATTAACAACACCCTCCCCCATCGTAGAAATAGGTAGACTCTGAAACGTAGATATCGTCTCTATTCAGTGCAAGAAGGTTTCCTGCTGTTTTATCACAAACTGATAATGGTTGGTTAGGCATAAGTATATGACCTTTGTGGTCATCGAAGTACTCTTGATCACCAAAATATATAGCAGTACGTCCTGTAAAAACACAAGGTCCGTCTTCAGGCATAGGATCTTTGATAGCACAAACCTCTACACTCTCAATAAATATATTAGTATCAGTGTCATAATGGTTAGTATCCAATATACGATAAGGTCTTTTCGCTCTTATCTATATCGTACCAAAGCCAGCATCAGTAAGCAGTTTTATGTAATCATTCAGAGGTAACGCGCCGCTTAAGCATAATGCTCTAAGTTGCTCGTCTTCTTGCAAGCTTTCGGGCATAGCTTGCTCACATGTTGGGTCTGAAAGCACTAATCTGCCATGTGGCTTCAACACTCTGTACATTTCATCTAGTGCCTTCTTCAGTTCGTCTTGCTTAAATATATTGAACAAGCAGTTTTGAGCAGCAATGTTAATACTGTTATCTTCTACTGGTAAATTAAGTGCATCACCCTTTCTTAGATCAACAAAATTTGAACTAAACCAACCATTTTGCTCTTCTGCCAGTTTGAAATTTTGTTGACAAGCAACTATCATTTCATCTACTACATCAACACCTATTACACCATTCTCCTGTCTACTGAAATATGCAAACTGTAGCAACTCCATGCCACCTCCAACACCTACGTATAATATCTGAGGATTGTTAATGAGATCTTTGGGGTTCACGGTGCTACCACAACCATAGTTCATCTCCAACATACGTTGGGGGATTTTTAAGCCAGGTAACTGCCAAACAGGTGTTGTAGTACAGTAAACCAACATCTGGAGTTTCTGCAGCTTTTTTATAGACGTTCTTTGTGGTCTCTAAATATGTTGTAGACATACATTATTAAGTATAGTAGTAATTGTTATGTTGTTTGTCCTCCACAGCTACTACCTGCGCCAGCTGTGCAGCCATAGCAATGTTGATCAATGATTATCTCTCTATTGTTTAATGCTTCAACATCAAAGTCAGATATATGCTGTTTGCTTTTATCACAAGCAACTTTCAGGTTAAGCATCTGATTAAAGTCACAATCATAAAGATACCCTTCCCAGTCAATAGAGATAGTATTTCTACACATCACATTTTGTGCAGCTTGAGGGTTGAACCCATCAATCAACTTTTCCATATAGTCCTCATAATTTCCTGATACTAATAAGTAATCCAAGTAGCGACTAATAGGCAAGTTAGTAATTACAAAGAGGTCATTAAACTCTATATTAAAGTCTTTTTTAAGAGCAACTTTATACTCTCTTTCTAATGATTCACCATCTGGAGGTAAGAACGCCCCGGCAGGATTATATACCAGATTCAACATTAGACCTGTTCCCTCTTTACCATACCCTACATCATTAAGCATTTGTAACGCCTTGATAGAATCTTCAAAAACACCATCACCACGTTGCCTATCCGTTCTGTCTTGAGTATATGAAGGAAGTGAGGATACAACTTCTATATTATGCTTTTTGTAATAGTCAGGTAGATCATAGTACTTTTTGTTAGCACGTATAATTGTCAGGTTGCATCTAACTATCACATGTCTATCAAGCTTCTTTATTTCATCAACAAACCATCTGAAATGAGGGTTCATTTCTGGTGCACCTCCTGTTAGATCAACAGTTTGTAAAGAGGGGTTAGCTTTTAACACATCTAAGCATTGTTGCATAGTCTCCGTGGTCATGATCTCTTTACGATCAGGACCTGCATCAACATGACAGTGTTTACACACTTGATTGCACATCTTACCTATGTTGATCTGAAATACCTCTACCCCAGTTGGTTTTAAAGGGTTTAGCCCTATTGTATCAAGCTTATCTTTAAATGCAGGAAAACGCTCAGGTTCTCTTTGCAATACTTCTAACTGATATTCTGAATCTGCCAGCTTGTTAGCCAGCGCTTTCAATGACTTCATCTAAATTTCCTTTTTCTTCGATTTGTTCCAGGTTGAATCACATACCCAGTTTTTTTACTTTATTCATCATTTGTACGCCATGCACAAGAGAGGCACCACCCCTTATTGCAGATGCCACATGTACAGCCTCCATCATTTGAGCTTCGTCCCAGCCTTTTTCAAAGGCATCACTACTGTAAGCATCTATACAATAAGGACATTGCACTGCATGAGCAACTGCCAAAGCAATCAGAGATTTTTCCTTTGCTGTTAGAGCACTGTCTTTAAATACTTCGCCATACCAGTCAAAAAATTTATCGCCTAGCTCTTTTTGAAAGTCGCTTACGTTACCAAATTTCTTAAGATCTGCCGCGTCGTAATAATGGTTAGCCATGTAGTAATAATATATTAATGATTAAGTTTTGAGTTACAATTGTTCAACTTAGTGATTATTTACGAAAGAATTGTTCTTTTGGCTTTATATTAGTGATTAAATGTTTAATAATGAGCTATTTGAAGCAAATACAAGAAGCTGCTGACTTTTTAAAAGAAAATGGTATTGATTCTCCAACTGTTGGTATCGTATTGGGTACTGGACTTGGCAAACTTGTAGAAAAGATATCTGCTATTAAAACATTGTCATACAATGATATACCACACTTCCCAACAGCTACTGTTGAGTTTCATTCAGGAAAGTTGATATACGGAACGATCGGTACAACTAAAGTTCTTGCAATGCAAGGTCGTTTTCACTATTATGAGGGTTATTCTATGCAGCAGATTACATTCCCTGTTAGAGTTATGCATGCAATTGGTATCAATAAACTACTACTAAGCAATGCTGCAGGTGGTATTAATACAAACTTTAAAAAAGGCGACCTGGTATTAATTGATGACCATATCAACCTACAACCAGAGAATCCGCTAAGAGGTCTAAATGACAATGTTTATGGTCCACGATTCCCCGACATGAGTCAACCATACAACAATATATTAAACAACATCATAACTGAGAAAGCAGAGGAGCACAAGCTTGAACTTAAAAAGGGAGTATATGCATCTGTGATGGGACCAAACCTAGAAACCAGAGCAGAATATAGATTCCTTAAAATAATTGGTGCAGACCTGGTTGGCATGAGTACTGTACCTGAAGTAATTGTTGCTAACCAACTAGAGATGCCTTGTGCAGCTGTAAGTGTTATTACAGACGAATGTGACCCAGAAAACCTACAGCCTGTAAATATAGAAGAGATTATTGCTGTTGCAGGTACTGCAGATGGTAAATTGAGCGACTTATTCTCAAGCGTGGTAGAAGCTATTTAAAAAGCTTCACCTATTGTAATATATGCACCACTTGTACCCGGCCCGATACCATAGTCGAGTCGTATGTTCAAGTGGTCTTTTTTTGTTATTACAAAACGTAGTCCTGCGCCATATGTATATTTAGGATCATTAAAGCGTATAAAGTCAGATTCATTACCAATGGCGCCAACGCTACCGAATACTACTCCACCAAACCTCCAGAAAATAGGAAATCTAGTTTCGGCTTGTAGCATCATAAGGTTTTTATCTCTGAATCTACCCTCATAATAGCCTCTCATCTTTTTTGTACCGCCTATTAATGATAATTGCTGAAAAGGTGCTGTGCCTAACACGAAGCTATTGTAGCTGTTAAGTGCTAGTATTATGTTTTTATATACTGTAGTATACTTAGCAATATCTACTATTATACGGTTGTAGTTGAAATTGCCTCCCCATTGTTTACCGTAATTTGTAAAGTTTGTTTCACTGTAATAACCTTCTCTGGGATAAAATACGCTATCTCTGCTATCATATACTATACCTAGTCCTACACCTGATACAACACTCCCCATACCGCCGGGAACGTTGCCTGTTATGAGCTCCCCACTAGTGTCCAGGTCCATTGTCTGATAGTTCTCAAAGTTGTAACGAACGCCGGCATATAGATTAGGTAGGACTTTCCTATTTGCATTGAACATTATGCGTGGGAAGTTTACATCAAATAATTCTTCAGGAACTTCATTTTGACCTATACCATAATAAAAGAAGTTGTATCTATAATAACCAGCCTCTCCAAAGAAGTAGTATTTATTACTATCATAGAACACTTTGTATAATGTATATAGTAGTAATTGCTTATTAAGCGTATATGCACCACCTGCAAATATATTTGAAGGTCTTACAGTTAAAGGGTCTTTCTTAAATCTAAATGTAAATGAACCACCTGCCCCAAACAGAAAATTGGTTTCAGGTGTGTATGAGAATACAGGAAAAGGGAATACGCTCAGTCTCTTCTCTGTACTATCTCTGTCTTTAGCAAGCGCAACTACTTGTATTGACAAGAATATTATAATAAGTAGCGCTCTCCTAAACAGCAATATGTGACGTTTGTTTGCCATGCATAAATTCCTCTCAACTCGTTGTATAAGAATAACATTTGAACTAAAATAACTGATAATAATAGATATTGTTGCAAACCATAGACTTACTAAGTAATAGTAGTGTCATTTAAATATGATACCCAATCACCTATAAAGTGGTGATGTATCAATGATGTCAGCATTTATTATAGTAGTATGGTCATAGTTTTTTATGTAGTATGGCAGCGTGTATCCGGGACGATTCTTAAATGCAGCAACTGGAATATTCTTATCTACTACTTCTTTTTCAAAGTCCTGAGGCCAAAAGCAGTATTGATAAGCATTTATATCATTATTGTAAAACATGATATCTATATCATGCATCGAGCTAGCATTCTGAATAATTTTCACATCCTTAGGTATGTAATTTCTGATATTCTTATATACCTCTGTATTATGTATTCTGGCTTTCCTGTACTCACTTTCAGGGTCGTGATGTGCATACAGTATATCTGGTCTGAATATGAACACACAACATATAATCGTGAGAAGTGTAAACATTACATTTCCATAACTGGGGATGCTCCTTACAATTTGTAGCGCCTTCGTCATGTATACGTAACCAATAGGTACTACTATAAAAAAGTATGTTATAAGTTTTGTTTGAGCAACAAGAGAGAAGAAAACATATACTACAGCTATATATATTAGTAAGGCTAAGTTTATCTTACTCAAAGGTCTTCTGACTAATGATACTAATGTACCTACCAAAACAAACACCCATACAAACTTGCCAAAGTATTCTTTAAAATGATTAAAATAGAATTCATTACTTCCCTTATGCCCTTCTATAGCTGTGAAAATATGTTTTGAATTATATGCAAATTCAAAGCTTGCTTCTTTTGGAAAAGCATTAATTATATATAGTTGCCAAGGTAGAAATATCAGTAAACATATAGATAGTGATAACAAAAGATGTAGTAACTCAGTTCTTGTTTCTTTACTATTTATATGCACTATAATATTTATGATCCACGCTGAGTATACTAGTAATCCTGTCAACCATTTATTAAGTATTGCACAGCCAGCAAACACTCCAATCAAAACAACCCAACTTAACTTCTTATTATTAATGTATTCTATATATGTCCATATTGAAGCTAGAACATAAAATGAAAATGATAGATCATTATGATCCATACCAAAATAGCCCGATATTAGTTCTAGCTGAAACCATGATAAACACATAAACAGTGCTGTACTGTAAGCAAGTGTTTTACTTTTTGTGTGCAAAAAGGCTACTCTATATAGTAGTGGTGTCATTAATGCGCCGAGTAAAACGCTTGGCAACCTCATTGTAAGCTCAGAAACTCCAAAAATCTTCATACTTAGTGCCATCTGCCACAAGAATAGAGGTTGCTTGTGTAACCAAATATGATTACAGCACCATGCGGTGTACTCATAACCTACTATTGGATCCTTTCTTAGCATCGGCTTAAAAGGATTATCCATCATATTTCTGGCTACTAGAGCATGAAACCTCTCATCCCATTCACTAAGAAAAGGATCTAAGCCCGCCATAAAGTAACGCAAGAAGAAAGCCGATAGAGTTAAGGCAACTAATGACAGATTTCTCTTCTTATGTATAAATAGATACACACTACACGATAAGAGTGCAATACTTAAAATAAAATAAGTATCTGTAAAAAAATCTAAATACAAGTATATACTATTTGGAGTTGTGAATATACAACATATATATCCTGACGATAGAATATAATCATACAAAAAGCCTCTCTTATAAAAGAGAGGCTTAAGGGTATTGAATGAGAACTATAATGTATAACTATCTATTAATCGCCACAAAGCTCACCACCACAGTTTGTATAAGTACAGTTACCTAAAGTAAGGTTTGTATTTGGAGAAGAGCTAGATGGCGCAGCATACAAAGCACAAGTCTTTATGTCACTGAATTCAACGTCATGAACATTCAAGCTTGGACTAGCCCACATATAAATGGCACCTTTTTGGTCCCCACCTCCAGCATGCATAATTTTAGCATGCCCTATTTCATTCAGAGGGTTAGACGTAAAAGACACACCGATACCTTTCCATCCGCCAGGTTGCGCGACTTCTCCTCTAAATATAATTGGATCAGACACAGTACCTACTGCTTTTATAGAGCCCTTTTCTTTTATGTGTATATAAGTACCTTGTCCCATTACAACTTCTACACCAGGCTCTATTGTTAATGAAGCATTCGATGTTATTTGAGAACCGGTTGTTAGATAAGGCACGTTTATTTTATGCCAGGTTGCATTACTATTAATGACTGAAGTATAGAAGTTAAGCAATACATAGTCACTTTGATTACCGCTATAATCATTATTACCGGTTGGTAGATGAAGTAACTCTGCTTTGAATTTTGCAGGCATTTTATTCTTAGTGAATGTATTATTATTCAAAGTAAGTTCTGCTCCTTCATAATCAGCATTCAGTCCATATTGAGCAGACATGCTTACCTTACAATTATTCATACTTAGCTTAGTATTAGCCCAAACTATAACAGCACCTAAGTCACCGTTACTATTAAAAGCTGCACCACCGGCATACTCTATATTAGTATAACTCATACTATTCTTCGTATCGTCAGAATCAAAAAGCAAGCCTTTCCAAGACCCAGCTGTCTTATCTACACCCGTTAATAATACAGGTGCATCAGCTGTACCATTTACACTTAGTGAGCCATTATCATTTACTTGAAAACCTGCATCAGTCTGAAATTCAATAACTGTACCCGGGTCGATAGTAACATCACCATTAAGATGTACCTCGCAAGTAACTAGATAGTCAACCGGCGCATCCGGATCATTTACTAATGCTCCACCACCTTTAATATCACTATTGCAATCCAATATGATTGGATCTTTTACAGTTGTAGGAGTATTATTAGTATTCTCCTTTTTCTTACAAGATGACACACTACCAACCAGTAGTAAAGTAGCTGTTGCACCTAATAAAAGTTTGCTGTGTAATAATTTAATTGTCATAGTAAACGTTTTTATGTTTGATATGACAAAGCTAAAACCGTATGAAAAGGCAGAAATGAGTATAAACCCTACAATTAATAAATAAGGGTTTACCCTTAGTTGAGAAGTCCTGTTTCAAAAGCACGACGTATAAGTCCTGCAACATTCTTTACATCCATTTTTAGCATTAGGTTACTACGATGAACCTCCACTGTCTTCTCGCTTATATAGAGGTGCGTAGCTATTTGCTTGGTATTCATCTCCTGAGCTATACAGTCTAGAACCTCTCGCTCTCTTTTAGTTAATCTTGGCACCAAACCTTTACTCGATGTATTTTTCAAATCGTTCAATAAAGACACACCGCTATCCGGGCTAATGAACTTCTCTCCTGAAGCTACGCAATCAATACATTTAAGTATTGTATCTAGCGAGTCTGTTTTGAGTATGTATCCGCTGAATGCTCCTTTTAGTGATGATGTGATTATTCTTGGTTCGGAATGACTACTTAAGGCAATATACTTACATGATGGGTAATTATTAAAAAGCTGTGTAGCAATGTCTCTACCATCATCTTTCCCAAACTCAATGTCAATAAATGCTACACCAATCTCACTATTTTCAAAATGCTTAAACGCTTCTGTTGCATTACTAGCTATATATATATCATTAATGTCCTTTGTTTTTTTATTAAGTAATGTTGCTAAACCATCTGCAAACATTTTGTGATCATCTGCAATAAGTATGTTCATACCAGTTATAATTTATTAGGTATTGATATTAAAACTGTAGTACCCTGCCCTTCTTGAGTATCTACATCAACAATACCACCAAGCATAAGTACATTTTCTTTTATTGAGAAAAGTGTTTTTGATTCATTCAACACCTCATCAGGTATGCCTTTACCATCATCTTCTATTGTTATACTTAGTATTTCAGTTGAAATCACCATGTCTACAACTATTTCATCGGCATACGCATGTCTTATAGCATTGCCTAATATTTCCTGCACTAAACGAAAAACAAGCAGCTTTTTATCCTTACTTATTTGCACCTTGCTATTATCAGTAGTGTGTAAAGAAACTTTCAAATCATTTGTGCTCAACTCATGAATGTAAGCGCTAATAGCCTCTATGAGTCCACTTGAAAGAAGTGCTGCCGGATAAAGATTATGAGAAATTCGCCTAGTTTCTTTATGAGTATTATTTGTGATATTAATCAACTTGCCAAGCCTATCTTTATACTTGGTATTACTATCAACTAATAACTGTTCTATACTAAGCTTAATAGTAGCAAGCTGGTTAGCTATACCATCATGTAGCTCCCTTGCTATGCGTTTTCTTTCTTTCTCCTCTCCATCTATTTGAGCTTTTAAGACTGCTAGAGCTTTCTCTTTTTCTAGTTGAGCAAGTTTATTTTTACTACCTGTTCTAACAAGTATTATAATTAATAATAACACAATAGCCACCAGAGCAAGAACGATTAAGAATAGATTTCTATTATAAAGCTTATTCGCTTGCTGCTGTAATATCAGCTCTTTTTCAGCTATCTCTTTATCCTTCTTCTCGGTCTCGTATTTTGTGCGAATTTCATTGACGATCTTATTATTTCGTTCACTAGCAATAGAATCTATCAGGTCATATGCACGATCTAGGTAGTAATATGCAGTAGTATTATCGCCATTAGCTTTCAAGATATCTGCATAAGACCTATAGAACTTCTGCTTTTGAGTTACGGTACCCTTCTTCTCTATTACTTCTTTCAACTGTGCTGCTATACTTTTAGCTTCATCAATACGTCCTAACTTATAATAAACCTTCATCAAACCTACGTTAGCCATATTCTGATGATATACAAGAGAGTACTTATCACTTATTTGCTTAGTTAACTCATAATAATAAGCAGCAGAATCATATATTCTTCTTTCCTTATATACACCTGCTAATACACCTAAAGCTCTAACTTGAGAATTTATATTACTTACCTTTCTACCTATATTAAATGCTTTTTTAGCATTTAGTAATGCCTGTAGAGTATCATTCAAGTATAGATTTGTAAATGCTAACATCCCTAATGACATAGCCACCCTATTACTATCTGGCTTGTTTGAAAATATTTTGTATGCATTTAGGATCAACTTTTGCGCATTATTATAATCACGCATTTTCAGATATATATTAGCCACATTAGTCTTAATAATACCAGAACTAATACTATCTCCTGAAACCTCTGAAAACTGTGCAGCTTTCATATAGTTATCAATAGCTCTTTCAAAGTCTCCGTTATTAGAGTGTCCAATAGCCAATAGGTTATAAAACCCTGCTTTATAGGCATAGTCTTCCTCTTTTACTAACTCTAAGCCTTTCTCACTTATATATATAACAGAGTCATAACGAGTACTCAGAGAGTAGTATTCTCCTTTTTTAAGTAGAATTTTTATTTGAGACTCTCTATCTGTAAATTTTTGGGCAAGTTTTGTTAAGCATAAAATGTAATGGCCTGTCTCTTTAGACTTACACTCTAGCAGCGCACTATCAGTCAGAACTGTAGTTGTTTGTCCTTGAACACTATGAAAACAAAAGGACAGAAGTAGTAAGCAAAACCAGTACTGTAGGTATTGACCCATGTATGCTATAATCAATCCTACACTAAGATATTGATTAGATAGCATAAACTATAAAAAATCAACATATAGAAATTGAGTAGATCGTACAGTATGACTACGCGTAATACCCTAGCTAGTTTTTCGGGTTCACTACTTCATCTATAATATTGAAAGATTTCAACTTGGCGTCTATATCGAAAATATGGCTCGCGATCATCAGTTCATCTACGTCAGTTGTACTTATAAACTTTGAAAGCTTCTCATGTAATGTCTGTTTATTTCCTATAAATGTATATGCCATCATGTTATGTAATGCATGTTGCACCTCTGGATTTCTAAACACATCAGGCAATGGTGATGGTGCTTGTAGTGGTTTTCGCTTATTGGTCAGCAGGCCTAAAAACATTTTATATAAGCTGGTTGATAAAAGCTCAGCTTCTTGATCTGTATCACCTGCTATTATATTCACACATGCTATTACATATGGAGCATCTAACTGCTCAGATGGTTGGAAATTTTTACGATAAATTTCAATCGCACTCAATAACTGTTGTGGTGCAAAGTGAGCAGCAAAAGCATAAGGCAACCCCAACTTCGCTCCTAAATAAGCACTATCTGTACTAGAACCTAATATCCATAACGGAACCTCGGCACCCTCTCCCGGAAAAGCTCTAACCTTTGCTTCGTGATTTTGTTTATTAAAATAGGTCTGCAATTGTAGAATTTCGGACTCAAAATCATAATCCAAACTAGCGTTATTCCTTCGCAGTGCAAGAGCTGTTAGTTGATCAGTACCTGGTGCACGTCCAAGTCCAAGGTCTATCCTATTTGGATATATACTTGCTAAAGTTCCAAACTGTTCTGTAATAGCTAATGGACTATGATTGGGCAACATTATGCCACCTGAGCCAACTCGTATATTCCCTTCGGTATGTCCGGCTACATGACCAATTAACACTGTTGTGGCTGAGCTAGCCACATGCTCCATGTTATGATGCTCTGCAAGCCACAGTCTCTTATAACCAAGCTCTTCAACATGCTGCGCTATTCTAACTGTGTTATCAATAGCCGTAGCAGCATTACTACCTTCTGATACTATTGCCAACTCTAGAACAGAAATCGGAATGTTTTTCATTAGACCTATTTTAGAACTCAAAGATCAAATAAGAACAAGAACTGAACTATACCATATCACGATAAACGCAAAGGCAAAATCTATAGTCGCTTTGTGGCTTATTAAAAAAGATAAAGGTGACTTTAAGTATCACCCTTATCTTTAATCACTACCTCCTATGTAGTCTCTAACGTTTCAGTTCTACTAGTTTTCAACTTTTGCTCTACCAAACGTTTTTTAGCGAGGCTACCCCAACCAAACCTACTCATTAAACTATCCACTATTTTGTATACCACTGGTACAACTATAAGTGTTAAGAACATTGATGAGATCAGACCACCAATAACTACCCAGGCAAGCCCTTGTTTAATTGCCGCCACACCACCAGTAGCTAAAGCAATTGGTAGCATACCAAATACCATCGCAATAGTAGTCATTAATATCGGACGTAAACGAGCTTTGTTTGCACGTAATAATGCCTCATTAGTATCATATCCGTCAGCCTTACTTTGATTAGTAAAGTCAACAAGCATGATGGCATTCTTTGCAACAAGTCCCATCAGCATGATAATACCCATTATTGAGAATATATTTAGTGTATTGTTTGTCAGTGCTAATGCTAATAATGCACCTATAATAGATAATGGTAAAGAGAACATAACCACTAAAGGGTGAGCATAGTTATCGTATAATGCTACCATGATCAGGTACATAAGTATAACAGATAGTAATAGCGCTACTCCCAAAGAACTGTTGGAGTCTCCTTGCCTTTCTGCATCACCGCCAAAAACATACTTCACACCGTCAGGTTTTTCTAGCTCCTCTAAGCGCTTAGAGAACTCATTTGTTACATCACCTGAAGGACGACCGATCACCTGACTCTGTACATTTACAGATGCTAGCTTATCTCTTCTTTCCAAACGGCTCGGTCCGGAAGACTGAGTGATATCTGCAAACTGAGATAGCTTTACATTTTGTCCCCTATTATTAAGAAACACAATATTTGCAACATCATCCATACTTCTCCTGTCAAAGTTGTCGTACCTCAAGTTCATGTCATATTCGTACTCGCCCTGACGGAACTTCATTTTACTATCATCTGCAGTACCTGCGAACGCTGTTTGAAGTGTACCACCAATAGTTTGCATATCAAGACCGAGTGCTGCCATCTTATCTCTATCAATATTGATATGAACTTCAGGGTTACCCTCCTCAACAGAAAGCTTTGACCCAAGCGTACCATCCACTTTCTGTAGTTCTTCAAGAGCAACCTTTGCAAACTTCATAGCACTATCCTGGTCCGTAGCCATTACTACTAGATCTATTGCTGCTCTATCAGCAGTACCGAATATATTTACCGGGGTAGTTTTTATTTTCGCACCTACTAGCCTATCTGTAAGGTCTTTCTTTAACCCTACTGCGTATAAACTAGACGACATACTTCTTTCTGCTTCAGGAACCATTGTGACTGTAATCTCTGCTTTGTATGGGTTATTTGAAGTTGCGCCAAAACCATCTTCACTACTTCTACCTACTACTGTAGTGAGCGCTGTGATCTCATCCTGCTTTCTAAGATATGATTCAGCTTTCATAGCCACCTGATTAGTCTGTTCAAGAGAAGCATCTTTTGGCAACTCCAGACTAACTATAAACTGTCCTCTATCTCCCTTTGGAATAAATTCACCACCTATAAAACCTTTCCCAATCAACATGAACGAAGCTATAAGTAATACTACTACAGTAGATAACGTGATCAACTTATGTCCCAAAGCCCATTTCAATACATTAGATACCCAATCAGTAAACTTATCTAGCATTCTCTCAAAGCCTAGTATAAAACGTTGAAACAGATTTTTACCTGTAAGGTGCTCCAGCTTACCAAAGCGTGATGATAACCATGGTACAACAGTAAAGGATACTAACAGGCTTAATAGTGTTGCTATTACAACGGTAAGACAGAACTCCCTTAAGATGTTTGATACAAGACCTGAAGTGAGTGATATTGGTAAGAACACAACGATTATTACCAGAGTTATTGATGTTACAGTTAAGCCTATCTCAGACACACCATCCATAGCTGCTCGCACCTTATTCTTACCCATCTCCATGTGTCTGTAAACATTCTCGAGTACAACTATAGCATCATCAACAAGAATACCCACCACAAGTGAAAGGCCTAGTAAAGACATTAGATTAAGCGTAAAACCCAAAGCATACATTCCTGCAAATGTGACTATTAGCGACAAAGGAATCGACACCATTACTATTAGTGAGTTCCTTGCGCTATGCAAGAACAGTAGCATCACTATTGCTACCAGTATGATAGCTATAAAAAGGTCCTTAATTACATCATTAGCAGATTCTAAAGTAAACTCTGACGTATCAGATGCGACTGTAAGCTGTAAATTTTGTGTAGTATAATCTGCTTCCAGCTCTTTCAACTGCTTGTGCACTTCTTCACTCACAGACACAGCATTGGCGTCAGACTGTTTTAACACTTGTAAGATGATAGACGACTGTTGGTTCTGTCTAGCAAGTAATTCGGGGTCTTTAGATGCATCCTGGACATCTGCAATATCTCTAAGTCTTATCTGTGCACCGTCTGCACTCGTAGATACTACCAGATTACGAAGCATTTCCACATCAGCATATTTACCTGACAATCTCACTAGTATTTGATTGTCTGTTGCCTTTAGTTTACCAGTTGGATAATCAACATTGGCTGTTGTAATAATATTTCTGACTTGTAACAATGACAAGTGATTTGCATTGAGCTTGTCAGCATCTACATTTATTTGGATTTCACGCTCGCTACCACCAGCAATATTTACTTGGGCGACACCTGGCAATCTTGATATCATAGGTGCTAAACGTTGATCGATAAGATCATAAAACTCAGTTGCTGGCATATCTGCCGTTGCTGAAAGTGTGATTATCGGCAGATCGTCTAACGAGAACTTATTTAAAGAAGGTGTTCTTATATCCCCAGGAAGATCTGAAATCACTGAGTTTATTTTTCGCTGAGCATCTTGTAAACTATAGTCAACATCTGCATTTGTTGTTAGCTCAACTGTTACTATGGAAACCCCTTCCATAGATCTTGAGGTAAGCTTATCTATATTCTCCATTGAGGCTACTGCATCTTCTATCTTTTTAGTAACAGTATTTTGTACTTCATCCGGACCTGCGCCGGGATATACAGTAGATATTGTGATAGCATTAGATGCAAATTTGGGTAACAACTCATAGTTTAATGACTTGTAACTAAGAAACCCCAACAACCCAAGTATGGTAAATACTACCACTACTATAGTGGGACGTTTAATTGATATTTCTGTTATTTTCATTTTCTTATTACTTATCTATAGAGGCAATTGCCTTAATTATATTTCTTATTATGACTTTTGTATCTCTACAGGAGTTCCGTCAACTAGGTTAACCTGACCGCTACATATGACTACTTCACCCTCATTCAAGCCATCTTTAATCTCTACTAAGTCACCATATACTCCTCCTGAGACTACTTGCTTAGCTTTTGCCTTGCCATTATCTATTACGTATATTTCGTTGCTATTTACACCTGCATAAAATGCTGACCTTGGTATATATATCTTAGGTTCTTGATCCGGCAGGTCAAACTGTGCAGTTCCATACATACCTGCTTTTAGTTGCTTGCCAGTTACATTTGATATTTCTATTTCAACAGGATAGTTAAGCGAAGCATCACCTTTTGATGCTATGAACGTCACCTTACCAGTATAAACTACTTCAGGGAATACATTTGTTCTTACTGGAACCTGCTGACCAATATGAAGCTTTACTACTTGCTGTTCAGGCACATTTACTTCAAGTTTTAATCTTGAAATATTTACTATTTCAAATATTCTTGTACCCGGAGAAAGGTATGTTCCTACTTCTACATACTTAGCATTAATGACCCCGTTAATAGGAGACTTGAGTAAGGTGTTTTGCACATTCTTTTTAGCTTGAGTAAGTCTGGCAAGAGCATCTTGGTATGCTACTTCCATATCATCAGCTTGTTTTTGTGTTACCCCTCCCGTTTCCAATGCCTTTTGAAAACGCTCCATATTAGTACGTGCTGCGGTTACACTTGATTGTGCCCTGTCTAGCTCAGCACTAGCTACTTGATTGTCTAAACGTGCTAGCACTTGACCCTTGCTTACCCGTGCCCCTTCTTTCACCATTAAATCAACTATTCTACCTGATGACTCTGCTGAAAAATCTATTTGCTCTATAGCCGTAAAATTCCCATTTGCAGTAAATTCAGGATCTATAGCTGTTTTTTTAGCTGTAGCCGTTAGGACCGGAACTGCTCCAGAGTTACTTTCTTTAACTAACTCTGTCTTTTCAGTATTTTCTTTTTTATTATCATTTAGCTTCCAAACAATAAGAGCTAATGCTGCTATTACGATTGCGCTATATAAGAGAACCTTTTTCATTTAGCGTATTTTATATGTTGTATTAAAGATTTTGATTTTGTTATAGTAGAGATCTTAATTCACCAGACGAACGTATTGTTTCTAACTCGGCCAGCTTATAATCCAGTAAAGCCTGTGTATAACTGTTCTGGGCTTGTATATAAGATGATTGTGCTTCTAAAAGATCAGTGAGGGTTGCAAGACCTAGTTTGAAGTTTGTCTCGCTAGATTTACTAACGGTTTCTGCTAAGTCAACATTCTCTTTTTGTGCCACTATAGAACTGGTACTATTCTCTATCTGTACTAGCGCACTCTGATAACCTGCCTTTAAGGATAGAGACAGTCGTTCTCTTTGCTTATTTAATTCTTTCATCTGTATTAAGCTCTGTTGCGCTCTGGCACTTCGAGCAAAACCATCAAACAGAGGGATGTTCAACCTAACACCAAAAGCACCTACACCATACCATATGTCCGATCCGCCACTTTTGAAATAATCACCGAACTGGTTGCCAACACCATTGTAACTATAGTTAAAAAACGCACTTAGTCTTGGATAATTTTCTGCACGGATAGCCTTCATTTGCAGATCGGTTAACCTTATTTGTGCATCCATTAATTTAATCTCAGTTCTATTTTGCAGATCGAATTCAGGTTTAGTATTTGAGACAGCTATTTGAGACTCTATATCATTAAATGACAAATTGCTTAATGCAATGTCAGACTCTATTGGCACCCCCAAAAGGACTTTAAGGTTAGCCATCTGTATTGCTACTTGATTCAGCTGCCTTAAACGTTGAGTTTGTGAATTAGTTAGATTTACCTTTATTCTATCAAGGTCTATCTTCCTGGCTAAACCATTATCGTATTGCCCTTCGGTAGCAGCAACTATCTTACTTAGTTTTTTTATGTTACTATCTAGTGCAATTAGCTGCTCTTTTGCTGCTAGTATTCTGTAATAAGTTTGAGCAGTTTGGTATATCACTTCCTCCTCCGTCTGCTTAGTGTTTTGGAGATAATAATCTTTACCTGCTCTTGCTGCCTTTAGTGCTGTGAATACAGATGCGTCTATTAAGGTCTGGCTTGCATCAACACTAATTGAGGTATTAAAAACATTACCAACAGGTACAACCTGGTTTTCTGTTACACCAGGGAATGTACCTGCACCTAGTACCAATACTTGTCTTTTGTAATTATCTGTAAGGTTGCCAGCCCCATTTATCTGTGGTAATGCTCTGGCACGAGTTTGTCTTATTTGCTGGTCTCCTACCTGCTCCTCCAATCGGCTAATGGCTATACTTTGGTTGTTTTTCAAAGCCATATTTAAGCACTCTGAAAGAGACAGCACATCAGCTTTAGCATAAGTCGTGTTATAAGCTAGTGCTGATACAAACAGCACAGCCATCATGTTACTTAGTTTCATTTTTGTTCTACTAAACTTTAGTTCTGTTCTTGAATATTTTTTTCTAGTGAGCTTCTGCCCTTTTCTGTCGCCAAGCCTATTATATAATGGAGTGATACCTGACGTAACGTTTCTCGAAGATTATCATCGTAATGTGCTTTTTCGTGTATATCATTTAGTTGTGTTAGTCTCATTCTGGCTATTATCATAGTGTCAAGTTTATTATGATACACGCCTTCTTTAATACCTCTTTCTATATTATCAACAAGAAGGTTTAAGCCCACTTCTTCTCTGAAGTGCAAAAAGTTTTTCCATGTATCGTAATAATATTTTTCAAGATCTTCCAGCATTATATAATTCACTTTACGATAGAACTGTTCTAATGCTTTTAAAGAGTATAGTACTTCTGCTACAGCATCGTTTGCAGGCGCCACGCAAAACAAATATTTGCTCTTAAGGTTGTTTGTCAATTTTGTTATCACACCTTCTACCAGCTCTTTTTTATTAGCATAGTTTTCATACAGTGTTTTCTTAGATATACCACATGTCCTGGCTATATCATCCATCGTTATCGACTTGATGCCATACTTACCATATAGCTCCAAAGTCTTGCTCTCTATTCTTGTTAAAACATCCATTATTAAAATAGGTGACATATCAACCAATTAAACAAACAATAATTATGTTCTTATTGTATATTGCTACAGTTTCTGATCTCATTAATAATAATTTTTACTTAAGTGATATATCAACTAATTAGTTTTTAAAAAAATCACTCTCTGGCAGCTTCACTACACTTAACTATGAGGCGCTCTAATGTTTGTTTTTCTTCAATTGTTAAGCAAGAGAATATGACTGAATCAATTTTTATGATTTTTTCATTTATAGATACACCTAATGCATGCCCCTCTTTAGTTAACTGTACCATTTTCTTTCTCTTATCAAACGGATTTTGTGCTATCTCAATCAACTTTTTACTCTGCAAAGACTTAGCACTGCGTAACACAGAGGACTTATCTCTTTCTAAAACATCTGCTATCTCTTGTTGAGATAATGTACCCTTATAAAAAAGAACCATCAAGACAGGAAGCTGCTCTAAAGACAATGGCATACCCTCTTTAGTAAAAAGCTTATTAGCTTTATTATACATCACTTTGTGCAAGTCTTTAAACTTGAACATGAGTATGCTATTATATACTTCTTCCTTTTGCACATAGCAAAGCTACAACATGTTGATATGTCAACCAAAACATTTTACACATATTTAGTTTCTAAATTGTTAATGGCTAGCATATTTACATGTGCATTCAATATGGATTAATATTGACATTCTTCTTACCTTTTTTCACTAGTGTACACATGTCTTTTGATTTGTGCTTGTCAGTATTGCCGACCTTACATATACAACAAACGATTAGAAAATTTATTTATCGGAAATGAAGCTTAATTCCAGGCAAGGAAAAAGCCGTAGAGACATAGTGCCACCAAATAGGAATTCGGCAGCAGCATTGTTTGGTGATTCATTTTACACCATGTTCAAGGCTACCTTAGCCATAGAATTAAGTGGAATGATGCCGATAAATGTGACAATCGATTTGATGATGGCCGTAAGCTCAATACAAATCAGACCAGATAAGGTCATATAAAAACACAAATTGTTTGACCTGAAATAAAAATGCAGCAAAAAAAAGCATAAAAATCACAAAAGCCCCTATATAAGGGGCTTTTCATCTAGTAGCGAGATCGGGAGTTGAACCCGAGACCTCAGGGTTATGAATCCTGCGCTCTAACCGCCTGAGCTACCTCGCCAGTTGTTTTTCCGTTTAAGGAGCTGCAAAGGTAAAGTAAAATTTTAAAAAGTTAAACACCTTTTAGCTTAGTTTTTAATTCTTCAGGTAGAGGTGCAACTTTTCTGATATTATAGTCAAAGCAAACCATTCCAGTTTTTCCTTGTGCAATAGACTTATGTACCCCATCGCTTTCGGTAGAAATGTCGTATAAAAGATCAAATGATACAGATGTATGATCAACTGAGTAAATATTTATTAATAACATATCACCATAAAAAGACTCTCCCTTATAAGCTATTGCTACATCACCCATAATTAACCCTACACCTGCTGCATCCATCTCTGAGTAACTCATTGAGGATAATAGCTGTACCCTGGCCTCATGGATAATAGATAGCAAAGAATCATTACCAACATGCCCTCCATAATTAACATCATTTATTCTTACAGGTATTCGTGTTGAGAATAATGGTTTTTCGTTAGGAAACTTTATTTTTATGCGACCCATAACTTTACAATTACGTAATAATAAATCATTTGAGCGTATGAAGATAATTTGTGTCGGTAGAAACTACGCCGATCATGCAAAAGAGATGAAAGCAGACCTACCTAAGGTACCCGTGATATTCATGAAACCTAAAAACGCCATATTATTACCGGAAAAACCTCTATTCTATCCTGAATTCACAGATGATCTTCAATTTGAAACAGAGCTAGTAGTTAAAATATCAAAAAACGGTAAGTATATCCAAGAGCGCTTTGCGCACAAATACTACGATGCTATCACTGTGGGGTTAGACTTTACAGCAAGAGACATACAAAGTGATTTAAAGAAAAAAGGGCTACCATGGGAATTGTCCAAGTCGTTTGATGCATCAGCAGCTGTTGGGAAATTCGTACCAATTGTTAAAGGCATGAATATTCATGAATTAACATTTGAACTGAAGAAAAATGGTAGCACTGTACAAAAAGGTGATAGCAGAGATATGATCTTTAGCGTTAATGAGATCATTGAGTATGTGTCTCAGTTTATAACAATTAATATTGGAGATTTGATATTTACAGGGACACCTGCAGGTGTTGGCCCTGTGAATGTATACGACAAGTTGGATGCCTATATTGAAGGTGACCATCTTCTACATGTAGATATAAGATAAGTATGCGTATTTATGACCCACGCAAGTGGTTTGAAATTCTATTTCAGTTTCACAAGTCTGACACTTTAAGGCAATTATTTGTCTTAATACTCATCATCTGTGCTTACACTGCGGGAGTGGTATATCTTGAGTTGAATTATCTTAACATGGAAGCTAATCCATACTTTAAGAATATTAATCAGATGCATGGGCTTTTGGGGTTTGCGCTATCACTATTATTGGTATTTCGGACAAATACTGCTTATGACAGATGGTGGGAAGGACGCAAATTATGGGGAGCTCTTGTAAATACTAGTAGGAATTTTGCCATAAAGATGAACTCCCTGTTAGGCAAAGATGATGATGACGACCGAGTTTTTTTTAGAAATGCAATCCCGATGTATGCTAGTGTACTTAAAGACCATTTGCAATCTGAATACACTCGCTATTCACTTGATGAAATAGAGCATCAGGAACTGAAGCAAATAGATACCAACATGCATGCCCCTAATCAGGTGGCGAAAATGATGAGCGATAGATTGATATTAATACAACGACAAGAAAAAATATCAGGTGAGCAACTCCTTTTTGTAAACGACAACCTTAATGCTTTCACAGATATCTGCGGTGCATGTGAGCGAATCAAAAATACTCCTATCCCCTACTCATACAGTGCATATATAAAGAAGTTCATTTTCATATACGTCATGACACTTCCTTTTGGGTACGTATTTACCCTTGAATATTTAGCTGTTCCCGTAGTAGGCATAGTATTTTATGTTCTAGCTAGCTTAGAACTAATTGCAGAAGAAATTGAAGACCCATTTGGTCATGACTCAAATGACTTGCCCATGGGTAAATTAGCATCAAATATCAACAAGCACGTAAGAGAGATTATATAGCTATCATAACAGCATTTTAAATTAACGTCAAAGTCAAAACAAACTATAATATTTATCTTAGCACTATTAATTAATTAACCCATGTTACATTTAAAGAGGATCGTACTTAGTTTAACTATCTTAATTAGTGCTACCAGCATATCATACGCGCAACAAACAAGAGTTGGGTGTATGGATAAAGATATAAGAGTACAAGTGGAGCAAATAAAGCATGACTTTAAGGCTCAAAATATGGAAGTGTATAAAGATGCTATGCTTAGCATGACACCAAAAGAGCCATCAGCAATAGGTGTACAACTTAATAAAGGTCAGCTATACCAATTCATATATGTTTGTAGTAAGTCAGCAACCAAGGCATACTTCGAGCTATTTGATGGTAGTCAGAAAAAGATTGGTGATAAAACTATTGCTTCACCAGGTGATAAAAACTATTTAATATATTCATTCATACCAGCTACTACAGATGTATACTTGATAGTATTAAATCAAAAAACGAAAGGAACATCATTTTTAAAAGGAGGTAGTAATGAGGTTTGTGGAGGTTTCTCTATAATGCAGCAGTCTGCATCTGAATAATTTCGATTACAATAATGAATGTACAGATTGAACAAAGCTGGAAAGGTGTTTTAAGTAATGAATTTGAGCAAGCATATTTTTCTGCATTAGTTTCATTTTTAAAAGCAGAGAAAAATGCCGGTAAAACTATATACCCTCCCGGCAAGTATATTTTCAATGCTTTTAATACTACTCCCTTTGACAAAGTTAAGGTTGTGATTCTTGGGCAGGACCCTTATCATAATCCTGGACAAGCTCACGGTTTAAGTTTTTCCGTACAAAATGGTATTGCCCCTCCTCCCTCTTTAGTAAATATTTACAAGGAGTTGGAATCTGACCTGAATATATCCAGACCCAATCATGGCAACCTAACAAAATGGGGAGAACAAGGAGTGTTGTTGTTAAATGCTGCACTTACTGTTGAGGCTCATAGCCCCATGTCTCATAGCAAAGCTGGTTGGCACGATTTTACAAATAAGGTAATAAGTATATTATCTCAGCAAAAAGATAGTCTTGTATTCATGTTATGGGGCGGATTCGCAAAAAGTAAGGTTCCATTGATTGATACTAGCAAGCACCTGGTATTAACAGCCGCACACCCATCTCCCCTATCTGCTCACAATGGCTTTTTCGGAAGCAAGCATTTTAGCAAGGCAAACGCATGGCTAGAAGAAAAAGGTTTAACGCCTATTGATTGGTCTTTATAACTTGCTACCTGAATGAAGATCATTAAACAAGTACCAGGACACATATATTTTATTATAGGAATGCTATTTTTTGTAGCTACTATGCTAATAGTATTTATTCCTATATGGGTTATATCAATGTTGCCGGAACCTGCTAAGTCAAAGGCACTACACCCTGTCTTTAGAGGATGGATGGGAGTATTTCTACCTTTAGTAGGTTGTCCCGTTATCAGAAAAGGGAAAGAGCATTTCAAGAAGGGTGAGAACTATGTGGTAGTTACTAATCATAATTCTTTAGTAGACATTCCAGTGACTTCACCATGGATACCAGGACCTAATAAAACGCTAGCTAAAATAGAGATGTCTCGTATACCATTGTTTGGTGTGATCTATAAAGCGGGCTCAATATTGGTAGATAGGAAGAGCAATAACAGTCGTAAAAAGAGCTTTGCTGATATGAAGCATGTACTGGATATGGGGTTACACTTATGCTTGTACCCTGAAGGCACAAGGAATAAGACAAAACAACCGGTACAGCAGTTCCGAGATGGTGCATTCATTGCAGCTATAAATAACCAAAAGCCAATTATACCTGGTGTTATATTCAACACTGGTAGAATACTGCCGCATGATAAAAAACTCTGGGCTAGACCACTACCTATAAAATTACATTTCTTGCCTCCCATACCCACAACAGGACTTACAAAAGACGATATCCCGGCATTAAAGGAAAAAGTTTATATTTTGATGTCTGAATATTATATCGCTAATAGATGACATTTTATATTATCGGAACAGGTAACACAGCTTGGTTTTTAGGCTATAAACTCTGTAAAGCAGGACATCATTGTAAAGGTGTGTGGGGAAGAGATTTAAATAAAGCCACACGGTTAGCCAAACACATAAACACTAACCCTATTGAGGATATTACCAAAATACAAGATGATGCAGACTGTTGTATCATAGCTGTATCAGATGGTGCTATAAAGGACATAGCTAGTAAATTATCTTTTAAAACTACAGTATTAGCCCACACTGCAGGCTCTGTAAGCAGGAAAATACTTGATGAGGCTGCCGAGCATAATGGTAATGTATGGCCATTATACAGCATAGTCAAAGAGAATATACCAAGACACAATGAAGTACCAATAGCTGTAGAGGGCTCTAATGATGAAGCAGAACAGACTTTGAAGGAGCTAGTTAATAGTATAACATCTATCAGCTATACTGTATCTTGGAAGCAAAGGCAAGCGTTGCATCTTTGTGCAGTTCTTTGCAACAACTTCACAAACCATCTTATGGCTATTAGCGAGGACATTTGTAATGATAAACGCGTACCTTTCTCTATATTGTATCCTATCATACAGCAAACTGCTGATAGGATATGCCATACATCCCCAAGGAAACTACAAACGGGACCAGCTATTAGAAAGGATGTTAGTACAATAAATAATCATTTGGAACAGCTGGAGGATAATCAACACTGGCAAGACTTATACAGGTCGGTCACTACGTCTATAGATAAGATGTATAACCATGATAAGGAAGAATAGTAATGATACCTTATTTTTGCCGCAAATATTTGAAGCGATAGAATGTATAAAATAACTTTTAAGTTTGAACAGAAAGGACTAGAGCCTAAAACAATAGAGAATGTAGAGCCGGACCAAAGCATTTTGGAAGTAGCTCTTGATAATGATATTGAACTTCATCATAACTGCGGTATGGTGTGTGCATGTAGTACATGTCATATATATGTAGATAAAGGAGAAGATTTTTTACCCGAGATAACAGATAAAGAGGAAGACTTTATAGATAGAGCGAGAAACCCACAACTTAACTCACGTTTAGGTTGTCAGTGTATCTTAGAAGATGGTTCAGGCGAACTGGAAGTAACGCTTCCTGACCAGTCTTTGATCCATGGAGAATAATCCTTTTTATCAATAAATTTCATAGAACAAGAACTTATGGCACAATACGAACCGCCAATAAACTGGGGAGATTACGAAGACATAGCTATTAAGCTATATGAGCGCTTTGGAGATGAATTTAGTGAAGGTAAGATTTATCGTATCAGATTTACAGAGCTTATCGAGTGGGTATTAGAGATAGACAACTTTGAGGGCAAACGTGAAGACTGTAACGAAGGGCATTTAGAGATGATCCAGAGTAGCTGGGTATACGAATGGCGTGATAATCAAGACTAGATGAACGTATTAGAACTTTTTGCTCCAATTAAGACCTTCGTCTTTGATGTAGATGGTGTACTTACCAATAGTCAGTTACTAGCAACTGAAGAGGGTCATTTACTGAGAAGCGTCAATATTAAAGATGGATACGCTTTACAACTAGCTGTAAAGAAAGGTTATAACATTTGGATAATTTCTGGTGGTACTTCGGAAGCGATTAGGGTTAGATTTCAGAACCTTGGTGCTAAAGAAGTATTTATCAGGATAAAAGACAAAAAGAAGATACTAAACGACCTTATCACGAAATATGAGGTAGACTTAGGCACCGTATTGTACATGGGTGACGATATCCCTGATTATGCTGTAATGAAACAATGTGGCTTACCTGTTGCACCTGCTGATGCATGCACAGAAATTAAAAGTATCAGCAAATATATATCACCATATAACGGAGGAAATGGCTGTGTAAGGGATGTGATAGAAAAAGTCTTAAAACTTAATGGCGACTGGGAACTTCCTTCTTAATTATTAGAAAATAGTTTGCTGGTATGTACTGTTAGAGTTTTTCAACTCGTGCTGCAGCAACCAACTTTTTGCTTTAAGCCCACCTGCATAACCAGTTAAACTACCATTGCTACCTACCACCCTATGACACGGCACTATAATGGCAAAACAATTCTCACCATTCGCTCGAGCTACAGCTCTTATAGCACCTTCATCCCCAAGCTTGATACTTTGATCCTTATAAGTTCTGGTTTCACCATAGGGAATACTTAAAAGTGCCTGCCACACCTTTTGTTGAAACTCAGTACCTGAATAAACAATAGGTAAATCAAAAGAGGTTCTGCTTCCTTCAAAATATTCATTTATCTGTTGTTGCAGGACATTAAATAAAGAATGATGACCGATCTCAAAACTATCATTAGTATATAGAGCTATGCGTTTTTTAATAGCAGACATCATTTTACGAAACTCAAAATCAAACATATACAACCCTACATCATTAGCTGCGGCTATCATCTTACCCAGTGGTGTGTCTATTTGTTGAGTGTATATCATAAGTTAGCTAGCTCTTCATTAATAATATGGCTTATTTCATCAGCACGATTGAATACCATCATATGTCCCCCTCCTTCTATCCAGTGTTCTGCGTTAACGTTCTCCGGAAAGATCATCCGGTCATTAGTACCATGAATATGCGTAACAGGTTCTTTAAATGTTTCATTTTGCCACAGCGCAACAGCTCTCATAGCCCACTTCATAAAATGCCCATCAGAATCTCTTAGTATTAGCCTTATTATCGTATCATCTTTATCAGACTCTACTCCAAACCTATCTAGCAACAAAGGATTAGGTGTTTTATAAGCAAATGGTGGTAAAATGTTTGATTTCATCAGCTTACCAAACCACCCGTCATATGGAGGCAACTCACTCTTAGTTTTCGCACTAGATATCAAGATGAGCTTTTTTACTGGTCGCATTTTAGTGATCTCTACACCTATCATACCTCCAAGAGAAACACCCATAACTATCGGGTTCTCTTCTTTTATCAATGCAGAAACCTTTTGTGCATAGCAAGCTAACTCATCATGTTCATCATATTCAGGTCAAGGTATGTGTACCAGATGTGCATCTTTTATACGAAGATTCATAAATATTCGCTCATCAGCACCTAAGCCACTTATACAATATATGTTTTTCATTTTCTAGCTTAAAGGTAACCTAATAGTCACTATATAAATTTAAAGAGTGTTATAATCATTGTAATTTGCACTTGATATACGATAAATATGTTCAGTAAGTCTATCCATACTAAGTTGCTAATTGCGTGCTTTATAACACTAGCTGCATGTACTGATGATTCCGAAGAGCAAAAGCCCGTAGAGGTTGATACCGCCGATTTGAATAAAGATTCTGTATTCTTAGATTCTTCCGAGCCTGCTTTCTCTAATTGGCAAGAGCATTATAAAATAGATGATATAAGCTTTAGTCTGGACAGCTTTATGCTTAGTGATACTGTATCTGCCCAGCTTTATAGCACAACAGCAGACTTAAGCCCTGAATATTTCGACTTATATGGTAAGCTCCTGGTATATAATGATGATTCATCATTATTTATTGACCCTTTTAGTTACTCCCTTATTATCGAAAAAGGCAAAAATGGTAAACTATATGCCAGAGAAGGAGAAGTTGACAATGAAGTAACTATTATCAACCCTAAAACTAATACTAGAACCAGATTGTTATTTTGCGGACCTTCATGTCAGGTACAAAAGGTTTTCTGGTATAATGGTGATGTAGTGTGTATCATGGGTCTATCATCAGAATATACTGATGAATACTTCACACCAATGGTATGGTTCGTAAATATTCATAATGGCATGACCATACCTTACGAGTACTCTTCTAATGTGAATATATCAGAAGCGTACGATTATCTTAAAAAGTTTGTGGAAAGTAAAGGAATAGAAATGAAGTACTAATCTTTAGCGAAGTACTCTTTATAAATATTTGGCAGATCAGCTTCGATATTCGTTTTAGCAACATCTATCATATTCTTGAATGCTGTTGCTTTTGAGATACCGTGACCAACAATAACTGTATCATTGATACCAAGAATAGGTATACCGCCATATACTTCAAAGTTAAATGCTTCAAAGAATGGATCTTTTATATTTCTTTCCTCAGATATAAGGTGATACATGGACTCAGTCATCTTGAGCATAACATTACCCACAAAGCCTTCACATACTATGAGGTCTGCTTTATCCAGGAATATATCTCTACCCTCAATGTTACCAACGAAGTTGATGTCTGGATTATCTCTTAGTAAGGGATAAGTGCTTTGCGCAAGAATATTGCCTTTCCCCTCTTCTTCACCTATGTTCAGCAAGCCTACTTTAGGATTTTCTACTTTAAGTACATGTTCCATATACATGCTACCAAGTAGCGCAAATTGTACTAAGTTTTCAGCCTTACAGTCGGCATTTAAGCCTACATCAAGCAGTAGATTGATTTTACCATCAAGGCGAGGTACTGGAGAAGCTATTGTTGGTCTTTGTACACCATTAATATTCTTTACTGTGTACATAGCACCTACCATCATAGCACCGGTATTACCTACACCTATCAGGGCGTCAGCTTTTTCGGCTTGAAGCAAACCGAAACCGATAGCAATACTGGACTGCTGCTTTTCTTTCAACGCTTTTGTAGGGTGCTCATGCATACCTATCACCTGAGGAGCTTCTACAAAAGTAAAGCGCTCTTTATAGGGATCAAGCGATGGCATCATGTCCTTTACGGCATCAGCGTTACCAATGAGTAAGAGGTGTACATTTGGATCTTGATTTTCCTCAAAAAACAATTGTACACCCTTAATAGCTTCCAGCGGGGCAAAATCCCCACCCATAATATCTAATGCTATCTTCATTAAAGAGCTATAGACTTATTGGTTTGTATCTTCTACAGTAGGATTGTTATCAACTACAACTTTACCGCGGTAATACAATTTACCTTCAGACCAGTGTGCACGATGACGCAAGTGAGTCTCACCTGTAGTCTTATCAGTACTCCATGTTTCAGCAACTGCTTTGTAGTGTGTACGACGTTTTGCACTACGTTGTTGAGAGTGGCGTCTTTTCGGATTTGGCATTTTATATAAATTTAACTGTGTTTACGTTTATTATTATCTTCCTTAAGTTTTTCTAAGCCTTTCCATATGGCTTTAGGCTCATCTTCACTGGCAGTAAGATTATTTAATAGTTTCAATACTTCTTCGTTACAACCATATGACCCATCAGCTTTATCAGGGTGCACTTTTTGCAACGGTATGCTTAGCATTAAGAACTCATATATCCAATCTCTGACATTAAGAACAGTTTCATTACGAGGTATAAATACAACATCTGCGTCGTCATCTTCATCATGCTCTACCTCTGTACCCGACAACTTGATCACAAGATCAAATTCATCCCATAATCTTAATTTAAAATCCTCCCCGCACCTATCGCAAGGTACAGTTATACTACCGTCTATATCAAAATGACATAAGAAGAAATTGTTTTTTTTATCAAAATCCAAGGTTACCTGTGCATCCAGATCCTTGAAATCACGCTCTACATCGTCTTCTTTAAAAAACTTATCATCTATGTCATACTCAAAAGTACTAACACCAGGTTTTAATCCCTGCCATGCTATCTCAAACTCGCGCTCGTGTTTCATACTTTAAGTAATTTAACCCTGACTATAAATTAAGTATTATTTCATGTATAAAATACTACTATTCAAAAAAGTAATATAATATCTCAACTACTCCAATGTCAAAAAACTTCAATGGGGTGCAAAGTTACGTATTTCTTGCAAATTAGAGTAATTTATTTCTCTTTAATAAGTAAGCGTATAATACTTGTTCTACTGGCTCTGATAAGTCTACTTGCACATAGTCTACTTTGTATTGGTGACACTTATCTTCTACCATTTTTTTAAACGCCGTAATTTGTTGTTGATATTGCTCTTTTACCTGCTGTGGTTGTAACCTCACCTTATCACCGGTTTCCATATCAACAAACTCCATCGGCCTGTTCTCATATTCAAAGTCGTATTCTTGCTTTCCATCTATAGTATGAAATAAGATCACTTCATGCTTGTTGTACTTTAAGTGCTGCAATGCTTCAAATACATCATTAATGTGCTCCTGATCATCCATCATATCTGTAAATATGATGACCAATGATCTTCTTTTCATCTGCTCTGCTATAGTATGTAGTGCATTAGAAGCATTGGTAGTCTTATTTACATCTTTAGACTCAATTACCCTCTCCAGCTGGTGAAGTAATAACCTGTAATGGCTCTGTGAAGACCTGGCAGGTGAAAAATACTCGATCTCATCACTAAAGAGTGCCAAAGCTGAAGCGTCAAGCTGCTTCTTGAACAGGTTGAACAAGCTAGCTGCTGCTACACAAGAAAATTGGAGTTTATTAATACGCTTACTATCCTCAGGGAATAGCATTGATGAGGACATATCAATAGCTACACAGCATCTGAGATTGGTCTCTTCTTCAAACTTCTTCACAAATAGCCTGTCAGTTCTGCCGAATACCCTCCAGTCGATATGTCTCAACTCATCACCATTATTATATAATCTATGCTCAGCAAACTCAACAGAAAACCCATGAAATGGACTTTTATGCAAACCTATAATAAAACCCTCCACCACTTGTTTAGCAACAAGCTCTAGATTCTCAATATTTGACTTTTCTAATAACATCCGATTTTCGTTACAAGTATCGATAAAGTTAACCTAAAACTATGACGAACAGTCATATACTGTCTTACTTAAAAATGTTTCACAAAAATTTATGCTTGTGGTTATGAAATTTTCATTTTATCTTCAACCGTTAAAATAACTACTGCATGAAATTACGCCCAGGGCTTTTGATGGCTTTAATTTTCATAACTGTATTTGGTCTTACATCTTGTACCCGTGACTTTATCTGTGAATGTGAAATAGCTTACAGTGGAAAACCAGGTCTACCGGACACTTTAATTAACCAATACGATATTACAGACACCAAGGCAAACGCCGAAAAACTTTGTGAAGAGAACTCCAGCGTATCTGAAGAAGATGGTGTTATAACTGTAGAAACTTGTAAATTAAGATAAGCTATACTTAAGATATTTAATGAGCAGCTACCTTATATAGGTAGCTGTTTTTGTTTGCGTATTTTTACCATTAATTAAAAGTTTATAATAGATGAGTAACGATAATAGTTACGAAGATGATATAGAGCTCCAGGACGACGATCATGATGATAGTGATAGCACTTCCAGGGAAGTAAGACTTGATATCACGGTTGATAAAGGTCAGGAGTTGATACGTATAGATAAATATCTATTCAACCGTATTGAAAATGCAACCAGGAGTAAAGTGCAACAAGCATTGGAAGATGGTCACATATTAGTAAACGATGCTATCGTAAAATCAAACTACAAAGTTCGGCCTAATGACCATATTGTTGTTTTTGAAACCAGAGAAGCTCACCCTACAGAAGTAGTTCCAGAGCAAATAGACCTCAACATAGTTTATGAAGACGATCATCTACTTGTCATTAACAAGCCTGCAGGAATGGTAGTACACCCTGCTAATGGGAATTATTCTGGTACACTTGTAAATGGTTTAGCTTATTACCTGAATAGCAATAACATAGATACCACAGAGCTAAAACGTGTTGGACTGATCCATCGTATTGATAAAGATACAAGCGGGCTCCTAGTAATTGGTAAAACGGAGCAGGCTATTAGTAAACTATCTGCTCAATTTAAAGCTCATACAGTATATAGACGATACATTGCTTTAGTATGGGGTGATTTCGATGAAGATGAAGGCACTGTAAACGCACATATCGGAAGAAACCAACGCTTTAGGAAAAAGATGGATGCATACCCAGATGGAGAACACGGCAAGGAGGCTATTACACACTATAAAGTGCTGGAACGTTTCAACTATGTCTCTTTGCTGGAGCTCAGGTTAGAAACAGGAAGAACTCATCAAATACGTGTACATATGAAGCATATAGGTCACCCACTATTTAACGACATGACCTATGGCGGTGACTCAATTGTAAAAGGAACTATTTTTAGTAAATACAAGCAGTTTATTGATAACTGTTTCAAGACTATCCCCCGCCAGGCACTGCACGCAAAGGAGCTCGGTTTTATACACCCTGAAACTGGCGAAAAGATGAGTTTTGACTCAGATCTTCCAGAAGACTTCAAAGGCGTTTTGAACAAATGGGAATCATATACAAACGGCTTAAACAAGCAAACAAAAAGGCAACTTTAATAATTGATAATCAATGCATTACAGACTAAAATTAACTTATTGTAAATATTATTTTGTTAATGAAGCTCATTAATCATTATTTAACCCTATTTTTGTTTGTATTGAACTTAAAAAAATAGACATGACTTTGTTAGCGATGAATCCTTTATTATTGTGGTCTATGCCTAGTGGTGGCGAATGGATAACTATACTAATTGTAGTTGTAGTGTTATTTGGTGGTAAGAAAATACCTGAACTAGCAAGAGGTATTGGTAAAGGTATTCGTGAATTCAACGATGCCAAGAAAGGAATGAAAGACGAGATAGAAGCCGGGATGAAAGATACTTCTCCATCTGCAGAGAAGACTAAGTAAGTACGAGAGCAGACATACACACAATCCAATCTATTTTATTACTAACCCCGCTGTATAGTTATTATATGGCATTGTATTGCGTTGTATTAAATGAATTATAAAGGACTAATTTTTTCCATTTTTTCTGTAACAATAGCTTTAGGTAGTGTAAATGCGCAACCTATTGATCAGAGTTTCTACAACTATGCTACTGATACTATTGTTTTGAAAAAGGGGCAGGATCCTGCAAAACTTCTGGCTGAAAGAGTTGCTATCCAAAAAAGAAAGCATGTACCATTTGCAAATGATACTGCATATTTTGGTGGACAGTTGGATTATATTAATAATTACACAAGGAAGTACTTAAGCAGTCATAACCGCACTTTTGTAACAGTAAAAGAAAGGTCAAAAGAGGTCTTCCCACTGATAGATAATGTTTTAACTCAGGAAAATATACCTACTGAGCTTAAATATTTAGCAGTGATTGAATCTGCCTTAAACAGGCATGCCAGATCCAGAGTAGGTGCTGTAGGGCCATGGCAGTTTATGTCATATACAGGTAGAGAAATGGGGCTTGTTGTCAACAGCAGAAGAGACGATAGAAAAGACTGGGTACGTTCTACAAAAGCAGCAGCTAAGTATCTTAATATCTTATACGAAGATCTAAATGATTGGCTATTAGTGGTTGCAGCATACAATAGTGGTCCTCGCCCTGTAATAAGAGCAATTAATAGAACCGGTAGTACTAGCTTTTGGGATATTAAGCAATACCTGCCTAGAGAAACTCAAGGCCATGTTCTGGCATTTGTTGCTACTGCTACCTCTTTTGAGAAATTAGACCATTACATAGGTAATGATGTACCTGACAATTTAGTTTACGACAAGAAGTTATTATTCAGTGCTCCTAAGAAAGAAGTAAAAGTATCTCCTTTCACTCAGGAAGAGCTTAAAAACATGGCTATTGTCAAGCTAACAGAGCCTATTAAGTTCGAACTGATGGCTACAGAGCTAGGCATGGATATTGATATTCTAAACAAATGGAATGGAGACTATGAGCTGTTTGAGTTTAATAGCTACCCTACTCCTGAGTACAGGTTACGTATACCAAAAGACAAACTTGATAAATTCATCCTTCAAAAAGATATACTAAGTAAACGCAGCAAAGAGATTTATGATACTCAAAACATGTAATTATTATCAAAATAATTTTTGAGTTCATTATTTTTTAACTTACCTTTGCAGCCTTAAATTTATTATTTACATGGCAAATCATACAGCTACAAAGAAGCATGCACGTAAAAGTGCTCGTCGTCGTGAGCATAATCGTTATTATGGTAAAACTACACGTAACGCTATTCGTGATCTTTTAGCTATCTCTGATAAAAAAGAAGCTGGTGAAAAACTACCTAAAGTAATTTCACTTATAGATAAACTATCTAAGCGTAATATTATTCACAAGAATAAAGCAGCAAACCTTAAGTCTGGTCTTACCAAAAAGGTTGCAGCACTTTAATCTTACCTGATATACTTTATTTAAGTCTCGCAATGCGAGACTTTTTTTATGTCTGTTTGGCATTTACGAAAACATTCGTATGTTTGTATACGAAAATATTCGTAGATGTAAAATGAGCAATGTAAAGCCAACAGAAAGCGAACTGGAAATACTTAATATCTTATGGACTAACGGTCCTTCCACGGTTAGAGTAGTTCATGAGATAATTGAGAAAGATAAACCAAGTAAGTATACTACTACCCTTAAGCTCCTTCAAATAATGCTTGAGAAGCAGCTAGTATCAAGAGACACGAGCACTAAAACACATATCTATACTGCCGCTACCTCAAAAGAAAAGACACAAGGTCAGTTTTTAAAGAAAATGATTGATACGATGTTTAATGGCTCTGCATCTCAAATGGTAATGCAAGCCTTAGGTAATCATAGCACTGATAAAAATGAGCTAGATGCCATAAAAGACTATTTAAACAAGATAGAAAACGAAAACAAATAGCCATGTATACTCAACTCCCCAATATGAACGTACTTATACAGTCTACTGGGCTAGCGATCATCGATTCCATTTGGCAATGTTTTGTCGTTTATTTCATATTGAGGTTGATCTTACTTATCCTCCCATCTAACTATTCCGCAACTAGATATAATCTATCAGTAGCTGCTTTATTTTTCCAGTTAGGATGGTTCTTCTTTACTATATCTACTAACTACACTGCTATTAATTTAGCCTTAAGCAGCTATTCAGTAGTTGATAATGGTACCAATGTAATATTTACCAATAATAAGAACCTATATACTACAATACTCTCTTGGGTAACTGCTCATGCTCAGTTAATTGTTATCGTATATACACTAGGGATAATAATATTTTTATCTAGAATTGTATATAACATAGCTAAAGTTAAGTCGCTGAAGCGTAATAATATTTCCGAACCACCTCCAGAATGGCTACACCTACTCACCAATTTAAAATCACGTTTACGAGTATGGCAAAATGTTGTCCTAAAAGTTTCAGAAAAGGTTACAGTACCTATGGTAATGGGTACGATCAAACCCATAATATTAATACCGACCTCACTAGTAAGTAACCTATCCGTAAAGGACATAGAAGCTATTCTCATACATGAACTAGCTCATGTAAAGCGATATGATTACCTGATAAATATTATACAACTATTCATAGAGACCATTCTCTTCTACAACCCATTTGTATGGCTCATAACGAGTATAATAAGAAAAGAAAGAGAACACTGCTGTGATGACCTGGTACTGAAGCACACAGAAGAAAAACTTGTTTACGCAAAAGCGCTTGCATCACTGGAACAGTACAGAATACAATCTGCTGCACCTGCACTTGGTGCTGCCAGTAATAAAAGCCAATTATTAAATCGTATAAAACGCATCATTGAAATGAAAAAAAGCAATATTAATTACACCCAGCTAATAGTGGTTTTGCTGATCGCTACAATAGCTCTTACCTCTACAATAGCACTCACAACTAATGTATATGCACAGTCTAAAGATGATAATAAAGATGTGAGTACTGAGAAGAAGAAGGATAATAGAAAATCAGAACTAACGCTATATGAGAGTAATGGTAAAGACAATTCTGTATCATTCACAAAAAAAGATGGCTCATCCAGAACATATAAGTCTTACAAAGATATACCAGAAGAAGATTTAGATGAGCTAAGAGATATTCTAAAAAAGAATTACGACAAAGTGAATGTAGACCGAGATGGTGAAATCTACACTTTATATGATAGAGAAGCTGAGTTAGAAAAAAAGGCTGGTCTACTTGGTATGGATGCGGCAGAAGCAGCACTGGATATTGCCAGTGAAGCAATCAGTGCGATTGATATGGAGGAAATCATGAATAGTGCTACCGAAGGGTTAAATATGGGAAGCATTGCCGACTCATTAAGAAACATAGACTGGGATGAGATAAGCGCCGAAATGAAAAAAGGTATGAATGAGGCAAAAGAAGAAATGAAGCGCGCTAAAATGGAAGTAAAACAAGCTGCACATTCTAAAGCCGATGCTATTAGAGCACTCTCAAAAACAGCACCCAGTGACACATCTCCTAACCGCACAAAAAGACAGAATGATCTGGCAGAAGCTAGCAAAGACTTTTCTATGGCTATGAAAGAGCTGGCAAATGCACAAAAGGAGTTAGCTCAAGCACAAAAAGAACTTAACCATGCAATGAATGGTCTTTACATACCTAAAGTGCCGGGTGTTTACTCGTCTACTGAACTGATAGCAAAGTTAGAGCAAGATGGACTTATTGATACTAAAAGAAGATATGCAATAGAGAAAAAGGATAATGCTCTATATATCAACGGGAAGAAGCAATCAGACAAAGTATACAAGAAGTACAACTCTCTTATTGAGACCGATTACTTGAAAATAAAAGGCAATAGAAATAAGCTGAATATAAGCACTGAGTAAATATCATACTCAAGTATTAACCAAAAAACAAGCCTCTCCTACTCTTAAGAGAGGCTATTTTATTTCCAGGAATATCGGACAGTGATCTGAATGTTTTACATCAGGATATATATCTGCACTTTTCAATTTTCCTTTTAACTTATCTGTCACACTTATATAGTCTATTCTCCAGCCCTTGTTTTGTTCTCTAACTGAAGGAAAACGTTGACTCCACCAGGTATAATGATGTGGATCTTCATTAAAATGTCTAAAAGTATCTACATATCCATGTTCAAAAAGCTTATCCATCCAGGCACGCTCTTCCGGTAAGAAACCGCTGCTTTTTTTGTTACCCTTAGGGTTATGAATATCTATCTCCTTATGGCAAATATTGTAGTCGCCACATATTATAAGCTCAGGCCTTTCTTTCCTAAGCTCTTGTATATAGTCAAAGAATTCATCTAACCACTGGTATTTGTATGTTTGGCGTATATCTCCACTGGTACCACTAGGGAAGTATGCACTGATGATAGTTTTACTGCCAAAATCGGCCCTTATCACCCTACCCTCTGCATCACTTTGCATGATGCCGTTACCATAAAAAACGTTCGTTGGTTTCTTTTTAGTAAAAATGGCCACACCACTATACCCTTTCTTTTCTGCAGAATACCAATAGTTATGATAACCCAACTCTTCTAATGCTTCATGGTCTATATTCTCTTTCATGGCTTTCGTCTCTTGCAGACAAATAACATCTGCAGGATCAGTAGCCAACCACTCCATAAAACCTTTCCTTATAGCGGCTCTTATACCGTTTACGTTATAAGATATTATACGCATGTTTGTTTACTTTTTTATCATTTTTCGTAAGTCTGCAGCCCAGTCAATAAGAAGCTTTTTCTCAGAAGATGATAGTATCGCATCTTTATGAATGTATGTATAGCTCTCCAAAGGCATTTCTTCTTCCTCAACCATCTCTATTACTTCGTCCAGCTTATGATCAGCTTTCTTGGCAGAATATGTAGCAAACTCAGAAAAGTTCAGCTCTTCTTTACCTTCTTCAATATGATCTTGCAGCCACCATAGTACTGGCTGTATATTAGCATACCATGGATAATTAGTATTGTTACTATGACAGTCGTAGCAAGCTCTTTTCAAAACACTCTCGACATTAGCCGGCACTGAGTAATGCACCCGAATATCATTTTGTGATGGTATTTCAGAGACATTTCTTTCAGGTCTTATAAATTGAATTACTACTAGCACTACCAGTAGTCCTATCAGAATCTTCTTGATCATTACTTTTAAACTTTGGCTCAATATAAAAAAACGCGGTAATTATACTTACCGCGTTTAGTAAAATTTACTTTATCGTTTCTTCTAACCACTTGAAGAACTCTCGGTGCCATGCTATACCATTTTGTGCATGAAGTACCCAGTGATTCTCATTAGGGAAGTATAATAACTTACTTTTTATACCCCTTAACTGAGCTGCTTGAAAAGCTTCTAAACCTTGCTCTATACCTACTCTAAAGTCAAGTCCTCCTTGTATGATCATAATAGGTGTATCCCATTTGTGTACGTACTTACTAGGATCATACTTCAAGTAAGTTGGAGGTAGAGGGTCAGCCCAATATGAGCCACCTATATCCCAGTTAGCAAACCACATTTCTTCTGTAGTTCCATACCAGCTTTTCAGATCAAATAAACCATCATGAGCAATGAATGACTTAAAACGCTTATTATGCATGCCTGCAAGCATGAACACACTGTATCCACCGTAGCTGGCACCTATACAGCCAAGTCTATCATTGTCTACATAACTCTCTTTAGCCACCTCGTCTATTGCAGCAAGGTAATCTTGCATTGGCTTACCACCCCAATCTTTACTTATAGACTCGTTCCACTCTACACCCCAACCTGGCATACCGTGTCTGTTAGGAGCTACAACTATATAACCGTTCGCAGCCATTAGTTGAAAGTTCCATCTAAAACTATAAAACTGAGAAAGTGCAGACTGTGGACCACCTTGGCAATACAGTAGTGTTGGGTATTTTTTATTAGGGTCAAAATCAGGAGGATATATAACCCATGTACCCATCATTTCACCTGTACCAGTACGGATCATCCTCAATTCGGTATTACTCATTTTAAGGTTAGAGTAAATATCCTTGTTCTCAAATGTTAGTTGCTTCATGCTACCGTCAGACGGATTAACGGAGTATAACTCAGGTGCATGATTCATATCTCTTCTGGATATGATAATATTACCTCCAAGAGCTTGTCCTGTAATACCATTCACATCATATTTACCATCGGTGATCTGACGTACAACAGGTAGCATTTTATTTTTCAGGTTAGTTGGTACTACAACATCATATAACTGCATAGTACCTCTGGTAGCGGCATTTAAGAATATCTTATCACCATCATTACTCCATACATAACCACTTACTGTATTATCCCATGCTGATGTAAGATTTCTTTTGTAGCCATCATCACTCCACTCCATTATATAGATGTCATTCTTATCAGCCTCGTAACCATCCCTAGCCATGCTAGTCCATGCTAATAATTTACCATCAGGACTAAATGAAGGACTCATGTCAAAACCCATCATGCCTGATGTAAGATTTACGGTAGTACCGGATGACAACTCATAATGATATATATCTGTATTAGTACTTATTGCATACTCTTTACCATACTTCTTTTTACACACATATAATACGCCCTTACTATCAGGAGTCCATACAAGATCTTCACCTCCGCCAAATGGCTTTTGAGGCACATCATATGGTTGATCCTTTAAAAGATCTACAGCCTCACCACCTGCTATCGGCATTACAAATACATGTGAGAACTTTCCATCTTCCCAAGTATCCCAATGACGATAGTTCAGGTCAGTATAAACCTGTACCGTTGTTTTGGGTAGGTCCTTATATATATCTGTACCCATCATTTTTTTGATAAGTACATCCTTAGTATACATTATATACTGTCCGTCAGGAGAAACACTTACATTCTCAAATCCTTCCAATCCATCTTGTACAGCACGCCATGTATTACCTTTGTCCTTACTTCTATACAACACACCATTACTCAATGCGTACCAACCGTTCTTATCTCTTTGTATAATTGATTTACCATCTGTAGTAATGTCTTTCTTGCTATTATCTAATAGGTTTAAAGCGTACTGACTACTTTCAGACTCTTCTGTTGTCCAATCATATTGTCTTGAAGAGTAGTATACTGTCTTTCCGTCTTGACTAATAGTATTCGCACTAACTCTTTTCAAGCTCCATAATAGCTCAGGCGTCATTTTATTCTGACCATAAGCTGTTGCTGAAAAAAGTAATAGTGGTAATAATAATTTTTTCATATGTAATAATTCTATTCAGTAAAGATAACTTTATTTAAGAGAGGGTTTATCCCACTTTTGGGGTGATGTTGCGCCTTCTTCACCTTCTGCAACCGGCATAACAAAGTCCACTACATTCTCCCAGCCTGCTTTTAACTCTGTAGCATTTGTATGCGGTATTACTATTTCGGGTTGTACCTTCTCAAATAGATTACCTGTATCCCATTTACCATTCAGGTTTTTATCTACGATTATCGAGATACTATAGCTTTCAGGTTTTAATCTCTTCAGAACTACCATCGTATCAGTTACAGGTTGCATATGAACAGTATCACTCGAATTAGTAACCTGTAGCAAGTATTCCTTACCATAATAAGCTGTAGGAACATGTACCGTTAGCTTACCATAATCATCATCAGACTGAGTACGGAATATATGCTTGGAAGGTAAGGCGTATACATCAGCTGTATCCTTTGCAAAGTCTTTGTATAACCTAACTGTATATACAGTATTTTCTTTCCAAGAAACATCTACAAATAATATCTTATTTGTTGTATCGGCAGTATCTCTTGCTATAACAAAGTCAGCCTCCACATCTACATCAGAACTATCGTAGGTAATAAACACTTTGTCTGAGCTGTAGGTGTCTATAGGTTGGCTAAATGTTATTTTAAGAGGCTTGGTAATATCTAAAGTTCGCTTCTCAATGTTAGATGTATCAACAGCAACAGAATATCTTAACTCTGTATCATCATCATTAGCTTTTTCTTTTCTTCTCCTGTCTGCAACAGGGCTAAACTTAGAACTACTTCCTGATGGCATTTTACTCTTAGCACTATCTATATCTAAAGAATCAACTATTGGTAACTCTTTGAATAGCCTTAGCTGCAATGGCTTTTTGATACTATCTACAGGCACAACAACAGAGTCAATGAATGCTATCATTTCTTCCTCACCATCATAGACCAAGTTCTCGTTTTTATCTACAAGTGCATAAATACGAAAAGGTCGTTCAGGAAGACCAGGGATAATGAATGTTCCACCGCTGCCTATATTAGCTACATAAAGAGGTTTTTTTCTTACTACAGCACTGTCGTTATCTTCTGCATCATAGAGTACGATCACCCCTTCAGTAGCTGGTGTACCACTAGCAGCATTAGTCACAAAGCCATTTAGTGATAAAGAGTCAAAATAGCTTGTCGTGCTGAACATATAGTTATAACCCTCAAATGTATTACCCTCGTGTATATCTTTTATCGCATTCCCGAAACTAACCCTATAAGTAGTACGCTCCTTAAGCAAACTATCGGGTATCTCTACAATTACACTTTTACCATTCAAGGTTGATGTGATCGGAAAAGGCAAAACAGGTGAAACCTGTATCTCTTTACTGGCATTGTCTAAGGTCACAAACTCATTAAAGGTCAACTCAATTTTTGTAACTCTAGTGTTTAGTAAAGAGTCTTCAGGAGATACCTCAACAAGCTTAGGAGGTGTTGTATCCTTTTTCCCACCGGATGGAGGAACAATATTAGCACAGCTGCTAAAGATGATAAGAAAGATGAGAACACTAATACGTGTAGGCAATATCTTCATTGCGAACAAAAATAACATATAAGCGTTGTAAATTCTCTTAGTTTTGTGACCAATAGAGATATAATATTGTTAAACAAACACTTCAGATTATAATATGAGCTATTTAACGCTGTTTTTATTTAACCTATTGATATTTAGTGCTCCTGCACTACCGGAAAATGATGTGCATGAGAGCATATATGATTTCAAAGTAGATAAGCTGGGTGGAGGCACAATAGATTTTAGTGAGTTTAAAGGGAAAAAGATATTAATAGTAAATACGGCTTCAAAATGTGGGTATACACCTCAATATGAAGGTTTACAAAGCTTATATGAAGCGAACCAGGACAAACTAGTGATTGTTGGCTTTCCTGCAAACAACTTCCTTAGACAAGAGCCGGGCAGCAATGATGAGATAGAAGCATTCTGTAAAAAGAACTATGGCGTCACTTTTCCTATGGCTGAAAAGATTTCAGTAAAAGGAAACGATATGGCCCCTATATATCACTGGCTAACTAAGAAAGAGCACAATAACTATGAGAATAGCAGTGTAAAATGGAACTTTCAAAAATACCTGATTGATGAGAACGGGAAGCTGGTAGCCATGTTCCCTCCCGGGACAAAACCTCTTAGTGATGAAATCCGTGATGCTATAAACAAATAACACTACTTAGGGCACTTGGTAGATGCATAACTACCACCCTTAAGTTTATTAATAGATCTTGACTGCCTCTGTTTTGCAAAACGAGGCAGTTTTATTTTAGGCATTTCCAGTTTGCTAAACTTCGGTAGCTCTATCTTTGGTAAATGAACATTTAGCTTCGGTAGTTTTATTTTGGGTATATCGGGTAGCTTAAATGATGACTCCTTAGGCTGCTTATCTTTAAAAAAAGCCTTTTTAGGTGGGCACTTAACATCTGTTTTCTGAGCAAAACTATTATTGCCACCAAATACAAGCATAACTACCATTACCATCCACAATACATACATCTGTCTCATACAAACCTCCTTTTAAACACATAATCAATAAAACGAAACAGGTTGCCTATTAATATAGACAACCTGATATATGTATAACGTTGGTTATTATTGTTATGAGAAAGTCATATTATCTTCTTCTCACCTTCCAATTAGACGGAGTACCTTGGTTGGCAGTACTTACAACCTTTTTAGCTTTATTTTCTTTACCCCATACATCCGCAGCTAATAATGCGGCTACTTTTTCCAAATCATTATCATTACTATCCAGATACTCAGGCTTGAAATGCTTCTCTATGAACTTTGTATCAAAGTTCCCACTTAAGAACGGCTCTGTTTGTACAGCCCACTTACCAAAGCTTAGTGTGGTTTGTATTCCTTTTATGTAGTATTCATCTACTGCACGGCATAGTCTTTTTACTGCTTGCTCTCTTGTTGGAGCATGTACTACAAGTTTCGCGATCATAGGGTCGTAGAATATTGGAATATCCTGTCCCTGCTCATAACCATCATCTACCCTTACACCCGGACCTTTAGGTGGCTGATACGTTTCTAGTTTACCTGTGTCTGGTAGGAAGTTATTTTTAGGATCTTCTGCACATACACGTAACTCTATTGAGTGACCGTTTATGGTCAACTCATCTTGTGAGAAAGACAGTTTCTCACCACGAGCTACAGTTATTTGTTCTCTTACAAGATCGATACCAGTAATCATTTCTGTTACACAGTGCTCTACCTGCAGACGAGTATTCATCTCTAAGAAGTAGAAATTAAGATCTTCGTCTACTAAGAATTCAACAGTACCTGCTCCATGATACTTACAAGAGCGAGCAACGTTTATAGCACTCTCACCCATAGCCGTCCTGATATCAGGAGTCAGACAACTAGATGGGGCTTCTTCAATAAGCTTCTGGTGTCTTCTTTGTATAGAACATTCGCGTTCGAACAGGTATGCATAATTACCATGTTGGTCACCTATTAGCTGTATCTCAACGTGTCTTGGTGCTGCTACATATTTCTCTATAAATACCGCATCATCGCCAAATGCACTCAAAGCTTCACTTTTAGCCATCTGCATCTGTTGTTCCAGCTCATCAACACTATTCACTACACGCATCCCTTTACCTCCACCACCTGCAGAAGCTTTTATTAATACAGGGTAACCGATAGAATCAGCTATTTTCTTAGCCTCATCAGCCGTTTCTATAGGATCTTCTGTACCCGGCACCATCGGCACATTAAACTTTTTAGCAGCTTGCTTTGCAGCAATTTTACTACCCATCATTTCTATAGAATGTGCTGATGGGCCTATGAAAATCAGGCCAGCGTCTGATACAGCTTTAGAGAAAGATGCATTTTCACTTAAAAAACCATAACCGGGATGGATGGCATCAGCACCTGTTTCTTTTGCTACTTGTATTATTTTATCTGCACGAAGATATGATTCAGAAGACGGTGCAGGACCGATACAAACTGCTTCATCCGCAAACCTTACAAAGGACATGTTTCTGTCTGCTTCAGAATAAACAGCAACAGTTTTTATATCCATTTCACGTGCTGTACGCATAACGCGTAGTGCAATTTCGCCACGATTGGCAACCAGTATTTTTTGCATGGCTGCTAAGATAATGAATATGGCTTAACAGGTATACTCTTATTCCTCAGATTTCATAACTGTACCATGTTTATACTTAACAAAAAAGTTAAGATATATTACTCTCGAAAGCCTCATCAACCAAGGTTGTAATAGTAACACTATCACTGTACTAGTGACAAGATAGTAATACATACTATTATCATAATATGACAAGCCGAATATTAACCAATACCAGACAAGGTTTATGAAAAACAGTCCTACAGACAGCGCATAACTAACATAACCTGTTCCATAGTAAAAGCCCACTTCTAGTTCAAACTTCTGACCACACTCGGTGCAACGCTCAGGCATGTCCAGTAGTTTCTTAAGCGGAAAAATGCTTTTATTAGTAAACATGTTACCCTTACGACATTTAGGACATTTCATTTGTGCAATAGCAGAAATCGCATTAGAAGCTTCAGTAGGCATGGTCAACGCTTTTCACAAAAGTACAACACAACTAAAAACTTGCAGGTAACAATTGTTACAATTTCACATCAGGAGCAGAGCCATCACCTTCATGCTCATGAAAATGATTCCATACTATCCGAGCTTTTGTTTGACCCACAACTCTAGTTAGCTCACGCTCTGTCAGGGTCTTAATATTTTTCACAGACCGAAACTCTTTTAATAGCTGTGTTACTGTCTTCTCCCCTATACCGTTGATGGCTTCCAATTCATTTTTGAATGTACCTTTGCTACGTGTTTTACGATGAAATGTGATACCGAACCTATGTACTTCATCTCTTATATACCTTATAAGTAGATGAGCTTTGCTATCATATGGCAATTGTAACGGAGTACTATCTCTCGGAAAGAAGATAGACTCTTCTCGCTTAGCAAGCCCAACTACCGTCATTCTACCAGTGAGACCAAGCTTTTCAATACTTTCCATTGCCGCACTTAATTGACCCTTACCTCCATCAATAATCACTAATTGAGGGAAAGGTAAATTTTCATCTAGTAGCCTTTTATACCTTCTATAGACAACCTCAGACATAGACGCGAAGTCGTTAATACCTTCTACTGTCTTGATATGGTAATGTCGATAGTCTTTTTTTGACGGTTGTCCATCTTTAAAACAAACCATAGCAGATACAGGGAATGAACCTTGAAAGTTAGAGTTATCAAAACATTCGATATGCTGTGGCAACTCTGGTAATTGCAATGAATCCTGCAACTCTTCGATTACCTCCAGGTTGTCTTGCTTTGTTTTCTCTTTGAGTAAAAGAGTTTTTTTCCTTCTTACTTCGTCTTTGTAAATAGCTACATTCTTCTCACTTAGCTCAAGTAACTTCTTCTTATCTCCGATTTTAGGAACTGTTATACTCACTGTTTCATCAGCCACGTCGAATAAAAATGGCGCAATGATCTCTTTTGAAGTACTACTAAACGAAGTTCTAAACGTATCATACACTATTGATGTAATATCCTCTTCAGACTCGTCTAGTTTCTTATCTATTCTAATATTCTTAGTGTGTATTATACTACCATCTACCACCATCATGTAGTTGGCAAAAGCCACCTCTTCTTCGCTTATTATACTTACAACATCTACGTTACCCAGTCGTGGATTAACTACTACAGACCTGGAGGTGTATCGTTCAAGGTCTTTTATTTTTTCTTTATAAACAGCAGCTTTTTCAAATTGCAACTCTGCGGCGTATGCAGCCATTTGTTGTTTTAAGTATGAGGTTACCTCACCTGTGTTACCTCTTAGTATATGTCTTACTTGCTGCAGACTATTTGCATAATCTTTTTCAGACTGAAGACCTTCACAAGGACCATTACAATTACCTATGTGATACTCTAAACAAACCTTGTATTTGCCTTTTCGGATGTTTGGGTCAGACAAGTTGAGATTACATGTGCGTAGTGGAATTAACTGTCTAATGAGACTAAGTAACTCCCTCACCCTACCAACTCCTGTGAATGGCCCCAAATATTCAGAGCCATCTTTAATGACCTTCCTCGTTACAAACACTCTTGGAAAAGGCTCTTTCTTGATTACAATGAAAGGATAAGTTTTATCATCTTTCAAGTCAATATTGAACCGTGGTTGATAATGTTTGATTAGTGAATTCTCTAGCAAGAATGCATCATGCTCACTATCTGTTACAGTATATTCAATTTTATGGATCTGTGATACCAGTAGTCCCGTTTTATAGTTGGCAACTACCTTATTAAAGTATGAACTAACCCTCTTTCTCAAGTCCTTCGCCTTCCCTACATATATTAACTCCTTATCCTGATTGTAGTACTTGTAACAACCCGGCTGGTGAGGGATGGTAGACGATATTTTACTAAACTCCTCCTTCGTCATAGCTACTATTGCATAAAATCATACTCTATCCTCATTTCTTTCTTTTCACCGGCCTTCGACGTTTCCATTTCTTGTATATTGATAACGTCAAGTGGAACATAAAACAGCTTTATGCTTTTAGAACCTATTTTACTGTCTCTACCAGCTTCAATATAGATGGACTTGATCTTATCTGTGTAATAGTCTGCCATTATCTGAAGCTTCTTTGTATATAATGATTTGTCTTTTGCTTCATAATAATAGTTATCTGTCATGGTCGTCGCATCTCTGAAGTACGAAAACTCATATTGATCGAGATACTTAGCATCACTAATGTCAGTTTCGAAAAACATTTTCAGCACGGTACCCCAGTTCATATCAAGCGTAGTAATATAGCTACTATCAACATTTCCATTAAAGTAGACTTTCTTGTTAATGCTAAAGGCATGCCCATGGTATGTATCCCATTGGTCAGATGCAAACTGAATAACAGAAAAGTAACCTTCTCCTGTATTGACAGCAGGCTCTTCCTTGATGGTATCACATGAGCTACTATATATGAGAATTGTTAGAATAAATATCAAGCTGATTACTCGATTCATCAAAATAACTATTTAAACGAACTTCAAAAATAGTGAAAAGCTATCTCAGTGTATTAATTCAGCTGAGGGTTGATAGGCATATTGAGCAAGTATTTATAATCTTTGCCTAATGTATTTATAGCATCATTCCAGGTATCATCTATGTTATCTCTGAATATGATATCCTGTATTGGCTTAGCTGCTAGCCAAGTACCTTCTTCCATTTCCTTTTCTAATTGCCCTGCAGACCATCCGGCATAGCCAACAAAAAGCCTGATCTTTTTGGCGTCTAACCCAAGTAGGTTATTTTGCTCTTTAAGAGATTCAAAAGATCCGCCCCAAAATACACCCTCAGCAACCTCTTTACCACCTGCAACATCAGGCAGCTGATGAAGCACATGCAATGTATCTACCTGAACAGGACCGCCTTGGCTCACACTTAGCCCGGAATCATATATATCAGCGAATAAATCATCTAACAACAAGTCTGTTGGCTGATTTAATATAAAGCCCAAAGCACCTTCGTCACTATACTCACATAAGAATATAACAGATCTTGAAAAGATAGAATCCTGCAGAAATGGCTCAGCTATTAACAATATACCGGACCTTAACTGACTCTTATCCGTTAACTTATGAAGGTTCAAAAAATCCATTGCTATTTAAAAGTACCACATGTAGCGCTATTTGCAAATAGTAAATCATTATTAGCCTTAAGTAGGTGTATGTAAAAAATACCACTTACTTTTGATATTCTTTGTTGTTGCAATTATGTCACTTACTTACAGTCTTATATTATTCTTATTAACAGTAGTAGGAGGAAGTATTCCCTTATGGCTAAAAAAGCTTGATGATAATGCTATGCAATATCTTTTAGCATTCTCTGGAGCCTTCTTGTTGAGTATCACGTTATTGCACCTACTACCTGAAACCTTTGAAGAACTAGGACAACAAGCAGGTTTCTTCTTGTTAGTGGGCTTTTTTATTCAGTTATTTATACAAAGAGTAACACATGGTGTAGAGCACGGCCATACACATGTACACGAGCACAAGCACAGTCACAACATACCATTTACCTCTATAATGGTAGGCTTATCAGTACATGCATTTATGGAGGGGCTTCCTCTCGGATTCAATTATAGGATGGAAACCACCGAACCTGCGTTATTTCTTGCTGTGGCTGCACATAAAATACCTGAGGTAATATTGGTAACCACTTTAGTTCTTGATACATTCCATAACAACAAGCAGAAAGCACTAGCCGTACTAATAGCGTTTGCTATGATCACTCCTGTATCCGGCATTTTAGCAAATAAGTTAGGTATGACCTATAATTTTGTAGCTCAATTAGTAATATCATTGATTCCAATAGTAGCAGGAGCCTTCATACATATATCTACTACTATATTCTTTGAGAGTGGTACAAGACACCACATGTTAACATGGAAAAAAATATTGGCAATATTATTTGGCGTAGGTTTAGGTCTGATGATACAGTTATTCGAATAATATGAAGAAAAATCTCCTTTATAGCTTCTGCTTATCACTAGTTACAACATTCAGTAGTTTCGCCAGTGTTGCAGATAGCACCCAATCACTACTATGGAAGATCAGTAGCCCTGAAATGTCCGCTCCTTCTTATCTGTTTGGCACCATACATCTAATATGCAAAGATGATTACATATGGACAGATGAGATGAATGAAAGCTTGACTCAAACGAAAGAGGTATGTATGGAGATGGATATGGACGACCCTTCCATTCTCATGGAGGTTGCATCAGGCATGATATCAGCAGAAGGTAAAATGCTGTCTGATTATTTCTCGAAAGAAGACTATGCTCTTGTCGAGCAATTCTATAAAGATTCACTGGGCATCAATATCAGTATGCTGGCAACTATGAAACCTATAGTACTACAAACACTGATAACGTCTAATGTAACTACATGCGACAGTACAGTATCGTACGAACTAAAGATATCTGACGAAGCGAAGCGCCAAAACAAAGAAATAACAGGACTGGAAACTGCATCTGAACAAATAGCCTTACTTAATAAGGTACCAATTGACAGTATCATTAGCGATGTCATTAAGTATGTAAAAGGCGACTTGGAAGAGCTCGAGGAGTATCACGCCATGATAGCAGCATATAAAACTCAAAATCTACCCGCGCTACACGAGCTCATATTAAAAGCAAAAGAAGAAGGTGATGACATGAATGCTTTCTTAGATGAACGCAACATACGTTGGATAGATAGAATGACGGATAAGATGGATCAAAAATCAGTATTTTTTGCAGTAGGCGCAGGTCACCTATGGGGTGATAACGGTCTTATCAACCTATTAAGGTCACACGGATATACAGTAGAGCCAGTTAAATAAAACGCTACTGCTATGCATACTCTTCTAACACCGCGGTAATTGTGCTATTAGTAAGTGGTTTATTAAGAAAATGTTTAACCGAAGCATAGCCCTTCACTTTAGCTATATCGTTTTCATTAATTGAAGAAGATAACATATATATAGAGTACGGCGCTTTGGTCTCATCGGGAAGTTGCTCAAATGCCTCTACAAACTCAAAGCCGTTCATTACGGGCATTTGTATATCTACAAATACAATTGTCGGGTCACCTCCGGCAGAATTATTCTTTATAAACTCTAGCCCTTCTTTAGCTTGCTGAAAGACATTGCAATTATCACACTTACCGGTATTCTTTATTATTTTTTCTGCAATGAAACAGTCTAGCTTACTATCATCTATAACTATAAAATTCATAATTCTCTCACTATTTAGTTGGGATACTTACTGTAAACTCAGATCCTTCACCTAAGGTTGATTTAGCTTCTATTTTACCATTTATCTTATTCAAAGCATCTTTTACGTTGTATAGCCCGAAGCCAGACCCTACTTCTTCACTCGACACTCTGAAAAACATCGTAAAAATATCATTTAAATCCTTTTCAGAAATACCAATACCGTTATCTTTTACTATTATTTGTGCGTTTCCGTTATTCACATGCATATCGAGTGAAACCTTCTTTTCGCTATCTCCTTTTTTCTGATACTTAAATGCATTTGACAGTAGGTTGTTTACAATAATCTTTATTGATATATCATCAGACCTAAACTTACCATTTTGAGAAACATTCTTTTCAAATGTTACACCCTTTAGTTTACTAGCTATATCATAAAGATCTCCCATATCTGTCATTACATCCTCAAAATCTATCTCCGTTATATTCAGTTCGCCACGTCTAATGCTGTAGTGATCATGTAGGTTTTGGATATAGTTATCCAGTTTAAGCATAGCATTTTCCATCATGTCCACCATCTCCTTTATCTCATCAAGATCTTCTGCATTTTTGGAGAGGTCTATGATACCGAGCACGCTAAGTATTGGACCGCGCATGTCATGTGTAGCACTATAAGCAAACTTATCCAGCTCGTTATACGCTTTTTGGAGCTCATCATTCTTCATAGCCAGCATAGAAGTCGTAACATAAAACTTATGCCCTTCATCTATAGCAGACTTTACGTCCATGTCTACCCATGGCTTCTTTATATACCTGAATACGTGACCTCTGTTAATAGCACTTATTACTGACTCAATGTCAGTATATCCTGTTATTAATATTCTTATTGGATTAGGATACTTTGTTCTTATTTCTTCAAAAAACTCCACACCAGTTTTACCTGGCATTTTCTGGTCGCTAAGTATCACACTTATATCAGTGTTCTCCTCCAGCTTTTGAAGTGCTTCATCTGTATTATTGGCTAGCAGAATATTATAATCGAACCTGAATGAAGCTTTAAAGCTCATCAGGTTGTTAGCCTCATCATCTATATATAATACCTTAATTTTTATCTTGCTATCCAACGTTCTCTATTTTTTCAACGTTATGATTTATTGGTATCGTGATTATAAACTCTGTTCCTTCTCCTAAAGCCGAATTTAATTCAATTTTTCCATTATGTTTATTGATTGTATTATAAACTATGGACATGCCGAGACCAGTTCCTTCACCTACCTCTTTAGTTGTAAAGAATGGTTCAAAGACTTTTTTCTGCGTTTTTTCATCCATTCCCACTCCATTGTCCTTGATCTTCACAATAACATTCTCTTCATCATGCGCAGTACTTATAGTTAATACACCTCCATTCTCTTCTTTAAACTTAGACTTCACAGCTTGCAGACCGTTAGTAATCATGTTTAAAAAGACCTGATTTAGCTTACCCGGATAACATTCCACAACGGGAAGATTACCGTACTCTTTCTTTACTTCAATTGTACTACCTATTAAGTTGTTGACTATAATCAGTGTTGAATCAAGCCCTTCATTAATATCAGCCTTTTTAAGATCATCCTCATCCAACCTCGAGAATACGCGAAGACCTTTTACTATTTCAGCCGTCCTATTAGAACCCTCGCTGATACCTTTTAGTAGATAATCTATTTCTGTTTTTAGATAATCATAATCCAGATCTTCTTTCAGCTCATTTATTCTGCCTTTCTTTTCTTCTATTGTGGTGTTTTCATCTAAACCGATTTCCTGAATCTGATCCAACATTTGCGTCATCATTTCAAAATCTCTTTTTAGAGGCTTTACGTTTGATGTTACAAAGTTTATCGGATTATTGATCTCGTGAGCAATCCCTGCAGTCAATTGACCTAGAGAGGCCATCTTCTCTGATTCTACTAGTTGAGACTCCGCCTCTTTTAGTTCTCGTAGTGTCTTATTAAGCTCATCATTAGACTGGCTTAATTCTATTGTACGCTCATTAACCTTAGTTTCGAGCATTACGTTTTGCTCTCTTACTATCCTTGCATTTTCTTCTAATGCAAATAAAGCTTGCTCTTGCGATTCTTCTTTTTCTTTCCGTAGAATATTGATATTATCAGCAAGTGCTATGGATAGTAATACAACAACGAATGCAGAACCTATTTGAATAAAAGAAACGGTTAGTAGATTATATGGAAGCACTCCAAAATCTTTCATCACAAACAACATGATACTCACCAAGAATACAGTCCATGCTACCAGGAAGAACAGAGCTTGGCGTAATTTGTACTTAGACCTAATATAAGCTGCAATAGCTATCATATACAATGCTAAAGGAAGCGCATTGATATTTAATAAATTATAGCTCAAGTACTTATCACCAAAAATGGCGTTTATTATAGTGATGATGTAAGCGATAACAAACACCCAAAAACCTCTATGCATCTTAGGCACATACTGCTTGGTATGTAAAAACTCTCTGATAAAAGCTATAGATGCAAACGCTGTTAATGACGGGAATAGATAAACACTAATCTTTTCAAACTGTGGGGCGTGTGGCCATATATACTTATAACCTAACCCAGTTATATTTAACTGAACGAGAGTAACTGTAAAAATGTAAATGATATAGTATAAATAGCTCCTATCACGTGTACTAAAGAAAACAAAGATGTTGTAAAAGAACATCACTAGCATGATACCAAAATATATGCCCGCTAGTACATCTCTATTCAGTCTTGACGTAGCTATAGAGTCAACGGTACCTACCTTTACAGGTATTAGTTTCTGAGCATAGCTTTTGATACTTATATAGTAAGTTTTTGTAGTGCTTTTTACATCATCTAGTTCAAACTGATAGCTTTGATTTGTATTACCACGCGCTTCAAATGGTTGATCTTTACTTATAGTAGTTGCTTTAAATTCGCCATCTTCCTCTTCGTATAGAGTAACTTCATTTAGTAGCGTGTTTTCCACCTCTAGTAGTAATCGCTCATAACTACTTTTGTTATTTATAGTTAGCCTTACCCAGACAGTAGCCGGTGTGACATCCAAATTAGGCACTTCAGATTCGCTTTTAACAAAATCAGCGCTTTCTGCTATATCGTCTATTGTCAGGCTACCATTTTCGTCAACAAACAGGTATAGATATTCACCTACAAGTTCTGGTTCGCTTTTGGGGATATAGTTATATACAGTATTACTTTTACTGAAACCGGAGATAGATAGAAAGAGGGATACAAATACTAATAAAAGGGGATAGTATGTTCTAATACTCATGATTATTTATGCATGTTAGGTAATATAAGATCGTATTCTACCTCTGTCTCTCCTTTTTCACCTAATACTTTTGTTTTACTGGTCGGATAGTTCATGTAAGAAAATATCTCTTTTTTAAATGCATCACTTGCAGTCGACAATACACCAATATCTTTCACAACTAAAGCTGTTGCTACGAGATCAAGTTTAGGATATATAAATGTTCCCTTATTCCCAATTGATGTTTCTATCTGAAACCCCGCAGTCTGACACATTGCAACAGTATATGGTGCACAAAGTACAAACAAGCTATCCATTTTCAACATATGAGCCATTGCTACACCTAGCTTGGTCAATAAAATACTCACACCTCTACCTGCTATAGCTCTCGCATTCCATAGTCCGCATATCTCTCCTGTAACTTTATTATCAGCATAAGATGCTACAAGATCGTATATTCTCTTTTCTACAACAGACACAGCCTCCTCTATTGGTAATGGATACTTGCCATTAACTATATGTATTCTTTCCCCGCCTACAACTATACCTGTATCTATAGTCTCTACTATAGCTACGTACACATCAGGGTTGTAGAACCAATCATTTTTAGATGAGGTTACTTTTGTGACACCGTAATCTCTTAGCACGTTTGCGTGACCTTCCGCAAAACGCTTGCAAGACTCGAGGTCATCTATAGCCCTGAAAACACGAATTTTTAACATTAATCTATATAGAATATTTCATTTACAGGTTTTCTTAATGATTTAACTCCCATATCATCTGCTATGGCAAGCTTCATTAAAAACACCTCTGAATATTCTCTCTTATCCTTATTGACAATTGGAAAAATCTCTATGAAACTTTTCCTCAATTGTTTCAATTCTTGTTTTGCAGGTTCGGGCAAGCCTTGCTCTTTGCCAATTATCAATCTACTGAAGAAGAAAACAGGTGACAACATCGGGTGAACTGAAACGTTCTCGCTATTAGCGTATATCCAACATCGTTGTATAATTCTTCCTGCTTCTATCAACTTTTCATGACTAAACTCATCAATTGCAAACATCAAAACACCTGCAGAAGACTTCATAGCCTTTTCTGAATAGCGTCTAAAAGCATTCCCTTTATTCCATTTAGACAATAGAGATACTGCTCTGTAATCTTGAGCAACGTAAAAACCTGCTCTCTCCCCTTCTGTTAAATCAACAGCAGATAACTCTATACCATCCCTTGTCTTTTGGGCATCATTACTACTCCACCTTACTTCACTGTAAAATTCCTCATGACCTTGCGGGTGCAACATTCTAATCCTGTCGCAAGCAGCCATAATTCTACCCAATTCGTCTAGCTCTTTATCGCTATCAGTATAGAATAGTTTAACACTATCACTAGCATTAACAAGGTACTGCATTTTGTTGTAAAATTCTAGTGGTAACTTTACTCTCTCTCCCAGCTTCCTGTTTGTACACCTATTATATAGGTTATCAACCAAAACTTGATTGACACTATCAACTTCTTTCGAACTTGGCTCAAAAACTATAGATGCAATTAATCGAGGTTCATTCTTAATCGGAAATATGGTAACGTTAGTATTTAGCCCTTGCGATACAGCTGCAAGATGTACATTTTCAATAGCTGTACCAAGCCCCATATGAGCACCCATCTCATCATAATCACCCCAAGACCAAGACCTATACTTGTCATGGAGCAATAGTAAAACACCGTCTTTGTAATACCATTTCCATGGCTGGTTGTTGCCTGCAGAAGGGGCAGCATGCGCAGCTTTCTTAATTTCTTCTAACTGATCATCATTGAGGCGTACAGTAGTGATACTAGAATTTCCCTTTAAGTACTTGTTTGCGATACTAACAACTTCACTTTTCTGCATAGGAATATGAGGGTTCTTAGCTACAGAAACAATCTTGTTGTCTTTTTCTTCACTATCTTTTATTAGCTCGTCAAAATCTATATAAAACCTGCCAGACTCATGATACTGGTCTAGCAAAACTCTTCTTGCTGTATCTGTTGTAAGTGCACCGCCCAGCACAACCGAAGATGCTAACTGAGGCCATGTGTTGATAGACTGCTCAACTTCCATCATTGAGGCTTTGAGCCTTGTGGAAATAGTATCCGCGCCAACCATTTTTAGTATGTATGGTATCTTTTCTTCGTTTGTGAGGTCTTTGATTTTCTCTGGATCCAAGTCACCCGCTAAACCATGCATTATAGGTCTCTCTGGCTCTAGATCAAACCGCTCTACATCTAGCATCCCTCGGTCATTCGTATCCATCAACACAGGGATTTTCAGGTCTCTTGCCTTAAACCTGCTCTGTATTTTCACGTCTAACCCATCACATACTTCTATCAAGAGGTCTAAGACCTTTCCTTCATTGGCAAAAAATGATTCTGAGTTTTGACTTGTAAAGCCATCATTGTAGATGACAACATTCAAATAAGGGTCTATTTCATATATTTCTCTTGCAGCAATAATGGTTTTCCTTAATCCTAAGTTCTGAATACCGGTACGTATTCTATTAAGGTTACTTAGCTCTACAGTATCAAAATCGGCTAATCTTAACTCTCCACAGATACGCTCTGTAGCTACGGTCAATGCTATTGACTGACCGACAGATAACCCTATTATGCCAATACTCTTTTCCCTAAGAAACTCCTGCTCGTCTTTGGTGAGTTTGTAGCGATTACGGTTTGTCCTTACTTCTACAAACTCTTCCTCACCAAGTATATGTAATACCTTTTGTGACCATGGATAATACACCCAGTTACCATATTTATATATATCGGCACCATTAAGGTGTTTTTCTATCAGATCAGGATATTCATGGTCTTTTATCTTCCTTGTAGGATTGCTTATTTTTATTAATTCTCTCAGCTGACCATCGATTTCGTCATAAATTTTTATCTCAGGTCTTTTTTCTATCAGTTCCTTTAGCTTTTTTTGCTCTTCGGAATTGCTAAGATTAAAAAATATAGGACGATATTCTGGATTCTGTAGCTCTTGATGATCAACAGTTCTTTCTTTAAGAAAATCCATAATTAAGCGTGAATGGTTAGAATTATCGTAAACATAGAAACCTAAAAAATTAAAAAAAAGGTATTATTGTATATTTTTTTTCTTACATTGTAATTATTGCAAAAATAGAAGCATACAAGTATAATAATGGGAGATACAAAAATAAATGTGCTCTATGTAGATGATGAGGAACATAACCTAATGTCGTTCAAAGCGACGTTCAGGATGAAGTATAAGATTCATACTGCTATTAGCGGTCCGGAAGCCATAAAAATAATGGAGTCTGAACCGATAGATATCATCGTGACTGATCAACGCATGCCTAACATGACAGGTGTCGAGTTCCTGGAGTCAATATTGGAAAAATATCCTGACCCCATGCGTATTCTTTTGACTGGCTATGCTGACCTAAATGCAGTGATAGACGCTGTGAACAAGGGTAAAATATTCCATTATTTAACCAAGCCTTGGAACGAAGATGAGCTAGACCAGACTTTGATGCGTGCTTACGATATTTACAAATTAAGAAAGGACGAAAAAGAATTGACGGAGAAGCTTGGTGTAACCAATTCTCAGCTAGAGTTTTTACTACGTCAGCAATTACTTTCTTAATTTTACTACCTCATACTAACTTTACTACCCGGAAATTCCGGGTTTTTTAATATTGCATAATGATAAAGCTTAGTGTAGTTGTCATAACACTAAACGAAGAGAACAACATCAAACGTTGTTTATCATCAGTATCTGAGGTTGCTGATGAGATACTGGTAGTTGATAGCAACTCTACAGATAAAACTGTTGAGAACTCAGAAGCTTTAGGTGCTCGTGTAGCGCAACATCCCTTCACAGACTATGTAGATCAAAGAATTGTAGCTACACAAATGGCCAGGCACGATTGGGTGCTATCAATTGATGCGGACGAAGCGCTTAGTGAAGAGCTGATCAACTCTATCAAAAACATAAAACAATATCCCGAAAGCAATGTCTACAAGCTCAATAGATGCACAAATTATTGCGGCAAATGGATAAAACACGGAACATGGTATCCCGATAAAAAGATAAGATTATTCAACAGAACAAAAGGAACATGGAAAGGTGCAAAGGTTCATGAATACTGGGAAGCTTTTGATAAAAATGAAAATATAAAGCAACTAAAAGGAGATATTCTGCATTATAGCTTCAATACCATATCAGACCATATCAAGCAAATTGAGAAATTTACAGAGATGAGTGCTTTGGCAGCCGTGGAAAAAGGTAAGACATGTAGCTTGCTAAAGGTATGGCTGGGTCCTAAATGGTATTTCATTAATTCATACATTTTAAAACTTGGTTTTTTAGACGGCTATTACGGATATCTAGTATGTAAATACTCTGCTATGTCCAGCATGATAAAGTATACTAAGATCAGACAATACACTAAACAATAATTATATCTCAAAATCTCCAACACAACTACTTATGAAAGAAACAATCAAAACTTTTAGCATTGCCGCTGTCGCAGCATTATTGGTGGTAACAGTTTTTGCATTCAGGCCAAGCCCGATTGTAACAGCAACAGAATATGAGTATTTTCAGTTCTCTACAATAGAGTCTGTTATACCTGGCGGACTAGGCCGATCAAGAATACTTACTACAGACAATAAAGGACAGCTACTTGAAAAAGACCTGAAAAACTTTTATAGTATGGTAGGTCTTAACTTTAAGAATATTGCGAAAAATGACAACTCTATAGTAGAGCGTATAAATGATTATAGTAGTCAAGGCTGGGAGCTGATAAATGTAGTTACAGGATCTCACGCACAAACTTCTGATGGTAGTAGTTCAGGTGGACTATTCATCACACGCTACTTATTTCGCAGAGCAAAATAAATATGAGTAAAAAGCATCAAAATAATGGAGAACTGATAAGCCTTAATAAGTTTATTAGTTCTTCTGGTTTCTGCTCTCGTAGAGAGGCTGACAAACTTATCGAGCAAGGTAGAGTTACTATAAATGGCGAACCAGCAGCTTTAGGTAATAAGGTGGCTTACGAGGATGAGGTAGAGATTGATGGAGAAAAGGTAAAGCAGAAAAGTAATACTATCTACATAGCTTTTAATAAGCCAGTGGGTGTTACATCTACTACAGACATGAAGGATAGAACAAACATCATATCTTTCATCAATCACCCGAAACGCATATTCCCTGTCGGAAGGTTAGACAAAGACTCTGATGGTCTTATATTTTTGACCAATGATGGAAATATTGTCAATAAGATACTACGCGCAGGTAACAGGCACGAGAAAGAATACATTGTAAGTGTTGACAAACAGATAACTCCTGAGTTCATAAAAAACATGTCATCTGGAGTACCCATTCTGGGCAAAATGACAAAAGAGTGTACTGTGAAGCAAATGAGTAAAAGGAAGTTTAGGATCATCCTTACTCAGGGCATGAACAGGCAGATACGCCGTATGTGCAAGGTCTTAGGTTACAAGGTGGTATCACTTACCAGAGTACGAGTAATGAATGTAAAGCTAGGAGGACTTGCCGTAGGTAAATGGAGATACTTCACACCAGAAGAGTCTGCTGATATGACTCGTATGCTTTCCACATCTGTAAAAACTGAAGAGGCATCTAAACCACAAAGGAAATTCACACCTAAAAATACAGACAAGAAGCCGGCAAAAAACCTCAAAAACAAGAGTGATAGCAAGCCACAAAGTAAAAGTGCTAAGCCTAAGAAGAAAACTTATAAGGAATGGCGTAAACGGTAATTAGAACGCTTGGTTTAGACTACCGGGAGCATGTGTACGTTCAAATAGAGCCAAGTAATAATTGCACTTCTTCCAAACACCATCTGCAAGGTACTTACTACTCACATTAGTATTCTTGATGAATTCAGTTGCGTATTGCTCTAACTGAGCCCCAAGCAGCTCATAATGAGAGCTAAAAGCCTCATACTGATCCTTGTCTTTTCGACAATCATTAAAGTAGTCAGTTGCGTGTTGGTCTAGCAGCTTTTTGGCTATAACAGAAAATCTGTCTATTCGGTTTTGGTACAGCTTCATATAACAAAACAGTTTAGAAGGTGATGCAATGGATGGTGAAACTATCAACTCTTAGTACCTATCTACACGAATATATCCAACCTGAAAAAGTGTCACGGGAAAGTAAATATAGCCAATTTACTTATAATAAAAAATTATTATTTACTTGTCTATACAACAGTTCCGTACATTTCCTCTTTAACTGCTTTTACCTTTTCATCACTTCTGTAGTCATCAAAGCTCATCTCTCTGTCAATCAGACCGTTAGGTGTTATTTCAAGTATCCTGTCAGCAACAGTTTGAGCTAACTCATGGTCACGAGTAGTGAAGATGACTGTTCCTTTAAACTCAGTAAGACCATTATTGAGCGCTGTAATGCTTTCAAGGTCCAAGTGGTTGGTAGGTTCATCTAACAACAACACATTACCTCTTAGCATCATCATACGGCTGAGCATACATCTCATCTTCTCTCCCCCACTCAATACGCTACACTTCTTTTGTGTTTCTTCGCCTGAGAATAACATTCTACCTAGGAAACCTCTTATAAAAGTTTCATCCTTCTCTTCAGAATACTGTCTTAGCCAGTCTACAAGGTTTTCATCTCTACCTTCGAAGAACTCAGTATTATCAGCAGGCAAGTAAGTACTTGTGATAGTTACTCCCCACTTGTAGCTACCTTCATAATCATCATCTTCACCGGCAATAATCTTGTAGAAGGCACTTGTTGCAAGGCTGTTATCCGAAACCACTGCTACTTTTTGACCTCTTTTCAAGTCGAAGTTGATGTTTTTAAACATCACATCACCATTTAAGGTCTTGCCAAGATTATGCACTTCCAATATCTGATCGCCAGCCTCACGTATCTGATTATTGAATAGTATTGCAGGATACTTCCTGTTAGAGGGCTGCATATCTTCGACGTTGATCTTATCCAAAGCTTTTTTACGGCTGGTAGCTTGCTTAGATTTTGAAGCGTTTGCAGAGAAACGAGCAATGAACTCTTTTAGTTCTTTTATTTTCTCTTCTGCTTTCTTATTCTGCTCAGTACGCTGTTTCAATAATAGCTGGCTACTCTCATACCAGAATGAGTAGTTACCTGTGAATATTGATATCTTACCGAAATCAATATCAGCTACATGTGTACATACTGCATCTAAGAAGTGACGGTCATGCGATACAACCAATACTATCTTATCATAATCTGCCAGGAAGTTCTCTAACCAAGAGATAGTTTCTAAGTCAAGGTCGTTGGTAGGCTCATCCAGTAGTAGAATGTCAGGATTACCAAATAATGCCTGAGCTAGTAGCACCCTTACTTTCTGATTACCGTCCAGCTCTTTTAGCAGTTTATGGTGAAGGTCTTCTTTTATACCTAGATTACTTAGTAGTGTAGCTGCATCGCTCTCAGCATTCCAGCCATCCATTTCAGCAAAAGTAGCTTCTAGCTCCCCCGCTTTCAATCCATCTTCTTCAGTAAAGTCTTCTTTCGCGTATAGGTCATCCTTCTCCTTCATCACTTTGTATAAAGGAGTGTTACCCATGATAACAGTCTCTAGAACAGGCACCTCATCAAATTCATAGTGATCCTGTTTCAACACGCTCATGCGCTGGTCTTTAGATATCTCTACCTTACCTGTGCTCGGATCTATATCACCTGATAATATCTTAAGGAAAGTAGACTTCCCTGCACCGTTCGCACCGATAATACCATAACAGTTGCCCTCTGTAAAGCGAATGTTTACATCTTCAAATAGTATTCTCTTGCCGTACCTAAGCGATAAATTAGAAACTGATAACATGTATAAAAACTATCTTTTTAAAAGGACGAATTAGTCCGTTTTATAATACTTATTCTAAAAGTTGTGCAAAGGTATAGCTATAACCCAAAACAAAAAAGTAAATAGCCATAGAATACCTATATGTAGTGTTAAGATGATCAATCATAGTGTCGGAATTTATTACAACGGAATAAATATTTTAAGGTCTGCTGAGTTACATAAGTTTGCATAAGTATCTAGTCAACTCACCGTTTATGACATCACAAAACGCTATTTACAGGGTCAATAAGTTTTTCGAAGATTATGCGCATGCTCTTGAAAATAGAGACTCTAAGTATATGCTGAGCTGCTATGCATTGCCTTGTATGTTCATAGCTGATAACTCAGCAGCTACTTACACTACTGCTGCAAAGCTGGAAGGGCTTATCAATCAGAGTAAACGATTCTACAATAAGCATGATATAACACACGCCTACCCTGACATAAGGAACAAACGTGTACTGACCGATAAGATCATTGAAGTAAAGATCAACTGGCAATATGCTAATAAGAACCATAAGCCGATATACGATTGCGACTACTATTATATCATAAGGCTGAATGAAGATAACAAGTGGAAAATGGAGACCATTATATCTGTAAACGAACAAGAAAGAATAGCAAATCTATAACCAAACAAAAAGGGCTCTTAATGAGAGCCCTTTTCTATTTAACTGAATTAAAACACCCTATTTGAAAGCATTAATCCCTGTCACATCCATACCTGTGATCAATAGGTGTATGTCATGTGTACCTTCATAAGTCACAACAGACTCCAGGTTCATCATATGTCTCATAATGCTGAATTCTCCCGTAATACCCATACCACCTAACATTTGCCTTGCTTCACGAGCTATCTTCAATGCTATCTCACAGCTGTTACGTTTTGCCATTGATATCTGTGCCGGAGTAGCTCGCCCCTTGTCACGTAAAACACCTAAGCGCCATACAAGCAGTTGACCTTTAGTTATCTCAGTGATCATCTCTGCTAGTTTCTTTTGCTGAAGCTGGAAGCCACCAATTGGCTTACCAAATTGCTCTCTTTGAAGTGAATAACGCAATGCAGTATCATAGCAGTCCATAGCACAACCTAAAGCACCCCAAGCAATACCAAACCTAGCACTAGACAGGCAAGTCAATGGTCCTTTAAGACCTTTTATTTCAGGGAATATATTTTCTTTTGGAACTTTTACATTATCAAATACTAACTCGCCTGTAGCAGAAGCCCTCAAAGACCATTTACCATGAGTTTCAGGCGTAGTGAAACCTTCCATACCACGCTCTACGACCAAACCTCGTATCTCGCCATTTTCATCCTTCGCCCACACTACAGCTATATCAGCAAAGGGTGCATTTGAGATCCACATCTTAGCACCATTCAATATCACATGGTCTCCTGCATCTTTGAAGTTGGTGACCATGCCACCTGGGTTAGACCCATGGTCAGGCTCAGTCAAACCAAAACAACCCATCATCTCGCCTGTAGCTAGTTTGGGTAAATACTTTTTCTTCTGCTCTTCACTACCAAACTTGAATATAGGGAACATTACAAGTGAGCCTTGTACTGATGCTGTTGACCTGATACCTGAATCACCACGCTCCAGCTCTTGCATCATAAGACCATAAGAAATATAATCAAGACCTGCACCACGATACTCTTGCGGTATGAACGGTCCAAAACAACCTGTATCACCTAAACCTTTGATTATCTGCGACGGGAACTCTGCTTTCTGTGCGTAATCCTCTATTATCGGAGAAACATCTTTCTTTACAAATGCTCTGACAGAGTCGCGTATCAGCTTGTGTTCATCAGTCAGAAGTTCATCCAAAAGGTAATAATCAGGATGATTATACAGATCTTGTTGCATAAAGTGTTAAAATTTACGTTAATATGACGTGCAAAGGTAGCAAAATACATACTTGATAACTAGTTTTGCACGTTGATTTGTCAGTATTTCAGCCACTTTTTAACAGCCTATATGGCTATAAGATATTTTCATAAGTAGCGCTAATACCAAACTGGGGCTGAATACGTTATACTATGGCTCGCAAATACTGCAAAATAGAGGAAAAGTATTGATAATTGGAACACTATTTGTGGTAAAAGGAATGTAAGATTTTTATTGATTTTCAACAAACTTTTTTTGAAAATTAATTGTCTTATAAAGTAGGGTAACAATATTAACTAAGTACACATATCTAAATAATCAATTATTATGAGGCAGTTAAAAATTGCCACTCAAATTACTAACCGGGATTCGCAAGCTGTTGAGAAGTATCTGCAAGAGATTAGCAAGATATCAATGATAGCACCTGAAGAGGAAACAACACTAGCCCAAAGAATCCATGTTGGTGATCAACTGGCACTAGACAAGTTAGTGAAAGCCAACTTACGTTTCGTTGTATCTGTTGCCAAGCAGTATCAACACCAAGGATTATCGCTCAGCGATCTGATAAATGAGGGTAACCTGGGATTGATCAAAGCAGCACAGCGCTTCGATGAAACAAAAGGTTTTAAATTCATTTCATACGCAGTATGGTGGATTCGTCAATCTATATTACAAGCATTAGCTGAACAAGGACGTTTAGTTCGTCTTCCACAAAATAAAATAGGCACTTACAACAAGGCCAATAAAGCATTCATTGCTTTCGAACAGGAGAACGAGCGCGAACCGTCTACTGAAGAGCTAGCTGAGATAATGGACATGACGGAAACTGAAGTAACTAATATCTTCACAACTAACTCTCGCCACACATCTCTTGATGCTCCGGTACACGAAGCTGAAGATGTTGCTATGGGAGATCTATTAGAAGGTAGTAACGATACAGATGATGATGTAATGAAAGATTCTCTTCGTAATGAGATCAGGAGAATATTACAATCATTAAGTGTTCGTGAAGCTGAGATATTAGCTGCATACTTTGGGTTAAATGGCGATAACGGTCCTACAGTAGAAGAGATCGGCATCAAATATGATCTAACAAAAGAAAGGATACGTCAAATAAAAGAAAGAGCTATAAAACGTTTGCAGAAAGCACGTTATAGCAATTCTTTGAAAGGCTATCTCGGATAACATTTATTTATAATTCATTGTTAAGCTGTAGTTAAACACTACAGCTTTTTTGTTTTTAAAGGGTACATATTGCAATATTTACCCAAACAAAAAATAAATAATGAACACACTTGCTATCAGCTTTTCTGAGGAAAAGACTGTACAACTCTACAATGATGAGTACTCCAATAAGTACAGGCTGTATGATGAGCATTTTGTCACTACAGTAGACTTCCAACAATACGCAAAGGCATTCAGCGATATTTGCCAATCATTCAACAGAAAGATCGATGTGTTAGATATAGGTTGCGGTAGCGGCAGATATTTTCACGTACTTAAGAATGTGGCGCACCTAACGGGTATAGATGTAGCAGAAGGGATGATAAAAGCTGCACACAACCCTGTGAATGCAAAGCAGATGGATATTGAGCAGATGGACCTGATGGTAGGTAATATATACACTAAAGATTTCAACCGTCAATATGACTTTATATATTCAGTAGGTGTGCTAGGTGGTCATGCACCACTTACTCCTGACCTGTGTAGCAGAATACATAAAATGCTCTCTAAAGATGGTATCTTTTACGTTACAGTTGTAGACCTTGACTCGCGCAAAAACATGAAACGAAAAGTAGCAGAAGCATTATACCCTGTAATGCCGACAAAGGTTCAGAAAATGTTTGACAAGCGTTGGGAAACAAACTACTTAACTCAAAAAGACTTAGAGCAATTAATAAAGGATGCTGGCTTTTCTAGGTACGAGCTTAAGAAGTTTAAAACAACTGATAAAGGCTGGCAAGGTGTTCAGATGGAAGCTACTTGTTATGCTTAATTAGTTTTAGGCTTTTTCCTGGTAAACGAAATAATAATATAAGACAGCAGGTATGTAACAATGCCTGCTGTTATTGCTAATACCGTACCTCCTAAGAAAAACGCAAGTCCTTCTTGCTTTACTGTTTCTAAGGTTATATTACTTAGATCAGGCAATATAGTTTCCATACCTAGTATCCACTTACCAGTCACTACGCTAAGCGCTATAATTAAAAACAGTATGGGCGGTATACTAATATTCGCAGCGATTATGAACAGCGCTTTGTTCAACCTGAATAAAATAGCTAATGGAATACCTACTGCTAGTTGAAAACCCCATATAGGTACAATACCCATAAACACGCCAAACCCTAAAGAAGCTGCTTTTATATGATTGGTCTCAGCAGGATTCAAAAATAAGATTGCCCAAATTCTCTTCCTACCCTCTTTGCTGGCCAATGCTTTTACAAAGTCACGGGGTTTTATCCATAATAACGCTGTAAGTACAAGTACTGTGTTCAACACACTTATCCTTGTAAAATCCTTGAATGGTCTGAAGTGAGAAACTCTCTCTTCAGGATCAGGATAGTATACTGATACAGGCACACTAGTAACATCAACACCTGCCCAGGCAGCTCTTACGATCACCTCTATTTCGAATTCATATTTGCTAGTATAGTAACGTTTGTCTGCCAATACTTTTACGGGGTAAGACCTATAGCCGGATTGAGTATCATCGGCTTTTATACCTGTATTTACCCAAAACCAAAAGTTGGAGAACTTATTACCAAAGCTACTTTTGGTAGGCACATTATCTTGGTCCATATTTCTGGAGCCTATGATAAGCTGATGCTCATCATCATTAAGCTTCTCCAGAAAGCTCACAACATCTTTAGCATAATGCTGTCCATCACTATCTAAAGTGATGGTATGGTGATAACCCAAATTAACTGCTTCTTGAAAACCTCTCTGTAAAGCCTTCCCTTTACCTTGGTTAGGACTGTAATTAACTATATGTATATCGCCCTCAAATTGCTTTAGGATGTTCTTAGTATTGTCTGTAGAGCCGTCATTAACTACAATAACATGATCTGTATACTGCAGTATATCTTTTACAACATCTTCTATTGTTCCTGCATTATTATATGTAGGAATCAGAACACAAGCCTTTAAGGCTTCAAACTCACTGTTCTTTATTGGCTGTTGAGACATTCTGTAAAGGAAATACTAAGTGTAAATCTATTCTTTAAGCATCTTATTACACAATTCTATTTTCTCTTTTATAGCATTGCGCTCTTCTACTGTGGCTATTTCCAGCTTAAGTGCTCCTTTGTAATATTTTACTGCATCAGCATACCATTTACGTTGATAGCAGTAATCTCCTGCTATTCTATATGCGTCATAATACTTTGGATTACTATTAACCACCTCTGCAGTATCTACACTACCGCCTACCAGTAAAAACATTTTATTTTGTCTAAACTTCAGGAAGTCAGCATATTCAGTAGTAAGTAAGAAGCTATCTGCTTGTATGGTATTTGCTGTATCCATTATTATGGTGTCTTTATCCAGACCATCCAAAGCAAATATCTCACGTAGATCGTAGCATATATAAGCACCCAACTGCCATGAGTTGGTACTCACCCACATTCTTAAACTATCTGGTTGGAAGATAACTGAATGGTGTGCGATCATCTGGTTAATCGCTTTCTCATTCCCAACACCTATATCTGTACCATTTACGCCTTTCCTGTCTCTTAGTATACTAGCTACCTTATTTGGAGTAAGTGGATAATTGCTTTGCATCAACTCTTGCAACCTCTTATATCTGTATACAGAAGCACTGTTAGCTTTCTGCTCAACATTTAGCTCTTGCTGTTCAAAGTCTTTACTCTGGTAGTGATTCGTACACTGTATATTATCTTGTTGAGGGTCATACACAGCCAGCTTCTTTGGTGTCTTTTCTATAATCACTGCCTTTCCATCTTTTGCACTACCTACCAAGAAGCTCTCAGATACAAACATCTCTCTTTTTTCAGCTATGGCAATAGCCTCATCTATAGTTGTGGCAAACTGCAATACCTCTCTGGCAACTAAAGAAACAGGGGTTGCTGCACTCTTCGGAATGCTTGACTTAGCAGCATTTATAGTTACAGTCAATCCTGCTTCATTCATACCAGACACCACTCCTGTAAAACCACCCCATGTAATAAATGCAAACTTGTTACCCTTATCAGGATTATAGAACGCTACTATCTTATTTTCAGCAAACTTATCCCCTACCCAAAAATCGAAGTTCCTGCCAAGCAGCATAGAACCATCTTCTGTCTTGTTTCCCCATGCACCAAAGGAGGTACAGCCTACCAACATCATATTCTGCAAGGCATGTCCTATATCATGCGCAGCGTGGTAGTTTAATATTCTATCGTAGTTATCTCCTATCCAGTTAAATGAATCAGATGCAGATTTTGATATACCATATATCTCTTCCTTGTATGGTTTTATTATATGGTCAGGTAGGTCTCTGTTAATAAACCCAATAACATACTTAAGAAACTTAAGGTAAGAATCAGAAGGTATCATTTGTTTTATCTGATCAGTAAAAGCCACCTCTTGTGCTACTATTTGCTCACTGGAGAGTTTACCGTTTTTAGCACCAAGTTCATATGGTGTACCGGATACATACATCTCGTATAATCCATAGTCGTTCTTTTTGATCCAGTTATCACCTATTGTATATAATGAACCATCTACATGCTTTCTTGTTAATGAATCGGCTGAAGTGTTATTTACTTTTGGCGGGTCAAAATCTGAAACAACATACACCCACACCCCAAAAGCTAGCAGTAGTATAAGAAAGAATATAAGGACTTTTAATAGCCACTTCACAAATCGCATCCTGCAAAGATAAACTGCATTTGCGAAGGAGTGTTAAAACCGTAAATGATTGTTATTTATTTAACTAATACTTGAAGTCTAAAATCTATCCTACTACATTTGAGCATCTAAATAGAACAATATGCATTTACTGCTAACAAATATAAAGCAGCTCTGTAACGTTGAGCTGGGTGATACTAGAAAGCCTTACGCAAAAGGTGCAGACATGAAAAATATGGATTGTCTGGAAAACGCCTGGCTATTAATCGAAGACGGAATCATTCAGGATTTCGGAGATATGGAGCATGCTCATACCGTACAGGCTACAGACGTTTTGGACGTAAGTGGCAAACTGGTGTTGCCCGCATGGGTAGACTCGCATACACATTTAGTGTTTGCCAGCTCTAGGGAAGACGAGTTTGTAGACCGTATTAATGGCCTGAGCTATGAAGAAATTGCCAGACGTGGCGGAGGCATCCTCAACTCTGCTAAAAAAATGGCTGAGATAGATGAATCTCAACTCTTCGACGAAAGCCTTGCCAGACTGCACAAAGTCATCAATCAAGGTACAGGTGCTATTGAGATAAAAAGTGGCTATGGTCTAAGTCTTGAGAGTGAGCTAAAAATGCTTAGAGTCATAAAAAGGCTTAAAGAAGAGGAACTTATACCAATAAAAGCATCATTTCTAGCAGCACATGCCTACCCGTTAGAGTATAAAGAAAATCACGAAGGCTATCTCAACCTTATAATCAATGAAATGCTACCCAAAGTGGCTGATGAGGGTCTGGCTGACTATATAGATGCTTTCTGCGAAAAAGGTTTCTTTTCTGTAGATGAAACAGAAAAGATCATTGAAGCAGGGGCTAAGTATGGACTAAAAGCTAAAATACACGCCAATCAACTTCATCATTCAGGTGGTGTACAGCTTGGGGTTAAGCACAACGCTGTAAGTGTAGATCATTTAGAAGCGGTTGGTGAAGAAGAAATAGAAGCCTTAAAATCAGGCACTACCATACCTACGCTTCTACCCGGGGCTGCATATTTCTTAGGTATTCAATATCAACCAGCTAGGAAGATCATTGATGCTGACCTACCTGTATGTCTGGCTACAGACTATAATCCGGGCTCTTGTCCTTCAGGAAATATACCACAGCTACTTACTTTAGCTTGTACACAGTTAAAAATGACACCAGAAGAGGCTATCAACTCAGTAACTATAAATGGAGCTGCAGCCTTGGAAATGGCAGATAGCTTAGGAACTATAGCAGTGGGTAAAAAGTCTAATTTGATAATAACTAACGAAATGCCTTCATATTCATACATTCCATACGATTTTGGCAATAATCCTGTGGAAAAAATGATTTTAGGGGACCATATTGTGTAATTTTAGCTTTTTCAGGTTACTTTTGCCTTCCGCATAAAAAACTAATAATGGCATCAACAGGAGATATTCGTAACGGCATGGTCATCAAACTAGATGGCAGCCTGTATTCAGTTATTGAATTCGGACAAAATAAAACAGCTCGTGCAGCAGCTAAAGTATGGGCTAAATTGAAAGGTGTAGACAATAACAGAACCATAGAACACACATGGAACTCTGGTGACTCTATCCACCCGGTACGTATTGAAAAACGTAACTTCCAGTTCTTATACAAAGATGAGCTAGGCTTCAACTTTATGGATACTGAGACGTTCGAGCAACTTACTTTGACTGAAGATCAGGTAGATAACCCGGGCCTATACAAAGATGGTCAGGAGTGTTTCATTATGGTAAATACAGAGACTGATTTACCTATGTCTGCTGAATTACCTACAAACATTGTACTTGAAGTAACATATACTGAGCCTGGTCTAAAAGGTGATACTGCTACTCGTACACTAAAGCCTGCTACAGTTGAAACAGGTGCTACTGTGAACGTACCGCTTTTCGTTGATACAGGAGAAAAAATCAAAATTGATAGCAAAACAGGTGCTTACGTTGAGCGCGTGAAGGATTAACATAATACCCATTTTTAAAAACATATATATGGAGTTAAAACAAATTCAAGAGTTAATAAAGGCTGTAAACAAGTCTGAACTAAGTGAATTAACTATAAAAGATGGTGATTTTGAAATTACTATCAAGCAAAGCAATACACAGGAAACTCAAGTTGTAACTGTTGCAGCTCCGGCACAACAAAGTGCACCAGCTCCACAACCTGTACAACAAGCTGCTCCTGCACCGGCACCTGAAGCTGCACAGCCTGCTACACCGCAGCCAGCTGCAGATAATGATGCAAATCTGATTACAGTTAAATCTCCGATGATCGGTACTTTCTACCGTTCTCCTAAACCTGGAGAGCCGCCTTTCGTAAATGTAGGTGATACAATAAATGAGGGTGAGCATATCTGTATCATTGAAGCAATGAAATTATTCAATGAGATAGAATCTGAAGTAACAGGTAAAATTGTAAAAGTACTTATCGATGATGCTTCTCCTGTAGAATATGATCAACCACTATTCTTAGTTGATCCATCATAAGACTGAAGTATAACTTGAACATAGGTTTATTTTAAGTCTATGTTCAGGTATATTATTAATATCAATCAAAAATTTCATGTTTAAAAAGATATTAATTGCCAATAGAGGTGAGATAGCTTTACGTGTTATACGTACTTGTCACGAAATGGGTATTGAGACAGTAGCTGTTTACTCTACTGCAGATAAAGATAGTTTGCATGTACGTTTTGCTGACGAAGCAGTATGTATCGGAAAACCACAGAGTTCTGACTCTTACCTGAATATACCACGTATTATGGCTGCAGCAGAAATAACTAATGCTGACGCTATACATCCGGGATATGGTTTCTTAGCGGAAAACCCAGAGTTTGCAGATATCTGCACCGAATATGGCATCAAGTTCATCGGACCTTCATCAGAAATGATGAGCCTGATGGGTGATAAGATCACAGCTAAAGACACTATGATAAAAGCCGGAGTACCCGTTATACCAGGCTCTGAAGGGCTTTTAGAAAGTGTTGATGAAGCAAAAGGCTTGGCAAAAGAAATGGGCTACCCTGTTCTACTTAAAGCTACTGCTGGTGGTGGTGGTAAGGGTATGCGTCTTGTGTGGAAGGATGAAGAAATGGCTAAAGCTTTTGATAGTGCAAAAACAGAGGCCGCTGCATCTTTCAGTAACGATGGTATCTACATGGAAAAATTTGTAGAAGAGCCAAGACACATTGAGATACAGATAGCAGGAGATCAATATGGAAATGCATGTCACTTAAGTGAGCGTGACTGTTCTATACAAAGACGTCACCAAAAGCTGGTGGAAGAGTCTCCATCTCCTTTCATGACACCTGACTTACGTAAAGCTATGGGTGAGGCTGCAATTAAAGCAGCTCAGGCTATCAATTATGAAGGTGTTGGTACTGTTGAGTTTCTTGTAGACAAGCATCGCAACTTCTACTTCATGGAAATGAACACTCGTATCCAGGTAGAACACTGTGTTACAGAAGAGGTTATCAACTATGACCTGATAAAAGAGCAGATCAAAATTGCTGCAGGTGCTAAGATCAGTGGTAAGAACTACGAGCCTACCATGCACGCTATTGAGTGTCGTATTAATGCAGAAGATCCGTACAACGACTTCAGACCAAGTCCGGGTAAAATAAATGTATTACATACTCCAGGTGGTCATGGTGTGCGTATCGACTCTCATATATATGCAGGGTATACAATCCCTCCATTCTACGATTCGATGATAGCTAAATTGATAGCTGTTGCTCAAACTCGTGAAGAAGCTCTTAAAACTATGGAGCGTGCATTGAGCGAATACGTGATAGAAGGTATCAAAACTACCATACCATTCCATCAACAACTCATGCAGGACGAGAAGTTCCGCGAAGGAGACTTTACTACGAAGTTTATCGAAAGCTTCAAGCTTAAATAACACTTCATATAAAATACTTTAAATACAAAGGGGCTATTAGCCCCTTTGTATTTTTTTACATTGTAAAAGATATGCTAACACTGTCAATTACATAGCTCTTTAGTTTATTATTATATAACTTCGCCACGTATTAGAATTTACACATTTATAAGTAGATGAATAAAACGCTTTTAATTACAGGAGGAGCAGGCTTTATAGGCTCACATGTTGTCAGACTTTTTGTGAAAAAGTATCCTGACTATAAAATAGTAAACCTGGATGCCCTTACCTATGCGGGTAATCTTGAGAACCTAAAAGACATTGAAAATGAGCCTAACTACTCATTTGTAAAAGCAGATATTACCGACGCGAAAGCTATCCAAAAGATATTTAACGAACACAAGTTTGATGGAGTGATACACCTGGCTGCAGAAAGCCATGTAGACCGTTCCATCACTAACCCCAATGCATTTATTCAGACAAATGTTATGGGTACTGCAAACTTGCTAAATGCAGCTCGTGAGATATGGGGTAATAATTACGAAGGAAAACTCTTCTATCATATATCAACAGACGAAGTATATGGTTCATTGGGAGATACCGGGTTCTTTTTAGAGACTACCCCGTATGACCCTCAGTCACCCTACTCTGCTTCAAAAGCAGCATCAGACCATTTAGTACGTGCGTATGGTAATACTTACGGCATGCCATTCGTACTAACCAACTGCTCTAACAATTATGGTCAGAATCAGTTTCCTGAGAAGCTAATTCCGCTATTCATAAACAACATCAAGAATAAAAAACCACTACCAGTGTATGGTGATGGTAAGTATACTCGTGACTGGCTCTATGTAGTAGATCATGCGCGAGCTATTGATACAGTCTTCCATGACGGAAAAAATGGTGAGACATATAATATTGGCGGCTTTAATGAGTGGCAGAATATCGAGCTGATAAAAGTGCTTTGTGAGCAAATGGATGAAAAGCTGGGTAGAACACCGGGGGAATCGGCAGAGCTGATAACTTATGTAAAAGACCGCCCGGGTCATGATCGCAGGTATGCCATAGATGCTAATAAGATCAAAAATGAATTAGGCTGGGAGCCTTCTGTAACTTTCGAGGAGGGGCTGTCAATCACAATAGACTGGTACCTTGAAAATGAGGACTGGTTAAACAATGTTACATCTGGAGATTATCAAAAGTATTACGAGAAGCAGTATGCATAAACATGCGTTTGCTAAACTTTTGAAAACTAAATAAGACTATGAAAGGAATAATTTTGGCAGGTGGTTCGGGTACACGTTTATACCCACTTACAATCGCAGTGAGTAAACAGCTGATGCCTGTTTATGATAAGCCAATGATATACTACCCGCTATCTACATTACTACAGGCGGGCATACAGGAAATATTGATTATTACCAGTCCTGAAGATCAGGCAGGTTTCCAAAAGCTTCTTGGTGATGGTAGCCAGATCGGTTGCAGATTCGAGTACGTGGTTCAGCCAAAACCAGAAGGTCTTGCTCAGGCATTCATACTTGGTGCAGACTTTATAGGAAACGACTCAGTTGCCCTTATTCTAGGCGATAATATATTCTATGGTTCTAGCATGGGAAGTTTGCTACAAAACAAAGCTAATCCTGATGGAGCTGTAGTCTTTGCATATCAGGTTAGTGATCCTGAAAGATATGGCGTAGTAGAGTTTGATAATAACTTTATGGTTAAGAGCATTGAAGAAAAGCCTGAAAAGCCTAAGTCTAATTTTGCGGTGCCTGGTTTATACTTCTACGATAATGATGTGGTTGATATAGCAAAGAACATCAAACCATCTCACCGCGGTGAGTTAGAAATAACCGATGTAAACAAGACCTATCTTGAAAAAGGAAAACTTGAAGTAGGTGTTTTAGATAGAGGTACTGCATGGCTGGATACTGGTACTTTTGATTCCTTACAAGAGGCGGGTCAGTTTATAGAAGTTATTGAAAAACGCCAAGGCTTGAAAGTAGGCTGTATCGAAGAGATAGCATACCGAAAAGGATACATCACCAAAGAGCAGCTATTAGTTCAGGCTGACAAATTCAAGAAAAGCGGCTACGGTGTTTATCTGCAAATGATAGCAGAAGAAGAGTCGTTCATGTTCTAAAATAATTGTTCAGAGAAGAGAGGTATACATATAGAGATGTTGATTTATCTGATTCCATTTATTGCAGCATTCATAGGTTACTTTACTAACTGGATAGCCATTAAAATGCTATTCCACCCGAAAGAACCTATCAATGTATTAGGTATAACCATTCAAGGCATATTCCCTAAACGTCAAAAGCAATTTGCCCAAAAGCTGGGCGTGCTTGTGGCTAATGAGCTACTACACTTTGATGAAATAGCTGAAAAGCTGAAAGACCCTCAGCAATTGGAATCATTAACGCCTACTATCGAGGCTCATATCCATACATTTTTAGAAGTACGTCTTAAAGAAAAGATACCTGTCATAGCCATGTTTGTAACAGGTAAAACTCTTGACAAAATAAGAGATGGAATGATGGAGGAAATAAACACGCTCCTGCCTCAGGTCATCACACAATACACAGACTCTCTAAGCGAACAAATAGACGTAGAAAAAATAGTTACAGAAAAAGTAGCTAACTTTTCATCAGACAAGCTGGAAGAGATACTTACAGCCATCATGAAAAAAGAGTTCCAGTTCGTTGAGATACTCGGAGGTGTACTAGGCTTTATAATCGGGCTACTACAAGTAGGTATTACGCTATTAAGTTAGCTTTCCAACCAGTAAAGGTTATCATCATGGGTAGTAAATGCCACTACTCCATTTCCTTTAGCTATATATATGTACTTAACGGTATGACTATTAGCATATATCTCATGCACAGTTTGATACTCCTTGCCGCCAAACACCATTTTATCGAATATCTTTTTAGACTTATTAGATGGATAAAGAGTATCTGACTGGTAATAATACCTGTTAAAAAGAATGTCAGTATCAAACCAATTAAAATATAGGTTAGCTCCTTGCATTCCAGGACCATGCACTAAATAGTAACCAATATTCATATTTATATCCAATGAGTCTGTGGGATTTGTTAATGCATAAACACTTCCGCTTATAACACACATGTAATCAGAACTAGTATACCTTGCACTATAATTGACACTATCCGCAGTTAACCGAAATGTTTTGTTATTACTATCTACATATTTATAAGTTACTCTTAATTGATATGGGAACCACGTATCGAGCATTTTCGGATCGAATGCATCGCATGTATATGTTCTTCCCGCTCCCATCGGTGTTGATTTTGGTTTAGCACAAGAAGACAATATTACAATTACTAAGATCGTAGGGATTAGGTATTTCATAGGTTTATATTTAACTAAACTATTACAAAACCCGTGCCGTATAACTTGCGCTTTGTCATGTCAAGGTAACAAGCTAATCCTACACATATGCCTACGGGTTACTTGCTCCAATGTTAAGTTGTAACCGTTCAGTTTTATTGAGCCCTAAATATTTACTTACTTTTATTAAGCATCTGGAGCTGTAGTGATCCACCAAGTATTACCGAAAGGATCTACAATACCACAACTTCTACCATAATCTTGGTTTGCGGGTTCCATAACAGAGGTACTGCCCTCATCCAATGCTTGCTGATATGTGCCATCAACATCTGCTACGAAAATGAACATATTAGAGTTCATGACAGGAAAATCATCAGTACTGTTTGCAAACATAATGGTGCTCTTCCCTATATACACTTCCGCATGCATAATAACATCTTCATTTTCCCTCATCACTTTCATCTTTTCGGTAGCACCAAATACTTTCTGAGCAAATAGCATGAATGAATCTGCATCACTCAATATTAAGTAAGGCATTACTTGCTGATAGCCTTCGGGTATTTTTACATCTGTCATAACTAGTAGCTTATATCACGAACTTACAAACATTATTACGTAATCTAGGGAATTGTAGCGTTATATCAATCCGACTATAATTCCTTCATAGCGATATATACTATCATTCACATATCTATATGTCTATGATTATGATTTATATCATGTTTAACCTTATTTCATTGCAAAAGCCTCTCAATATCTTAATTTTGTAGCAAATACAGTTATAATGTCACATTATTATAGTTTAGGTAAAATACCGCATAAAAGACACACCCAGTTCCGAAGTGAAGAAGGAAAGCTATATTCTGAGCAACTATTCAGCACAGAAGGCTTTTCATCAAACTATTCGTTATTATACCATGTTCACCCACCTACACAAATAATAAGGACAGAAGAGCCTGTAGATGTTTCTCCGAAGCCCGCTACAGATAATATACTGAAACACCGCAGCTTTGAAGGATTCAATATAAAGCCTGAAGATGATTATCTTGATAGCAGAAAGATCGTCTTATTTAACAATGACGTACAAGTAACACTAGCCTCCCCTAAAAAAAGCTTTACTGATAGCTTCTATAAAAATGGTGATGCTGATGAAGTGATATTTGTACATGAAGGAAGCGGAACACTTAAAACTCAATACGGACAAATACCGTTTGGGTATGGCGACTACTTGGTGATACCAAGAGGTTGTATTTATCAGATGGACTTTAAAGATGAGAATAATAGACTATTCATAGTTGAGTCTTTCAGCCCTGTACAGTTTCCCAAACGATATTTAAGTAAGTATGGTCAGCTGCTAGAGCATGCCCCATTCTGTGAGCGTGATGTTCGTAAGCCACAAGAACTTCAAACTATTGACGAAAAAGGGGAATTCCTGATACAAACTAAAAAGCGTGGCCTGCTCTACCCTATATGGTACGCTAATCACCCTTTTGATGTTGTAGGCTGGGATGGCTGTGAATATCCATATGCCTTCAGTATACATGATTTTGAACCTATTACAGGGCGTGTACACCAACCACCTCCGGTACACCAAACCTTTGACGCTCGTAACTTCGTGATATGTTCTTTTGTACCCAGACTGTACGATTACCATCCTGAAGCTATACCTGCACCATATAATCATAGCAACATCGATAGTGATGAGGTATTGTACTATGTAGATGGTGATTTCATGAGTCGTAAGCATGTTACAAAAGGAATGATAACTTTGCACCCTGCAGGTATACCTCACGGACCTCACCCTGGGGCAGTTGAGAAAAGCATTGGTGCTAAAGAAACAGGCGAACTTGCAGTAATGGTAGATACGTTCTACCCTCTGAAAATGACTAAATATGCTCAGGACATCGAAGATGATAATTACATCATAAGTTGGGCAGAATAAACATAATTAATAGAAGTAGTAAAAAATTATTTGAAAGATATGGAGACACAAACAGCGAGTCAAAAAATGGCGAATGCCAAAGACTTTCTTCCGATAAACGGAACAGACTACATAGAGTTATATGTGGGTAATGCTAAACAAGCAGCTCACTTTTATAAAACAGCCTTTGGTTTTCAGTCATTAGCATACGCAGGTCCTGAAACAGGCGTGAAAGACAGAGCATCATATGTACTGGTACAGGATAAAATACGCCTTGTATTAACTACGCCTCTAAAATCAGACCACCCTATTTCTGAACACATCAAGAAACACGGTGATGGCGTTAAGGTATTAGCTCTTTGGGTGGATGATGCATACGGTGCATTTGAAGAAACTACAAAGCGTGGTGCAAAACCTCATACTGAGCCGATGACCATCACAGATGACTCTGGCGAGGTTAAAATGTCCGGTATATACACTTATGGCGAGACCGTTCACATGTTCATAGAACGAAAGAACTACAATGGTATCTTCCTTCCTGGTTATCAAAAGTGGGAAAACCATTACAATCCTGCACCAACAGGCCTGAAATTTGTTGACCACTGTGTTGGTAATGTTGGTTGGGGAAGAATGAACGAAACTGTTCAATGGTATGAAGACGTTATGGGCTTTGCTAACATCCTTACTTTTGATGATAAGCAGATCACTACAGAATACTCAGCACTTATGAGTAAAGTGATGAGTAACGGTAATGGCTATGTTAAGTTCCCGATCAATGAGCCGGCAGAAGGCAAAAAGAAATCTCAGATCGAAGAGTATCTTGATTTCTACGAAGGTGAAGGAGTGCAGCATATTGCAGTTGCTACAGATGATATCTTATCTACAGTAAAAGACCTGCGTGCACGTGGTATAGAGTTCTTAGATACTCCTGATACTTACTACGAAACACTTCTTGAGCGTGTGGGTGAAATAGATGAGGAAGTAAAGCAACTACAAGAGTTGAAGATACTTGTAGATAGAGATGAGGAAGGATATCTACTACAGATATTTACTAAGCCTATTGAAGATAGACCAACACTTTTCTTTGAGATCATTCAACGTAAAGGTGCTCAGAGTTTCGGAGCAGGAAACTTTAAAGCACTCTTCGAATCGATTGAACGAGAACAAGAAAAAAGAGGTAATCTATAATATTGTTAAGGGGTCGTTAAGACCCCTTTTTATTATATTTATAACATTATATCAAACGATATTAGAATATCTTTGCAGATAGTGCATGCTTATGCATATACACTATTAATAAGCAGTAAATAATGATAAATAAGTTCGTAAAAATATTCCTTCCTGTACTACTAATAAGCACTTCTTGTATAGCACAGGATGACGTAAAGACATTCAGAAACTTTCAGTTCTCTTTTAGCAGAGTTACATCCGCTTACAACAAGTTTAACGATAGTATGCGCAGAATGTTCAATGCTAAAGGAATATCATATCCGCCAAAGGACATTTATCTACGTTCATTCAAAGCACAGAACGAGTTAGAACTTTGGGCTAGAGACAGTAAGTCTGATGAGTATACGCTTATAAAGAACTATAGGATATGTGCGCTATCAGGCATACTAGGTCCTAAACGTTGGGAAGGTGATAAGCAAGTTCCTGAAGGGTTCTACTTTATAGACGACTTCAACCCTCGTAGTGATTATCATTTATCTATGTTGGTTAGCTACCCTAACTATGTAGACAGGATAAAAAACAGCGCATACAAAATAGGTGGAGACATATATATACATGGTGGTTGCTCAACAGTAGGTTGCTTACCAATGACCAACAATATTATTCAGGAGCTGTATACTGTATGTCTTAATGCTAAGCTTGCAGGAAACTCATATATACCAATACATATATTTCCGACAAGATTTACTCGCTCTGCGCTTAACTTCTTAGGACGTGAATACGGCGACGAAGATGAAAAACAAAAGTTCTGGGTTAATCTTAAATATCAATACGACTACTTCGAGAGAAACCACAAGATTCTACCTGTTATGTATACTCCTGATGGTGAGTATGCATATGGTAACTAAGTTATATTCAGGTTTTTCACTTAATATTGCATCTGTTCAGAGAGGAAAATAACATGTTCAAACATATTAAAAACAGCAGTATCTACTCATTAATAGGTATTGCTGTTTTTGTTTTTATCATAGGGTCTTTAGTGTCTTGCGAGAAAGAAGTTGAATTTGACTTAGACACAGGTGAACAAAGACTAGTAATTGAAGGAGGAATAGAAAATGATCTGCCACCTTTTGTATTGATAACTAAGTCCATTGGCTACTTTGCTACTATTGATTTAGAGACATTGCAAAACAGTTCGGTTCATGATGCTCAGGTATTCGTAAGCGATGGCACTAAAACAGTGCAGCTAAAAGAATACTCACTGGACACAGGGGCTAACAATAATAAGTTTTACTATTACGGGCTGGTAGATCTGAGTAACCCTACCATACCGCCTGCCGATTCATTTATGCTGGGCGAACTGGAGAAGTCGTATACATTGACTGTTATTTATGATGGTCAGACTTATGAATCTACTACCAAGATACCTACACCTACTCCATTAGACTCTGTAAAAACTGCTGTGCCGGACAGACCGAATGCTGATCTAAACTCCAGAACATTACGCATATTTTTCAGAGATCCTGATACTGCTGGCAACTATGTAAGATACTATACCCAAAGAAATAACGAGCCACTTTACCCTGCGCTTAATTCAGTCTATTCAGATGAGATCATCAATGGTAAAGAGTTCACATCTGAGTTCCCTTTAGCAGAGCCTCGCTCTACTATGAAACCATTTGACTCATTAGGCGTATGTTATCCTGGTGATAGTGTGACACTTAAATGGACTGCAATAGAAAAACCAGTGTATGATTTTTGGAATACTTTTGAATATGCACTTGGTACACTTGGCAGCCCTTTCGCCACACCCATACAAGTAAAGTCTAATATCAGTAACAATGCATTAGGTGTTTGGGCGGGCTACGGCGCCATATATGTGAGGTTTAGGGTAGAAGAATAGATTGTCTATACCTGTATAATCCCATAAATGCAGAATTTTTCGCATTTTTGTATGCTATAATTAAGTAGAAATATGTCAGAAGAAATAGAAAAAGTACATTGTTTGATTGTCGGATCAGGTCCTGCAGGATATACTGCGGCTATATATGCTGCCAGAGCAGGTCTTAACCCTGTACTATACCAAGGTTTACAACCAGGTGGACAACTTACAATAACTACCGATGTTGAGAACTACCCTGGCTACCCGGATGGTATCATGGGTCCTCAAATGATGATCGATTTTGAAAAGCAGGCACAACGTATGGGTGCTGATGTTCGTTGGGGCTACGCCACTAAGGTAGAGCTAGGCGAGCGTCCGTACAGAGTACAAATAGACGAAGAGAAGTGGATAGAAACTGATGCTTTGATCATTGCTACGGGTGCATCTGCCAAATGGTTAAATATTGAATCAGAACAACGCCTGAACGGTCATGGGGTTTCTGCTTGTGCTGTTTGTGATGGCTTCTTCTTTAAAGGTCAGGAAGTGGGTATAGTAGGCGCGGGAGATACGGCGGCAGAGGAAGCCTTGTATCTTTCTAAACTATGCTCTACAGTTCACATGTTTGTTCGTCGCGATGAGATGAGAGCAAGTGTAGTGATGCAGGAAAGAGTGAAGAATACTCCTAACATCAAAATATACTGGAATACTGAAACTAAAGAAGTATTAGGAGATAAGAAGGTTGACGGTGTAACTGTAGTGAATAACCAAACTAATGAAGAAACTACTATTCCTATAGGTGCGTTCTTTGTTGCTATTGGTCATAAGCCAAACTCAGACCTATTTAAAGGTGTTTTAGATATGGATGAGGCAGGTTATCTTCAAACTGTACCGGGTACATCAAAAACTAACGTAGAAGGTGTATTCGCCTGTGGTGATGTACAAGATAAAATTTATAGACAAGCTGTAACAGCAGCAGGTAGCGGTTGCATGGCAGCGCTTGATGCTGAACGTTATCTTGGAGAACTCGAACATGCCAAGGCACAAACTCAAGATGCATAATTATTTCTTGATAAACTTTTCAAAAGCACAATATCAGTAATTGATGTTGTGCTTTTTTAATTTTACATAGTATTCGCATTATGTCTGAGCTTCAACAATACATAAAAACCTTTTTTGATGTAGATGACAATCACCTCAATACTATTGCTACCAAGTTTAAATACAACCCAATTGCTAGAGGAGGCTTTATTTTAAAACAAGGAAGAACATGCAATCAACTATCCTTTATTAAATCGGGGCTGATAAGAATATATACTACAATTGACGACAAAGAAGTAACTCAATGGATATCTACACAAGGTTATTTTGTTACAGACCTGGCCAGCTTCACATTCAAGACTCCCGCACGATGGAACATGCAAGCCCTTACCGATTGTGAACTATATACAATAGATACTGATGATTACAATCAACTTAGTAATGAAGTACCAGAATGGCATAGATTAGAAAAACTATTTATAGCCAAGTGCTTTATCATTTTAGAGGAGCGTGTCAATAGTCATTTATTTATGACGGCTGAAGAACGATATCACAACTTATTGGAACAACAGCCTGAATTATTTAACAACGTTCCATTACAATATATTGCATCGATGCTAGGTATGACACCTGAGACCCTAAGTAGATTACGTAAAAAGCTGCTCGATTAAATTCTTGACATATATCAATTCAACGTTTCTGTATCTATAGCAACTTTGTATTATAAAATCAGAAACAATGAAATACTTATTAAAAGTAGAGGAAGCCGCTACGTTCGCATTATCTATATACCTGTTGACACTTTTAGACATTAATTTTTCATGGTGGGTATACATACTACTCTACTTGGCTCCAGATATCGGGATGATCGGATATGCATTCAACAATAAGTTTGGAGCTATTACGTACAATATTTTTCATCATAAAGCAGTTGCAGTAGCCTTCATTTTATCAGGAATGGTAACTGGTAATCAATACCTAACTCTTACGGGCATTATACTATTTGGACATGCAGCAATGGATAGGATGATGGGTTATGGCTTGAAACACTTTACCGGATTCAAGTATACTCATCTGGGTAAGCTTTGATTCAAAGTAATATTAATATCTTAGTCAGGTTATTAATAGCTAACTGTGTATAAGTACCTGTTCATATTATTTGTTGTACTAACTACTTACTGCAAGTCAAATGCACAAGGCAACAATAATATTGATAGTTTATATTCGATATTACAACAAGCGAAGAAGAACAAAGATAAAGCTGAAATACTAGTTGAGCTTTCATATGCTTATGACTTAGTTTCAATAGATAGCAGTAAAAGTTATGCTGCTAAAGCTTTGGCTATAATAGATAGTAATAAGCACGCTGACTTATATGTAGATGCCCTACTATTAATGGGGAAAGCTGAAAAGAATGTAGGTAATTATTCTACAGCGCTTGAATTCTATCTCACGTCTCTAAGAGTAGCAGAAAGACTTAATATTAAAGATAAACTAGCCACCCTCTATAATAGCATTGGTATAGTTTACAAAAAAATGAAACGTTGGGATATTGCTTTAGAGTACTATCTAAGAGCCAACACCCTGGCGAAGAGCAATAATGATCTTGAATCTATTTCTTATACATACAATAATATAGGCACTATACATCTTGCCAAAGAAGACTGGGGTAAAGTACTACCCTATTATGATAGTGCTTTACTATATGCAGAAAAAGCTAACTCTGCAAAGGCAGTCGCTACAGTATTATCAAACATAGGTGATGTATACATGCAGAAGCAGCGTTATTATAAAGCGTTAGACATTTTTAAACGATGCCTGAAATATGATAGGCAAAACTCAGACCAGTATGGTATGTTTATGTCATACTTCCAGATAGCTCGTGTATACGTAGAGCTACAACAGTACAAAATAGCTGATAAGTATGTAGACTCGGCAAATAACATTGCGATAAGAGAGAACTTTAACAGAGAACGTATAGACATACTTGCCTGGAAAGGAAATATTGAAGAAAGCAGAGGTAATTACAAGAAAGCATTAAAACTCTTAAAGTTATCAAAATCGTTAAACGATACTCTAATTACAGAAGCTACTACAAAGCAAGTAAGTGAACTACAAACTAAATACGAGACAGAGAAAAAACAGCAACAGATAGATCTACAAAAATCTGAGATCAGCAGGAGGAATTATATCATATTTGGTGTAGTTGCAGTATTCTTATTGGCGATTTTATTAGGCATATCTTACTACAACAGATACAAGCTTCAACAAAGAGATAAGCTTCAAAAAGTGATAATCAAACAACAAGAATATGCGACACAAGCTGTAATTGAAGCAGAAGAAAGAGAACGTAAACGCATTGCAGCAGATCTGCATGATGGTGTCGGGCAAACCATGAGTGCTGCGAAGATGAACCTTTCTGTTATTAGTAATGATATCCCTTTTAGTAATGAGGAACAAAAAGCTGCATTTGATAAAGCGATGACGTTAGTTGATGAGGGCTGTAAGGAGGTACGTTCCGTATCTCACCAGATCATGCCTAATGCACTGCTCAAGTCAGGTCTTGCAACAGCTATTAGAGAGTTTTTAAGTAAGATAGACCAAAGAGTACTACAAGTAAACTTATATACAGAAGGCCTAGATGAGCGCTTACCTGACAATGTAGAAACTGTGCTATACAGAGTAATACAGGAGTGTGTTAACAACGTAATAAAGCATGCGCAAGCTACTATACTCGATATGACCTTAATTCAAGACACCTCTGATATTAGCATAACTATAGAAGACAACGGGAAGGGCTTTGATACAAATGATGCTAAACGTAGTAATGGTATAGGGCTTCAAAACCTTGAGACCAGAATAGCATATCTAAAAGGATCAATAGAATGGGACTCTACACCCAATAACGGCACTGTCGTGACCATAATTATACCACAACAAAACGTTGCTTCTGCATAACCCTTTTTCTTAAAATAGAGGTAGCTGTCCATTCTTGATTCTTCTAAAAGCATGTGTGTTAGGTTGCCAAACTTCTTGATTCAAACCGAACTTCTTGCAGTACAATTGGAACTGTGTTTTTACTAGCTCTGCAAATTTACCATCACCTACAATACGGTTACCCCACCTACTATCATTTACATTTCCTTCATGGCAGCTACTGATCAGATTCCATACCTTCTCTGCCCTGTCTGGAAATGACTTGTATAACCAATCTTGAAATATTGGTCCTATAGCACCATTCAATCTGACTACTGTGTAGCCTGCTCGTTTTGCTCCTGCTTCTGAAGCAGCCTTCAATACATCGTGCATGTGGTTATCATTCAAGCCCGGAATAATAGGTGCATTCATAATACCTGTAGGTATACCTGCTTTTGATATAGTTTCTACCACCTTTAAGCGTGCTTTATAAGAAGCCGTTCTTGGCTCTAATAACCTTCTCAGGTCCTCATCCAATGATGTGATAGAAGAGAATACACTTACAAGACCATACTTATTCAGCTCTTGCAGTATATCCAAGTCGCGTAATACCAATGCGTTTTTAGTAAGCACGCCTACAGGGTTTCTGTATTCCAAACATATCTCCAGCAACTTGCGTGTGATACGCATCTTACGCTCTATAGGCTGATAACAGTCCGTATTTCCTGAAAGGGAGATTGGCGCGGGTACCCAGTTTTTATTTTCGAAGAACTTCTTAAGCAATGACGGTGCATTTTTCTTAACCACTATCCTACTCTCAAAATCTACCCCTGCACTGTAGCCCCAGTATTCATGTGAGTTACGTGCATAGCAATAGATGCATCCATGCTCACACCCCTGGTACGGATTTGCAGAATACATCATGCCAACATCAGGACTAGTTACTTTATTTACAAGCGTTCTGCTGTCATCATATATATACTCGGTTTTACGCACTTCTGCTTCCCAGTCATCTATACCTTCCGAGTGTTCCTGCACATACTCATTTACCAGATATTTATTCTTAGGGTTGTATTGTGCTCCCCTGCCTTTATCGAATCGGTGATTTGATTGTTGGTTGATCATATTTTCGTCTCTTATTTATGCTTCTATTAATTTGTCTTGTAATGCCCTTCTTTCTTCCTCATCCTGGTATACATCCCAGTCTATATCAGGCAACTCTACTTTATGTTTAGGGTTAGTGCGTTCTCCTTTAGGTCCTTTATGATCATCTTCCAGTAAATACTGATTGAAGTTGTTCCCCTCATACAGGTCTTTTACCGAACCAAAACCTATCGCATCTCTCATTACATCATGCTGGATAGTTTCAGCTGCTCTGCGGACACTATTTTTACCATACTCATCTTTTATATCATACATGGCCTTGCGCAGGATATCACGTCTTATCTGATTATCGAACAAGCTATACTGCAAGTGCTCATCTGTAACAAAAGAGGATATGGACACACACATATGTTGCGTTTTGTTGTTAAATAGCTTGAAGCGTTTATGATTCATCTCAAAATCATGAACCTTTTGCTTGATATACTTACGCATATCCATAGCGTCTTGTGTAGGGTTGGCGAGCCTGACCTTAGTATCCCAGCGGGTGCCATCATAATACTTAATGGAAAAGACAACCTCCCTGCAGAATACCTTCTGTTTTACCATCCTTTGCTCTAAGCGGGTACATAGTGAGATGAGCATGCTCTCCATAGATTGCGGATTCTCGCGCTGGGGGCGACTGAGGGTACGTCCTGCACTCATACCCCGATAGCCATTTTTATACATATCCACCTCCATGAAGTTGAGACGCTTGTGCCAATAGTTACCAACCACACCACCGAAAGCCTTACGTAGCAGAGCCTCTGAACTATGCCTCATCTGCAATGGATTGCGAATGCCTATGGTCAATAACCTGCGCTCATTGCCTTTGGCGATGCCCGGTAGGTCAGTCAGCTTCATCTTAGACAAATGTCCATCAATATTTTCAGGAGTTATCTCAATTAGTCCGTCAGGCTTTTTTATCTCAGTAGCCAGTTTTGCAAGAAACCCATTGGGGGCAATACCAATGCTGCATTTCACATACTCTCCGCAAGCTTTTCTGATGTCTGCTTTTATATCTAAAGCTACTTTCTGAAAATCACTATATACCAGCCTGTAAGAAGAAAAATTCATTACTGCTTCATCTATACTTCTCGGCAACACATCATCACAGTAGCTCTTAAGAATACCTATTATACGTACGTGATAGTCTCTATACCTTGGGGGACGGCATAATACGGGTATTATTTGCGGGCATAGCTCTCTGCAATCTGTTAGCCTCATGCCCGTTTTCACCCCATACTTTTTAGCTTCTATAGAAGGAGCTATCACACATGCATTAGCGGCGGGGTGAGTAATTACCCCAATAGGCTTATTTCTTAGTTCCGGATTATCCTGCTGTTCGCAACTGGCAAAGAAGCTGTTCATGTCTATGTACATGACTATAGCATCTTTGTTATACTCCAGATTGTTCTTAGCGTATCTGGTAAAAGATTCGGGAGTTGCTGCCTGTGCCATTTGTTTTGAATTGTACAGGCAAGTTACACATTTTAAACATTTGTACAAATACTTTACACAAATAAACAAATATTTAAAACATGCTCCCTTCTAGCAATGTATACTATACCACTTCGGCAAACTCTTCAATATGGAAAGTAGCAAACTGCAACATAGCCTCTACAGTAGCCGAGTGTAGCTCTGTAAAACGTTTGTCAAGAGGCTCAAAATCTGTTAATTGTTGGTACAATTCTGCAAACTCTTCTACACTAGTATCCTTATCCAAGATGTCCCTATTCAGTACATAATGCTTCAAAGCATCGTCTATGACTTGTGCCATCTCATGCTGCTCTATTCTATTCAGCCATTCAGGCATAGGCGGTAATAGTATCAGATAGCGATTTTGTATCAACTGGATAAACCCACCCTGCAGCACTTGATTTTGTATATAGTCATAGGAGATCAACATTTGCTGAGGCTCAGTTAGCTCATCCAGAAAGTTAAAGTTCTGTCTTTTATAAAGCTCCTCATGTAGCGGCTGACAAAGCAGATCGTAATAAGCATTATAATCCTTCTTATCCTGTACTTCTTTAAGTTTAGCAGCTTCTATCTTAGGTAAATATGGCATAGTGTATCCGTTACCGTAGTTTTGTAATTGGCATGAAAGATAAAAAAGATAATTTTTCCAGACAGGCAGCCACATATGCATCCTTCCGTCCCGGCTATCCTGAAGAGTTATACGATTTCATCTATCAGCACTGTAATGCTTTTGATAGAGCATGGGACTGTGCGACAGGAAACGGGCAAGCAGCAGTATTGCTAGCAGAAAAGTTTAAAGAAGTACAGGCTACAGACATCAGCAAAACACAGATAGAACATGCAGTACAACATGATAATATTACCTACAAAGTAGAAGAAGCAGAGCGCACCAGCTTTGTTGACGATAGTTTTGATCTGGTAACTATTGCGCAGGCACTACACTGGCTGGATCATGACAAGTTTTATAAAGAGGTAAAACGAGTAGGTAAAAACAATGCATTATTTGCTGCATGGGGATATAATCTACCACAGTTCAACGAACAAACAGACGCTATCATTCATCAGTTTTACCATCAGGCAGTAGGCAATTATTGGGATGAGGAGCGGAAACATGTAGATACTTCTTACACCAATATCTTCTTTCCATTTGAGCCCATACTCTGCCCTGAATTTTCAATCTCTTACGAATGGAATGTAGACCAGCTATTAGGATACCTACGCTCATGGTCTGCAGTGCAGCATCATATAAGAGACAGAGGTACAGACCCCGTCACACTTATAGAAGAAGGGCTCAAAATGCTTTGGGGTTCAGAGCGCCATACCGTTACCTTTCCGATATTTATGAAGCTGGGAAAAATAATTAAATGATGTACCTTTGCAGCGGTGCCAAACCTCGAGGTTACAAAGGGCTATGCCTGTTTTGTAACACATTTTGAAGTCCTTGCCTATGGCAAGGCTTCTTTCTTTTAGCTGATCTTACTCCAATTATTGGTAGGCTTATTCTGCTGTAGTAAAATATTCCTGATACCCTGATGTTGCGGATGTGTGAGGTTAGGGTCATTATTCAATACATGTAGTGCTGCGGCACGGGTTTGCTCCAATATCTCTATATCGTGCACTATATCTGCCAGCTTAAACTTGAATGTACCACTCTGCCTTGTTCCATATAAGTCGCCGGGACCACGCATAGCCAGATCTTTCTCTGCAATTACAAAACCATTGCTAGTGCTACTCATGGTCTTCATTCTTTCAGCACTTTCCTGCGAGAGTTTATTACCCGTAAGCAGAATACAATAAGACTGCTCCCCGCCTCTGCCTACACGACCTCTTAACTGGTGCATTTGAGACAGCCCGAAACGTTCCGCACTTTCTATAACCATTACTGTAGCGTTCGGCACGTCTACCCCTACTTCAATAACAGTAGTAGCAACTAATATATGCGCCTCGCCATTTGCAAAACGTTGCATGTTAAGCTGGCGCTCTTCCTGGTCTTGTCTGCCATGTACCATAGCAATACGATACTTATCATCCGGGAAGAAAACTTTTACCTGCTCGTAACCAGCCATAAGACTTTCATAGTCCATCTTCTCAGACTCTTCTATCAATGGATACACGATATATGCCTGTCTGCCCTTATCTACTTCTGTACGGATAAAGTCCATGACATGAGCCCGCCTCATCTCATTGCGATGTACGGTTTTTATCTCTTGTCTGCCCGGTGGCAGCTCATCTATAATAGACACATCAAGATCTCCGTAAAGCGTCATAGCCAGTGTACGCGGGATAGGTGTCGCCGTCATTACCAGTACATGAGGTGCAGTAGTATTCTTACCCCATAAGCGTGCACGTTGCCCTACGCCAAACCTGTGCTGCTCATCTATTACTGCCAGCCCTAAGTTTTGAAACTGTACTGTATCTTCTATCAAGGCATGTGTGCCTACTACTATCTTTATATCACCCTCTGCAAGCCCTTTGAGTATCTCCTTTCGCTCTTTACCTTTGACACTTCCTGTCAATAACGCTACAGGAATCTGCATTTCGCTGAGCAGCTTGCTGATGCCTTTGAAATGTTGTTGTGCCAGTATCTCAGTAGGTGCCATCATGCAGGCCTGAAAACCATTATCTAATGCCAGAAGCATAGACATTACTGCTACAATAGTTTTACCACTACCTACATCGCCTTGCACCAGCCTGTTCATTTGCTTGCCTGTAGCAGTGTCTGACCTTATCTCTTTTAACACACGCTTTTGCGCACCTGTTAATTCAAAAGGCAAATGCTCTTTATAAAAGCTATTGAAGTTCTCAGCTACTTTTTCAAAATACCAGCCCGGTTCTGCATGGTGCTGCACCCTTAGCTGACCAATTTTTAGCTGAGACGCAAATAGCTCTTCCCACTTCAAGCGAAACTGTGCAGCACGCATATGTTGCTCACTATCGGGGAAATGGATCCACTTTACAGCACTGAACCTATCGCACAGCCTGTAATGCTGCAGAATATTTTGCGGTAATATCTCAGGAATGTCTGACGGTGTTATTTTACTGAGCAAGTCTTTCACCACCTTTACCAGAATACGGTTATTTACACCTCTACCCTTTAGTTTCTCCGTTAAAGGATAGACGGGAGACATACCTGCTTTTGCAGTAGAAGAATTGAGCGGATCAATATCAGGGTGAGGAATATTCAGTATACCATTGAAAGCAGCTACCTTACCAAAGACTACATAGTGTTCATTTTCTTTTAAGGTCTTTTTCATCCACTGCGCACCCTGAAACCAAACAAGCTCTATCTTACCCGTATCATCATACAAGGTTGCTGTCAGTCGCTTTTTTCTACCCGTACCCTCTTCGTAAATATTCACCAGAGTACCTATTAGCTGAACATATTCATCATTAGTACCTATCTGTCCAATTTTGTTAAGTTTCGTCCTGTCGTTGTAGCGAAAGGGATAGTGATGCAGCATATCACCTGAATACTGAATATCCAGCTCTTTGCGCAGCAGTTCACCTCTTTGAGGGCCTACACCTTTTACATACTCAATAGGAGTATCTAGTATTGATGAATAATTACTGATAATGAATACTTTGTAGCTATAACAAATATAACAAAGGAGCAGCTATCAGTATAGTAACTTATTGAGCATTATCTATAGCCGCTACAACTTTGAGGTTAGCAGCCTTTGCAGCCCTCATTACAGCCATGACGTTATCCCAGTCTGCTTTTCTGTCTCCGTTTACTACCACAGTAGGTTCTGCGTCATTAGCAGATGCAGCCATACGTGCGATAACAGGCTCCAGAGAGTCTACAGGAGTTAGTGTAGTACCTACATAAAACCTTTGCATAGAGTCTACAGTCACCACAACAGTCTGCTTGGCTTTTGTATCTGTTTTTGCTTTTGGTGTCAGTACCTTGACCACGTTCGGATTGGCCAGTGTAGATATCACCAAAAAGAAAAAGAGTAGAATGAACAGAATATCATTCAATGCAGATGTGTGTACCTCGTTTTTATCTCTTAGTCCTTTACGCAGATTCATAAGCTGATTATCTTGTAGGTTCGTGAAGGATGTCTAAAAACTCAACAGAAGCAGCTTCCATCTTGTTTACTGTCTTATTGATCTGAGCATTGAGGTAATTGTAAGCCACATACGATAACAAACCTATTATAAGACCTACTGCAGAGGTTACCATCTTTGTATAAATACCACCTGCGATGTTCTCAATAGAAAAGCCCTGGTGCTGTATGTTAAAGAACAAGATGATCATACCGGCAATGGTACCTAAAAAACCAAACATTGGCGCGATACCAGCTATAGTAGATAGTATGGAAATGTTCTTTTCCAGCTCATACACCTGAAGCTTACCTGTGTTCTCCATAGACTTTTCTATATGATCCACAGGTTTACCTATTCTGCTCAAACCTTTATCTATTATTCTGGCTAAAGGCCCGCTGGTAGTTTTAGCCAGGTTTTTAGCAGCGGTAAGATTGCCGTCTGTTACATGCTCTCTGATGCGTGCCATAAAAGTAGGCTCTACCCGTGCAGCTTTCCTTATGGCAAACAGCCTTTCCAGAAACACATATACCATAAGTATAGAGCACAGAAGCAACGGTATCATTAATACCCCACCTTCTTTCAATAAATAAATAAGAGATAACTCTTCAGCACTATTGGCTTCGATAGTCGTAACTGCTTGTGTGGCAGTATCTAATTGTAAGAATATAGCTAGCAAGTTGTACATGAATTAGTTTTGGCTAGAACAAATGTAATAATTCACTTATTTCGTAGTTGTTAAAAAAATACCGGGGCTAATGCCCCGGTACCTACAATAAATAATTATTTAACAATTAGCTGATCTCAACTAACTCAAGATCAAAAACCAGATCTTTACCCGCAAGTGGGTGGTTAGCGTCTAATACAACTACTTCTTCTTTAAGTTCAGTGATCACTACAGGGAAGTTATTTCCTTGGTTATCACTCATATTTAATTGCATACCTATTTCAGGTGTCATATCAGCAGGGAACTCCTGTTTAGGATATTCAACTACCATATTCTCCTGATGAGGACCATATGCGTCATTTACAGGGATCTCAACAGTTTTTTTGTCGCCAACTTTCATCTCAAGTAGAGCATCGTCAAAACCTTTAATTACCTGACCTTTTCCTACCGTGAACTCAAGTGGATCGCGGCCCTCAGACGTATCGAAAGTTTCTCCATTTGTTAATTTACCGTGATAATGCACCTTTACCTTATCGCCGCTTTTTACTTGTTGCATGATATTTGTTTTAAAAAATTAAATATTTATTAGGCTGCAAGGTACATTTTAATATATTAATATCAGATTGACAGCTATATCTTTAAGGAAACTTTGACGATGAACTATAGATTTTTAAGCATATTGATGATTTTTTGCGCTTTTTCGGCTCAAAATGCAGTAAAAGCTCAATTTATTGAGCAAAAAGGTAACAAAAAAAACGAAGTAATCACAGCCGCAGAAAGAATGCATGTATACCTGCCTATGCTGGAAGGTAAGAGAGTGGGTTTACTGATCAACCAAACTTCCGTAGTAGGTAAGAACAAAACTCTACTACCCGACACACTTATAGCCAGAGGTGTAAATGTTGTCAAGATATTTGCCCCGGAACATGGTTTTAGAGGAGAGGCAGAAGCAGGAGAGAAAGTAAATGACGAGAAGGATGCGAAAACAGGACTTCCTATTGTTTCTCTATATGGCAAATCGAAAAAGCCTTCGCAAAGCCAATTATCAGATATAGATATTTTAGTATATGACATTCAGGATGTAGGCGCCAGATTCTATACATATATATCTACTATGCAGTATGCTATGGAAGCATGTGCTGCTTATGGCAAGAAGTTCATGATACTTGACCGACCAAACCCGAATGGTTTTTATGTAGACGGTCCGATACTTGACAAGTCTACCAAATCATTTGTAGGCATGCAGCCGATACCGATAGTATATGGTATGACTCCCGGAGAGTATGCTAAAATGTTGGTAGGGGAAAAATGGTTCACAGGTGCTGATAAGCTAAACCTTAATGTTGTACCGTGTGATAATTATAACCATACAGTAAAATACCACCTACCTGTTAACCCGTCTCCCAACCTAAGAAATATGGCAGCTATCTACTGCTACCCTAGCTTGTGCTTATTTGAAGGCACTGTTGTGAGTGTTGGCAGAGGTACAACCATGCCTTTCCAGCAGTATGGACACCCTGACTTTGAGGGCAAATCAATATATGCTTTCATGCCTGATGTACCAGACCACGGACCTGACCCAAAACTAGCAGGAAAGTTATGCCACGGTCAAGTTTTAGCAACCAACCCGCGTGAAGCAAGCCTGACAATCGGTAACAGGTTAAGACTGGTATATCTTATTCGCGCTTATAACTGGTATGAGAAAAAGGATGACTTCTTCAATAACTTTTTTGAAAACCTTGCAGGTACAAAAGAGCTCAGAAAGCAGATAGAACAAGGCATGTCTGAAGAAGAGATAAGAGCAACCTGGAAGAGTGACCTGGATGCTTTTAAAGTCATTCGTAAAAAATATTTATTGTATAAAGACTTTGAAGGCTAGCAGCATATAGTAATTTTGCTATAAGTTTCTCATGCATATCTTTTTCGTACCCCTATATGATTTCTTCAAAAAGAGGAAACCTATATTTTGGATAATATTCTTATCCTCTTTTGCTCTATGGGGCATACTAGCTGCTAATATTAAGCTAGAGGAAGATATCTCATCAATGCTGCCGGACAGCAAAGCTGTGCGTACCATGAACGATGTAGTGGGTAACACTTCTGCTGCAGACCAGCTAATATTTGTATTGGCACATAATGATAGTACTTACAGTGATCCGGACAGCCTGGCTACAGGTGCCACTGCTTTTACTAATCAACTGAATGAACGTTTTAGTGACTACATAGACACCATTATTCTGCAGCCAGGTAGTGGATATGAGCAAACACTAGTTAATATAGTACAGCAGAACCTACCCTTATTTCTTGAAGAAGAAGATTACAAAAAGTTAGACAGTCTTACCCAACCTGAAAAGATCAGACAGACATTAGAAGCAAACAAAAGAATACTGCTATCTCCTGCGAGTGTATTCTATAAAAAGCTGGTAGCAACAGACCCGCTGGGCATATCAGGCATAGCGTGGAATAAGCTTAAATCATTACAAGGTAGCTCTAACTATGAGGTCTACGACAACTACCTATACTATAAAGACCTGAGCAAACTAACCTTCTTTGTTGAGCCGACTTACAAAGCTTCAGAAACAGGGAAGAATGCTTCTTTCTTTTCTGACATGGACGAGTTCATTGAGGATTGGGAGAAAGAAAACACAGGATTAACTGTTACCTACTTTGGCGGTGCAGCAGTAGCAGCGGGTAATGCTACACAAATGCGTACTGATACTATTGTAACACTTAGTGTAACTATTATACTCCTACTAATACTTACCTTCTACTTCTTCAGGAGAAAAAGAGTCCCGTTACTGCTATTAGTACCTGTAGTATATGGTGGCGCTATGGGTTTGGGCATTATATCACTGGTACAAGGCTCTATATCTGTAATAGCATTAGGAGCAGGTGCTATCATCATGGGTATTGCCATTGACTTTTCTATCCATTTCTTATCTCATGTTAGAAAGAGTAACGACCTGCGTGCTACTGTAAAAGAGTTATCTCAACCACTTACACTAGGCAGCTTTACTACCGTAGCTGCGTTCTTATCATTAAGACTTGTAGACACACCTATTCTACAAGATCTGGGGCTATTCGCTGCAACCAGCTTGCTGGGAGCTGCGCTGTGCACACTGATATTTTTACCTCACTTACCGATAGGCAGTAATAAAGTAATTAAAGAACGAAGTACCATTTTTGATAAGCTGGCAACATTAAGACCTGAATCAAATAAGTGGATGATACTATCCATCTTCTTACTTACACCTGTAATGCTATACTTCAGTTCTAATGTTTCTTTTGATAGTGATCTAATGAACCTTAACTATATGTCGCCTAAACTAAAAGCGGCACAGGAGGAGGTATCAAAGGTTAATGCATCTGCACTACGCTCCATGTATGTAATATCAGAAGGGCCAGACGAAGAAACTGCTCTGAAAAACATGGAGCAAATTCAAGAAAGTATATCTAAGCTAAATAATGCCGGTGTAATTAAATCTACTACACAACCTATTTCTATCATCACATCTAAAACAACACAGCGCGAGCGCATACAAAGATGGAAAGACTATTGGGAAGAAAATAAGGTTGAGCAAGTACTTAAATCAATAAACAATGAAGCTACTGCAGTAGGATTTTCACAAACAGCATTTAGTAGTTTTGAGACGAACCTGACAAAAGACTATAAACCTTTTGATATTGATGCAGAAACTACTATTAAATCACTATTCCCTAATGGATTTGCCGAACATAAGAACAAACACTACACTATAGCTACACTCAAGGTACCATTTGAAGAAAGAGAAAGAGTATTCAACGAGCTATCGGAATATAAAGATGTAATAGTAACTGACAGGCAGCAAGGCGCTACTCAATTGGTAGACATCTTAAATAATGACTTTACTGATATAGCTATATACTCTTCACTCATAGTGTTTGCTGCACTGCTTATTGGATACGGCAGAATAGAACTAGCCGTTATAGCCTTTTTACCCATGGCGATATCATGGGTATGGATACTTGGCTTAATGGCGATACTCGGTTTGAAGTTCAACATCGTCAACATCATTATCTCCTCACTCATCTTCGGGCTTGGTGATGACTACACCATCTTTACGATGGATGGCCTTGTAGAAAGACTAAGAACAGGAAAGAAGAAGCTAGCCTCTGTAAGAGCGGCAGTTTATGTATCTGCCCTTACTGTAGTTATTGGCTTAGGCGTATTACTATTGGCTAAACATCCAGCCTTACGTTCTATAGCTTTTATATCTGTCACAGGTTTAGTTTGTGTACTCTTTATATCACAAACACTGCAGCCGTTCCTATTTAACAAGTTTATTCAGCATAGAGCAGACAAAAAGTTATTACCATTCACACTAAGAAGTTTCTGTATATCAATATTCACATTCTTATACTTTTTCACGGGTTCACTTATACTAACCATACTAGGTGTTATACTTACCAGACTATGGCCTTTTAATAAGGAAAAAGGCAAGTACTATTATCATGTATTGATAAGCAGCTTTACGAGAAGCCTGATATATATAGCTATCAACCTAAAAAAGAAAGTATACAACTTAGCTAATGAAGACTTTCAAAAGCCTGCTGTTTTTATAGCAAACCATACCTCTTTTCTGGATATACTTATAACGACTATGCTACATCCTAAGCTGGTTCTACTTACAAATAGATGGGTGTGGAAGTCACCAGTGTTTGGAGCAGTAGTAAGAATGGGAGAATACTACCCTGTAGCTGATGGTGCAGAAGATAGTATTGAGCCACTTAGAGATCTAACCAACAGAGGATACTCGATTGTTGTATTCCCTGAAGGTACTCGTAGCTATACTGACAAGATAGCTCGTTTCCATAAAGGAGCATTTTATATAGCAGAACAGCTACAGCTGGATGTTGTACCTGTATTGCTACATGGTGTACACTACTCTATGCAAAAAGGAGACTGGCTATTAAAAGATGGCAATTGCTCCATATACATCTACCCACGCATTAAACCTAGTGATACAACACATGGCAAGACCTATAGTGAGAAAGCCAAGTACATGGGTAGATGGATGCGCAAAGAATTACAAGCCGCAAAAGCAAAACATGAAACGCCTAGCTATTTTAGAGAGCAGTTACAAAGAAGCTACACATACAAAGGTCCAGTGTTGGAATGGTATTGCAGAGTAAAAATAAAGCTGGAGAACTATTATGAAGAGTTTCATAAACTCTTACCAAAAGAAGGAATATTTTATGATCTGGGATGTGGTTATGGCTTTATGACGTACATGCTACATTGGGCAGCTCCTGAGCGTAATTTCATAGGTATTGACTACGATGACGATAAAATAGAAACAGCACAAAATAACTTCTTAAAAGACGATCATATCAATTTTAAGCAAGGAGATCTTACCCAACTTGAGTTGCAAACTTGTGATGGTATGATCATAAGTGATGTATTGCATTACTTACTCCCACAGCAACAAGAGAATTTACTGGAAGAATGTGCCAGAGTACTTAACCCTAATGGCTGTATCATCATCAGGGATGGTATATCTGAATTACAAGACAGGATAAAAGGCACGAAAATGACAGAGGTGTTCTCTACCCGAATATTTAAGTTCAATAAAACTCAGAACGAGCTGCATTTTATTAGCAGAACCTTAATAGAGAACTTTGCTGCAAAACATGGCATGAGTGTTGAGGTACATGATAATGCGAAGGTAACGGCAAACCTAACTTTCGTATTGAAGAAATCTGCTACATAGAATGATATCTATTCTTATTTTTCCATGTGCTGATCACCCACAGTACAGTACTAAATGCTAAGAGTACTCCAATATTCACAGCCACATCATTGAAACTGCCATTGCGCAATGTGATGTTATTGATGCCATCAAGGGCCCAAAACAGTGGCGATACTTTCGCTACATTTTGTAGCATGGGAGATAGTACATCAATAGGTACCCATATACCACCTAATGCAGAAAGAATAACAACAGATATGGCACCGAACGGCATTGCCTGATTAGAGGTTTTGAAAACCGTACCAATGAAGTATCCATAAGAAGTAGCAGCGAAAGCAATAGATACTGCCATAGGTATCAATAGAAATGCATTTACACCAAGATATAGTGATGGTAGATCAAGCATAGGCAATACCCACAACCCCACACAAAACATTGCTACAAACTGCAGCGTACATATGATTGTGTAAAAACAGATCTTACCCAATGCTACAGACCTTCTTGCATTTGGTATCAATAAAATACGCAACGCACTACCCTCTTCACGCTCTCTGATAAGGTGGCTACAAATAGGGATAACAATAAAGAACATACCGAAAATAGCCCAAGCAGGCACGTTGTGCTGTACAGAGTTCATATACTTACTGTGCTTCACCTCTTCGCTTAGGCTTGTTTCTTTTATACCAATGCCCTTAAATAGCTGCTCAAAGTCTTGCTTAGGCAATGTAGAAGTATCACCTGCACTGCTACCCATTTTATCCAACCTGTCTACCAACATACTACTGCTGGATAGCGTAATGTATTTATCCAAAGCGAAAGTTACAGACATCCTGAATGTAGGTTTTGACACGGGATCAAAATACATTCTGATGTGTTTACCGTCTCTTACTTCTCTGCTCGGCAACGTACCTAAGCCTATTTTTTTAGAGATATTATTAGCTACTATGTTTGCAGCGTTAACCATCTCTGCCGTGGCTCCTTTAGGTATGACAATACCAACCTTGTAAGTACCATCTTCCAGTAAAGTTTTCAATTGCTTTTCTGTAAGTGGTGCACCATCAACACTATCGATCACATTGAAAGACTTTCCCTCTTTTAGCCCCTTTGTAATAATCCTTGCCAACTTACCATTATCGTGATCAGCAACCAGTAAGTCAAACTTGAGCTCCTGATAGTCTTTAAATGGAGCATCCTGTATCATCGCCATTACTATAATGAGCATAGATGGCATTAGGAATAGCAACATGATACCAGCCACATCGCGACGGGTGAGTGTCCACTCTTTTAGTATTGTTGCTAATATTTTTCTCATAAATTCGATTAGTCTCTAACTGTATGACCTGTATAATGTAAGAATACATCTTCCAGATTATTACAAGATGCGTTTTGTGCAATTAACTCCTTCGGGCTACCACTAACTATATGTTTACCTTCATCTACTATTACTACTTCTTCGCACAACCTTTCTGCCTCTTCTAATAAGTGAGATGTATACAGAATAGTATGCCCCTGACTATGATAATCTTTTAGAAACTCTAAGATCAATGCTCTTGACTGTACATCAACTCCCGCTGTAGGCTCATCTAGTATCAATAGTTGTGGCGCATGTAATAATGAGGCTATGATATTTGCTCTTCTTTTCATTCCGCCACTATAGCGTCTTACTCTCTTGTCGGCATGTTTTTCTAAGCCTAGCCTTACCAATAACTGTTGGCTTCTATCTTTTATATCGGACTCGGATATACCATATAACCTGCCTATGTAGCTAAAGTTCTCTCTTGCAGTTAAGTTTGGGAATAATGCTATACGTTGAGGCACTACACCAATACGTTTCCGAATAGATTGTATATCAGAAGTTACATCTTCGCCTAATACGGTTACGCTACCGCTATCAGGCGCTATCAAACCACAGATAACACTGATACAAGTAGTCTTACCTGCACCATTAGGACCTAGCAGTCCTGTAATCGTATACTCTCTTACAGAGTAAGACAATTCATTCAATGCAGGCTCAGGTGCAGCTGGATATTGCTTTACCAGCTTTTGTATTTCAATAGCTAAGGACATGAACTATTGTTTATACCCCATTCTTTCTGAAAGCGCATCCGGCATTTTAGGCAGTACCTGCCTAGACACTAAGAATGATGTAAGCTCTGCCAACTCTTTAAATATGATATGACTATCAGCAGCTTTTTGCAGATACTCCGAACCTGTACTACCACCTGTACCTACACGCTTACCTATAGTACGGCGCACCATATGTATATGCCTGTGTCTCCATAAAGAAAGCATTTCATCTATCTCTAATAATGCATTAATTACTTCATAAGGCATATGCAACATAGGATAGTCTCTGTACATCATTATGAACAATGCGCTTCTATTAGCATCCATGCTTAATGCTCTATCCTTTGAATAGTTTTCTTCATCTATGAATAAGCTATCAAAAGTTTTGAGGTTATTTTTCTCTACTTCCAGCAAGCTACGATCGTAGGTGTTCCTATAAGTGGTCCAGAACCACCCGTCTTCCCATTCGTATTTTTCTTTAAGAAAAGGCATGCGCTCCAGCCAGTTGTTGATAAGCACCAATAGAGACTCTTCTTCCTCCGCTTTTTTCACACGCTCTATATCCTTTTCATTCAACTGAGAGATATAATAATTCTGCCCAAAACGATCTTTATAATGCAGACCTAGAGTTGCCTCGATCATTTTGAACTGTATACTCTGGAAGCCAGAAGCAGGTCTTAATAAATCTCTAAACTCTAAAAAGTCTAACGGAGTCATCGTCTCCATGATAGACATTTGCTCTACTGCAATATTCATGATAGTGCTGACCCTTTGTAGCCTGTGCACACAATTATATAAGTCAGGAGAGTTATTCTGGATGTTATCCTGCTTGAATATTCTCCTTACGATATTCAGCTCATGCAGTATTTGTTTGAACCATAGCTCATAGGTCTGATGAATGATAATGAACATCATCTCATCATCTGCTTTGATGCCTTCTTTTTCACTTTCAGGCAGTTGCGCTTCAAGAATTTTATCCAGCTGAAGATATTCACTGTAATAAACCGGAGGCCTCTGTTTCTTTTCCATGCGGTTAAATTAATAAACTAATGCCAACCCAAATATGACTTGTTACATAGTTTTCTATTTTTTTTTGAAAAAGCATAGGGGTAAGCCCTTTGGTAGTAGTCTTATTATCGAACATCAAAAACTGATAATAAAACAATAATTATGAAAGCTTATTTGTCCGTAATCGCAATTTGCGTCCTAGCACTAACAGTTACCTCTTGTCATAAAAGAGCATTGAAAGGTAGTGGCCCTGAAGGTTCTGAAACGCGTTATATTGGAGACTTTAGCAAAGTAGAGCTGAACGGAAGCACTACTGTCAGAGTCAATAAAAGTGACGATTATTACGTTGTAGTTTCAGGTTATAACAACCTACTACCACAGTTTGAGACTAAAGTAAAAGGAGACCGACTGATACTACAATACAATGACAGATACTGGAATGTGAAGAATGATAATATAATAGTTGACGTTTATACTCCATATGTTGATGGTTTGAATATTAGCGGATCTGGAGATATAACAATGGGTGCAAAGTTTGAGCTGGATGAGCTAAAAGGAAAGATCAGCGGATCCGGCAGCATGGTACTCGCAAACAGTGTCATTAATACCATTCGTCTTGACGTAAATGGCTCAGGTAACATTGCCGCTAAAAACATTCAGTGTCATAACGCACATGTTGACATCTCTGGATCTGGCGATATATACGTAAGAGCAGACTCTTACCTAGGCGTTAATATTAGTGGTTCCGGTGACGTATACTACTATGGAAACCCAGGCAGTATGGATGTAAACATTAGTGGCTCAGGAAAAGTGCACAAAAGAGACCAGTAATATACACCAACAAAAAGTTTGTACAGTAGCTTGAGGGCCTTCGGGCCCAAGGGCTACTTTCTTTTTATACCTATATTGTATACAAATGGCGCAATATTTGTAAGACTATCTCCTACTACACTTATGGAACTCAACAAAAAAGACAAGCTTCTTATTGAAGAGACCCTTAATACTTGGGAAAAAGACGGTAACCTGTCCAGTGAAAAAGTAAATGAACTAAAATCTACCATTACTCAGCAAAAGGCAGGAGGACAAATAGCTAAATACTTCTTTTTAATTGCTATTGCCTCTACTCTATTGGCTTTTGGTGCCATATTTATAGATGATAAGCTACTCGAGCAAATAAAGAGATACTTTGATGTAAGTAACCTTATCATTGCTATAAGCTGTACTATAATATCAATATTATGGTTTGGGTATCTGCTCAAACGGAGGTCCAGAATAAACGCTATGGTGTTTGAAGTGTACACAGTACTGGGTGCGCTTACCTCCATATGTGCTGTAACTTATTATTGCAAGGACATAGGCTTTGGAGATGAGTATACAAGCTTTTTATTTGCCAATTTCTTGGTACTATTAACGTTAAGTATCATACTACGCTCTTATGCACTATGGATAGGAACAATACTAGCTATAATGGGATGGTATGGAACATTTAGTCACTCCCTAAACGACCTGAACAATAAATTCCTAGGTATGAACTACCCTTTCAGGTTCACAGTTTTCGGGCTGCTAATACTAGCATTTAGTTACATACAAACAAAGATCAGACCACTGCAGTACGCTTCGAGACAAACATATGTATTCGGGCTACTGATATTCTTTACGGCCTTATGGGGAGTGTCTGTATTTGGAAATTATGGCCAATACAATGAATGGCTAAAAGTGAGACAGGTACAAGTAATAGGATATTCGGTAGTGCTTGCTGTATTTTCTGTTGGGGCATTACTACTCGGCATAAAATATGAGGATGACATTACTCGTGATTTTGGTATCATATTTATTCTGCTGAACTTGTACAGTAGATACTTTGAATTTTTCTGGAACACTACCAACAAGGGAATATTCTTCCTGATACTAGCAATATCATTCGGCATCATCGGTTGGCAGATAGAAAAGCGGGTAAAAAGGAATAGAGCGATGAATTGAGTAATATTGCACGTAATTGATGGCAAGATATTTTCTGGAAATAGCATACGACGGGGCTGCTTTTCATGGCTCTCAGATACAGGGCGATATACCTACTGTTCAACTAACACTCAACCAATCTCTCAGTACCATACTAAGAGAAGATATTGAGACCTATGGATCAAGCAGAACAGACGAAGGGGTGCACGCATTGTGTAGCTACTACCATTTTGATACTGAGCAAGAGTTACCTAACAACTTTATTTATAGGATAAACTCCATATTACCATCATCAATCGCGTTGAATAAACTTTTCAAGGCTAATGATCCTAAATTGAACTGCAGGTTTGCAGCTATAAGCAGACAATACAGGTACAGGATATACCAAGACAAAGATCCCTTCAAATATAATAGAGCTTACTACCTGCCATATACCATTGACAAGAGTCTACTGAATCAGTCTGCAGCTATACTGAAGGAGTATACCAACTTTGAAACTTTCTCAAAAAGGAATACTCAGAGCTATACATTCATTTGTGATATTATGGAATCATATTGGGAAAAGCAGAATAATGAATTACACTATGTAGTAAAGGGCAACCGCTTCTTAAGAGGAATGGTGAGAGCTATGGTAGGCACTCAGCTTATGGTTGCTAAAGGGAAGGTTTCTATTGATGAATTCAGAGATATCATTGAAGCAAAAGACTGTACTAAAGCAGATTTTAGTGTGCCCGGTCATGGGCTTTATTTGGAACAGATAGAATACCCTAGCGATAGTCTTACAGAAATATTTGACAGTTACAAAAAGAGTCCCGCAATATAGTAGGCAGCCCATGCGCCAGCTACTCCCATAAAAGTCAATCTTAAAGCTCCTTGCCAACTACTTCTGCCCGTCACCTTAGCCCTGAAAAAGCCTAAAGAAAATAAAAGAAATGTGGTTATAGCAGATGATGTTATCATTGCAGGTTGCATGTCATCCATGAACCTAAATGGTAAGGTTGGAATTAGTCCACTAGCTATATATGATATACCAATAGTAGCGGCACTGATGAGTATCACTTTTTTTGCATTTGTGGGTTGTTTCAGCTCGTAGCTTTCAGCATACTCGGTAAACAATGTTTTTTCTTTTGCTACCTCACCTTCTATCTGCAGCTTAACATCGTCATCAACACCTATATGACCGAGTATCTTTTGCTCTTTTGCAGACAGCTTTCCAGTCTCTTTTATTTGCTCCCTGCCAGCACTATATGCACTAAAGAACATAACAATGCCTCCAGCAATAGCAGAACCTGTGCCTATAAATGCAATAGCAGGATTAGTAAAGTTTACACCTACTAAACCTGCTATCACTATAAAAGGTATTATTATTCCATCTGAAGCACCTACCAAAACATCAATAAGTGTATCTGACAGATGGTAATACTTATACTCTTCATTCATTAAGCAAAAGCTTTCAAGCTACGGCCGATGATATCAACACACTCGTCAAGCTGTTCTTTTGTTATTACCAATGGTGGAGTAAATCTGATCTTATCTCCATGTGTTGGCTTAGCTAACATACCATTCTCCATCATTTTAACACAGATATCCCATGCAGCTTCTTTGTTCTCATGCTTGATAACTATAGCATTCATCAAACCTCTACCACGTACCAGCTCGATAAGTGGATTATTCAAACCTCTTAGTTTTTCTCTTAAGTATTCTCCCAACTCTTCCGACTTTTCAGCCATTTTCTCTTCCTTCAATACTTCAAGAGCGGCTATTGCTACTTTACAACCCAGTGGATTACCACCGTATGTAGAACCGTGCTCACCCGGCTTGATCGTTAGCATCACCTCATCATCAGCTAAAACTGCAGATACTGGCATTACACCGGCAGAAAGAGCCTTACCTAATATCAAGATATCAGCATGTACATTATCATGATCACAAGCAAGCATTTTACCAGAACGTGCAAGACCAGACTGTATCTCATCAGCTATGAAAAGAACATTAGCTTCTTTACACATGTCATAAGCTTTGCTCAGGTAACCTTCGTCAGGCACTACTACCCCAGCTTCACCTTGTATAGGCTCTACTAAGAAAGCTGCAACTTCTTCATCTTTTAATGCTTTTTCTAAAGCACTAAGATCGTTGTATGGTATGATCTCATACCCAGGAGTATAAGGACCGAAATCTTTGTTTGATTCAGGGTCGTTACTGAATGATATGATGTTGATGGTACGTCCGTGGAAGTTACCATCACAAACTATGATCTTAGCCTTATTCTCATCGATACCTTTTTTATAGTATCCCCAACGACGAGCCAACTTAAGAGCAGTCTCTACAGCCTCAGCCCCTGTATTCATTGGAAGTACTTTATCGTAACCAAAATACTTGGTAATATACTCAGAGAACTCACCTAAGGCATCAGAGTAAAATGCTCTCGATGTTAAGGTCAATGTATTTGCCTGATCCATAAAAGCTTTCATCACTTTTGGATGGCGATGACCCTGATTCAATGCCGAATAACCAGCAAGAAAATCATAATAACGTTTACCATCTACATCCCATACAAAAACACCTTCTCCTTTCGAAAGCATTACCGGGAGCGGATGATAGTTGTGCGCTCCATACTTATTTTCCTTGTCTATTAAACTTTGTGTCTTCTCAGATAAACTCATTGTTTCTATCATAATAGTGCAAATTTACTGAATAAATGATACTTACTTAACAGCTTCGGCGGCAACATGTTCGTAAGCATTGATTTTATCCAGTTCCAGCACGGTTGTAGTACCATCATCAGAACGATGAAACATAGGTGAGAATTTGGCACCAAAAACAATCTCTTCTACGGTATAAGATGTTCTTTGCTGTACGATATTGGAGAAGTTATCATCAAAGCCCTTTAGCTGATAGAGTATCTCTACATCTGCATTGATGAAGTCATCATAATCCATATCATTAAGCGGACTATCTTCATCAATAAGGTGTACTATCGTCCAGCTAAGTGCCATGGAACTGATCTTATCTATTTCCAGTTTCATCCTGAAAAAGCGCGTCAATTCTTTTCCATTTTCTTTAATGTGCATAGCCATAGTACATTGCGCTTCCACATCTGTTATATGATTGTTCTTGTAAGTAGCTATGCGTATCATCAATGCATTATGACCTTTATGCGGAGTGACCAACAAATTTTCGCTAAACTTTATATAAGCACGAGGTAAAGAAAAACGTCCGTATAGCAAACCTGTTACCATAGCAAACGATAGAATACCAACAAAAGACTCTAATGCAGCCGTAATATTAGTAGCCAGGCCTAAGGGACTAATATGACCATAGCCTACAGTAGTAAGCGTTTGAGAACTAAAGAAAAATGCCTGACTAAAACCACTGATCATACTATCAGCTTCTACACTCACACCCTTTAAGTTTTCAACTCCGAGCAATACATATAGCAATGCAAAAATGACATTTATAAATGCATAAAACAGGAATACTGTCAGTAAAAACTTCCAGCTAGGCATTCTTATCAATATATGAAACAGGCTATACCTCTCCCAAAATGGCAAGCCTGTTTTACGGACATTAATATCACCATCCTTTTTAGACAAACGACCACCTTCAGCCTTGCTGTTATTGCTAAAGCCTGTGTTCTCTACGAACCTATTTCTAAGTTTCGTGAATTGATTAGCCATTGGTTTTGGATGTTGTTTTCAACTCGATATACAAAGTAACTGCCGCCGAGATTACTAATAATAATACACCTAAAGCTAATACAATTGTTTTGCTAAATAATGGCGTTGACAGATAATGCACGAAAGCGAAGAGTATACTAAATACAATCAACTTTAGTGACCAGTTCTTTATCGGCAATATACTACTCACGGTAGTATTAAGTACTCTAGCAGTATGATAGAGATAGTAGCCACCTTGCAGATAGCTACTTATGACAAAGCTCATGGCTATACCTAATAAACCTAGCCATTGATATAACGGATACATTAACGCCAAAGCAATCATCATATCCATAATGGCACCTGTATTAATAATTCTGCCCCTGTGCCTGTTCTGTAATATTGTAGTGAAGTTATATGCACGCAGAGGCACTATAAAAACAGTAACTGCAAATATGGGTACAGACTCGATATATTTATTCGTCAAAACTACTGTAAACAACTCCTCTCTAAATATGAAAAGAAATAAAAACAAGGGGAATACTAGAGATGATAGTATTCTTGCGGTTTGATTAGCTATATAAATTGCACCATCGTTATCACCCTTCTTTATATGACTGGCAAGCTGCATTAACGCACTACCAGATACAGCGCCTAATAGTAGTGGCAAAAACGGAATATCATAAGTAGCATTAAAGTACACAGCCGACACACTTGCTGTGAAGAGTAAAGAGATAGCAAACTTATCGATCCATGTAAAAACCTTCTGTAGTACATCGTAAAAGCCTATATGCATCCATAATGACCTAACATCAGAAAGGTTGTACTCGTTATCATTTATCACTACCTTTTGAGTTAGCTGACGATAGCCTGATATACCCAGTATTAATAATCGCACAACTCCTATAAGCAGTAAATAATTAAATAATGTTTGTAGTGTAAACTCTTGTTTTAGTACCAAATAATGACACCATGCAAAAGCCATGGTATATACTACGTTGACAGCAAATAATAATCCGAACTTCCTAAATGCTATTAATAGAGACTCACTAATTGCATTAAATGCTTGTGTACAAAAAAGACCTAGAGACACATAGAACAGTAAAGATGCATTCTCTAACCGTAACCATGCAAAAACACTTCCTGTAACAATTATCCAGAGTATTACAAACAGATACTGTGTCGGCTTTAGTTTTTGGGATAAGGCTCTAAGCAGATCAGGCTTATACGTTAGTATAAATGCGGGCAACCCAACTGTAGCTATAGCTCCTAAGATGTATAGTTGCACCCAAAAGTTCTGATAACTACCATATACATTTTGAGGCAGTAATCTTGAGAACGCTATCACGACCAATACATTTGCAAGCACAGGAAAGAACCTGATAAGAAATATCAGTAGTGAATTACCCACCAGAGTATCTCTACCCTTTGGTTGCGGCGAAAGCATCGCAATCTGTCTTGTTTAGTTCACGAATAACTTTTGCTGGGTTACCTCCAATTATGCAATACCCCTCAGGGAAACTCTTGGTTACTACCGCACCTGCACCAACTATTGTAAAATTGCCAAGAGTTACACCCGGCAACACGACAGCATTCATTCCCATCCAACAGAATTTACCTATTGTAATAGGTGGAGCATCAGTAGCTACACTGTTATTAATAGTATCATGATTAGCAGATATTAATCCAACATTAGGACCAAGATTTGTATAATCACCTACAATAATTCCGTTCTGTGCATTGATATATACATTGGGAGAATCACCGGGAAACGTTTCTTTACCAACAGTAAGCTTATCTGCATTATGTATAGTGCTTGTAAAATGCACTGGATACTTTACCCCACTGTTATGACGAAGGAGTTTTCTAAAAATAAAGTCCGTAAAGTAGAAGCTTGTACTATACTCTTTGCGCATACCAAATAGCTTACGGACGATATTTGTAGAACTTTCACTCATATATGTATTAAGCGTCCTTACTTTTTTTATATGCCATACCAATAGACCCAACAGCCATAAGGATAAGTAGAATACTACTCACCATCGCTATATTATCTCCTGTGTAAAAACTCTTCGGTCTGAACTTGAACTCTATTTTATGTTCACCTGCCGGTACTTTTAAGGCACGTAGTAAATAGTTCGCCTTAAGTATCGGAGTTTCATTCCCGTCTATGTATGCTGTCCAACCATATGGATAATACATATCAGAAAATACAGCTAAGCCATCTTTGCTATTCTTAGACACATAGCTAATATTATTCAATCCATACTGATCAAGCTTCACATAAGCAGCGCTATCTTTTCCGTAGTTAAAACCACTCAGCTCGTCTTTATAAGAGGTTCTTAATACAGCTTCTTCGCTTGCATCAAAAGCATTTGGCACCTGAGTAGTATCACCAAGGCTTCTTGCATTAAGGCTTAACATCTCCTCATCAGCAGTTTCTGCCCACTTTATTTTACTAACAAACCAAGCATTACCATTTGCATCAGGATTAGGTATAGCTACTGGCTGTCCATTCTGACCTTGTGGAGAAATGATATACTTAGTATTCAGCATATTCAGCACCTCTGCATTAAAGCTGCTACTCATGTGTATATCTATCATATCCTGATATGCCTCCATTTTTGCAGGACTATACCCACCTATCGTTTTGTGGTGATAAGACTGTATTGCATCATTATATGTGTTCTTAGATAAGTCTAAGACTCTGTAGTAAGGATCAGGATCTTGTAATATTTGCTGATCTACCGGTCTTGGTTCAAACTCATAGTTATACTCTTCTTCATAAACGAAATTCTCTTCATTCAGATATTTAGTATCTACTCTTATCAAATCTATTGAAACTAGTATGATCACTGCAAAGGCAACATATTGGGCTTTGATATGCCCTTTTGCGTATGCCCATAGCACGGCTACAATCAATGCTATGAAAAATGCTGAAGTAAATGCTGAAGACATTGCCATTGATATTCGATCTTCTCTAATTGCATTAATCGCTCTCTTCGCTGCTTCTTCATTCTGAAAAAAGTTTGTCAACTGTTTCAAGGCAGACCCATCAATAGGGGCCTGGAACGAGAATAATGCACTACCTGCAATACCAATCAATAAACATAAACCTCCAGTGATAATACCTGCCAACTTCACATGTTTCCACACCTCTTCTTTGCTCCACTTACTTTCCAGTATATCATTTAGTGCCCAAATACCTAATACAGGAAATAGAAGTTGTGGTAACACCAAGATCATATTGGGTATTCTAAACTTGTTCAGCCCTGGTAAGGTATCGAATAGGAAATAGTTGACCGAAGGGAAATGTTCACCCCAAGACATTATAAAAGCAAGTACACATACTGCAATTATCCACCATTTATGAGGACTACGTATTACAATTACACCTAAGACAAACAGGAAACATATAATAGCTCCAAAATAAAAAGGACCTCCTGTAAATGGCTGAGTACCCCAATATGTTGGTAAGTATCTTCCTATAGCCAGAAGGTTATTACCTTGTATTCCCATGCCGGTAAGCACGTCATAAGTTTCTGGTTTAACATCATAACCTTCCGAGCTTGAACTTCCATACAGCATAGGTACCAGTACGGTAAAGCTTTCGCCTAACTCATTGCTCCAGTCAAATGCATAATCTTTATCAAGCCCGCCAGACTTTTTATTTTGATCGTGATTTAATGTTAGCTCACTTTCACCCCCTCTCATAGTGGTTTTGTTATACTCATAAGTACTTAAGAACCCCTGCATACCTGTACCTATACCAACTGACGCACCTACTAAAGCCAATGCAGAAGCAACTAAAAAAGTCTTGAGTTGCCCTTCACGAAGAGCAATAATAAAATAGGTAATCACCATACCTATTATTACTATTATGGCATAGTACATAATCTGATAGTGCGCTGTAGTCATCAACAAGGACATTGATATACCTAAAACAGGCAACCCTACCCAATATTTACCTTTGTATAATAACATCAGACCACCAAGAACGATGGGAAAATATGCTAATGCCCACATTTTAGTTTCATGACCAGCCTCTATCAGGGTAACATTATAAGTAGAGAAGGCATAGGCTATTGCACCTGCAGCTGCCAACCATCTATTAACGCCCATTACAGACATTAGAATGTAAAAGCCTAACATAGCTAAGAAGAGAAAGCCTGTAGGCTTACCCAATACTCCCATAATACCTTGCTGTATTGGATATATGTAGTTGTTTCCTTCAGGTACGTAGTATGTAAATGTTGGCATACCGCCGAACATAGAGTTACTCCACAGTGTATTCTCACCTGTTTTCTCATGCCAGTCTCTTGCCTCTTTAGACATGGCTTTCCATGACACATTATCACCTTGCTTCAGCTCCATCCCATCCAACTGCGGATAGCTATACAACGCTGCTAATACTATAAAACCTAAAATCAGGAGTAAGTGAGGTAAGAATTTCTTAAAATCGAATGATTGCATATTTGGGCATTTAGCAAACAAAAATAGACGTTCTAAGCACTAAAGAAAACGAACGACCATAAAAATCAACATTATATAGCATCATATTGTGTATAACTTGAAAATCTGGCATTTATTTCCCAACAGATATATTGTTTTTAACATGTATATCCTGTTTTTTGCTGATTAGAACTTACTTTTGCGCATTGAATAATATGGACAAAAAAACAGAAAAGCTATCGAACGATCTTCTGCTAAAAGCTTATCGGTTGATGATGACCGCAAAAGCGATGGCAGATATATACGAAGAGAACAGGCAAATATGTAAATATGTACATAGTACTTCCAGAGGTCATGAAGCCATTCAGTTGGCAACAGGGTTTCTATTACAACCAGGAGACTATGTAAGTCCATACTATAGAGATGAAAGTATCATGCTAGGTATGGGCTATCGTCCATATGAGCTGATGTTGCAGCTACTGGCAAAAGGTGACGACCCCTTCACCGGTGGACGAGCATATTATAACCACCCTAACATCCGTAGAGATAACTTCCCTAAAATAATACATCAAAGCAGTGCTACAGGCATGCAAGCTATCCCTACTACAGGTGTAGCTCAGGGGTTCAAATATATAGAGCAACAAAAACTGATCAATTATGATACTCCTCCGGTAGTTGTTTGTTCTTTAGGTGATGGTAGTGTTACAGAGGGTGAAGTGAGTGAAGCATTCCAATTTGCTGTGTTGCACCAGTTACCAATCATATACTTGGTACAAGATAATGATTGGGGTATATCAGTATCCAGCGATGAGGCCAGAACAATGGATGCCTATGAGTTTGCAGCAGGCTTCAAAGGAATGGAGCGTGTGAGAGTGAACGGTAGCGACTTTAGCGACTCTTACAGAACAATGGAATATACCATTGACTGGGTAAGAAAAGAGCGCAGACCTATATTAGTACATGCTAAAGTACCGCTTTTAGGGCACCACACCAGCGGTGTACGCAGAGAATGGTATAGACCTGAAGAGGATCTGGCAAAACATGCTATTGATGATCCAGGGCCTAAACTAAGAAAGATATTAGCAAATAAAGGTATCTCAGAAGATCAACTGCAAAGTATTGAGAATGAAGAAAGAGCTTTTGTTGAAAAAGAATTTGATGCTGCTGTAAATGCCGCAGACCCGGATCCGGCAAGTGTTAGTCATCATGTATTTGCTGAAACTCCTGTTACAGAAGAAAAAGGTGTTCGTCACCCACAAGGTGGTGAAAAAGTGGTGATGGTAGATGCAGCATTACATGCTGTAGAAGAGATCATGCGCGAATACCCTGAGGCTTTATTCTATGGTCAGGATGTTGGTGGACGTATTGGAGGTGTGTTTAGAGAGGCGGCTACTCTTGCCCAAAAGTTTGGTGATGAGCGTGTATTCAACACTGCTATACAAGAAGCATATATTATCGGTAGTACTGTAGGTATGAGTGCTGTTGGTTTAAAACCAATTGTAGAAGTTCAGTTTGCTGATTATATATACCCTGGTCTGAACCAACTTGTAACAGAGATCAGTAAAAGCTGTTACTTGAGTTGTGGCAAGTTCCCTGTATCATCTGTCATACGTGTACCTATAGGTGCTTATGGCGGTGGCGGTCCATACCATAGCGGAAGTGTAGAAAGTACACTAGCAACTATAAAAGGTATCAAGATAGCTTATCCTAGTAATGCCGCAGACATGAAAGGTCTTATGAAAGCAGCATACCTTGACCCTAACCCGGTTGTAATGCTGGAACACAAAGGTCTGTATTGGAGTAAGGTGCCAGGTACGCAGGATGCAATGACCGTTGAACCAGACAAGGACTATGTAGTGCCTTTCGGTAAAGGTCGTATCGTGACAAAGGCTTCTGATGAAGCTATTGACCTTGGTGAAAGCATGTGTGTTATTACCTATGGCATGGGCGTACATTGGGCTAAAAATGCAGCAGCACGATTTGACGACCAGGTTGAGATAATAGACCTACGCACGATATTCCCACTGGATGAAGAATTGATCTATGAAGCTGTACGCAGACATGGAAAGTGCCTTGTTTTAACAGAAGAGCAGCTAAACAACTCATTCTGTGAGGCTCTTGCAGGACGAATAGCCCAAAACTGCTTCCAGAGTTTGGATGCTCCTGTAGCTACAATGGGTGCGCTCAACCTGCCTGCTGTGCCTATGAATATGGGCTTAGAGGCTGAAATGCTGCCAAATACAGATAAGGTTGCAGATAAAATGAGGGAGCTTATTAGCTACTAATTTTAGCATCCAGTCTGATTTATTATTGAAATAACACAGGTAATAAAAAAATATTAGCTATACTGAAATATTAAAAGTAGCTTTGCTGTAATTAATTTTTTTTAAATGCAAGAAGGAACAGTAAAATTCTTTAATGAATCAAAAGGGTTCGGATTCATTAAGCCTGCCGATGGCGGGAAAGACATCTTCGTACACGTGTCTGGTTTGACATGTGACATCTACGAGAACGATAAAGTTCAGTATGAAGTGCAAGATGGCAAGAAAGGACTCAACGCAGTAAATGTAAAAGTAGTTAATGATTAATATACTATAAGATTTATTTGCTAGCACATCTTAACAGATGTGCTTTTTTATTGCCATGAACTATCTATGAAATAAAACGTCGCTGTATTCCTCTGTTTTATCAAATACCCTCTTCGCATAAGGACATAGAGGTATAACTTTCAGTCCTTTCTCTCTGGCAAAGTGTACTGATGCTTCTACAAGTAACTTGCCTAATCCTTTACCTTCATAACTAGGATCAACCTCTGTATGCTCTATAATAAATTTATCTGTACCTGCATACACATATTCCATTAGTGCAATGCGCTTCGACTGTTCATCCTCAATATAGAAACGTGCTTTCTTGTCGTCTCCTTCGTGTTGTACTATCATATTATTGCTTGTGAATCATTGTATCAAATATCCACATTACCAGCATAACAAGCAATACAATAATTAATATGCAGAGCGGAATGAGTGTATATACATCAGGGAAGCTTGTACTTTCTGAGAAAAAGTCTAATAGCCCACCACCGATCGTGAGTATAAATAAAGCGATAGCTACTTTACGTAAAACTTGTAATCCTTTTACCATATACATGAAAAATAATAAAAAAGCAGGATTACAATAAATGCAACCCTGCTTTTAGCTTACTACACTACTATACTCGTTTACCCTTATCTATTACCCTTACATACGGAGCATACATATGTATGATCATATACGAAAGGTTTTTCTATTTGGTTTTCTAAACAATGAACGGATCTACGATAGCTAAAACCTGCTGTGTAGTCAATGGCTCATCAAATGACTCACTTGCTGTAGCGTTACTAATGTTTTCCCCGTTAATATTCGTTATTTCAATACCTGCCTGGCTAGTTATTTCCTCACCATCGTAGCTAGGCTGTACAGCACTATTGCTAATACCACTTTGATTTAAAGTGATCCATGGTTTTACCGAAGCTCCCCTGGCCTTTCTCATACTACGAATATGAGACGCGTGTCTTGCTTCTACACTATGTATGTTCAAGGCTGCCTCAAGTGCAACATTATCAGTTATCAAGTTAGCAGCCTGACCTTTATAAGCTCTAACACCAGTATCTTCAAACGTTTGAGCTACGGCCAGAAATAAGTCATAATCAGAGAATGCAGTCAGGAATGGACCTGAACCACTACCATTACCTCCAGAAAAGTCAAATGTTGGTTTAGCGACAGGCGTTTCACCTGCTGCAGTGATTACCTGCTGCAAGAATGTAACGTGTGCTGCCTCGTGATCGTAAATAGTTTGAATAGCGCCAGTTGGTGCTCCTGAAGGTATCAAACCTGACGAGTTCAAGGCTGTTTGATAAAATTCAGCTTCCAGGTACTCCAATGTTAACGCAAAATTCAACGTATCAGTAATAAGACCTGTGTTTTTACCATATGCCTTTTTGAAAAGCGAGCCAAGAGCTAGAGGAAGAGCCGTTAACGCTATCCCTTTCGACCAGTTTTTAATAACCGAGCGTCGCTCGCTAGTTCTTTCAAATATCTCCGGATCTGTTTCTGAGAGGTTAGTTAATATATTTTGAAAATTCATTGGATTCAGTTTTTGAGTGATGATAAATTATGACGTTGGCAGATTACTAGCGTCAATGTTATTTTTGATAAAGGGAGCTGCAGCAGTAAGCACCTCATTCGGTGTTCTACTTGTATCCAGTCCATTCATATCAACTACGGTACTGTCAGCAAACGAACCGTTCTGTAACAAGTCTCTGATATACCCTGCATGCCTTGCTTCAACTGAAACTATTTTGCCAGCTAATAGTAAGTAATCTGGAGACTCTATCAGTTTGCCTGCACCATTGTATGCCGAAACACCCAAATCTTCAAAAACTTTAGCTGTACCTAATACAGACTCACGACTACTAAAGTCCACTGTACTGAAATCAACTGACAATGAGGTGATCGCATTACTACCTAATGCATTTTTAAAAAACTCTCTATGAGCTATTTCATGGTCTCTTATGTCTCCTAACAGCTGCATCTCGTCTGGTGTGATCCCACTATATGGAGTAAGTGCTACTTGTGTGTAAAAAGCCGCTTCCAGTTGCTCTAATGCATATGCATAGTTTAATATTCCAAAGTCTCCGCTACCTAAGTTTACAGCGTCAGGCCCCGGATTATTAGGGTCATTCGGCACAGTTGAGCTTTGTTGTTCCTTTCTACATGCATCCAGCAATAAGCCTGTACCGGCTATAGCACCTGTATACATCAGAAATTTTCTGCGAGAGTATGAGCCGCTTTGTTGTTCTGCAACACCTGTCTCATTCGTTGATTTCTTCATAGATCTATTCAATTTGGTGAAAAATGATTTTTCTGAACTTTAGTTACGAGAGAAAAACCATATCGGTTTTCTCATGATAAAGTTCACGTGTAACATATACATTTATAAAAGGTTTAATTGTCCTACTTTAGTAAGGATTAATGCAACAGCTGCTAAAAACTATCCGTAATTGTAAAGAGTGCCAGGCTCATTTACCACTTGGCCCCAACCCCGTACTGCAAGCGAGCATTTCTTCAAAAATTGTGATCATAGGGCAAGCACCCGGCACTAAGGTTCATAAAAGTGGGATTCCCTGGGATGACGCAAGTGGAAATCAATTACGCCGTTGGCTAGATGTAGATTCTACATTATTTTACAATACGGACATATTTGCCATTGTACCTATGGGGTTCTGTTATCCTGGCAAAGGAAGATCAGGAGACCTACCACCAAGACCTGAATGTGCTCCTTTGTGGCATGATAAGCTTATGAAAAGCATGACCAACGTTAAGCTCACACTACTAATAGGGCAATATGCACAGCGATATTACCTAAATGAAGTAAAAGACAACCTAACCGAAACAGTTAAAAGTTATAAAGAATACTTACCCCAATATTTTCCTTTGCCACATCCATCACCTAGAAATAGATTTTGGCTCTCGAAAAACCCGTGGTTTGAAGAAGATGTATTGCCAGTGTTAAAAGAAAACGTAAAAGCTATTATACGATAACGAACTTTCTAATAAAGGCGATGACCTCGCCCGTATTAAACTCATCATCAAATGCCTCTCTAGATCTATTTGCAGAAACTTTCCCTTTAGTTATTTCAGTAATGGTAAAATCTAGCTGTATAGCTGTGCTCTCTCTATGATATACTTCGTTGTCTATTTCAAGGTCTGAAACACCATTATACATAGTTATCCAAGGCTCTACATCCACACCTAGCGCTTTACGCAGACTTCTTATGTGTGCTGCATGTCTCGCATTAATAGAATGCATATTAAATGCACTCTCAACCACTGCTCTACTTGTTGTAAAGTTTCCAACTTGAGATTTAAAGGAACCTGTTGCTATGTCTTCCATTAATTGTGCCAGTTCAAGAAAGATATTATAGTCACTTAAGGAGTTTTCAAATGGCCCTGCTTCTGTGCCCTGACCACCAGAGAAGTCATAGCCTTTTACATCAACAGGCTTACCACCCATAGCTACAATTTGGTCTTTCATGTAACTGATATGACCTGTAATATCAGCATACATAGCCAGAAAGGTTTGTCTTTGCTTTCCTGTAGGTATCAGCCCCTCGGTTCGTAGTGCTGCGCTGTAGTACTCTGATATAAGGTGTGCCATATCGAGAATAACATTCATAGCATCGCTTATTCGCACCTTATCTTCTTCAGCATGTGCTTTACTTGTAATAGCCATACTCGTAGCTAATAACAGACCAGCTTTTGACCAAGACCTCAACAAGCCACGTCTATCAGCTTTATCCTGACCGTTATTGCCTAAACCCTCTATAGCATCAATTATATTACCTAGTTTCATTATGCTGTTTTTAAGGTTTGTAAGACATCTCCATTTACCGCCTTAGGTATGTACTTATTCAGCTCCAGCAGCACCAACTCTATAGGCAGACTCTTTTCCATACCGTAACTAGCGCGTGCATCTCCAGAAAGATATTGTCCCGGATACATTAGATCTGTCAGGTATGCTGCATGTCTGGCCTCAACCGAAACTACATTTACCAGTGCTTCTATATTCAAACCACTATTTATGATTTGAGCAGCATGGTTAAGCGCAGCAATACATAAATTTTTTAGTTTAATCGCATGAGTCAACACACTGGTTCGGTCAGAAAAAGTCACATCACCTAAATATACCGTAACCTCCCCTACTGTAGACTCTCTCAGTACTGCATTAAAAAAAGCATTGTGTGCGTAATCATGCTCATAGATCGCAATAAAACTATCACGTTCATCTGGAGTCATTCCAACATAAGGATTCTCATTTATCAGTCTATAGAGTTCAGTTTGCACTTGCTCTATGCATAAAGCATAGTTAAGCACTCCTATGTCTCCTGTGCCTATGTCTATTCTTTTATCAGTAGCTATTTTACTCTTCTTCTCTTTTTTACAGGAAGCTATTACTAACCCTGTAGTAGCTAATGCTCCTGCTGTAATGAAATTTCTGCGGTTGGCAACTAAATGAAAAGATTCGCTATCAATCATAGATCAGAATAATGGATAATTAAAATAGTTATTATTATTCATTATTTATACTGACGTTGTTTTATATTTTTTGAGCTGAGGTGTGACAAAGCACACGATTCTGCTACTAATGTATATGTAACACTGACAATGAAGGTCGACAAGGCTATACAAGAAGAATTTCTGACTATTATAAAACAACATGAAAAGTTGGTATATAAGGTCGTCAACATCTATACAGATGAAGCAGAATCAGGCAAAGACCTCTTTCAAGAGATCATCTTACAAGCATGGTTAGCGTACCACAAGTTTGAAGGAAGGTCGAAAGTGAGTACATGGCTTTACAGAGTAGCATTAAATACGGCAATCAACTACCAGCGAAAGCGTAGTAGACAGCCTGATATCACCTTTACAGAGTTGATCATTAAACACCCGACAGCTTACCTGAATGAGATAGAACAAGAGCAATACAAACTACTACAACAACTTATCTCGGCTTTACCTAAGCTGGATAAAGCACTGATACTACTTTACCTGGAAGATAAAAGTTACAAGGAAATAGCTGAGATAATAGGCATAAGCTCAAGTAATGTAGGAACAAAGCTTAACAGAATAAAAGATAGGTTGAAGAAAGAGGCACAACCTTATGTAAGCATTTAAACGATAACAAAATGGAACTAGAAGATATGAAACAACTATGGCAAAAAATGGACGATGTCCTTAGTCAACAAAAAGTGATCAACGATAAAATGATCAACTATTTATTAAAAGATAAATCTGCAAAACCGATAAATACTATTTCTATTGCAGAATACTCTAACTACTACAGCAGTATCGCAATATTTATTGCTATGCTTTTTGTAATACCATATCTGGGGACATCCATCGGTATCATAGCCTGTTATTTGTTTCTTATGGTCGCACTGGCAGCAACAGTATACTTTGCAAAAAGAAATATCAATGCAATAAAGAGTATTGACTTAGGAAATACTCCAGTTAGTGACCTGATGGTAAAAACAGAAAAGCTTAAGCTAGAGATAAAACGTTTTCAAATAGTATTCATCTTACTCGGTCCACTGCTGATAGGGTCAGCTTGTGTTGTCATGTTCAAAGTAGTGCACAACATCAATGCCTTAGAAGATATTAGCAGGCTGCTACCAAGTGTAGGCGTAGCTACAGTAGCTTACGTATTCATACTTGTAGCTGTATACCAAACTTATTACTTCAAGAACATTAAGACCATCCAAAGTAACCTGGCAGAGGCAGAAAACTACAAACTGTAATTCTCAACATAAAGGTCAACCTTGCAAACAATAGTAAGGTTGACTTGTTACTGTGTTCAACAGTAAAAACTATCGATCATGAGTATAGCGTTTAACGAATTACAACAGAAATGGAATAAAGAAAACCCTTACGACTTTTCTGACCTTAAAGCTTTGTTCTTAAACTGTACACTTAAGAAAAGTCCTGAAACGTCTCACACGGAAGGCTTAATAAAATATGCTCAGGCTATATTTGAAGCAAATGAAGTGTCTACTGAGATCATAAGACCTGTAGATCATAATATAGCTTTTGGCGTATATCCTGATATGACAGAACATGGGTGGAATAATGATGAATGGCCATCTATCCAAAAGAAGGTAATGGATGCAGATATTCTTATTATTGGCACACCTATATGGCTAGGAGAAAAATCATCCGTTGCTAGCATGACTATTGAAAGATTATACGGCTACTCAGGCAAGTTAAATGAAGAAGGGCAATATGCTTATTATGGTCGTGTTGGGGGTTGTATTATTACAGGTAATGAAGATGGCATCAAACACTGCGGTATGAACATCTTATACTCACTACAGCACTTAGGTTATACCATCCCACCTCAAGCCGATGCAGGATGGATCGGAGAGGCTGGACCTGGACCATCGTATCTGGATAAAGGTTCTCATGGACCTGAGAATGACTTCACTAACAGGAATACAACTTTCCTCGTTTGGAACATGATGCACATGGCACGTCTACTAAAAGACAATGAGAGCATACCTGCTCATGGTAATCAAAGAAAAGAATGGGATGAAGCTGATACAGAAAACCCTAACCCGGAATACAGGTAGGGCTTTCTCAATTAAGTACCTAGTATCAATTCGTCCAAAGTAGTTTGTGCTAATGGATGATAATTACTTCTACTCTTGCTGTAAATATCTTTAGCCATTTGCTCTTTACCAGTTTCCATCATCTCTCTATATAGCGGAGTAAGGAACTTGCGTCTACCGACATTTATAAGAAACTTCTCTGTAGCAGGATATGCATTTTCATAGTCAGCAGCAACAGCCATTATATACCATAGGTTAGCGATCTCACTATTGTTGCTTTCTGTGAAGTTGTATGCGTTATCAAGTGCTTCCATTTGATCTTGCGCTAATGGCTTTGGCATCTTACGAAGAAAATGCAACCACTCATGAGTAGTCCAATCAGCAGTATTTAGTTCACTAGCAGGAGTACCGCTTAAGAATTTCTCTCTCGCATTGTCCACTTCATTAAAGCGATCCATATCTGCTCTAGGTGCATTTTCAGGAATACCAGGACCATATACCCATGCATCTACATTTATCTTCTCTGCTAATTCTTTATCACCCTTTATCAGGTGCTCTTCTAAATACGCAACAAACTCTTCTGTAGTTATAGTTTGGAAAGCATGTTCATCAAAATATTTATTCAGGAATTCATCCATTTTTTCTCTACCGACATTATTCTCAATAAGCTTTAAAAACAATGCACCTTTTTCGTAGGCAATATCTGTAAGACCATCATCCGGGTCACGATCTTTAAGCTCTATTTTCAGGTGAGAATCTTTCATGTTATTCTCTTCCTCCATTTCTGCAACTGTAGCTTCCAGGTCTTGATAACCTAACTCCCAAAGCATATCTGCGTAGCTTTTATCAGTCATCTTTTCAGTAAGCCTTCTCTCGAAGTAAACTGTAAAACCTTCATTCAACCAAAAGTCATTCCAGGTAGCATTCGTTACCAAATTACCACTCCAGCTATGCGCCAACTCATGAGCAATAAGATTTACTAATGAACGGTCACCGGAGATAATAGTTGGTGTAGCAAATGTTAATCGTGGGTTCTCCATGCCTCCAAGTGGGAATCCTGATGGAAGCACCAGGATATCATAACGCCCCCAACGGTACTTACCATATAAACTCTCAGCTGTATGCACCATACCTCCTACTTCTTCAAACTCACTATATGCTTTGTCTAATAACATCGGATCAGCATATACACCTACACGTTCGTCAATCGGCTTAAACGCAACATCACCAACAGCTAGTGCCATTAAGTAAGCAGGTACAGGTTGATCCATCTTAAAATGATACACACCGCTATCATTTTTTTGCTGAGGGTTTGTTGCACTCATTAATGCTATTAGATCTGTAGGTACTTTTACTCTCGCATCATAAGTATAACGTATACCCGGGCCATCAGGTACAGGTATCCAAGAGCGTGCATAAATAGCTTCAGATTGAGTATACAGGAATGGATACTTTTTGCTTAGTGTTTGTTGTGGTTCCATCCATTGAAGTGCAGTCGCATTATCTCCCGACTTATAATAAACAGTAACTTGTTTTGTATTTTCTTCTATTGGTATACTCAATGCATTTCCTAAATGCTCTACAAATTCACCAAGCTTATATTCGGCCGTCACACCATCTACAGTAACACTATCAATAGTTAGGTCATAAGTATCCAACTTAAGTACATCTTCTTTATTAGTAGTGTTATCAATATCCCAAGTTGCGCTACCAGCTATTTTCTTGTTTTCAAAACTTACATTTATGTCTAAATACAGGTGACTTACATCAACCTTATCAGCGTTAGACTGAGTATGTAAATCTTTAGGTCGTTCAACTTCCTCTTTCACTTTTTCATTATTGCTATTGCAAGAGATTGCTGCCGTGCATACTAATGCTAGTGTTAGATATTTTCTAATCATTTAATTATATATTGCTTATGATGTGTAAGTATAATTAATCTTCAACTGTTTTCAACTTATTCCAAGGCGTATTACGCAAACTATCATAGAACATCCACAGCAGAATAGCAGTTAGAGCCAAGAATATTAGCTTTAGCCACCATAGTACATCTACTAAATCGGCCAAGTAGTGGGCTGCCCATAACACACCTATAATTAAGAAAGTTAATAGTACTCTAATGATGACTTTCACTCCGCTATCCTTTACTTGCTCTTTCATCGAGAAAGGTAATATTCTGTAGCTAAAATACATTTGCGCAACGGTAAAGAAGGTTATATTAACTGTTGCAAGCACTATGTCCAACAACTTTTCAGCTCCCCATACGTAAATAGTGAACGCACCTATTACAAGCATGAATGGCAAAAAGTATTTCACCCACATTGCCTTAAAAGCACCTAGCATTACTTCCCCTGGTTTTTCTATTGGAGCAGAGTAATATACCCATGCAGCTTTATACTGATCTGACATGGTGATGTAAGCCAACCCTTGCATGATCACAAAGGTTGTCATATACAATAGAGCTATATAACTTTTCGAATCAGGTAGCCCACTCCATACTTCTGCAAAGGGTTTATTGTTATTCAATAAAATGTAAAAGAAATATACAGGCACATAGGCAAATGTAGGCAGCACCCGCATTTTAAAAGTTCTGCTTCTATTGGTTTGCAACCATGTCATAATAAACCCGGCTTTTCCTATGTCACTTTTATTTAGCAAATTGGCGAGCTTATAAAACTGTTGTTCATTTTTTTGCTCTTTTACTCTTCTTTTAGGAGCCTCTACAACAACTTCTGTATTCTCAGATGATACTAAACTCTTTATAAATTGCGGCGCTAAATATTTCACTGTAAGCCACAAGCTTACTATTGGAAATAATATTGCAAATATGCTTAACCATTTCGTTCCAGGTAGTATTGTAGCCGTAGAGTCTATCCAAGACCAGCTGGTAGCGATCCAGTATGTTGGAATATATTTAAATACATCAAAAGCTTCAATGTCTATATTCTCAATAGCTTTCGGATCTATCATTCTAGACGACAACATATAAGTCGCAAAAAACACAACAGAAAATCCAATCTGAAAATAATTAAGTACTTCTTTAAACTTACCTGGTTTGGACACCCTAAGCATGAGTATATATAACCCACACACTACAAACAGTACTATAAAAACAAGTAATAAAACAGGAAAAGGAAAAAACAATGCACCTACCCAACCCTTGATAATACCAAATACTATCCATGCAGGTATAGACATAGGTATAGCAAGCCTGAAGAGGTAAATTGCAATATACAGTAGCCGTGACATCATGATCGTTCGATCATTTATGGGTCTCGGGAACAATATCAGTTTATCCTTTGTATCTACAAGTACATTTGCAAAGTCTGTTATAAGAGTAAATGTGAAAAAGAAAATGAACATGGTGTAGAAGAATGCCAGACCAATGACTGTGTTTGATAAACACATCAATATTGGAAAGACATATATCATTCCCATAAAGAAAGACAACAGCATGGTAAGTAAAGAAGTGTTCTTTCTATCCTTCTTTTTCTTGCGTTTTCTTTCCATTCCTTTGTTAGCCCCAAAGGATAAAGGCTTACGGTCATCCATTAAGAGCTTGGCATGTAAGATTGCTCTTAACTGATCCTTATCTGCTCCCATACGTTGCCATAAACCAGATGGAAGCATTACTAACTTCAGCAACAACTTATTCATGGCCAGAATTTATATTTTGATCATTATCTCTAAATGCTGAAGCAAAACTGCCTGCACGTTCTGATATATCATCTATGGATGTCAACTTAGAAAATATCTTTTCTAATGAATCTGTACTATCCTTTCTCAATTCTTCTATAGTACCATCTGCTATCACAGTTCCTTTATCAATTAATACTATTCGATCTGACACTTTCTCTACAACATCCATCATATGAGAACAATAGAATATTGTTTTACCTTCAGCTTTTAATACTTGTAATAACTCCTTAACCATTATTACAGCATTGGCATCCAAACCTGATAAAGGTTCATCTAAAATGACGATATCAGGGTTATTTAAAAGGCCTGAAGTTATCAGGACTTTCTGCCTCATACCTTTTGAAAAGCCATCCATCCTGTTATCGATGTTTTCCAGCATACCAAACGAGTCAAGCATTCTTGTAGACCGTGACTCAATGATATTGTCGGATAAATGAAACAGTTTACCAACAAAGGTTAGATATTCCCTAGGAGTTAATAGGTCATAGAGCTCTGTTAATTCAGGTATATAGCCGATTTTCTTCTTAACCTCTATGATATCATTAGAGATATTTGTTCCTGCTATGCTCACTTCACCCTCATAATCTTGAATTATTCCAGCCAGTATTTTTACTGTTGTAGATTTTCCAGCACCATTTGGACCTATGTATCCAATTATCTGTCCAGGGTAAACGTCTAAGTTTACATTATTTAACGCGACCTTATCTCCATACTGCTTAGATAGGTTTTTAATCTGAATTACAGGTTCCATAAATTAATATATATAATAA
>CAZHDM010000007.1:0-187900 GCA_964531655.1 uncultured Flavipsychrobacter sp.
ACCATACAGTGTGCTAAAGCCATGCTGTAAAAGATGAAAAGATCTTTCTCAGGACCAAGTATTTACAATGGTTCTAAACTTTAATGTTGAAATCTCAATTCCGATCTCTGCAAGCATGCGACCCCTCGCTGGATATTTCAATATGATTAGATTTCTGTTAGTAGACAATTTGTAAATATTTAATGTAAATGGAAACGACTATGTCAGCCAACACGCTGGTTATTCGTAAGGATGAGGGTTCGAATGAACAAATTCAGCTGGATTACATGGCGGTGAAGAATGCAGCAATGACCTTGAGGGCAATTAATCACAAATTGCGTCAGCAGATCATTAAATTATTAGAAGAAAACAGACGCATGAATGTTACTGACATTTACGTTAAGTTGCGTTTAGAACAATCTGTTGCTTCTCAACATTTGGCTATTTTGCGTCGTGCGAACATCGTGATCACGGAGCGTGATGGTAAGTTTATCCACTATGCACTTAACCATGCTCGTATAGCAGCAGTGGCTAAGTTTGTAAATGAGTTGGTGAACTCTGAAGAAAAATAGTTCAATAACTAACAAAACTTTGTAAAGGGTCGCAACAGCGACCCTTTATTTTTATCAGCTATTTTTTATCTGATTCCAAGTATCATATAATGACTCTTGAGTTGGTCTGTCATCGGGTATTTCTCTCAAAGGCTCACATTGCTCCAAAGAGTCGTAGCAATCTTTAGGTAAAGACTGATACAACATTGTACCTTTTGTCTTCCATGCAATCATATCATCGCTTACCTGTTTTATCACCTTTCCGGGGTTTCCTACTACCAGTGAGCGTGGTGGTATTTTAGTGTTAGCATTAATAAAAGATAGCGCACCGATAATACTCTCATCTCCTATCTCTACCTCGTCCATAATGACTGAGTTCATACCCACGAGTACATTCTTACCTATAGTAGCACCGTGTATGATAGCACCATGACCAATGTGTGCTGCCTCTTTCAATGTAACCGTTACGCCAGGGAACATGTGAACCGTACAATTCTCTTGCACATTGCAACCATCTTCTACCACAATGCCTCCCCAGTCGCCACGGAGCGCGGCTCCTGGACCGATATACACATCTTTGCCGATAATAACATTACCTGTTACAGCAGCCTGCGGATGTATAAAAGCAGACGGATGTACAACAGGTATAAAACCTTTGAACGAATAGATCATAATAGTACCAAAAGTAAATATTCGAGTAGTAAAATTCAGTATTTAACCATAAAGCTGAGCATCTAATTTCATAAGCGTATCACACTTCGCTATAAAAACTTGTTACAAGTTTTACTCTTTTGTGTAATCGTTTTTTTGAAAAAAAATTTTGACAGCTAAAGTTTTGATTGGCAATAACTTGTTTGTTTTATCAGGAATTTATTAACTATAGGTTTAGTTTTTTTTGATTTTTTTTTCTAGCTTTAGTTTACACCTAACCAATACGTCATGAAACTTATACCCGAGATTCGATATCATTTGCTATGTATTTCTCATCATTACACTAGCAGGATACTACCGAAATAACTTATCAGATAACCATAAAACTTTTACATGAAAACATTTCAACAATATCAGCAGCATACAGTAATACTCTGTTAGGCTTACTTCTAAAGCTGACATTTACTGCTCGTGAAAACAATTTCTTAAACCATAAATATAAAGATCATGAAAATCTACTCTTATTTAAAGAGTCACTCTCCTGGTGACTATGCAATCCATGTTTAACGAATTTCTATTATCACTTTAAAAACAAAACACAGTATCATGAAAAAATCACTTTTTTCTCTAACATCAAACTTGAAGCAACTTTTGTTGTTGCCAGTGCTTCTTATCATTACCCACAGTACCCAAGCACAAACTTTTCAGACAGATCATTTAAGCCGTTACCAGATAATGGGCGAGAAAATGAGAAACGACGCTATTCATAAAGATGATGGCAACTCTATTTATTATTTAGCACAAACTATACGTGATCAGCACTGGGCCTTACTAATCAGTGAAGTTGACCCCGACTTCAACATCATCAATACATATAGATACGACTGCATGGATTTCATGACAGGCTCTGCAGATCAGAACATGACACTCTTACCAAAAGACATCAACTTCTTTGATGACCAGATAATTGTAGTTGGTCGTTACATACACGAAGGTATAGATGATGGAGGTTTCATGTTCAGCGCAGACCGTAACTCAGGTGGATTCATGTGGTTCATGAAATATCCGGATGTACATGTTTTAGAGAGTGTTGTATGTAATAGCAATCTAGCTGGTTCTATAGCAGTTGGTAGAAGTGAGGATAACAACAACTATCAATATGGTATAACAAAATGGGCCGGTGAGATCATGCGTATGGATGCTGCTGGTAATGTTACCTGGCGTCAACAAGTGGAAGACAACAAATATGTTGGTCATCCTGACAACTGGCCTGATATGTACAATCAACTAAATCATGTTATACAAATTCAGTCTGATCCGGACTTGTATGCTACTGTTGGTAGTGTAAACAACTTTATTAACTGGACATTTCCATATTTAGATGGCGACGCAACTTTACTAACTTTTGATGAAAATGGTAACATCTTTAGTCAAATGGGGTTAGGTAATACTTCTCCTGTGTACGTGAACGGCAGTAGCCAAAACAACCAGCATGAGACAGGTAACTCCATTGCGTTATGTGATGATGGAGATATTATCATGGCAGGATTTTGCATTGAGTTTCCAGACACAACTATCACAATATCTTGTACAGGATCAAACCCTGATTCAGTGGGATTGTGGCTAACTAAGGTTAACCCGACTACAGGTGCTGTAGCTTGGTCTAAACTTTATGACATGTGGTCAGGCGCATACTCTGCACCCGAATACACTCAGCTTGGAGAAATAGATATCATTAATGATGGAGAGGACAACTTCGGAGTACACTATAAAGAGTTTAGAACAGGTACTGTTTCTGTAATGAAAGTGGATATCAATGGTAATGTGATTTACTCCAGACAGTACAGTGATGATTATACAGATCCGATGAATGACGAAGGTAGACTTCTGGATATCAGTTCAGGATTTGGTACTACTGATATATATAACGTAGGTTACATAGGTCCTATCAACTATCAGAGTGGAGATGGATGGAACATCATAGCATTTGATAATATAATTGACTATTGTAATTCTGATGATCTTCCACTAACAGAATTCCAACATCCGTATGAAGTCTACGATGTAGAAGTATTTTCGCAAAACACACTTCTTTCAGCTCTTGATTTCCTAGATCGCACACAAGATATTGACCTTCATATCGATTGCGAGAAAATGGAAGCAGACCCTAGTGATGGTGGCAAACCTGGTCGAATCAAAAACAATGAACCTCAGGTAAGCAGTATAGTTGAAACAGGGGATATTCTAGTGGAAGCTCCTGCTGATAAAGTATATACCGGTACATTGATCAATAGCCTAGGACAAAAAGTTCAAAGCTTTGATAATATTAGCAACACTTACAGAATAAGTACTAATGATCTTGCTCCTGGCATATACTACTTACACTTAACTAGTGGTAACGAGCAGTTCGCAAGACCTGTATTGATCAAATAGTAAAAATGAGCAGTAGCTCATGATACCAAAATGTAACAGGGCGGAGCATATACTCCGCCCTGTTTATGTAAAAAGTCTTTATGGTACCGGGTCGTAGCCGCTACCACCCCATGGATGACATGATGATATTCTCTTTATGGTCAACCACCCTCCTTTAAATGGTCCGTGCTTTTTAATTGCCTCTACCCCATATGCAGAACAGCTGGGCGTATATCTACACTTAGCTCCTAAAAAGGGAGAAATAGCTCCTTGATAAAAGCGTATCAGCCCTATAAATATGTAGGAAAATACTTTACGCATCTGTACTAATAATATCCGACAACTTTTCTACAGCATCAAGTGTTACTCGTTGCAGATCATCGAAGGTAGGAATTTCCCTACCAACATATACTAGAAACATGTGTAGCTGCATTTCCTGAGGTATAGTAGCGTAGAGTCTGCTCTTGTTAGTACGCCAGGCCTCAACCATCATTCTGCGCACTTTATGCCTATCTACAGACTTTCTGAACTTCTTTTTAGGCACAGAGAAACCTACCCTAGCAGGAGACAGTTCGGCTTCTTTTGGAACAACATGATAAATAAACCTAATAGGTAAAACAGAAAACGCTTTTCCTTTTTGGAAAAGCGTATCAATATGTTGTTCTCGTTTGAGCCGCTCGTATTTTTTGAATGTATTACGAATGGCTAATAATTTTGAGATTACTTTAAGCGGCGCTCGCTGGAAACTGTAAGCTTCTTACGTCCTTTTTTGCGGCGTGCAGCTAACACTTTACGACCACCCACTGACAACTTACGTTTACGAAAACCATGAACTGATTTGCGGCTGCGACGACTTGGTTGAAATGTACGTTTCATACTATTATATTTTTACCCTATTAGAGCTAAATGTAATTTTTTAAGGAACGCAAAGGTAAATTAATAATTAATAGCTTCCAAATCATTTAGCAACAACTGTTGCTTCTTTTGATGCCTGAACCATATCTTTTATTAAAAGAGGGTCTTGTTCTATGGCATTTCCTACTACTATGATATTGGCTCCTGCTTTGCAATTGGCATATACTTTCTCTGGGTCTTTAATGCCACCACCCACAAATATAGGTATCTCTATATGTGAGCTTACTTTTTTTATCATTTCTTCAGAGATAGGATTTTTAGCCCCACTACCTGCGTCCATGTATATAATATGTTTACCCTGCAACTCTCCTGCCCATGCGGTACAGAGTGCTATTTCAGGCTTGTTTGCAGGTATAGGTGCCGAATGGCTCATATAAGATACTGTGGTAGGTACCCCTCCGTCCACTACTATGTAGCCTGTAGATATTACTTCAAGTCCACTAGCTTTAACAGCGGGAGCTGATACTACATGCTGACCTATAAGTAAATCCGGATTACGACCGGATATTAAGGATAGATAAAGCAAACCATCTGCATATGGAGTAACTTGTGCAGGGCTACCAGGGAATAATAATACAGGAATATTGCTATCAGCCTTGAACCTTTGCACACAAGCCTCTAGCTGGTGGTCTACTACCAGACTACCCCCCATTAACAAATAATCTACGCCTGCGTCATTACACAGCTCTGCCATATACTGCATATCTGCCGGTGCCACCTTATCAGGATCTACCAATACAGCAAAACCACTCTTGCCCATTTTCTTGCGAGCTAACAGGTCTTTATATATATTTCCTATAGCCATAACACTGTACCTACGCTACAAAAATGCGTAATTAATTGCGTTTCTACCACAAAAAGTTGCTATGAATGTATTATTTCTTCAGCTCATCTCTGATTTCCATCAGAAGTTTATCTGTGGAAGATGGTGCTGGTGGCGGTGCCGGCTTCTCCTCTTCTTTCTTTTTCATTCTCTCGAAAATTCTGATAACCATAAAAATACTGAAGGCTACCAGGAAGAAGTCTACTATGGTCTGAAGGAAGTGACCATAAGCCAAAATGTTAGCCCCAGCCTCTTGTGCCTGCACCAAAGATTGATACACCTCACCTTCTTTTCCGGGCTTTAAGACAATAAATCGAGCACTGATCTTATCACCATTGCCTATCATACCCACCAGAGGCATAATGATATCTGCAACAAGCGCTTTAACGATCAACCCGAAGGCTCCACCGATGACTACAGCTACTGCCAGATCAATAACATTGCCTTTGATGGCAAACTTCTTAAAATCCTGAAAAAGTCCCATATGCTAAATTTTAACCTAAAGTAATAAAAACTTCATATTGGTGGAAATAGCAGCGAAACGGAAAAATATCACAGTGAAGTAATAGTAGTATACTTTATTTGATTTTTGAATAGAGCCTATAAGAATAAAATATACTCAGGAAACTATTTTTATCTAAAACGTTTCCATAGTTTTGCGCCCATATATAATATGGAGCCATTAACTAAAATACTAAGTGCTGCTATTGAGTTGTTTCGCCAATATGGCTTTAAGACAATTACAATGGATGATATTGCGCGCAGGGCAGGTATTTCTAAAAAGACTCTGTATCAACATTTTGCCAATAAGAATGAAGTTGTAAACGAGGCTGTAGGAGCTTATAAGGGTAAGATAACCGAGCACTGCTGCGAATCGATGAGTGAGTCGGAGAACGCTATTGAGGCCATGGTGCGCATTATGGGAATATTTGATCAGATAAACAGACAAATGAACCCAATGGCCATGCTGGAGCTAGAGCGCTTCTTCCCCCAAACATTCAAGCAGTTTAAAGAAAGCATGCTAGAGAAAGATGTGCAGAATGTAAAGGCAAATCTGGAAAGAGGTATTGAAGAAGGTCTTTATCGACCGGAGATAGATGCGGAATTCATGGCCAGATACAGAATGGAATTGTCATTGATCATGTACCACTCTAACCTGCTCATCAATGAACGTATTGACCTGCAGTTTGTAGGGCATGAAATAAGTGAACACTTCCTGTACGGAATAATGACCCCGAAAGGAGAAAAACTATATCAGAAATACAAAGAAAAATACTTTAAGCAAGTATCAAAACTATGAGACGTATACTCAATTACACACTACTAATTACACTAATGCTGCCTTTTGCAGCTCAAGCTCAAGACACGCAGGAGCCATTATTGCTAAGTGTTGATGACGCTATGAGACTAGCTGTTAAAAACAACATAGAAACAGTAAATGCTCGACTTGATTCTAAAAATCAAGATGCTGTGAATGCAGAGGTGACAGGTATTGCCTTACCACAAATAAGTGCGAAAGGTGAATTTAACGACTACCTCAACCCTGTGCAGTCCTTCGTTCCTGCTGAATTTGTAGGAGGTCCTCCGGGAACTTTTATTGCAGTACCATTTACACCTAAATATGGCGCAACAGCTTCGGCTACAGCTTCGCAAGTGCTGTTTGATGGTAGTGTGATGGTAGCACTACAAGCTAAAAGCGCTTTGACTAAATTATTCGAACGTAAAGAGCGTTTTACAGAAGAGCAAGTAAGGTATAATATCCAAAAGGCCTACTATGCGCTAGTAGTAGCTGAAAAGCAATATAAAACACTCAAAGAGTCTATGTCTTATATGCGTACTATCGGTAAAGAGATACAAGCGTATTATGATAATGGTCTGGGAGAAAAAATCGATGCGGATAGGATAAGTGTACAAGTAAACAACCTTGCTTCTGACAGTATCAAGGTAGGTAATATGATATCAGTGAGTAAGCAAATGCTTAAATTTCAATTAGGCCTTGATCTGGACATACCTATTATACTTACTGATACATCTGTAAACGAAAATGTTGCTGATGCAGAAGACATGCTTTTGCAGCAAATGAGCTATACTGACAGAACTGATTATATGTTACTCAAGTCTCAGGTGGAAGTAAACCAGTATGACTTAAAAAGACATAAGCTTTCAGGGCTGCCTTCATTAGCTGCATTTGGCACTGCTGCATACACATATCAGACCAACACATTCAGCGATATATTTGAGAGTCCGTATATCTTCTATTCTCTTATTGGGCTTCAACTAAACGTACCAATTTTCGATGGGTTACAAAGACGTAATAGAGTAAAGCAGGCGAAGATATCACTACAACAGTCTATGAATAAGCTGGATAATATGGAGCGCAACATAGATCTTCAAACTAAGCAATCTAAGACTACACTAAAGAATGCATTATATACGATGGAAAATCAAAGAAGAAACTTTGATCTAGCTAAAGAAGTGATGCAGACATCAAGAAAAAAATATAATGCAGGTGTTGGCAGTAGTATGGAGGTATCGCAGTCTCAAACTGATATGTTACAAGCGCAAAGCAATTACTTTGATGCTATGCTACAGGTGATAAATGCCAGAGCTGATCTACAAAATGCATTAGGACAATTCAAATAATCATATTAATAACCATACACAATTACAAAAATCATACATAAAATGAAACGCTCAATAGTAATATTACTACTTACCACTATAGCATTAGCATCTTGTGGTGGCGACGGCGAGAAGAAAGACGAAGCTCAAGCCCAAAAAGAACTTGCTAAACTGAAAAAAGAACGTTTGGAGCTAGATAAAAAAATAGCTCAGCTAGAGACTGTAGTAAGAAAGAATAACCCTATGACTGCTATACCTGTTAGCACTACCACGGTAGCACCTACAGATTTCAAGTCTTACATAGAGGTACAAGCTTCTGTAACAGGCGACGAGAACGTTTTAGCTACTCCTCAGGCACCTGGTGTGGTACAAAGCATTAATGTGCGCCCGGGCCAGCGTGTAGGCAAAGGTCAGGTACTGGCTTCTCTAGATGCGGCAGCTGTAGAACAACAAATAAAAGCTCAGGAAGCACAGCTTACACTAGCTAAACAACTGTATGAAAAGCAATCTAAATTATGGGATCAGAACATAGGTTCAGAGATACAGTTGCTACAAGCTAAGGCTAATTATGAGAGTGCTCAAAAACAGTATGAAGCATTAGTTGCCCAGAGAAACATGTCTCGCATTATATCTCCTATATCAGGCACTGTAGATGCGGTTAACATAAAAGTTGGCGACATGGCTAACCCTGGCATGAATGGCATACGTGTGGTGAGTATGTCTAAACTAAAAGTAGAAACATCTCTTGGTGAGAACTACATAGGAAAAGTAGAGCAAGGAGACCCTGTAATACTAACATTTGGCGAAACAGGTAAGGAGATAGTTTCTAAGCTGAGCTATGTATCTCGCTCTGTAGATAAAATATCAAGAGCTTTTACTGTAGAGGTATACTTAGGTAGTAATAAAGATATCCGCCCGAATATGTCTTGTAAAATGAAGATACTTAGCTACAACGACCCTAGCGCAATCGTAGTGCCAATATCTGCTGTGCAGAGTACTGCAGAAGGCGATATGGTTTATGTTGTAGAGAACGGCAAAGCTAAATCTGTAGAAGTAAAAACAGGACGTACGTCTGAAGGTAACATTGAGATCACTGAAGGACTTAGCGCAGGTGACCAGGTAATTACTGAAGGGTATACAGAGGTAGATAATGGAAGAGCTGTAGAGATAGCAAAATAGATTACTTAGAACATTATCTAAAACAACACTAATGAAAGATAAATTCAAAGAGTTTAAACCATCCAGCTGGGCGATAGACAATCGTACAGCTACATATATACTCACGATCATAATCACGCTGGCAGGGTTGATGACCTACTTCAACTTGCCAAAGGAGCAATTTCCGGAGATAAAGATGCCGCAGATAATTGTGCAAACTTTCTATCCGGGTACTTCTCCTGAGAACATGGAGAACATCATTACCAAACCTATTGAGAAAGAGGTAAAAGGTCTTACAGGTGTTAAGAAAGTAACCAGTAACTCCTTCCAGGACTTCTCGGTAGTTATAGTAGAGTTCAATACTGATGTAGAGGTAGCAAGAGCGAAAAGGAACGTAAAAGACGCTGTTGACAAAGCACGTACAGACCTGCCTCAGAACCTACCGAACGAACCAGAGGTGAATGATATTGATCTTTCTGAGTTCCCGATATTATACGTGAATATATCCGGCGATTATGACCTGAATACACTGAAAGGGTATGCCGATGATATACAAGATAGAATAGAGGAACTGAATGAGGTGAAGGAAGCTGAAATGGTGGGTGCGCTAGAACGCGAGATCCAGATAAATGTAGACATGTATAAAATGGCTGCATCAGGATTTAGCTTTGGCGACATTGAGAATGCTGTTGCATATGAGAACATATCTTCTACTCCCGGTCAGGTTTCTATGAATAATCAGAAACGTATCCTGACCATCAGAAATGAGTTTAAGAGTGCAGAGGAGATCGGCAATCTGATCGTAAAAAATCAGCAGGGTAAAGCTTTATACTTGCGTGACCTTGCAGAGGTAAAAGATGACTTTGAAGAGCAAGAGAGTTATGCACGTCTTGATGGTAGTAATGTAATAACGCTGAACATTATTAAAGCTAAAGGTGAGAACCTGATAGCAGCGTCCGATAAGATACAGGAAGTGCTAGACGAGATGCAGGAGACAACATTACCTGCAGACCTAAACATAGTTATCACAGGTGACCAGTCTGAGCAAACACGTAACACACTACATGAGTTGATCAATACCATTATTATCGGTTTCATACTGGTAACTATCATTTTGATGTTCTTCATGGGTGTTACCAACGCATTGTTCGTAGCATTGGCGATGCCATTGTCTTGTGCCATAGCATTCATATTCATGCCTGGCTTTGACATTACGTTGAACATGATCGTACTATTCTCATTCCTACTCGCCGTAGGTATCGTTGTGGATGATGCGATTGTTGTGATAGAAAATACACACAGGATATTTGACAATGGTAAGGTACCGATTGTAAAAGCAGCCAAGGCTGCAACAGGAGAAATATTCTTACCCGTACTAACAGGTACTATTACAACACTAATGCCATTTATTCCACTAGCATTCTGGAATGGTGTAATTGGAGAGTTTATGTTCTTCCTCCCGGTAACACTGATTATAACTTTGCTGGCATCACTATTTGTGGCATACATCATCAACCCTGTATTCGCGGTTAGTTTCATGAAGCCTGAAGATCATAATAGAGTAAGGTCTAAATGGAGAAAAAGTGACAGAGTTGTATTGATAGTGTTCTTAGCATTAGCTGCTATATGCTATGTATTTGGCAATATCGGTTTCGGGAACTTCCTAATATTAATATACTTGTTCATCTTACTGGAAAAGTATGTATTCTCTAAATGGATAAAAGCATTCCAAACTAAAACATGGCCTGCATTTAAAGAGTGGTATACTAAATGGTTGAAACGCTCACTTAATCACCCCGGCAAAACAATGGGTATTGCAGTATTGATATTTATACTTGCAGGTGTGGTGATGGCTGTGCGACCTCCTAAAGTAGTATTCTTCCCAAGTGCTGAACCAAACTTTGTGTATGTATACCTGACCATGCCAGTAGGTACTGATCAGGCATATACCAATGAAGTACTTGGCAGACTAGAGAAACGTGTAGTGAATGCACTAGACATCAACTACAAAGAAGGCAAAACAAACCCTATAGTAAAATCTGTGATAGCCAACGTAACAGTAGGTGCTGTTGACCCGACAAGTGGAGAGGTAGGTAATTTCCCTAACAAAGGACGTATTACTGTAGCGTTTGTAGAGTATGCTAAACGTGATGGAGTATCTACTACTAAGTATCTGGAGAAAATAAGAGAAGTAGTAAAAGGTGTTCCGGGTGCTGTAGTTACAGTAGATAAAGAACAAGGTGGTCCGCCACTGCCAAAACCGATAGTCGTAGACATTACAGGTGATAATCTGGATACATTGATAGCAGTATCAGAACGCTTGAATTCTTATCTGGATAAGAAACAGATACCAGGAGTGGAGGAGCTACGTAGCGACTTCCAGGCCGACAAACCTGAGATAGTATTTGACCTGGACAGAGAGCGCATGAATAATGAAGGCATCATGACAGGACAAATAGTAGGAGCACTTCGTACCGCAGTGTTTGGTAAAGAGATCTCACGCTTCCGCGATGATAATGATGATTATCCGATAACACTTAGAGTGAAAAAAGATCAGCGTGAAAATATTAACGCTGTTAGAAATATGCCTGTAGTATACAGAGATATGGGAATGGGTGGTGTGATACGTGAAGTACCTATCAGTGCATTTGCTGATGTTAAGTACAGTGAGACTTATGGTGGTATCAAACGTAAAGACCTAAAGCGTATCATATCATTACAGTCTAACGTACTATCTGGATACAACGAGAATGAAGTTGTTCAGGCTGTTAAAAATGAAGTTGCCAACTTTGAAGCACCTCCGGGTATCAGTATATCTATGGGTGGTCAGCAAGAAGAGCAAGCTGAGACTATGAGCTTCTTAGGAAACGCGATGCTTATTTCAATGGGGCTTATCTTCTTACTATTGATCATGCAGTTCAACTCATTGAGCAGAACAGTGATCATCATGTCAGAGATCATCTTCAGTATATTCGGAGTGTTCTTAGGTGTTGGTCTATTCGGTACAGATTTCTCTATAGTAATGAGCGGTATCGGTATAGTAGCCCTTGCAGGTATAGTGGTGCGTAATGGTATACTCCTCGTAGAGTTTATGGATCTGATGCTGGAAGAAGGTATGGAACCATATGATGCTATAGTTGAAGCAGGACGTACCAGAATGACACCTGTTGTACTTACTGCAACCGCTGCGATATTAGGTCTTATACCACTGGGTATAGGTTTGAATATAGACTTTGAAACACTACTCACTCACCTGAATCCGCACATATTCTTTGGTGGTGATAACGTGGCCTTCTGGGGACCATTAGCATGGACAATGATATATGGTCTTGCTTTCGCAACTTTCTTAACATTGATACTGGTACCGGTAATGATGTTGTTAAGCTTCAGACTTAAAGCTTGGTTGAAAAGAAAAAGAGAAGCTGCCAAAAGTTCTTTAGCTGAATAAGAATCTCTCTTTCCTTATGTTTATTGACCGCTCTCTTTTGAGGGCGGTTTTTTTATGTATACCATAAAAAGAAAGGGCTGTCAATATTGACAGCCCTTGTTAATGTTATAAACTTTAAATTCTAAGTAGTAGCTTCTTTTACAGCACCAAGTTCTTTACCAATTTTTGTAAACGCAGCTATCGCTTTATCCAGTTGCTCACGTGAGTGACCCGCTGATATCTGGACACGTATACGAGCCTGACCTTTAGGCACAACAGGATAGAAGAAACCAATTACATAAATACCCTCTTCCAATAATGCTGCAGACATTTTTTGTGCCAGTACAGCATCATATAGCATAATAGGAACTATCGGATGTGTACCTGGCTTGATATCAAAACCAGCTGCAGTCATTTTCTCTCTGAAGTAAGTAGTATTATCTTCCAGCTTATCTCTTAGCTCAGTTGTTTGGTTCAACATATCCAACACAGCTATTGTTGCACCTACTACAGAAGGAGCTACTGTATTTGAGAATAAATATGGGCGGCTACGCTGGCGAAGCATATCTATGATCTCTTTTTTACCACTGGTAAAACCACCAGATGCACCACCTAGCGCCTTACCTAAAGTGCTTGTAATAATATCAATTCTATCCATCACACCGCACAACTCATGTACGCCTCTACCATTCTTACCCATAAAACCAGAAGAGTGACTCTCATCTATCATTACCAATGCGTCATATTTATCTGCCAAGTCACAAATCTTATCAAGCTGTGCAATAGTACCATCCATAGAGAATACAGAATCTGTAACTATCAAACGAGTACGCTTGTCAGCATGTGCTTTAAGCTGCTCTTCAAGATCAGCCATATCGTTATGCTTATATCTGGCACGGTGAGATTTACACAAACGCACACCATCAATTATAGATGCGTGGTTCAATTCGTCAGATATAATAACATCTTCATTATTCAATAACGGCTCGAATACACCGCCGTTTGCATCAAAGCATGCTACATATAAAATAGTATCCTCTGCACCTACAAACTTTGACAGCTTTTCCTCCAACTCTTTATGGATATCCTGAGTACCACATATAAAGCGTACTGAGCTCATACCATAACCACGGTTATCTATTGTTTTATGCGCTGCTTCCACCACCTTAGGGTGAGAAGAAAGACCTAAGTAATTATTAGCACAAAAGTTCAATACTCTTTTACCGTTCACCGTTATCTCAGCACCTTGCTCAGACTCAATAAAACGCTCTTTCTTGTACAGACCCGCTTCTTCGATTTCCTGTAATTCGCTCTGTAATCTTTTATAAAATGTTGGACTAGACATATCACTTAATTTTAAAGCAAAATAAACGCTTAGAAATTATTTATCCATAAGAAACCTTAAATAGTTCTTAAAGTATTGTAAAATAGCACCATCCGTCTATTAGCACGAACATTCTAATTATACATTTGTCTTACATTGATCGTATTGAAACAGCTACTACTCATATTATTTATTCTAAGCAGCACCATTAGCCAGGCACAAACGCTGAAGGGCAATGTGAGTGATAAGTATAATAATGAGCCATTATATCCTGTATCTGTTATCAACTTGGCTACTGAAGAAGTCACTTATACTAATAGAAGAGGAGAGTTCACCATACAAGCAAAGTCGGGAGAGAAAGTGGTATTTACGTTTATAGGTTATAAGGCCAGACATTATATGATGCCGATAAGCGTAGGGGTATACAATACTAAAATAGAGTTAGAGCCTGCTACATATCGTTTGCAAGAACTCATTATAATGCCTGACTATACGGAGTACCAGGTAGACTCTATAACAAGAAAAAAAACATATACACCCGCATTAAGCAGACAAAAGAGCTCTCCCTTCACCAGCCCTTTCTCCTTTGTTGCAGAAAAGTTTAATAAAAGGAGTAAGCAAATATTCAAGTTCAAAAAGAATTTTAATAAATGGGAAGACGAGCGGTTTATAGATTCTCGCTATACGCCGGAACTTGTTATGGAGCAAACCGGACTCAGTGGTGATAGCGTAGGTCATTTCATGAATGCCAACCCTATGTCTTACGACTATGCCAGAGCTGCAACAGAGCTGGAACTGAAGATGTGGATACGTTACAATTACAAACAATGGCTCAAACACATTGATACTGCGGGACTTCCTGTAATTAAGAAAGAGCTTATAGAGGAAATCGATTAAGCTACTATTTAAAAACACAGCCGTAGATTTATTCCTTAACTTTGTGTTATGATACCAAAGTGGCAGAAAGCAATAGTTCAGCGTATAGAACAAGCGACACCTAGCACTCGTCGCTACTGGATAGAATTGCCTGAAACCGAGGTGTTCGATTTCAAGCCGGGACAGTTTGTAACGTTGGATTTACCCATACATGAAAAGCGCAACAAAAGATGGCGCAGCTACAGTATTGCTTCCACACCAAATAATACCAATGTTATAGAGTTGGTGATAGTAGACTTGGAAGGTGGCTCTGGTACAGATTATCTTTTCAATGAGGTAAAAGAAGGTGATGAGTTGACGTTGAGAGGTCCGCAAGGTGTATTCGTATTACCAGACGAGCTACCAGAAAATCTTTTCATGATCTGTACAGGCACAGGAGTTGCTCCTTTCAGAAGTATGCTGCACCATGTGAAGCGCAACCTTATTCCTCATAATAACATACACCTGATATTCGGTACCAGAACTCAAGACAATCTGCTTTATTACAAAGAGCTAAAAGCACTTGAAGAACAGATGGAGAAGCTCACATACCACCCTACACTCTCCAGAGAAAAATGGTATGGCAGAACAGGCTATGTACACCCTATTTATGAAAGGCTATGTCAGGACAAACCAAATGCACAATTTATGTTATGCGGATGGAGAGACATGGTAGACGAAGCCAAACAAAAAATATTGGATCTTGGCTACGACAAACAGGATATACATCTAGAACTATACGGCTAGTTCTAGCTCCCAGTTGCTATAGTAGTTTTCAAAGTTATTTATCAGATATAACTTCTGACTTTCAGAAACAGTCTCCAATAGCATGCCTAGCGCAAAAGAGCTGCCTACAGGATATTCTCCACATAAATGTTTGAAGAAGGAAACAGAGCTAGTATCTAAGTTATCCTTCACAGCATTATAATATGCAGCACTTTTCTTGTCAGCAGATTGACCTAATAAAACTGAGTCGGTGCTACCTGAGGTGAACTGTTTTGTCTTCTTGATAGCTGTATCTACATCACCAGTAGTAAATACATCTACAGCTGTTACCTTGATATACTTCTTACTCAGTGGCTTAGAGGTAACTGTAAAGAACACAGCACCTTCACCACCTACTGCACCAATATTATTTGCATGCTCAACAGCAGTTGGTGTAAGATTGTTGTTAGTTATCACCTCACCTCTTTGTAATACTTTCAAGCTATTGTCTGTTAGTTCGTCTATGCCTCCTACCAATATGCAATCATCAGGATTATTATTTAGATAAAGCTGTGCATTGATCATGGCATGTTCAAAAGAGTGGCCACGATGAACGTATGTGAGGTTATGCCCATTACACTTCGTTAATAGTGCAATCTGACCACTAACAGTATTATGAGTTGATTGTATAAATGACGTAGGTGTCAACATCTGCTCCTCCTGCTCTACCATCTTGTCTAAAAAACGCTCTGTATCCTGCAAGCATCCATAAGCTGTACCTACAGAAAGTGCATCTACTTGTTCTCTACCCGCTCTTTGCATAGCTGCTTTCGCAGCTACTACGCCCATTCTCACAGCTTTACTCATTCGGCGCAATTGCATAACAGGAATATGAGGTTTGTAATCAGGCTCTACACTCAGCAGATGTGTTGTATTGTAATTAGGTGATTCAATCAAAGTATTACCGTCTACATTGTTACCTGCACCACTAATAATTCCCACACTGTTTATATACAACTCCATATCAACATTTTGAAAAAACTAATGATGAACAATTACCCCCAAACCCGAAAGAGTTAGACAATACATGATTGATGTCCTGTCCTTTTTTAAGTTCGTTTATCACACTCCAACTGATGTCCTCCATTTGTGTTTTCCATCTGAGATTAGGGTAAATAATACCATCCCTAATAGCTAGTGTACTGAATACAGCCTCAACACCACCCGCTGCACCTAGAGTATGTCCTGTAAAACCTTTTGTAGAAGAAGCAGCAGGAACATTATTGTCAAACACAGCTTGCACAGCTTTACCTTCCGAGCTATCATTATTAGCTGTACCTGTACCATGGAGATTGATATAATCTATATCAGCAGGAGATAAACCTGCTTGCCTTATCGCATTACCTATTGCCAGCTTGTTACCTGTACCATCAGGGGATGATGCTGTCTGATGGTATGCATCGTTAGCATTGGCATAACCACTAACGGTACATATAGCTTCGGTCTCACATTGCTCCATTGCCTTCTTACTCATTAGCAAAACATAACCTGCCCCTTCCCCAAGATTTAAACCTCTGCGATTATTATCAAAAGGCTGGCATGGTTGTTTATCAAGTATCATCAATGTATTGAAGCCATTAAGCGTAAACTTAGACATACTATCAGCACCACCTGCTATCGCAACATCCAACATGCCAGCTTCTATCATTTGCGCTGCCATCATAATGCTATTAGCAGAAGAAGAACATGCAGTACTTATAGTAGTAACAAAATCATTGATACCGAAATGCTCTGCTACTAATTCTGTAATTGCACCGCATTCGTGATTCTTTATATCGTTACAATCTACCTGATCAATATCTTGTATGAGTTCACCGTATACCTTTTCTGTAAGGTCCATCCCACCTACAGTGTTAGCAGAGAAGAAACCTGTTTTAAACTCGGGTACTATACTATATTTAGCTAACGCTTCTTTGACTGCTATTGCACTAAGTAGTGCTGTTCTCGGCCAGGATGCTTTTACTCCTGCTAGTTCAGCGAGTTGAGTATTACTCATCTTCACTTCGGCAATTGGCAACTCTTCCTGCCAATATGTTTTTAAGTACTCTGCTTTACCTACTCCTGTCTTACCAGACAGAAGCGCTTGCAAACATTCTTCTGTATTATTACCTATCGCAGTAATGATACCCGTATTCACTATGTAAGCCTGTTCTTTCATCAGTTATTGATTGTACAGGTTATCTAATTCTTGTGTTGTAAATGCAGACTGCCCTTCCGACTTGTCTACCCAATACAGCATAACATCTTTATGATCATTGTAAGCATCTACATATCCGCAAAGGCATGCCTCCATACCTCTCTTCGTTAGCAAGTCATTCACCCAGAACTCTATTTGTTCACTATCAAAGTTTTCACTTACTAAGCAAAGCTGCTCTCCTTTAAAATCATGTCTGATGCATATCTCCCCCAGCATTATATTAGGCAAGGTGTATACAAACAATGCAGGGCTAGGTATTTCTGTCATACTGGCTTTATACTTCTTATCTACATCTATACAGCCGTGAGATGTCATTAATACTACAGCTACTTTAGTCGGGTCTATATTTTCATAAGCCGGTTTGTCTTTACCACTTAGCAGCAGCTCTGCTCCAAGCCAAGCCCACTTACTGAGTATGTCCATTTTAAAGAACTTCATGTAAGTATAAGACTGCGACTTATAGAGTGCTTGTGGCTCCAAGTTTTTTTCAACTGATACCACGTCACCGTTCTTTGCTACAGAATCATTTTGAATATGTACCCAACTATTAATAGAAAGACTCAAGCTGTAAAGTTTTTAGCCTTAAGCAGGCTTATTCATCGTCTCAATAAAACGAGACAGTGTATCTAAATTCTTTTCTCTGTTCACTACAAACGGATTGGTCTCATCCCACACGTAACCTGCAAGTACAGAGCATATCTGTCCTATGATCTTATCCTGACCTTGACCGCCAAAGAATATTTTATATAGCGTACCATCGTACCACTTATTCACGTAAGTTCTGAACACATCAATACCCTGTGTCATAGGCTGCATGTAACCTTCTTCCCAATCTACCTGCTCACCATTCAGGTGTTTAATAACAAGATTAGCAGCTAACTGTGCTGATACCGCTGCAAGCGTTACACCTGATGAGAAAATAGGATCAAGAAACTCAGTCACATTCCCTGTAAGTACATACCCATTACCATAGAAGGTATCAGTAGTAGCACTCCAGCTTTGTAATGAACGAGGTTCGAACGCTTGCTCCGACTCATCAAACCTTTCTGCAAGCTCAGGCTGTACTTTTATCAACTGCTTAAACTGTTCTTCCGGCGTACCTTCATACTGATCAAAAAAGTTAGGGTCACCTACATAACCTACAGAAGTGAGCCCGTTAGAAAATGGTATCACCCATATCCATGTTTTCTCATTATGAACGATAGCTGTTATTCTATTAGGTTCAAAAACAGTTTCTCTTTTAGGGTCTGTCAAATGACAGAACATTGTTTTTCTAGATTGCTGATGTGATTCTTTTTCCAGTCCGAACATTCTTGGTATCACTCTTCCGTACCCACTACCATCAACTATAAACCTTGCGTTGATCTGCTCTGTGCTGCCATCTTTCAACTCAACGGTTGTAGTAGAGCTATCATCTGCGATGTCTATATTGGTAACTGATGTTTCGTAACTGATAGGAATGCCCTTGCGCTCACATTCGTCGGCTAAGGTCTTGTCAAAGTCTGCACGTGGCACTTGCCATGTCCATTCCCACCCGTCAGTATATTGTTGAGAAAATGTAAAATCACAAACCACACCATCTCTTACAAACTTTGCTCCATCCTTACGTTGGAAGCCTTTAGCTTTTACAGCATCTAACAGTTGTGCTTCTTCTAAGGCTTCCATACATCTTGGCAAAAGACTTTCACCTATCACAAAGCGAGGGAACTTCATTTTTTCTACCACCTGTACAGACAAACCAGCCTGATGCAGTATGGATGCAGCTATAGTACCCGATGGACCGGCACCTATTACTAATACATCTACTTGTTTGTTTATACTCATATAGGGGTATTCTAAAGTTACTTCTTTTTAAGCTCGAGCACAGAGTGTACTTGTCCCATATTATCTTTCTGCATCACCACGTCAAAACCAGCTTTATCAATAAGCTGCATGAATACCTTACTATCGTACATCTGGCTATTACCATTAGCCATGGTTGTAAAATATAAAGAGGTCATCTGTAAGCTGAATGCCGAGGCTTCAAACTTCTGCTTATCCCAAAAAAGTTCGTTGATGAATACTCGTCCGCCTTCATTTAATGCACGATGGCATTTTTCCAGGATGAATACTATCTCATCATCTGAAAAACAATCTAAGAACTGGCTCATCCAGATGATATCATAGCCTTCAGGTAATTCACTGTTTTCATCCAGCACATTACGTTCGTGATAAGCTACCCTATCACCGAACCCTGCCGCCTCAATATTTTCTTTTGCTACCTCTAGCTGAATACCCAGGTCCACTAACCCTACTTCTACATCTTTATTATAATTCAGGCATGCTAAAGTGAACTTACCTGTATTAGCACCTATATCCATTACTTTCTTAGGCTGATGCTCAAATATCATTGGCAACGCCTCAGGGAAAGTATTATCAGAATAGTAATGATCGAAATCGAACCAGCTGGTCTTAGCAGGCTCAGGCAGTTTTGATAAACCTTGATATATAGTAGACCAATCGCCCAGATATTTCAGACCATGTGGCTTACTATCAGAGATGGACTGCTCTAGTTCTTTAGCACCCTCATAACATACATCCTTCATAAAGTCTGTATTCACCCGGGTCATATTATCATTCAGGAAGAAATGTCCCGTTTTAGATAAGAAGTACTTGTCTTCTTTCTTCAACAACAATCCGATACCCAAACCAGCCTCCATAAGTATTCTTACACCATAGTGAGACATATCTACCTGTGCAGCTACATCTTCCAGGGTAATACCTTCTAGTCTGGATTTCTCTACAATGGTGAGTATACCTTTATCTCTTAATAGAACAGACGCATTGAATACATATGGTGCAAATGCAATGAACTGTGCATGTGATATTGCGTCTAGTGCTGATTTTTTCTCTTGCTCAAACAAGCCCGCTTTCTGCTTTTGGACAACCTTTTCTGACATAATAATTTCAGTAATTGCCCAAAAATAGCAACAATAATATTATTTGCTACCCTGAGCCATATAATCTAACAACTCATTAATGTCCTCATCAGACAAGAATGGCATTGGTGTCATCATAGCATAGTTCCACTCTTTGGCCACCTCTACAGCTCTGGGATCGCCTGCAGCAATAACATCAGCAGAGTTTTTGATAAATGCTGCAATACGTGAAGTATCATTATTCCATTTAGCAAGAGCACCGCTTAATGCAGGGCCTATTTTGGCATTATCTAAGCCATGACACTGAATACAATAGTTATTAAAAAGCTGCTTGCCTTTGCTATCTTTCTGAGCAGTATTGCTAGTATCAGCTGTATTTGATGCAGAATCTTCTTCTGAACCGCATGAAGCTATCAGCAAAGAGCATGCAGTGATCAATAGAATAATATATCGCATATTAATTATTACTTAAGTGTGATACACTACGGAATAAACGGCTCCATCTGATACCATCGCCATGACTTAGCCATACAAATGAGGCTTTGCCCACTACGTGATCTATCGGTACAAACCCCCAGTAGCGAGAATCTAATGAGTTATGGCGGTTATCCCCCATCATCCAATAGTAGTCCATTTTGAAAGTATATGACGTCGCTTCCTCACCGTTAATAAAGAATTTGCCATTGCGCTCTTCAAAATCATTCTCCTCATAATTGAAGATGATACGGCGATACATAGCAATATTCTCAGGTGTCAGCTGCACTGTAGCTCCTTTAGCAGGAATTACCAGAGGTCCGTAGTTATCTTTATTCCATTTGAAATTGGCAGTATCTTGCGGGAACACCCATGCTCCCGGATTAGACGGCACAAAACCTTCAGGATCATTGAAAGGAGTCACAGACACTACTTGCGGCTGTTGTTTGATAACCTCAATATCTTCGTTCTGCAACGTGAATAAGTATTGGTTGCTACCAAAGAAAGAAGGTGTTTCTATATCATTTTCTTCCAGCACGTCCATTGATACAGACTGACCATTGGTAATTACCTTATACGTACTCTGTATATGAGGATATGGGTTACTTACTTTATCATTCACATATACAGTACCGTTCTTGATCTCAATTTTATCACCTGCTATACCTATGCAACGTTTGATGTAGTTCTCTTTCTTGTCTACAGGACGGGTAATGATGGTATTCAACCCTACAACAGTTTCCCTTCCGTACATTCTGCATATAGCATAGTAATCCTGATCAGGTGCTTCGGCAACTACCGTATCACCGTTAGGGAAGTTGAACACTACTATATCATTACGTTCTACATCTCCAAAACCAGGTAGACGATGATAATCCCACTGCACTGCATCTGTATAAGACTTACCACCCGTAACAGGCATTGTATTGTGTACCAACGGCACAGCTAATGGTGTGTTAGGGACACGCGGACCGTAAGCTACCTTACTTACAAACAAGTAGTCATTTACCAGCAAGCTACCCTCCATTGAACCTGTAGGTATCGTATACGCTTCTATAAAAAATGTGCGTATGATAGTAGCAGCTATGATGGCAAATAATGCTGCATCCAGCCACTCACGAAACACAGATTTTTTCTTTTTTTGCTTGTCTTTTTTTCTCCAGAATGCCAGTCGCATGAGGTTGGTATAAAAGTGAGTTCCAAAAGTAACAACTTCCGTCGCATTTCAAGGAGGGAAAACCTTACACATATTGAATTTTAACAATAAGGTTTCTTAAAACGAACGTCGGATATAGGCGTTCCTTTGTAAATACTTTAGTATTTTACCGACCCAAATTTCAAAACATATGGCTCGTCAAATAACGGTTTTAGGTGCCGGTCTGGTTGGTTCACTCTTATCTATCTTACTGAAAAAGCGTGGTTATGATGTGACAATATATGAGCGCAGACCCGATATGCGTAGTAATGCATTGTCAGCAGGTCGTTCTATCAACCTTGCCATGAGTGAGCGTGGCTGGAGAGCACTAGACCTTGCCGGACTAAGAGAAGATATACAAGAGTTAGCTATACCCATGTATGGTCGTTACCTGCATCAGGCAGATGGCAGCTCGGCATTCCAGCAGTATGGCACTAATAATGAAGCGATCTACTCTGTAAGTAGAGGTGACTTAAATAAAAAGCTGATGACCCTTGCTGAAGAGCATGGTGTAAAGATCAACTTTGAACATAAGTGTCATGGAGTAGATGTAGCTACCAATACAGTACACCTGGAAAAGCTTGACGGCACACCGCTTGATGTAGAAGCAGACTTATTACTTGGAGCAGACGGGGCGCATTCTGCACTCCGCAAAAGCTATACTTACATGGACAGAGTGGATGCGCAACACTTCTACCTGAAACATGGATATAAAGAGCTAAGCATACCACCAAATGAAGACGGTAGTTTACGCATGGAAGAGAACGGGCTGCATATATGGCCACGTAAGAACTTCATGATGATAGCACTACCTAATACAGACGGTACATTTACGTGTACATTGTTCTTACCATTTGAAGGTGAGCTGTCATTTGAGCAATTGCAGACTGAAGAGCAGGTTATGAAGTTCTTTAAAGAACAATTCCCTGATGCTGTACCAATGATGCCCACACTTATAGAAGACTTTTTTGAGAACCCTACTTCATCGCTCATCACCACATTTGTAGACCCATGGTACTACCAAGATAAAAGTGCTGTGATAGGTGATGCTGCACATGCTATAGTACCATTCTACGGGCAGGGCATGAATGCCGGCTTTGAAGACTGTACTATAATGGCAGGCCTGATAGATGATCATAAAGGCGACTGGGGTACTATCTTAAAAACATATGACAGCATGCGCAGGCCTAACGGCAACGCTGTTGCTGAACTGGCATTGAAGAACTTTGTAGAAATGCGCGATCAGGTTGCAGATGCAGAATTCCTGATGCGTAAGAAAATAGAGAAAGAGCTGGTAAGACGTTACCCTGATAAGTTCATATCTGTTTATGAGATGGTATCCTTTACCCATATACCATACAGCACAGCGCAGAGCTGTATAAAAGGGCAAGACAAACTGCTGCATAAGATCATGGCAGAGGGTGATTTCTTCTCTAATATCAACAATGATGAATTCGTTGCTCAACTTAACCAGTGGGTAGACGAATATCACAACTCTATAAAAGATCTGGATTTTGGCAATGCAAGTTGACAAAAGATGGACCATAAAATCAGCTAACGAGCAAGACGTTGATCATCTACATGAAGTGCTTAGCATCAATCCTGCATTATGCAAGTTATTGGCTGTACGCGGTATATGTACATACGATGATGCAAAACTTTTCTTCAGACCTCAGTTAGACCATCTGCATGACCCCTTCCTAATGAAAGGCATGCAGAAAGCAGTAGATAGAATCACAACTGCAATACAGGAAAAAGAACACATACTGGTATACGGAGACTATGATGTAGACGGTACTACTGCTGTATCTATAGTTTATTCGTTTTTGCGTAGTCAGTATAGCGAACATCTGACCTACTACATACCTCACAGGTATAGAGAGGGGTATGGTATATCCAAGGCAGGTATAGACTATGCACATGAGCATGGCTATACTTTAATGATCACCCTGGATTGTGGTATAAAATCTGTTGAGCTAATTGAGTATGCTGCCACATTAGGTATAGATGTTATTGTATGTGACCACCATACACCTGACGAGACGCTACCGCCTGCATATGCTATACTTAACCCTAAGCAAGAAGATTGTAACTATCCTTATAAAGAACTTAGCGGATGTGGTATTGGGTACAAACTGATATGTGCACTCGTTACAAATTGGAATCTCCCTGAAGAGACACCATTACAATATTTAGATCTTGTAGCCACTAGTATTGCTGCAGATATAGTACCTATAGATGGAGAGAATAGAGTTCTTGCTTTTTATGGGTTAAAAAAGGTGAATGAAGATCCTTCTCCCGGCATCAAAACTCTTAAAGAGCTGGCTGATGTAAAACGTAATATGACCATATCAGATCTTGTATTTGTTATTGGTCCTCGTGTAAATGCAGCAGGCAGAATGGACGATGCTAAGAAAGCTGTAGAGTTATTTACAGAACAAGACATCACCAAAATACCCGAGCTGGCAGAAGCCTTACACTTAGATAATACTGACAGAAAAGAAATAGACAAAGACACTACAGAAGAAGCGCTACAAATGCTGGAGGAAGATACACTTACGATACAACGTAAATCTACCGTACTCTACCGCGACCACTGGCACAAAGGTGTTGTAGGCATTGTGGCCAGCAGACTGATAGATCATTATTACAAACCTACTATCGTACTAACACAAAGCAATGGTATGGTTACAGGTTCTGCCCGCTCTGTAATTGGGTTCAATGTATATGATGCTATTCACGAATGCAGAGATCTATTAGAAAACTATGGTGGTCACTTCTACGCTGCCGGTATGACCATGAGTCCTGATAACGTTACTGCTTTCTGTGAAAAATTTGAGACAGTTGTATCCAATACTATTACTCCTGACTTACTAGTCCCCGAGATAGAAATAGATGCAGAAATAAAGCTGGCAGAGATAACACCTGCATTCTTTAACATACTTCAGCAATTCGAGCCATTTGGCCCTGCTAATATGCGCCCTGTATTTATCAGCCGTCATGTATTTGACTATAAGGGCTATTCGAGAATAGTGAAAGACCAGCATATACGCTTTGTAGTACATCAGCATGATGGTGCTGTGATTGACGGTATAGGTTTTGGGCTGGCTCACAAATTCAACATCATTCAAAATGGAGCTTTTGATGTAGTATATACGCTGGATGAGAATGAATACAACGGGCGTACTTCTATTCAGATAAAGGTGATAGATATAAGGCAACCACAATAAAAAAGCCCCGCCAACTACGGGGCTTTCTATATAGTTTTAATAGTACTTATACTATATCAATATCAAAGTTCACTAACTCTACAAACTCGTTAATACGAGCGCCTATTTCTTCATCACTTACTTCCTGCAAACGAGTAGGACCAAATTTCTCTACACAGAACGAAGCCATTGCAGAACCTACGATGATAGCATTCTTCATATTCTCAAAAGAGATGTCTTTTGTTTTTGCGATGTGCCCCATAAAGCCACCTGCAAAAGTATCACCGGCACCTGTTGGGTCAAACACATCTTCTAACGGTAGTGCCGGAGCAAAGAATACATGCTTCTCATGAAATAGTAACGCACCGTGCTCACCTTTTTTGATGATAACATAAGATGGTCCCATCTCCTGTATTTTAGCAGCTGCTTTTACTAGTGAATATTCTCCGCTTAGCTGACGAGCTTCGCTGTCGTTCACCATCAATACATCTACTTTTTTCAATACCTCTTTTAGTCCGTCAAGAGCGATGTCCATCCAGAAATTCATTGTATCCATCACTACTAGCTTTGGACGCTTTTTCATCTGGTCGATCACACTCATCTGCACATCCGGAGTAAGGTTACCCAAGAACAAGAATTCACAATCTTGGTAGCTATCAGGTATCTGTGGGTTGAACTGCTCAAGAACGTTTAACTCTGTTACAAGTGTATCACGTGTATTCATGTCCATATGATACTTACCGCTCCAGAAGAAGCTCTTGCCATCTTTTACTACCTCTACTCCATCAAATTCAACACCACGAGCTTTTAGTTTTTCGATCTCTTCATCTTGGAAGTCACCACCTATAATAGATACCTGCTTAATAGGTTGTGTAAAGTTAGATGCTGCCCATGCTGCATATACTGCAGAGCCACCGATGATACGGTCTACTTTTCCAAATGGGGTTTCCAGTGCATCGAAGGCCATAGAGCCTACTATCATTAAAGACATATTATTTATTTTTTTGCGAGGCAAAGGTAAGGTTAAAGTATAAATATGAAAATGAATACCATTTTACTTTATGGTAAAGCGTTTTCAGTAACTTAGCCTGCATGAAGGCAATGATATTTGCAGCAGGATTAGGCACCAGGTTAAAACCATTTACGGACAAGCATCCAAAGGCTTTGGCCAAAGTAAATGACATTACCCTACTGGAGCATAGTATCAAATATTTACAAAAATTCGGCATTGATGATGTAGTCATTAATGTTCACCACTTCGCAGATCAAATAGAGGCAGAAATAGACTATCATAATGGGTATGGTAGCACCATCACCTTGTCTGATGAGCGTGATGAAGTACTGGAAACAGGTGGAGGGTTGCTAAAAGCTGCTAACAATTTCAAACATGAAGAATGTTTTGTTGTGATGAATGTAGATGTACTTACCACTCTTGCACTTGACAAGATGATAGAAGAGCATCAAAACACAAATGCAATTGCCACACTAGCAGTTATGAAGCGTGATTCTTCACGTCATTTACTGTTTGATAATGATATGCAGCTCAGCGGGTGGAGAAATAACAAATCTAGAGAGGAAAAGATAGCTAGACAAACTGACCTGTATCAGCCATTTGCATTCACAGGTATTCATGTATTATCGCCTGATATACTGGAGATGCCTTTTGAAGGAAAGTTCTCTATAATAGATGTATATCTACATTATGCCCAAATGCACACGATAAAAGGCTTTGACCATACTGGAGATCTATTTTTAGATGTAGGTAAGCCTGACACCTTAAAAAAAGCAGCAGAGCTATTTGATTAAAACAGCCCTGCTTGTAATATTATTCAACTCCCATTTCTGAAAGTCGCTCACTTACGAACGAGCCTAACTCAGAAACATAGTTACTGGAGAAATCAAACTTGATACCGGCTGTTTCGTATAACTGCGGCAGTGTTTGCGTATATCCTTTACTCAATGCATTCATATAGTTATCCATCGCTTGCTCTTTATTATTTCGATACTGGCGCCACATAGCTATAGCACCCAGCTGAGCAATACCGTACTCTATATAATAGAAAGGCACTTCAAATAAATGCAGTTGTTTCTGCCATAGGTTAGCACGATATTCTTCAAACTCAGACCAATCTACCATACCGTTTGAAAACTCATTCAGTATTTCTAACCACGCTGTTGTGCGCTCTTCATTTGAGTGTCCCGGATGAGTATATAACCAGTGTTGGTACTTATCTATTGTAGCTATCCAAGGCAATACGCTTATTACACGTTCCATTTCTTCTAACTGTGCTCTATGCAGTTCTTTCTCGTCACAAAAGAACACATCCCAATGCTCCATAGAGAATAACTCCATACTCATACTAGCCAGCTCTGCTATCTCCATAGGATACTCTTTAAGTGCTGATAGCTCTAAAGAATGAGACAAGAATGAGTGTACTGCGTGGCCACCTTCGTGCATCATGGTTATAAGATCACCTATAGTACCTGCTGCATTCATAAAGATGAATGGCACACCTGTTTCAGGTAGCGGGCAATTATAACCGCCCGGTGCTTTACCTTTCCTGCTTTCCAGATCAAGGCGCTGCATATCGGTCATAGTATTCAGACATGAGCTAAAATACGGGCGAAGTTTAGCAAACACCTCTGCCGACTTTTGAGATAGCTCGGCACCCGTCTCAAACGGTTGCAATGGCTTTTGTCCTAATGGTTCAGCATTACTATCCCACGGGCGCATCTGCTCCAGACCCAAACGTTGACGACGGTGCTCTGTAAGTTTTTTCTGTAACGGAAGTATATGCTCACGAACAGCATCATGAAATGCGTAACAATCCTCTACTGTATAGTCGAACCTTCCTAAAGCTCTGAACTTATAGTCACGATAATTATCAAAACCTGCATTTTCAGCAACTTGCTGTCTTAGTTTCAGAAGTTTATTGAATAGCTCATCCAATGCACCTAGATCTTCCATTCTCCTTGCTGCTATCTTTCTGAATATCTCTTCACGCAATTCTCTATCAGGTTCTTGTAAGAACTTGGCCGCTTGTTGCAGTGTATATTCTTTGTCATTGTGCGTTACCGTCATCTTCCCTGAGATAGCACCAAACTGCTGAGCCAATACACTTAACTCTGCTTGCAACGGAACATTCTCTTCACGATACAGTTCTACTGCATTTTTTACTGAACGTAAATATGGATAGTATATATCCTTATCTAGTTCAGATGTATATGGAGATTCTAATAGCTTTTTATTCAACTCAAAGAAGTAAGGCTTCATCTTAGGCTCTATCTCCATACAGAAATATGTGAATGCCTCTTCATATTCCTTATTGGTTGTATCTAGGGTCATTTTTATCTGACGCCATGCAGCATCTTCCCCTACTACAGCTTCTATTTCACTCAGGTCTTTCAACCATTTTTCTAATTCAGCTTTTGAATTCAGCTCTCTGTTCTTCAGGTCATCTAAATAAGGCTTTAATGATTCCCAATCTGTTACTTTATAATCTTCAGGTAGAAAGTTTCTTTTAATCTTTTCTATTGGTTCAAAACTAAAACTCATAAAACTCATTTTTTACGCTGTGCAAAATACACTTAGTCATTTATAACTTCTGTTAAAAGACAAATTACCGATAGTGATTGTTTACAGACTTTATGAAACATAACAATAAGAGCATTTCAGAAGCAAATCGCAGTATATATTTTCACAATATGACAAATTCCACACCTATATATCATCCATACATATCAAGAAAAATATATTATAATAAATAATTTATGTTAATTAGTTGATAGATTTTGTTAATGTAATTTATATATTAAATATTATCAATTATATGCAAAACCTTGATATTCAAACCATAGGTAAAAAAATATATATGTAGATATATTATAACATCAATATTTTGCGATAAATGAGTATAATTTTCATTTTTTTGGTATCAAGGGGTTTGTTACATTTGCAATAAGTTGTGAATTTAATGGGTTAGTAAGTAAGAGCCGCAGGATTCTTCCAGTGGCTCTTTTCTTTTGTATATATTTAGGTTATGCCCAAAACAAAAACAGCATTCTTCTGTCAACAGTGCGGTTATGAAACTCCCAAATGGACTGGTAAATGTCCGTCATGCGGGGCATGGAACTCGTTTGTAGAAGAAGTGGTTCAGCGAGACGATAAGCAGTCTAAAAAGGCCGGCAATTGGAACGAAGCAGCTAAAGACATCAAAAAAGCCAGAAGGTTAGAGGACATTACACCCCAAACTGATGTGCGCATGATCACCCCTGATACTGAACTGAACAGAGTACTGGGTAGTGGTATGGTTCCGGGATCAGTTATCCTCATAGCTGGCGAGCCGGGCATTGGTAAGTCTACCCTATTTTTACAGTGTGCCCTACAATGGAATACTATAAAAACGCTATATGTATCAGGTGAGGAAAGTGGTCAGCAGGTAAAACTTAGAGCAGAACGACTGGGTAATAAGAATGATAACCTTTACCTACTTACCGCTACTGATACCAGCACCATATTTCAAGAAGTAAAGAAGACCAAACCGGAGTTATTGATCATTGACTCTATACAAACATTAGAGTCACCATATGTAGAAAGTGCTGCAGGTAGTGTATCTCAAGTACGAGAATGTGCCGCTGAGCTACAACGCTTTGCCAAAATGAGTAACATACCTGTATGCATCATCGGTCATATTACTAAAGAGGGTTCAATAGCAGGACCTAAGGTGTTAGAACATATGGTAGATACTGTTCTTCAGTTTGAAGGAGACAGACACTATGCATATAGGATACTAAGAACTGTGAAGAACCGCTTTGGCTCTACGTCTGAGTTAGGCATATACGAGATGATCAGTGCAGGCATGAGACCTGTAAGTAACCCATCCGAAATATTGTTATCTCAACATGATGAACCATTAAGTGGCATCGCTATAGCATCTACTATGGAGGGTGCGAGGCCCTTAATGATAGAGATACAAGCACTTGCTTCTCAAGCTGTATATGGCACACCTCAAAGAACCGTGAGTGGGCTGGACCTTAGAAGGCTACAACTACTATTAGCAGTATTAGAAAAAAGAGGTGGCTTTCATTTTGGTAGTAAAGATGTATTTGTAAATATAGCAGGCGGTATAAAGGTGGAAGACCCTTCAATAGAGTTGGCTGTAGTTTGTGCACTCCTTTCTTCTTATGAAGACCGAGCACTCCCGTCTAATGTATGCTTTGTAGGCGAGGTAGGGCTTTCAGGAGAAATAAGAGCTGTCAACCGTATTGACCAACGTATAGCAGAGGCGGATAAGTTAGGCATGGATGTGATCATTATTCCAAAAGCAAACCTGAAAGGACTAGATACCAAAGGCTACAGCATTGAAATAAAAACTGCTAATAAAGTAGAGGACGTATATCGCCTACTTTTTAATATCTAGTGATCATGTTAGAGGGTTTGTCTCATTTAGTATATCCCAGACTTTGTGAAGGTTGTAGTAAGCCTCTTCTAGAAGAAGAAGATGTGCTTTGTCTTAATTGTAACATCTACAAACTACCTCGTACAGCATATCATCATATTGCTGATAATGAGACCTTTATGCGTTTTACAGGCAGAGGTTCAGTAAAAAAAGCAACTTCCTTTGCCTACTTTACGAATGAGGGTCTCTTACAACACCTATTGCACAGGTTGAAGTATGAGGATAAGCACGAGATAGGCAAGTTTTTAGGACGGCAGCTAGCTAACGACTTGAAGCAGATCAATTGGCATGAAGATATTGAAGCAATTATACCTGTTCCGTTACACCCTTCTAAAGAAGCTAAGAGAGGCTTTAACCAGGCTAAGATCATAGCATGGTCTATGTCAGACATATGGAATATACCCATACTCACCGATGTCCTATATCGAAAAAAGCATACAGAAAGTCAAACACAGAAATCTCGCGAAGAGCGGATACTCAATATGGAGGGTGCTTTCGAGCTGAAAAACAAAGAGCTTGTATCAGGCAAACATGTATTACTGGTAGATGATGTATTAACAACAGGAGCTACTCTTGAAGCATGTATGATGACACTTTCAATCGGCAGACCCAAACATATTAGCATAGCTACTATAGGTATAGCTAACTAACTGATAATTATTCCTTTCAAAAATCGCTCTCTTATTGCATTTTAGCAGTATTAAACATAATTTAAAGGTCTGTTTTATTAGACTGGTCAAAATAGTCAATACAAAAAAATCTTTATGAAGAAACATTTTTTGTTTATCGGTGCCTTATTGTGCTCAACAATGGTATTCGGTGCTGGTTTTCAGCTAAACTTGCAGGGCATGCGACAACTGGCAATGGGTGGAACAGGAGCTGCTATTCCTTGGGACGCTTCTACCATTTACTATAATCCTGCCGGACTTGTAGCTATAAGAAATGTGCAAGCCTATGCGAGCATGAACTTGTTACAACCTCGTATAAGATATACATCTGCTGCACCTGGTAGTAATATGCTGGATGCAAAGGAGCAAAACTATACGCCGTTTAACCTATACGTTGGTGGACCAATAGCTTATAAAAGCAGATGGAGCATCGGCCTAGGAGTATATACTCCATATGGTACAGGTATTGACTGGGGTAATGACTGGGAAGGCAGATATGTAGTACAAAACATACACTTACAGAGCATCTTCTTCCAACCTACAGTAAGTTATGAGGTTTCAGACCAAATTTCTGTAGGTGGTGGATTTATATATGCTACAGGTAATCTGGAGCTTCAAAAAGCTACTCCTCTGGCAAACCAACTTGGTCAAGACGGACAAGCTAGCTTAACAGGTAGAGGTAGCGGTGTTGGTTTCAACCTTGGTGTTCGCTTAAAACCAACAGAAGACTTTAGTGTAGGTATCACCTACCGCTCTCAGGTTAATATGAAAGTAAAAAGAGGTCTAGCTCAGTTCTCTGTGCCTCCTTCATTATCAGGATCTTTTGTAGAAACTGCTTTCCAGTCTGAACTTCCTCTACCTCAGGTAGCTACAGTAGGCTTTGGTTGGAATGTAAACGATGTGCTTACATTACAATTCGATGCCAACTTTACTGGTTGGGCTGCATATGACAGTTTGATCTTCGATTATGAGAACAATACAGATCTTTTAGAGGACACTCGTCAAGGTCGTAGATATCGTAACACAGTTTCTTTGCGTGCAGGTATGAACTACAAGTTCAGCGATCGCATATCTGGTATGCTTGGCACTGCATATGACCCGAGTCCGGTTAGAGATGGCTTCTTATCTCCTGATTTACCAGATGCAGACAGAATATTAGCAACAGGCGGTTTGAGTGTACAACTATTCGAAAGGCTACATGTGATTGGCGTTGTAGAATATGTTTTTGCTACAGTGCGTTCAGGCTATAGCCGTGAAGAAGGATTTGCCGGCAGATATCAGACAAAGGTGATCAACCCGGGTCTAGGTGTTACATTAGATTTTTAATACAACATTTAAAGAACAATAATGAAGAAGATATATATACTCGGTCTTATGGTTTGTGGGTTTGCTGCATGTAAGCCTACAATTGAGCCAATCGCTCCTGAGAGTGGTGATGCTGACTTCTCCAGTTATCTGGCAGTAGGTGACTATAACACTGCAGGCTTCAGAGATGGCAGTTTATACCTAGATGGCCAAATGAACTCTTTTGCAAACATTCTGGCTGATCAGCTAAAAACTGTTGGTGGCGGTACGTTTAAGCAACCTCTAGTACCTGGTGAGCATGGATGGCCGGTAGCTAAGAAGGTACTAGGTGTTAGGCAAGGTCCTTGTGATACTGTTGGAACTATACAGCCTGTTGACTTTAGTGGTGCATTAGATACTGTCAACACGTCTGATAATATCTCTCCTGCAGGTCCTTACAACAATGTAGGTGTACCAGGCATGAGAACTGTAGAATATTTAGTTAACGGGTATGCTACACTTAACCCATTTGCTGCTAGATTCTTTAAAAATCCAGCATCTTCAAATGGCTTGGATCAACTTACATTAATGGGGCATAGCTTCTTTACCTTATGGGTTGGGCAAAGTGACATAATGAATTATGCTGTGGCAGGTGGTGCAAAACATAATACATTAGCACCAAATGAAATGCTACCACTTACACCTGCGTTTTATACAGCATATGATAGCTTACTGAATACATTGACTCGTAATGGTGCAAAAGGAGTTGTCTATAATATTCCTAGCATATACGACATGCCATTCTTTACGACGATCTCGCCAAGAAGTTTAACCCTGACTGAGGCAGAAGTACGCAAACTAAACCTTGCCTACAACGGTACACAGGTTACATTCCAAACAGGTTTCAACAGCTTTGTTATAGAAGATAAAAACTTCCAAGGTGGCTTTAGACAAATGGGATATAATGAGCTGGTACTCTTAACACTTCCAATGGACTCAGTCAAATGTGCAGGCTGGGGGTCTACTAAACCAATACCATCTGAATATGTCTTAACTCAAGATGAGATTGATGACATTATGGCCTCAATTCAGAACTATAATGAAGTTATCAGGAATCGTGCTACAGCATATGCACTTCCTTTGGTAGATCTAAATACTTATTACAGGAATTTAAACATTCAGAATGAACCTGTTAATGGAGTTAAGTTCTCCAGTGATTACGCATCTGGTGGTATATTTTCACTGGATGGTTTTTCACTTACAGGAAAAGGCAATGCGCTTATCGTGAACCAAACAATAATAACGATCAACAGCTTCTACAAGTCATCTATCGCAACGGTAGACCCTAACAAGTATGAAGCTGTTAGATACCCTTAAGTAATAATATATAGACTTATAAAAAAGGCGGTTCGTTTTTGAACCGCCTTTTTCTATTGAGTAGGTCTGTAGAAGTTAGACGAAGGACCAATTATATGTATTCTTTGTCTGTTAATAAATCTCGGGTTTTGATAAAAGAGGATTGTTCTTTCATCTATATAAACATCTTCGAGCGCCCAAATATCAGAAAAGGCATTAGGCAACCTTAAAACGCCACATCTTACAGCGTCTAGTTCCTGAAGATTTTCAAGGTTTTTTACTGAATTAGGTATTGTTGTTAACAGGTTTCTATTGATAAATAACTGCCTTAATCCTGTCATATCACCAATTTCTTTTGGCAATGCTTTCAAATAGTTATTGCCTAAGTCTAGCTTCTCCAATCTTTTCAGCTTTGTAATTCTTTCAGGCAAGCTTGTCAGCTTGTTTTTATTTACTCTTAATACCTTGAGTTCTTGTAAAGCAGCAATTGTATCAGGCAGAGTTTTTATTTCATTACCAGAAAAGCTAAGAAACTCTAATTTTTTTAAGTTCCCTATGCTTTCAGGTATCTCTACTATATCATTGTATGCAAAAGATAGCTCTTCTAAATTTACAAGCTGTCCAATCTCATCAGGAATAACAGTAAGGTTATTCCTGACCAGAGACAACCTTTTTAGCTTTTTACATTTGAATAAAGAAGGGGGTAGTTCAGCTATTCCGTTATTATTAAAGCTAAGCTCTTCCAAATTGGGAAACTGGTCGAGTATGTCAGGTATAGAGTCTAGATTGTTTAGATTCATCTTTATTTTATAAACTGTATGTCTATTCTCTAGAGCTCGATCCCAATCGCTATACGTTCCTATAGCGGAACATACATATTGCATAAGAAACAAAGCAAATAATATAGATAAGTGTTTTTTCATATACTATATGAATTACAGTTTTAAAAAGTGGCTATACAGGATACCCAATACTAATTTACTAAAAACTGTGTCTACTAAATGTCACAAAAAAAACGCCTTGCTTGTAGCAAGGCGTTAAATATCTTAGAAAGTAGTATTCTTATTGATGAGTAAATCTGCGAGTAGCAAGAACTTGGCCTGAATTATTCATGAAGCGCACGAAGTATATACCTGAAGGAGTATCAGAGATATTTAACTTAGCACTCTCACCTGTTACTCTATAACTCTTAACTTTCTTACCAATAAGGTTATAAATAGCTACTTTTTCAACGCCCATTTTTCTATCAAAAGTAACATTCAAGTCACTTTGAGCAGGGTTAGGATAAACAGAAACATCTGCACTTGTATTACTTACGCCCTTGACATTAGTTGTAAATCTGTTAATTAAGAATACAGTAGTATCAGTAGTTGTATTATGGGTTAACTCTACAGCAATATATAAAGGAACTGTAGTTGCGGGGAAACCGGAACCATCTATTTGTAGCTTGAACACATCTGATGCATTAGCCTGAATAGGTAATGTCTTTTGAGTTGACCCAGCTAAAATACCTGCTGTGTAACAAAGCTGATTATCACACAAACCAAAATTTGAATTATCTATCCAATTTTGTGGTAAATTATGACTATATATCTTCCAGCTAATTGTAATTGTATCAGAAGTTGTATTAGTAACGTTATTTGACACTTCAGTATACGCATAAGGCACAAACTCTAAAGTATCTTTAGGCATAGTAAAAGACTGTGCATTAGCATTTAAGCTAAATGCCATCACTAAAGCTGAACACGCAATTGTATATATTTTCTTCATACACATTATATTAGTAATGCAATATACTTAATCAAAACATATCTACAAAGCATACCAATTGTTAAATTTTAATGACAAAACCATTTCGCACAATAATTTCGTAGATTGCTAGTTCCCGTATTAATTGCAAAGAATGCCACATAATATTAAAAAAATAATACATAAATCTAAAGGTATATTAGCAGGTGTTGTCTTAACAACCTCTTTTTTTGTTTTCATACAAGCAAAAAATGCTGATTCATACTTCGAAATTTCTAAGAATCTAGACATATTTAATGCCCTGTTTAAGGAGCTTAATACTTACTATGTAGACCCTATCCAGCCAGGTGAGTTAATGAAAGATGGCATAGATAATATGCTGAACAATCTTGACCCTTATACCAACTACATTACAGAGTCAGATATTGAAGAGTTTGAGTTTCAAACTACCGGTAAATATGGTGGTATTGGCACCACAATGCAAAAACGTGGTGATAGTGTATATGTAGCTCAGGTTCATGAATTTAGCCCTGCAAAAAAGGCGGGGTTACATCCGGGAGACGTGGTATTAAGTGTTGATGATAACAAAGTGACTGATAAAAACATCAGCGATATCAGTGTATTGCTTAAAGGTGCTCCTGGCACACAAGTCACACTAAAAGTTTTAGATGCATACACTGGCATGGTAGCAGATAAGATCATTACACGTAGTGAAATAGAGTTATCCAGTGTGCCATATGCAGGCTTCTTAGGTCAGGACAATAATATCGCTTACTTAAAACTTACTCAGTTCACACCAAACTGTGCACGACTACTACGTACTGCACTGGATAGCCTTGAAAAAGCCCAACCTGAACTGAAAGGAGTAGTGCTTGATCTGCGGAATAACCCTGGTGGGCTACTTAGTGAGGCAGTGAACGTCTGTAACCTTTTCATTGACAAAGGCCAGCTTGTAGTAAGCACGAAAGGTAAACTTAAAGAGTGGGAGCAAGAGTTTAAGACCAATCAACAACCTTGGAACACAACAATCCCGGTGACTGTCCTTATCAATAGTTCATCTGCATCTGCATCAGAGATTGTTTCAGGTACTATACAAGACTTGGACAGAGGAGTTGTTATAGGAGAAAAATCATACGGTAAAGGCTTGGTGCAAACTACCAGACCTTTAGGATACAACGCACGCCTAAAGCTTACTACTGCCAAGTATTACACTCCAAGCGGTAGATGTATTCAAGCGTTGGACTATAGTCATAGAAACCCTGACGGGAGTGTTGGTGAGATACCTGACTCTCTAAAGAAAGAGTATGCTACTAAGAATGGGAGAAAAGTATTGAGCGGTGGAGGGGTAGAGCCAGAAATAAAAGTAGAAGACGAGCCTACCAGTATGTTAGCTATAACACTGTATGTAAAGAACTACATTTTTGACTATGCTACTGACTATGCCAAGCGTAACCCGACCATAGCAGACCCTGAGAATTTCAAACTAGATAAATCAGAGTTTGCAGCATTTTCTAAATGGCTGGAAAAGAAAGACTATTCATACAAAACACAAACTGAGATAACGCTAGACTCACTAAAAAGTATTGCTACACGAGAAAAGTACTTCTCAGACATAGAGGGTGAGTATAAAGCCTTGGAGAGTAAGCTTCACAGAGATAAAAAGCAGGATCTGCTCAAGCATGAAGAAGAGATCACTCAATTACTTGAAAGCGAAATAGTATCAAGATATTACTATATGCGTGGAAGAATTGAGCATAGCTTACGTACAGACAAAGATGTGAAACAGGCTCTATTAGTACTTAATGATAAAGCTAAATACAAAACTACATTACAACCATAAGTAGTTTTATTTTTTAACCCACTGCTGCAGGCTCTCAGCTATCTTTCTATCATTACTAAGGCGTGGCACTTTGTTCTGTCCGCCTAGCTTACCTTGGGACTTCATGTACTCGATGAAAGCATGCTCTTGCATTGACGTAACTTTTAATCTTTGTAGAATATTACCTTTTATAAGGTCGTCGTAGTAAGAGTTCTTTTCTCGAAGATAATTATCTACTTTTTCTACAAAAGCAGTCATATCTTCCGGTTGCTTTTCAAACTCCACAAACCATTCATGATATGGTAACTCCCCCTCAGTCTCTATCATCGGAGCTACAGTAAACTCTATGATATGTGCATTCTGCTCTTTTGCTGCCTTAAGTATCGCATATTCCACCTCCTCACCTATCACATGCTCACCAAATGCCGATATGAAGTGTTTTATCCTACCTGACACTACTAATCGATATGGGTCTGTACTAACGAAGCGTACTGTATCGCCGATATTGTAGCCCCATAGACCTGCATTACTATTTATGATCAAAGCATAGTTAACTCCAACCTTTACATCTTCAATCGTTAACCTTGTAGGGTTATCATTGAATACTTCATCAGCGGGTATAAATTCGAAGAATATACCTGAATTAGTATTTAGGAGTAGCCCTTCTGTATCTAATTTATCTTGATAGGCAAAGAAGCCCTCTGAGGCAGGAAAAGTCTCTACAATATCTATATGACCTCCTATACTTTCCAGCATTTTAGATTTATATGGCTGAAAATTAACACCGCCTTGTACCAGTACCTGTAGGTTAGGGAATAACGATTTGATAGTAGATTTTCCACTCTTTTCCAGCAACCAATCGAAGTACATCTGCACCCAGGGCGGTATGCCGCTTATCAGCCGCATATCCTTACTAATCGTCTCTTCAACTATTTTACCTAGCTTCTCTTCCCAGTCTTCTATACAGTTAGTCTCATATTTCGGCAGCTGATTCCCTTTAAGATAGCCTGGTACAAAGTGATTCACTATACCGCTCAATCTACCAGTAGGTATGCCTGCAACTCTTTCTAAAACAGGTGAGCCAGATAGGAATATCATCTTCCCGTCAGCAAATGCGGTATTACCACTTTCTACCATATAGCATAAAAGTGCATTCTTAGCTGTATTAATGTGATTAGGTATAGAATCTTTAGTAATGGGTATATATTTAGCCCCACTGGTGGTACCTGAGGTTTTTGCCAGATACATCGGCTTACCCTTCCATAAAACATTTTGTTGCCCTTGCTTTATTAATTCTATGTAGCTACTTAGTGCCTCATAGTCTCTTACAGGAACGGCCTCTGCATATTCTTTGTGATTAGTTACATCTGCTAGTTTATGGTCTTTACCGAACTGGGTTTTTCTGCCTACTTTTAGTTGCTCTTGTAGTATACGCCTCTGATCCTCAATGGCTGTTGCCATTTCTTTTTTTATGCGACTATGCACTATAGAAGCATACGGTTTTGCCAGGAAAGACTTAATTTTTGCCATAGATGTTGAACTGGGCAAAGGTAGATTTTTAAACCTGATTGAAAACTAAATAGAAAATCACTCAGTATATCTGACTGTAAAATGCCCTAAAACCTTTACTGTATAAGACAAATAATAAAAAAATTTGTTGGAAATGGAAAAACTATATTAACTTTGCGCGAAATATTTTAGGAGCGTCATGTTTGCAATATTAAATATAGCTGGTCAACAATTTAAAGTTAAGAAAGACGACGAATTGTTTGTAAACCGCTTAGAAGGTAAAGAAGGTGATAACGTTGAGTTTTCAGATGTTTTGATGACAGGTACAGATGGCAAGATCGATCTTGGTTCTTCTGTAAAAGTTAAAGCAGAGATCGTTGAGCATCTTAAAGGTGATAAAGTGATCGTTTTCAAGAAGAAACGTCGCAAGGGATACCAGAAAATGAATGGTCACCGTCAGTCGCTAACAAAAATTAAAATTAGCGACCTAGCTTAAATTATTTTTTATTAAATTCGTAAATAGCATTTTATACAATGGCACATAAGAAAGGTGAAGGTAGCGTAAAGAATGGTCGTGACTCCAGAAGTAAAAGACTAGGAGTTAAAATCTACGGCGGACAGCCTGCTATATCAGGCAACATTATAGTTCGTCAGCGTGGAACGGTATATCATCCGAGTGATAATGTTGGAATCGGTAAAGATTTTACACTATTTGCTCTTAAGGATGGCATAGTGGAGTTTCGTAAAACTCGTTCGAAAACATTAGTATCAGTTAAAGAAGTCGCCGAAGCTTAACCCGCTCGGCGATTTTCGCTATAAGGCTTTTTTATTAATCCTTAAATTCACAATTATGGCAGTAAAAAAAGCAGCTAAAAAAGCGGCAGCGCCTAAAAAGAAGGCAGCAGCCAAGAAAGCGGCGCCTAAAAAGAAGGCAGCTCCTAAGAAAAAAGCAGCAGCCAAAAAGAAAGCAGCTCCTAAGAAAAAGGCGGCGCCTAAAAAGAAGGCAGCCCCTAAGAAAAAGGTAGCAGCTAAAAAGAAAGCAGCTCCTAAGAAAAAAGCAGCTAAAAAGGCAGCTCCTAAGAAAGCAGCCCCAAAGAAAAAAGCGGCTAAAAAGGCAGCTCCTAAGAAAAAAGCAGCAGCTAAAAAGAAAGCGGCTCCAAAGAAAAAAGTAGCAGCCAAAAAGAAAGCAGCTCCTAAGAAAAAGGCGGCAGCTAAAAAGAAAGCAGCTCCTAAAAAGAAAGCGGCTCCAAAGAAAAAAGCAGCAGCCAAAAAGAAAGCAGCTCCTAAAAAGGCGGCTCCAAAGAAAGCAGCAGCTCCTAAAAAAGCAGCTAGAAGAGCAGCTCCAAGAAGGAAAAAATAATCAGACTTATTTAAGTTCGAACTTAAGAGACTGTAATTCAGTCTCTTTTTTTATGCCCTTACTTTTCTACACAAATAAGACTGAAATATCACCCCTACCCCTTTAAAATAATGTAAATTTGCACCCTCATTCAACCAGTACAACTATGGACAGGGAAGAAAGGAACTCTAAGAATAAAAGCCTGCTTAACTTCAAAGCATCTATGCACATAGGCATGGGTGTACTATATATGGCCTTAGCTGCAGTTGTGATTTACTTTAACGACATCGGTAAGATTATGCTGCCTACAGGTCTAGACTATGCTATTGCTACACTGATGGTGATATATGGAGGCTTCAGAATTTGGAGAGGAATTACACAACTCAGACAAAACATGTAGTGTACCAGCCTCTAGCTCATATTCGCTGTTAAATTAATGTTACAAGATAAAAGCATATCATAGATTTTTTTAAAATATTGTCTAAAATTGCGCCCATGAAGTGGTTTAGAATTTCTACTACATTGTTATCTATGCTTTTGGTACTGACTAATTGCACAGATAAGCCGAAAGATACTGATACAGATACGCCTACCAGTGGCACTATATCTATATCTGTAGATGAAACTTATGAGCCAATAATCAAGCAGCAGCTAAAGGTATTTGACAGTAGTTTCCCAAATGCTACGATCAATGCCAGCTATAAGTCTGAAGCTGAATGCTATAATGATTTTATCAATGGTGAAGCAAGACTAATATTGGTAACCAGAAAGCCGAAAGCTGAGGAAGAAAAACTGATGGAAGAGCGCAAGATCGTTCCGAGTGCTGTAGATGTAGCTAAAGACGCCATTGCGATAATATTGAATAATAATGCTACTGACTCTGTTTTCCGCATCAGTCAGCTAAAAGGAATACTTACCGGGCAATACAACAAAGAATACACTGTTGTATTTGACAATCAGGGCTCTAGTACACTCCGTTATATGAGAGACTCCATCATTCCCGGAGAGCAGCTTGGGAAGAATATATTTGCAGCCAACGGTAACGACTCTGTAATACAATATGTAGCTAACAATCCTAATGCTATCGGTTTTGTAGGAGTAAGCTATGTGAGTGATTTTAGCGATCCGGAGGGACTCGCTTTTATAAATAATGTTAAAGTTGCATGGATATATAACGACAGCCTTGACAAGCCGTATAAGCCCTACCAGATTAACATAGCGCCGGATTGGTACCCACTTACGCGCAACTTATACTACGTCCACAGAGAAACTTATCCAAAGCTTGGAACAGGTTTTGCAAAGTTTCTTAGTAAAGAGCGTGGTCAGCTTATATTTAAGCAGGCAAGACTATTCCCTACCAGAACAAACATCATTTTCAGACAAGCTGAGGTGAACGACTAAATAAATACATAATAAAATATAGCAACCAAGAGTTTATTAAAAGAGAAAAAATGAAATTGAAGCAATTTTTATCCGTATTGATGCTAATGACTTTTTCAGTAAGTGTATTAGGTCAATCATTGGAAGAAGGTATAAAGATGTATCGCTATGAGCGTTACCAATCTGCTAAAAAGGCACTAGAGCCGCTGGCAGCATCTAACCCTGAGGCCAACTATTATTTAGGTTTATCAGAACTTGCACTAGGAAACACTACCCAGGCGCAGACAATATTCTCAAAATACCCTGAGAACTATGCTAACCTTGGAGGTCTTGCACGAGTAGAATTTGCCAATGGTAACTTTGTACCCGGTATGCAAAAAGCTACTGCCCTTGAAGGCATGGGTAAAAGGAAAGACTGGATACCTACAAAGTATGCTGCAGATGCGGTAACCTATTCTAAAGATGCTAACAAGCAGCAAGCTGTAACATGGTATGAAGAGGTAATGGAAAAGATAGTTACTGCGGAGATACTTATAGCTACAGGTGATGCATACCAGCAGATACAAGGTGGTGGCGGTAAGGCTATGACCAGCTATGAGAAAGCTGTAGAAAAAGCAGAGAACACCTCTATAAAATCTCTAGCTTATTCTCGTATCGGTAAACTATGGTACGAAGCAAAGAACTACGAGCTTGCACTTGAGAACTGGGAAAAAGCTAAAGAAGCAGACCCTAGTAACCCACTTCCATATCGTGACCTGGCAAATGCTTACACTTATGTAGGTAAATACCAGATAGCTAAAGAGAACCTGGAAAAATACTTAGAGCGTTCAGACAAGTCTGTTGACGATCAGGTTAGATATGTTGAAATATTATTCTTAGCAAAAGATTGTTCCGCTGCTACCAGCAAGATCAATCAACTTAGCAACGAAGGTATCAGCAAACCTAACTTCTACGGTATACTAGCTTACTGTTATATGGAAGAGACGGATTCTGTAAGTGCAGTAAAAGCATTAGAAAACGTAAGAAAATATTTTGCCTTTCAAGAGAAGAGTAAACTATATAAGCTTGACTACCTGAACTACGGTCGTATCATGCTGAATAACGAGCTAAATGATTCTGCTGATGTATACTTCAGCAAGGCTCTTGCAATGGATACTACAGGCGAAAAAATGTCTACTTACAGAGAGATAGCAGAATCTTTCAAATCAGCAAGAAGCTGGGAAAATGCAGGTAACTGGTACAAAAAGATCCTTGACGAGTACCCTAATGAAGCAACAGCTACAGATTACTTCTGGTCTGGTGTTTCATACTACTACGGTCAGAAATATGAAGTTGCAGATACTGTATTTGCTGACATGATATCTAAATTCCCTGACCAACCATCTGGTTTCTACTGGCGTGCACGTGTAAACACTGCATTAGATCAGGAAGCTGAAGAAGGTCTTGCAGTACCTTACTACAACCAATGGTTAGACCTAGAGATAGATGGTTATGAAAGAAAGAGTAAAGACTTAATGATAGCTTATCAATATCTTGCTTTGTACTACTACAAAAAGGATGATAAAGCTAACTCTATGAAGTATGTAGATATGATACTTGAAATAGACGGTGAGAACCAACTAGGCAATCAGATAAAAGAGTTTTTCCAAAAAGCTTAATAAGTAACAACTTAGTTATAGAAAAAGAGTGGCTCAATGAGCCACTCTTTTATTTTGTATTGATACCAAAATCTACTCGATAATAGAACAGCGGCAAAAAGCCTAACTGATATTGTGTAACGAATGGATAAGCTCCTTGTGCCGCCAGATCATAATTATAAGTTTGAGATAACACATTTCTAGTATTGAGGATGTTAACCAGATCTATTGCAATCTCATGTGTCAACTTTTTTGCATTAATACGTATACCTAACTTAATATCTGTACGGAAGTAGTCTTTAAACCTTAGTGTGTTTCTCAAAGAATCTATCACCACAAGATCTCCAACAGCATTAGAGGCTGCCACATTAGGTGGAGAATATAATCTCCCGCCAGTATAAGTTACTTTTAGACCCGTAAGCAATGTACTGTTCTTACCTAGTTTATACTCATAGCCAGTGAGCAGGTTAGCTGCAAAAGAGCCATTAAAGTCTGTATTTCGATATATACCATCATTACCCTTAGCCTTAGAGTCAAACAAAGCTCCTGAGAACATAATATAGTATCCTTTAGCAAACAGTTTCTCTACTGTCAACTCCAAACCATAGTTATAACCTGTGCCTGTATTCTGTAGCGTATCAGGAAATAATCGACTAAAATTAGCACCTTGATTCAGCCCTGAAAAAGAGGAGCCTGCTCTGGTCTCTATAGGTATGTTGTATAGGTACTGATAGTATACTTCGGTTCGCATTCTAAGTACTCTAGAGAAAATATGTTCGTAGCCGCCAACTATATGGTGACTTTTAGTAAAACCCAGATCATAATTATGCATAGCAGTAGTAGGGTTTTGTGGTAAGTTGGCAAAGTACTGATACAATGGTTGTGCCTGACTATGCAAACCATACCCTAAGCTAAAGACATCAGATTTCAGGGTGCTATATCTGAATGCTACTCTAGGCTCCAATGCTGTAGCATTATTATGAGATAGATATTGTCCGTGTAATCCTGCTGTTATCGTAACCTGATCTGTAGGTCTGTACTTATACTGTAAATATGGCTGCAATAAATTGGTACTACCATTAAAGTCTATCCTGTATTGCCACTGCTGCAAAGTGGGTGGATATTGCCTGCTACTATCAACTAAATTCAGTTTGTAGTAATTATTGATAATTCCGGCCTTCACCGTATGCCTCCCTGAGAACTTTTTATTGATGTACCAATGAGCAACAGTACTAAGAGTTGTGAAATTGTAGCCAAGTATATTTTTTAGTGAGTCTACCTGATAGTTGTTATCACGAAACACTTTATCATGATTTGCTCTTACGACATTACCTGTTTGTGCTACAGTAAGTTTTGTATATGTAGATGAGTTGATGATATGGCTGTAAGAGGCTCCTATAACACCTGTATTAGTTCCAAAGTATTGATCTCTATCACTTTCCCCATAAAGCTCTTCAGGCTGTTCCGTTTGATCACTCACTATAAGATCGATTGTACTTAACCCACCGATTCCAAATATGGAAAGGTTTGACTTCTTACCTATCGGGAAGTTCAGCTTAAGTGCTGCATCCTGATAGTTTGGTACTGAACTGGTACCTATCTTGATATTTAGCCCTTCAAAAAGTTTAAGTGTAGAGTATCTGTAAGTGAGTAAGAATGAGGATTTATTCTTTTTAGATATAGGCCCTTCAGCTGCCAGTTCCGTTCCTAAAAATCCTACTTGCCCGGTAAACTCGTATCTGTCCTTATTACCATTACGCATTTTCAGATCAAAAACTCCTGCTGTAGAGTTACCGTATTCTGCAGGAAAAGCACCAGTAAAAAAATCGCTGTTAGCTAGGGTCTTATTATTTAATATCGTTACAGGTCCACCAGAAGTGCCTGATACCGCAAAGTGATTTGGGTTAGGAATATCTATATCTTCCAATCGCCATAAAACACCCTGCGGCGAGTTCCCCCTAACTATGATGTCGTTTCTGGAATCATCGGCACCCAGTACACCTGCAAAGTTGGAAGCCATACGTGCAGGGTCTGCTCTGCTACCGGCATAACGCTCTGTTTCTTGCACATCAAAAGTTCTGGTACTCACCAGCGCCATTTCATTGATATGCTCACGTCTTTCCCTTATTACCACCTCATCAAGCTTATTAGCAGACTCCTCCATATCAACATTCAGAATAACCTCTTTTGCCGAGGTAACAAGTACACCCGGAATAGTGATACTATTATAACCCACATAAGATACCTGTACTGTATGCTTACCAACAGGGATATTTTCCAATATAAACTCACCCTGTGCATCAGTTACAGTACCTATTACCGGTGATATATCTATCACCGCAACTGTTACTCCAATAAGAGGAATTTTGGACTCTTTATCTGTAATTACACCTTTTACAGCTTGCTTATATTGCGCGGATACATCGAGAAATAACAATATAGATACTGTCAGTAGAATATATTTCCTCATAGATAGTATAAAGCAGGTTAGTACATAAACTTACTTTATTTGTAGCTAAAAATCATCTGAATAGCCTTCTAGTGGCAGGAGACAGCAGAATTAAAAAATGATTAAATGAATATAATCTTAATATATTTTTTTAACTTTTCGTTAAACTTTAAGTTTTTTCACAAGTCTTACCAGTTATAAAACACGGCTATGGGTAAAGTAAATCGTCGGGAGTTCTTTGAAGAGCTTATCGCAACGCGAGCCAGTCAAAGCGAAGCTGCAAGTAATGTAGATAGCTTATATGATACATATTCCAACATCGGCAGTCCTAAAAAAAGCAGAAGCGCATCGAAGACGACGGCTTCACTGAGTCCTTATACAGGCCAATGGACAGATAATGAGATTATTCATCTGCTACGTCGCACAATGTTTGGTGTTAAATATGAAGATGTACTGGCATTCAGGAATAAGACCATGGAGCAAGCAGTAGATGAACTACTAACACCTGCTCCTACCCCACCTCCGCCAGTCAATGATTATAATACAAGTTCTTATACTGATCCTCATGGTATAGCATTAGGTCAAACGTGGATCAATGCACCTTATGATTCTGTGGCTAATGGTAAAAGAAGATTATCAGTAATTAACTGGTGGATCGGACTACAAGTTAGCCAAACCAGAAGCATTACAGAGAAGATGATGTTCTTCTGGCATAATCATTTTGCTACGGAATGGCCTGTAGTGGCTTATGGCAATATGCTATATAATCATAACAAACTGCTTAGAGAAAATGCTCTTGGTAATTTTAAAACACTCGTTACTAAGATAACTACAGACCCGGCTATGCTGAGGTATCTGAATGGTTATCTCAACACAAAAACAGCACCTGACGAGAACTATGCTCGTGAACTTTTTGAGCTGTTTACTCTCGGTAAGAACTATAAACCCATATATACAGAGGATGATATAAAAGCAGCAGCTAAAATTCTGACAGGTTGGAGGTACAGAACTTCTGACTGGAGTAGCTACTTCAACCAGAATCTGCATGATACGTCTGACAAGCAATTTTCAAAGTTCTTCAGTAATACGGTAATAAAAGGTAAGACTGGTGCTGCGGGTGCAGATGAGACTGATGAACTCATAGATATGATATTCCAAAAGCAGGAGGCTGCTAAGTTTATCGTACGTAAGCTATATAGATACTTCTTCTATTATGATATAGATACACAATTAGAGTATGACATTATCATTCCTTTGGCACAAGAGCTAGTATTTAACGGATGGGAAATAAAACCGATTGTTGAGAAGCTACTTAAAAGTCAGCACTTCTTCGACATGATGAGTCAGGACTGTTTTATCCGAACTCCAATAGATTTCGTAGTTGGTACATTTAGAACATTTGATATACAAATACCATCAACATTTGATGCATATAAAGTAGGTAGGGTACACAATTACCTCAGGTACTATATGGGACTTTTAGGTTGCGAACCCGGATTGCCACCAAACGTAGCAGGCTGGCCTGCTTTCTATCAGGAGCCTGACTTCTACCAAAAGTGGATCAACTCTACCACTATGCCCAGGCGGATGCAGTTTATGGACATGATGTTGGGTTCAGGATTTTCAGCCGGTACGGGTACAGCTATAAAAATAGACCCGATGCATTTTGCAGATAAATTTTGGAGTCCTGCAGAGCCTAATATGCTTATTGACTACATGGTAGACCTACTCCATGGTATCGGGATATCAAAAACATTAAAAGATACATACAAGGTATCCAGCTTGTTATCCAATCAAACATCAGACCATTATTGGACGGCAGCATGGGCACAGTATGTTGCTAACCCCAATACGACAAATACGAATGCCGTACGTACAAGACTTGTAAGCTTACTGACAGACTTAACACACTTGGCTGAACATCAATTATGTTGATATAAACACGCTAAATATGAAGCGCAGAGATTTTCTAAAAATTACGCCTGCTGCAACGCTGGCATACATGATAAATGGTAATCCCATTACTACATATGCTAACCATCCACTACTTGAATTGTTAGCAAAGCAAACTGCTGCCAATGGGCGTGTATTGGTAATGATACAGCTTAGTGGTGGTAATGATGGGCTTAATACGATCATACCTATTAATAGGTATGGCAATCTGGTAAAGGCCAGAAATAATATATTAATTCCGAAAAACAAGGTGCTACCCTTAACCGGCACTACAGATACAGGTTTACACCCTGCTATGACAGGTATTAGAGACATGTATAACAATGGCATGGTCAATATTGTGCAGGGTGTGGGTTACCCAGATCCTAACTTCTCGCACTTCCGTGCTACTGATATCTGGTTATCTGGTTCCGGGTCTAATCAATACATTAACACTGGCTGGCTAGGTAGATATCTAGACACTCAATATTCAGGATACCCTAACGGGTACCCTAATAGTACCATGCCTGACCCACTGGCAGTACAGATAGGCACTGGCGTATCTTCTATGCTACAGGGTAAAGACCTGAACATGGGCATGGCTATATCATCTATTGATAGCTTTTACAACATAATAAACGGCACAGTAGACCCCGCACCTAATACACCTGCAGGGCATGAGCTAACCTTTATCAGATATATAAAGCAACAAACAGAATTATATACTGCTGCATTACGTAATGCAGCTGGCAATGCGACTAATATGTCGTCGTTATGGCCATCATTCAGTGGCAGAACTAACAGACTGGCAGAGCAGCTACAAATTGTATCCAGACTAATCGCAGGTGGTTTAAAGACACCTATATATATAGTTAACCTTGGAGGTTTTGATACACACTCGCAGCAGACAGACGACACAGATACCACTGTAGGTAATCACGCTAATTTGCTTACTTATATAGATGAAGCAGTAACTGCCTTTTTTGATGACTGTAAACTATTAAAAACAGAAGATCGGGTTGCTGCTATGACCTTCTCTGAATTTGGTAGAAGGATCATGTCTAATGCCAGTGGCGGTACAGACCACGGTACAACAGCTCCGATAATGGTATTTAGCAAGCACGTAAACCCGGGAATCATTGGGAAGAATCCTGTGATACCTAACAATCCTACGGTTGGTGACAACCTGGCGTTACAGCACGACTACCGTACGGTATATGCAGCCATCCTTGCAGACTGGTTCCAGATAGACACTCAAACAATGGATGACATTTTGATGGATAGTTATAAAGTGCAGCCTGTGTTCCAAAAGACAAATAATGTAGATGAAACGACAGTCTTTGGCAGCGATGAGACATTAAGCCAAAACTATCCTAACCCATTTTCAAGGAATACTACAATTAAATTCGGGTCTGTAGGTGGGCAAACGACTATCCAGTTGTTTGATGTGAATGGAAGAAAAGTAAGAACACTGTTTAGCAAGACACTTGATAGAGGTGAACATCAAATAACTATTGAGAGAGGTGACCTACCAACAGGACAGTATTTCTACAGGCTAACTAATGGGAAAAATCAAAGTACTAAAAGTATGCTGGTAATAGACTAAGACCATTTACAGATTAGCTATAAAGAAACAGGAGATAAGACCTACCAGTCCTTTCTCCTGTTTTGCTTTTTGAGCGAATTTTGTTTTTTCTTTTCTAAGCGTTTTTCTTTTACTGCCTTTGGTATTTTTGTAGCCTTACGTTTTTTAGGTCTTACTAAGCTCTTAGCAACTAATTCGAGCATTTTGCTTTTAGCTATTTCCTTATTCTCCAGCTGAGACCTAGTGTCGGAAGCTCCTACAATAAGCAAGCCCTCTTTACTGATACGGTTGTGTAGCTTTTTATAGATAAGATTCTTTTGCTCTTCGTTGAACATAGCTGAAGCCATTACCTCCCAGCATGCTTCAGCAGCAGTTTCCACCTTGTTTACATTCTGCCCGCCTTTACCACCACTACGGCTGGTACGATAAAATATCTCGTTGCTAAAGTCTTTCATTATTGATAGTCCTCATCATCTTCATCATCTAGGTTAAACTGCATCATGCTACCCAATATATCACCGAAGTTATAACCTGCGCCATCTATTCCCTTTTTGCTGATCAAAGAGAATTCTGCTAAGCCATGTAGTAAAAACTCCATCAGTAAACTCAACTGTACGTCATCAGCTTGAGGATATAGTCCTTTTACAGCACTGTATAGTCCGTCTACCTTAAACAAATTATTTCTAAACTCTTCATCTGAGTCGTCATTAATAAGTTGAAGCTCGTTGCCTTGACCAAACCAGTCAATTATAGGCTGGTATGGATTTGCTTTCTTTTTCTGGTCACCCTTGCCAACTTTTTTGAATGATTGCGGATCAGGGAAGTATTGAACGAACATGGTCCTGATAGCTTTACCTAAAAGGCTATAAGCGACATTTGCAGGACCTTCTTGCTCACCTTCGTATACCAGCTCTATCTTTCCTGTAATGGATGATATTACTCCCATAAAGTCAGCAATGCGAACTAATGTTTTATCGCTGTTTTGCTTCAATGCTCTGCGCTCTGCTGTACTAACGAGGTTCTCATATGCTGATATAGTAAGCCTGGCAGATACACCACTTTTCTGATCTACATATTCACTACTGCGTGCCTCCATCGCTATTTGCTCTATCAGCATCTTACACATATCTGGCACTTCTACTTTTTGTATCTGCGCCTCTAGCACATCGGCTTCCTGTTCAGTAATAGCTTTTGATATATCGATCGTTTTCGGATAGTGAGTTACTATCTGGCTTTCTATCCTGTCCTTAAGTGGTGTTACGATACTACCACGATTTGTGTAGTCTTCAGGATTAGCTGTAAATATGAACAGAATATCCAGTGGCATACGCAGCTTAAAACCACGTATCTGTATATCTCCTTCCTGCAGAATATTGAATAATGAAACCTGTATCCTCGCCTGTAGATCCGGCAACTCATTGATCACAAATATGCTTCTGTGAGAACGAGGGATGATACCATAATGTATCACGCGTTCATCAGCAAAACTCAAGCGTAAATTAGCTGCTTTTATCGGGTCAACATCTCCTATCAGGTCAGCTACAGACACATCCGGCGTAGCCAGTTTTTCACCGTATCTATCACTTCTGTGCAACCATTCAATCGGAGTATTGTCACCTTTTTCTTTTATTAGTTCATGAGCATATAGCGAGATAGGAGCAAACGGACTATCATTTATCTCACTACCCTTTAGTACCGGAACCCACTCATCCAACAAGTTGACCATATCGCGTGCCATACGTGTTTTAGCCTGCCCACGCAGACCAAGAAACAAGATATTGTGTCTTGAGAGTATTGCTCTTTCTACATCTGGTATAACTGTATCTTCATAGCCGAGTATACCTTCAAAAGTATTAGTATCATTTTTTATTGCAGTTATCAGGTTATCTCTTACCTCTTCTTTTACAGTCTTTGGTGTATAACCTGATTTTTTGAGCTCGCCTAATGTACTTATTGTAGGTTGTTGCATAGTTCTATTCGTATCTTATAAAGGTACGTGAACATAGTATGCAATGCAGAAAGTCTTGATAATAGGCATATAAATATATTCTGTTGGATGTAGTACTTAGTACTCTTCGTCATTCCAGTCCAACTCTTCGAAATTCTTATCTAGCTTATAAAGTTTCCTGTTTTTCATCTCTTCCTCTTCCTTCACATATACTTCATATTCAGTCTTATCTCTAAAAGATGTCCAAGTACCTGTCATTACGCCCCCCATTTCTTGTAGCTCCATTACCCCTACCTCTTCCTCTGTAAACACATAAGTGCCGTCTTCTTTCCGCTCTACATCCAGAAAGATGTACTCATCGTAACCTTCTATTTTATACATAGCCTCCCAGTCGCAAACAGGCTCCGGACAAGTACCTTTTATGTATCTGATATAGAGGTCAATGTCATACTCTTTATCTAGAAAACCTCTGAAGAGCTTACGGTCAACGATCTCTTTGTATATGGTTTTCATCTCTTCTTCATCCTCCCATAACCCTAACTCTATATTACTCTTCCTGATGCTATCCTTTGCCGCTAAGACGCTGTCCAGTGTACCATTCTTTTTGGCTATAAGTAACTTTCTTAATTCTTTTTGCTCTTCTCTCAACCAATATTCAAACTCCTGAATACTATTCGCTTCTAAGATGTTCATCACCATGCCTCCATACAACTTATCTTTTAGCAGATAAATATCCTTTACTGTTACACCATACCTTCTGCGTGTGAGCATATCTTGTAGAAAGATGTAGCCATGTAGCCTTATCGGAGCTATCAACTCAAAGCCTATAAGCTCTCTTGGTAGTCTTTGTTTTTGCAGCTCATACCTCACGATTGTGATATCACCCCAATGTATACCTGAGTCTGCACCCTTAGTATGCACAAAGTCTAGTAAGTTGAAAATATCCGGGTTAAACTCCGGATCAAATTTTCTTAATTCATTCTGATTCGACCTAAGTCTGTTGATCCTAATATTTTCAAACGAATCTCTAGGACTATAAGTATATGCAAGCTCTGTTAATAGAGTAAAGGGAGGAAATAGTTTTGCATATGAAGAGTCATCGTTCATCTGCATGCAGATGACAATCTCATTTACCAGATCTTGCTCTGTCTTCATCTGGGCTTTAGTTACCTGACAGAACAAAAGAAGTATGCTCAATAAAATAGAGGAGTATGATCGCATAGGCTATTAATAAATATAATAAAACATATGCCCTATAGGAAATAAAAAATCCTGCAAGAGCAGGATTAAATAAGTTCTAACACATTTTCAGGAGGTCTTCCCAGTACAGCTTTATCACCTTTTATAAGAATGGGTCGCTCTATGAGTATTGGGTTTTTAGATAATGCTTGTATCCAATCTCTCTGAGTCATTTTCTTATCAGCATACTCTTCTTTGTATAGCTTTTCTTTTTTCCTGACCAGCTGTTCTGCTTTTATGCCTAGTTTTTTAATAAGCTCTGTCAACTCTTTCTGAGTTGGTGGCTCATCTACATAGAGCCTGATATCAGGCTCTATACCATTTTCTTGTAGCAAATTCAAAGCTTTACGACTGGTACTACATGTTTTTTTATGATAAAGGATATAATCAGACACTATTTAAAATTGTATTTCTTTCACGTTGTCAGCAATCACTAGTCGCCCTGCTGTTTTTTCTTTGATCTCTTCTATGGTAACTCCAGGTGCATACTCAGTACATAAGAAACCGTTTTCATTGATCTCAAACACACCTAAGTCTGTTACTACTTTAGTAATGCAGTTAACACCTGTTAGCGGCAAAGTACATTCAGATAAGAGCTTACTCTCACCCTTCTTATTAGTATGCTGCATAGCAACTATGATATTCTTAGCTGCTGCAACAAGATCCATTGCGCCACCCATACCTTTTACCATTTTGCCAGGTATCTTCCAGTTAGCTATATCTCCATTATCAGCTACTTCCATTGCGCCAAGTACGGTCAGGTCTACCTTTCCTGCTCGTATCATGCCAAAGCTCATGGCACTATCAAAAAATACTGATCCCGGAAGTGTTGTAATAGTTTGCTTACCTGCATTGATAAGATCTGCATCTTCTTCACCCTCATATGGGAATGGCCCCATACCCAACAATCCATTCTCACTCTGAAGTACTACATCTATGCCATCAGGAATATAGTTGGCTACCAATGTTGGTATACCTATGCCCAGGTTTACATAAAAACCATCCTGCAATTCTTTAGCTATCCGCTGTGCTATTTGTTCTTTAGATAAACCCATGTTTTAATTCTTTTGTCTTACAGTTCTTTGTTCAATACGTTTTTCATAATTGCTACCCTGGAAAATATGACGAACATATATACCAGGCACATGTATAAAGTTAGGGTCTAACTCACCAGGCTCTACCAGCTCTTCTACTTCTGCAATAGTGATCTTACCGGCCATGGCCATTTGAGGGTTAAAGTTTCTGGCGGTATCCTTGAATATAAGGTTACCGTCTCTATCACCTTTCCATGCTTTTACTATTGCATAGTCAGAGTCAAATGCTTCTTCCAGCAAGTATTCTTTACCATTGAACTCTCGAGCCTCTTTCCCTTCTGCTACCTCTGTGCCTACACCAGCCAGCAACCATACTGCGGGCATACCGTATGCAGCAGCCATACAGCGTGTAGCCAGAGTACCTTGTGGCACTAAATCAACTTCTAGCTCGCCACTTAGTAGTTGTCTTTCAAACTCTGCATTCTCACCCACGTATGATGATATCATCTTTTTTACCTGCTTCTTTTGCAGCATTAGCCCGATACCAAAATCGTCTACACCGGCATTATTAGAGATACAAGTAAGATTATCAATTCCTTTTTTTACAATAGCTGCAATACAGTTCTCAGGTATACCACATAGCCCGAAGCCTCCGAGCATCAGGGTCATACCCGACTCAATATCTTTTACAGCCTCATCAGCATTTGCTACTACTTTATTCATTTCTCAAAAAATGTTTGTGCTAAAATAGGCAATAGTTTACAGTTTATGCAGTCAACACATTAAGCTATTAGTGTTATGTATGCTATAAGGTTACGCTTATGTTAACATCAGTAATATCACTTCTCATGACTAAACTTTTCTGCCTTCGCCCTGTTGCATACATACACCACACCACTACTCACGTCTGAATATTAATTATTAATCAAAAAATAGAAATTAGACATGAGTAATCTGAATTCAAAAAGAGTAGCTATACTAGCTACTGACGGTTTCGAGCAATCAGAACTGGAACAACCATTAAATGCTTTGAGAGAAGCAGGCGCAGAGGTAGACATCGTATCTACCCACAACGGATCTATCAAAGGTTGGCATGACGGCAACTGGGGCAATGAAGTGAATGTAGACAAAACATTGGCTCAGGTAGGATCAAAAGACTATAACGCACTGGTACTACCAGGTGGTGTCATCAATCCTGACAAACTGCGTAACGATAAAGATGCTGTAGCATTTGTAAATGCTTTCTTCGACGAGAAAAAACCTGTAGGTGCTATATGTCATGGCCCGTGGACGATGATAGAAACTGGAAAACTTAAAGGCAGAAAAGTAACTTCTTACCCTTCACTTAGAACTGACTTAACCAACGCTGGTGCTGAGTGGGTAGATCAGGAAGTTGTAGTAGACCAGGGAATTGTAACGAGCAGAAACCCAAACGACCTACCGGCATTTTGCAACAAAATGATCGAAGAAATAAGAGAAGGTAAACATGACAGATAATTGTTCTTGTTTGAAATAGCTTTTGAAAAGGTCCTGTATAGGGGCCTTTTCTATTTAACCTCTTTTACCAGATAGCCTTTGCCGTTAAATGAAATAACATCTCCTACTTTTCTACCAATTAACTGTTTTGCTATTGGTGCAACTACAGATATCGTATAATAGAGTATATTCTCAACCGTGAACTTACCTGCGCTTACAGCAAGGTAATAGTTACCACTATCAGTATATACAAGGCTGCCGTGAGCTATTTGAGTATTGCTGCTATCAGGGTCAATTGTATCAAGTGTAGCCACCTCAGTTTTAGCCTTACTTAATCTTTCCAAACTCATATTTATCTCCTGTTGCAGCATTTCGCGAGTAGTCTCATACTTATCACCCATACTGCTTTTTGTCTCATTACCTATAGCTTCTCTCCTTTCCTCAATAGCTTGTTCTATATCTCTTACCTGCTTATCTAATTGTGCTTTACACAAGACATGTAATTCTCTTTTGATACTCATCACAAACCAAAGTACAACCAATAGTTAATTAACCTCGTATGTTATAATTCTAAATAATAAATATCTACTTTGCTGTAGCAACATTATTCATGGAGAAAATTCTATTTGTCTCAACGCTTGAAATAGTGCCTAGTGGCGGCAGTGAGCAGCTGTGGAGTGATATGGCGTTAAGAATGCTTAGTAAAGGTTATCGGGTGATGACCAATACTATAAATTGGGGAAACACACCTAAACACATAACTGATATTGAAGCAGCCGGAGGGGATACCTCTTTCAGACCCAACATACATTTTGGCACTAGTATTATCGATAAAGCAAAGCATAAAGCTGATGATCTAAAATGGAAAAAGCAAGTTGAAAAATTTGATCCTGACATCATATTTATTAGTCAGGGAGGCACTTTAGATGATGCTGTTACACGTCATGGTGATTGGTTCATGAAGCTTAATAAACCACTGACTATACTTTCTCAATACATGGAGGAGTATGATCATCAAACTGATGAGACTATTACATTTTATACAGAATATCTCAGAAAAGCCAAGCAGGTATGGTTTGTCAGCCAAAGAAATAAAGAACGGGCAGAAATAATGTTGGCAAATAAGATCAAAAATGCTGTCATTGTCAAAAACCCGATAAAACTAAAAAGCACTACAGAATGTTACCCTGCTACAGATGTTTACAACCTTGCAGTAGTATCAAGGTTAGATGCAATTGTAAAAGGCTATGATATACTGCTCCATGCATTTTCTCAACCTCAGTGGAAAGAGCGAAACTACTTATTAAACATTTACGGTAGCGGTAAGGATGAAGCATATATAAAGAAGCTGATCAGCTTCTTCGATCTTGACGATAAAGTAGTGCTTAAAGGCTTTACTAATGATGTAGTTGATATATGGACAAATAATCACATCATGCTTATGGCATCTCGCAGTGAGGGAACCCCACTTTCTCTTCTTGAAGCATCTTACTGTAAGCGGGCTGCTATTGTCACCGATGTAGGCGGCAACACAGATATTATTACTGAAGGTAAAAATGGATTTGTTGCAGAAGCACCTACTATCAAAAGCTTTAGCGATGCCGTTGAAAGAGCATGGGCTAAAAAAGATGAATGGGAGCAGCTAGGCAAAAATGCCAAAGAGCATATAACTGAGCTATATAGTACAGACCCTATTGAGGATGCTATAAACTTACTGGTTGGCTAGCATAATCACCCACTTCTTTTTGGAACCATTTCACATCGTGCCACTTACCAAACTTGTAACCAATATTCTTAAATACTCCTATTTCACTAAAGCCACAGGCTATGTGCAGTTGTTCACTTTTATCATTGGGCATGGTCATGCCTGCAAATGCCGTATAAAACCCCGCCTCCTTCAACTTGTCAAATAGTGTCGTATATAAAGCTTTCCCGACGCCTTTACGATGAGTATCATGAGCTACATATATAGCAGTTTCTACAGACCAGCTATAGGCTGTTCTTTGTCTATGAGTACAACCGTATGCATAACCTACAATTCGTCCTTCCGTTTCATAAACTAGCCAAGGGTATTGCTTTGTTATTGTTAGTATGCGGTCTGAAAATTCATCTAGAGTAGGCACTTCATACTCAAAGCTGATAGCTGTGTTGATAATATACTCTTTGTATATATCCAATACCGCACCTACATCTTCAAGCTTTATCGGTCTGATATTTATTTTATTCATTAGTAATAATTAAAAAAGCCCCTTTTCAGGGGCTTCAATTGTTTATCTTAAGAATAACATTTCACGATACTTTGGTAGTGGCCACAATTTGTCGTCCACTATCAGTTCCAACTTATCTATGTGATAACGGATCTTATCAAAGAATGGTTTCACCTCATTGCAATATAGTTCTGCTTTCTTATGAGAGTCCTCTTCTTTATTTGCTTTCTTACGAGCTTCTATCATTGTTTCAACTTGCTCAGATATTTCACCGATATGTTCGTTGATCTTCTCGATAGTTTTTATCTGTGCAGCAAAGCCCTTCTTATCAAGACCTATATCTACCATACCTTTCACACTTTCTATGAGAGTGTTCTGATAGTTCACAGCAGCAGGTAATATGTGGTTAGACGCTATATAGCCAAGCATACGTGCCTCTATCTGTATTTTCTTGATATAGTCCTCGAACATGATCTCAAGACGAGCTTCCAGCTCTCTTTCAGTATATATGCTATTGTTTAAGAACAGTTCTTTCGCTTTATCACTATCATAAGCCATTAGAGCGTCAGGAGTAGTCTTCAAGTTTTTAAGACCACGCTTTTCAGCTTCTTTCTCCCACTCCATGCTATAGTTATCACCTTCAAAACGGATGTTTTTAGACTCAGCTATGTAGCTTCTCAACACCTGCATGATAGCGATCTCTTTCTTGTCACCTTTCTCTATCTGTGCATCTACATCAGCTTTGAACTGCTTTAGTGTGTTTGCCATGATAGTATTCATAACGATCATTGGCGATGCACAGTTAGCTTCAGAACCAACAGCACGGAACTCGAACTTATTACCTGTAAATGCGAATGGACTAGTACGGTTACGATCTGTATTATCTAATAATAGCTCAGGTATTTGCTTATGTATATCCAGCTTTAGTATTACTTCGTCCTGCTCGTTGAATTTGTCTTTCACGCGAGACTCTATCTCATTCAATACCTGAGTAAGGTATTTACCTATATATACTGATATGATCGCCGGTGGCGCCTCATTGGCTCCTAAACGGTGGTCGTTACCTGCAGAAGCAATAGCTGCTCTCATTAGGTCAGCATTATCATGTACGGCCTTAATAGTGTTCACAAAGAACGTCAGGAACATTAAGTTGGTACGTGGTGTCTTACCGGGAGATAACAAGTTTACACCTGTATCTGTAGCAAGGCTCCAGTTATTATGCTTACCGCTACCGTTAACACCTGCAAATGGTTTCTCGTGTATTAATGCTTGTAGTTTATGACGCTTAGCTACTTTACGCATTAGATCCATCAACATAGAGTTGTGATCTACCGCGATGTTCACCTCTTCAAATATCGGTGCACACTCAAACTGACCAGGTGCCACCTCATTGTGACGAGTACGTAAAGGAATCCCTAATTTATATGCTTCCTGCTCAAAATCTTGCATGAACTCGAACACACGCTCAGGTATAGAACCAAAGTAGTGGTCTTCAAGCTGCTGTCCTTTTGCTGGTGCATGACCTACTAGCGTACGACCGCAAAGTACAAGGTCAGGACGGGCGTTCGCCATCTTCTCATCTATCACAAAGTACTCTTGCTCCCATCCTAAAGTTGCAGTTACTTTCGATACGTTCTTATCAAAATAATGACATACATCTACAGCTGCTTTATCTAAAGCATGAATAGATTTAAGCAATGGTGCTTTATAGTCTAACGACTCACCATTGTAGGCAATGAATATTGTAGGTATACAAAGCGTCTTACCATACCCTGTCTCTATAATGAATGCAGGAGATGATGGATCCCAGGCAGTATAACCACGTGCTTCAAATGTTGCACGGATACCACCATTAGGGAAGCTGGACGCATCCGGCTCTTGTTGTATCAATGCATCTCCGTCAAATACTTCTATCGCACTACCATCACTCTTTATTGTAAAGAAGGAATCATGCTTCTCGGCAGTAGTACCTGTAAGCGGCTGGAACCAGTGTGTGAAGTGTGTGACACCCATACTTTCTGCCCATGCTTTCATACCTGCTGCTACCTGGTCAGCAATTTTACGGTCCATTTTATCGCCGGCTTGTATAGATGCTGTAAGGCTTTTGTAAGCCTCATCGCTCAGATACTCGCGCATAGAACGCTCGCTGAATACATGGCTACCAAAAATTTCTGTAATTCTCTTTCCGGAGTAGTGATTTACTTTCTTTTGCTCTACTAATAGATCTTGCAGAGCTATATGACGCTGTGTAGACATTAAATTATATTTTTTGCAAATTTATACTATTTCTCTATTACAGATACAATTTTTATAAAAAATTGTTCAAAATATAAATATTACAAATAAATATAACTTATTGAAAAGATGGGTGTAATATGTCCTCATGCACTATATATGCACATGCAAAGTCTTGTCTGATAATACCTTGGCTAGTAATATTCAATACGGGAGAGGTCAATTCCAGCTGAATACTAAATTCATGATAATAATCTTTTTTATCATATGAATTTATAACCAGATGATCTATGAACTCCACACCCCTTCTACCCTGCCATTTATAAGCTGCCTCTTTTACACTCCATGACAGCGTTAGCAATTCAGTATCACCGTTAAAATATTGTTGCTCTCGCTCAGATAAGAACTTGTGCTGCAAACGCTCCATACGAGGGTGCCAGCACTGTATATCTATACCAGCCTCTACATACGGACTAACAACTGCTGCTACATATGGCCATGAGTGGGAAATAGAAAAGAAGTAGTCGTTATTTACCACTCGGGGTTTGTCATGCTCATCAGAAAAGATATTGAGTAGCGGAAAATCATTCTTCAGATATTTCAATAGAAAGCGTCCAGCCAACCTTTCAATACGTCTTTTATCATTCTTGATATCAGAAGTAATGCCGGTACGGTCTGTAAAAAAACTTTCAGGTTCTTCTATTTTCCATATAGCGGCAAGACTGTACTTATCACTGCTCCACTCTCTGAATAACGGCATAGTGTAAATTTAGCAGAAATTGAGTAGTAACTTAATTAACACATTACAAACATTAGCAGCTTTGCCAATCGTCACATCAGTTAATTGCTATTATATTTGCAACCATGATACTTTCTGATACGCGCATACTGGAAGAAATGGAAAAGGGCACTATAAAGATAGACCCATATAACCGTGCTGATCTTGGTAGTAATAGTTATGATGTACACTTAGGTAAAACATTGGCTACCTATCACGAGCATATTCTGGACGCAAAGCATCATAATACTATAGATTACTTCGAGATACCTGAAGAAGGTTTTGTACTCTACCCTCACGTATTCTACTTAGGTGTAACAGCTGAGTACACAGAAACTCATGCACATGTACCATTCCTGGAAGGTAAAAGCAGTACAGGAAGACTGGGTATTGATATACACGCTACTGCGGGTAAGGGTGATGTTGGCTTTTGCGGCAACTGGACTTTAGAGATATCTGTAAAGCAACCGGTAAAAGTATATGCAGGCATGCCTATCGGGCAGCTAATATACTTCCCAGTAGATGGCGACATTGAAGTAAAATACAATCAGAAGAAAAATGCTAAATACGGCAATCAACCTAACAAGCCTGTAGAAAGCATGATGTGGAAGAATAAGTTTTAAACAAGGGGACACTAAATTAATCCTGCCCCATAAAAACAAACTCTCCGGTTTTTTTGATTATATATCCAAACTGCGAGTTGTTATATGCTAAAAATATAACTTCTTTCATATCGGGTCTATCTACCTTGTAAAGACTTATGGATACAATTATAGGAGTACTTACCCTGTACTTCTCTACGTGGCTGTCTTTTACTGGATTAGTAACCCAAAGAGTATCATTGTTACTATTGATAGCACTTACAATGGTTTTTTTCTCATTCAATATGTAATTTATATGCTCTACTGTATCAGCTAGAATGTAGGGAGGCTCTTTATGAGGTACTCCGTTAATCTTTATGGTAGCAGAGCTCGAAGCTGCAGTAGCAGTGTAAGTAGTACTTTGCGCATGCGTAGTAATAGAGCATAAAATTGAGGTCAAAAGTAACAGTAGCTTATTCATAGCACTAAAATTATAGCATTAATAACTACACTGTGACACGATCAGGTCATATTCTAAAACCCCGTAATATTGAGCTCTTGCTCTCCTTTGTAGTGAATTGGTATATTTAAGAATACTCCTCTACCTGCCTTTACGGTACCTTTTAGTTCTACATCTATCTTTTTATTACTCAGTATCACCAGTGCATTCGAGAGTACGCCATTCAAGTCTGTTTGCAAATTGACAGGTAATAGAAACGTATCCTCAGCTGGCACTTGATATTCTTTCTCCAAAACAGCGTGACCTACCATACTACCATTCAGATACAGGTATACATCAGCGTTCTTCATGGTCATGCCGAACTTGTTAGGGTTATAAAACTGTACATCCATCCCGATGTTGGGTGTCAGGCTTAATTCTTTAATATCGAAATTTTTCACGTCTTGATACACCAACTCCTGAGGATTACCGCATGAAGCGAATAGTATGATCAGAGCTATGAAATAGCTTACCCTCTTATTCATATGAAATATCGTTTTGCTTCTTAAATAAACCGGGGTAGTAATTAAAGGTCAACCCTAAGCTGCCACATAAACCTAGCTTACCCACCATATCTGCCGGCAGACCATTAGTAGTAAATACTGCACCAAACTGAGCCGATAGCTTTAACCAATTACCACCAAACTCAATATTAGCATATGGTTCTGTAAACAATTGTGGGCTTTTTGTTAAATCTTTATAATAGGTCTGGTCATTACTGATGTTGTATCTGATATAATCATTAGCTGCAGAGAACTGATAGTATTGCTGCAGCACAAAACGTGCACCACCTGATATCCTGAATCTATGCTTATGATACATCCCCACGCCATACTGTACAAATACCCTGTAGTAATCTGCATCATAGCTATACATAGGGAAAAGCTGACTATTTCTATTGATAGTACCCCAGCCTACCCCACCATATACTTCCATCATACCTTTCTTAGCAAACTTCCAAAACCTTCCTGCTCCTATATCTATTCTATGCCCATTAAAGTTGCCACCAACAAAAGTATCTCTATCGGGATAGCCTCTGAAGAAATTTTCTCTGGTAGATTCTAGCACATGCTTATTGTTAATTCCTCTATATGATACCATAACACCAAAGTGGTCAGTAACAGCGTATGCTGCATCAACTACAGCACCGAAAGAGACTGAACTCATCTTGTAAGAAGTATCTCTGTTTAAGTGAGGCTGCAGTGCAACTACCGCTTTCACCTCTCCTTTCTCTGTAAGGCAAGGGCTATTTACACGATCAGGGAAATACATTTGAGGACTACAAGAGGCGAACAAAATAAGTATAGCTAGATATATGATAACAGGTAATTTCATAGGTTTTTGAAAATACAAGGCATCAAAATACATGCCATGCTCTGGCAGACAACACATAGTTAACGTTCAAGACTTAATAATTCCCTACCTTTGCAACCGTGGCAAGGGTAACTACAACAACACAGAAGACTAAGCAATCTGCACCTATAGAGCGCATCTTAGGTCAGGATGCTCAGATTGTGAATAGTGAAGTACTACGTATCAACAACTTCATACATGCCGAAAATATCACGGTAAGTTATCCTGAAAATGAATGGCCCGATGAGCATGCAAGGCTCAACCTCTTCCCGATAGATGATGGTAGATTTTATGTGCATGTACTTTACTTACAAGTAGATGACCAGGAAGAAACTGCCAGAATTTTTTGGTTAGAATTTAAGCCAGAATTCTTCGACCAGTATCCACTAGATATCCTCTCTGCAGATACACCGTTCAAGTTTGATAAAATAACGGAACAGCAATTTACTATTTGCAGCCAGAGTACTCACCTGCTAGACACACTGCAAAATAAGATTGAACCTACAGCATTCACTAAGATGATGCAGCAGACAGAGATAGCTATGCAGCTATTGCGGAGGGCTATGGAGTGTATTACACTTCCATTCACTGTATGTCCTGTACCTGCATGTAGATTCCTGGCTAACGAGCATGAGCATAGCAAAGTAGTAGAAGCTCAAACTGTGATCAGAGAGCACTTAGATAAGCCACTTACTATAAAAGAGCTTTCACGCAAAGTAGCTATGAACGAGTGCTACTTGAAAAAAGGCTTTAAAGCACTTACAGGTAAGACTATCCATCAGTTTACACAAGATTTGCGTATAGCTAAAGCTAAAGAGCTATTGAACGAACAAGGGTATTCAGTTTCTGATGTGGCTAATGAGTTAGGCTATAGTAGCATTTCACACTTTAGTACCGCTTTCAAAAAAGCTACCGGTACTAAGCCTTGTGAGCTACTTCAGTAATTTACTTTATCAACTTACCTAGTACCGGAATTCTCTTTACTTCCTCTTTTTCATTTCTAACTACATATAGGAAGAACAATGCAAACAATACTGCACCTGTAGCTAAACGAACAATAACTATTTCAGGCAAGACAAAAGCTGTCAACGCCCATTGGATAAAATACAATAGTAGCATTAGCCCTAAATAACCGCCTATCTTACGCAAGTTGTAAGGTATAGGATAATGTTTTTGACCCCACAAATAAGATAACGCCATCATTACGCCAAAGCAAGCTAACATGCCCCATGCACAAGCAGCATACCCCCACACAGGTATTAAAGCAAAGTTGAATACCACAGTGACTACAGTACCTATGATAGTGATATAAGTACCATACATGGTCTTGTCTGTTATCTTAAACCATACATTCAAGTTGTAGTATATACCTAAGAAGATGTAGGACATCAGCAGTACAGGCACCAGGTCTAAAGCCACACGGTATTGCTCTGCAATAAAGTATTGCCAGATGTCAAGGAACAAGGTCACATTCAGGAACATTAATGCCATCACTATCACAAACCACTTCATCACTCGAGCATAGGTAGGCTTAGCATCTTTATCCTGAGCTATAGAAAAGAAGAAAGGCTCACCTGCCAGCTTAAAGGCTTGTATCGCCAGGTTGATCATGATGGCCAACTTGACGGTAGCAGAGAAGAACCCTAATTGCCTGAGCGTCTCTTTAGCATCTGCCTGATATACTTTCTGGAAAATGATCTTATTCAGCTGTTCGTTAGCCGTACCCGCAAGACCTGTTATCAAAAATGGCAAGCCGTAGCGTAATACTCTTTTATAAACCTCTTTATTGATGACCGGCTTGAACTTCAATAGCTCACCTGAAAGCAATAGTAAAGTAGCTATAGCTTGCAATACGTTGGCAAAAAGAATAAACCCTAAACCCCAATATTCATTATAGAAAGCAGCAAATACACCATCAGGGTTATTTTCCGAAATTGTCTTACCGCCGCTAAATAGAAATACGATAGTACCTACATATAGTACGATACCCGCCACTTTAGTAAATGCATATTTACGTGGCCTGTTCTCTTGTCTAAGTCTGGCATAAGGCAGTGCAGACAGTGCGTCAAGAGCAAGGATGGCGGCTATCCAACCAACATACTCAACATGTTTACTAAGCTCTAGAAAACCTGCTATTGGTACACGCAGCATCAATAATGCTACTGTAAATATACCTGTGGTCAGCAGTAGCGAGGTGACTTGTGTGCTATAGAGTTTTTGCTTGTCTTCAGTATTACTAAAACGGAAGAACGTAGTTTCCATACCATAGGCATACACAATATTCAAGAAGGGAAGTACGGCATATATCAGCGAGTATTTACCATACTCCTCTTGCCCTGCAACACCTGACAAACTGTAAGTTATGTATGGAGTAAGCAGAAACGTAAGTAAGCGTGCAGCAATATTGCTGACACCATACCACATGGTTTGTCCTGCTAATTTCTTTAGTGAGCCCAAGTATTAATACTCAATATGAGTTTATGCAAATTACAATAACCTTACCACAACTACTCAATGGTCCAGGTCTCTCTGCCCTTCAGTATTTTATCAAGATCGCCTGCACCTTTAGTAGCAATAGCATCCTCTACCTGCAAGCGCATAGCATCTTCATAAGTAGGTCGCTCGTTCTGATAGAATACACCTACAGGTCTCGGAAGGTGACCTTCATTTGCAGGGTTATCAAAAAAGCGTGTCAATATCTGCGCCTTGTAAAAGTCGTTCTCATCATGTACCCACAGGTCATCTTTACTTGCATCGTCTGTAAGGTCTACGATCTGTGGCTTATAACCGTCCAGCTTGATACCTTTATTACCTTCTGCACCATATACTAGCGGCTGACCTTGCTCTAAGAACAATACCTCATCAGTTTTCGTCTTCTTATCAGTAAATACTTCAAAAGCACCATCATTAAAGATGTTACAGTTCTGATATATTTCTAAGAATGAAGCTCCGTGGTGGTTATTTGCCCTGTGCAACATAGCCTGTAAATGCTTAGGATCTCTGTCAAGCGTACGCGCTATGAACGAAGCATCTGCACCCAACGCAAGCGCCAATGGATTGAACGGATGGTCTATACTCCCAAATGGGGTTGACTTGGTCACCTTTGATGGTTCAGATGTTGGAGAATACTGTCCTTTAGTAAGACCATATATCTGATTGTTGAACAACAGTATGTTCACATCAAAGTTTCTACGCAATAGATGTATGGTATGGTTACCACCAATGCTTAGTCCATCACCATCTCCTGTCACTATCCATACACTCAGTTCAGGTCTGCTGGCTTTTAGCCCGGAAGCTACAGCAGTAGCTCGCCCGTGTATAGAGTGCATACCATAGGTATTCATATAATACGGGAAACGGGAACTACACCCGATACCGGATATAATCACTATATCCTCACGAGCTATACCCGTTTGAGGCAGTATGGTCTGTACTTGTTTTAATATAGAATAGTCTCCACAGCCCGGGCACCAACGTACCTCCTGGTCTGTGGCAAAATCTTTAGCCGTCAACTTCACTTCCTCACTCACATTATTTGTCGCAACGTCACTCATATGTAAAAATATGTCGCAAAATTACTGTATTACCCCCAGTATATGAAACCTGTACATAGTTATGACAATAAGCATATAAGCGTTAGATATATTAGCACTTTATGGGTACAATTTAACTTCATAAGCGTCGGTATCTACCGATGCTTTTTTCGTTTGTGTCCTCTCTTCACACCCCGTAATATATCAGCGCATTATAATAGATTACTTAACAAAATCTCCAAAGCCTATACACTACCTTTGGCTTTATGCAACAAAGCAGACCTATCGGCATTTTTGATTCAGGCTATGGCGGCCTCACTGTTTTCAGAGCTATAAAAGACAGGCTGCCGCAATATGACTATGTGTATCTGGGCGATAATGCTCGCGCACCATATGGAGATAGATCTTTCCAGACAGTATATGAGTATACGCTACAGGCAGTAAACTATCTGTTTGACATTGGCTGTCCGCTTATCATCCTGGCATGTAATACAGCATCGGCAAAGGCATTAAGACAAATACAGAAGAACTATCTACCGACGATAGCCTCTGAAAATAGAGTACTGGGAGTTATACGCCCATCTGCAGAAGAAATAGGCGCTTATACTCGAACAAAGTCTGTAGGTATAGTAGGTACCAGAGGTACTATCCGCTCCGACAGTTATAAGCTGGAGATCGCAAAAACATATCCTGAGGTACAGGTATTCCAACAGGAGTGCCCGATGTGGGTACCACTTATAGAGCATGGAGAGTACGATACGCCACAAGCAGATATACAGATCAAAAAAAATATGGACCAGCTACTTTCACAGTCTGATATTATAGATACTATCCTATTGGGCTGTACACACTATCCACTAATACTGGATAAGATAAGATCGCATACTCCTGAGAATATTACTATACTCACCCAAGGTCCTATTGTTGCCGACAAGCTAGACGACTACCTGCAACGACATAAAGATATTGCTAATGCCATCACTAAAAATGGCAATATGACTTTCCTGACCACAGACGATGCTGAACGGTTTAATGATAATGCCACTATATTTTTCGGGGAAGAAGTAACAGCTAAACAAGTACGTATTTAGAAATTATATTCAACTACACGTTATGCGTATCAAATGTTCTGTGTATATAGCTACAAGCCTTGACGGCTACATCGCCAAAAAAGATGATGATATCTCTTGGCTGGATGAAGCATCTGCTAACGTGCCCGAAGGCGAAGACATGGGCTACCAAGCATTTATGAATACCGTAGATGCATTGGTCATGGGCAGGAGTACTTTTGAAAAGGTAGTCACATTCGATAAGTGGTTTTACGGAGATAAACAGGTGATCGTACTTAGCAGTAAAGAGCTGACCATACCCGAACATTTAACTAAGACGGTAACACTTTCCTCAGAATCACCGCAAGAGCTTACAGATCGTTTAGAAAAGGAAGGCTATAGAAAACTATACATAGATGGTGGTATTACTATACAAAAGTTTTTAGATGCCAACCTTATAGATGATATGATCATCACAACAATACCCGTACTGTTAGGTAATGGGAAGCCATTATTTGGGCATACAGACAAAACCACTAAGCTAAAGCTCTTAAAAACTGAAAGCTATAGCTGGGGCTTTGTACAAAACAAATATCAAGTAGTGAGATAGCTTAGCTAGCTACAGACTTCTCATACACTTTCTGACCACTGTTACCATTGCGATTGTGGTGCATATCTCTTGCTGCTTTTACAAACGCTACAAATAATGGGTGTGGGTTCTCCACTGTACTCTTATATTCAGGGTGGAACTGTGTACCTATAAAGAATGGATGATCAGGTATCTCCATAATCTCTACAAGACCTGTTTCCGGATTCTTACCTACAGCTTTCATGCCTGCTTTCTCAAAAGCTTCTAAGTAATTATTATTAAACTCGTAACGATGTCTGTGGCGCTCAGATATTTGAGCATTGTCATAGATAGATGCCACCTTAGAACCTTCTTTCAGATCGCAATTATAAGCACCCAGACGCATAGTACCACCCATCTGCGTTACGTCCTTCTGGTCTTCCATCAGGTGTATGACAGCATCATGAGTTTCGTCATTCATCTCTATAGAGTGCGCATCAGATATGTTCAGCACGTTTCTGGCAAACTCTACACAGGCCATCTGCATACCTAAGCATATACCAAAGAATGGTATGTTACTTTCTCTTGCATAACGTATAGCATCTATCTTACCATCAATACCTCTCAGTCCAAAACCGGGTGCAACTAATACACCATCAAGGTTTTCCAGTTTTTCCTTCGCATTTTCAGGTGTAAGATCTTCAGAGTGGATATTTCTAACCTCTACTTTACATTCATTTATTGCACCTGCATGTATAAATGCCTCCAATATAGACTTATAAGCATCTTGAAGCTCTACATACTTACCTATTAAGCCTATTGTAATTTTAGACTTCGGGTAACGCAGCTTGTTCAAGAATTCTTTCCAGTTGGTCAGATCAGGATCTTTACCCATAGAAAGGTCTAATTTCTTCAGGCATATTTCATCCAGCTGCTCACGCATCATTTCCAAAGGCACACTGTATATAGTATCCGCATCTAGCGCTTCTATTACCGCGTCTTGAGTTACATTACAGAATAGTGCTACTTTCCTCTTCAACTCTTTGTTAAGCTGCTCTTCTGTACGGCAAACAAGTATATCAGGGTTCAGACCATTCTCACTCATAGTTTTTACAGAGTGCTGTGTTGGTTTGGTCTTTAGCTCTTTTGCTGCTTTCAGGTAAGGTATCAACGTCAGGTGTATAACAATACAATTATCTTCACCTAGCTCCCATTTAAGCTGACGTACAGCCTCAATATATGGTAGCGACTCTATATCACCCACAGTACCACCAAGCTCAGTGATAACAATATCAAACTTATCGTCCTCACCTAGTAGTAGTATTCTACGCTTTATCTCATCAGTAATGTGTGGTATTACCTGTACTGTTTTACCCAGATATGCGCCCTCACGCTCTTTATTAATAACGTGCTGGTATATCCTACCCGTTGTAACGTTATTAGCCTGTGAAGTAAATGAATTCAGGAAACGTTCGTAGTGTCCCAGGTCAAGATCTGTCTCTGCACCATCTTCAGTAACATAGCACTCTCCGTGCTCGTAAGGGTTAAGTGTACCCGGATCTACATTGATATAAGGGTCAAACTTCTGAATAGTAGTATTGTAGCCTCTTGCTTGTAGTAATCTAGCCAAAGATGCCGCAATAATTCCTTTACCCAAAGATGATGTAACACCACCTGTTACGAAAATGTACTTAGTCATGACGTTCCTTTTTACAGACCGTTATTAGTTGAATCCAATAAATGTCGGGGGAGTTCCTCTATCGGTCACACAAAGGTAAGAAAGTATGGTGAAGGCAAAAATAAATTTAACTGCCATGTGAATAACCTGAGAATTATTAGGGATAGTTTCTTTTGCGGGATATAATTTTACATTTGTCATCAAACACCGCATATGCTATTCGACAAGACAGGATATAGCAACGAGCAGCTCATAGAGTTATATACTCATATGCTACGCTCAAGAATGATAGAAGAAAAAATGCTAAAGCTGCTCCGTCAGGGCAGGGTGAGCAAATGGTTCAGTGGTATAGGACAAGAGGCCATAGCAGTAGGTGCTACCCTGGCTATGGATAAAGATGAATACATCATGCCGATGCACCGTAATCTGGGAGTATTCACAAGCCGAGGAGTACCTTTTGGCAAGCTATTCATGCAGTGGCAAGGGCACAAAGAGGGTTTCAGTAAAGGTAGAGAGCGTTCTTTTCACTTTGGTACCAACGAATATCATATATGCGGTATGATATCTCACCTTGGGCCTCAACTGGCAATAGCAGATGGCGTAGCATTAGCTCATAAGCTAAAGAAAGAACAAAAGATATCACTGGCCTTTACAGGCGAAGGCGGCACAAGTGAAGGCGACTTTCACGAAGCACTGAATGTTGCAGCAGTATGGGGCTTGCCTGTCATCTTCCTGATAGAAAATAATGGATATGGGTTAAGCACCCCCACTTCAGAACAGTATGCATGTAAGCAACTTGCAGACAGAGCAGAAGGTTACGGCATGAAGGGCATGACCATAGACGGTAATAATATACTGGAAGTACATAAGACCATTAGCGAAGCGCGAGATTATTGCATTAAACAGCAAAAGCCTGTACTGATAGAATGTATGACCTTTCGCATGCGGGGGCATGAAGAGGCAAGTGGTGTTAAATATGTACCGCCTGAGCTATTTGAAGAATGGGGGAAGAAAGACCCTGTTGTACGATATGAAGAATATCTGCTACGTCATGGAGAGCTTTCAGAAACCATCATTACCAGTATCAGAGAAAAGATAAAAGCCGAAATAGAAGAAGGTCTTACTATGGGTTTTGATGCTAAACCTATTGAGGCAGATACACAAGAAGAGTTGGGTGATCTCTATGCTCCTTTTGATAACAAACCAATCCTACCAGCTACAGATAAATCAACTGATAAGAAGTTCATCCAGGCTATAAGTGACGGGCTGAAACAAAGCTTACAGCAGCACGAGAATCTCGTGATCATGGGTCAGGACATTGCTGAATATGGCGGTGCCTTTAAAGTAACAGAGGGCTTTGTTCAGGAGTTTGGCAGAGAACGCATACGTAATACCCCCATTTGCGAAAGTGCTATTGTAGGTGCCGCATTGGGGCTATCTATCAAAGGCTACAAATCTATAATGGAGATGCAATTTGCAGACTTTGTAACTGTAGGCTTCAACCAGATCATCAATAACCTGGCGAAGATACACTACCGCTGGGGGCAGAATGCAGATGTGGTCATCAGAATGCCAACAGGTGCAGGCGTAGGAGCAGGTCCATTCCACTCACAAAGCAATGAAGCATGGTTCACCCACACACCAGGGCTAAAGGTGGTTTATCCTTCCACTCCTGAGGATGCCAAAGGGCTACTTATTGCTGCTATCAATGATCCTAATCCGATCATGTACTTCGAGCACAAAGCTCTATACAGAAGCATTAGTGGTACAGTGCCTGACGACTACTACTCTATTGAAATAGGAAAGGCCAGACAGGTTCGGGAAGGTGAGGATATCTCTATCATTACATATGGCAGTGGTGTACATTGGGCTACTGAATATGCAGCACAGCATACGGATACATCCTTTGATATAGTAGACCTACGTACACTATTACCTCTGGACTATGATGCGATAAAGACATCTGTTGAGCGTACAGGAAAAGTACTGATACTACATGAGGACACTCTGTTTGGGGGTATTGGCGGGGAGATAAGTGCATGGATATCCGAGCACTGTTTTGCAAGTCTTGACGCACCTATACTACGGTGTGCCAGCTTAGACACTCCTGTACCTTTTACAGCTAACCTTGAGAAGAACTTTCTGGCCAAAAACTTGTTACACGAAAAAGTACAACAACTCAATAGTTACTAAACCCACATATTACCAAAGCAATAACAATATGTTTATTACTTTAGTGATGTTGTAATGAAATCAAATAGCTTAACGTTTTTAATTGTAGTACTTACAGTTATTCTGGCATCTTGTGGTGGTAGCAATCCTAATGGAGAAGCTCCGCCTATTGAGATGGGAGACCCTGCTACAATAGTTACAGAAACAGATTCTCAGTATTTAGTAGATGTAGTGCCTGACCTTAAAATGGCAGACCGCAGACCTGTTACAGTTGTAGAAGACAAACCTAAGCAAACTGATACAGGAGATGCAAAAGTTGCTGATAAGGAAGAAGAGAACACGCCATCACCTTCGCAGCTACTTACCAAAAAGCAGGTACTAGCACAAGATGGGCTAAATGTACCGTTCCCTCAGGTGAGGTTCTTCATACCTAACATAGAAACTCGCTATTATAAAAAGCCCAATCTGGAGACAGACTTTGGTGCCAGCTACGAAATTGTAGATGGAGAGGTAGCAAACAACAAATTGATTGTTGAAGGCGCAGAGATCACAGGCGTGTACATGCGCTATCAGACCATAATCGTAGCCAGGAATGATCTGGGTATGTTGCCTTTGGAATCATTACGTAAAACCACTGACTGGAAAAAAATATCAGGCAAGAACGGAGTATATACTTTAAATGGCCTTGATGGTAAACTCATAGGTCTTAAAGTTTCTAACCGAGCCATTAAAAATGCTGTACGTCGCGATGCTCGCAGCCGCAACTGGAGCAGAGGCGGCATCAGACAATGGGAGAACTCTGTCAGAAACGTGAACAACACCTCACAGAAACCACTTAGCCCCGAGCTTAGAGCAGTAATGTTTAAAGTAACGGGAAAAGACAAGAACGGCAGACCATTCCAACGCCAGCTCAGAATAGATATTCCTATTCTCGCTAAACTGGAGGATTAGGTTATTGTAAATTCAGGATGACCGTTACTACTATATATAGAATAGCTATCATAAACGTATAGCCTGATAACTTTAAAACAGCATCTCTCAACTTCTTTATTTTCTTGTCTTTAGCTTTTACTGGTTTATGATAGTAAGCAAATAGTCTGAAAGGGTCGCTCAGCCCTGGGATACCTAGCTTACTATGATCGTTTGAAATATCAAGATAGAAAAACAATAATGCTTGTGTCACCCACAATAAGATAAGTACAACTACTATTATACCTCCAATTATTTCAACCATTTCTTTCACCCTGCTAGTCTATAGTAGCAATACACTTAAGCTCTATAGCTATTGGTGTAGGTAGCGAGCTGATCTCTACTGTAGTACGGCAGGGCTGATTATCTTTAAAATACTCTGCGTATATCTTATTGTAAGTAGCAAAGTCGCGCTTCATATTTACCAGAAATACGGTCACGTCTATCAACTTATCCCAGCTACTACCACTTTCTTCCAATACGATCTTTACATTGTCGAACACATTGCGACATTGCGCCTCAAAGTCAAACTCTAAGAAGTTACCATTTTTATCCAGCTTCAACCCTGGAATAACAGTATCATTCTCACCTGCCTCTCTTGGCCCTATACCCGAAAGAAATAATAGATTGCCCGCACGACGTGCATGAGGATATAGTCCAACTGGTTTAGGTGCTTTATTTGTAGAAAATTTTTCGCTCATAATTGTCAAAAGTAAAATTCAAAAAGTACTTATTGTAACTCTACACACACATTCTTTGGTTCGGTAAAGAAGCGCATAGCCTCCCAGCCACCTTCACGACCTACACCTGAGCTTTTGAAACCTCCGAACGGTGTACGCAAGTCGCGGAACAACCAACAGTTCACCCATATGATCCCGCTATTTACTTTAGCTGAAACACGGTTGGCTCTTGTTATATCCTGTGTCCATATAGTTGCTGCCAAACCATAGTCGCTGGTATTAGCAAGGTCTAATGCTTCTTCTTCCGTTTTGAATGACTGTAGCGTAACTACCGGACCAAATATTTCTTCCATATTAGTACGGCAGTTTGCCCCTAACCCTTCTATTATTGTAGGCTGAATGAAATAACCATCCCTACATCTACCATCCAGCTTAACAGCCTCACCGCCAAGCAATACAGTTCCACCTTCTTCCTTCGCCAGCTCAATACAACTCAATACTTTATCGTAGTGCATGTTGCTCACTACTGCTCCCTGTTTACTGCCATCATCTAACGGATCACCTGGTACAAGCTTTTTAGCTCTGGCTATAAACTCTTCTTTAAACTTATCGTAGATGCTTTCTTCTATCAGTATACGACTACCGCACAAACATATTTGCCCCTGGTTAGCAAATGAAGATTGTAATGTAGTACGCATCATCTTATCCCAATCACAATCAGCAAAAATGATGTTTGGATTCTTACCTCCAAGCTCAAGAGATATTTTCTTAAACATAGGAGCTGCTGTAGCAGCTATTTGTTTACCGGCGCGGGTACTACCTGTAAATGATATGGCCTTTATTTCTGGATGCTCTACAATAGCAGCCCCGCAATCAGGACCTGCGCCATGTACTATATTCAACACACCATCAGGCAAGCCTGCCTCTTTACATATCACGCTTAACAGATAAGCAGTCATTGGCGTTACTTCACTCGGCTTTGCTATTACACAGTTACCCGCAGCTAATGCAGGAGCTATTTTCCATGTAAATAAGTATAAGGGTAAATTCCAGGGAGAGATACAACCCACTACTCCTACAGGCTGACGAAGTGTATAGTTGATCGCCCTGTCTTCTGTAGAGTGACTCTCTGCTGCAAAGTGCATCAGCCCGGTTGCAAAAAACCTGAAGTTGCTGGAGGCACGTGGTATGTCTACTTTCTTACTTAACCATAAGGGCTTACCATTATCATTACTTTCTGCAAGAGCTAACGGCTCTAGGTGCTCATCTATCAACTCGGCTATCTTATTTAATATCTTGAAGCGCTCCTCTGCAGGAGTAACGCTCCATTTTGCAAAGGCTGCTTTGGCTGCACCTACCGCCTCATCAATATCTTTCTTATCACTATCCGGCGTACGGCTATATACCTGTCCTGTAGCAGGGTTTACGTTATCCATGTACTTACCGTTAAGTGGCTTTTGTAGCTGACCACCGATATAGTTCTCTATGTATTCAGGAGCTTTTAAATCCATGTTGTAAAATTAGCTTTTTCAGAAAGCTGCCAATAGCTTATTTAATTATTTCTGCATTTTCAGGCATCTTAAAATAGTCAGATGTCAGGTCAGGCATAAAAGAGACACTATCTAAAGTGATATCGGTAACATGCTCACCCGGTTGTTGACCATCTGTCAACATATGTGTCTGATACCTTTCAGGCAATGTAATCCCATCAATAGTTTGCTCTCCATATAGCTCCATAAATTTCTCAGGAGAATGTCCTCCACCTTCAAAATATTCAGGATACGATACTATATACCTGATCACTTTTAGCTTATGACTAGCCTTATTGAAGTACAGTATGTAGTAATCATCGGGTGCATCGCCCGTGCCATCTTCAAAAGTAACTTTTACCACGTCGTGGGTTTCATCTTTGTATTCCACATCTGATAACAACTCCAGCTTCACTCCATCACCATCTAATACAAATGGCTGTGCCATGAAATAATAAGGAGTGATCGCCCAAAACTTTTTATCAAAAGGGAACACAGCAGTATCTGCGGTGTTAGTCCACGCGTTTTCTCCATCCCAACCAAACTGGGCAGTAGAATCATTTACTGCAAAATGCCTGGCAGTGTTATTCCAGGTATTTATTACTTGATAAGTATTTCTTCTTGTACTTCCATTGACAGGCTGATAGTCAAAATGAAATGCTACAGGTCCGTTGGCATACCATCTGTATAACCCTCCGTGTGCTTCCATTGCACTCCATACCACCCTTCCTGCATCTGTTTTCTGAAGTCTCCTTTTAGCTTGCTCTACCCTTTCCTCTATCCATGAATCAGGCACTCTCGCAGCATTACTTATTACATCTTCTTTTACAGTCTCTTCATGTTTGACAGCGCCTTCCCCACATCCAACGACAGCACTAATTATCAAAACTCCTGCTACCCAACTTAATACCTTCATTATCTGTTGTAGTTATTATTTAATAATTGTAAGTCTGCTAAAGCAATTGCCGTAGCTGCTTCTATCACTACAGGAGCTCTAAGCGCAATACACAGATCATGCCTTCCCTTTACAGAAAACGCTGCTACAGACTCTGTTTCTTTGTTCCAGGTTGTTTGCTCTTTAGGGGTACTGCTCGTAGGTTTTACCGCTACACGAAATACCAGTTCGTTACCATTTGTAATACCTCCGTTAATTCCTCCTGCATGATTTGTTTCAGTTGTTCCGTCAGCAGCTACAATAGCATCATTGTGTACACTACCTTTCATCTTAGCAGCACCAAAACCGATACCAAACTCTATACCTTTCATTGCAGGTATAGCAAATACTATATGGCTAATAAGTGATTCTGCTGAGTCAAAAAACGGCTCTCCTAACCCGATTGACAAACCTTGTGCAGCACACTCAATAATACCACCAATACTATCTTGTTCTTCCACAGCTTTTTCAATAGCTGCTTCTATATTACTGTTACCACCAGCTTCTATCAGGTGAGCATTTATATTTACTTTATCAACTACTTTCTTAGCTATAACTCCTGCAGCTACAAGACACACCGTTAATCTACCGGAAGAATGACCGCCGCCTCTATAATCATTGTAGCCATTAAACTTTTTATCTAAAACAAAATCTGCGTGACCCGGGCGCGGGGTCTTTCTTAACTCCTCGTAATCTTTTGAGCGTGTATTATTATTTCTGAATAGTAGTGTAATGGGTGCACCTGTAGTAGTATCATTGAATACGCCACTTACTATTTCGGGTATATCATCTTCCTTACGGGGGGTAGTTCCTTTTGCACCTGCTTTACGTCGCTCCAAATCGTGCAAGAAGTCGTCAGCGGTTAATGAAATACCTGCCGGACAACCATCAATGGTAATACCAACAGCGGGTCCGTGAGACTCACCAAATATACTTACTCTGAATATGCGACCGAAGCTATTCATTTATTGATCTTTTATTGTGCAGTCAATACCTAATGATGACAAATGTGCGAAAAAATCAGGATACGACTTATTCACCGCCTCTGCATTATTGATTGTTACCTCTTTCTCTGATACTATTGCAGCTATAGTTGCTGCCATCACAATACGATGATCATTATAACTATCTATCGCTCCATCTGATAACTTTTTACCACCTACAATATGTAGTTCGTTATCTGCTGTTTTGTAATTAACACCTAGCGTATCTAGCATAGCATTTATACTTTCCAGCCTGTTGCTTTCTTTATGCTCTAGTCTATTTGTTCCTTTGATCACACTCTTTCCATCACACTGTGTGGCTAATATTGCTAATAAAGGAAAGAGGTCAGGCGTATCTGTGGCATCGTACTCAAAAGACTTCAACACACCAGATTCTTTCACTTCTGTTTTGTACGCCTCTGCCTCAATATTCGCCTCTGCTTGTTTCAAAATTTCGATAATAGATTTATCTGCCTGTAGAGAATCATTCTTTAGGTTGTCTATTGTAACACTTCCTGATAGCGTACTACCTACCAACCATGGTACAGCACTACTCCAGTCACTTTCCACATGTATAAATACATTAGGTACTTCCTCAAACGCTACCGGATCTATGGTAAATAACTTATAATCTTTATGAGTTACTTTTCTTCCGAAGTACTCCAGCATTTGCAATGTAAGGTCTATATATGGTTTACTCTTTAAGTCCGTAACCTTTATTGTTACAGTCTCCTTCGCAGCGAAACCATAGGTAAGTAAAAGCCCGCTAAGAAATTGCGAACTCATAGATCCATCTACCACTATGTCTTTTACTTGCAGTGTTCCTTTTAAGGTTACAGGTAACATATTACTAGTTGATGTAACTTCTATTCCTAACTCTGTCAACACCTTTATATGCTCACTCATTGGTCGGCTCAATAGGCTACCCTTACCATTTACTTTTATATTTCTATCTGCTACTGCCGCTATTGGTAAAAAAAGTCTTGCCGCCAGTCCGCTTTCTCCACAATTTATTTCATCTACTATAGGCACTACACCATTACTAGTAATGGTAAGAGTACCCTCTTCATTTTCTGTTACAGTTGCACCAAGCTTTTTGATAATATCTAATGCAGCTTTTTCATCAGCTGAAGAACCATAATTACTAATGATGGTTTTCCCTTCGTGCAGCAATGCTGCAGCCAATGCCCTTTGTGTTATACTTTTTGATGGTGGTACGGTAAGTGTTCCGTTTATTTTACCTGGCTTAATTGTTACTAGCATTTATAAAGTCTTCTATCGCCTGTTCTATGATATCAAATGTTACGTATTGTACCTCTGCTTGTCCCACTTGCTTAAGTATTATAAAGTCTATTCCTTCATTGTTTCGCTTCTTATCCATTTGCAGCACATTCATCAATGCAAGCTTATCTAACATAGCATTTGTCGGTAGATGATAATGCTGTAGCGTTGTTTTCAGATCATGATAGACCTCTTCACTCAACCCAAACTGTTCCGATAGTTTACAAGCAACCAACATACCTATACCCACAGCATGACCATGCGGAATCTTATTCACCGTCTCTATTGCATGCCCTACTGTATGCCCAAAATTCAGAAGTTTACGCACTCCGGCCTCATGCTCATCTTCTATTACCACTTTATTTTTCCAGTCTGCACAAGTCTTGAGTAGTGTCGACAAAAGCTGCTTGTCTGACCTGTAACTATTAATGTTATTATTGATCAGGTTCTTGAATAACTCAACATCATATAAACAACCATACTTGATCACCTCAGCAAAACCATTACTCCACTCTTCTACTGGCAAGGTTTCCAATAGCTCTGTATCAAACAGTATAAATTGAGGTTGGTTGATAGTACCTAGTAGATTTTTTTGAAGCTTGTAATTAACTCCATTCTTACCTCCTATAGATGCATCTACCATTCCCAGTATAGAAGTAGGTACAAACCCAAACTTTACGCCTCTCATATACACCGATGCTACAAACCCAACTATATCAGTAACCAAACCTCCTCCCACACCTACGAGTAAGCCTTGTCTATCTGTCTCTACTGATAACAACTGCTCTACGGTTGATAATACTGCATCTATTGTTTTGTTTTCCTCTCCAGCTCTCAATACTATAGTAGATTTGACCCCTGCAAATAAATGGCTATGGTACTGATGAACATGCTCGTCAGTTATAACAATACACCAGTCTACAGAAAGTTCTTTCTTAAACTCACTGAAGGACGTATCATAAACATACTCAACCACTTGGCTTGAAAATTCTACAGGCTGTCGCACTTATCAAAGTTAAGCACTGAGAAGTTAACAGTTATTATTATGGCTGCTGATAGGCTTGTATTGATTATCTATAGTGCCATTACAGGTTATTCGTACCTTTGCACTTCGCAAGAATTTGAGCAATGAGTAGAAATGGAAAAGTCTTAGTGGCGATGAGTGGTGGTATTGATAGTACCATTAGTGCCCTTATGCTGCATGAGCAAGGGTATGAAGTAGTTGGCGTAACCATGAAAACATGGGACTATGCCAAGTCTGGTGGTGGCAAAAAAGAAACAGGTTGTTGTAATCTGGATTCTTTTAATGATGCACGTCAGGCTGCTGTAGAGCACGGCTTCCCTCATTATGTTATTGACATTAGAGATGAGTTTGATAGCTCAGTGATCAACAACTTTGTTGATGAATATCTTGCAGGACGTACACCCAACCCTTGCGTACTCTGCAATACGCATATCAAGTGGTCTGCACTACTTAAAAGAGCTGATGCATTAGGTTGCGACTATATTGCCACAGGCCATTACGTTAAAGTAAGACCAGAAGGTGGCAGACATGTACTATCCAGAGCTAAAGACTTAACGAAAGATCAGAGCTATGTACTATGGGGCTTGGGCCAAGATTGCATCAGCCGTAGTATCTATCCGTTAGGCGACTTACTGAAAACAGAGGTAAGGCAGATAGCCTACGATATGGGCTATGAAGAGCTTTCTAAAAAAGCAGAAAGCTATGAGATATGCTTTGTGCCGGATAATGATTATCGAGGTTTTCTGAAAAGGAACAACCCGGGCCTTGAAGAAGAAGTGGCTGGTGGCGACTTTGTATTAACTAATGGTGAGAAAGTTGGTACACATGCAGGCTACCCATTCTACACAATAGGTCAGAGAAAAGGCTTAGGTATTGCACTTGGGAAGCCAATGTTTGTTACCCAAATACTACCTGAAACAAACACGGTTGTTCTGGGTGAGGCGCATGAACTACAACAAAGCAAAATGACTGTTGGTGGTATTAATACCATCAAATACGATAATATACCTGATGGCTTGGACGCTATAACGAAGATCCGTTACAAAGATCCCGGCTCAGAGAGCTCACTCCATGTAAAAGATGATCTTGTAGAAGTACATTTTGACCACTCGGTGAATAGCATTGCTCCTGGTCAGTCAGCAGTATTTTACGAGGGCGACGATGTACTCGGAGGCGGCATTATAAGGGCTGGTTTTGAGTGATAAACCACTCAATATCAGCTAAAAGTCATATATGTAAGTAAAATCTCTTATTAAGCCTCTATAAAATATTAACTTTTCGTTTCTTTGGTTATATTTACGGTAATAACCGGACATATATTTGTTATGATCAAAAAGTCGATATCTTTCTTGCTGTTGACCGTAGTGCTTACTGTCGGTATTTTTTCATGTAAGAAAGCTGATGACAGACCTGCACCACCGCAGGCTGAACAAGAGTATTTCCCATTAGAATTAGGTAAATGGGTTATATATGATGTTGACTCAACTATTTGGGATGATACCTTCTGTGTAGAGAAGCACTATAAATATCAAATGATGTATACAGTGGCTGATACATTTACAGATGATATAGGCAGAGCTTCTTATAGAATTGATACACGTATCAGAAGATTCCCTGAAGATCAGTGGCAAACACACCAAGTGTTGTATGCTACTAACACAAATACAGAGGTAGAACTTGTTCAGGACAAGCTTCGTTATATTAAGCTCGTATTTCCTATTCAAGAAGCAAAGACTTGGGAAGGTAATAACTACATCCTTACAGATGACCCGGAGCTGGCTCACTATAAAGACTGGATGTACCAGTACGGTAGTGTAGGTCACTCTTTCAATACAGACTTCAAAGTGTTTGATAAGACTATTACAGTACTACAAGTAGACAAGGCTTTATCAGACCCTGAAATATTCCCTGAGGTATATGCAACTCGTACATTTGGTAAAGAAGTGTATGCTTCTGAAGTAGGGATGGTATATCGTGAATACTACAGATGGGTCTACGATCCGGAAACTACAAAATGCCGTAAAGGTGAGGGCGTAGTTATGCGTGCCGTAGATCACAACTAGTAGGCAAACCTACAATTGTATGTGTAGATGCGTGGTTTTGTGCTTAGTGGGATTACTCATATTTACTGTTGACGGATATGCTCAACCGCAGCACGGTTTTCGTATAAGCTTTACTGATAAAGGTGGTACTACTCAAAGCTTGAGTAACCCTACAGGCTTCCTCTCGCAACGTGCCGTAGATCGTCGTTCCAATCAGAATATTGCAATAGACAGTACTGACCTGCCTGTATCACCAGCCTACATGGACAGTATTCTTAGCCTTACAGGAGGTAAGCTACACATGACCTCTAAGTGGTTTAACTATACTGTTATATTACTAAATGACTCTTCCAAAATACTTGAGTTACAAGGCAAACCATTCATAAATGATATAAAGTATATCGCATATTATGCCAGTGGTTTACATAAAGCCTCTAAAACAAATACAGAGAATACACCTTTAATAACAGCCAAGACAACCGGATCAGCTGCATACTACGGTGACGCCTATAACCAAACCTCTATAGTCAATGGCGACTATCTTCATGATAAAGGTTGGAAAGGTCAAGGTAAGCTGATAGCAGTATTAGACGAAGGCTTTAATGATGTAAATACAGCACCAGCTTTTGATAGTATGATGAATAGCGGCAGGCTGATAGATCAATACAACTATGTAGATGCCAATAACAATGTCTTTGTTAATAGCTCTCACGGTACTATATCACTGTCACTTATGGCTGGCAACCTACCAGGCACCTATGTCGGTACTGCTCCACTTGCCGATTATGCCCTCTACAATACTGAGATACGTGGCTCTGAGCAGAGGATAGAGATGGATAATATCGTTGCTGCTGCCGAGCGTGCTGATAGCGTAGGCGCGGATATTATAACCATATCATTAGGCTACAACTGGTTTGAGCTACCAACCAAGAACGACCTCACTTATGCTGATATTGATGGAAAATCCACCATAGCAGCTAAAGCAGCTAATATGGCTACCACCAAAGGTATACTCTTCGTTGCATCAGCAGGGAATGAGGGTGGCGGTAGCTGGAACTACATACTCACCCCCGGCGATGCAGATAGTGCAATTACGGTGGGAAATGTGGGCTTAAGTAAAGCTCCTTCCGGCACTAGTGGTTACGGCCCTAACTCTGCGGGAACTATCAAGCCAGATGTTTGCCTGGTTGGGCAGCCCGCCGCAGTAATGCGCAGCAGTACCACACCATTTCCTACTAGTGGCACATCGGTATCAACACCGCAGTTAGCAGGTTGGGCGGCATGTCTGATGCAAGCTAGTAATAAGCTTACTCCTTACGACATACGCACTGCCATACAAAAGAGTGCACATATGTATACTACACCTACTGCACAGCTTGGCTACGGTATACCCAACTTTCACTATGCGCTTAACTTACTCAATGTTGAGGAACCTAAAAAGCTACCTAAAAACGGAGACTGGCTGATCGTTTCTCCTAATCCCTTTACAGAGCAGGTATCAGTAAGCGTTTATCGTGAGCGCGGTACGTCATTAAGTATTCAGCTTACAGATATAAGTGGTAAAGTAATGTATGCCAACCAATATCAGCTATCAACAGGCACCCAAACCATTCAGGTTAATCTACCTGAACTATCTCGTGGCATATATATTTTAAAGGCTATTGCCGATGATGAGTTAGTCACTCAAAAACTCATCAAACGCTAAGACTTTTCCAGTATAGCTACAAACATGCTATCTGCCTTTTTATCCATACCATTTATCAGGTGCTGCTCTACCAGCTTTAAACCTGTTTGTTCTACCACTTCCTCTACTACCCTTTCGTTTTCGTTTTTAAATACTGAACACGTTACATAAAACATTTTACCGCCACTTTTAAGGAATGCTGATGCATTTATGGCTATGTTCTTTTGTAAGTCTGTGAACCTGGCCAGCTCATCGGGGTTGAAGAAGTACAGCTGCTCCGGAGTACGTGCCCAAGTACCCGAACCTGTGCATGGAGCATCGCATATAATATTATCAAAAGCCTTTCCTTCAAATGTGTGATCCAGCTTTTGCTTATCGGTCATGTTAAGTACCTGAGCTTTATGGAGAATATGACTATAGGTATGAAACCGATCTTTCAGGTTATTCAGGATAGCCTTGCGCTTATCAGTAACCGTAATATCGGCAAGAGGCTCCAGGTCTTTTAGTAGTAATGCTTTACCACCGGCACCGGCACACACATCCCACCAATGTTGGTAAGCTTGAGGGTTGAAGTACTGACCCACTGCCTGAGATGAAGCGTCCTGCACTACATATACGTATTCAGGTATCCACTTGTCAATAGGTGTACCATTAGGCAGTGCAATACAATCATCTGATATATATTCATAAACTACACCCTCATCCTGCAACACAGCTTCCACCTTCTCTCTTTCTGTGCGTACCCTGATAAATAGCAGCGGCTGCACAAGCATACTCTTTAGATATCCGTCACGCTCTATTCCTTCCGATAACTCCAGAGTTTCAGGTAGTAAACCCTCCAAACTATTTAGCGGCTCTGTTGGAATATCCTGTATAAGCCTGAGCAAGTGCTTATTCTCTGTATCGCAGGCTTTAATGCACGTAGCTAGCCTCTGCTGAAAAGGCAATGCAGCATTTACGGCCTTGCTACAGCGATACCAGCTATACACCATCTCAGAAAGCATTTTACGATCGCGGCTACCCAGCTTTGGGTGCTTTCTGTAGTATGCTTTTAGGAAATGAGTAAGCGGAATAGCCCCTTTGTAGCTATCAATTATAGCCTCTATATGACCCCATATGAACTGCATGGCGCGAAAGTAGTTTGAATTATGCTAAGGTTATAGTTTTTCAAGGTTATACAATGGTTATATGCATTTATATATAATGGTATTACCTAATTGTTGCAGGGTGTTGCGAAAACTACAACTAGCGGAAACAACCTTTTTCGATATAAATGACTGATAATCAATAATAATATTTGTTGCGAAGTAATTTTACCAGCAACAAAGTTGCTATGCATAAGAAACAGTACTATATATAATAATCAGCAACTAAATATTGTTATTCAAAGATCTATAATAGCAAATTTACATAAATAATATGCTACATCCTATTTTACAATATGTAAAATAATGTGCGGTAGTGTTAAGTATTAAAATCAATGATAGAACTTTGCGTACTCACTACATAACACCCTATTATTCAAAGCAATACGCATGTTAATTTCATGTTGATACTAAAATTAAATTGTGCAGTAGTCTCGTGCGCGATTTTGCTTGATAGCGAAAAAATGTTTTACATTTGTAAAATAAAAAGAAAGTCCAATGCGTCAACACTGGACTTTCTAGACGGTAAACTGTTACAATTTTACTTTCAGTTTACTTTGGCTGTCAGCCTAATACTTGATATTCAACATTTAGTCGTGAATATCAATGAACAGTTTTAAAAGAGATGTTATTATTCTTACAAGAGGTAACATCTCTTTTGCTTTCCGCTGGATTTTTTTCCAACCCCACCAATCAGGTGGTTTGTTTTTATGATAACTCATAAAATCTTCTCACTGCACCCAACTCACAAACCTCAAAAATCATTTTAAAATAAGATAACTACAATCTGTAGCTCAAATTTTTATACTAACAAAATTATTGTAATACTTTGGTCCACTGAAAAATAGAAATACACTAACTGTGGAAAAAACGAAGTGATATCTTCAGATGATTGATTTTCAATGAATAGTATTGAAGAGGCTAAACACGCTCATGATGGCAAACTTCGTGAAAACTAAATGACAAATAAGTTTTTTTTGCGAAATTTACACTGAAAATCAATCACTTACAGAAGCAGGGTAAAAATTCTTAATGATTTTCTTGTTGCAATGCAAGGGTAGGCGTACCTTTGCAGTCCCCAAAAAATACAGTGGGTGCCCCATGAGGCTGTAATATACACCAGAAGGGCAATTAAGAGCAAATAAAAGCAACAATGAGACACCTAAGTTTTAGAACACAATCGGCCAACGAAAAGATCGTTAAGCGTGACTGGTATATTGTAGATGCTACTGACCAGACTTTAGGCCGTATGACTTCTCGCATAGCACATGTACTACGCGGTAAGAACAAAGCGTACTACACTCCACACTTCGATTGTGGTGACTATGTAATAGTTATCAATAGCGGCAAAGTGAAAATGAGCGGTACCAAAATGATAACTAAAGAATACCAAACATTCTCAGGTTATCCTGGCGGACAAAAAATAGAAACAGCAAAAGCACTTATGGCTCGTCGTCCGAATGTAGTTATAGAGCGTGCTGTAAAAGGTATGTTACCTAAAAACCGTCTTGGTCGTGCTATGTACAAGAAATTATTTGTGTATGAAGGAGCAGAGCATCCACACAAAGCACAGCAACCAAAAGAACTAAAATTCTAATTGTAAAAAAGTATCATTCTTATATAAATGGAAAAGCGTACAAATACCGTAGGTCGTCGTAAGAGTTCCGTTGCCAGAGTATATTTTGGTAAAGGAACCGGCAACATTACCGTAAACGGTAAAGAATATAAAGAGTACTTCCCGATAATGTACCTGCAAAATCAGGTAGAGCGTCCACTAAAAGTTACTGAAACTGCAGAGTCTTTCGACATAGCTGTAACTGTATCAGGTGGTGGCCCTAAAGGTCAGGCTGAGGCAATAAAACTAGGTATTGCCCGTGCATTAATGGAGGAAAACGGAGAACAATATCATGATGCGTTAAAGAAAGAAGGTATGCTAACGCGTGACCCTCGTTCTGTAGAACGTAAGAAATTCGGTAAGCGTAAAGCACGTCGTAGCTTCCAGTTCTCTAAACGTTAATCGCACAGTATTCTTTTATTTTTTAATCGTCAAGAAAAAACTACAATGGAAGATAATAAAAGCTTACACCAGTCGCTCCTCGAAGCAGGTGTACACTTCGGCCACTTAAAGAAGAAGTGGAATCCAAAAATGTTACCATACATCTTCACTGAGAAGAATGGTATCCATATAATTGACCTTAACAGAACTGTTGAGGGCTTACAAGAGTCTGCTGCGGCACTTAAGTCTATCGCTAAGAGTGGTAAGAAGATCATGTTCGTAGCTACTAAGAAGCAAGCTAAAGAGATCGTATCTGAAGCTGCTGCTAAAGTGAACATGCCTTTCGTAACTGAGCGTTGGTTAGGTGGTATGCTTACTAACTTCAGCACTATCCGTAAGAGCGTTAAGAAAATGCAGAGCATCGAAAAAATGCTTGAAGACGGTACGATGGATAGCGTTACAAAGAAAGAGCGTCTTACACTTACACGTAGTAAAGATAAAATGCAAAAAGTACTTGGCGGTATCTCTAATATGGGCCGTGTACCAGCTGCACTATTCATAGTAGATATCTCTCACGAGCACATTGCACTAGCAGAAGCTAAGCGTCTTGGTATCACTACCATTGCTATGGTGGATACTAACAGCGATCCTTCTAAAGTTGACTTTGCTGTTCCTTCAAACGATGATGCTACAAAATCTATCGCTATCGTTACTCAGTACCTTACTGCTGCGATAATGGAAGGTCTTGAAGAGCGCGCGATGAACAAAGAGAAAGAGCAAGAAGAAGAGGAAGAAGAAGAAGTGAACAATGAGCGTGGCGTAAGTATGAGCGAAGATGAGGACGAAGAAGGTGGTCGTAAAAAAGGTTCTGGCGGCGGCGGACGTCGTAAGAGCAGCGCAGGCGGCGGAGCACGCGGTGGCGCACGTAAGACTACCGGATCTCGCGGACCGGCTAAAGGATAATCAACCATATTGATAATATAGTTTTAAAGCCCCTTAGTTGGGGCTTTAAACATGGTTTCAGAATTTTATATTTTAAAATATTTTCAATCTTTAAAAGGATATAAAAAATGAGTGTTACAATATCAGCAGCAGATATCAACAAGTTGCGTAAACAAACAGGTGCAGGTATGATGGATTGCCGTAAAGCACTTATGGAAAGCGACGGTGACTTCGAAAAAGCTATTGACTATTTACGTAAACAAGGCCAGAAAGTGGCTGCTAAGCGTGAAGACAGAGAAGCTAAAGAAGGTGTTGTTATCGCTAAGACTACTGACGACAATAAAACAGGTATCATCATCAACCTTAGCTCTGAGACTGACTTCGTTGCTAAGAATGATGAGTTCATCGAGTTTGCTAACAAACTAGCTGATATTGCTTTAGCTAACAATGCTACTACAATTGAAGAAGTAAAAGCTGCAAGCATGGACGGTGCTACAGTAGCAGACAGACTACTGGAAGTAGTAGGTAAAATAGGTGAGAAAATAGACATCGTAAGATATGAGCATGTAACTGCTGAGGCTGTAATAGCTTACATCCACGCAGGATACCGCATAGGTGTACTAGTGAGTATGAACAAGCCAGCTAACGATGATATAGCTGCTGCAGGTAGAGATGCTGCTATGCAGATAGCTGCAATGAACCCGCTAGCTGTTAACTCTGACGGTATATCTCAAGAAATGATCGACCGCGAGAAAGCTATTGCTATCGAGCAGATCAAAGCTGAAGGTAAGCCTGAAGAAATGGCTGAGAAAATAGCTACAGGTAAGTTGAACAAATTCTTCAAAGAGAATACTCTACTTGACCAACCTTTCGTAAAAGATAATGGTGTAACTGTAGGTAACCACCTGAACTCAGTAGAAAGCGGACTAACCGTTACTGATTTCAAACGTGTTGCTGTAGGTTAATAACTATAAAGCATATAATATAAAAAGAGCTGCCTTTAACAGGCAGCTTTTTTATTGCCTTAACCGCAACAAAGTGGCACCATAATTGTTAAAGAAAACATAAATATCAAAAACATATTAATTACTTTTACTCTCGATAAATTTTATTTTCTTTGCGGCGATTTTAGGTCACTCTGCTTAAAAACAAGCAATTGCTCAGTGATAATGAATCGCTTACAAACAAGACAATATTATATAAATCAACCCCTTATGAGAAAAATTAGACTAATACTAGCATTGGCTCTGATGCTACCTACATTAGTTCAGGCACAACGTTACTTAGGTATTGCTACCAGTAACTGGAGCGGAACTAACGGTATGTATCTGAACCCTGCAAACATTGCAGACAGTCGTACTAAATTCAGCATCGATCTGTTCTCAGTAAATCTGGGTATCAACAACAACATGGCTAAGGTAAATAACGGCCTTAGTGGATTATTCAACATTGGTGACAATGATAATATCAGCGACATCTTTGTTTTCGATCCGAATCAAAAAGAATTCAGCCTTGTATTACCATATGCTGAGATCCGCGGACCCGGTGCTATGGTAAGCATCAATGAAAAGCACAGCGTTGCGCTTAGTACACGCGTGCGTGCTATGAACCAGTTCCACAACTTCAATCAGGATCTATACAGAACTATCATTGATCAGGACTTTAGGAACCGTAGAGGTGAGTATCGAATCCAATCTGGTGCTTTCAACTATACTACACATGCATGGAGTGAGATAGGGTTAAGCTATGCAGGTGTGATATATGATGGTGGTGAGCACTTCTTAAAAGGAGGGTTAACACTACGCTACCTTATGGGTGCAGTATACGTATCTACAACCAGCGAGAACTTTGATGCAATAGCATATACAGCTCCAGGTGCTGACTCATTAGTTGTAACTAACACAAACGTATTATTTGGTAGTAACATTACTTCGGGTAATGGTGTGAGCAGCAACGTTGGCGACTACCTAGGTGGTGGCGGTAACGGTATCGGCGCTGATCTTGGTCTTGTATACGAGTGGAGACCTGACATAGACAGCGACATATACAGATACGATATGGATGGCCAAACAAACATCCTGAACAGAGGTATGAACAAATACAAGCTACGTGCTTCTGTATCTGTTACTGATCTTGGTACTATTACTTACAAAGACAACAACTTCATTGCTAATATATCTACAAGACCTAACCAGTCTGCTAATATTAAAGGTGGTGACCTTGCAGATAGCATCAGCAACTATGAAGAGCTAAAAGCATATGCTAACAATAATGGTTTGAATCTCGACACAGCTACTAACGCTACAGAATCAAAACTTGTACTACCTACATCTATAGTAGTAGGCGTGGATTACCATGCTGTAAGCAACTTATACTTCAACGCTATGTTTATTGGCAACCTGGCTAATCGTTCAGAGTTTGGTAACTCTACTTACGGGCAGATCACAGTTACTCCACGTTGGGATACTCGCGTATTCAGTGCAGGCCTTCCTTTAACTTACGACTTCCTTACAAGCAGCCTTAAAGTAGGTGTTGGTCTACGTGTTGGTGGATTCTTCGTAGGTAGTGATGACCTTGGTGGTTTATTTGGTGATGCATACGGTATGAACTTCTACTTTGGTGCATACGTGCCATTCAACTACAAGAAGCCAAAAGATAGTGACGGAGACATGGTGTCTAACAAAAAAGACAAGTGTAAGAATGTGAAAGGCGTTTGGGAAGAAATGGGATGTCCTATTCCTGATAAAGACGGTGACGGCATCTTAGATAATGAAGATAAGTGTCCTGATGTTGCGGGTTCTAAAACTGCAGCCGGTTGTCCTGATGGTGACCTTGATGGCGTAGCTGATGCTGAAGACCGTTGTCCTGCTGAGGCTGGTTCTCCTGCACTACAGGGATGTCCTGACCGCGATAACGATGGTATAGCTGATCTTGATGATGCTTGTCCTGACGTACCTGGTCTTGCTCAGTACAAAGGTTGCCCTGATACGGATAAAGATGGCATAGCTGATAACGAAGACGATTGTCCTGAAGCAGCTGGTCCTAAAGCTAACAACGGTTGTCCTGATACGGATAATGACGGTATAGCTGATAACATGGATAAATGTCCTGAAGTACCGGGTACTAAAACAAACTATGGTTGTCCTGAAGTAAGTGTAGAAGTGAAAAAACGCTTAGCATTTGCTGCAACAGCTATCCAGTTTGACCTTGGTAAGGCTAAGATCAAGCCATCTTCTTACAAAATACTTAATGAGATAGTGACTATCCTTAACGACTACCCTGACTATAACATGGTGATCGAAGGACATACAGATAACACAGGTGCTGCTGACAGAAACTTAGAGCTTTCTAAAGAGCGTGCTGCTTCTGTAAGAGAGTACTTCATCTCTAAAGGTATAGATGCTTCAAGACTATCCAGCGAAGGCTATGGTGAAGCTAACCCTGTAGCTACTAATAAGACTAGCGCGGGTAGAGCTCAAAACCGTCGTGTATCAATGGATCTTAAGCTTAGAGATTAATATTCATAGAACGATATAATCAAACTAAAAAAGCCTGCTCACTTGAGCAGGCTTTTTTAGTTAAAAGAAACTTTAAAACTAATGAGGTAGGTTGTAATAATAATCCCTTACTTCCTCTATGTCTGAACTATAAAGCATACGTATTACCTTGCTTACCTCTTTACTCCTACTATTAACTCTAGCTGGCTTCCATGCAGGTAACGAGCTAATAGTAATTAAAGCATCTGCTTGAAGGTATGGGTTGGTCTCAGGACTTAGCGACTGTACGTCATATATGTTACCAGACCTATCAATACTGAAACTCACTTCTATAATATCGTAATAATCCTGCCCTTCCATGATCTTAGGAGATATATAGTTTTTATACAGAACCTTTTCTAGGTCGTATTCAGGATGTGGAAAAGAATATACAGTACGATCTATATTACAAGGAATTTTATTACCATTTACATCAAAGCATTTACCTTTTATAATCGCACTTCCTTCGTATTTAAAAATGCCTTCTTTTTGTCCGTTGTTATAGAAGGTTTCCATTGTTCTGTTAAGTGCATTTCCATTTAGTCCAAAGTGTTCCACAGAATAAATCTGCCCGTTAGGATAATATTCAATTTCATCCTTTATTTTTTCTCCTTTTCTATTGTACTCTGTTTTGAAGTAGACAGAACCGTCTGGAAAAAAGTACCTCCAATGTCCTATTTTTTTTCCGAGATCGAACACACCAGCACCTTGCAAGCTACCTGTACTGTTAAAATAATATAGCCATTCGCCATCAGGTTTACCTAGTATATAGGTACCTGTTGCCAGAAGATAGCCGGTAGTATCATGATAAGTCTTCCAATGACCATGCTTTTGCCCTAGATAATACTCCCCCTCTGAACGTATAAGACCACTTTTCCAATAATAATACTTATGTGTACCTGTAGCAAATACCTTTGATGCGATGGCAGAGCGTAAATAGCTACCACCTTCTGTATATGTGCCTACTCTAACGACTCTATCATTTTTATAATGGTCTGTAGCTTTAAACAGGCTATCAGTTTGCCGCTCGATAATACGATAGTATGTACAACGCTCTTTATTTTCCACAAACCTCCATAGGTCGTCATAAAAGACAGTATCTGCTGTAGATGCCTTTACACTAAAACAAGTGATAAGTGATAGAATAAATAAGAGACTTCTTTTCATAGTTAAATATCATCAATTTCTATTACTTCTTTGGGACGAATCAATTCATATTTTCTACTGAAGTTGCACCAATAGCAATCATCTTTACCACAACCTTTATTGAACTCATGATTCATAATACGGGTGTAACTATCTTTTAGCTGTACGCGAACAATATCTTCATCCTGTGGGAATACCGGCACTTTTACAGTCTTATATTCGCCTGACTTCCTCCCCTTCTCTATATAGTCGAACATACCCATGTTCACTTTCCAGTTTCTGTCTTTATAGTTCTCTATAAGTAGTTTATAGAATACCATTTGCCTCCAATAATCTCCGCCATCAGGATTAGCTTCATTAGGAGCAGCAGTATATTTTTTAGCAGAGTTATCAGGGTCTCCGGTTTTATAATCTACTACAGTAATACCATCAGCGCCAAACTCCATCCTATCTATCTTACCTGTAACTGGTACACCGTCTAACAAATAGCGAGGGATAGACATCTCTACTTCTACATCCGTAGGAAAGCTGTCAATATTCCTATCATAGTATTCAGCTAATGAGGTATGGCCCTGTTCCATACGACGCTCGTATTGTATGGGGTTAAAGCAAGACGCTTCCATGCTCATACCAAAATCAAAAAAGTTAATGACTTCTTCTTTGCTCGGGAACTTGCCGTCGTTCTGCTTCATCTCTCTGAACATACGCTCCAGTGCATAGTGTACTGCACTACCATAGCCTAGAGCATCGTTCTTTTGGAATGGCACTCTGAGAATGTTCTCGTAATAGAATGTAACAGGACAATTGATGTATTTAGAAAGTGTCGTGTAACTCATAATGAGTTGACTCAGGACTCGCTCTATTGCGTCATGGTTTGCCAGCTTAATGTATACATCAGGCACAGGCTGCATAGCCCATGCTATATGATCTACGATTTGCTCTTCACTGAGGTTGATGTGTACTCTTTCTTCTTCATTGCTTATCTCGTCGATAAACATAGAATGCTCCTGTGGCTTACCGTTATTATCATTAGCGGCATAAGATACGTGCAAGTACTTCTTAGCTCTGGTAAGCGCTACGTAGAATAACCTTCTTGCTACTTCAGTTTTATAGGTTTTGTCTTTATCGTTAGCCGTATCTGTTATTGTATCAGGTAGCTTGTATTCATTGGTTCCGCCACGCTTGTTCTCCCAGAAGTTTTTCGTAGTACCAATAAGAAAAACATATTCAAACTCATTACCCTTAGCACCATGAGAGGTATATAGCTGCACACCATGCTCTGCATGCACTACCTTTTGTATAGGCAATGATATATTCTCCGTATACATCTGGTCTATCATCAGAAGCAGATCTGCAACTTTTATCTTAGCATCCCTACCAAATGCATCTTTCACAAACTCAAAAAATGTATTGAGTACCTGTATATTCCAGGTATAGTTCTTAGTATCCTTTAGGTGCTGCACCATACCACCTTCGTACATTAGCTTTTCTACAAGTAATGGTAATGGTAGTGTATTAAGCTGCGTTAACCAGCTGTTGATATTATTACCCAAACGCTGTACGGCATCAGTAGCTTTTAGGTTGAGCGTTTCCAACATCAAACCATTTGATATGACCATACGCCAATAACCAAGATTGCTATCCTTACTCTTATTGGTACGCATATGCAACGATATGGTAGCTATATCTGTAGCAGGAATACCGAAGTATGGAGCATGCAGCAACTCAAATAAAATATGCTCTGCACTAAAAGCTTGCTTGTTCTCTTGCTCCAGATACCTGAGCAGTTTTATTATTTGCTCTATGAATGGTATCTCCAGAATATTGACAGGCTTTTTAACCGAGTAAGGTATATTCTTGCGCTCCAGTAACGATATGATATTATCTGCCTGCTTATGCTGTGCATAGAGTATGGCTATATCGTTGAGTGGTACATTATTTTTTTGCAGCTCTTCAATTTGCAGAATGATATCAGCCTCTTCGTGCAGGATGTTGTGATACTCCTTTACCACAGGTAATACTGGCTCTCTTTCATCTTTGAACCTATCTGCAGCAGCTACAATGTTCTTATTAAGATCTAACTCTTTTAATTGGTTGATAAGGCGCTGCTCATTGAACTCTATGGTGGCCATGGCCTTATCCAATATACCTTGAGACGAGCGATAGTTTTGAGGCAATACTACCAGCTTAATAGTGTTTTTGTATCGCTCATAGAACTCTACAATATTTCTGATACGTGCTCCCTGGAACTCATATATAGACTGATCATCATCACCCACCACGAATATATTCGGGTCATCCCAAAACTCTGTGAGCAACTTCAGCAACTCATTCTGTGCACCATTCGTATCTTGAAACTCATCCACCAGAATAAACTGGTTACGTTCCTGATAGCTTAACAGCAAAGCAGGGTTTTCTTTGAATGCTTCCAACACCCACAAGATCATATCATTGAAATCATACCAACCCTTTTGTTGCATCTTCTTAGTATACACATCAAAAAGTGCAGCCGCCGCTTTGGTATCATTCATCTTACGAGTCTCATCATCTATAAGCGCTTGCTTAAGGTCACCTTTTTTAAAGCCCTTCCCATTGCGCTTGTACACATATTCCTCACGCTCGGGCAAGCTAGTGATATATTCATCTGCAGCATGCTCAATATCAGATGGCGTGATGTGCTCACGCTTCATCATGTCAAACAGCCTATTCAGCTTATTGGCATCGAAATAGATATTCCCGCTGAGCCTTCTTAATTCATGACCTTTAGGTAGCTCTTCTATTATCTCATACAACAACGCACTTCTTTCCAGGTCAGTTATTGGTTGTAAAGACCTGATAGAAAAATGCTCGCTATTGTTCTGTATCACATTATTACAAAAAGCATGAAACGTACCTATGTTTACCCTATGTGCATCAGGACCGATTATCTGTAACAGTCTGCGGCGCATAGCATTAGTAGCTTCATCTGTATAGGTAAGACATAGTATCTCATTTGGCTGTACCTGAGCATCGCTACGCAATAGATTGGCAATACGCATAGACAATACTTCTGTTTTACCCGTACCCGGACCTGCTATTACCATTACCGGACCATACACACTATTTACAGCTTGCTGCTGCTGTTCGTTAAGTTTATTGTACCGCTGCTGAAAAGCATCTTCGTTGACAGACATGACTATAATTAAGCTAGCAAATGAATACAGGAAAGGTAAAAGAAAAATATAGTATATGCTACATTTGTAACTCAATCAACAGATATGAAACATTTACTTTTCACAGTATATATATTGTTAGCTTCAGTAACTATAGGTATGGCTCAAGAAGAAGGAGAACAACCGCCTTATCTGAAGTATCCTACCCTACCGACGTTTGAAATTGTGAACCTTGATAGTAGCGGTACCATCAGTACATATGATATACCAAAGGACAAGCCGATATTGCTAATGTTCTTCAGCCCCGATTGCGACCACTGCATACAGATGACAGGTAAGATGCTGGACCATATGGATGTACTGAAAAAAGTACGTATCTACATGATCACCCCTATGTCTTTACAACTGCTGAATACTTTTTATAAGAATATGAATCTGGAAAAGTATGATAATATAGTTGCAGGTAAGGATGAAGCATTTTTCTTTCCCAGATTCTATCAGGTAAGCACTGTACCCTACATAGCTGTATACGACCAGCATAAGGTATTAGTAGAAGCCTTCCCCGGGCAAAGTACTATAGATGATATTCTGGCGGCTGTGGAAGAAGCGCTGTAAGCGACTATCTTTTTCTGATCAACGCAGTGAAAGGATGGCGTAAATTTTCGTACTCTACCAAATCTACCTTGATACTACCTATCAGGATAGGGCTATCAATCCGCACAGGAAGGTGATTCTCATCATCACTTACCCATACTACCATTTTTTCACCTCCTTTGAACATAGTACCGTCGATAAGTAAAGGGGCTATCTTGATGGCTTTGAAGACACCGTATTTCGTTTTCACCTCTTCTTTACCTACATACCTGATGTAAAGGTCATATACCTCATCATCTATAAACATGCTGAATGGTATTTTGTCTCCGGGCTTATACTTGTTGTAGTCTATACTACGTGCATAATAAATAGTAGATAATACATCTTGTACACAGTTAGGTATACTGTAAGTACCATTTTTAGAAGTAGCCTTATGCGCTTTATGATCGAAGCTTACGTCATTTGTAAATGAAATATCACCTTCGTTTACATTTCTCTTAAACTTAACCGGCATCATGTTATCTACATCTATGTAAGATTCATACACATCATATACTTTGTAAAACCACTCATAAGAATCGTAAGTTTTACCTACACCTTTTACATGATATACTTGCTTGCCATTGTATTTATCCAACTGGGTAGTGAAAGTAGCCGTACCTGCACCTGCCCATATAAAACCCATATTGTAATATACCTTGAAGGTGATCCTCTCTCCTGACTTAAAGCTTCTGTTCTTGATACCACAGAAGTCACTTTGTGCATGTACGCTTGTAGCAGATACTGCGACGAACATAACACTCAAACATATTTTCAAAAACTTATTCATAGCTCAATTATCTTTCTTTCGGTTTATTTAAGTTGTCAATATATCATTAACGAAACAACCTTACTCTTATTAATAAAATGCTACCAATTACCGCCGGTACTACCAAATTAATACACCATATTCCAACCGTTGCTCCCAGTATACCTACTGTATTTTCTGAGAAGTGGTGAAATAAAAACAGTCCCACTTGTCCGCGCTCTCCTAACTCTACTAATGCAATTGAAGGTATTATCGTTATCACCCAAAAGAACAATGCACACATTAAATAACCTTCAAAGAACGGCATGTTCACATTCATCCAATATAGTAAAAACAAATACTGTGCCGTGTATATACTATACCTTAACAAAGAGATGAGTAAAATTGTTAATTGTTCCTTTGCAGTGAATCGTTTTAACAATTTATTGTATACATGAAACTTTCTCAACCACTTGATGCGTTCAATAACAGGCATCCATAACTCAAAGCGCCAATAGCCTATAGCTAATACTCCTGTCATGCAAATACTCAATACAAGTACCACTAACACATAATGTTCATAGTAGCTTATACAGTAGTATATCAACCCCAGTGTGCCGAAAATAAACAGCGTGAGCATTTGCGCTATAGAACCCAGTATAGAAACACTTACCAAACGGAATGTATTTTTCCTCTTAAGGTATAGCATCCTGCCAGGGTACTCACCCAGCCTATTAGGAGTAACCAATGAAAAAGCAATACCACCAAAATAGCTGGCTAATGCGCTACGATAAGTAAGTGGTTGTGCTGTAGAAGCCAGTATCTGCCACTTTTTAGCTTCAAGCAGTAAGTTTACAGGCATTAAAAAGATACATAACCACAAAAAATAATCCGGACCGGTTTGCCATAGGGTATCTGTATCTACTTTATCTAACTGCCTGATTACCTGACGGTAAATACCCCAGAGTAATAAAAGGGATATTATTCCGCCAACCACATAGTTGAGCCATATTTTGGTACTTTTGTTCAAAGCAGATGGGCAGTTTGAAAAGTGATGCGCATATTATACTTGGTATAGACCCTGGTACTTTGGTATTAGGGTACGGGCTAATTGCCGTGAGCAAAAATAGCATTTCGCTAGTGGAAATGGGTGTTTTGCATCTGGCTAAATATAAAGACCATTCTGAACGACTGAAACTTATCTTTCAGAAGATGGAAAGCCTGATACAACAACATGGTCCGCATGCCGTTGCTATCGAAGCGCCCTTTTATGGAAAGAACGTGCAGAGTATGCTTAAGCTAGGACGTGCACAGGGTGTGGCTATAGCTGCTGCTATGATGCATGGGCTGAATGCTGTTGAGTACGCTCCTAAAAAAATAAAGCAATCTATAACTGGTAGAGGTAGTGCTACGAAAGAGCAAGTGCTAACCATGCTGCAAAAGACCCTCAACTTTGATGAAGATGTACGCTTTATGGATGCTACCGACGCTGTAGCTGCTGCAGTGTGTCATCATTATCAAAGTAAATACGATCAGCTTACAGGTAGCAGCGGCACAGTAAAAGCGAAAGTATCTAATAAAAAAGCTAGCTGGGAAAGCTTTATTGCTAATAACCCTGATAGGGTAAAGTAATCTACAACTCTTCTATCCTGATAGTTATATCCTGCGGGGCCGGTTCGTCACCACCAAAGTAAGGCAACAGCTTATATCCTGTAGCTACAGAGCTGTTACATCCTCTGTCCATTGACTCGGTTTTACCGTTGAAAGTGAATATATATTTATCATCACTAAGTGCAAGCTCACAAGTAAATACTTCGCCTATATCTACACTGCCTAATTTCTTGTAGCTACGAACACCATCTGCGTAGCAGTAAGCATGTATATTCATCTTATTGCCTTGCCAGCTCCATCCAAAACGCGCACTATTCTTTTGATGATGCGATGCACAGTCAGCTATGCCAAAAAGCTTATTGATATCTCCCTGATTTACAGGATCAACATTCTCATAAATGCCTGAGCTATCAAATACCGCTCTAAACTTGATGGTTTTGAATATTCCGAATGGGTAAGAGTTATCCTCGCAGTAATTATTGCCTTTTTTTATGATATAAACATCATATTTATCTCCATTACTATTGAAGATATCTGTAAGAAAGTTTGATTCGTTGTTGGTATTTTCTGCTAACTCACCTGCTTTTGAAGGGTTTGACCGTTCACCACTATCTACTTGAGCAGTGCTAGTATCTTCGATATAAGACTGTTCATTATTACTTGAAGAGATCGGTTTCTTGCAAGAAAATATTGCCAGCATAATAATAAACAAAGACACTAAAACTCTATACATATACATTAAATATAAAACAACTACTTGCCTTTTGTATATACGTAGAGTATCTTGTATTAGATTTTTGCTATATTTTATAGTTAAAATACCTCCTGCTATCTTTATTATCTTATATAGTTATGTATATGAAAAAAATCACGTAGCATAACTAATGCAGATTGTGTATCTTGCGAAAGATAACAGGAACGGGAGATAGAGGGGATAACCAAATAAATTACCTTAAATAATATTATCGATATATGGCGGATAAAGCGAAAATATTATTAGTTGAAGACGATGCGACTTTAAGCTATGTTGTAAAAGACAGCTTGAACAAGAACGGTTACGATGTAGTACACTGTTCTGATGCAGAGGGTGCGTGGCAGCAGTTCATGAAGCACAATTTTGATGTGTGCTTACTGGATGTGATGCTACCTAAGAAAGATGGCATGTCTTTAGCTAATCAAATACGCCAAAAGAACCAAAACATACCTATCTTATTACTCACATCCAAGTCGATGGATGATGATAAAATAGCTGGTTTCAGAAGTGGTGCGGATGATTATATCACTAAGCCTTTCAACATGCAGGAGCTGTTGTTACGCCTAGAGGTATTCCTTAAGCGTACGCGTAAGCATGAAGAGGATGTACCGGAATCTATTATGCTTGGCAATCTTGAGTTTGACTACAATAACCTTACTTTAAAAGGTGGAGAGAAGGATAAGCAACTTACTCAAAGAGAAGCTGACCTCATAAAGTACTTCTGTACCAATGCTAACAAAGTATTGAAAAGAGATGAGATACTATTGAACGTGTGGGGTAAAGAAGATTACTTCCTCGGAAGAAGTATGGATGTATTCATTACTAAAGTGAGAAAGTATATCAAAGGTCAGGAAGGTGTTGAGTTACAAACTATACACGGTATCGGATTTAAGTTTGTAATGGAAGGAGCAAACGAAGAAGCCTAACTAACGATCTTATAATTAAATTATAATCAAAAGCCCTGATCGAATGATCAGGGCTTTTATATTGTTAGTACTTATAAAATTAATTGTCGAACGTGCCTGGTGTATTAGTGAGCATTTGCTCGAAGCGAGGACAGCTAACTGATGATCGTGCAGAATTACTTCTCTTATAATTGCCATTTAAATAAAATGATAGTTCATACCCTCCGGAACCTGCTGTAGCTGTTTGCAATGAAGAAGTATTTACATCATAAGAGAAGATAATAGAATAATTCTGGTAGTCTAATTTTAATGTAGGTATGATAGCATCTTTTGCACGTATGAATGCCCCTGCATATAATTTGAACTGATTGTCTGATTCAGCAGTTGTAGTACGCCAACTAACCAACCCGCCACCTATGATCTCTGTAAATGTACCTTGCTGATAATAATTGAAGTGACCTGTAAAACCGAACTCTCTTGTTATTCTCCAACTGAAGCCAAGATTACCACTATATTTAGTCTTTAAAACGATCAATGCATTGTTCTCTTCATTAAAAGTTTGCTTAGGCCTGTTGATATGGTATGCAGCAAAACCTGCATAGTAGTTCACCTCGTTTGAAGGACCGAAAGAACTATTCAAACTGATACCTGCTGCAACATCATAGCTTTCAACAGTTGTATTGGTAAAGTTCTCACCCGACATATTCTCTGCGCTATAAGTACCATTTACATATTGTGTACTGAATGTCGCCTTACTGAAGTCGATTGATCGTTGTGTATAGCCTCCGGCAAAACCAACAGACAGATAAGAGTTACGTCTATCCTCTAGCGATTTATTGTAGTTGACTGCAGGATACACTTGTAAACTATTGAAACTGATAGACCCTGCTTTATCATAGGTTGCTGTAGCACCAAAGCTAAAGTAATCACCTACTTCTCTGTTCACTAACAATCTTGTTTCTCCTGAAACTAAGAAGGTTTGGAAAGGTGTAGAGATATTGCTCCATTGAGTTCTATAATTGGCACCTACCTTATAGTCGCCACTATATATACCTGTAAGAGCAGGGTTTCTCAATATTGAATTCTCGTAGAACTGAGAGAAATGTATGTCTTGCGCTACTGCCGGTGTGGCTGCACAAAGAAGTAATATGATTAAATATCTTTTCATAAGAAAGACTTTTAAAAATTCTAAATAATTAACGCACTAAGGATATATCTCCTTTTATCTCCAATGGCTCTCCTGTTTCGCACTCAGCTTTCAGTATATAAACAAATACATCAGGCTTAAGCGGTTCACGTTTATACGTTCCGTCCCAACCATATTGAGGATCGTTTAATGGAATGTTCTGAGCATCGTAAATGATCTCGCCCCAACGGCTATAGATCGTAAACCTTCTTACTATTTTCACACCCTTACCCTGAGGGAAGAATCTATCGTTAACACCGTCACCATTAGGCGTGAACGTATTAGCAACAAATAGCTGCTCCAAACCACAGGTAACATAAATAGTAACGTCGTCCTGAGCTTCACAACCTATACCTGATGTTACTTTTACTGTATAGGTAGTTGGTCTTGTCGGGGTAGCTATCGGGTTGGCACAGTCTGTACAACTTAGCCCTGTAGCCGGTGACCATTCATAAGAGACACCGTCTGTAGCTACTGTTTGTAGTTTTATGCCATCTCCGCCTAGTATAGTCTCATCCGAGCCTGCATTTACTGTAGGATAGTTAAATACTGATACTTTAACCTCACCTGTATCGGTAAAGCAATCACCTTGTTTGATCACTACATTATATGTTGTTGTTGTAGCAGGTGATGCAGTAGGATTAGCACTGTTAGGACTGGTCAGCCCGTCTATAGGGAACCATGTATAAGAACTACCACCTGAGGCAAATAGCGTAGTTTCCTGACCTATACATATAGAATCATCATTACCATAACTAATATCACCTTTCTCAATGATACTAATAGCTACATCATCAGATCCGCTACATCCATTACTATCTATACCTACTACAGTATAAGTGATGTTACCGTTGACATTGGCAACAGTAACAGGGCATCTAGTACAACTAAGACCTACTGCCGGTGACCATGTATATGATACACCACCCGTAGCTTGTAAAGTCGTTGACGAACCATCACAGATACTCCTATCGTCTCCGGCACTTATGGCAGGGGGTTGATTAACTATTGCTGTTACATCATCTGTTTTTGTACAGCCATTCGTATCAGTACCAGTAACAGTATATGTAGTAGTTGTATTAGGCGACGCAATAGTAACAGCACAACTCGTACAGCTAAGGCTCGTACTTGGTGTCCAAGTGTACGTTGCTGCACCTGTAGCTTTTAGTGTATCGGACTCACCAACACAAAACTCCACATCTTTGCTGGCTACAACATTTGGTAACGGGTTAGCATTTATCAAAACAGATGCCGTATCGCGACAGTTGTTAGCATTGAAACCTATCACTACATACCTCGTAGTACCTAACGGTGATGCAACGGGATCAGCACAATTAAGACAAGACAGACTAAAGTTTGGTGTCCAGTTATATGTGATACCACCTGTAGCATTTAGCTGTACTGTATCTCTGGCACATAGCAAAAACCTGGATGCAGTTAGCTCTACAATTGGCAACGTATCTATAGTCACGGTTTTTGTTGCAGTATTTACACAGCCGTTAGCATCTGTACCTGTTATAGTATAAGTAATATCATTTGACGGACTGGTACGAGGGTTAGCGCAATTAGTACAACCCAAACCGTTAGCTGGAGACCACATATATGATACACCCCCTGTTGCGGTTAATAACAATGAGTCATTAAGACATACGCTCTCTGTAGGACCAGCACTGATAGTCGGCAACGGATTAACTGTTACTACTGCGGTATCCTTACCTATACATCCATTGGTTGCAGTACCTGTAACTATATAGCTTGTATTAGTTGTTGGTGACGCTGTAGGTGCCTGACAGTTAGTACAGCTCAATGCTGTAGCTGGTGTCCATGAGTAAGTACTGGCTCCTGATGCTTGCAACACCACAGAAGAACCTATACATACAGCCTTATCTCCACCTGCACTTACAGATGGCAATGTTTTAACTGATATATTCACCTGGTCTGTATTCACACAGCCATTAGCATCTGTACCCGTAACCGTATATGTAGTATTAGCAGCAGGACTAGCTTTAGGGTTAGCACAGTTTGTACAGCCAAGCCCTGTAGCCGGTGACCATACATATGATGTACCGCCAGTAGCGTTCAACTGTACTGAGTCATCAAGACATACACTATTATCACTACCAGCATTAATACTTGGTAGTGGATTAACAGTGATAGTAATTTGATCTGTATTAGAACAACCACCGGCATTAGTACCTGTAACTGTATATGTAGTAGTGGTAGTTGGAGATGCTGTTGGGTTTGCACAATTAGTACAGCTCAACCCTGTAGCCGGCGACCAACTATAAGTAGCACCTCCACTAGCAGATAAAGATGCACTAGCGCCGATACATATACTTTGGTCTGCACCAGCATTAATAGTAGGTAGTGGACTAACTGTCACTGTAACAGTAGCGGTATCTTTACAACCATTCACATCGGTACCAATAACTGTATATGTAGTAGTGGTAGTAGGTGACGCTGTTGGGTTTGCACAATTAGTACAGCTCAGCCCGGTTGCAGGTGACCAACTATATGATGTAGCACCTGTTGCGGTTAGTGGTGTGCTATTACCAGTACAGATAGTTTGATTACTACCACCACTTACAACAGGTTGTGCGTTGACATTTACAATTATAGTGTCTGTATTAGAACAACCGTTGGCATCTGTGCCTGTAACTATGTAAGTAGTAGTTGTAGCAGGTGAGGCCGTTGGGCTAGCACAGTTAGTACAACTTAATCCAGTAGCAGGTGACCAACTATAGGATATACCGCCCGTTGCAGTTAATGTTGTTGAGAAACCAACACAAATAGTCTCATCTGTACCTGCACTTATTGTAGGCAGCGGATTGACACTTACAACTACCTGATCGGTATCAGAACAACTATTACCATCTATACCTACTACAGTGTATGTAGTAGTTGCGGTTGGTGATGCCGTAGGACTAACACAGTTAGTACAACTTAATCCAGTAGCAGGCGTCCATGTATATGAGGTACCTCCTGTTGCTGTTAGTGTTGTACTGCTACCTGTACATATAGTCTTATCAGTTCCTGCATTTATATTTGGTAATGGGTTTACTGTTACCGTCACATCGACAGTATCATTACAAGTATTTGCATCAGTACCAATTACCGTATATATAGTCGTCACTGTTGGTGATGCATAAGTAGAATCGCAAGCTGTACAACTTAGTGTAGCTCCAGGGCTCCACTCATAAGTTACAGCACCGGTTGCCACTAGTAGCACAGAATCACCATTACAAATAGTTTGATCACCTGTAGTGGATACTGTAGGTTGAGGATTAACCGTTACTACTACTGTGTCTGTATTAGAACAACCATTAGCATCTGTTCCGGTAACTACATAAGTAGTAGTTATAGCCGGTGATGCTGATGGGCTAGCACAGCTGGTACAGCTAAGACCCGCAGCTGGTGACCAACTATATGAGGTACCACCTGTTGCAGTTAGGGTCGCAGAAAAGCCAAGACATATTGTTTTATCACTTCCTGCGCTAATAGTTGGCAACGGATTTACATTTACAACTACCTGATCTGTATCAGAGCAACTATTACCATCTGTACCCACTACAGTATATGTAGTAGTTGTAGTTGGTGATGCTGTCGGGCTAGCACAGTTGGTACAACTAAGTGCTGTAGCTGGTGTCCACGTATATGAAGTACCACCTGTTGCTGTCAAGCTAGTACTGCTACCAATACATGTTGTTTTATCTGTACCTGCACTTATTGTCGGTAGTGGATTAACATTTACAGTCACATCTGCTGTATCGGCACAATTATTTCCGGCAACACCTATTACAGTGTATACTGTTGTAGTTGCAGGGAATGCTTGCGTTGTATCGCAAGAGCTACAAGATAATGTACCTGTTGGTGTCCATGTATAATTATTAGCTCCTGTTGCTATTAATGTTGCAGTATCACCAGCACATATGGTTTGATTGCTACCTGCACTTACTACTGGTTTAGTGATCACCGTTACTATTACAGACCCTGTATCAGTACAGCCATATATATTCGCTCCTATAGCTGTAAAAGTATCTGTGGCTGAAGGTGATGCAACAGGATTATCGCAAGTTGTACAGCTAAGGCCTGTAGCTGGTGTCCATGTATAAGTGGTTGCACCAGTGGCCTGTAATTGTGTGGATGATCCTGTACAAATTATAACATTGTTACTTACAGAAATAGTAGGCTTAGGGTTGACTACTATTATCTGTGTAGTTGTATCCATACAACCATTAGTATCTGTACCTATAACGGTATATGTCGTAGAACCAGGAGGGTTAGCATTGGGATTACTACAACTAGTACAGCTAAGACCTGTAGCAGGTGTCCATGTGTAAGTACTTGCTCCAGTTGCTGTAAGTTGTGCCCCTGTCGGCTGACCAGGACAAATACTATCATCACTTGCCGTAATATTTACTGTTGGCAGCTGGTTGATAGTTACCACTTTTGTTATCGTATCCTTACAGCCTGTAGTATTAGAAACGATAAGACTTACCGTGTAGTTACCCGGTAAACTATAATAGTGTGACGGATCTTCTGCTGTACTGAAAGTACCATCACCAAAATCCCACTCTCTATCAGCTACTGATGTATAACTGGTAACAATGGTATCATCAAAGTATATTGTATCTGTATTACAAAGTGTACCTGCAGCTGTAAATGTGAAGTCGGCTGACATAGTATCTACATATACCGTATCATTTAGTTGTAACGGTACTTGACATGAAGCGCCATCACTTAAGATCAGATTTGGCACAAAGACACCTGCACTAGTATATGTGTAAGAGAATGTACCGGATGATGTAGTTTGTGAGTAACCGTTATTCAGATCCCATATATAGGAAGCAGTGTTATTAGCAGTAGCAGTAAAGTTTACTGTAACAGGACTACATCCGCTTGTAGGACTATAAGATACGGTACCTGTCGGACCATTAATTGTTACATTCTTTGTGGTGGAATCTTTACACCCTGCAACATTTACAGCTACCAACTTAACTGTATAAATACCAGGATAAGTATAAGTAGTAGATGGGTTGGTTAAATTGGATTGGGTGTTATTACCGAATGTCCAAGCATGTGTGCTACTCAAAGTAGAGTTGTTGGTAAAGTATACTGTCAGTGGTGGGCAAGCTGCTACGCTATCACTCATAGTAAAGGCAGCAGTTGGTTTTTGAACACTTATGTAATCTACTTTGATAAGTGAGTCTAAACAGCCATAAGCATCAGTAATTGTAAGCTTAACTGTATAATTACCAGTTGTGGCGTAAGTTTTATTTGGCGGATCAACTACAGTAGATGTTGTTCCGTCGCCAAAATCCCAAAGTGCAGTAAAACTGCTACCGCCAGAATTGTTCACAAAATCTATAGTGTCTCCTGCACATACTATTGTATCGTTCGTATAAAAATTAGCTGTTGGAGAATGTGTTTCAATAAAATTCTGCTTCACTAGTGTATCAGTACAACCATTAGCATCTGTTACTGCCAGTTTTATGTGGTACGTCTTGTTGTTATTAAAGACATGCGATACCGTATCATTAGACCTGTTAGCATCCGTATTATCATCAAAGTCCCAATACCAGTTAACTATCGGGAAGGCTCCCGGAACTGTATTGTCATCGAAGATGATCTTCTCTAACCTACATGCTGTAACCTTATTCGCAGTGAAATCCATATTGAATCCACCTACTTTGATGTAGTTTGTTTTTACGACACTATCTGCACAACCTGCAGAGTCACTAACAACTAGCTTGATGGTATGCGAACCTGGTGGTAATACACCATTTTGGAAATTATTTTTACCCTGCCAAGGATAACGTGTACCAGATAGTACCCAGGTATAATATAAACCCGGTTCAGTTGCATTAGTTCTCTGGAATGTAATTGTCTGACCTTGACATGTAGTAGTATCACTCACTGTGAAGTCTGACGCTAACAGTGATGATATCACAATAGTGTCAGTATATACGTGGTTACATCCATTAGAGGTATTTGTAACAGTTAATGAAACAGGATACGTACCAGGAGCAGCATATGTATGTGTTACCGTACCCGATGTAGTTGAAGTATTTCCATCACCAAAGTTCCATGAGTAGGTGTTAGCACCTATAGAACTGTCAGTAAAAGTATAAGCCAGTCTGTTAGCACATGTGTAGCTTGCACCAAATTTAGCTTCTGGTAACTCTACCGTTACATATGAGCTTCTTACCAACGTGTCTTTACAACCGCCATTATTAGCTATCAATGTAATTGTATAATCGCCCGTAGACGGGAAACCATGTATCGGGTTCGTAGCTGTAGATGTAGATCCATCATCAAAACCCCATAAGTAGGTTGTAGCATTAGTAGAAGTATTTGTAAACGTAACATTCCCTCCAGGACATATAGAAAGAGGTGTACCTGTAAAGTTTGCAGTAGGTTTAGTATTTACGGTTACAAATGTTTGCAACGTATCTGTACAAGATGACGAAGTGTTATATATCAGCCTAACTGTATAGCTACCTGCTGTAGCATAAGTATGTGCTATTGCACTACAGCTGGTACAACTTGTTGAGTTACCATCACCAAAATCCCAACTGTAGTTGGTAGCAAAGAAAGGTGCATTTACAGTTGCACTGAACTGTACTGTTTCTCCGGGACATACAGTAGCAGGAGCTAGCTGTAAGCTTCCTGAAGGTTGCTGAAGCTTTACAATATTGTTGAGCGTATATGATGTAGAACATCCTGCAGCATTTGTACCTATCAGCTGTACATTGTAAATACCTGTGCTAGTGTAAGTATGTGTTGGGCTGGTAGCAGTAGAGCTGTTACCATCACCGAAATTCCATAAGTAAGTATTGGTACCTAAAGAGGTATTAGTAAATGTTGCATTAAAAGGAACTGTACACCCTATGGTATCTGTAGTTGTAAACGATAAGCTTGGATTGTTATTGATATTAACTACCGCAGTAGTAGTATCATTACAGTTGCTATATACTTCTACAAGCGTTACGGTATATGTACCTGAGTTAGCATAAGCATGTAAGCCATTAGTTATAGTATCCAAGCCAGATGCATCGCCGTAATCCCAAATACTGGTACCAGGGCCAGGGCTTGTTGTATTAGTAAAACTAATCTGCTGACCTCTACAGTATGGTCCCGAAGAAGTAAAGCCGGCATTTACCGTACCTACATTGATGTAAGCATTTTTAGTCAACGTATCAGTACAGCCGGCAGTATCAGTAGCTATTAAAGTAACATTATAAGAACCTGAGCTGGTGTAATTATTAGAAGGATTCGTTGCTGTAGAACTATTACCATCACCAAAAGTCCAGCTATATGTTGAAGCAGCAATACTACTATTAGTGAATGAAACATTAAACGGAGCACTACAGCTTGCTGTATTTGCAGTTGTGAAGTTAGCGGTAGGCGCTGCTTTTACTGTTATATAGTTGGTCTTAGTAAGTGTATTAGTACAACCATTACTATTAGTCACAACTAATGTTACTGTAAATGTACCTGCAGTATTGTAAGTATGAGTTGGACTCATAACCGTGGAAGAGTCCCCGTCGCCAAAATCCCACTGATAGGTTACTGCACCAGCCGCATTGGGGTTGGTTGTGTTACTAAATGTAACTGTTTTAGTACCACAAGCATCTGTGGTATCTGTACTGAATGCTATGGACGGCGCGGCATATACAGTTATAAATGCTGTATCCTTTGTACTACCGTTGCTGTTTGTCGCTGTTAGAATTACTCTATAAGTGCCGGGAGTAATATATGTTGCACCGGGATTTTGTAAGGTAGAGCTACCTCCATTTCCTAAATCCCAAGACCAGCTGGTGGGATTGCCTGTACTTTGGTCGGTAAACTGTACCACCACAGGAGAACAACCTGAAGTATTATTAGCAGTGAAAGCTGCCGTTGGCGCTTGTGCCCATACATGTAAAGGCAGCAAAGCAAGTACACACAAGATAACTTGTGCAATAAATCCTCTCTTCATATACGTTTGTAAAGCTTAAAATCCTCCGCTACTATGTAACAGATCAATGTATTATGCCTCTCTCTTCCTATTTATACTTGCAGATTGCAGTACGAAGTTACGAATGTTAACAAGTTTGTTAACGGAATTGTTAAAATAAGAGATGAAAAAATCATTAACTAGATGCATATGAATATCAAGCCTGTATAAACTATTTATATACAACCCATTACAAGACATTATCTTTAAAGCAGATTTGTTAACCAACTGTTATTGAGTTGTTAACAGGCTATTTCAAGCATTTCTTATATAACTGAATTGTATTCTCAAGTCCATAATACAAACTGTCTGCTATAAGCGCATGTCCTATAGAAACTTCAAGCAAGTTTGGGATATTTGAAGCGAAGAATTCTAAGTTATCTCTATCCAGATCATGTCCTGCATTAATACCTAGTCCTAACTCCGAGGCAACGTTAGCAGCAATGATGTAATCAGCGATAGCGGTATCTTTATTATGAAGGTAATTTTTAGCGTATGCTTCTGTATATAGCTCAATTCTGTCAGTACCCACATCTTTAGCCCCTTCTACCATCTCTCCTATCGGGTCTATAAAAATGGATACACGTATACCCTTACTTTTAAATTTGGCAATGATATCGCGTAAGTATGCTGCTTCTTTAATGGTATCCCAGCCATGGTCGGAGGTCAGCTGATCATTAGCATCCGGAACGAGGGTTACCTGGTCAGGCAATACTTCTAATACCAGATCCACGAATTTCTGAACCTTAGGGTTACCTTCTATATTGAACTCAGTTTTAATAATAGGTTTGATCTCTCTTACATCATCATATCTGATATGGCGCTCATCCGGCCTTGGGTGTACGGTGATGCCATCTGCGCCAAATTGCTGGCAATCAATAGCAGACTGTAATACATTCGGCACATTACCTCCTCTGCTGTTTCTTAGTGTAGCTATTTTATTGATATTTACTGAAAGCTTAGTTGGCATAGATAGTCTTTTGTTCAAAAATACGATGTGTATCAGTTAATTTGCAGTTAATGTATTCTTTAAGAAACACATGTCTTTTCACAATACTGATTGTCTGCTGCTGTAACATCGGTTGTACGAATAATAACAATTCAAACAACAATGTGTTCAGGCTGAATATGTCTAAAGGTACATTAGAATCTACAGACCCTGCCTATGCTAAAGACCTGTATATGATGTGGTCGGCACATATGCTCTATAATACACTTGTAGAAACCGATGAAGACCTACACCTCCAACCATCACTGGCAAAAAGATGGAGCATTAGCGATGATGGATTAGCTTATACATTTATCATCAGAGATGATGTAGTATTTCATGACAATGAAGCCTTCCCTAATGGAAAAGGCAGAAAAATGACTGCGGAAGATGTCGTCTACAGTTTTAATCGGATAATAGATCCACAAGTAGCATCGTATGGCTCATGGATATTCAATGACCGAGTGGTAGAAGACGATCCTTTTGAAGCTCCAGACGATACAACTGTAGTGATACACCTGAAAAGACCTTTCAGACCACTACCAGAAATACTAAGCATGCCTTACTGCAGCGTAGTGCCGAAAGAGGTAGTTGAGCAATGGGGAAAGGATTATCGCTCGCACCCGTGTGGTACCGGACCGTTCGTCTTTAAAGAGTGGGATGAAGGGAACGTAATGATCTTGCGGAAGAACAACTCGTACTGGGAAACCGATAGTAGCGGCAATAGCTTACCATACTTAGAGGGAGTAAAAGTGACCTTTACAGATAGTAAGGCTACGGAGTTCTTTCTATTCCTTCAAGGCAGGTTAGATTTTGTAAATGGGATAGACGGCTCTTTTAAAGACCTCGTACTTACCAAGCGAGGAGAGCTGAAAGAGAACTTTAAAGGCAAGTTAAACCTCAGGAAGAAAACCTACCTGAATACTGAATATTTAGGATTTCTTACAGATACATCCAATACTCTTCTGCAGCAATCGCCATTGAAAGATGTACGTGTAAGACAAGCCATTAACTACGCTATAGACAGAAAGAAGATAGTAACCTATTTCCGCAATGGTGTTGGCGTACCTGCTCTTTCTGGCTTCATACCAGAGGGTATGCTTGGATACGACCCCACACACAGGTACGGTTATAGCTACAACCCTCAAAAAGCATTAGAGCTACTAGAGCAGGCAGGATATCCGAATGGTAAAGGTATGCCTACTATTACTGTTTTGACGCCTGATAACTATGCTGACATTGTAAACTTTGTGGCTACACAGCTGCAGGAAGTAGGCATACCGATTGAGGTGAATATTATGCAGGCTAACCTGCTAAGGCAACAAATGAGTAAATCGGAAGCACTATTCTTCAGAGCACAATGGATAGCTGACTATCCTGATGCTGAAACCTATTTGGCCTTCTTTTATGGACAACTGCCCGCACCACCTAACTATACCCGATTTAACAACAGCACTTTCGATGAGATGTACAGCAAAGCTATGATAGCTGACGATACGATAAGGTGGAAGCTGTATATGCAAATGGACAGCATTGCAATGAGCAAAGCACCGCTTATACCACTATTCTACGATGAGATGCTGCACTTTACTCAGAAAAGAATACAAGGATTTACCAGCACACCTATGAATCTTATAGATCTGAAAAGGGTGCAAATAGTAAATGAATAATCTACTTCTTCTTGTACTTAGCTATTAGCTCGGCTACAGAACTACGTCTTAGATATTCGGGATTCAGACTAGTGAATACTTTTAGCTTAGAAGGTGATAACTTCAATGCTTTTTCAAACTGAATGATTGCCTCTTTAGACTTGCCCAATTCAAACAAGGCTGCAGACTGGAAGTATCTAAAATCAGCTTTATCACCACAATTATCCTTTGCTACTTCTATTTGTGTAAGTGCTTCGCTGTAATATCCTGCCATGTATAAGCCTCTTATTAGAGCTACCCATGTGGTTTTATTGCCCGGCTTTAGCTTCACTGCATTCAGGTAGCAAACTAAAGCTTCACTTTCTGCATTCATTTCCATAAGACAGTTACCTATAGCCATGCAATATGACGCATTATCTTTATCTAAATGAAGTGCTACAGAATAAGCTTTAACAGCCTTCTCCCACTGCGCTTCTTTAGCATAGGTCTCACCTATCTTGAAGAAAATACCATCATCCTCCGGACTTAGTTGCGATGCTTTACGATAAAAGAAACGTGCTCTCTGGAAGTTTTTCTTCTTCTCCCAACAGTAACCCATTGCTTCAAATATGGCATCTTCGGGCTTTGCTATCTGCAAATGAGTATCTAACACGTCCAGTGCTTTTTCATAATACTTCATTCTCATGTAAGCATCTGCCATGTTGCGATATGCAAATTCAAACTTCTCATCTATTGCTACACAGTATTCATAAGCATCTACCGCTTTTTCGTACAACTTAAGTCCCTGATATGCTGCACCCAGGTTAAACCAGGCTAAAGCATTGTAAGGGTCTTCATCTGTTATCTTAGTATGTAGTACGATACCTTCTTCAAAACGCTTGGTAAAGTCTGTCCAGAAGCACACCTTTTGCAGTGCTTCTTCGTTTCTGGTATCTATATCGGTTACTCTTATCAGTGTATCCAGTATGGCATCATATTCCTCACACTCATCATATACATCAGATAGTTCTAAGAGTATCTCTATCTTATCTTTGCCTTCAAATTGCTCTACCCTTTGTTCAAGTAATAGTGCAGCTTGATCATATTTGAATTGAGCTAATAGAATATCTTTCCTCAATATCAATGCATCAAGATTGACAGCATCATACTCATCAAGATCATCCAATATCAGCGACGCCTGCCCGTATTTTTGAGCTTGCACTAATATTTCGGCTTTTAATAAGAGTATTGAACTTGAGAAAGGATAGTAAGTAGCTGCGATATCGCAAGCAAGGATAGCTTGCTCTTCGTTGCTGTTTTGAAAGTAATATTCTATTACTCTTTCGAAGTCTTCTTCGTCCAGTATTCCCCTCGACTCACCATTCTTCACACCTTCGTACCTACTTAGTAGTTCATCTAGCGAGTTCCGTTCGTCATCCATATAATCATCAAACATAACTCACGATTTATATCAAAAATAACGAATTACTCTTCTAAAATCTATAGGGCTGTGTTAAGTGAAAGTAAAAATGCACACGTTATCAACAAATAAAAATGCCGCATAATATGCGGCATTTTACTATTATATATAAAGTATTTATAATCAATAGTCTTGTAATGGCAGATTGAATTTCTGCACTGTAGCGTCTTTATCTTTAGTGATAGTATATGGAAGACCGCCACGTACTTTTTCAGACCTGATGATATCCCAGCCTTTAGCAAATATGTAATAATTGCCTGGTTTTAGGTCATAAAATCTTGCGATCGGATCATCATCTACAACCTCTACCCAAGCAGAATCATTGTAATCGCTACCGGTTTCAGATATTACTAGTGAGTTATACCTAACATACACCATACAGCTATCGATCTTGATATTATCATGTATCGGTAATATCTGCAACACTGCATCACCACCTTTACCTGCACTGGTAGGCGAAACTGTTGGCTCAGGAGTAATATTGGTAACTGTAGAGCTCTTGTGGTCTTTCAGTTTAGTACACCCTGTTGCTATCACTAATATTGCAGCTGATAAAATAAAAAGACGGCTGAACAATGCTGACTTCATGCAAACAAAATTTTATGGATGTTGAAGATACAAAAAACAGTTAGAAAATAATTAATTCTATAGTTTTTTAAGCGTTACCGCATTACTAGGCCTACTTTCATTCCAAAGCCTGTCAACAGCTGTTACAATGTATCTGTACTCCTTGCCGTTATCGCCATCTTTATCAAAGTACTCTGTATCTGGCACGATAGCCAGTATACTAGATGTTTTTTCCAGATCGATACGCTCATTCTTATTAAATCTGTAGACTACGAACTTCAGCGGCTCATTTAGCGGGTTCTGACCACCCCACTTCAATAGAACACCTTTCGTATAAGGCTCTAGCTCCAGACTTGGAGCTGGCGGTACTGTAGTATCTAGCCATGGCATTGTTGGTGGTAAGGCAGGGTAAGTATTATACTTGGCTACACTATCTTTTATCCCATTATTTAGCTTATCAAAGTTAGACGAGCTATATAGCACTACTCCCGGATGCTTAGTTGTATAGCGTATATCTTTTATCTGCCACAACAACTCTTTCGTGCCTGCCCATGCCCCTTTTGTAGCATTTAGCATTCTATACACTCCTAAACCGTAATAAATATGTCTGTTGTAAGTGTTATTCTCCCACCAAGGTAATAGTACGTCGAATGCAGCTAATCGGTGACCATGCTCCCAATATAGTTGTGGCACTAAATAATCTATCCACCCTTCTCGCATCCATAATAACACATCAGAATATAGGTCGTCGTAACAAGTCTGCCCACCTCTGGTCTCAGAGCCTTTGGGGTCTTTACTTGCATTTCTCCATACACCAAAAGGGCTGATACCAAACTTCACATAAGGTTTAACCTGCTTCATTTGCTTATTTAGCTCTGCTACAAAAAGGTCTACATTGTTTCTTCTCCACTCTTCTTTATCTGTATAGCCACGGCTACAGTTCTTGAATGTTAGTTGGTCGGGGAACTCTACATTAGCAATTCTGTATGGATAGAAATAGTCATCTAAGTGCACTCCATCAATATCGTAGCGCTTCACTACGTCCATAATAACACGTATAACATACTCTCGCACCTCTGCCAAACCAGGATTTAAATATGCTTTTGGACCATAGTTAACTATCCATTCAGGATGCTTTTTGGTAACATGGTCGGGGGGGTTAGGATTTTTATTCTTGTCGGTTAATGCTCTGTATGGGTTAAACCATGCGTGAAACTCCATATTTCGCTTATGAGCTTCTTCCAGCATAAATGTAAGTGGATCATAGTAGGGGAATGGTGGCTTGCCTTGAGTGCCAGTCAAGTATCTGCTCCAAGGCTCTTCAACTGAATTATAAAAAGCGTCACAAGCAGGCCTCACTTGTACTATCACAGCATTGCAGCCTAGTGCTTGTAGCTTATCAAGCCTATCGATAAATTCTTTCTGCTGTTCACTCGCGGGCAGTCCGGGTTTTGATGGCCAGTCTATATTAGAGACAGTAGCTATCCAGGCTGCTCTAAACTCTCTTTTAGGAGTTTGCGCGTATGTTGAAGTAGCAATAAAGAATAGTAAAACTAACAGAGATGTCTGTCTGGCTATTTGAAAACAATTGAAATATGATCTCATCCTCGCAATTGTATTATTTCTATATATTTTGACAACAAAAGAGCCCGAGTGATGTTCAAACGGGCTCCATTTATACTTTCCAGATATATTACTAATCTTCTTTCTTTTTCTTAGCTGTCTTTTTAGGAGCTGCTTCTTTTTCTCCGTCAGCTGCTTTTTTAGCAGCTGCCTTCTTCTTAGCAGGTGCCTTTTTTGCTGCTTTCTTCTTTGGTTTTTCTTCAGCTGGCGCCTCTTCAGCAAGAGTTTCAGGTTGTTCTTCTTTTGTTTCCTCTTCAGTAGCTACATCAAAGTTCAAGAGGTCATTTTCTTTAAGTAGTTGATACCATTTCAGCATCTTTTTCATATCACTTACATATACCCTGTCGTGGTCGAACTCAGGTAATACTGTAGTGAAATATGCTCTAATATCATCACCGCTAGCTTTAGCATCTACAGGAGCAGTTTTACTTTCTATGTCCTTCATATTTTGAAAGACCTCATGTAAACGTACATTCTCACCGGTAGTATACACTTCTATACTCTCTAGTGGAGTAACGTTATGCTTACGTGCTGAAATAAACTTAGTTGATTTGTCAGAGATGTTACGAACTATCGCACCATCACTTTTAGTAGTCAACAAGTGGAATAGTCCACCTAATCCTGTAACTGATACAATTTCTTTATATTCCATATAGAATTATTAAAAGGGGGAGCAAAAATAAGGGATTTCACTTAATATGTATAGTATACAAAAACTATTTAGCGAATTAAAGTAATAGTGCCTTTATATACTACAGGCTCACTACCACAAACACCCCTTACATAGTAGTTATAGGTCGCAAGATTTTGAGGCACGCCATTCCAAACACCATCCCAGGCTCCATTGATATTATTAGTAGTAAATACCTCTTCTCCAAAACGGTTGTAGATAGAAAAGATGTCTAGCTTGAATTCACCTTTAAAAAGTATTCTGATCTTATCATTCAGACCATCATTATTAGGTGTGAATGCATCAGGTATGAATATCGAGCAACAGTTATTATATACAATATCAGCTGTCGCTTCTTCCATACATTCATTAAAGTCTCTAACTGTAACCTTGTACGTACCGTTCGGCATACCTTTTATTGAGTTACCTGACTGTTCCGGACTAGTACTCCACAGGTAATTGTAAGGTTCGGTGCCACCCTCAACAGAAGCTTCTATAACTCCTGTATTATCATAGCCGTCGCAGTCGTTTGGTACGGACTTGGTAGTAATCACTATTTTTTCAGGTGACTCCACCATGAATGTCGTGTCTTTCTCACAACCAGCGCTATCTTTTACCGTGATTGTATACTCTTTAGCTAAGAGACCCCTGAAAGTATTTTCAGATATAAACTGACTATTGCCTACACTATATTCAAAAGGCTGAATACCACCGCTTGCAACAATTTGAATATTACCATCTTCATACCCAAAGCATGAAACAGGCTTAGAAGTAAGATCCTCATATTTTATTACAGGATACCCTTCAAGAGTTACACTAGTGTCATATGTACAGCCATTAACGTCTTTAATTGTTATTGTATGTACGCCTGCTTTTAGCTGTCCGAGACTACTATTAGCAGAGAATGCACCGCCGTTTGCAGCATAAGTATAAGGAGCGATACCATGAATACCTGCAACATCAACAACTCCATCTGCAAAGCCCTCACATGTTGGGTTTGATATTTTCAGTGTAGACTTAAGTGGGCTAGGCTGCTGCATAAAGATGAGGCTGTCTTTCGTACAACCTTTGCTATCCTGCATCCTAATAATATGAGGACCTGAACTTATACCTGTAATTAATGAATTATTGCTAAATGGGTTTAATCCATATGCATACGTATAGCCAGGCGTACCACCGGTACCATTCACTTCAACAGAACCTGTACTATCACCATAACATAAGACATCATTAAGAGTTAAAGTATAATCTAAAGAAGGTGGCTCGGTAAGTGTAATCGTTGTATCAAAAAGACAACCGTTTTGGTCTCTTGTTCTAAAACGATGCTGACCTGCTGTTAAACCAGCAAAGTTATTAGGCGTAGCAAAAGGAAAGGCATCTACAGAATGCTGATATGGTAAAGTACCTCCCGTCGGGGTTAGTACTACTAAACCAGATTTTGTATCAGGACATGGTGGGTTGGTTATTGCTAAACCAGACTTCAACACTTGAGGTTGGGTCAACGTAATAGTAGTATCTTTTTTACAACCGATATCATCTTTCACACTCAATGTGTACACACCAGGCTTAAGATTAGGATAATTAGTAACGCTATTGTATGCTGCAGCGTTTAAAGAATAAGTAAAAGGAGTAACACCTCCTCCTGCCACTACGGAGATCAGTCCATCATCATCATTGAAACAAGTGATATCTTCTGTAGTATATTGAGCCGTAACAATTATGGAGTCGGGCATGATAACATTGGTATCAATGATACAGTCATTATTATCCTTCACAGATAGTGTATAACTACCCGATGCTACGGCTGTAAATACATTTGTAGAAGAGAACCCTGAAGAGCCTAACGCATAAGTATAGCCGGGCGTACCACCAGTAGCAGTTAACGTCATCTTACCATTATTCAGAGGAACACATGTTGAGATATTGACATCTACATCAGGTACTATGCGAGTTGGCTGAGTTAAAGTTACAGAGGTATCTTTCGTACAATTGTTATTATCTCTTAGCTTAACAGAGTAAGTACCATCTGCCAAACCGGTAAAGGTACTATTAGCAGAATATGCACCAGCACCTAAAGCATATTCATAAGGTGTAACACCACCTGTTGCAGTAACATCTATTTTACCATCAGAACCAGCATAACAAAGAGGATCTGTAAGTAGTGCGGATGTAAACTTTAATTCTGTAGGTTGTGTAATAGATAGGACTGTATCTCTAACACATCCGTTATCATCTTTTACGTGGATAGTATATGAGCCTGCTGTGAGCAGCGGGAAGGTATTACCTGCACCATAAGGACCGGCTCCTATAGCGTACTCGTATGGTGTGACACCACCTGTACCTATCATAGTAATACTACCTGTATTATCTCCAAAACAAAGCACGTCAGTTATATTAGGCACACCTGCTACACGCAATGGCTCTGTGAGTGTAATACTGGTATCTAAAAAACATGTATTTACGTCTTCTATTCTGAAAGAATAAGTTTGTGCAGGAAGGCTATTGAATGTGTTAGTTGTAGTTAGCGGATTAGACCCGATACCATATTTGTAAGGTGTTGTGCCGCCTTGACCGATTAAGGTTACCTCTCCTGTGCTATCGCCATTACACAATATATTAGTCACAGTACTACTAGCTGTTATCACCAGTGAGTCTGGTAATGGTACAGTAAGCTCAAGTAAGCATGACTTATCATCCTTCACTTTAATGATATAGTTACCACTTGTAAGCCCTGTAAATGTATTAGCGGAACTATATGGCCCTGCACCAAGTGCATAAGTATAGGGAGTAACACCATTAGCAGCAGTTACATCTATCTGTCCATTAGAAAATGCATTACATGTAGGTTTAACAATATTAGTAGAGGCTGTGATCTGAGGTGGGTTTGTAATAGATATCAAAGTATCTTTTATACACTCATTTGCATCTTTTACTTTAAAAGTGTAAAACCCACCGCCAATATTTATAAAGCTATCTACAGTACCATACGGGTCGGTGTTTTTAGCAAAAGTAAATGCTTGCTTACCACCAACACCTGATACAATTACAACACCATTTGTATCATCATGGCAAAGAGGTGGTGTTACATTAAGCGCTATGCCTAATGGCGGCGGCGGCGGTATAACTATACCTGTATCCCAAAAACAAGAATCAGAGTTTTTTACCCTTATCGTATATGAGCCAGGACTAAGGCTATCTACTTGAGTACCTGTAACACCTGTAAAGTTGTGTAAGGTTGTTGTTCCCTGCATAACCTGGAGCCTCCAAGGAGAAGGAGATACAGATGGTGTCATAGAAAACACTGCTTTCTTAGTACAGGTAGCAGAGTCTTGTAATGTAAATGAAACCGATGGGTCTGGTAAAACTTTTATAGTATAAGCCTGCGTCTGCCTACTAGCCAGCGGGCATCCATCATCCAGGTAAGTAAGAAAAAAGTTATACGTGCCGGCTGGTACAGCTGATAAGTTCCAAGTAAATACTCCTGTAGGACTTACGGTAGTATTATTAGTCACGGTATAAGAAGCTCCTACTGGCAACCCATTGCTTGTAATGTTTATTTTATCATTATCGAGATCTGTAGGATTAATATTAAAGCTTATAGCTCCTGAAGATTTACAAACATCCAGCTGCGTGCCTCCATTTACAATTGTACCCGCACTGGCATTTGTAATAGCCCCTGAAGGTGCATTATTATTACAATTGTTAAGCACAACGAAGGTCATCTCGCGCATACTTGTGCCCACTAACACTCCATTTCTATACTCACTTACCTGATAAACAACCAATGATTGCTGTACTAAGTTGGGTGTAAAGTTTAACTGTCCTGTAGTATTATTAAAGTTAAACGTTGAGGCTGCTGTAGCTAGTGGTGCAGTAGCACTATAGCCCGTCAGGTAAGAAACATTCCCGGTTTGTGTCAACCCCGGAACTAAGCTGTACGACAAACTATCATTATTAGCATCAACAGTACCAGAGTTGTATGTAGCAGCTTTGTTGATACAGAAAAAGGGTGTTGGTATAGTAGTATAGGTAGGGGATGAGTTAGTGCCTACAGTATTATTCAAAGTAGCTTCAAGGTTCATGACTACTGACCCTGCACTTGATATGTTTGTTAGGTTAGAACTTCTACCCGCACTAGTTGTACCCATTGCACCTGTAAACCGAAACCGCCAGTTAGTTGAAGTACTTGTTAAGTTGACTGTATTTGAATAAACGAACTTCTTCACACCAGGTATAGAGCTCGTAGGGCTCACACATATTGAGGAAACACTTGGACAAACAGGAGTTACCTCAACACCTGCAGAAGGATTTTGCAAAGCAAGTGTTACACTACCGGCAGAGCTGTTGCCATTAAATATATTTACAACTGCACTAGCTGAAGATAAAGAGGGAAAAGCTGCTCCTCCACAATCTCCATAAACATTTAAGGTTATTCTGTATGTATTACCGCTTAAATGAGTATAAAACAGATCCGCACCGTAAATATGCGTAGCTCTCGACGACAACGAGATACTCATTAACAATAATAATATAACTAGTTTACCAATCGCGATTTTGTACCACTTACTCATCAATAGCCATTATTTATCAAACACAAGCCCCACATATTATCATATGTGTTAATAAAGACGCAATTTACATAGACTATGTTGGGTTTGGAGTAATTTCAAATTTCTGTCATTTCTATGACATAATAAGATTAAAATTTATATGGCAGTTAATAAATTTTCTTCCCGAGCAGTCTGTATACCAATATTTTAATATACATCCTCAACATATCTTTAGTTACGTATACTGCTTTAAATAGCTGATAATATAGTCCTGTTCCTTTTCTTTCCCTCATAATAGCCAGCTCTCTGTCTATAATTATCTTCAGGATACGGAATTGTTTGCTGAGTTCAGTACTTGCATTGGCTATATGGATAACGGTAGCGTTAGCTGTATAATAATTTTTATACCCTGCCTGCTTTATTTGATAGCACCATAACTGATCCTCACCATACATAAAGAACCGTTCATCCAGCTTTTTTTCAGGGAGGTCTTGTAAGACTTCTTTTTTAAACATCATGAAAGCACCACTGACCCAATCGCAATAGGTACTGAAATCTCCGTTGAAGTATTGATTGAGCATCATAGTTGCTCTTTTCTTATATGGCAGTAGCATGAGGAATGGCCTAAATACATCTAATACCTCGTTTCTAATGCTCCTAAACTTCCTCACATTATTCTGGTACCTTCCGTTTTCGTAAACTAATCTTACTGTTAACATTCCTGCCTGTACATCATGGCTAAGCTCTTGAGCAGCTGTAGTAATACTATCTTCTGTAAGTAGAGTATCTGAATTAAGCAATAATATTATATCACCCTTACTATTATCAATACCAATATTATTGCCTCTGGCAAAACCACCATTTTCTTTGCTCTTAACTAACACAACATCGGGGAATTTCTCCAGAAAAAGGTCCGGGTTATCGTCCGGTGATGCATTATCTACCACTACTATCTCATAAGGCACACCTTTAGTATACTGCTGTATGCTTTCAATGCAATTACAAGTAATATCAAATGTATTATAGTTGATGATGATTATAGATACCAACATATTGAAGCTTGAGCCAATGAGTTCTGAAAGATATAATAAAGGATGCACATCGGGCTACTTTGATGACGAAACATAGCTCTGCTCTTATCGTCCAACCCTATCAAACTTTTTAAGAAACTCGTCTTTATTCTTTTTTGAAACGGGAATATCCTTACCTGTTCTCATAACCACAAAACCTCCAGAATCGAAACGCATAACATGGTTCAGGTTTACAATGAAGGATCTGTGTATTTGGAAAAAGAAATCGTCGTTCAGACTTTCGTGATACTTCCCAATGTTATAAGAGCTTATTATTTCACTACCTATGGTCACCACTTTAGTATAGCGGTTCAGCGTTTCTACATATACTATCTCATCGATGTTTACATACTGTATGCCGTTGGCATCAGGCACACCTATCTTTTTTGATACAGGCTTACTAACTTCTGAGGAGCTCTTAATATGCTTTATAGCTCTGTTTATTGCACTAGAAAGTGCTTTATGGCTAACAGGTTTTAATAAATATCCGCATACATCGAAGTTGAACGCATCTATAGCGAACTCTGAGTGAGCTGTTACAACTATTATCTGACAATTAAGATCTGGTAAAAGTTCTAATAGATCGAAACCTGTTTTTTCTGGCATCGAAATATCTGTAAAAAGTATATCGGGAGGGTTTGTTTTCAATGCTTCCAATGCTCCTTTCCAGCTATTGTACTTACCTAAGACTTTTATATTATTATATAGTTCTAATATAGTGTCTTCTAATAATTCACACATTTTTGGCTCGTCATCTACGATGATACATGTATAGTTATGTTGCATTTTGATAATCTTTAATTCTGATAATCACAATAGTACCTGACTCTGGTGCTTCTTTATCTAGATACTCTATTGAAATTTTAATTTTCTCGTACTTATTAAATACTTCAACAAGCTCGTCGATCAATACGGTACCATAAGAATCTGCCTTTTTTATTGTACCAGACCTTAACTGTTTAGCTCGTTTTCTGCCAACACCATTATCTTCCACAATTAACAGGAGGTCTTTAGTAGACTTATCAATCTTAAAAGATATACACAACACCCCCTTATCTGTCATATGAAAAATGCCATGATTGAGTGCATTTTCTATGATTGGCTGAAGGATTAGGGATGGTATTTTTACAATCCTTTTATTAATGTCATCCTCTACAACTATATCGTAGTCAAACTTATTATCAAACCTGCTCAGTTGTAGTTGTAAGTAATTATTTATATTCTCTATCTCTTCTTCTATAGAAATATATTTATTCCTAGCCGACTTCATGTACGACCTTAACAATTCTGAGAATTGACTGATATGGTCAAACGCCTCTTTATTCTTATTCTTTTTGATAAAAAATAATGACGTACTTAAGCTATTGAAAATAAAGTGTGGGTTTATTTGTGAGTAGATGGATTTTAGTTCTAGGTTTCTATGTTGGTTTCTACGCTCGTTGTTTTTATTTACTACATAGCGCGTAATAACAATAATTGCATAAACTATAGCAACTAAAGCTATGAGTAATAGTACAAATATTATTCGACGAGCTGTATCTGTTTGCCATGGGTATGGTTGCACATATACTGTTATATTTAAGTCACTTATCCACGAGTTGTCTGCAACAGATAAAGATACAGTATTATATGTATTAGGCTTTAGACCACTTAATAGCACTTGGGTCCCAGTACTCTGAGAAGGCAGGTTATTTATAGAGTACTTGAACTTTAGAGTTCCAGATCCGGTTGGCTTTATTACATCAAAAGACAAACTACTGAGTTTTTGATCAGTAGCTAGTGTATCTCCATTTTGCGCATATCTGATAGTATCCCCGTTGGTTACAATAAATTTATAATTACTAGTAGTAGCGTCTTTTCTATGACCAGCATTAATACCATAGATACCTTTATCTGTTTTTAGCAGTACTATTCCCTTTGCTATTTGCATATCAGAAATAGTAGAATAATATAGATTCTTTACATTAGGATATACCACTATATCGGCAAGAGTCATAGTACCAACTGCACGGCATGTTAACACACCGAATGCACCTGCAATCGTAAGCTTATCATGATATAGATTTATCCTTGCTTTTTCGAGATTATAATTTGCAAAGAGAACCTTTAGCTTATGCGTATAAATGTTGTAGACGAAGAGTTTTGAGTAATCTTTTATATATACATTTCCGTATTTATCTACCTCTACTTCTTCAATGCCTCTAAGGCCATATTTATTTAGTTGATCGTAAGGTATCGGTACTTTTTCGTGTGTACTATCATTTATTATTAGTATCCTATTCTTCGAATGTAACAGTACAGAGTTTAGAGATTTCAAATATTCTCCCGATTCATACCTAAACCCTTCTATGTCAATAAAGTAAGCCCTTCTTTTTTTAAACTTTATTGACACTCGTTCTACTCCCTTATAACCTGACATCAAAAAATAAAACTCATCCGGTCTAATGCTTAAGCCGTCTACGGCATACTTCAACATTGAGGAATATTTATGTGCACTTGTATATAAAGTATCATAAATATTTTCGTTAAAGTAGTACCGATCAATCAGATCTTCCGGAGCGTATTTTTTGGTGCCAATCTTGAAAATGGTATTCTTTACATTTAAATATAGAAGTGTGCTGTCATTAATCCTTCTTACTTTTTTTATTTCGCTTACACCATGTAGCAGTTCCCTTCCTGCTATATTATTATTCACTACTTGTAGCAAAATTTCATCTTTCTCATTCCACCAATAACCAATACTATCATCTTCTGTATTTACAAATGAATATCCGTCCAAGTCTAAATCCAACTTCTTAAATGATGCTTCGGAATTAAAGCTCATTAGCACTCCTTCATCAGAATTACTGAGACACTTACCCCAGCTTGCATCTGACATAAAAAAAGTATTATGAGCCGTATTTAAGTCTCTACCTTCCAACATATTTTTGAAATTGTACGACTCAACCTGATGAAGATCTTTATCGTATACGTTGGCTATACTTTTGCTAAAAGCATAAAAATGGTTCTTATACTCATGTGCAAAAACTATACCTTCAGATTTATGAACTGTATCTTTAAAAGATATTTTGGTGATTCTATTATTGCGAATATTATAGAACTGAATATAATCTTCTTTTGGCCTAAAGAAATAGACATACTTATCTGCAAAATCGCCTCTAACAGAAGTAAATGTCAAGTCTGCAAATAGGTTCTCAGGTATATTATTAATGCGATTAAACTCATTAGACTCTGTAGTCCTGATCCATTCTTTTACACTTTTAACTACAGCTACTTTATCTGACAAGAAGCCTAGAATTGAGTCTCCAATAATAGAAGTAGTTGAGTTTACATACTCCTCCTTTACTCTATATCTACTAAATGTATCATTATAAAATATACCGAAGTCTCCATAGCCAGTCATGCTTTGAGCATGATTCATTATGAATACGCTATCTCCGATATCTATTATCTTATGATGGTAAATAGAATTATCATGTATGCGATATGACTTAACGGGAACTCGCTTGTATTTATAGTTTTCTATATAGCCTAACTCAGGCGATATAGCATGTGGCCATATACGTCCTTTTTTATCCTCTGTTAAGCTCCAAACATCTGTATTTACTAGCCCATCCCCATAATCATATTTTTTCAGCTGATATCCATTATATCTGTAAAGACCATCTGTGGTACCTATCCACATATAGCCTAAGGTGTCTACCTTAGTAAAATATACATGGTTAACTGAAAGACCGTTTTCACTATTGATCTGAAAAAGGGGTACTTCTTGAGAGTGCGACACTCCACAACTAATGAATAGTAATAATATGGGTAAAAAGGTCTTCAATATTAGTTATGTATGAACACTAATATACGATTAGAAAATAAAAGGATTTTATTTACGTTTACGCAAGATGCCTCTTATCAGACTTATATCATTTATGCTACTTTCAGCATATTCTCTACCGACAATTGCTCAGGAGTTCAACATTGGTATTCATGCTAACCCTACGCTTAACTATCCTATACTTGAGCGTAAGTCAGCTTATCATACCGATCTGTCTGTTAGAAGGTTTAATATAGATTTTTCAGGAGGCTTGAACTTACAGTTCCGCACTGGTAAGTTTTTTCTCGAACTATCTCCAACAGTAGTTTCTAAGCACATTCGGTTCGGGCAAAAGACCAAGGGGTATGGCTACCAAACTATAGATAACTCTCTTTATGTAGATGTAGATTATACACTTACAGCAGGCAGCTACTCTTATGAGCTGCCACTATCTACAGGGTACTTGCTTCATCACCATGAAGCGGCAACAACTTATGACCTCTATGGTGTAATCGGCGCATCGTATGAAATGAATACCACAAGAGGCTACAACTACTCATCTTCAGGTGTAGCTGTTGGTAATTTTACCAACTTCAGAACGGAGCCTGCAACAACTTACCCTGATGCAGGGCTTCAGCAAGAATGGTTCAATGCGATAATTGGGTTTAAGATCAATGCCATACTTCGTAAAGTGGGGCTCATCGAATATGGGCTTAGCTATCACTTCCCTTTACAGAGTGCAGGTCGGCATACTGTATCGACCATTATCACTAATAATCAGTATGCATCTGTGTATAGCGGAGATTTCTACCCTCGGCTATCATACATAGATATCAAGCTATGTTACTACTTCCTAAACTTTAAGAAAAATGAAGGGGTAAAGCACTACAGACTATAGCTTCACACCAGCGGTGAGGTAAAAACTTCTGCCATCTCCAGGTATAATACCAGGACCTGGATAACCAGTAGCTCTACGTGTGAAATAAGCTACATTCATAAGGTTGTTGACGCTAGCTTCAAGTGTTAGCCATTTGTAGTTCCAGCCAGCAGATACATCCATCAGATAATAAGCAGGTACAATACCATTAACCCCACTGTAGCCTCCATCTTTTGCATTAGTAGCATCTGCATATTGGTCGCTTAAATAACTGAACTGATATGTAAGCCTCAACCTTTTATAAGACGTTTGCAACCCTGCTTTCCAGTTCATAAAAGGTACATACTCTACTCGTTTACCTTTTACGTTCTTTATTGGGCTTTTTGTATAGCTGGCTTCAGTCAATGCAAGGTTAGAATAAACTGTAGCACCCCAATTATCAGAATAAAGATTGATCAGATTTAATACGTCCAACTCCATGAATGTTTCTATACCGTATATATCGGCTACACCTACATTCCCTCTCCTGCGTATAACTCTGTTGCCATTTTTCACAGCGAAATATTCACCTATTCTATTACCATAATGCAGGAAGAATACGCTTGCATCATAGCGGAATAGATCAGAGATCTTACCTCTTACACCTACATCGCTACTCCAGCCTTTTTCATCGCTGATATTAGGGTCTATTTCAAACGATGGGTTGACAACTCGAATATCATTAAACGTTACTGAGCGGTAGTTCTGAGAAAAGTTACCGTAGACCTCTGTTTTGAATTTAGGCTTGTAGGCAATACCTATACCAGCTAATACAAATGTTCTTGGTAACTGTCTGTTCTCCGTAGTAACGATATCACTTATCAGGCTATCACGCAGATCATACACTTTATCATGATATCTACCTTGTGCTTCTGTTCGTATATGCTCTATACGTACACCGGGCGTTACACTTAGCTTAGAATTTAACCTTACTATATGCTCTGCAAATGCGGCAAGGTTAAGGTTAGGGAAGGTATAGTCAGATATTATTTCTGAGGTCTCATCTTCAAACTCAAAGTTTGCACCAGCACCGTTATTCACATAGCCCTGCTTATTTGTACTATAACCTTTATATGCACGTACTCCGGCTAGTAATACTTGTTGTAGCCCACCAACTTCGTACCTGTGCAAGAAACGCGACTCTAGGGCGTAATTATTAAACGTGCCTTTTAGCAGATCTCTTTGTCCGCCATTATCTATTTGAGACGGGCGGTTCGGACGAAAGCCTACAGCATCTCTGGAAGCTAACAAGCTGTATACTCTTGTCTGCCAACGTGTGCGAGAAGAGATTCTGTAATCCCACTCTACATCCAGAATATTCCACCTTACAGCAAACCAGTTGCGTGGACGGTTGCTTTGTCTTGGGTCAGCAGCAAACATTTTGTCATCTAGTCCACCCGGCTGTTGAGCCAAATATTGTAGTCTGGTATACTCTATACCTACCATATGCTTATCATTGATATGGTAGTGTATGTCAGCATAACCATTAAATGATTCAAACCTGCTGTTCGGTCTCCAGCCATTACCTCTTTTGTACTGACCAAAAGCGAAGTACTGAACCTTTCCTTTTGTACCACTGATAGCATTATAAGAACCTAAAAAGCCCCATGAACCCAAGGTTTGCTTACTCTCTATAGAGAAAGGTTTATCAGCACCCGGCTGCTTCATCTCAAAGTTTAGCAAGCCGCCAAACTGTGTACCGTACTGTAAACCTGCTGCGCCTTTTAGTATCTCTATCTTAGATAATGCTTCGGTAGGAGGTGTATAATAGCTTTCCGGGTATCCAAGTGCATCTGCACTGATGTCATAACCGTTTTGACGCACATTGAAGTTAGCCGTGCGGTTAGGGTCCAGGCCTCTGCCGCCTATACTTAGCTGTAAGCCAGAGCCGTCATTTTCAAATATATTCAGACCGGCAACTTTAGCGTAAACCTGTCTTGTGTTATTAGTAGCCTTGTTTACAGTAAGCTGCTCTACATTTATTACTTCAGACTTTTTGCCGGCAGTGATCTTCATACCATCTACCTGATACATATGCCCGAAGTTGGACTGCTTCTTATCTCTGATTTCTACTTCGTCCAACTGATTATTACGTAAGCTGTCCTGACCCATACTTAGCATGGGCAGCAAACAACATATACCTAATATCAACTTCTTACAACCCATAAATATTATCATTGAAAGCCAGTATCCACTCTTTATGTTTCCAGCTATCTTCTTCTTTTGCCAGATCAACAGACGTATCTACATACAATCTACTGCGTCGGCCATTCATTGCCACATACACGGTAGCATGAACTTGCGGCTCATGCATGCCTTTTTGTTTGTAATGCTCCTTTAAAAATTGAGCATACTGAACTATAAAATCAGACTGTGTAGCCATCATTTTTTCCTGATTTCTTGTCAGAAAATCGTTGTTATTAACAGCTACTCGTTCACCCGTCTCTTTATCTTTTACCATAAACTGTGCATACCCCATTTTCTCCATGAGCATCACTCTCCATGAAAAACGATACCCTTCTTCTGTCCAAAACAGTTCTCCTTTATTCAACAAATATCTCCAAGGCAATGCCAGTTGTATCACAAAGAACACAGCGAACATGGGTATTACCCATTTTTTCGCAAGGGGTGCAAAGATATATATTCTTTTATTCTCATCTACAGGTAATGAAAACCTTAAAGATTTCATCATTTGGACAAACTTATCCGCATCTTCTGACTCGAAGAATACTAATGCTGACACGATCATCACATATGGGAAAACACCAATCGGGAATAACGCTGCTGTAAGCAAATGAAAAACCACGACTGTAGCATAAGCATATGGTCTGGTACGCTTATTCAGTAAAAAGAAAGCTATGAACAGATCATATGCTGCTCCAAACCAGCTGAACAAATATGCCACCCATAGATGATTAAACAATGGTCCAATAACAGGCATGTCATTATTGGCAGGCAGCCATAGTCTTAAAGGCATAGCATTTATCAGCCAGTCTGAATTTAATTTAGCCAGACCTGCATATACATATACTATAGCCATCATCATACGAATGCTACCCACAGTCCACCTGGGAATATATCTCTTACTAATTGATGGTTTGCGCCAAGCGTCTACAGAAAAGTTCACATGAGCAGGCAGCCACATCATGAGAAACAAGACAAGAGAAACAAAATAGTAATGGTTAAGATAATTGGTCTTATCCATCAGCTCAATGTAGGTGAAGCTGCAAAAAAGGACTACTGCTGCGTATCTATAAAACAGACCAATGGCAAATAGCAATGCGCTGATGCCACAAATTATAAATAAGATGTAGGTGTATTCTCCCAGATGTTTCACCCACTCAAAACCATAATATGAAAAGAAGAAATCAGGTTTTATATATAGCTCTTCTATCCAGCCCCTGCTCCAAAACCTTAATGTGCTGAACAGGATCATAAAACCAAAGACAGTTCTGAAAACAGCAAGAGAAGCCGAGTAAACAGGCTTCCCAAGTTGCTGATCAGATAGTATGTCTTTTATTTTTTGACGCATATTTTAGTCACCATCATTATCAGTATAAGTTATTGAGATACTGAATGCTGATACCATGTCCACTTTTAGAAGAGGCACTACATCTTGTACCTCTTCATATGCTTCTAATACTTGTGTCCTGTTGTTGTTAACGGCTTCTACAATAGTTCCGTTTAAGCTGCTCACTGCCGTAATTGCCTGATTCATTTCTGTTTCTACCACATCAGCCATTAGCATACCATTGTTATCAGTAGTGCCGAGTGCTGCGAGGTAGCTCTTCATTCCTTCTCCTGATGATGCTCCGCTGTAGCTCTTACCCGAATAGAAATCTCTTACAGCAGTAAGTGCTGTAACGGCAAACTCTTTAGCTAACTCCTGAGAATAATAAGCTTCAGATATATCAGCTTTAGCAATACCTGTCATGGCACCTACAGGTAAGCCTACCTTACCACCGCGTAAGTAACGCTCGTAGTACATAACATAGTTATTGACCATAATAGAGATGCTACTATTAGCATCTGTAGAAGTATTGGCTATAAAATTGTCTTTATACGTTGCCCAGTCGCTGTTTACTTTATTTACTTTTTCCAGCATTTTATCTACTACGGCAAGAAGATACTGTTTACGATTTGATGCATTGGCATCAGTAGTATACATAGATACATCTAGTCCGTTCAACAGATAGTCTATTGCGGGAAACCCCTGGGCATCTTTGCTACCAAATGTCTCCAGATCGTAACTGCCCGAGCTGATGTTACCGTCAAGCTTAGAAACAGTTACAGGATAGGTATTCATATAGCTACGTAACAACACATCTTCTGCCGGGCCAAACTCTAACATATCTACTTTCTGCCAAGTAGTATATGCAGCACGGAAAGAGTTGATAGCCGCCTCTTTTGTGGTGTTATCAGGAGCGTTTGTGAATGTTTGAATGTCTGAGCGAAGGGTTGTAAGCTTTGCAACCATGTCAGCATAAGCCGGCACTATATAATTGTTGGCATAGTTAGAAAGCATTGGTTGGCGATCGAGGTCGTTTGAGGGGCTGACATCATCCGACGCTTTATTACATGCAATAGCCAACAACATTAATAATGCTGCTGCCATTGCTCCGATTCTGTACTTTTTTACCATTTTCCTACTTACTTCTTTAGACTAGCAAAGCGATTCGCAAATTTCGAACCGCTTCACCAAACCACCATATGAATTTTATGTTAACTAGTGATTGACAACTGTTGATTTGTCGATACCATATGTACTAGCTAACTCATCTCTTACTGATTCTATATCTGCAGTAGTTAAAGACCAGAAACCATCTGTCTTGTCCATTAACTTACTCATCAATTCATTAGACTTTGCTGTATTCACTTTAGAGTTGTATGCAAAACGTAGTGAATATATAAATCCAACACCTTCTGATAGTGCATGGAATCTAGATGCATCATCAGATGCAGCGTTTGTTTTATTTAAATAGCTTATTGCTACTGTAGCTACTGCTTTTTCCAACTCAGCACGGATATATGCTATTTGCTCGTCGCGAGTAGTCAGGTCATTGTTCACTATAGCGGCACGACCTTTTAAGAAAGCAAGGAAAAGGTTTGCTGCACCACCATGAACACTAGCTCCCTGACGTGCGTATTCTCCTAAATAGCTTTCTTCACCCTCCGTAGGATACACAGCATTTTTTGTAAGGTAACCGTAAGCTTCATCCCAATGGTGCTCCATTGCAGTGAAGTTCTCACCTTCTTCTTTTGTTGTATTATCAGCAGATTGCTTATCTGTACCTAGATATACATTAGATATCTGATCAAGCATTAAAGCACCTACAAGACCTTTAGAAACTAACTGTCCATATTCAACGCCTTTTTCATCTACAAGACGCTTGCCGCCTAATACGCCTGCCTGGCCCTGAGCAGCAGTTTGTGAGCTTTGCTGGCTCATAGCCTCTAGTTTACCAAAATAGCTGATAAATAGCTGACGCTCGGCATCTGCTGCTGTTGCAGAGAAAGACTGAGCTGTTTTTGCAGAGATGATCTTAGTCGTAGCATTATTAAGATCAGCATTTGAGAACGCGTTGTTCTGGTTCTCAAACATATTTTTCATTTTAGATGCATCTATACTAGCAGTAGTACCTGTTCTAATGTATGCATCTAGCTCTTTCAACATGTCGATACGTGTTGTCTGACCGCTGAAGTCAACTGTAGACTGACCACTATCGTCAACAAATGTTTGTGTATAGCTTGATGATGCTGAAAGAGAGCTGTAAGCTATCTTTTGCTCAGCTGGTGTTGGGTTAACATTTGTATTTTCTTTAGTACACGAAGCAATAAATAAACCTGATATTGCTAATCCTGATAGTAGTATTCTTCTCATTTTTACTTTTTATGCGGGGCAAATGTACTCTCAGACAGCATATGCCACTTTCACAATCGGGAAAACGCTTTACACAATCAGGAAAACAGACTGTAGAGTAGTACATAGTTTTCCATGTCAATTATTATTTTTATCGCATATATCCCCCTACTGATGCGTATAAAGTACACTTACCCAATACTATTTACATTAATTATCTTATTGAATATCAATACATTAAATGCAAAAGATAATTATATAGACTCCATGCTTAACCTGATTGAAGAGACTGACGATATGAAAATGCAGTCTAAATATTACTACAGGATAGCAAGAAAACTAATGCAAGAAGATATAGACGAGGCTATTATATATGCGAAAAAGTCTGTGTCACTTGCAAAAAAGGGAAATTATAAACCCGAGCTATGTAAATCTTACATCATGCTGGCCACAGTGCTGGAAAGAGGTGCCTTTATAGACGAGTCTCTTATAGCATCGAACAAAGCCTTGGCAATTGCAGAAGAGCTTGATGATCCGGAACTTATATACTATGCAGAATCCAGGGTTGGTAATGCCTTCAGACGGCTAGCAAAGTTCGATTCTGCATTAGTGCATCTGGTAGTAGCACACAAAACAGCCAAAGACAGAATGAAGGATAATGCCTTCGCCTCAGCCGGTGCATTAAATGTAGGTGGTATATATGCTGCATTAGACGATTATGACAAGGCTGAACAATACATGATCGAGTCCCTGGAGCTGAGCATGATCTCTGGAGACTCAATAGATGCTGCTTACACATATAGCAATCTGGGAATCATAAATAGAGACAGAGGCAACTATGATAAGTCTCTTAAGTTTTACAATAAAGCTAAGGAGATATTCTTACGTTATCAGAACCCTCCCGACTCAGGCTATGTATATACAGACATGGGGTCTATTTACTTAAAAATGGGAAAGCCCGATAGTGCTGAATATTATCTGAAAAAGTCCATTGAGATACGAGAACGCATAGGAGATAGAAGTGAACTGGTATATTCTTATTACTTCATGGGAGAGAACTATGAACTAAAAGGCAATATACCTCAAGCTGAAAAGTTCATGCTAAAAGCTATAGATGCAGCCATAGCCAATCATAACAACAAACAGACATATGAAGGTTATGAAGGTATTGCTGAATTTTACGAGCGTCACGGTCAATATAATAAAGCATATAAGTACCTGAACCTGCACAATAATCTACGAGACTCTCTCAGACAAGCAGAAAATAAAGATCTGATTGAAGAACTAAATACTAAGTATCAAACAGAGAAGAAAGAAAAGATCATCCAGGAACAACAGTTTGATATCACTCGTAGAAACTATTTACTCACCGGTAGTCTAGGTGTTATGTTACTGGGGGCTTTACTCGGATACTCTTACTACAGAAGATATAAGCTGAAACAACAAGCCAAGCTACAGGAAGAAGTACTCAAACATCAGGAAATGGCAACCAAAGCTGTGATTGAGGCCGAGGAAAACGAGCGCCAACGTATAGCGGGAGATCTGCACGATGGCGTAGGACAAATGATGAGTGCTGCCAGAATAAACCTTTCTACCATTACCAGTGAGCTGCAATTCACTAGTCAGGAGCAGAGAACACGTTTTGATAATGCACTAAAGCTTGTAGACGATAGTTGTGCAGAGGTGCGTACGGTTTCTCATAACATCATGCCTAACGCTCTACTCAAAAATAGCCTTGCAGCTGCTGTAAGAACATTTATTGATAAAATAGATGAACGAGTTATTAAGGTAAACTTGTATACCGAAGGGCTTAATACCAAGATAGATGAGAGTGTAGAGACTGTACTCTACAGGGTAATACAAGAGTGTGTCAATAACGTGATAAAACATGCTAATGCAAGCAACCTGGACATCTCACTTATCAGAGACGACAATGAAATATCAGTAACTGTAGAAGATAACGGGAAAGGTTTCGATAAGGACAATGCTAAACTATTTGAAGGCATCGGGCTGAAAAACATCAAGACCAGAGTTGAATATCTTAAAGGAAATGTCGAATGGGATAGTGCTATTGGTAGAGGTACAGTTGTATCTATAAACGTACCATTAAATAACTAGTGCTTTTTGAGCACTACAGCATGGTGCAAACCATAACCCCTTTTTAACAACCATTGCTTATAGGTGTTTAACACACCTAATCTGCGCAGTATTGCCAGGATTACTCTATTAGTCAGTACCTTATATGCTCCATTGTCACCTTTAGCATATATAAGTGTCTCATAGCTTAATATATTAAATGAAGGGCATACCAGGTCGAAAAGACGTTTCTTATCTAGAATTTGCTCAATAGGCTGGTTAGAATAATTGCCCCCATGCCTTCTATCAAAATAGTATTTGTTAGGTGTGGTCAGAATCAGGTAGCCGCCTTCTTTTATTATTCTGGAACACTCATTGACCAAATACTCTTGCTTATCGATATGCTCTAACACCTCTTGGCAAACGACAATATCAAACATCTCAGATTCATAATCAGTAGATGTTGCATCCCCTGCTTTATAACTAACAAACGGATATCTTTTCTGGGCACTATTTACTGCTTTTGGAGATAGCTCGATACCATATGTATCTGCACCTGTAACTTCCTTCCATAATGAAACTAAGCGGCCGTCACCGCAACCCATATCTAATAACTTAAGGTCACCGTTGTTTTTAAGTTGCTTTTTTATTGCCGAAAGTTGCCCAAGAATCCATTGCGTACGCATTACTTTATAGGTACCTAATGGTTTCATATCCTCCCAGTAAGTATCGTAAAAGTCTTTTTGAGCTTGTATGTCGTTATGCGTTGTCACTTTTCAGACGATAAAAATAATCAACTCCATAAAAAAGCCCTGAGACAAGCTCAGGGCAATACAATTATTTAAATAAACCTTATTAGTTATACTTTCTTGTTCTTTTATTGAATGTGTTTGTAGAGCTTTTTGATTTCTCGTACAGATCAAAGCTTAGACCTACAGTTATAGGTAGTGCCCAAATAGAATACTCGATATCTTCCGGAGGACGAACAGTTGGAGCACCTGCATCGTATGCAAAGTTGTACATGCGGAAAGATACATCGAAGAAGAAGTTCACTTTTGGAGCCAACCCTTGAACGATACCTATTTGACCACCATAGCAAAATCCGTCACCACCATCGGCAGCTTTGTAAGATTCATTCTCTCTGTAATAAAGAGAATTGTTTCTTGCAAAACCCCAACCACCTGCGATACCCAGATAAGCAGATGTTTTAGTTCCGAGATTAAAATTGCGGTTCAATACAACAGTAGCTGCTACTGTATTTTTAGCGTATACCAATTTTTTACCATCACCACCCACAGAATCAATGATCAAGTGCCTGTTAGGGAAACCCGGATAAGACTTTGAAGACTTTGTAGCAGTCTCATGCATGTGCACAGCTACACCATATTGCCAATTGCTTTGTGTAGTATATGTCATCCTTGAAGTGATGGCATAGTTTAACAAAGTCTGATCTCCTACGTACACCATATTTCCTGACGGCTGACCATTTACGGAGCCACCTGCACCTGCTGCTAAACTTAATTTTTGTGCGTTTGCATTGTATGTCAATAGCAATATTGACAATACTAACAATCTTTTCATAAAGGCAATTTTAGATAAGTGTTTTCTTACTTATACAATCGTGTTCTAAAATAGATAAATAAAATAGTATTTCTAAACATATTTGCGAAAACTATATTTATTTACTTTTCTTTTTGACTATCAGCTACCTACAGACCTTTTACGTCTTCTTGCTGTTTGTCTATTTTTTCTCTATTTGCTTTCTTCAGATCCTGCAGTTTCGACATCAGTGAAGCATCACTAATAGCCAGCATTTCAACTGCCAGCAAGCCTGCATTGTGAGCGCCATTTACTGCAACTGTTGCAACTGGTACATCATTAGGCATTTGCACAATTGACAATAGAGAATCCCATCCGTCAATAGAGTTTCTCGACTTTACAGGTACACCTACTACAGGTAGTGTTGTCAGTGCTGCTACCATACCCGGCAGGTGCGCTGCACCACCAGCCCCGGCAATAATTACTTTTACACCTCTGTCCATCACCTGCTCGCTATACTCATACATCCATTGCGGGCTGCGATGTGCAGATACTACTGTGAACTCATAAGGAACTTCAAACTTTTTAAGTACATCTGCAGCAGCTTTCATTACATCCTTATCGGAGCTACTACCCATGATTATACTTACAACAGGACTACTCATAATATCTTATTTTATAATACCTCTTATTGATTCTGCTTTTGCAAGAGCGTCCTCTATACTGGATCCGTTAATTGTTACATGCCCGATCTTCCTACCTTCCTTACTATTTTTCTTACCATACCAATGCAGGTGAGCATCACTTGTGGCCAATGCTTTTGTCATTAGCTTATCTAGCAATTCTACTTTCCCTTCTGCAGGTTGTAATATATTCATCATAGCAGACGGCTTATTAATAGAAGTATCTCCCAGAGAAATACCTAATATAGCTCTGATAAGTTGCTCGTACTGAGAAGTTACACAAGCCTCAATAGTATGGTGTCCACTATTATGAGGGCGTGGTGCTAATTCATTTACTATAATATTGCCGTCTACTGTCAAGAATAACTCTACCGCCATGATACCTACCAGATCAAATGCTTCACCCGTCTTTAGCGCTAGGTCGATAGCTGTTTTGGCTTGCTCTTCAGTAATATCAGCAGGCGCTAGCTGATAGTCGAGAATATTCATCTCTGCATCAAATACCATCTCTACAGGATCGTAACATTTTACTTCTCCAGCTTCGTTTCTGGCAACAATTACTGCAAGTTCTTTATCAATATCTACCAGCTCTTCCAATACACTAGGCTTATCAAATGCCTTTTCAAAGTCAGACTGCTGTTTTAATATCATCACACCTTTACCATCATATCCATCGCGACAAAGCTTAAGACAAGCTGGCAATTGCTCACTGTACCCTGCTAACTCTTCTTTATTTTTAATCAGAGTTCCTTTAGCTACAGGTATATTATGTTCTTGTAAATATTGTTTTTGCAGGTATTTATCCTGAATGGTCCTGATGACATGCGGGCTTGGATGCACTTTTATTCCTTGCTTTTGCAGCTCTTCCAGAGCATCCACATTTACAGCTTCCTTTTCTATGGTTATAACATCTAGGCCTTTACCAAAAGCTAGTACAGCATCGTAGTCCAGCGTATCGCCTATCGTAAAATTGCTGGTGAACCTTGCAGCATTTGCATCATAAGAGGTATCCAATACATGTACATATATGCCATAGTCTACAGCACTTTTGATCAACATAGCACCTAACTGGCCACCACCAAGAATTCCTACTTTAATATCTCTATCCAACATTTCTGCTTAGAAATTTGAATTGCAAAGTTAAGCCTATGATTGAGAATAATAAACCTATACATAAACAAAAATAAAATACAATTACACATAGGGGTATCTTTGTAGTGGGGTGTCATATATACGGTAAAACAAAGTAGACCTTGGCAGAAGCTTTTATCTTTGGCACGAAATCCCGACCGTTAACTGGCATGACACATCATACAGACAGTATTACTGTACATGAGGTAGATAGCGATTTGATCTTTGAGCAAATGTTTAAAGAGCACTTTGGCAGTCTGCATGCATACGCATGTACCATTTTAAAAAATGATGCTGACGCAGAAGAGATGGTGCAGAACGTTTTTTACAAATTGTGGGAGAAGAAAGAGCGCATCGGCGAGCTGCAATCAGTATCAGCGTACCTGTACAGGGCTGTGCATAATGAATGCATGAACCTCATAAAACGTCATAAGGTAAAGAACACTTACCAAGAGCATGTGGTACATCAGGGAGATATGGAACAGCAGGCACATGATAGTGCTCAAATAAAAGAACTGGAAGCTAGAATACATACTGCACTGCAAGACCTTCCCGAACAATGCAGGACGATCTTCCAGATGAGCAGATTTGAAGAGTTGAAGTATCGAGAAATTGCTGATAAGCTGGGACTATCAGTTAAGACTATAGAAAACCAAATGGGCAAAGCCCTGAAAATATTAAGAACGAAACTGGCAGATTATATAACTGTACTATGGCTGCTTTTTATAACCTTTTTAAATTAACAAGCAATGAAAAAGGAACATAGCCATATGAATGATGATGTGTTGATGATGCACTTACTGGGTGAAACCACAGAGCAGCAGAACAGCATGGTGGCAGATTGGCTGAAAGAGAATGATGCAAACAAACATCATTACGAGCAAATAAAAACTATATGGAACACCAGTAAGCAGTTAGCTGCTACTAAAACTGTTGATACCAATAAAGCATGGGACAGGTTTCAACAAAGAGTAAATGAAGCACCTGCTACTAAGACGATAGCAATGCCTCAGAGAAAAATGAGTTGGATGCAAATAGCTGCCACACTTGTTCTCTTCATAGGTGCTGCATGGATGGTGAAATTCTTTGCTTATGACTTTGGCAGAACAACTATTGTAGCTGATAATACTGTTATATCAGAAACATTACCAGATGGTACTGTAGTTACCCTGAACAAAGCGTCTTTGCTAAAGTATAAGACCAGCTTTGATGGTGCTACAAGAAGTGTAACCTTATCAGGAGAAGCATTTTTTGACGTTACACCAAATAAAGAAAGACCATTCATAATAGACGTAGATGGTGTAGAAGTGAAAGTGCTGGGAACATCTTTTAATGTGAAAAGCGAAACTGCTAAAACGGAAGTGATAGTAGAGACAGGGCTAGTAGAAGTAAGTAAAAAAGAGCACAGCATCAAGGTGAAGCCGAATGAAAAGGCTGTAGTATTAAAAGATAGTCCTACACCAATAAAGCAAGCTAACGAGGATGCACTATACAGCTATTATCGCACAAAAGAGTTTGTATGTAATAATACACCTCTGTCCAGATTGGTAGATGTACTTAACGATGCTTATGATGCTAAAATCATTATAGCTAATGATAATCTTAAGTCTCTTGAGATAACTACGACTTTCAAAGATGAATCTCTTGACTACATATTGGATGTAATATGCGAGCAATTAAGCATCAGGAAAGAGAAAACAGGTAATAAGATCATTTTAAAATAGCCTAAACCAATAATGAAACTACTGTACACAGGTTTAGTTATTACACTATTATGCGCTTACTCTACGGTGTGTAATGCACAGTACTTACTTCAAAAAACAGTATCTGTAAATGCTGATCAGCAACCTTTAAAAAAGGTACTGGATAATATAGCCCAGCAAGGCGGGTTCTTCTTTTCTTATAACAGCAATGCAATCAATGCAGATAGCATCATTAGTATACAAGTAAAAGAGAAAACAGTACAACAGACACTGGATATAATATTCAACAGAAGGTTTGAATACAAACAGGTAAAGAACCACATCATTATAAAAACTAATGCAGGTCCTGTATGGTATGTAAGTGGCTATGTAGTTGATGAAAACACTGGGGAAAAGGTTCGCGATGCCAGTGTATTTGAGCCTAACCAACTGGTAGCATCTCTTACCAACAGTGAAGGCTATTTTCAATTAAAACTCAAAGACAATACTTTCCCTTCTCAGCTAACAGTTAGCAAGTCGTGGTACAAAGACACCTCTGTAAAAATAAAAACGGGTGTTGACCAGGAAATAAAAGTCAGTATATCGCCGAAGGTGTTTGTAATGGACTCTGTAGTGATCAGCGATGGAGAAAACGTAGAAGGCACATGGTTGGGTAAATTCTTCTTATCCTCTAAACAAAGAATGCAAAGCCTTAACCTAAGTAAGTTCTTTGTTAATATGCCTGTACAAGCATCACTTACGCCAGGCATTAGTTCTCATGGTAGAATGAGCTCTCAGGTAGTAAACAAGGCATCTATAAATTTATTGGGTGGCTATACTGCTGGCGTTGATGGTATAGAAGTAGGAGCTGGTTTTAATATTGTTAAACATGACGCACGCTATCTGCAAGTAGCAGGTATATTCAATATAGTAGGTGGTGATGTTGTAGGTTTTCAGGGAGCAGGTATATACAATAATGTCCTTGGTGGTGCCATGGGTATGCAAGCTGCCGGCATAGGTAATGTGTGTAAAGAACGCATCTATGGCATACAGGCTGGTGGTATATTCAGCGTATGTGGCGATAAGGTACAAGGTGGTCAGTTTGCAGGTATAGCTAACGTAACCATTGACAGTATAAAAGGAATACAAGCAGCTGGCATTACTAACCTCTGCATTAAAGACATAGTAGGCTTCCAAATGGCCGGTATTACCAATACCGGTAAATCACTTAAAGGAATGCAGGCAGCGGGTATCATCAACGTGGCTGCCAGTGATGTAACAGGAATGCAATTCAGTGGATTGATAAACATGTGTGGTGGTACACTAAGAGGGATGCAGGCAGGTAGTATCATCAACTTCTCTAAAGAGCTAAGAGGCGTACAGCTAGGTATTATCAATGTTGCAGATACTGCTAACGGGGTGGGTATAGGACTATTCAGCTTTGTTAGAAAGGGTTACCATAAGATTTCCATCTCTACTAATGAGGTAGCCAACTTTAATGCTGCTATAAAAACTGGTACTAAGTGGCTGTACAATATATACTCATTCGGCATGAACTTCAGCAACAACAACAAAGTGTATATGTATGGCTTTGGCTGGGGTAGTGAATTAAGAATATTGAAGAACGTAAGTATAAACCCTGAAGCTACAGGACATGCTGTATATCTGGGCAACTGGAATGATGTAAACATTCTGGGCAAGTTCCATACTAATATCAACTATAGAGTTAATAAATATATTTCTGTTTTTGCTGGTCCTGCATTCACCATATTCTACAACAACCAGCAAACAAAATATCCTGGATTTAAAACTAACTTCCCAAGCGAAGGGTACAAGGTAAATAACCTACAGTACAACGAAAGCACATGGATAGGATGGAATGCAGGAGTTACTATTTTTTAGTGCTTGCATAGGGGTATGCGACAAGTTGAGTGTCATATAAGAAATGATAAAAATTATGACACGTATAGTAATCGCAATGATCTTATTAACTGCATACAGCAGTATTGCTTTTGCGCAGAAGAAAACAAGCAACGCACACATTGGTATAGTATACCCTATCAGTACAAACGGGCTGGATGCCTTTGACTACAGCAACAAATTCTCACTACATTTATTCGCCGGAGTATCAGGTGCAGAAGAAGCTTTTTGTGCTTCGGGGTTTGCCAACGTAATAAAGAAAGATGGTAATGGTTTCATCGGTGCAGGATTTGCAAATGTGATCCTCGACGGAGGGAAAGGTGCTCATTTAGCAGGGTTTACTAACTACATAAAAGGTGATGCAAGCGGGCTGCAAGCGGCAGGGTATGTAAACGTAATTGGCAGTGCTGCAGGTGTGCAGGCTGCAGGATTCACTAATGTAAACCTTAAGTACATGAGAGGACTACAAGCAGCAGGTTTTGCGAACATAGCCAAAGAGGTAACTGGTTTTCAGGCAGCTGGATATGTGAACGTAGCCAAGAACGTAAGAGGTGCTCAAGCATCAGGCTTTGTGAATGTTGCGAAAGATGTAAAAGGTGTACAAGTAGCAGGGTATGTAAATGTATCAGGCAACGTAAACACTCAAATAGCAGGCTTTGTGAACGTAGCTAAAGAAGTGAAAGGTGTACAAATATCCGGCTTCATCAACATAGCTGATAGCTCTGCTTTCCCTATTGGTCTTATCAACATCATTAAAAAAGGAGAAAAATGCATCGGTATCACCGCGGATGATAACCTAACCACACTACTTACATTCCGCTCTGGTGGTAAATATTTATATGGTATAGTAGGTGCAGGTAGCAACTTCAGCTACGCAGACCCGATATTCGCACTAGAGTCAGGCTTGGGTGCGCATATACCTATTGCTAAAAACTTCAGAATAAATACAGAGGTTACAATAACATCACTTACAGACTTCTGGGATGAGTTTGAGGTAGGTACATCTTTCAGAGTATTACCGGCTGTTAAACTGGGTAACACAATTGAGCTGTTTGCAGGACCAACGTTCAACTATCTGTATTCAGACCACAACACATTGCTTAACGATAAAAGAAAGAACACTCTTTGGAGTAGCAATAAGTATGGCTATTACAACGCACTATACATAGGCGCACTAGCAGGTATACAAATTCATATTTAATATCCACATAAACAGTAAGACAACCATCTTATAAAAATCAGTCATGAACAGGATCAACATAGCTATTATATTGTTGGGGTTACTGGCAGTATTCAACACTACTACATTTGCTCAAACAACGGAGAGCAGTAAAAAGCAGCTGACCATAACGCAACGTGTAAGAGGTAAAGTAATTGATGCCGAATCTAAACAACCACTTGTAGGAGTAATAGTGGTGAGCTTATCTAACAATGAGCTGAACACCACTACCGATGACAACGGATATTTCAGCCTGGATAATATACCGGTAGGTAGACAATCATTCTTATTTACCTATATGGGTTATGAGAACAACATTGCTTCAGAGGTGTTAGTAACATCAGGTAAAGAGCTGGAGCTGAACATCACGCTTACTGAAAGCTTGCATACGCTGGACGAAGTTACTGTGACAGCCACTCAGAATACTGGTAAAGCATTGAACGAGTTTGCTACTATCAGTGCACGTTCATTCTCAGTAGAAGAGACAAAACGATATGCTGCATCTTTTGCTGACCCTGCTCGGATGGCTATGAACTTTATGGGTGTATCTAATGCGGGAGACTTGGATAATGGTATAGTGGTAAGAGGTAACTCTCCTAAGAATGTACTCTGGAGACTGGAAGGGATTGAGATACCCAACCCTAACCACTTTAGTGAGCTGGGTACAACGGGTGGTGCTATCAGTATGCTGAATGCCAATGTACTGGGAACCTCAGACTTCTATACCGGAGCATTCCCTGCAGAGATGGGTAACGCACTATCAGGCGTGTTCGACATGAAGTTTCGCAATGGTAATAATGAAAAAAGAGAACACACTTTTCAGCTAAGTGCTTTAGGTACTGAGGTAGCTACAGAGGGTCCTTTTAAAAAAGGTGGTAAATCATCTTACCTCATCAACTACAGATACTCTACACTTGCTCTGTTACAGAACATAGTGAACTTTGACGGTGTACTTCCTAAGTATCAGGATGCATCTGTTAAGCTGAATTTTCCTACAGAGAAGTACGGCACATTTTCTATCTGGGGACTAGGAGGATACAACAATGCCAGTAAAGATCCTATAAAAGATAGTACTAAGTGGACAGAAGACGACCCCAACTTCGTCTTAGATGCTAATAGCAGAATGGGCGTTGCAGGTATCACCCATGTATATTTTCTCAGCAAAAACTCTTACCTGAAAACAGTAGTATCGGGTTCTCATCAAAGGACTAAAGAAACAGTAGATACACTTAATCCGAACGCTGACTATAAAGTGATACATGTACACAATGAAAAGTTCATTAACAATGCATACAGAATGTCTGCATTGTATAACAATAAACTCAACAGTAAAAATACCGTTCGCATAGGAGCTATTGCTCATCAATTACAATATAGCTTTGATGCCAGCTTTTATGACGACAGTAGAGCTAACTGGAGAACTATCATTGATGGTGAAGGTGATGCACAATACTATCAGGCCTATGCGCAATGGAAACACCGTGCATCTGAGAAGCTAACTCTACTAGGAGGTGTCCATGGTTCTTACTTTGCTCTGAATGGTAGTTATAGCATAGAGCCACGTGCGGCTATTACCTACACTGCACGAAAAAGCACTTACTCTCTTGCTGCCGGCTTCCATAGCAAACCAGATCATATATCAACCTACCTGTTTCAAGATAGACAGCAAGGTGTGACTAATACTTACCCTAACAAAGATCTGGGACTACTTAAAGCATTTCACGTAGTAGCAGGATATCAAAGAGCATTAGGAGCAGGTGTCAGATTTAAAACAGAAGCTTACTACCAGTACCTATATAACATACCTGTAGAGAAAAGAGTGAACAGTGAGTTCTCTCTTATCAATGCATTCGAGATATTCTCTTTACTCGGCACAGGACAGCTTGTCAGTGAAGGTACAGGACAGAATTATGGTATAGATATGAGTATAGAAAAACCTTTTGCTAATAACTACTATGTCATGGCAACAGGGTCATTATTTAAGTCTACTTACAAGAACTATGCAGGTGAAGAGTATAGCACCACTTTTGACAGAGGTTGTCAACTAAACCTACTGGGCGGAAAGGAGTTTAAAGTGAGTAGGGATGGTAGAAAGATATTAGGACTTAACGGCAAGCTACTATTCAGTGGGGGCATGCGTGAATCTCCTATCGACTTGGCTGCGTCTCGTAAAGCGAATGAAGTAGTACTGGTACCTAAGCAATATTACACAAAACAAGTACCTGCATACTTCCGCTCAGACATTGGTATTTACTACAAGATCAACAGACAGCGAGCAACACATAGTATTCAACTGGAGATACAGAACGTCACCAATAGAGAAAACTACTATTACTCTTACTATGATGAAGATGCGGGAGACATTAAGCGAGTGAACCAGCTAGGCATATTCCCTAACATAGCCTATCGCATAGATTTTTAATTGGGGGCAATTAAAACGCAGATCGTGCCGTGCAATACTCTTATTGTGCGGCTTCTGCTTTTTGGCAACCTCTATTTTATGTACTTTCGATGCTCTGAAAGAACGGGAGCGCAGATGAAGCTGATAGATAATCATGGTAGAACCATCAACTATTTAAGACTGGCAGTAACAGACAGGTGCAACTTACGTTGCTTCTATTGCATGCCGGAGCAGGGTATTGATTGGCTGAGCAGAAAAGAGCTGATGAGCTATGAGGAGATGTTACAAATATCCTCTACACTCACAAAGATGGGTGTGGAGAAGATACGTATTACCGGTGGTGAACCTTTTGCCAGAAAAAACTTCATTGACTTCCTTTCACAGTTATCAGAAGTAGAGGGGTTAAATGAACTAACACTGACTACTAACGGTGTACTAACTGCACCATATATACCAACACTAAAGAAATTAGGAGTAAGATCAGTTAATCTCAGCTTAGATACGCTGGACAGAGACAGGTTCTATGCCATTACTCGTAGAGACGAGCTACCCAAAGTACTTCATACATTAGAGCAGCTACTGGCACATGGTATTGAGGTGAAAATAAATGCGGTAGTAATGAATGGCAGAAACACCCAGGATATTATCCCTCTGGCTGAACTAACTAAAGACCTGCCTGTAAGTGTTAGATATATTGAAGAGATGCCATTTAATGGTAACGGAACGTATGAAGGTCTTACATGGGATCACATAAAGATATTAGATACTCTGAAACAAGAATATCCTGATATCCAGAAAATACCTGATGCCTTATACTCTACTTCATATAATTATAAGATAGCTAATCACAAAGGCACAGTTGGTATCATCGCGGCATATACTCGTTCTTTTTGTGGCAGTTGCAATAGAATACGCATAACACCACAGGGAGATTTAAAAACATGCCTGTATGCTGAGAGTGGGCTTAATATAAAAGATATACTTCGTGCAGGTAGTACTGAAGAGGCGCTACAGCAAAATATATTGAACGCTATCAATAACAAAGCCGTTGATGGATGGGAAGCAGAAAAACTGAGAGCAGCGAATGTACCAAGTGAATCAATGGCAACTATAGGAGGCTAATATGATAAAAGTTTCTGAAGCAGAAGAAATAATACAGAACACAACAAAAGCTTTCGGTACCACAACTGTCAGGCTGCAGGATGCTTGTGGCTATATACTTGCTGAAAATATAGTAGCAGATAGAGACCTACCTCCCTACAACAGGGTTACAATGGATGGTATAGCCATACAGCATGAAGCATTTGCTAATGGCAACAAAACTTTTACTATAGCAGGCACTCAAGCTGCGGGAGATAGTCCATTTAGTATTACATCTATTACAGAGTGCATTGAAATAATGACCGGGGCTGCTTTACCTGAAAGTTGCGATACAGTCATTCGCTACGAAGATGTAACTATTAAAGACGGTCAGGCTACAATAAATATTGACCATATCCGCAAAGGACAGAACGTTCACTACAAAGCCAGTGATAAACAACAAGGAGTTATTCTAGCTGAACCAGGAAATGTAATAACTCCTGCAATGATCAATACAGTAGCTTCAGTTGGTAAAACAGAAATAAAAGTACAGCAAGCACCCAAGGTGGCGATCATTTCTACAGGAGATGAGTTAGTTGATATTCACGAGACTCCTTCATCATCAGAGATACGCAGGTCTAATAGTTATACTATTGCTGCTATTTTAAAACAGTGGCACATTGATGCTGACCTATTGCATATAACTGATAATAAGGATAGCCTCAAATCTAAGCTACAGAAGTGTATCGATGACTACGATGTGCTGATACTTAGCGGAGGTGTGTCTATGGGTAAGTATGATTACCTACCACAGGTACTTAAAGAGCTTAATGTCACACAACATTTTCATAAAATAAAACAGCGTCCCGGTAAGCCGTTTTGGTTTGGCACTAACGCTGACGAGAAATATGTTTTTGCCTTCCCGGGTAATGCCGTATCTGCTTTCATGTGTACATATAGATACTTTATCCCTTGGCTGAAAAAGTGTTTAGCTACACAGGACAAACCTCTATATGCAGTGTTAAGTAGTGATTACACTTTTCAACCAGAGCTACAATATTTTTTACAAGTATCTTTGAAAAGTGATGGTAACGGTCAGCTTGTAGCTACCCCACAAGAAGGGAATGGCTCGGGTGACTTTATAAACTTGATATATACGGATGCTTTTATAGAGTTACCTATGGAGCAGACTACTTTTAACAAAGGAGGAGTATATCGTATCTGGCCATACAAACCTTTATAACATGAGTGAGTTAACACATATAGATAAACAAGGGCGAGCTAACATGGTAGATGTTGGAGAGAAAGCCATAACACATCGTACTGCCAAAGCGCGCTCTATAATAGTGCTACCACAAACTGTTCTAGATCAATTAGAAGGTGGTGATATACAAACTAAAAAAGGTGCGGTTTTTCAAACTGCGATCATAGCTGGTATCATGGCGGCTAAGAAGACAGGAGAGTTGATTCCTCTTTGTCATCCTTTGGGTATGGACAATTGTAATATTGATATAACTGTCAACGAGCAGCAAGAAGTTGTAGTTGAATGCGTAGCCAGCATACATGCCAAAACGGGAATTGAAATGGAAGCTTTGACCGGAGCATCAGTAGCAGCATTGACGATATATGATATGTGTAAGGCTATGAGCCATGATATAGTGATAAAAGAAACTAAACTGATAGAAAAAACAGGAGGGAAGAGTGACTTCAAAAGAAGTTAAGTTAAACGGGCTGGTACTGGCAGGAGGAAAAAGTACGCGCATGGGTCATGATAAAAGTGCTATCGACTGGCATGGTAAAGAACAGAAGTATTATCTGGCTGACCTTCTGCAACAACACTGTGATGAGGTTTTTATTTCTTGCCGTGAAGATCAAGCAAGAGATATAGACAGCAGCTACAAAACAATAACTGATAAGTTTACTGATGCAGGACCTTCAACTGGAATATTGTCTGCATTATCCCAAGATGAACATACTGCATGGTTAGTTATAGCTTGCGACCTTCCATTAATTGATATGCAAATACTAAACAACCTAATCGCACAAAGAGCAATAGACAAAGTAGCAACAACCTATAAAAGCCCACATGACGGACTCCCTGAACCTCTGATCACTATATGGGAGCCAAAAAGCAAAGAGGTGTTATTATCGTTTAAAGAGAAAGGATACTCTTGCCCCCGAAAAGCATTGATCAATAGTGATACAAAAATTATTGAGCCTGTAAATCCTGAAGCACTCATTAATGCTAATACACCTGAAGATGCAGAACATGTGAGAACGATAATTGCTAACAAGTCAAAAGCTGTGTAATGCAGGATTGGTTACGATATAGCTGCCAGATAGCACTACCTGATTTTGATGCATCTAGTCAGCAAAAACTGACTGATGCGAAAGTGTTAGTCGTAGGACTTGGCGGGTTAGGCTGTCCTGTTTCACAATATCTTACATCGTCTGGCATAGGTACAATAGGTCTGGCTGACTATGATATAGTCTCTGAAAAAAACCTGCATAGACAGATACTATATAACCACAAAGATGTTAGCACTAAAAAAGCTATTAGTGCTGCTGAAAAACTACAGTTGCAAAATCCGCAAGTTCAACTTATAACTCACGATATAAAAGTAGCTGCTGAAAATGTTATTGCTCTTATTGACTCATACGACATAATAGTTGATTGCACAGACAATTTTGAAACTCGCTACTTACTTAACGATGCATGTGTACTATCAGGTAAGCCTTTAGTTTATGGCGCTATATATCAATATGAAGGGCAGGTAGCTATATGGAATACTAAAAATGATAATGGCACCTACACACCTAACTATAGAGACCCTTACCCTGATGTGAATCCCGCAGCAGTACCTAACTGTAGTGACGGGGGTGTAATACCAACTGTTGCAGGCATTATCGGATTGATGCAAGCTAATGAAGTCATAAAGTACATTGCCGGTATAGGTGAGCAGCTTGCAGGTAAATTATTTTTGTTTGATGCACGCAATATGCAAAGTAGAGTACTGAAGCTAGGTACTATATCTAAAACAAATATCACTTCATTACCTACTAATATAGAAGTACCTGAAATAGATTATACAACTATCAAAAATAGTCTGGAAGATTTTACACTAATTGATGTTCGTAGCAAAGAGGAACATGACCAATATAATATAGGTGGCTTACACATTCCACTTTCAGAAATTGAAGCAATTACATTTGATAAGACAAAACCTATCGTATGTTATTGTGCCTCAGGTGTGCGCAGTAGAGAGGCAGTGAAAGTATTAACTTCAAAATACCCATCCTCTACTATATACAGCTTACGGAGTGGTATCTCTCTTTAAAATGATAATGCTGCCTTGTAACCAAGGCAGCATTATCCGTATCTAGTTTACCCAATCTATATTATTTCATAATTACTAGCTTGTGTGCTTCCACACCTTCAACAGCTTCTATCTGTACTATATAAGTACCAGCTGGTTGACTGCTAAGATTTACCTTACTGCTAGATGTCATTGGTTGCTCAAATACTAGTCTACCACTACTCATATCTATAACTTTTACAGCAGTAACCGTTAACTGAGCAGGAATTTCAATATTGATAATTCCATTAGCTGTTGGATTAGGAGTGACAGAAGTTAAATTCTCTATCGCTACATTACCAACAGACTCAGGGAATAATCTACTCTCGAATGCACCTATATCTCTACCTGTGCTATATACAGTAGAATCACGCTGATCATTTGAATTATCTGAAGGGTTACCCTTGTTAATAGCAGGACTGCTTGGCTGCAAGCTGTGTGTTTCAACTCCACCACCGTTATCAGCCAGAACGTTTAGTTTAGCATCTATAGCTGCAGTAGCAGAACCTTCCATATCAGTTGACATTGCACTGAAGTGTCCGGCATCATCCTGACCGATCAGATTATAACCACCAGAAGTAGTTGTACCCATTGAGCTATATATATCTATACCTGAACCAGAAGTAGTTGTATTACCAGCAACAATTGAGCTTGTAATCGTTACAGTATTAGAGCTATTCATTTGAGCATAACCGCCACCGTCAATAGCAGCAGTATTATTTGTGATAGTGCTATTGGTAATAGTCATACTACCATCATTGTGGATACCTGCACCAGCATTTGAAGTATTACCTGAAATAGTAGATGTTTCTATCGCCATCATACCACCACTGATATTTAAAATACCACCACCTGTACCAGCAGCACCTGTTGCACTATTATTAGAGATCGTAGCTGTACTTATGTTAAGTGTACCTCCATTATTAAATACACCACCACCACCATCGTCGGTAGCAGCACCAGCTGCAATATTACCATCTATAGTCGTTCTATTACTTACTGTTAGTGTACTACCTGATTGTCCCCAAAGACCACCACCTTCACGAGCAGCGCTATTATTAGAGACAGTACCACCATTAATAGTTACTAATGTACCAGACATGCCTGTTACGTGTAATGCGCCACCGTTACCTGGGTTTGCTGTACCTGCAGTACCGTTTACATCATTATACATCATTACAGTTGCTGTAATATCAAATGTTCCGTCTATTACTTCTATCGCACCTCCTGCACGGTTTGCAGCGTTTGAGTCTAATATGCTATTCTCTACTTTAACCGAACCATTCGTACTCAAAACTGCACCACCGCTACCAGAAGTACCTGTAGCTAGGTTTGCATTTATCGTTGTATTGCTAATGTTCAATGTACCTCCATTATTAAAGATACCACCACCACCATTATCTGCCCCGGCACCAGCTGCAATATTTGCACGCACCATAGTACCATTTGTTACAGTAAGTGTGCTACCTGATTGGCCCCAAAGACCACCACCTTCTGATGCTGCTTCGTTGAACATTACCATACAGCTATCAATTGTTACCATAGTACTTGACATACCTGTTACGTGCAGTGCACCGCCATTACCTGGGTTTGCTGTACCTGCACTACCATTTACATCGTTATAGGCCATAGCAGTGTTAGTAACCGTTAAAGTACCGTCGATTATCTCTATCGCTCCACCTGCACGATTTGCACTATTAGAATCTATTACTGAGCTCGAGATACTTACAGTACCATCAGTACTAAAAACACCACCACCACTACCAGATGCACCGGTAGCCATATTACTATTTATGGTCGAACCCGTTACGATTAGTGTACCTCCATTATTGAAGATACCACCACCGCCGTTATCTGCAGAAGTTCCTAACGCTGTATTACCATGAACCAGAGTTTGATTTCTTACACCGAGTGAACTACCTGCTTGATTCCACAAACCGCCACCTTCTGATGCTGCGCTATTAGCCATAACTCTTGTACTATCAAAAATTGCAGCAGCTGATGAACCACTAATATGGAACGCACCGCCATTACCCGGGTTAGGAGTACCTGCACCACCATTCACATCGTTATTAGTAATAACAGAACCTGTTACCGTTAAAGAACCATTTATCATCTCTATAGCACCACCTGCACGATTTGCAGCATTAGAGCTTAAAGTCGAATTTGTAATGTTTACAGTACCTGCCGCGCTAAACAACGCTCCGCCACTACCTGATACTCCTGAAGCAGTATTGCTAGTAAGCGTAGAATTATCATCTATAGATAACGTCCCATCATTATAAATAGCTCCTCCTCCTGTACTGGCCGCAGTACCATTAGCATTATTATTTGCTATAAGTGTGCTACTTATATTCAATGTACCTGAATTATTAATTGCACCGCCGTTCACTCCGGCGTTATTACCAGATATTTCAGATGAAGCAATGTTCACTGTACTACTACTGATGGTCATTGCACCACCGCTCAATAACGTAATACCATTGACCATCTTTACTCCTATGATATTCACTGTACCTGCATTGGATATATTCATAACTCTACCTAGGTTGTTACCGCTAATAATAGTATTAGCTGTGCCATTACCCATTATGGTTAAAGATTTATTAATCACCAATTCACCTGATGTCAATAAAATAGTAGAACCGTTCAGTGCAGAGTTGAATTGTATTGTATCTCCTGCATTAGCAGTTAGTATAGATTGTCTTAAAGACCCCGATGCGCTATTAGTAGCATTAACTACGGTAACTATCCCTGCTTGTGCTGAAACACCCAGACTGAACACAGCCAGTGCAGTCATGATTAGTTTGCTTGTAATGTTTCTTTTCATAATAATTGTTTTTGGTTTAAAAACTCATATACGGAAACATCAAGCACGTAGATTTGTTCGTCTTTGAAATTAAAAATGTAGTCAGATTGTTGAACAAAAGCCAGGTCCGAAGTGTTACATTAGTTTTCGCTAATGTAAATTTTAAAGCCTAGGGGTGTGCTGCAACCCAGACTTCACCATTCTCAAAAATTTCTTTTTTCCATATAGGCACTGTTTGCTTTAGAGTGTCGATCATGTACCTGCAAGCATCAAAAGCAGCACCTCTATGTGCAGCGGATACGCATATAATAACTGGAATATCACCCACCTCTAAAGCACCTACTCTGTGATAGATTAAAATATTTTTTACAGACCATTTTTCTATAGCTTGGTTTGCCAGCTTTTGCATTTCTTTTAATGCCATACGCTCATATGCTTCAAACTCAAGTCTAATTACTGTATTGCCTTTAGTTGCATTCCTTACAGTACCTATAAATACATCTATACCTCCGCAATCAGGAGCTATAACTTTACCTATACACTCCTGTACATCTAATGGCTCTGCTAATATGTTTACTTCGATCATTTTTTAGCCTCCGCTTACTGGTGGTATTACAGCTACCTCATCTGTAGTTTTTATCAAAAGCTCATCCTCAGCATATTCATCATTTACAGCAACCATATAAGATGCTAGCTCTTTTAACTTAGGATATTTATTTTCTAGTTCCTGCCTTAAAGCTTTCACAGTTACTATCTCGCCAACAGATACAGAAATGGTCTTACCTTCAAAAATATCCTTCGCTATGCCAAAACCTAAAACTTCTATATTCATACTTAAAATAAGTGTTTGATGAGCACATTTATACCTGCTGCAAAAACCAGTATCGCCGTCACTCTTCTTATCAAGAGATAATTAAACTTTACTATCCCAAGCCGGGAGCCTACCTGCCCTCCTGCTAATACAGCAATGCAAAGCAACAAAATTCGATACATATTTATATCATCAGGTAATTGAGACAATTGTCCTGCTATGCCCGACAAGGAATTAACCAATATAAATACAGATGCTGTCGCAGCTATTTTCTTAGGAGTATCCCATTTAGAGATATTTAATACAGGAGATAAAAATATACCCCCTCCTATACCTACCATACCGGACAAGAAGCCTATTGCTCCTCCAATAGCACCATCTTTTACTACGCTACCAGATGATTTATTTTCTGCAACTTTTAGGTGGGCTGTTTTTACCCATAGCAATATAGAAGCAGCTATCAAGCTACACCCTAGTATAATAAAAAACGTTTGTTGACCAATACGTAATACGGCACCTGCATAAGCTGCCGGCACGCTCAGCAGTACTAATGGCAACACTTTTTTAAAATTAATCTGATTATTTCTGACAAATAGTAGAACTCCACCCGTAACGACTATCACATTGCAAATGAGAGCAATGAGTCTAATCTCTTTAAAAGGTATGGCGTATAATGAAAGTAATGCCAAATAGCTGGAGCCTCCTCCAAAACCGACAGAAGAATAAACAACAGCAATGATGAAAAAGAAAACTAACAGTTCCCAATATGGCATGTGCAATTATACTAATAACCGAACTGTTTTAATACACGATTGTATATATAGTATAAAATAAATATTCAAGATGAAATTCCCTGATCCATTTGTTGAAAATAACATTGTAAATGTAGTAGTAGAAACCCCAATTAGCTCAAGGAATAAATACGTTTGGGATGATAAAACTGAATCCTTCACACTAAGGAAGATGTTACCCGAGGGGCTGACATTTCCCTGTAACTTTGGATTTGTACCACACACTATGGCTGAAGATGATGCACCTCTAGATGTTATAGTTTTACATGAAGAACCTATAGTTACAGGAATAGTTGCTGCATGTAGAGTCATTGGAATAATAGAAGTAGCGCAGACTAAAAAGAACAATACAGTGCGCAATGATAGAATTGTAGCCATACCATTAGCATCACAACAATATTCCAATGTAGCCGATACTCTAGATTTGGATGAACAACTCTTGCAAAAGATCAATAACTTTTTTAGTTACTATCATAAGAAAGAGGGGTCTTCTCAAGAGGTATTAGCAATAAACAATAGCGATGTGGCTTTAAAAGCAATTAGAGACTCCTTACAGTAGCATCACTTTCACCTAATGAGTCAATCTATTTCATTGTCTTCTCTACAATAGTACCACTGAGACGATATAGCTCTGTCTCTGCTACCTTTGTAGAATACTGAAGCTCAGCAACAATGTTTTTTGCAGTTAATACACTTATTTGGCTCTGCCTGAAATCAAATCCATTTATAGCACCTGCTTTATATTGCTCTCTGGCAATTTCCAGAGAAGTTAGTGCAGCATCTACCCTCTGTTTAGCTATTCCTATTTGCAGCATACCACTTTGATATTGATAGTATGCTTGTAGCACAGCACCTTCTATAAGCTGCTTGGTATCTTTCTTACTAAGGTTTGCATTCTCTCTGGCAATGTTAGCATTCTTTACCAGCCTATTGGTATTACCGCCATCATACAAGTTCAAACGTACTCTTACACCAAATGCCGGACCTACATTTTGGTTCGACTTTAAGAAACCTACCTGATTGACTTGCCTGCTATAAGTATAGTTAGCAAACAGATCTACTTCCGGGAATCTTGCCGCTTGCTGAACTTTAATATTACTCTCAGCTATCATCTCTTCCAGTAGCGCACGTTTCAGTTCATAGTTAGCATCTATAGCGTCTTGCACTAATACCTCCTTTGCGGGTATAATATAAAACTGTGAGAGTGTGTCTTTTAATATTACAGAATCGTCCAGTGTATTATTAATAAGCTGGTTTACCTGAACGGCTAAGTTCTTGATCAGATACTGTTGCTCAATAACAGTAGCACTATCTGTAAAGTAGTCTGTTTTCGCTTGATTGTATAGTAACCCTGTAGATGCACCTAACTCTTTTTTCTTTGCTTCCAGGTTATACCTGAACCTTGATACAAGAACAGCCTCTTGATAATTCTTTAGTAGCTGGCGTTCCTTCAATATCTGATTATATACATTAATGATATCCGCTACAGTTTGTTGCACATAATACTTAGCGTCCATTTCACTTATAGACTCTAAGTGGCCTAATTGCTTCTTCATGGCGAACATCCTAAAGCCATCAAATACAGTCCAGCTCAACTCTGCTGATGCACTTGTATTAGAGCTCTGTGCATTATCACCCGTATTGATATCTCCGTTAGAGAGTTCTTGCCTTATATCGCTGACCGTATAGGTTTGTGAAGCCTGCACATCCAGCTGTGGCAGAAACCCCGCATTACCTAGTGTATTATTATTCTCTGCTATCTGTACGTTGTTAGCTACTATCCGTACCTGATAGTTTTCAGTCAGTACCCTGTTAATGAGCTCTGCCAGAGTATAGCTTTCTGCACTTACAGAAGATGTAAGTAGTAAACAACAACATAATATAGATAAGTGCTTACTTCTTATCATCGTACTCAATTTTTAATGATTTCTTACTAGCTATGTAAGTATACAACGCCGGTATGATATACAGGGTCAATACAAGTGAGAATATCAACCCACCTATTATTGCAATACCCATTGGTATTCTACTGGTAGAGTTATCACCTAAGGCAAGAGCCAACGGTAACACACCTAATATAGTTGCCGAGCTGGTCATAAGAATCGGCCTGAATCTCTGTCCTGCCGCCTGAGTTGCAGCGTCCAGCAGGTTCATACCTTCTTCTCTTTTCTGATTAGCAAACTCTACTATAAGTATACCATTCTTAGTAACAATACCTATAAGTACTATAATACCTATCTGGCTGAATATATTAAGTGTTTGCCCGAAGAAATAAAGGGACATTACCGCTCCTGCAAGCGCTAACGGTACCGTGAACATGATGGTCAATGGATCACGGAAGCTCTCAAACTGGCCTGCAAGTGTCAGGTAAACCAATAGTAATGCAAAGATGAATATCCATATCACGTTACTAGAGCTTTCCTGAAAGTCTGATGAGCTACCTGCCAAGCTGGTGCTGAACGACTCATCAAGTACATCATCTGCTATACTACGCATCGCATCAATACCATCACCAATAGTCTTACCTTTAGCAGGTGATGCTGATACAGTAGCAGACACATACCTGTTATACCTTAACAATGATGGAGGGCGGCTGTCTAACTCAATAGAAACTAGATTGTCCAATGTTACCATATCACCATTATCATTCCTCACAGATATCATCTTCAGATCCATCTGGTCATTTCTACTCTCGCGCTCAGCATTTGCTATTACATAATACTGTTTACCATCTCTGATGAAGTAACCTATACGCTGATCACTAAGGAATGTTTGCAATGTTTGCGCAATATCTCTCACATTCACACCCATGTCAAGTGCCTTATCGCGATTGATATTAATCACATATTCAGGTTTACTGAACTTTAAGTCTATAGTTACTACTTCAAAAGTAGGATCGTTTTGAGCACGCTCCATAAACTTAGGAATAGCATCTCTCAGACGCTCTAAGTCAGGTGCTTGTAATACAAACTGTATAGGCAGGCTATTCCCTCCTCCTCTACTGGCTCTGATGGTTGGCTCCTGAACTACATATGTCTGTGCAAAGCTGTATTGTTTCACAATTTCTGTAAGTTCTCTGGCGATCTCCATCTGGCTGCGTTCCCGCTCATCAGGTTGTTTAAGTGATATACGGACGAAAGATGAGTTAGCAGAATTAGCCGAGCTAAAAGATGGTGCAGTTACTCCCAACAAGAATTCTTTTTCAGGCAGTGTATCCATTAAGCTCATCAGCTTTTTCTGGTAAGTATCCATTGCCTCGTACGAGGTACCTTCAGGAGCAGTAGCTATGATACGTATCATGCTCTTATCTTCCATTGGCGCCAACTCAGATTGCAGTTGTCCACCTATCAGCCATATCAGTAAACCTACAACACCAATTATTGGCCAAACCAACCAACGTTTAGCCATGAATGTATTCAGGGTTCTTTTATAAGAATCGGTCAATCGCTCTACTATATTCTTAAACGATGTCATGAGCTTACCATTACGCTCACTTTTGCTCAGCATTCTGGATGACATCATTGGTGTAAGGCTCAGTGAAATGAATGTACTAAATACGATAGCTGATGCCATTACCATTGCAAACTCACGGAACAACCTACCCGTCAACCCCTCTAAAAAGAATATAGGTAAGAACACACATATTAATGATATGGAAGTAGCAATAACCGCAAAAAACACCTCTCTCGCACCTTCAAAAGCGGCTTGTGTTCGAGACATACCTTCCTCTATTTTAGAGTAGATATTCTCCATGACCACTATCGAGTCATCTACAACTAAGCCTGTTGCTAACACGAGGCCTAGTAATGTAAGTACGTTAATAGAGTAACCGACAAAATATAGTATCGCAAAAGTGCCTATCAGTGATATAGGTATCACTACAATAGGTATCATAGTAGTACGCCAGCTTCTTAAGAAGAAGAATACTACTAATAGTACAAGGCAGAATGCAATAAATATAGTTTCCTTAACCTCGCTAATAGCTTTCCGGATACTTACCGTACTATCAAGTGCTACGTTCAGGAATATATCGTCTGGTAATTCTTTCTTTATCTGCTCTATCCTTCTGAATGCTTCATCTACTATCTCGATGTAGTTTGCGCCAGGCTGTGGCTGCAGTGCTATACCGATCATAGGGATGACTCCATTACCTCTAAGTATAGTACGCTCGTTCTCTGCTCCTATTTTAGCATAGCCTACATCCTTAAGACGCACCAAAGCACTCTCATCTTTCTTGATCACCAGATCATTAAACTCCTGAGGTGTGTTCAATCTGCCGCGAGTACGAATGGTCAACTCTGTTTGGGAGCCTTCTAACCTACCGGAAGGGAGCTCTACATTCTGACCCTCAAGTGCATTACGCACATCCAGTACAGTAATGTTAAATGCCTGCAGCTTTACAGGATCTAAAACTATACGCATGGCGTACTTCTTATCTCCCCAAATGATTATCTGGCTTACACCAGGTATGGTCTGCAAACGTTCTTTAAAAATGTTAGTACCTATCTCGGTAAGCTCAAGAAGATTCTTCTTATTACTCTGTACAGTAACGGATAGTATAAACTGCGCATCGGCATCTGCTTTTTGCACAATAGGCGGGTCTGCATCTGGTGGCAAGTTTCTTATTGCCTGAGATACCTTATCCCTTACATCATTTGCTGCATCATTCAAATCTATTTCAGGAAGGAACTCTACAGTCACCGTACTTCTACCATCTGTACTGATAGAGCTGATGGTCTTTACCCCGGCAACGCTATTGATTGCCTCTTCCAACGGTTCTGTTATCTGCGACTCAATGATATCTGCATTAGCACCTACATAGTTAGTGCGAACAGTAACGATCGCAGGATCAACACTCGGATACTCACGCACACCCAGCGACATAAAACCGACAATACCAAACAGTACTATCACAATGGCAAACACTGTTGCCAATACAGGACGTTTAATACTTATGTCTGATAATATCATGCTAGTTTATTGTAATAGCGCTCGCGTCTACTTTTGTACCATCTTTTAATTGTAATAATCCTGCTGTTATTACAGAGTCTCCTACAGAAAGCCCTTCCAGTATCTGCACCTGGTCTGAGGTACGTGTACCTACAGTTACCTTTTGCTTTTTTGCTGCACCGTTTTTCAATAAGAAAACAACTTGCCCCTGTAGCTCTTGCATTACTGCTTCAGTAGGGATAAGTATTGCGGCACTATCTACTTCTTGATTATATACTACTTGTGCAAAGTCGCCGGGAGTCAGGTTGTGCTTACCTTGTGTAATATATGCTCTTGCCGAGAAGCTTCTTGAACTATTACTCACACTTGGCTCAATAGCATATACAGATGCTTTGAAAGTATCTCTTTCAGATATCACATCTACAGTCTTACCGACTATAGACCCTAAAGCATACTTTGCAGGAAGGTCAAAGTTCAACTTCAATCTATCTGTCTGTGCTAACTGAGTAATAACATCCCCCTTACCTAGATAGGCTCCTAAGCTAAAATCTCTTAACCCAACGGTACCTGAGAAAGGTGCACGTACATTTGCCAGGTCAATGTTCACCTGTAGCTCCTGTAGATTTGCTTCCAAATTCACCAGTTCTGCACTGGCATTATCTACTTCTTCCTGACTGGCACCTTCTATTTCCAGTAAAGACTTTTTACGATCCAGCAAGGTCTTTGCAGCTTTTATCCTAGCTCTTACACCTTCAGCCTGGGCTCTCCATGTTCTGTCATCCAACCTTACCAGCCTGGCACCCTTAGATACTCGTTGACCTTCCTTGAAATATATATCCAGAACTATTCCTTCAATGGGAGCTTTTATCTCAACAGCTTCGTTAGGCAATATATTACCGGTAACTTCAAGGCTATTCTCAAATACCTCCTTTTCAACTACCATAGCCTCTACTTTCAAACGCACCTCATCATTTGCTACAGAGCTTTTATCTTCTGTGCAAGATGTAGCAAATACTAACATACTGATACCCGCTAGAAGGTACTGTAGACTATTATAACTCATGAGCAACTATTTGGCCATAAAAATTGGGTGATGTCCGGGTGCGATGGAGAAAATTAGAGGTAACTATCAATTTAGTATCGTTTATGGAATTAATAATAAGGATATTACTCTATCAAAATTATTATTGCAACCGCAGTAGTTGCAGTTTGGCTCGCAAATATACCCGTTTAAGAGGTTTCAGTCTCTTCATGTTATTATATACTGCAATAGGCAATGGTGATATTAGCAGATTTACACATTAGTAGTTTTTGTCTTTGAAGGTGGAAATATTCAAGTTTAATGTATCTGCAGATAAACCAACCTATTGACCATGTTCTTTCCATACACAAAACCAGTACGTTAGCTGCTTTTTCAAATATATTTGAATTATTTAAATTACAACATCTTACTTATCTTTGTATAAACATAGTTTCTAATTGGCCACCAAATCAAAACACACTTTTCATCAGTCATGTGAGACCTGCGGAGCAAGACATAAGTCTATATTCTGCAACTTACACATAGATGAACTGGCTGCTTTCAATCAGAATAAATCTTGCATGTCATTTAAGAAAGGGCAGGTTATATTTAGTGAAGGTGGACACCCACTAGGTTTGTTTTGCATTAATGACGGCAAAGTGAAGATCGAGCATTCAGGCGTTGATGGTAAAGAGCAAATCGTACGCATGGCTAAAGGTGGCGATGTTCTCGGTTACAGAGCTTTATTAAGCAATGAACGTTACAATGCTAGTGCTGTAGCTCTTGATGATACAGATGTTTGTTTCATACCGAAAGATCCATTCTTTAATGTACTGAAAACCAACCCCGGACTATCTCTTGATATAATTAAAATGCTTTCTTCTGAACTTAGAAAAGCTGAAGAAACAATAACTGACCTTGCTCAGAAGCCTGTACGCGAAAGAATGGCAGAGGCATTGCTCTTCTTAAAAGAAACCTATGGTTTTGAAGAAGACGGTCAAACGATAAATGTTATTCTATCTCGTGAGGATATAGCCAACCTGGTAGGCACTGCAACAGAAACCGCTATACGTCTATTGTCAGAATTCAAGAAAGATGGTATTGTAGAGTCCGTTGGTAAAAAACTACGTATTGCCAATATTGAAAAACTGATCAAAACGGCTAACATCTACAACTAGCCGTCAAGGAATATGACTAAAGTCATATTTTAATACCACAACTATCATTTTTTGCCGATAGCACACATTCTACTTTCGCTAAGTAAAGTAATTGTGCAATGTCCATTTTATTTTCAGATTACGAAGAAGCAGGTCTACATCAGCTTATCAGCAAGTTGAACCAAGAATACTATGAAGTATTAGGCAGGTTATGCCGTACAGCTTCAGATGCAGCGTCTAAGCTATTAGGAGAACATCAACATACCTCAACAAATTTGTATGCCAGCCTATCTTCAAAGCTGGTAGAGCATCTGGAAGAGCTGGTGTCTTTGAGGCAACAGCTATTAGTACCTTATATAAAAGACCTGTCTACCAAAAAAGATCAGGGGCACGACTGTAGCAACTGTGCAGGAGGGTGTGGCATACAACACAAAAGCCAGGTGCTGACGCTAAAAGATACTCATAAGCACATCAAAGAAATACTGTACAGACTACATACTGTAGCACTACCGCTCTATGCGGAGGTGCCATACCCAAAGACATATTGTGCTTTAAGGCGGGACATTGTCACGATAGACACCTTGCTTACTAAGCTTTTCTACTTGGAAGAAGCAAACCTTGTACCATCAGTATTAGAGGCTCAAAAGCTAATTAATGTCTAGCGTCAAAGAGAAAAATACCATTGTTGTATCAAAAAAAGTGGCTGCTGAAAATAAGCAGTGTTATCACTGTGGTACAGAATGCTTGACCAATAACATTACTTCTGACGATAAAAACTTCTGCTGTGATGGTTGCAAGCTTGTCTACGAGATCATCAATCAAAATGGACTATGTAATTATTATGAGCTGCAAGATCACCCCGGACTATCTAAAGTAAAACCTACAAGGGCTGATAAATTCAGTTACCTAGATAATGAGCAAATAGCTAACCAGCTATATACATTTACTGATGGTAATAATACCATAGTAACACTGTACATTCCTGCAATACACTGCAGTTCTTGTATGTGGTTATTAGAGCACATGCATAAGCTGAACCCCGCTATCATTGATAGCCGGCTCAACTTTAGCAAGAAAGAGGTTACCATACAGTTTAAGCGAGAAGATGTATCCCTCAGGACTGTAGTAGAGCTTTTGACTACTATAGGTTACGAGCCATATATTAGTCTTGACGAGACTGATAAAAAAGAAAATAGCGGTTTCAATAAGAAGCGTATTTATAAACTTGGTATAGCTGGTTTTTGCTTTGGCAATATCATGCTCATGAGCTTTCCTGAATACCTCTCACTTGACAATGGTATTGAGCATCAGTACGCAAACCTGTTCAGAGTATTGAATCTGATATTAGCTATTCCCGTTTTCTTTTATAGCGCTTCGGAGTTTTTTACAAACGCATGGGCAGGCATCAAACAAAAGCTACTCAATATAGACGCACCTATTGCTTTGGCTCTTATCATTATGTTTGGTAGAAGTTTATATGAGATAAGCACAGGTATTGGTGCAGGGTACCTGGATAGCCTAAGTGGAATCGTGTTCTTTATGCTTATTGGCAGGATTGTTCAGGATAGAACATACCAGTCTATTTCATTCCATAGAGATTATAAGGCTTACTTTCCTATAGCCGTAAACGTTATTAAAAAAAGTGGTGTAGTAAGTACACACCTGCAAGACTTAAAAGAGAAAGATGTTGTAGAGCTTCACAACGAAGAGATAGTACCCGCTGACGCTATAGTAGTAGAGGGGAGTGCAAGAATTGATTACAGTTTTGTAACCGGAGAAAGCGAGCCTGTATCAATACCTATAGGCAAAACATTATATGCAGGTGGTAGGCAAATAGGCGAGAAAATAAAAGTGCAGATCATTAAACCTGTAGCAGGTAGTTATCTCACATCATTGTGGAATCACAATGCTTTTGCAAAAGATAAAGTAGAAGAGAACAGAAGGAATAGCATTATCCACCTGTTGAGTAAATACTTCACTATAGTATTACTGATACTGGTAAGTATAACTGCAATATATTGGGCGTTTACAGATTTTTCTAAGCTAATACCATCTGTTACAGCAATGCTTATAATAGCATGTCCGTGTGCATTACTATTAGCAGTAACATTTACAAACGGAAACCTATTAAGGCTGCTAAGTAACAATGGTCTTTATCTTAGGGATGCATTTGTAATAGAACAACTAGGATATATTGACCATATCGTTTTTGACAAAACAGGTACGCTTACTGAGAATAACACGAACTCCTATTCTTTTGCGGGAGATGAACTTAGTCCTTATGAAAAATCCCTTGTATATAGCACATCATCTTCAAGCAATCACCCCTACAGCAAAGCGCTGACCAAGTACTTAGGAGAGCAAGAAAAGCATCCTTCTGATAATTGGAAGGAATATGCTGGTCAAGGCGTATCCGCCAAATATGGAGGTGAAACAGTTTTGATCGGTTCGGCAACTTTTACAGGTGTATTACAAGAGCATACTAATGAAAATGCTGCTTGCTATATCAAGATCAATGGTAAAACTGTAGCATTTATTGCTACACCTATATTTAGAGACAGCATACCCCAGCTTATACCTCAATTACAGCAGAGTTATAATCTATCATTACTATCAGGTGATAACAATAGGCAGCAAGCTAGAATGCAGAGCCTTTTTGGTCATCACAGCAACCTGCTTTTCAATCAGCAGCCTGTTGACAAACTCAACTATATACAAAACTTGCAAGAGCAAGGTCGTAAGGTATTAATGGTTGGTGATGGTCTGAATGATGCGGGAGCACTACAACAGAGTAATGTGGGTATTACATTAGCTGCAGACGTAAACAACTTCACACCATCTTGCGACGCCATACTTGATGCAAAAATGTTTGATAAGTTTCAGGGGTTATTAGCACTAGCCAAGTCAGGCAGAACGGTTATCAACTTCACCTTTGCTGTTAGTATCATCTACAACATTATTGGTCTTACAATATCTATGCAAGGGTTAATGAATCCTCTTATTGCTGCAGTACTCATGCCAGCCAGCACACTTACTATAGTACTGCTCACTACAGGCCTGAGTAGCCTTATGGCAAAGCGTTTCAGACTAAAATTATAATGTAACACAAAACCTGATAAGAATCATGTTTTATGTTGAGCTAGGTCATAGTAGTGTCAGCCATCTGATGATACTTTTGAATTATCAATAACAAAAAGCATGAGTGCATTATACATTTTGGTTTTAGCAAGTATCGTAGTAGCCGCTGTATTTCTCGGTGGTTTCATATGGAGCGTCCGTTCCAACCAGTTTGAAGATCAGGAAGGGTCTGCAATGAGAATGTTATACGACAACGATACCAGCAAATCTTTTAATAAAAACTCTTAAAGACAGATAGATGAATAACACTTCGAACAACAATTCGCATACGTCAGCGGATAATGAAGTAAAGCTCCACAGTTCTATGCAGATGGACAAGTTCTATTACGATAATAAGATCGTAAAGTGGTTTGCCTATGCTACTATAATTTGGGGGCTTGTAGGTATGCTTGCAGGGCTGCTTGCTGCTTTCCAGCTAGTGTTTCCTGTACTCAATTTCAATACTGCCGAAACTACTTTCGGTCGTGTAAGACCGGTGCATACCAATGCAGTCATTTTTGCATTTGTAGGTAATGGTATATTCATGGGGGTATACTATTCGCTACAACGTCTTGTAAAAGCTCGCATGTTCAACGATACGTTGAGTAAGCTGCACTTCTGGGGTTGGCAATTGATAATTGTATTAGCCGCAGTAACATTACTGGCAGGTTATACCACAGGTAAAGAATATGCTGAGCTGGAATGGCCTATAGACATTCTGATCACACTGGTATGGGTAGTGTTCGGCATAAACATGTTCGGTACTATTTTTAAACGTCGTGAGCGTCACCTCTATGTTGCCGTATGGTTCTACATTGCTACGTTCATTACAGTAGCTATGCTACACATTGTCAACTCTTGGGAGATACCATTCACTTGGTTAAAATCATACTCTTGGTATGCAGGTGTACAGGATGCATTAGTACAATGGTGGTACGGACATAATGCAGTAGCATTTTTCTTAACTACACCATACCTAGGCTTGATGTACTACTTCCTGCCTAAAGCCGCTAACCGTCCCGTGTACTCTTATCGTTTATCTATTATACACTTCTGGGCACTGATTTTTATTTATATATGGGCAGGCCCACACCACTTGTTATATACAGCGTTACCTGACTGGGCACAGTCATTAGGTACAGTATTCTCAATAATGCTGATAGCTCCTTCTTGGGGTGGTATGCTAAACGGGCTGCTTACTTTAAGAGGTGCATGGGATAAGGTGCGTGAAGATGCCGTATTGAAATTTTTAGTAGTAGCAGTTACTGCTTATGGTATGGCCACCTTTGAAGGCCCTATGCTGAGCCTGAAGAATGTAAATGCAATCAGTCACTTTACCGATTGGACTATTGCTCACGTACACGTTGGTGCGTTGGGTTGGAATGGCTTCCTAACGTTTGGTATTCTATACTGGTTGATACCACGCATATTCAAAACAGACCTTTACTCTCATAAATGGGCTAACTGGCACTTCTGGATAGGCACACTGGGTATAGTATTCTATGCAGTACCAATGTATTGGGCTGGTTTTATGCAAAGCCTTGCATGGAAAGAGTTTACTCCTACAGGACAACTGAAATATCAATTCATGGAAACTGTAGAACAGATGAAACCATTCTTTATGATGCGTGGTATCGGTGGTACACTGTACCTAATAGGCGCTATACTAATGGGTGTGAACCTGTACAGAACTATTAAGAAAGGGACTGCTATGAATGAAGAACCTGCAGAAGCACCACCATTACCTAAAGTATATGTAGAGCATGGTAAGCACCACTGGCACAGATGGATTGAGCGTCGTCCGGTACAAATGCTGATTGGTAGCTTGGTAGTAGTAGCAATAGGTGGTGTTATAGAGATTGTACCAACATTTATGATAGAGTCTAACGTACCTACTATCAGTAGTGTAAAACCATACACACCTCTTGAGCTACAAGGTCGTGATATTTATGTACGAGAAGGTTGCTATACATGTCATAGCCAGATGATCAGACCTTTCAGAAGTGAAGTGGCGCGCTATGGTGAATACTCTAAAGCAGGTGAGTTCATATACGACCATCCATTCCAATGGGGTAGTAAAAGAACAGGACCAGATCTTGCTCGAATCGGTGGTAAATATCCTGATAGCTGGCACTTTAACCATATGTACGAACCTACCAGTATGTCTCCTGGATCTATCATGCCATCTTACCCATGGCTATTCGAAAACAGTATAGACACGGCTGTAACGCCGGCAAAGATCAGAGCAATGCAAACACTAGGTGTGCCGTACGAAGAAGGATATGATGCTATAGCAAATATATACTTGATGAAGCAGGCAAATGAGGTAAGAGAAAGTCTTGCTAATGATAAAATACAAATAGCATCTGACAAGGAAATAGTTGCGCTAATAGCTTACCTGCAAAGGATAGGTACAGACATTAAACTGGAACAAAAGACAGCTGCAACCAACTAATAACTTTCTAAACAGACTACAATGAAATTCAGACATTATCTGGAAACTATAGCAGGGGTTGATATCTATCCGATGATATCGTTGATCATATTCTTCACCTTCTTTACAGGGCTTGCTATATGGGCTGTAAAAGCTAATAAGGAATATATAAACAGGTCTAAAAACCTTCCATTGGATTAATACAACAAATCAAAAAATCATGTACAGATATTTCAATAAATATTTTCTAATGCTACTAGCTGCTACAGCACCTGCTACTATATATGCAGCTGACGGTGGTGATGGCAATAGCTTTAACCCAACACTTATCGGGCTGATGATATTGATATTTGTGTTGCTCTTTGTGATAGGTATGATGGGTTCTACACTTATACAGTTGGGCTATGCGTATAGAGATAAAATAAGAAGAGAACGCTCTAACAAAAGCAACATATCTAAAACACTGCTGCTCTTGATAGCTACATCTGTGCTAACGCTTTCTGCAAATGCACAAGAAGCAGAAGAAGTAAGCAACACAGTGAAGTCAATAGGAGGAATGGTAGCTACAGAATTCTATGTATTGATAGGTGTGATCATACTTGAGTTATTCTCAATAATGGTACTTATTGTTCTTACAAGAATACTCATCAAAGCCATTACCGCTAAATCAGTAGAAGAGCAACCGGTTAAAAAACGCAGGGTAGCATTCTGGGACAGGTTTAATAATGCAGTAGCGATAGAGAAGGAAGAGGACATCATGCTGGATCATGACTATGACGGCATTAAAGAACTGGACAATAGTTTACCTCCATGGTGGAAATATGGTTTTTACCTGACTATCGTTATCGGCTTTATATATATGTGGTATTACCACGGTGGTGGTCAGGGACCAAGTTCTCGTGAAGAGTATATGGCGGAAGTAGAGCGTGCAGAAGAAGAAGTGGCTGCATACCTCGCTATGTCTGCCAATAATGTAGATGAAAACACAGTTACTATGCTAAGTGGATTAGACATTACAACAGGTAAAGAAATATTTGAGATGAACTGCGCAGCTTGTCATAACAGAGATGGAGGTGGTAATGCTGTTGGACCTAACCTTACTGACCAATATTGGCTACATGGCGGAGGGATCAAAGACGTGTTTAAAAGTATCAAGTATGGCTGGCCTGATAAAGGCATGAAAAGCTGGAAAGATGATTTTTCTCCAAAACAGTTAGCACAGTTGGCCAGCTTTGTAAAGTCACTACAGGGTACTACACCAGCTGCTCCAAAAGCACCTCAAGGCGAGTTGTATATAGAAGCTGAAAGTAGTGATGCCGCAGCTGCAGAAGAACAGGAACAAACACAAGCTGAATAATAGCAAAGCAAACAAAGATGAGCAATAGTGTTAAAGAACAATCTTTTAGAGATAAGGTAGCCACAGTCGATAAAGAAGGTAAAAGACTGTGGTTGCTACCTCATCAGCCTAAAGGCAAACTATATAATGCCAGAACATGGATGAGTGTACTGTACCTTGTTGTGTTCTTTACACTTCCGTTCATTAAGTATAATGACCACCCATTGTTCATGGCTAACGTACTTGAACGCAAGTTCATTCTTTTCGGACAGGTATTTTGGCCTCAAGACTTTTTCATATTTGGGCTGGGTATGATCATCTTTATCGTATTCATTGCTCTGTTTACTGTAGTATTTGGTCGTATATTTTGTGGATGGATGTGCCCTCAGACCATATTCATGGAAATGGTTTTTCGCAAAATTGAATATTGGATAGAAGGTGATGCCGGTGCTCAAAAAGTTCTGAAAAGACAACCTTGGAATAGCGATAAGATATTTAAAAAGTCTATGAAATGGCTGGTGTTCTGGGTGATCAGCTTTATTATCGCTAACACATTCCTGGCTTATATCATCGGTATTGATGATTTGAGAGCAATTGTATCAGAGCCTGTAAGCAAGCACATGGGGGGCTTTATAGCATTGCTAATATTCACTACAATATTCTTCTTTGTCTACTCTTGGTTTAGAGAGCAAGTATGTACTGTAGTATGTCCGTACGGTCGCATGCAAGGCGTGCTGCTAGATAGAAACTCAATTGTCATCTCTTATGACTATGAGCGTGGTGAGCCTAGAGGTAAGTTCAGAAAAAATGAAGAGCGTCATATCGGTGACTGTATCGACTGCCATCAGTGTGTAAATGTCTGCCCAACAGGCATAGATATTAGGAATGGTACACAGCTGGAATGTGTGAACTGTACAGCCTGTATAGATGCTTGTAATAGAATGATGGAGGCCGTCAACTTGCCGACCGGCCTGATACGCTATGCTTCAGAAGCTAATATTTCGGATAATAAACCTACACGCTTTACCGGCAGGATGAAGGCTTACACAATAGTTATGATCATATTATTGTGTGTAGAAGGTTTCTTATTAGCCAGCCGCACAGATGTAGGTATATCTATCCTTCGCTCTCAGGGACAGCTATTTCAAGAGCAGCCAAATGATCAGTTGAGCAACCTTTATAATTATAAACTACTCAACAAGACGTTCCGTGATAAAACGATTCAATTCAAACCTGAAAACTTTGAAGGGAAAATTGAGTTAGTTGGAACGAATGAGCTTAATGTACCTAAAGGGAGTGATATAGGTGGTGCTATGTTTATCTATATAGACAAGCAGGATATAAAAGAACGAAAAACAAAACTCAAAATAGGCGTATACGAAGATGGTGAAAGAATAGAGGTTGTAAATACTACATTCCTTGGTCCGTTTTCAGCACAATAAAACTATAGTTATGAGCACACTAAAAATAGGATGGGGTAGCAAAATAGCATTATTATACGGAGGCTTTGTATTGCTTATAGCAGCTTTAGTTACCGGTAGTATGCGACAAGATTTTGACTTGGTTGCAGATGATTACTATCAGCAGGAGATCGCTTATCAAAACGTATTAGATGCTGGTAAGAATCAATCAACGCTTAGTAAGGCTGTAGGCATTCATGCTACTGCTGATGTGGTAGTCATAGAGTTTCCAAAAGAGTTTGAAAATCAACTAATAAACGGAACTGTTCATTTTTACTCTCCTATAAAAGGTGCATGGGATAGGGAAATTGAAATGAAAAATATTACTGGAGATTTTACTATACCAAGGAGTAAGCTCGAAAAAACAAAGTATACGATCAAGCTAAGTTGGACAGCTAATGAAACCAACTATTACCAAGAGTCTGACATAACACTATTCTAACATGAACACCCTAGGCATAACTATAGCATTTATAATGGGACTGACAGGCAGCTTGCATTGTGCAGGTATGTGCGGGCCCATAATATGGGTAATGCCTTTTCAGCAACAAGGTGGTGTAAAAAAGTGGCTAAGTATATTTGGATACCATATCGGCAGGGTAACAACTTATGCACTACTCGGTGCTTTTTTGTTTTCGTTTAAGTCATTATTTAACCCCGTACTTCAGCAGTATATATCTATTGCGCTAGGCCTATTGTTACTTATAGTAGGCGTTATATCATTCTTTCCATCTAAAGTATCTTTTAAGTTGCCATGGGCTCAGCTTGTACAAAATAAGTTAGGCAAGTTCATGGCCCATCCACACCCAGCAAGCTTGTTTGCAGCTGGCATGCTCAACGGTTTATTACCATGCGGTTTGGTATATATGGCGTTATCTACAGCTGTAGCTGCACCCAATGTATACAATGCTGTATCACTAATGTATTCATTCGGCGTTGGCACTATGCCTATGCTTATTGCACTGACAATAGTTAAAAATAGAGCCACGTTATTACATAGAATACAACTAAGGAAGTATGTGCCACTCGTAATGCTTGTATTTGGTAGTTTGTTTGTGATACGAGGCATGAACTTGGGTATACCTTACCTCAGCCCTAAAATAACAGCGGAACAAAATGAAGTTAAGGCTGATTGTTGCCATAAATAAATGCACTTTCTGAGACCTCTCTTGCTTTCTATTCTATCCTTAACTATCTATTGAACTAACTCTTCTGCAATGTGTTTAGATATGTATAAGTTTATACAATGATCAAGCACTTACTTACGCTTACAGTCTTAATTGCTTTAGCTCATAGTCCACTATATTTACAGGCTCAACAGGCATCAAAACCTTATTCTTTTGCCGACCATCCTATCGGTACATTAAAAAAGTACGATCTAACGGTTGACTATAAAACTGTAAACTTTACCGGGCGAGACAGAAAGGCACTGGCAACAAATGGTAGCATACCTGCACCTACGCTGCGCTTCATAGAGGGAGACACAGCATTGATCACTGTCAAAAATGATACAGACAAGCCTGTTAGTTTCCACTGGCATGGGATCATCCTGCCAAATAAAGAAGACGGTGTTCCTATGCTAACAACAGAGATAATAAAAGCAGGAGGTACACATGTATTCAAGTTTCCGATAATACAGTATGGCACCTATTGGTATCATTCTCACACTATGTTCCAAGAGCAAAAAGGGTTATACGGAGCTATAGTAATTCAGCCTAACAATGAGGAACCCACAAATGAAAAAGTAGTTGTATTATCTGACTGGACAGACCAAAAAGCAAAGCATATCCAGAGACAACTAAAGAGGCATACTGAATGGTACGCCATGAGAAGAAATGCCATACAGAGCTATGGAAAGGCTATTGCAACTGGCAACTTAAGTGCAAAATTATGGTTGGAATGGAAAAGAATGCCTGATATGGACTTAGCTGATGTTTATTACGACAAGTTTTTAATAAATGGCAAACTGGAAGATAGTACAGCGAATACCTCAAATAATAAAACAGTAAAACTCAGAGTCATAAATGGATCCTCGTCGTCTCACTTCTGGCTACAATATGCTGGCGGAAAAATGAAAATAGTAGCTGCAGATGGTATAGACATAACCCCTGTATCAGTTGACAAAATGCTCATAGCTACAGCAGAGACTTACGACATAGAAGTTGCCATAGCAACAGATACTTCATATGAGTTCAGAGCAACCTCATGGGATAGATACAGGCGCACATCGCTATGGTTGGGAGAAGGGGAAAGAGTAAAAACTAAAGATCTAGCTCCTGTAGATTATTTCTCGTTAATAAATGAGATGAAGGATATGATGTCTGGAATGAAAGGAATGAAAATGGGTAAAGCGCCTAAAATAGTTCCTGCTCCTAAATTATACCAGCCTGAAGATGCCCCATCCTACTTAAAAGAAGAAATGAATATGGATATGGGTAGCCATGATCACAAACAAATGGACCATAGCAAAGGAAAAATGAACATGGACATGAAAGAAAGCTCAAGCATGTCTAACATGACTGATCATAAACCTTTCAGCACTATGATGACAGGGTATAAACAAATAAAAGAAAATAACCCTACTGATGTTGTATTTGATTACAACATGCTGCGAGCCAAAGAAAGCACAGTCTTGCCTGAAAGCAACCCTATTAGGGTTGTACATCTCTATTTAACAGGGAATATGTTTAGGTATGTTTGGACAATGAATAACAAACCTCTTTCACGAGCAGATAAAATAATGATAAATAAAGGGGAGAACGTACGCTTTGTTATGCATAACACCACGATGATGAGCCACCCTATGCACCTACATGGTCATTTCTTTAGGGTAATTAATGATGAAGGAGCATTTAGTCCGCTAAAACATACGGTTAACATAGCGCCGATGCAAAACATAACTATTGAGTTTGAAGCTAGTGAAGAGAAAGACTGGTTCTTCCATTGCCACCTTTTATATCATATGATGTCCGGCATGGCAAGAGTTGTAAGCTACGCAAACACGAACCCAATGTTAGACTCAAAGAAAGACTATAATAAGTTTGCAAGAGAAGACAAGCGATATTATTCAAAAGCCTCAGCAATGACGCATAGCAACGGTACATTTGCAGACTTGTCATTATTCAATATCTATAACGAGCTTAGTATAGAAGGCGATGCTAACTACAATAAAGAGTACAACTTAGAAGCCAAACTAATGAGATACATAGACCCTAAGCAGTTTTTTGTTGTCTATGCAGGTTTAGAAACAGAGCAGAACTACGAATACTTAGTTACAGAACAAAGAAATGGCTATAAAAGTGAGACGCTTGGCATTATTGGGGTACGCTATTTTTTACCATTACATTTTTGGAGTGATTTAAGGGTAGATCATACGGGGAACTTTCAAATAGAAATTGAAAGAGAAGATATACCATTAACCAAACGTTGGGCTATGGGAGGTGGTGTAGAATACAACTTTAATAATACTTGGGAGTATAGAGTAATTACAAGCTATAGATTACTTAGGAATCTTGCCGTATCTGCAAACTATGATAGCGATTATGGTCTAGGAGCAGGTTTAAGTTTTATCTATTAACAAAAAAGGCTACTCAATGAGTAGCCTTTTTTGTATCAAGCACATATTTAAAATGGATCAGAAAAACGCTCATCAGTTGCTAACGTTTCATCTGTAAGTGTTTTTAAAAATGCTATTAGGTCTGCTTTATTTTCAGCAGTTAGCCTTAATCCGGTATTTTGAGTTGCTACTAATGCAGGATCAAGTGAAGCCGAAGTTTTAATGCCATTATTGTAATGCTCTAACACCTCTTCTAATGTATTAAAACGACCATCGTGCATGTATGGTGCAGTAAGTGCTATATTTCTTAATGACGGCACTTTGAACTTTGCTCTGTCTGCTGCATTACTACTTGCTTCTTCACGTCCAACATCCTTTGCATTACCTTCTGCATCCAGACCATTATTCATATAACGATCGTTGGTAAAATTGAATCCACTATGGCAATGGGCACAATCTGCTCCTGACTCAGTTGGTAAAAACTCATTGTACTCTAAGAAGAAAAGTTTTCTACCACGTTCTTCGCTTGGATTAAGCGTAACCTCACCTGCCAGGTATTTATCATACTTCGACTGGTTCGAGACTATCGTGTTCATAAACTGCTCCATTGCCAAAGATATTTTTTCTGCAGTCACTTCTTCACTTCCGAATGCTCTGTAGAATTGATCTTTGTACATTTCTTTTGCTGAAAGTTTGGCTACAACATTCTCTAATGTCTCATTCATTTCTAAAGGATCTTGAATGGGCATTAATGATTGATCACGAAGTAAATGTGCTCTACCATCCCAGAAAAACTCATTTCGGTGCCAAGCTGTATTAAATACACTCATAGCCTGTCTTTTACCTTGCTGACCTTCTACACCTATTGAAAATCGTGCAGTATCAGTAAAACCATGAGACTGTAAGTGACAACTGGCACATGACTGTGTACCATCATTAGAAAGTGCCTTTTCATAAAATAGCATTCTACCCAGCTTAACACCTTCGTTAGTGGGCAGATTATCTTTAAAGTCGGGCATTGGGAAACGACCCGGCTGAAAATCGTATAGAGACTGATCGTACACAACTTCTTCTTTTGCTTGTACAGGCTCAGGATCTTTTTTACAATATGTAAGTAATAACATTCCCCCAAGTGCTATTATAGACATTCTTTTTTTATAGATCATCTTTATAAAAATTTGGGTTATTGATCAGGCTGCTATCAGTAAGCGATTCAAGAAAAGCTATCAATTGCTTTTTCTCAATCAATGATAGACCTAATGACTTTACAGCATCACTTCTATTTCTATGTGCTACACCACCTTTATTATAATGCTCAACTACCTCTTCCAATGTACGGAGAGACCCGTCATGCATATAAGGTGCTGTAAGTGCTACATTTCTTAACGTAGGCACTTTGAACAATGCTTCGTCTGCAGACTTACCTGTAAGTCTACGTCTACCATTATCACTGTACTCATAATACAGCCCATTATTTTCAAAATTATAGTTAGTAAAATTGAAGCCTGAGTGGCAATGGCTACAATTTGTTTTTGTACTAAAAAAGAGGTTCATACCACTCTTTGCATCCGATGACATTGCATTAGGCAACCCTTGACTTTTAAATTTATCGTAAGCACTATTACCACTGACAATTGTGCGCTCAAATATTCCTAGAGCACGTGTTATCACATACGGGTCAGGATCTCTACCATATGCCAGCCTACTAGCCTCAACATATTCAGGCAGCTCATTCATTCGCTCAGCTATCTTCACTATGTTGAAGTTAAACTCATCATGCTCCTGAATAGGCACCAGTATTTGCATCTCTATAGTAGGCACACCTCCTGCTCTGGTAAAATATGGCTGATAAGCCACATTCACCAAAGATGGTGCGTTGCTTCGACCAACGAGCCCACCTGCTCCTACACTCAAAGAAACATTGTCGCTGAAAGCCAACTCAGGCTTGTGGCAAGAAGCACAATTGACTGTATAATCAACTGACATGATATTATCAAAAAACAGCTTTTTGCCTAGCTTCCATTTTTCCAGAGAAAACGGATTCTTTTCCGTGAACGGAATGTCAGGAAAACCTTTAGGTGCTGCAGTAAGCACAGGCTTTTTGTCTATGATAGAGACTTTCTCCTTTTTACATGCTACAATACTGAGTACCCAAAGCAATGATATTGCCAGATACCTATACCTCATGATTACAAATTATAGTATTTGTAACTTCCTTACAGCAACACCATTTGAAGATGTACTTAACTTAAGTATGTAGATACCAGCGGCATTAATATGCAGATTTGCTTTACCAGTGCCCTCTTTGATATCTTGACTGCTGATTACTCTACCTTGTAGATCATAAACAGATACAGTAGCTGCTCCGTTATAAGACACGGTAACATCACTGCTTGAAGGGTTGGGATACACTCCAAACTCAAGATCAGAAGAAGTAATATTATCTACCGATACCGGATTACCAGCTTTAAATACATGATCTCGGAAATTTTGCAATAGCGTAACTGCTTCACCACCTTCTCCATGAGTTATCAAGCCTGAAGAAAGATCAATTCCTGTGAATGCTGCTGCATAATCCGCATTTAGACCGATAATAATCTTACCATTTCTTGAGATGCCTGATACTGTAACAGTTTGTTCAAAATAGTTAACATCGCCAAGAGCATGTATCTCAAATGTTTGAGCAAGACCAGAGCCACTATTACCTTCTAACGCAGCAAAACGATAGCCAGCGGCCCAACCCCAATGCATAGATGGTGATCTTGGTGCTAACGGGTGTCCGCTAGGCTGATCATTAGGGTCTGCATGGTTTACTGGTGTATCCACACCTATGCTAAACTTTATAGACTCTACATTAGTAATATTGAAAGAACCCAGTTCGTCAACCACATCCTGATTACCACCGACTAGTATATAATGGTCTGGTACACTTGTAGTCATACCTCCATCGTGGGTGATACTGATCTTAGATATAAAGTACTCTACTCTTGAAAGTGAAAACTCGTTACCAAGATCGTTGTATGATTGTTGATTATAATTAAACGGAGCTATTCCGCCTAGCTTGTGTGTTATATGCAACTCTACCGGCGTTTGTGCATTAGCAAAGCCTGATACTAAAATTGCAAGTATTGTTATTAGTTGTAATCTTAAGAATTTCATCATTTAATATTTAAAAAAATTGACAATATGATACTAGCTATAATTCATCTACAGCTACTCGGTTGTTAACATTTAAATATCAAATCAGGTATACGCAATTGAGTATATGAAGTTTAACGCTACTAATGAGCGGAGGAGAATGACTTACTCTGTAAATATCTTTTACAGGATAAGATATTACAGGAATATAATTAATAATATTTGTTGCCGCATGATCTGATAGATCAGCAATTGACAATAAAATAGTTTTACTTAATTGTTGGTCGTCTACCTTATACTTTATCAGTTTATCATTGCAGCATCCGTGTTGAGGAGGCACATTACCACAACATGACTTTTTCTCTTTAGCTCTAAATAACGTTACATACTCAAATTCACCACCACAAAAATGTAGTGATACAGACACGTTAACTATACCTAATGAGTATAGTGATGCCAAGAGTATTACTATTATGTTTTTTATAAGCATAAACGACAATTGTAAATATAAGAAAATCTTATTTGATTAACATTCCCGTTCAGATATAGTAGTTTAACCTTTAATTGTCATAACAGTTTTTAAAAACCAATGCCGCCTCTAGGTCTCACATTATTAGATATGGCTATCAAATTGAATCGCTAAACTTAATCTATAAGCATTTGACAACAGCTCGTATATAATTTGCATATCCACTTTATATCATAGCTTTCGATATCATAGATAAGATCTATATTTTGAATTGACTTTCCGGATTGAAGCGATTTACTAATAAGGTTAAAGTGTATGGTTCCTGCTGTATTTTATATCATCCAGATCCCTATCTGGCAATAGAACCTAGAAGGCTATTTCCTTTTCTGCCCACTCAAGACCATTATCTAGCTCTGCTGAATTAAACTCTAAATGAATTACTCTTCTCTTCTTCTGATTAATAGATCTTGATGAAGTATGCAGCAAAAGAGGTTTCATAATATGTATGCCTCCTTTATTTACGTTACAATTTACAGGGGCTCCGGTCATCAGCTCTATATCTTTACTACTATGTACTTTCTTATGTGAACCCGGTATTATTTTCAGTGATCCGTTTTGCTCATTAGTATCGTCTAAATGTATCCTCACTATTATAGTTTTATGCAACACATCATCGGGAGGTATGACACTATATGCGTCATCTTTTTGAGTCCAACCTGTGTACCCTATTACTTGTCGCTTTGCAGCAATATTTATTAGCAAATCTTGATGCCAATTCAAATAGCAGTTTTCTGCTTGTGGTTTATCAAAAAATATTGCCCTGGTGAGAAACAACGGCTCCTTAAACTCAGCTAAAATGGTTTTTAAGTTGCTATTGAAACATACCTCCTTTAGCTGTGGTATTCCTTTGAATAAATTATTTATGACATGTACTCCTTTTAAATTTTCTTTTTCAAAGTACTTATAGGTAAGCCTACCTATAAGGTTGACAGATTTGTTAGTATATACCTTGCCTGTTATAATAGACCCTTTTGCATCAAGTACTCTAGGATAGTTTCTAATAGATGACTCGTTCAGCTCAATATCATACTCGTCTATTGCAGTCTGCAGTCTTTTTCTGATCGTACTTCTAAGCCTTTCCGGAGACATTACTTTTAAGCTATCGCCAAATGCCAAAATATCTCGCTCGAGTTCAAAATTGTGTTGCACGTATAGTGAGAATAATACACCTTCGTCTCTTTTCTCGATCACTTTTTGACTATGGTGCAATGGCTTAGTGATCATATACGGTGCATTGTCGTGTGTAGAAAGCAAAACAACTTCTAATGGTTCTTGTCCATTGTTTACTGTTACTCCAATTACATTATTAAAGTAATTAGTAATCGCGTTTTCATCAAAGTCTTTTAAAGGTTTATTCGAAACCGTTACATGCTCCATTCGGTCTAATGCAAGCAATAATCTTTCAGAACGTTTATCACGATCTCCTAATACAAACCATCTATTCCTGTGTTCTTTTAGAAGGAATGGATGAAATAGGAATTTACTCTCACCTCTTGCCTTAAACGATTGATAAGTAACCTCTATACACTTTTTGTTGAGTATAGCATTGTATATAGGATCTATATACTCTAAGCCTTTTAGATGTTCGTTCTTTTCCAGATCTATAATAGAGCGCTCCTGGGTTTTAGAAGTGTGTACTTTATCCTCCAACTTCTGCACCATACTACTCAGCTCTTTAAAGTGTGTAAACCCTTTAAACTGTTTTAAGATATCTACTACTTCGGTAAGCTTTCTTAAATCTTGGTCTGTAAGAGGTATATTAGTTATTGAGTAGTTTTCTTCTTCATAGGTATAATACTTTTTATCTACTACAATTATCGGTGCATTATAACCTAAGCGCTCACTCCTCATCATCTGCAAATCCATCTGTACCGTTCTTTTACTCACACCCTTATCTATTCCTTCATATTCATACAGAGCGTCAGAGCATGCATTTACCAGATCCTCTAGCGTCCATTTCCGTAATCTATTTTGGAGACATTTATCTATTGTATTGTAACGTATAAGGGCATTTCGAGTTACCGGCACCAGTTGCTATTTAAGATTTTCAGAAAAATTTGAAGAAAATTAGAAAATAATTTTTACTACGCAAAAAGACTGCGCAGTTGTGTTTCACCTTTACATTGTTGATTGATTGCAGCGTTAGTCAAAACAACAGAATAAGAAGTTCTTTAAAATATGGAGATATAGCTCAGCTTGGTAGAGCGGTTGGTTGAAGTCCAGCGTCGTCAGAGGTTCAAATCCTCTTATCTCCACGGGTATAAAAGTGATAGTGGGCCCTGATGAGTGCTTTGTATAGCACCATAGTATTGCTCTGGTAGGAAGTAATATGCTGCTTAACTTTTGCTTTGCATCCACTATAATTTGCAGGTTGTAGGTTCGATTCCTACTGCTGATTAGGTTCAGTATAGCTCAAATGGTTAGAGTAGCAAACCGAGTGTGTCGCAGGTTCGAATCCTGCCCTATGGCCAAAAGCCATATGTAGCTTAGTCGGGTAGAGCAACTCGCATACTTTAGGTGTGTGTACATGAAGCTGGTCACTTTTAAAAATGACCATCGAAAGAGGCAGAGTAAAAATCGGTTTCTTCAGCTCCGGTAAGGAGCGATGAAACAATCTAAACCAAGCCTTGAGGTTCGGGATACCGTATGAGTTAGTTGAGTTACTTTCTGTGTGCGTCTTATAAAGTTCGACAATTCAGAACTCACTTATAATGACAACATCATACAAACTAACACAACGCGCTAATACTAAACGATAGCTCCGCTTTGTGAAGATGATTTGAACCTCTGCTTCTTTTTTTAAAAAATGAATAATAACAAAACGCTAAAACCAAATATTATGAAAAGGGTTAGAATTAACACAGGAAATGCAGGCTTAGTTTATAAGAATGGAGACTACAAAAGAGTAATAACTGCTGGTGTACATTGGTTGTTATTTGGTGAGACTGTGACAGTATATGATATGGCTAAAAGATTCATTAGCGATGTAGAGTTGAATATATTACTAGAAGACCCTGAGTTGTCTGAAATGCTAAAAGTAGTAGATGTAAAAGATAATGAGATAGCATTGAGATACTATGAAGGCAACTTAAAAGAGGTCTTAGTAACTGGTAAATATGTATACTGGAAAGGTGTTAGAGACTATACGTTCACTAAAGTCGATTTAACTAACTATCAAATATCTGATACCATAGACAAAGCTATCTTGAGTAATCCTTTATTGGTTAACTATATAAGAATCTGTACTGTAGCATCATACGAGAAAGGATTATTGTATGTTGACAATAAATTTCAAAAAGAGTTAAGCAGTGGTAGATATCTATTCTGGAAAAATGCTACATCTATTGCAGTGGAGAAAGTAGACTTAAGGAGAACTAGAATGGAGATCTCAAGTCAGGAGATATTGACAAAAGATAAGGCTGCGATAAGATTGAACTTCGAAGCACAATATAAAGTCGTGGATATCAACAAAGCTGTTGTAGAAAATAAGGATTTCGAAAAGCAACTATATGTCACAATACAACTAATTGTGAGAGAGTATACCAGCACATTCACATTAGATGAGTTGTTGGAACAGAAAGATGAAATAAGCTCTGCTATTCAAAAAGCAGCTAAGGCAAAAGCAGCGGACCTGGGCGTGGAAGTAAGCAACTGTGGTATCAAAGACATCATCTTGCCAGGGGATGTAAAAGATATCATGAATCAGGTTTTGATAGCACAAAAAAAAGCGCAAGCCAACGTGATATCAAGAAGAGAAGAAACAGCATCTGCAAGAAGCCAGCTTAATACCGCTAAAATGATGGAAGAAAACCCAATGTTATTTAAGTTAAAAGAAATGGAATACGTAGAGAAAATTGCAGAAAGAATTAATAGCATTTCCCTTTCTGGTGGCAATCAGATAATCGATCAAATGAAGACACTTTTTAGCTAATGGATGCCGGGGGTGCAATAGGGCACCCCTGCCATCTCCGAATTCTTAATAAATAATAATGGAACTAAAAGGAAAAGATGTAATTGCATTAGGGTACGCTGAGGGAGCAATTGTTGGAATAGTATTAAATACTGTGAAAACACACTACTCGGATAGCGAACAAACTGAAACAGAGGAATTATTGACTGCTGTTCTGAAAAGCCCCAATGACTATATAGAAGACGAAAAATTATCAGCTATCGCAACTGAGCTTCTAAAGCCTACGCAGAAGGAATTAATACTCCCACTTCGAGATAAGGGGGTACCTTATAAAACATATGGTATAGAAGGAATTGAGCAGGGAGCCATAGACCAGATGGAAATCGCCATGCGACTACCGATAGCAAAATCTGGTGCACTTATGGCCGATGCTCATCAAGGCTATGGGCTACCTATAGGCGGTGTATTAGCCACAGAAAATGCTGTGATACCATATGGAGTAGGTGTAGATATTGGCTGTAGAATGTGTATGTCTATATATGACATACCAGCTGAGTTTATTCATACAAATACCAATGAGTTGAAAAAAATGTTGAAGAATAATACTCAGTTTGGTAGAGCTACTTTTAAAAAGCCAAGGGAGCATGAAGTTTTGTCAAACTCTTTGTTTGATGAAATTGAGGTGATTAGAGGATTAAAAGAAAGGGCATTCAAACAAATAGGAACATCAGGTGGTGGCAACCATTTCGTTGAGTTTGGAATCATAGAGATAACAGACCCCTATAACGAGTTCGGAATAATACCGGGAAGATATTTATCCTTATTGTCTCATTCAGGCTCCAGAGGCTTAGGGGCTACTATTGCCAACCATTATACAAAACTTGCTAAAGAACTTTGCAAGCTGCCTGACGAAGCGAAACATCTTGCCTGGTTAGACTTAGATACTGAAGCTGGTCAAGAGTACTGGTTAGCGATGACACTTGCCGGCGACTATGCTTCTGCATGTCATCACCAAATACACGAGCGGATGGCTGTAGGGCTAAGGACCACTCCAATAGCAATGGTGGAGAACCATCACAATTTTGCATGGAAAGAAAAAGATGAATACGGCAATGATTTGGTTGTTCATAGAAAAGGAGCAACTCCAGCAGGTAAGGGTGTACTAGGAATAATACCAGGCTCCATGACTGCACCTGGTTTTATCGTGAGAGGAAAAGGAGAAACTTTATCTGTCAACTCTGCATCACATGGTGCTGGCAGAGCCATGTCCAGAACAAGAGCTAAGAATACACTAGATGCTAATATCGTAAGAGAGCATTTAGTAGAAAAGGGTATTGAGTTGATTGGTTCGGGCTTAGACGAAGCACCAGAAGCTTATAAAGACATTCATCAGGTTATGGATGCACAAATAGATCTAGTAGATGTAGTAGGCACATTCCTTCCAAAAGTTGTAAGAATGTGTGGCGATGAAAAGTTTAGAGAAGTAGACTAACAAAAGCTGCACCAACTGTATTAAATTGGTGCAGTTGATATTGAACTACTTCCCGATACAGAACTTACTAAAAATGTAGTCAAGCTTATCTTCTGTTGTTACTTGCCCGGTTATCTCGCCTAAGTAGTGTAGGCACCTGCGGACATCAAGAGCTATCAGGTCGCCGCTGATATTGTTATCCAACCCTGCTTTTATTTCTTCTAATGATCTGGATACTTCTTGCAAAGAGGAGTGGTGCCTCGCATTAGTAATTATGGTACCCTCTGTACTTACCTGCCCCTGTACTACTTCGTTATATAAAGCTAGTCTTAGTTCATCTATATACTCTTTATTCTTGGCAGAGATATAAAGCACTTCGTTACCAAACTTTTTATCCGCAAGGTCAGTTTTATTACCTGCCAGTATATACTTCATGCCTTCTTTATCAAACACAGCTTTTTGCTCGTCAAGCATTTCTTGTGTTTCCTCATTCACATCAAACAGGTATACTACTATGTCTGCTCTGCTCATGATATCTCTGCTGCGCTGAACACCCATGGTCTCTACTATATCGCTTGTGTGTTCTCTGATGCCTGCAGTATCTATCAGCCTGAATAGAATACCATTTATATTAAGCACCTCTTCTATACTATCTCTTGTAGTACCTGCTATATCACTTACAATGGCACGCTCTTCATTCAGTAGTGCATTGAGTAATGTACTTTTACCAGCGTTAGGCTTACCTATTATAGCTACACTCACTCCTCTCTTGATCACGTTGCCCAGACTAAAAGAGCTAATAAGTCTTTCTGTAGTAGCAGTAAGTACCTTGATCAATTCATAGAACTTTGTTCTGTCTGCAAACTCTACATCCTCTTCGCTAAAGTCTAGCTCCAATTCTAATAATGCGCTGAATTGTATCAACTGTTCACGCAATTCTTTTAGTTCTTCGCTAAAGCCTCCTCTCAAATTATGGATAGCCGCCTTGTGTGCCGCGCCGGAATGGCTGGCTATAAGATCAGCCACAGCCTCTGCCTGAGTCAGGTCCATTTTATTGTTTAGAAATGCACGTTGTGTAAACTCACCTGCCTTTGCTAACTGTGCTCCATTGTTCAGACACAGATTAAGCACTCTTTCTAAAACATATTGAGAACCATGACAACTGATCTCTACCACATCCTCGCCTGTATAGCTTTTAGGTCCTTTATATAAAGACGCTACTACTTCATCTACCACCTCATCACCATCCACTATCTTGCCAAAATGTATCGTATGTGTAGCTTGCTTCGATAATGCTTTTCCTTTAAATATTTTATCTGCTATACTTATTGCCTGCTCACCGCTCAATCTGATGATACCGATAGCGCCCTCTCCGGGAGGCGTTGCAATAGCTGCTATAGTTTCATTTATACCGTACATTATCTAAAATCTTCTTTTACTATTCTATAAAACAAACCCGGATTTTCTTCTGTCTGTAGTTGCTTCCAGTAGGTCATCCCTATCTTTTCCATCACTCTTATAGATGCGATATTTTCTTCCATAGCCTGTGCCACTATTTGGTCAAGCTTCAATTCATTAAAGCCGTATTCCAAACAAGCCAAGCTCGCCTCGGTAGCATAACCTTTACCCCAGTGCTTAGGCTTCCAACGATAACCCAGGTCTACTTCATTAATATCATCCATGTACTTCAACCCACACCAGCCAATTATTTCATTTGTATTCTTCAAGACAGTCGTCCATCTGCCATACCCATACTTTTTATAGTCAACATAGTTACTTATTCTTTCGAAGATATCCTCAACAGAAGTGGGGAGCACATCACCTGTATATTTCTGCACTTCTAGGTCAGCATCCATTTCGTATAGATCAGGTGCATCTTCCACTACAGTCTCTCTTAAAATTAATCGTTCTGTTTCCAGTATTACACCCATTATATATTATTTAAATAGTCTTCTTTGAACAAGCGGTAATATACACCTGGGTGTTCTTCAAAGTCAAATTCTTTCCAATAGGTCATACCTATCTTCTCTAATACTCTACGCGAGGCTGCATTATCCGTCATGGTTCTACCAACGATCAAACCAACACCATACTGATTAAAACCTATATCGAGAGAAGCATTACAAGCTTCTGTAGCATAGCCTTTGTTCCAATATTTTCTTTTCAACCTATACCCCAAATCTACTTCATCTACAGAAGTAATATATTTCAACCCACACCATCCCAGCACTTCATCAGTTTCTTTAAGTACTACTGTCCACCTGCCAAAACCTGTTTTCTCATACTCCTTATAACTATGTATCAGATCTGCCGATTCTTTTATCGATTGGAACACACGATCAGCAGTATATTTCATTACCTCTTTGTCTAGGTTAAGCTCATAGAAGTCTGGAGCATCCTCCAGTGAGAATTCTCTTAATACTAATCTTTCTGTTGTAGCAACCTCCTTCATTACAGCTTATAATATGCAATATCCAAAATCATTTGCACTTTTGCGGTATGCGTGTTGTTATACAAAGAGTATCAGAAGCTAGTGTTACTATAGAAGGAAGTATTAAGTCCTCCATCGGTACAGGCTATATGATATTGTTAGGCATAGAAAACGAAGATGCAGAAGAAGATGTTGATTGGTTATGTAAAAAGATAACGGGTCTGCGCGTTTTTTCTGATGATGAGGGTATGATGAATTATGATATAAAAACTATTAATGGTGAGGTATTAGTTGTTAGTCAGTTCACATTACATGCATCTTATAAAAAAGGAAATAGACCTTCTTTCATAAAAGCTGCAAAACCACCTCAAGCTATTCCTTTGTACGAATATTTCGTAAAGCAACTATCAACACTTATTGGCAAGGAGGTGAAAACAGGAACCTTTGGTGCTGACATGAAAGTCTACTTGGTAAATGATGGACCGGTTACTATAATTATGGATACTAAAAACAAAGAATAACACTCTAAACTTTCATACTTATACTTACTCAGATAGCGCTAAAAGTCAGGTTTTATTCACTTGCCTTCATATCTTAGCTACCTATCAGTACAGTTATGTTTGATGACGACTATTTTATGAAGCAAGCTTTGCGACAAGCAACACTTGCATATGAGGCAAAAGAAATTCCTATTGGTGCAGTAGTGACCTGGGGTGATAAGATCATATCTCGTGGTCATAATCAGACAGAGCAACTGAACGATAGCACTGCTCATGCCGAAATGATAGCACTAACAGCAGCATTCAATATGCTGGGCAGTAAATATCTTACAGAGGCAACCTTGTATGTAACTATAGAGCCTTGCCTTATGTGTTGCGGTGCGTTATACTGGTCGAAGATCGGGCGAATAGTATATGGTGCAGAGGATGTTAAGAATGGTTATCGTAAAACAGTGGGAGAGAACTGGCCTTTTCATCCTAAAACAGCACTTACCAATAATGTTTTGGCTAGCGAGTGTGCACAGTTAATGAAAGACTTTTTTGCTGAAAGAAGATGATATATAATTGGCACATTGTTAAAACTGTTTCTGTAACGGCACTTGAAGACAACAAACCTGTTGAAGTAAATGTTGATAGTAAGGTAGTGTGTCTGCTAAAGCAGAATGAAACTATATATGCTATGGCTGCAACATGCCCGCATGCTGGAGCTAAGTTTTGTGATGGATGGGTAGATGCTCAAAACAGAATAGTTTGCCCCTTACACAAATACAGGTTTGACCCTGCAAATGGTAGAAACACTAGTGGAGAGGGATATAAATTAAAAACATATCCGGTAAAAGTAGTTGAGGATAAAGTACATATAGGATTATGGTAAACAAGATGATAAAGCACCCGCAATATTTAAAAAGAGGTTCCGTAGTTGGCATAACCTGCCCATCAGGATATGTCTCTTATGAGCGCATAAGTTTTGCTATAGAAGCACTTAAGCTTTGGGGGTTTGAAGTGAAAGTAGGAAAGACCGTAGGTAATGAATACAATTACTTTTCAGGTACTGATGTAGAACGTCTGACTGATTTGCAGGACATGCTGGACGATCCTACAATAGATGCTATACTTATGGGCAGAGGCGGCTATGGTATGAGCAGGATAATAGATGATATTGATTGGACTAAGTTTCAACTCAACCCAAAATGGATATGTGGCTTTAGTGACATAACGGTATTACACAACCATATTCACAACAACTTACTGATACCTACACTGCATAGTCCTATGTGCTGGGCTTTTCAACCTGACACTATAAATACAGATCATATCAAAAAGTTCTATGCTGCACTTACTGGAACATCTCTTCATTATCATGCTACAGCTTCTGAACATAATATAGAAGGAACCTCAGAAGGTATTCTAGTTGGGGGTAACCTGGCTATACTGTCACATTTGGTTGGTTCAGCATCAGACATCAATACTACAGGCAAGATATTATTTATCGAGGATGTAGGCGAGCATCTCTATAAAGTAGATAGAATGATGCTGACGCTTAAAAGGGCCGGTAAGCTCAAAGACCTCAGAGGGCTAGTGATCGGAGGCTTTACAGAAATGGAAGATACAGAGCGTCCGTTCGGGCAGCATGTGGAAGATATTATTCTGGATAAGGTAAGAGACTATGGCTACCCTGTATGCTTTAACTTCCCATCAGGTCATATGGATATAAACCATACGCTAACTCTGGGTATGCATCATAAGCTTACAGTGACTAAACAAGAGTCTCACTTAGAGCTTTTGAAAGATATTACTACTTAGCTTCTTCCTGACGCCACTTACTCATCCCACCTTCCAGATTAATGAGATTATTGTAGCCTGAGGCTTCCAGCCTCTGTATAGCTATAGCACTTCTTATACCTTTCTCACAATATATAATAGTGGGCTTCTCTCTATCCAAGGTATTTTTATGCAGCATGATCTCTCCTAATGGAATATTAGTACCACCAATACTATAAGCTTGGTGTTCCCAATCTTCTCGTACATCTATCAGCACATATTCTTTTTCTTCTACTATCCAACTTTTTAATACGTTGGCTGTTATGGTTTTCATTATAGCATTATAAATAAATCTTAGCGCAAGTTAACAATTGCGTAAAACCAACAAACTTATATTTGCACTTAAACTATTAATGTATGTACATGAAAAAATTATTATTCCCGATTGTTGCAGGAGCTCTACTAGTTACCTCTTGTCAGGATGCTCCTGATGCAGACAGCGCAGAAACTGCTGAAGCTCAAGAAGTTGAAAATGCTACAGGTGTAGACTATACTGCTAATGTTGAAGAATCATCAGTAGAATGGATAGGTACTAAGCCTGTTGGACAGCATCATGGTACCTTCAAAATTGAGAACGGTACACTTGTTGTTTCAGAATCAGCTATCGAAGGTGGTTCTTTCGTTATTGACATCAAATCATTACAACCTGATGATCAAAACGATGAATACAACGCAAAATTACAAGGTCACTTATTAAGTGAGGACTTCTTTAAAGCTGAAGAATACCCAACCGGTACTTTCGAGATCACTTCTATTTCAGAAGGTGTTGAGAACACTGAAGATCTTAAAATGAAAGATGCTACTCACATGATCACTGGTAACCTTACACTAAGAGGTGTTACTAAAAGCATCACTTTCCCTGCTAAAGTTGAGATGAACGGTGATAAAGTTACAGCTGACGCTAACTTCAACATCGATCGTACTAACTGGAACATGGTTTACGGTAACGACGAAAGCTTAGGCGATAAATTTATCCGTCCTGAAGTAAACTTGGATATCCACTTAGTTGCTGATAAGCAAATGTAATTTTATAAAAACTCAATTATACAAAAGCCTCTTATCGTTGATAAGAGGCTTTTTACTATATAATACAATCTGAGTTAAAAAAATTAGAGGCCCTAGACAGAGCCTCCGTATATAAGGGATAAGAGAGAGACTCTTTAAAAATCTTATCTACGTACAGTATTTAATACAAAAAATGTCTTTTGAAATTCTCCCCTATATTTCTAATAAAATGTGGTGAACAGTTAGTTTTCTCTTTTCCTCTATATGCTCTGTATAGAGAATGCTAAGGTGGCTTTAATACTTTTACCTAAACTACTTTTTCAGCCCTGTTAACTATCGGTTTACAAGTCGTTAACAACTGATTAACAAAAACTGGTATGCTCATACAATAAAAAAGGAGCAGTACAGAAGTACCGCTCCATTATAACGAGAGAGACAAAATTTCTTATTCCTGAGTAGCTGTGTATACTACATCT
>CAZHDM010000008.1:0-163599 GCA_964531655.1 uncultured Flavipsychrobacter sp.
AGTAAATAAGGATTTGAACCTCTATCTTCGCAGCCAATCCTGCCTTTTACCGTTACTATTTTAAGAACTTTTTGTTACCTCTGTATTAACTTCCTGCGAAGTGCGGCGCAAAGGTATGTGTTATCTTTTTATCAGCAAAACTTTTCTTGTTTTTAGTTATCCACATTTGTAAAATCTTACTGCGAAAACAACACCATTAAAAGCAAAGAACTAAACCGTTTTTCTGTGAAGGGAGTGCAAAGGTAAACGTCTTTTTCATACCAGCAAAATCTTTTTAAAATATTTCTAAACTTTTTTTGAAGTCAGCTGTTGCCGCTGCATTCATTATATTTGAGAATACACATAACTACAACGTATCATGATAAAGAACGCAATCATAATAATAGCTGCAGCATTGGCTTTGACAAGTAATACAGGCTGCAAGGACCTTAAACCCAACTCCCCTCTTGAAGAAGAGATGAAAGACTCTATTGGCAAAGTAATTCCCGGTGTAAGGTATATCGGCATCAACATCCAGGAGCGCCAAGACGTAACAGTTACCCTAGGATCAAAGAGCCTATACAACAGCTCTGAACAAAAGCAACAAGAGTATGTGGAGCAACTAGCTAAAATGACCGTACATTTCTTTGAAGAAAACAACTACCTGGACGACGGAAAAGTCATCTTCGTTCCTAATGAAACTACCCTACCTACAGACAGTGATCCCAAGAAGGAATACGACATGAAACTGGAGCAACTATTAGGGCAAGGCAAATAGCAAATCACAATCGAACTACCATAAAAAAAAGTCATACCGTTGGGTATGACTTTTTTAGTATCTGCAAGATGCAAATTATACTACTTCTTCTCAGAGTCTGGATATAATACTGCAGTAAACTTATCTCCCTTATTAAAGACTGTTTTTGCAGTAGTCTGAATATCTTTTACAGTTAGCTTATCTATCCACTCATCATACTTCAATACATGATCCTTACTCCAGTTCCAGAATAGTATTTGTTCTAGCTTATTAGACCAATAACTATTCTTCTCCAAACGCTCACGATGCTGTTCATGCCACTGGCTTTTCACCTTTTGCAGATCCTCAGCTTTAGGACCGTCAGCTATAATCTCTTTCACCACCTCGTCAGCAGCAGTAAGAAGCTTATCTACATTCTCAGGACCACACGGTAGCTGCAAACCTATAGAGTAGTTCTCATAAGGTTCTTTAGATACATCAGCCCTGTAGCCACCGCCGTATATACCACCTAGCTTTTCACGTAACTCTTCTATAACTCTGATATTCAATATCTCAGATAATGCTTGAACATGTAGCACAAAATCTTCGGAGAATGGCGCCTCACCTTGTGTAATATCCAGAATAAAGCTCTTAGCTTCTGTACCCTTGTAGTATACCAGCTTATGGTCGCCTGGTATCGGCCTTACACCGTTATCCTTATAGTTTGGCTCTTTCTTAAGCTGTGGCAGACCTCCAAGGTAAGTTTCCATTAGAGGCTTGAATTTGTCAATATCTACATTACCAACTATATAGAAATGGTAACCATCTGCCGAACTAAGCTCTTTCTTGTATATCTCTACAGCCCTGTTCATATCCAACTTCTCAAAGTGTGACGGCTTAGGTATCGGAGATGGTGCTAAAGGGTTGTTGCCATACATAGTAGTGAATACCGTATCAATAAATGATACCTGAGGGTTAGCAGATAAGAACTGCAACTGCATCTTCTGCTTCTTGGTATAAGCTTCAAATAGCTCTTTATCAATGCGTGGCGATGTAAGCTTTAAGTATAGCAGTTGTAGCATATATTCCAGATCATCAACAGTACTACTACCTGATACTGAGTTGGATATCTCTCCAATATCTGCACCTGCACTTATACTTTTACCAGATAACACCTTTTCTAATTGAGTAGGAGAAAAACGACCATAGCCCATAGAAGCTACAGCACTTGTAGCATATCTTATATCATTGATATCCTCTGCACCATAGTTATTAGAGCCACCTTTTTTCACACCAGTCAGTATGATCTCGTCAGATTTGAATTCCGTAGGCTTAACTGTCACTTTCACACCATTGCTCAATGTAAAAGTCTGAGCATCTAAACCGTCTACCCTCTCCTCTGAAACCACCTTACCTGCGCGTGGTTTTTCTGCTAGTATTTCTGTTAGCACCTTTTCTTCTTTAGGAGCTTCCACTTTCTGAGCAAAGCCTTTTTGAGTCATAGCAATAAGCTCTTCCGAAGTAGGTAGCTTGTCTTTTCCCGCTTCCGGACCAGTAACCAGCGTAAAGGTGTTCTTGTTACTTACTAAATAGTTCAGCTCTTTCAATAGCTCCTCAGCTGTGATCTCAGGAACGAACTTCTTATAGTAAGCATACTCCTTTTCAATACCTGGTATTGGTTCATCCTCGAGATAGTTTCTGATCAACTCCCCTACCATTGCGCTGCTCTCTGTATTGTTGCGCTCTTTATAAGAGTTCTCTATCGAGCTGAGCATATTCTTTTTAGCAAGATCTATCTCTGTTTCTGTAAAGCCATACTCAACAGCTCTTTTCATTTCTGCTGTAAGTGCCATCAGTGCCTTTTCTAACTCTCCTGCACCAAAGCCTGTATAGCCTGCTAGACTTTCATACCCTCTGGCAAAACCACTTACACCTATAGCAGCATAAGCAAACGGAGGTTCGCTACTTCTTGAAAGGTCTCGTAAACGACGATTAAGCACCTGTAGCATCAAACCTCTTACCAAGGTTGCTCTATAGTCTTTTACCTCCACCTCTTTTGGCGATTTTGTAGAAGGGAATATAAGCTGCAATTGATAGTTGGTAGCTTCTTTATCAGTCACTACCATTGCACCGGGCTCTGTTCTTGGCTCAACAGGAACAGAAAATCTTTCCTTAGGATTAGCAGGCATTTTAAGCGTAGCAAAGTGTTTTTTAAGGTAGTTCATTGCCGTTTCCTTATCTATATCACCTACTACAACTACAGCCATCAAGTCAGGACGATACCAATCAGCATAAAAACGACGTAGATGGTCGTATCTGAACTTCTTCAGTATCTCATCCTTACCGATAGGCAGCCTTTCAGCATACCTACTGCCAGACATCAGCTCTGGTAAGTACTGGCGTAGCATACGCATGTTAGCACTTTTACTGTTACGACTCTCTTCAAGCACTACAGCTCTTTCTGCATCTATATCTTCTTCTGTAAGCAATGCATTATGTGCCCAGTCTTCTAATATCTGAAAACCTTTATCCAGATTGCCTTCTTTATCAGTAGGTATTGGTAGTATATAAATAGTCTGGTCGAAACTGGTATTAGCATTCAGGTCAGCACCGAATTCTACACCTATTGACTGTAAGTAGCTAACCACTTCATTTTTCTCGAAGTTCTTAGTACCATTAAAGTTCATATGCTCCAGAAAGTGAGCCAAACCTTGTTGCTTATCGTCCTCAAGAATAGACCCTGCATTTACTACAAGTCTTAACTCCACCTTGTTCTCAGGCTTTTTGTTAGGACGTATATAGTAAGTAAGCCCATTGTCAAACTGACCAACAGTAACATCAGGGTTAATAGGAATTTTCTCGTTGAGGTCTTGTGCAGTACCTATATGCCCTAATAATAAAAAGAGGGCAAGAGGTATTGTATTTACAATAAATCGTTTTAAAGCTTTTTGCATTTTGGATATGGTTTTGTTACAATTTTTACAAAGTAATAATTTTCAAGGCTAAAGAATAAAGAACAAATCTTTATAAAGTGTAAAAATTCATATCTGGCTGTATATACTTACCAATCGGCTTCTAATGTGACATTTAGAAAAACAATAGTTCAATACTCTACAGTAGTTTTTTATTCCATTATATTAGCACCTGAAACACAATAGTTTGATATGTCTTTAATTAAATCTATTTCCGGTATCAGAGGTACTATTGGTGGTCCTGCCGGGAAAGGTCTTACCCCGATAGATGTTGTAAAATTTACCACAGCATATGCTGCATGGGTAAGCAACAACACAGATAACAATAAAATAGTAATAGGCAGAGACGGTCGTATGTCTGGCGCCATGGTACGCAACCTGGTTACTGCAACACTACAAGGTTGTGGTTTTGATGTGGTAGACCTCGGACTTAGTACCACACCTACGGTAGAAATGGCTGTAACCATGGAAAATGCAGGTGGTGGCATCATACTTACGGCAAGCCATAATCCTAAAGAATGGAATGCGTTAAAGCTATTAAACAGTACTGGTGAGTTCTTAAGTGCTGAGGATGGACAATGGATACTGGATTATGCAGACAAGGGCGAACATGATTATGCTGTAGTAAATAAACTAGGAAGCTTAACAGAAGGCGATACTTATATACAAAAGCATATAGACGCTATACTCCAACATCCACTGGTAGATGTAGATGCTATTAAAGCAAAGAAGTTTCACATAGTGCTTGATGCTGTAAACTCAACTGGTGCTATATCAGTGCCACCTTTACTAGAAGCTTTAGGTGTAAATGATATAACGGTTATAAATGAAGAGGTTACAGGTAATTTTGCTCACAATCCGGAGCCTTTACCTGAGAACCTTACAGAGCTTTGTAATACTGTAGAAAAGAAGAATGCTCATTTAGGTATTGCAGTAGACCCTGATGTTGACAGGCTTTGTTTTGTTTGTGATGATGGTAGCCTGTTCGGCGAAGAATATACATTGGTTGCGGTTGCCGACTATGTACTTTCTAACAAAAAAGGAAACACCGTTTCTAACATGTCCTCTACCAGAGCATTAAGAGACGTGACTGAAAAACATGGTGGAGAATACACACCAAGTGCTGTAGGTGAGGTAAATGTTGTGAAGAAAATGAAGGCGGTTAATGCAGTTATAGGTGGAGAAGGTAACGGAGGTATCATTGTTCCTGAAATGCATTATGGCCGTGACGCGCTTATAGGTATTGCACTATTCTTAACACATCTAGCTAAAAGTGATAAAAGTATAAAAGCACTACGCAATACCTACCCTAGCTATTTTATCTCAAAGAATAAGATCTCTTTGAGCGAAGATATAGACCTGAATAGCATTTTTGAGAAGATAAAAGACAAATACAAGAACCAACCTATAAATACTGAAGATGGCGTCAAGATAGAGTTTGACAAGGACTGGGTACATCTACGTCCATCAAATACAGAGCCTATCATACGTATCTATGCTGAGAGTGGTTCTGAGACTACGTCTGAGAATATTGCTAAACGCATCATGGAAGACATAAAAGAAATGATGTAAAAGTTGATTTATTGTCTGCAAATAAGACATATGATATTGTTATAGTAGGAGCAGGTCTAGGTGGCCTGCTTTCTGCTGTTATGCTGGCTAAAGAGGGTATGCATGTCTGCGTCATAGAGAAGGATAAACAAATAGGAGGATGCTTACAAACCTTCTCGCTAAACAAGAAAGTTTTTGATAGCTGCGTACATTATATAGGCGGACTTGGAGAGGGGCATACCCTTAGTACTATTTTCAAATATGCAGGCATATATGACAAACTGAACCTACAAGAGTATGACCATAACGCTTTTGATAAAGTAGCATTCGGGAATGACGAAACTCAATATCCGCTGGCACAAGGTAAAGAGAACTTTGTTGATCAACTATCTGAGTACTTTCCTGAAGAACGAGAGTCATTACAAAAATATATTCAAGAGATAGTCAATGTAGGTGATCACTTTCCGCTATACAGACTGCGTAAGGGAGATGCTAACGAAAAGTCAGCAGTTAATAGTAAAGAAGTCACTGGTGCTATTGCAAATATCACAAGCGATAAAAAACTGCAGCAGGTTTTAACTGGAAACAGTCTTCTATATGCAGGCAAAAAAGATGTCACACCATTTTACCTGCATGCGCTAGTTACAGAAAGTTACATACATAGTAGCCACAAAGTATTACCCGGTAGTTCACAGATTGCAAAGTTCTTATGGCAAGAACTACAGCACTATGGTGGTAAGATCATACGCAATACAGAAGTAACACAGTTAATAGAAAAAGATGGAGTTATAGTCAGTGCTAAAACTGATAGTGGTGAGGAGATACATGGCAAACAGTTCATAGCTAACATACATCCTGAAGTACTACTGTCTATTTTAGACAGTAAGATGATTCGCCCGGCATACCGTAAAAGAATCAGCAACTTGGAACAAACCGCATCTACCTACATGCTGAATGCAGTTTTAAAACCTTGTTCAGTACCCATGCAACACAGTAACCTCTATTGGAATGCTACACATGATTCATGGACAGCTATTGAGCACCAACCTGAAAACTGGCCTGCTAACTATGCTGTCTTCTACACAGAAGACAAAAAGAATATAGGTTTTGCAGAGAGTGTTTCTATACTCAGCTACATGTATTATAAAGAAGTAGCACCGTGGAGTGAAAGCTATAATCGTACAGGGCAAGCTAGCGACAGAGGCCCATCATATGAGGAGTTTAAAGCAAGCAAGAATGAGGTTTTGCTTAGCAAAGTTTATGAAAGGGTACCTGAATTGAAAGGAAACATTATAGCTACAAAAGCTGCTACTCCCCTCACCTACAGAGACTATACAGGCACACCCCTAGGTTCGTTATATGGAATATTAAAAGACGTAACCAAACCTAACGAAACTACGATACCTACACGCACCAAGATACCTAACCTGCTACTCACTGGACAAAATGTAAACTTACACGGTGTACTTGGGGTAAGTATTACTGCAGTAGCTACATGTGCTGAGCTTATAGGTATGGACCATTTACTGGATAAAATAAACAAACAACGTTGATTCAAATAGTACAGATACAGCCTGAGCACAATAAAGACATTGCTCGCATCATACGTAGCAGCCTGGAAGATTTTGATATTGATCTACAAGGAACTGTATATGTAGATCCGTATCTGGATGATATGTATAGTCACTTTACGGTACCCAATAAAGCATACTTCATAGCCTTAGAAGACAGTGTTGTGTTAGGTGGCTCAGGAATAGCGCCTCTTGACGATGTAGATATGTATACTTGCGAACTGCAAAGAATGTTCCTAACGACTACTGCCAGAGGTAAAGGTATTGGCGCACAGCTAATGAGTACTTGTCTGGGTAAAGCAAAAGGAATGGGCTTCAAACAATGCTATTTGGAGACTTTTGCAGATATGCTGCAGGCTATCAAACTATACGAACGCAGTGGTTTTACTCATCTTGATACTGCAATGGGCAATACAGGACATTTTTCCTGTAAAACCTGGATGATAAAAGAATTATAACTACAATCAACCATATTGTGCTTATATTGTTATTAACTCTATACGCACATGGTAAAGAAAATCTTCAAATGGATCAGGCAACACTATTTTACAATAGTTAACAGTATTGCTTTTTATCCTGTACTTATAGCACTAGGCTTCTTATTACTAGCTTACGTTTTTCTACTATTCGACTTTTCGGATTTAGGTCGGGACCTGAAAGAGAGCTTCAGGTGGATGAACCTAAAAGACTCCAGTACTGCGCGCACCATCATAGCCACTGTAGCAGCAGGTATTATCTCGTTAGCCGTTTTCAGCTTTTCTATGGTGATGATACTACTGAACCAGGCAGCCGTCAATATGTCCAATAGAATACTGGACAACATGATCGGCAATAGGTACCATCAAGCTATACTCGGATTTTATGTAGGGACTATTGTATATGCCTTTTGCCTGTTGAGTACTATTAGAGATATAGATTCGGGGCTGCATATACCTTCTTTGAGTATTTATTTCCTGATACTCCTCACCATTATTGATATATTTCTCTTCATATATTTTCTGCACTATATCACACAGTCCGTTAAGTATGAAACTATCATTAACAGGATATATGACAACACATTAGACTCTTTACAAGAGAACTATACATCAGAACTAAGTGAGACCACAAAAGAAGATATTGATTGGGAAGGACAAACCATATACACAAACAGGTCTGGCTACTTTCAGGGATTCGCCCTCAAGTCTTTGATGGAATTTTGTGAAGAACACGATTACAAAATAGCTTTCCCTCACACTATAAGTACTTATCTTATCAAAGGTACTCCACTAGCTACAGTAGTAGCTGAAAAAGAGCTTACTGAAGAACACATTAATAGGATATTGATGCTGACTGATGTATATAGAACACAAACAGATATCTCACGCAACCCCTACTTTGGCTGTAAACAGCTAACCGAAGTAGCAGTAAAGGCACTGAGCCCGGGCGTAAACGATCCCGGCACTGCAATACTAAGCATTAACAGACTAGCTGATTTACTATCATACCGCATTTGCCATTACCCACAGAATATATTTAAGGATGATGATGACAATGTTAGGATATACGTTCAGAAGCATAGCTTTGAGCAGTATTTTATTGACTGCTTCTACCCCATTTGGGACTATGGCAAAAACGATCGCTTGGTGTTACATGCTTTTGAAAATGTACTCAACCAAATGGAGAATGCCTTTAAAGACAACCACTACACAAATGGTATAAAAGATCTACTTAATGATGTGCGAATAGCCATTAGAAAGCTAGACTAGTCTACTATATATAGTTAGAGTTTTACCGTACAATTCGAACAGAATTTGTTGTTGCAGTCTCTCTGGTGCCATCTTCATATGTAAATGTTATAGTAAAACTGTATGTCCCAGAGTCAATATCATTAGTAGATAACTTTAAGTAGTGAACAGAAGTTAATTCATTAGCATAATAATCAAAGTAATACACAAAATTATCACTATATCTTACCTGTTCAGGACGTTCAAGAAAAAAATATCCGCTTAAATCTGCTCCAGCAGGCAACTTGCTATTTAAAGCTTTATTGCTTTTTATGGTAAAATCAACGAGTTTTGTTTTATATTTTTTAGGCTCTTCAGGTGAACAAGCGTATGCTGTATTCATAAAATAAAGAGGTCTATTATTATTAAAACACATCACACTTTCATTCTCCACATTCAACTGTAAGGCAAAATCGGACCTTCTAACACTATCTGTTGTTCCAACAGTATTCTTTGTAACATAATTATAAGGTAATACCTGCACATTCTTCATTTTATAGCAGTCTGTTTGTGGGATAGGTTCACAACCGATAGAGCCATCGTCATTTTTAGAACATGAAATGTGTAGTAATGTACTGAATATGAATAGTGATGATAATATTATTATAGGTTTACGCATGAGATTGGTTTTACAAGATTTAATCAATATTTATACTAAAGTTTCGCATTAGGATTAAGGTAATATTCACTTTTACTGCAAATATTCAAGCTTTAAAGAAACCTTTGCGATGCAAAATAATCATTCACAAACAAGCCTAACCTAGATAAAGTTTTACATTACAAGTCGAACAGGATTTGTTGTTGCAGTCTCTCTGGTGCCATCCTCATATATAAAAGTTACAGTAAACTGATAAACATCTGGGTTAACAACATTTAAGTTAAACTTTAAATAATGAGTATAATTTGGTTCGTTAGCATGATAATCAAAATAGCCGTATAGACTAAAAGTACTCTTCCCATCGGGAACTTTAAAGTACTTTTTTAAATCATCTGCAACAGATAAATCACTATTTAACGCCTTATCGCTTTTAATAGTATAGTCTAATAGTTCAGCTTTATACTGACTTTGTGGGACAGGTGTACAGGCATAAGCTGTATTTATAAGATTTAAAGAACTACTCTTATTCAAACACATGACACTCTCATTTTCAATATTTAATTGTAAAGCGAAATCATAGGTCGTTACAGTATCGGTAGAAGCTACTATCTGACCGCTTGAAAAATTGTAAGGCAAGGCTTGTACGTTCTTCATCTTATAACAAGTTGTACGTGCAATTCGTCCACAATCATCATCATTTTTAGAACATGAGATGTGAAGTAATGTACTGAACAGAAATAATGATGATAGTATTATTATAGGTTTACGCATAAGGTTGGTTTTATTAGACCTAAGCAATATCTGTACCAAAAGTTCAGATTAACATTAAGGTAATAATTAGATGTGCCATCAAAATGTAGGCAGAGTAAGCGAGCTGCTTTGTACCTTACAGCTATGAATGCTATAGATAAATTTTACGATAAGCAGGCAGAACCTAATAAAAGCTGCTTCATAGCATTGCGCAAGATTATATTAGACCATAATAAGAATATTGCGGAAACTGTAAAATATGGCATGCCTTGCTTTACAATAGATGGAAAGCCTTTATGCTATCTATGGCAAGATAAAAAAACGCGACATCCATATATATTAATGGTAGAGGGCAAGCTGTTGAAACATCCACAACTAGTTCAAGGAGATCGCAAAAGAATGAAAACATTTACTGTTGACCCTAACAAGGACTTACCTGTAGAAACCATACATGAGATATTACAAGAAGGCATATCTCTTTATAGCTAAATAACACAGGATAGTTTTAGTAATTTCGTGTCATGACACAGTCTGTACAGGAAAGAGTAATAACTAAGCTACAAGGTACAGAAGCTCACACAGTTAAGGACCTGTTGGCTGTCGAGGAGCCTTTGGAAATAAGACTTATATCTGGTAAAGCCCGCACAAAGAGCAACTTGGCTGTCACTATGCGTACTCCTGGTAATGATGAGGAGTTAGCTTTAGGCTTTTTACTTACAGAAGGTATCATTACAAGCCTTGATCAGATAGAAAAAACAGAGCAATTACAAGATCATATATTTCAAGTATGGTTGCCACCAGATGTGGCTATTGCTACGAATAAGCTGGAGCGAAACTTCTACACTACTTCCAGTTGTGGTGTATGTGGCAAAGCCTCAATAGATGCTATCAAAACAGAATGTACCATATACGATAAGGCAAAGCCCTTTACAGTCAATAAAAAAGTGATACAATCACTACCGGAACAACTACGTAGCAGGCAATCTGCATTTGATGCAACCGGGGGTATTCATGCTGCCGCATTGTTTAACCTTGATGGAAACATTATCTTAGTACAAGAGGATGTAGGTAGGCACAACGCGATGGATAAACTGGTTGGATCTGCTTTGAAAAAAGATATGATTCCTCTACAGGAGCACATACTATTATTAAGTGGTCGAGCGAGTTTCGAGCTGATACAAAAAGCCACTATGGCGGGGATAAAAGTAGTAGCTGCCGTAGGCGCTCCATCAACCCTGGCTGTAGCTACTGCAGAAGAATTTGGTATAACATTGATCGGGTTTCTAAAGGCAGACAGGTTCAATATATATACTGAACAAGAACGAATAACTAACTGATTTTAAAATACTGGCAATAGCTATATTAAGTAGCACTTTATACATATGAAAATAAGAATTAGAGAAAACTCAGTGAGGCTAAGGTTAACCAAAACAGAAGTAGACGAGTTTGCAGAGAAAGGATATATAGAAGAGCATACGAACTTTGGCACGTCTGTTCTGACATATGCACTTATGGCTACAGAAAAAGATGTAATGAGTGCAGATATGGTGAATAATACCATCACTATGTACATACCTGAAGCGAAAGCTAAAGACTGGGCAACTTCTCAAAAAGTAGGTTATGATGCTAACATGAGCTTAGCTGATGGTAATGAATTATATTTATTGCTGGAAAAAGATTTTAAATGTCTGGATAATACAGATGAAGATCAGTCAGACAATTATGAGAACCCACTAGCAGCACAATTCAATAAATAATGAGTAACGAGCAGCATAAAGTTCCCAACGCGGAAAACCCCGAAACATTTACAGGAATAAAGCTAACTAAACCAAAAGATATGGCTGCCGGCATGCCGGCAGTATTATCTAGTGCTAAGCATATATTAAGTGAGATGCCTGCCATGCGTGGTTGGAAAGCACTAGCGGCACTCAACCAAAAAGATGGTTATGATTGTCCGGGGTGTGCATGGCCTGACCCTGATGGTCATCGCTCTCCTATTGCAGAATATTGTGAGAACGGCGCCAAAGCAATTGCAGAAGAAGCAACTACTAAAAAATGTGACCCTGCATTCTTTGCTAACAACTCAGTATATGACCTTGCTGAACTTACCGACTATGAAATAGGTAAGAAAGGTCGTGTTACAGAACCAATGTACTTGCCCAAAGGAGCTACTCATTACCAACCTATAAGCTGGGATGAGGCGTTTAATAAAATTGGACAGCATCTAAATAGTCTTAATAATCCAGACGAAGCTGTGTTCTACACTTCAGGAAGAACAAGTAATGAGGCTGCATTCTTATACCAGCTTTTTGTACGTGAATACGGCACCAACAACCTACCAGATTGCTCAAACATGTGTCATGAAAGTAGCGGTGTTGCATTGAGCCAAAGCGTTGGGATAGGTAAAGGTTCTGTCAAGCTGGAAGACTTCTATGAGGCTGAAGTGATCATCATCCTTGGTCAGAATCCGGGTACTAACCACCCTCGTATGCTATCTGCATTGCAAAAGGCAAAAGAGAATGGCGCTACTATTATATCAGTAAACCCGCTACCTGAAACAGGACTTATCAGCTTTGCAAATCCGCAAGAGGTAAAAGGAGCTCTGGGCATTAAAGCTCGCCTTACGGATATTTTCCTGCAAGTGAAGATAAACGGAGACATGGCTTTACTAAAAGCTATAGTTTCTAAGTTGATAACTGAAGAAGAAAAGAATCCAGGCTCTGTATTCGATCATGAATTCATCAAGGGTAATACTGCAGGTTATGAAGACTATATCAGCAATGTAAAGAAATACAATGTTGATGAATTAGCTGCTGCATGTGGTATCTCTATGACTCAGATCAACGAAGTTGTAGATGCCATAAAACATAAAAATAAGATCATTGCTTGTTGGGCAATGGGATTGACACAGCACAAAAATGCTGTTGATACAATTAGAGAAGTGGTTAATCTGCTTTTACTAAAAGGCAGTATAGGTAAACCTGGCGCAGGCACCTGCCCTGTACGTGGTCACAGTAACGTACAAGGAGACCGTACAATGGGCATCTTTGAAAAGCCACCAGCAACCCTACTGGATAAAATAGAACAAACCTACGGTTTTGCACCACCTCGCGAGCATGGTTATGACGTAGTAGACTGTATTAAAGCTATGCATGAAGGCAAGGCTAAAGTATTCTTTGCAATGGGAGGTAACTTCCTGTCTGCTACACCTGATACAGAATACACAGCGAGGGCTTTGCGTAACTGTAAGCTTACGGTACAGGTTTCTACCAAGCTTAACAGAAGCCACTTGGTACATGGAGAAGAAGCGATCATCCTTCCAACATTGGGCAGAAGTGATAAGGATATAGTGAACGGAACTCAACAATTTGTAAGCTGCGAGAACTCTATGGGTGTGATCCAAATGTCTAAGGGTAACCTTAAGCCTATATCGGATAAGTTTATGAGTGAGCCAATGATAGTTTGTGGACTGGCAAAAGCTACTCTTAAGAACTCTAAAGTAAACTGGGACTTATACGAAGAAGGTTATGACTATATACGTAACGATATAGAACTTGTAATACCAGGCTTTGAGAATTACAATAAGCGAGTAAGACAACTGGGAGGGTTCTACCTACCTAATGGTGCAAGAATAGGAACATTCAATACAGAGAATAAGAAAGCAAACTTCAACACTGCTGATGTTACCTTCCATAATATTCCGGAAGGTGAGTATCTCATGATGACCATTCGCAGTCACGACCAGTTCAACACTACTATATATGGCTTGGATGATAGGTATCGTGGTGTTACTAATGAGCGCAGAGTAATATTCATGAACGAAAAGGATATTGCCAAAGAGGGCTTAAAAGGAGGTGATATAGTAGACCTATATAATAATCATGGTGGTGTAGAACGCGTAGCTCGAAAGTTTATCATTATTCCATTTAGTATACCTGAAGGTTGTACGGCTACATACTTCCCTGAGACCAATGTTCTGGTACCAATCGACACAACTGCGGATAAGAGTAATACGCCAATGTCTAAGTTTATTGTACTAAGAATAGAAAAGAGCAAAAGTTAATTAAACGGATAAGTGTGAAAGACTTCTGGAACAGCAGGTTTGATACTGACGAATATATTTACGGTGTAACACCTAACGAATACCTCAGAATTAAACTTGCCGAATATAACGATAAGAAGGGCAAACTGCTCATGCCAGCTGAAGGAGAAGGTCGTAATGCAGTATATGCTGCATTACAAGGCTGGAATGTATCTGCCTTCGATATCAGTGACAAAGGTCAAACTAAAGCACTAAAACTTGCAGCAGATAATAACGTGAAGGTCGATTATAAACTGGGATCGTTTATTCAAGACTTCGATTATCCTGACAGCACTTTTGACGCTGTAGCACTTATATATGCACATTTTACAGGCGACTTAAGACCTGCATTTCATAAAAGAGTTGCGGAACTTGTAAAGCCTGGCGGCGTTGTTATACTAGAAGGGTTTTGCAAACAACACTTGCAACACAAGAAAGAACATCCTGACAATACCAGTGGCCCTGGAGAGCTCGACCTGTTATTATCCAAAGAAGAACTATTAGATGAATTTAAAGGGTTTGAAATGATAGAGCTCAATGAGCAGATAATAGACCTAAGTGCTGGTATAAAACATAATGGTACCGGATACATAGTTAGAATGACAGCTATCAAAAAATAGTTGCTCTAAGATCCTTTATCATATATACTTAGCAATAACAATATTGCCAATAGGCAGATAGGTATCAAAATATAAAGAAACCTAAAGTACACAGGTTGACCACCTATTAATGGTAGTGAGCGAGTACGCTCATTGAACCAGTACCAAAACCCATGCTGTTTGTATTCAGGATACTTACTTATCTTATAGCCTGCATCCTCTAATAGTTCTATAGCTTTAAGATAGTCATCTCTCCATACCTGTAGCTTGATACCACCTACATAATTTGCAAGGTATGGTGCCGCAGTCACAGTATGCTCATCTTTCAGGTAGCACGAGATACCCTCGTTTTCCAGCCTGGTTTTCACAGGGCTAGCATCCAGATAATTAGCAAAAGTGAGTATGGTAACGTAACTCATGGATATAGTATTACTGGTCGTATGTTCAGGAAACGACCATCAATATCCTGTAAAATACGCATTCTATAGATACTGTATGGAACATTATTACCTATTTCCTTGTTACAGATGTATATTTATAGAAATCTAAATTATTTGCGCATGAAAAAGCTATTCTTACTCGCTATCGTATGTACTCCAATGCTGTTTGCCGGCTGCTCTAAAAATGAAGGCGGAGGCGGAGGTATCAATATCTTCTCAATACAAGATGATAAAGAGCTCGGTGCGCAAGTAAATGCAGAAATTCAATCTCAACCACAAGAATATCCTATTCTTGACCCTAACGCATATGCTACTGCATATAATTACCTATATAGCATGCGCAATGAGATACTCAATAGCGGACAAGTTACATACAAAGACGAGTTTGCATGGGAACTGTATATAGTAAAGCGTGATGATATACAAAATGCATTCTGTACACCTGGAGGATATATATACATATACACAGGTTTAATAAAATATCTTGATAGCAAGTCTGCACTCGCAGGTGTATTGGGGCATGAAATGGCTCATGCTGATAAAAGACATTCTACAGAACAGCTTACTAAGATATACGGCATACAAACACTACTGGACATTGCTCTTGGACAAGATCAAGGTCTTATTTCAGAGGTGGCTACGCAGCTGGTAGCATTGAAGTTCAGTAGAAATAATGAAACTGAAGCAGATGAGTCTTCTGTAAACTATCTATGTCCTACAAGATATGAAGCAGATGGGGCAGCTATTTTCTTTGAAAAATTAGAACAAGATGGTGCGGCTTCTCCACCTGAGTTTTTAAGCACACACCCGAGTCCTGATAACAGAGTAGAAAATATTAAAGGTTTAGCTGCTCAAAAGGCTTGTGTACCAAGTATTCCTGAAGATGAGGAAATCGGTAGTTACAACTCTTTTAAAGCGAGCTTATAGGCTATCATTTCTTTTTGGTAGGCTTTGGCGGTAAAGACATAACATGCTCATAACTCTTCTTCAACAGAGTTGTGAGCATTTTCTTTTTAGTATACAGTCGCTCAGGTATAAGCACATAGTCTTTCATTGTTGCTCCGTGCGACATGAATGGTCCTGAATCTTCATGCTTGCCAATAAATTCCTTTCCATCTTCTTTTGACAACCGAAAACCTATCTCACCATCCTTATTTAGTAAAGTGAACATATAACCATTAGCTGAAGTATATGGCATTGTCTTACCCTTGCGTTCAATATCAGGAACAAGAGCTATAATGCTATCATATATTTTCAACCGTTCTTCGTACATACCATCAAGTATTTAAGAGATGAAGCACTAACCTTTTTTATTAGGGTTTCGTTTAAACTTATTTCTTCTGTAGTTACTTCTACTCTTTTTTCGCTTACTTCTCGGGTTATATTCTGGTCCAGCAGGCACAGGTTCAGGATTAGGAGTCTTTTCCAGATCCCTTTCTATTAGTTTTTCTATTCTTGCAAACTTGTCCTGGTCATCATTATTTATAAATGTGATAGCAACTCCTGTAGTTGCCGCACGCGCTGTTCTACCAATACGGTGTACATAATCTTCTGGGTCTGGTGGTACATCATAGTTCACTACCAGATCAATACCTTCCACATCAATCCCCCTGGATAAAACATCGGTACCAATAAGTATCGGCAGCTTTTTCGCTTTAAACTTATTCATCAACTCCTCACGCTCTCTTTGTTCAAGGTCAGCATGAAACGCTGCAGTCTTCAGCTCTTTCTTTCTGAGCTCTTTATCCAGCTTCTTCACATTCTCTTTAGTAGATGCGAAAATGATCATGCTATTGTACTTGCCTTCTTCTAGTAAAATCTTAAGTAAGTCTACCTTATGCTCATCAAACACCATATATGCACGTTGATCAATACCCTCAGCAGGTTTTGAGATAGCAATATTTACTTCAGCAGGATTATTGAGAATCTTATTTGCCAAACCACGTATCTTAGGGGGCATAGTAGCAGAGAACAGTAGTGTTTGTCTGTCTTTAGGTAAGTAGCTGATGATCTTCACAATATCTTCATAGAAACCCATATCCAGCATACGGTCAGCCTCATCAAGTATAAGATGTTTTACCTCGTCAGTATTAATAGCTCCAGAGTTAAGGTGAGATATTAACCTACCAGGCGTTGCTATTACTATATCCACACCTTTATCTAATGCACGTTTTTGCTGCACATAGTCATCACCGCTACCACCACCATATACAGGTATACTGGTTACATCCATGTAATAAGCCAGCCCGTCTATTTGCTGGTCTATCTGTTGTGCCAGCTCTCTTGTAGGCGCTAATATCAATGTATTAATATGAACAACCGGTGAGGTGATGATCTTGTGTAACACAGGTAAGAGGTATGCTGCTGTTTTACCTGTTCCTGTCTGCGCACATGCTATCAGGTCTCTATTCTTTAATATTGTCGGGATAGCTTGTTCTTGTATCGGGGTGGCATCTTTAAAACCCATGCTATCCAACCCGTCTTGCAAATCTATATCAAACTCAAATTCTTCGAATGTCACTTAGTCTACTTTGTTTAATGCTGCTGAAGTTAGGCAATAATTACCGATGTTATGCTGTTATTTACTTATAAGGGTTTTTAAAACTATCTTCGCAGACAAGTATTTTAAAGTTGGCAGCGGTACTATATTACATAACACTACCATTTTTATATTTAATATCACTACTACCTTTCCCGATACTGTATCTGGTATCAGACTTTTTCTATTTAGTCATATATAAACTATTAGGATATAGAAAAGAAGTTGTGCTTAGTAATATGCGTAACTCCTTCCCTGAAAAAAGTGAAGAAAAGATTCAAAAGCTAGCAAAGGGGTTCTATAAGTACTTGTGTGACATCACGTTAGAAACTTTCAAAACGCTTACCATCAGTAAAAAGGTGATGCTAAAGCGTTGTTGGTTTGATAAAGAATCCCTAAGAATTCTGAATGATTTTGCTGAACAGAATAAAAGTGGTATCCTTACAATGGGACATTTAGGAAACTGGGAATGGTCAGGAAACTCCTTTAGTCTCTTATGTAAGCAGCAGCTTTATGTGATATACCACCCGTTATCTAATAAACACTTTGATAAGCTGCTCTACAATATGCGTACTAGGTTCGGTACAGGATTAATACCTATGGATAACGTATTTAGAGGTATGCTGAAAAACCGAACGGAAACTACTCTAACTGCATTCATTGCAGACCAGACACCACCACCTGACAACGCATATTGGATGACTTTTTTGAATCAAGATACTCCGGTATTTAAAGGCACAGAAGTTATTGCAACAAAAATGAACTATCCCGTTCTATACGCTACAGTAGAGCGTAAGAAACGCGGATATTATGAGATACATGTAGAATTATTAGCAGAAAACCCTAAAATTCTGGGTGATGGAGAGCTAACAGAGCTACATACAAGACGATTAGAGAAAGACATCAGAGCACTTCCTGAAACATGGATTTGGTCTCACAGAAGATGGAAACACAAAAGAGATAAACAATAAAACTAATATGCTTCAAGGTAAAGAGCTGATACTTGCGACTAAACAATACGCTTCTGAAGACAGGGCTAAAAGCTGGTTGTATTTAATCATAACTCTTTTACTATTAATAGGTACTTATACTGCACTAGTACTTGTTAATATGATACTTTTAAGATTCGCATTCAGTATTCTTGCAGGCTTATTAATAGTACGCATGTTTGTAATATATCATGATCATCAGCATCATGCTATACTCAACAAGTCTAAAGCGGCTGATATCATTATGACCATCTTTGGTATATTGGTTTTAGCACCTAGTAGTATATGGCAGCGTTCACATAACTATCACCACGCAAACAACTCCAAACTATTTAGTGCCAGCATAGGCTCCTACCCTATTGCTACAAAGTCTAAATACCTGGCAATGAGTAATAGTGAACAACGTGCTTACCTTGCTATAAGGCATCCCCTTACAATTGCAATGGGCTATTTCACCATGTTTTTATTTGGGATGTGCATTAGCTCTTTTATGAGTGCTCCGAAAAAACATAAAGATTCGTTGGTGGCGCTTATAGTACATGCACTTATCATTACATCAATATTTATTTTCTCAGGTTGGCAAATGTGGTTATTTACTATACTCATTCCATATATGATAGCTTGTAGTATTGGCGCATATTTGTTTTACGCTCAGCATAACTTCCCTACTACATCCTTCGATGAGAACAGTAATTGGAAGTATGAACGTGCAGCATTAGAGTCTTCCAGCCACATGGTCATGAGCCCAGTTATGAACTGGTTTACAGCAAACATCGGGTATCACCACATACATCACTTAAATGCAAGAATACCTTTCTATCGTCTACCTGAAGCTATGAAGGCTATGCCTGAACTACAGCAAGCAAAAACAACCTCTTTAAAGATGAAAGAGATCGTAGCTTGTTTCAAACTTAAAGTGTGGGACCCTGAGGCAAAAAGAATGATCAGCATTAAAGAGCTGAAATCACAGCCAGCATTTGCACAGGCATAACAAACTGCAATACATTATTCGGTAACTTTATAGTATGAGTCGCTCATACGCAGATCTACCTTTACACTATGGTCATGTACCTAAATGGCTGTATGATCGTATGAGCATGCTAGGTGGAGCCATTACAGAGGCTATTGTAATGGAATATGGTAAAGCAGCCTTGATACAACGCATGAGCGATCCTGCATGGTTTCAATCATTAGGTTGTGTATTAGGTATGGACTGGCATTCATCAGGTATTACCACATCTGTGCTGGGTTCTCTTAAACAATCTGTCAATAAACGTTCTCAAGAATTAGGTATATATATATGTGGTGGTAAAGGCAAACATTCCAGAAACACACCCAATGAACTACTAAAGATCGCGGAAGCTACAGGGCTGGATGGGGACAAGCTTGTACGTAGCAGCAAACTTTCTGCAAAAGTGGACAATACTGCTGTACAAGATGGCTACCAAATATACTTGCACTCATTCATTCTAAGTGACGAGGGACATTGGGCTGTAATACAACAGGGTATGAATGATAGTAACGGGTATGCCAGACGTTATCATTGGCACTCACCGGATATCAAATCATTTGTAGAAGCTCCACACAGTTTTATATACGGCAAAAACCAAGGTCAGATACTGAACCTGACAGACAAGACTGCTACCACTACCAGGACAGGAATAGTAGAGATAACTAAAGAAACACCTGATAAGATACTTACCGAAGCCAGAAAAATAGTATTACCTGCTCACCATGATGTACGTGCTGCAAATATCAACCTGAAAAGACTTGGTGCCGCTTTAGCATTAGCACATGAGCAAGAAAACCTGAACGTTGAGAACCTGCTTTTATTAGAAGGTGTAGGGCCAAGAACACTACAATCTCTGGTTTTAGTAAGTGAGGTGATACATGGCACACCAAGTAGGTTTTATGACCCAGCCAGATACTCCTTTGCGCATGGTGGTAAAGATGGTCATCCCTTTCCTGTACCATTAAAAACCTATGATGAATCTATTGAGCTACTAGACAAAGCCATACAGCTAGCCAAGCTTGGGCAGAAAGACAAAAGTGATGCCATCAAGAATTTACACAAAGCTGCCAAACGTTTAGAAGATGATTTCCAACCAAATAACAACTTCGACCAACTGATTGAAAAAGAAAGAAAAGAGTCTTGGAAGTATGGTGGCAAAACTGTGTTTGGCGATGCAAAGCCACCAAAAGATAGTGATAAAGGCAATCAGCTAAAACTGTTCTAATAAAAAAGAGCCACACTAATGTGTAGCTCTTTAATAATATTATTTTCTGCAATTAAGCTTTACCCATTTTCCTAAGCATGCTACCGTGATGTATCAGAGCTTTGGCAAATGTCGGCTGCTCATAATAAGGTAGATTGTACTCCATGGCTGTTTGCTTTACCAACGGAGCTATCTTTTTATAATGTATATGGCAAATATGCGGAAACAAATGATGCTCAATCTGTCTGTTAAGACCACCTATAAACCATGACATGATCTTACTCTTTGGCGAGAAGTTAGCTGTAGTTAAGAGTTGGTGCACAGCCCAGTTATTCTTCATCTTCTTATTGTCATCAGGATTAGGGAACTCACACTCTTCCATAACATGCGCTAACTGAAATATACACGACAGTAACACTCCTGCTACAAAATGCATCAATAAGAAGCCTAATACCACTATATGCCAAGGCAGACCTGTAACAAATATCGGAATGACCATAATTAACAGATAGTAGAATATCTTGTATGCTGTAACCTCAAGCATAGCAGACTTCAAAGTCTTCTTCTCTTTCTTCAATAGATCAAGCTTATGATAATTATATATCTGACGGAAATCTTTGATAGTAGCCCATTGTAATGTCAACAGACCGTACAAGAACCATGCATAAAGATGCTGAAACCTGTGCATGCTATACCACTTAGAGTTTGGAGAAAAACGCAAGAATACACCTGCATCTATATCATGATCTAACCCTTCGATATTTGTATAAGTATGGTGTAAGATATTGTGCTGTATCTTCCATGTTACATGATAACCACCAACTAATACGATTACTTTCCCAAGTAGTTTATTCAGCCCTTTATTAGTTGAATATGAGCCGTGGTTGGAGTCATGCATTATAGAACAACCAACACCAGTCATACCAACACCCATCAAAAACCACATACTCAGCTGGGCAAATGTATTGCCTGCAAATATGCCAGAAACCATCAAAGCATATGGCACCAAGTACATCATAAGTATGAGTACTGTTTTAGTAACCATAGCAGTATTTGCATGAGGATCAATTTTATTATCCTTGAAATACTGGTCTATCTTCTTCTTACAATCAGTATAGAAACCTTCGCCATTTCTTGGTGCGAAGCGTACGATCTCTAACTTTTTAACTTGCGACAAATTCTATAATTTATATTAAACAAGACTGCTACTATTGCATAGCAGCATCAATTTTTTCTTTAAGTTCTTTTGACTTATCAAGCATATTCTGTTTAGCGTACATCTCACGCATTGCACGTAGAGAGTTTACGTAAATCGACTTATCATCGTTGCTCAATTTGTCAAACTGTGGCTCAAAAGTATTAACTATTTTTTCAAAGTAAGGCATAGCCTTTGCAAATAGCGCATTACGCTTTTCTTTTAGAGCATTCCATTTCTTATCATCTTCAGCAGTTGTACCGGTAACATCGTTCATCGCATTAGTAATCTCAGCTGACTGATTGTAGTATAATACGCCCATATCATAATGATACCCCATGTTGTCCGGGTCTGCATCTAAAGCTTTTTTGAAGCCGGCTTCTGCATCTGTTAATAGCTGATCATAGTTTTCTGGTCTATCCATGCTATTACCGTCAGCATCTTTAGGGAATGCCATATTAGTATATGCGTTGGCTAGATTATATTGATATATAGGGTTATTAGGTTCTGAAGCAACAGCGTCTTTAAGCTTTTTAAGCAACTTATCCTGCTGGTTGGTTCTGATGTAATAGTTCAACTCTTCATTCCTAACATTCTCATTAGTAGGATATTTAGCTCTTGCAGCTTCTATTGTTTCCAGCTCCTTTGCATTGTTACCTTCATTTCTGTAAATATCAGCGATCATTAAATAAATGCTGGCATTACCTTCTATAGGATTATCCTTTAAAGTCTGCAATGCTGGCAATGCATTTTCCATATCCTTACCATAATAAGCACTATATGCATTGATAACAGCAGCACCTGCAGCTACAGTATCAAAGCCTTTATTACCTTCAAATAGCTTTCCGTCTTGTGCATTATGTATATCTACAGTGTATTTAGAAAGAGTATATGCCTCAGGATACTTCTTGTTATTATAAGACTGTACAGACTCATTATAATAATTATATGCTGCAAATAGCAAGCCTTGCTTTACATTATTAGACTCATAACCAGGCTTTATCTCAAGCACTTTCATGTATGGTTCTACAGCCTTTTTATATGGGTTATCATCTTTGTAACCAGGATCGTTTTGCATACTCATGTATATCAAACCCTTAATATACCATGCTTTAGGATCATCTTTTGTAGATGGGTCGTTTAGTGCCTCATCTATGTATTTTAAGGCTTCACTATATTCTTTATACTTCAAGCTGTTACTAGCCGACTGTATATTCTTCTTTTGAGCTTCAGCACTTACTGTTACAGTTAAGGCTATTAATGCTACTAATACCTTTTTCATTTTCTATTATTCTGATTTTCTCTAATCTATTAAATATGTAATTACGATAAACTGCTAGAATAAAAGTTTACTTAATCTTTACTTTCCTCTGCCCCTTCTTCACTTTGTGCTTCATCATTGTCATCTGCATCTTCATCCATTTCTTCAACAGCATCCTGAACCTGAATTCTGGCAATAGCAGCTATCTCATCTCCATCATCTATGTTTATCAGTTTTACTCCCTGAGTAGCTCTACCAGCTTCGCGGATATCCGCTACACTCATTCTGATGGTAATACCAGACTTACATGTGATCATCAGATCATCATCACCATATACAGCAAGTAGACCGACAAGGCTACCCGTTTTCTGAGTAATATTGATGGTTTTCACCCCTTTACCACCACGGTTAGTGATACGGTAAGTTGTCTCCCACTCATTAGTTTCAGGGTTGATCTCTGCGAAAACAGTACGTTTACCAAGGCCTTTCTCTGATACTACTAGTACTTGGCTAGTATCATCATTCTTGTTAAGACATATCATACCCACTACTCTATCATTATCATCATCAAGGGTAATACCGCCAACACCTATTGCACCACGACCGGTAGCTCTTACTTTGCTTTCCTCAAAGCATATAGCTCTACCTGAAGCAACACCTAGCATGATGTAATTATCACCATCAGTTACAGAAGCATCTAATAGTTCATCACCCTCTTGAATAGTAATAGCATTAACACCTGTCTGACGTGGACGACTAAAGTCTGCCAGTTTGGTTTTCTTAACGATACCTTTCTTAGTACATAGTACTATGAACTTACCTTCAAGCGACTCTTTATCTTCCAGTTTAGGAATATCAAGTATTGCTTTGATCTTATCGTCAGGAGGTAACTGTATCAGATTCTGTATAGCACGACCTTTTGCATTTCTATCAGCCTCAGGCAGCTCATATACTTTCAACCAGTAGCATCTACCCTTCTCTGTGAAGAATAATAATGTATGGTGTGTAGAAGCTATGAACAGATGCTCTATAAAATCTTCTTCCCTTGTTTTACCGCCACGAGAGCCACGTCCACCTCTACGCTGAGCACGATACTCATCAACAGATGTACGCTTGATATAACCAAGGTGAGATACTGTGATCACTACATCTTCTTCCTCAATAAGATCTTCAATACTCATCTCATTAGCTAAGTATTGTATCTCTGATTTACGCTCATCACCAAACTTCTTCTGTACATCCAAAAGCTCTTCTTTGATGATATCATAACGCATACCCTCGTTAGCAAGTATTTCTTTGAAATGAGCAATACGCTTCATTAGCTCGGCATGTTCTTCACGTATCTTATCACGCTCCATACCTGTCAGACGCTGCAACCTTAACTCAAGTACTGCTTTTGCCTGTATCTCAGTCATCTCAAACTTCTCTATAAGTCCTGTCTTAGCTTCATCAGGATTTTTAGAGCCACGTATCAATGCTATCACCTCATCAAGATGATCCAGCGCTATGAGATAACCTTCAAGTATATGAGCTCTTTTCTCTGCTTCGTTTAGTTCGTATTTGGTACGGCGTACGACAACCTCATGCCTGAATTTCACAAACTCAGATACAAGGTCAAGAACATTAAGTGTTCTAGGACGACCGTTTACAAGAGCTACGTTATTGATACCATATGAGGTTTGTAGCTCGCTGTATTTATATAAGTTATTGATAACAACCTGCGCGACAGCATCTCTACGTAGGTCTACAACTATACGAGTACCTTCCTTGTTAGATTCATTCGCTACATGAGTTATCCCTTCTACTACCTTGTTATTCACAAGGTTACCTATTTTTTCTGCTAAAGCATCACGGCTTACCTGATATGGTACCTCTGTGATGACAATGCGATCTTTACCACTGGCAGTAGTTTCTACATCTACCTTACCACGTAATATCACTCTACCGCGACCGGTATGCATACCGGCCCTGATGCCATCCATACCATATATGATACCACCTGTCGGGAAGTCAGGTGCTTTGATATGGGTCATCATTTCATCTATAGTAATCTCTTTATTATCTATGTACGCTATACAACCGTTGATTACCTCCGTAAGGTTGTGAGGCATCATATTAGTTGCCATACCTACAGCGATACCTGAAGAACCGTTGATCAGTAACTGAGGTATGCGGGTAGGCATTACAGTAGGCTCTTGTAAAGAGTCATCAAAGTTGAGTGAAAAATCAACAGTATCCTTGTCGATATCTTCCATCACGCTTTCAGATAATCTTTCCAGACGTGCCTCAGTGTAACGCATTGCTGCCGGCCCGTCACCATCTTGAGAACCGTAGTTACCCTGGCCATCAACCATACGGTAGCGCATACTCCATGGCTGAGCCATACGTACCATAGCATCGTATACAGCAGTATCACCATGCGGGTGATATTTACCGAGCACCTCACCCACAATACGGGCAGACTTCTTGTAAGGCTTGTTATGATTTACACCTAGTTCATGCATGGCATAAAGCACCCTGCGGTGTACGGGCTTCAAACCATCGCGAACATCAGGTAGAGCACGACCAACTATTACCGACATTGAATAGTCGATGTAGGCCGTTTTCATTTGTTCTTCTATATTAACCTGGATAATATTGTCGGCATCATTAGTGCCATCCTGAGGATTCAGGTCCTGATTATTTTCGTCCATAAACTATAAAAAACTGCAATGTGCAAATATAAACAATGCACCTCTAAAAGACAGGAAAAACTACCCACATATGTGTATTTTAACAGTAAGTAGCCGATTTCATATAATCGATGCTCATTTATAAGATAAAACAGAGTAGTTCACAAAGAAACATACATATATTTCCATAACATGTTTGTTTACTTTTCTACATTAAGGCTTCTTGAGTATGGCCACAGTGAGTCTGCTGACGCAAATAAGCTTTTCTCTTTCGTCATGTATCTTTATATCCCACACATGAGTACTGGCACCTATATGCAAGGGTGTAGCTGTTGCTGTTACTATTCCTTCTTTTTTCCCCCTTATGTGGTTGCAGTTTAGCTCAATACCTACACAAATCTGTTTTTCTATATCAATACATAGTGATGATGCAACACTACCTATAGTCTCTGCAAGAGCAGCAGAAGCACCACCATGAAGCAATCCATACGGCTGTCTGGTACGATCATCCACCGGCATGGTAGCTTTCAGATAATCATCTCCCACTTCTGTGAATCGCATATCCAAGGCTTCGCCCATTGTATTTGCGGATAGGCCGTTCAGATGTTTTAGATCTACGCTATTCTTCCAGATACTCATCAATCATTATTTATTTAGTGTTAACTATTGTACCTACTGTAGTCATCAAAGGCTGCAACAAGTGCATAAGTAAATGATTTTTAACAATATAACCACATAATTTACCAATTATGTAACTTATTTCATGTACGAATAAACTACATTTGAATTGGAAAAACTACATATTCCAAATCTATGCAAACAATACTAGTAGTAGGTGCGGGTAAAACATCTGTTTACTTGATTGAATACCTACTCAACCATAGCCATAAGAACAACTGGAACGTCATCGTCGCAGACAATGATATTACTGCTATATATGATAAAATAGGCAATCATAGCAAAGCTGAAGCCGAAGTTCTGGACATCACCAACAACGAAGCAAGAGAAGAACTAGTAGCAAAATCTGACATTGTAGTTTCCCTAATGCCACCTCACTTGCATATACTTCTTGCAAAGGACTGCTTAAAGCATAAAAAGCACCTCATTACGTCATCTTACGTTTCTCCTGAGATGCAGCAACTGGATAGTGAAGCTAAAGAAGCGGGACTGATGTTCATGTGTGAAATGGGACTTGACCCCGGTATAGATCATATGACATCTTGCAAGATGATTGATAGCATACATAAGGTAGCTGGTAAGATCACCTCTTTCAAATCATACGCCGGAGGATTGATAGCACCTGAATGTGATAATAACCCATGGCACTATAAGTTCACATGGAACCCCAGAAACATTGTATTGGCAGGACAAATGGGTGCACGTCACTTAGTTAATGGTAAAAAACAAGAGCTTACATATAAAGAAGTGTTTGCCAGTCCTAAAAGATATGGCTCTGTGAAAGGTGCCGGTATGATGTACTACTACCCTAATAGAGATACACTGAACTATCTGGAGAAGTATGATCTACCCGATGTAAAAACATTCCTGAGAGCAACTTTTCGCTACCCTGACTTTATCAGTGGATGGAACACACTAATACAACTAGGACTTACCACACCTGATGATACTATTCAGTCAAATACATATGCAGGGTGGATAGCAGAAAAGAACGGACTGGATACTACTCAAAACATAAAAGCTCAAGCTACAGACCTGCTGAACATAGCACCTGACAGCAAAATAGCTAATATGCTTACATGGCTAGGTATATTTGAAGACTTGCCTATACCTACTAAAAAAAGGAATTCGGCAGACATTTTGTTAGATCTACTACTAGGAAAATGGTCTATGCATCCTGAAGATAAAGATATGATCGTGATGGTGCATGAGGTAGAATACGAACATCGTAATAATAATAAAACCAAGCTCACCGGAACTATGATACTAAAAGGTGAGGATGGTAAGCACTCTGCCATGGCGAAGACCGTAGGTATGCCAATGGCGATACTTACCAAAATGATACTAACAGGTAAAATAGCACCGATAGCAGGAGTACACATACCCCGTATGCAAGCTGTCTACAAGCCAGTATTAGCAGAGCTGGAAGAACATGGTGTAGAGTTCACAGAAGAGGTAAGCTAGCTAGTGGCACCAATAAAAGATGCCTAATACTTCCATAATCCGTTTATCTACCTTATTTTTGAGCTAAATCTTACAGTTTTTTGAAGACCCTGCTCGATCATAAGCAACTAAACATCACACTGCAGCGGTTAGCACACCAGCTGATAGAAAATCATCTTTCATTTAAAGACACTGCGATAATTGGCATACAGCCACGTGGCGTATTTCTGTCAGACCGTATAGCACAACTGGTGAAAGACATCACAAAACAGGAACATATTGATTACGGTAAGCTAGACATCACTTTTTACAGAGATGACCTGCGTACTAACGAGATACATGTGCCTAAGAGTACGGATGTTGAGTTTAGCATAGAAGGAAGAAATGTCATTCTGATAGATGATGTATTGCATACAGGACGTACCATCCGCTCTGCTATGGATGCACTGATTGACTTTGGCAGACCTAGCTCTGTAGAGTTGCTGGTGCTGGTAGACCGTAGGTTCAGCAGAGAGCTACCTGTACAACCTGACTATGTGGGCCATACTGTAGATACCATTATCACACAGAAAGTAAAAGTATACTGGAAGGAACAGGATAAGAAAGATGAGGTAGTACTCATTGACTAATAAAAACAAGAATAAGAATGTCGCTATCGGTAAAACATTTATTGGGTATCAAAGAGCTTCAACCAGAAGACATCCAAACTATTTTCCGTACTGCAGATAACTTTAAGCAAGTATTACAGCGACCAATCAAGAAAGTACCATCCCTCAGAGATACTACCATTGCCAACGTATTCTTTGAGAACTCTACCCGCACACGCATATCATTTGAACTAGCCGAAAAAAGACTTAGTGCTGATGTGGTGAATTTCTCAGCATCTGGCTCCTCTGTGTCTAAAGGTGAAACGCTGATAGATACAGTAAATAATATACTGGCCATGAAGGTAGATATGGTAGTGATGCGCCACAGCGCCAGCGGTGCTCCATGGTTTCTGGCCAACCATATCAACGCAAGCATTATCAATGCAGGTGACGGTGTAAACGAACACCCCACCCAGGCACTACTAGATGCCTTCTCTATGAGAGAAAAGCATGGAGACCTGAAGGGCAAACGAGTTACCATTATCGGAGATATACTTCACTCAAGAGTAGCACTCAGCAATATATTTTGTCTAAAAAAGTTAGGTGCAGAGGTTACAGTATCTGGCCCGCCGACATTGATACCTAAGCACATTCGTGACCTTGGTGTGAATGTAGAATACAATGTAAAGAAAGCACTCGAGTGGTGTGAAATAGCTAACGTACTACGCATACAGCTAGAGCGCCAGAACAAACCACTGTTCTCTACCCTTAGAGAGTACTCTTTATACTATGGGGTAAACAAAGACATGCTGGATAGTATACAGAAAGACATCACCATCATGCACCCCGGCCCGATAAACAGAGGTGTAGAGATCAACTCTGATGTTGCAGATAGCAAACAATCTATTATTCTTAGTCAGGTAGAGAATGGAGTTGCGATAAGGATGGCGGTATTGTATCTACTTTCGGGAAAACGGGATTTAACTGATTAAAGTCGAAATGCAGCGGGAATACTCGCTTATAAGCATCGTAATTTTCCAAACCAATATCTACGGGTGTATACCCCATCTGATTCAGTAGTGTAGTTGTACCCTCACCGCACCACTGTTTGTTTACCAAGATATGCTCAGCTGTATAAAACTTATGGGTTATTGGCATTCTATTATAGCGTTGCACATAGGCTAAGAATAAAAAGTCACCTCTATGTTGTGCATCACACAACCCAATTGGTTCGCCCTTAGGAAAGACCTCTCCAATGCGCTTAACTTCTGTAATCACTTCCTTATCTCGTCCATATACGTTCACCTTACTACCCAGATATACGATTAGCCCTAGGCCTGCGACAATTGCACTCATCTTAAAAATGCGAAAGGTCTTATCCCCCATTCTATACTTAGCCGTCAGAGCTGTGTATATAGGTAAAATGTATAAACCCAGTGCTATAATATAATATGGCAAGGACGGGATGATGTAAAAAGACCTTTGTTTCAGGCTGGTAAGTATAGGTAAAGATGCCCCTAAACCAACTATCAGGAAAAACAGTGCTAACTTGTTTAAACTTTTACTTCGATCAGTATTCAGCTTCAAAACTTTACTTACTATGATCAAGACTATAGCCAGTACTATAGCCGGCAAGCTTTGCATGAGTATATCGTAAAACAATGCAAACCTGCCCATTGCACCACCTGTCAACTCACGTTGTCCCGATAATGCTGCAAAGAGTTGTTCATCCAGGTATCGATCTAATAGCAGTTTTGGCTCAGGAAACTGGTACAACCCTATAAAGATGACAGCTACTACAGCTAGTATTATTAAACTATGCAATACACTTGTAGTTAGCTTTTTAATGTCTTTTGTGTGATATACCAAAGCATAAGCTACGGGCACACCAAATACAAAAAGCCCTACAGGACCTTTGGTGAGTGCAGCACAAAAGGTAAATACACCTACTAATAACAATCTTAATAATGGTACAGTACCTCGTCTTAACGCAGGGAATAATATGACCACCGCTATCAGATCGAACAGGCACATGGTGGTATCCAATATATTATTGGTATAGCTCCATGTTACAGTGGGGAGTATCGTCCACATGAGCACAGGAAGTATGTAGCTATGCTTTACATCTTCATATTCCGATGTCGCTCGCTTCCACAACTTGATAATGAGAAGTGCAGTAACCACCCATAATACAAAACAATATATTTTCTCTGTCAGGTAGTGATCGCCAAACACCTTGAAGAACAAAGCCTGTAAACCAAACATCAATGGTGGATGCTCGGCAAAAAACCAGTCGTATCGATAATGAGGAGCCCAGAAACTCCCCTTATCTATTGCCATATTTCTAGAAATAGCAGCGTAGGTAGCACCATCCAGAAAAATACCTTCAGGTATCAACCTATCCAGTATAACGGTTGTTAAGAAAAGGGAAAACAGGATGACTAAAGCCTTTCGCAGGTTGTTGTTATTCAAGATCAGGTACTATTTAATGGTAGCGGTCACAAAATACATAAGTTTAGAAAACATAGAGTGGAAAAGGATATCTATAAGTTCTTTCGATTATTCTTTTTCATTCAGGCGCAAAGTATATCTTTGTACATTCGTTTTTAGTGTAGCAGATAAAATTGTGACGCGTAAACAAAACATAATCTTTTATGTCAAATTGGTTCAGACGAATTAAAAAAGGCATTTCAACAGGCACTCACGAAAAGAAGGAAGCTCCTGATGGACTTTGGCACAAGTGCCCTGAATGTAAAAACACCATGACGGCAAAAGAGTTGGAAGAACAACTATACGTTTGCCCGAAGTGTAACTATCATAACAGGATAAATGCAAAAGAGTATTTCAAATTCTTATTTGACGATAAGCAATATGAAGAGCTCTTTACTAATATCAAACCTACAGATAAGCTGGGCTTTGAAGACGTGAAACCTTACAGTGAACGTCTGGAAAAAGCACAGAAAGCCACCAAACTGGATGATGCCATGACAGTAGGCACAGGTAAGATAGAAGGCAGAGATATTGTCATAGCCTGTATGAACTTCAACTTCATTGGAGGTTCTATGGGATCTGTAGTGGGAGAAAAGATAAGCCGTGCTATTGATTATAGTATCAAGCACAAAAAAGCATTTATGATCATCTCCAAGTCTGGCGGTGCTCGTATGATGGAAAGTGCCTTTTCTCTGATGCAGATGGCTAAGACCTCTGCTAAGCTAACGCTACTTGCTAAAGCTAAGCTTCCATACATATCTTTAATGACCGATCCTACTACAGGTGGTGTTACCGCATCTTTTGCAATGCTGGGCGACATCAACATTGCAGAGCCTAAAGCATTGATAGGTTTTGCGGGTCCTCGTGTTATTAAAGAGACTATCAAAAAAGACCTGCCTGAAGGTTTTCAGCGTTCTGAATTCTTACAGGAGCATGGTTTCTTAGATTTCATCGTCAATAGAAAAGAACTACGCAGTCAACTGGCAGAGACCATAGACTGGTTCTTGAAAGGAAGGTAACCCGTGGCTAAAAAAGAGCAACAGGTATACATAAAAAATCGTCCCGCTACATTTGAGTATGCTATTGAGGACAAGCTTACAGCCGGCATTATGCTAACAGGCTCTGAGATCAAGTCTGTACGCTCAGGCAAAGTAAGCTTTAATGATAGCTACTGTATCTTTCATGAGGGAGAGATGTGGGTGAAGAGCTTGCACATAGCTGAATATGTAAACTCCGGCTATGCAGGTCATGACCCTACTCGTGAACGTAAGCTACTACTCAACAAAAGAGAGCTACGCAGATGGGAGCAGAAGATAAAGACCAAAGGTTACACTATTGTTCCATTGGCTATGTTCATCAATGAGAATGGTTTTGCTAAGCTGGACATTGGCTTAGGTAAGGGTAAAAAACAACACGACAAACGCGAGACTATTAAGAACCGTGATATAGATCGTGAGATAAGACGATTCCTTAAGTAGAATTAAAAACTATACCATATAATAAAAAGGTGCTGCAGATGCAGCACCTTTTACATACAGGATAGAAAAATGAAAACTATTTGTACTTGAAGGAAGATACCAAAGTGTAGGTACCACCTTCTGAAGTATAAGTAAGGTTGAATGATTCGTTCAGTGCATCTATCTTACCTGAACCTGAGATCGTATATTCTTTTACCGGTGATCCGCCGTATGCTCTGGCATAGATTGTTTGAACAGGGATAATAACAGACCCATCATCACAACTGATTACTGCACTCACAACTGACTGTCCTCCAATATTAGTTATATACATTAAGCTGGGGTCTTCATTATACTCCATGAGCATATTGTATACACCTATCTTAAAACTATCGTTGCTAAGATTACCGTAAAAGGAAGTATTTGAATATACCGTCTTGCCCTCAGTATTCTTAGTGATTAAATATCCGGGTGCTGACCCTGCGCCTATACCATCCAGGAAGAACTGGCCACACTCCATTGCCGTCATCCTCTCTACCTTAGCTACAGAGCTGTAGCGCTTTGGCTTACCACCACCTTCAGGTGTAGTTACTATAGTAAAAGGATATCTACCCGGAGCGACAAACATCATGTCCAACCTCAGATTAGACGTAAAGTCAGGGTAACCACTTTCGTTGGAGAACTCCCAACCAATATTACCCGGCAAACCTTCTACAGATAAACTTATCTTTCTTTCTGTATTACCATTTCTGGTGACAGAGATAGGCGTATAAGCTACACCAGCTGTTTTTGCATTTACATCGGTAACACCTGATATAGTGTAAGTAGTATCCGGAGGAAAGTCTCCTTCTACCTTATTAGCATTTTTCTGGCAGGATGTAATTGTAAAGAGTGCGATAGCAGCCATCGCAGTGAATGATATACTTTTCATAGAGTTTTTTCAGTTTTTATGTAAACGGCAAATACATTTTAGTTATTGTACTATCTGAGAAAAAGACATAAAAAAAGTGCTGTTGAGGTAACAGCACTTGTAATAAATATTGGATATAGCTTAGTCTATACTAAATGGTGCTTTGATAACATAAGTATTTCTTACAGTATCACCATTATTATCATACCAAGTGGTGTATTTGATACGAGCATGTCCGCCAACAACAGCTTGTCCACTACCTGATATTTTATATCTACGCTCCATAGTTGTAGGCAAGAAGCTTCTTCCTAATATCTCCTGCTCAGGTAACATAATGCTACCATCATTACAGTCTAGTATAAATCTTATAACAGAACCATTAGTATTATTTACAGACACGAATGTACGGTCAAGTGCTGTATCTACTTCTAACAACATAGCGTAGAAAAATAGCTGCTGCTGTGTAGTATTATTAATAACTGCGGTTTGGCCATAAAGCAAAGTGTCTTCTTGCTCAGAATATGTAGCCAGTGCATTAGGGGTAGCAGCTACAAAAAGCTGGTTACATTCACTCTTAGGAGTTTCTTTTACTATAAGATTGATATTATACACCTTATCGTTACCAATGTCTGAAGTAGCTACGAACCTGATAGGATAAGTACCCGGCTTGGCAAACTTGGTAACAAACTTAATAGCCGTCGTAAATGTGGTATAACCTGAAGAAACACCACTTGCTTCTATGACAGAAGTATCAGGAAGACCTGCGATAACAAAGGACACCTTCTTCTCAGGACCTGAAGTACGTGTAACGGTTACATTGATAGTACCTGTGCCCAGATTATTCAGCTCAAGATCGCGAAGACCTGATAAAGTATAACTAGTATCTACAGTAACTGTAGAGTCTACAGGATCAACATTAGTCACGACTTTATTCGCATTCTTCTCACAAGATGCTACAGTGAATAATGTGCCTGCGGCTAAAGCAATTAGAGATAGCTTTTTCATAGAGTTATTGATTTTTATTTGATTGCGGTCTTAATAGACCTCGTATTGTTATTTAAATTATTGCTGCTCTACTAGCAGTATGTTTACTAAAATTATTCACTATTGTATCCTGAACGGAGCCCTGATCGAGAAAGTCTGCGGTACCATTACCCCACCCACTTGCGTCAATGCTGTATAAGTGATATTAAACATTTCTGCATCCAGGTCTACCGTACCTGCACCTTCTACATAGTATTCACGAGTCATGCTAGGTGAATTCACGTTTAAACCCTCAACTTTCTGTAACGGTATTTTTATAGAACCGTCGTCGCAGGAGAATGTAAGTGTAGTACCCTGTATAGTAGACTCAACATATATATCCTGATTAGTGGTGTCTTTCTCCACAACTAAACGAGAAATATATAAGCGCTCATTACTAGAGTTCACTAAAATTGTGCTTTGGTCATATACAATTGTATTACTCGTACCTTCATAGGTGGTCAGATTAATAGATGCTCCACCAAGGAAAAATGTATGACAATCCTGTGTTGTAGTACGTGTGATGATCAGGTTGATATTATAAGTCTTCATCTCACCACTTTCAGACTTAGCCATTACTGACAATGGATAAGTACCTACCGGAGCAAACTTGGTAACAAAACTAATAGCTGAGCTAAAAGAAGTATAGCCTGTCTTACCATCTATCATCACTTCTGAATTATCAGGCATACCGTCTACTGACAGTGTTACTTTTTGTTCTGCTCCTGATGTTCTGTTGACCATAACATTTATATCAGATACACCGACATTTGTCATCTTAATATCGCGTAAGCCAGACACAATATAGCTGGTATCTACACCAGAGGTATCTACAGGCTGCTGCATAGGCTCTACCTGATGTGCATTGTTCTGGCAAGATGATACAGAAAGTATTGTACCAACAGCCATCGCTATAAGGGGTAATCTTTTCATAGAGTTTCTCATTTTAAATTAAAAGGTTAATTGTATTGTACAAACTTTTATCATTAATAGTGTGCCCGTAGAACACTTCTATGTACCAGATGTTCACTATTCTGTAGTAAAGCTACCTAACAACTTGTAGCTACCCGAGTCTGTAGTATACGTAATATTATACGTTTGGGTAGCAATATCCATAGTACCCTGCCCTGATACATTGAACAGTACTGTATCTCTCGGAGAAAGACGTACACCCTCTACTTTTTGCTGAGGAATGATAAGTGTACCGTTATCACAATTAATATCCAGCTTTACTCTTTCAGGAATACTTGATGTACGGTTAGAAAAATAAGTATTGCTAAAATCATCGCCATTAGCCAGCACTACACTGATCATACCTATCACCCCTGTACTGAAGTTCTTCTCTATACGAGTATTATTATTGATAGAGTTGCCCACACTATCATATGTCGTAGGGAATAACGACGCTGCATCTAAAAACAGAGAGATACATTTTGCTACACCAATATTCTCAACTGTTAAGTTGATATTGAATGTTTTGGTAATACCCTCGTTAGAAACTGCCGTTACAACTAATGGATATATGCCCGCAGGAGCAAACTCAGTCTCGAATGATAAAGTACTGGTAAATGGTGTAAAACCACCTTCGCTGGAGAACTTAGCAGTAATACTTTCAGGAAGTCCTGATATTCTCAGAGATACTTTCTTTTGTACACCATCATTGTCTTTTACAGATATCTCCACCATCTGCTCATCAATATTCATCAGCGTAATGTCTGACACTCCCGATACTCTGTAGCTGGTATCTTCAGCAGGCACAGGCTCAACATTGGTTTCTACTTTGGTAGCATTTTTCTGGCAAGATGCCATTGTGATAAGGATAACTGCAAATAAGTAAATGGTGTTTTTAAACATAGTTTAGCTTTTGGTCTTAATAAGATTAAATATACATAACGATTAATTAATATTAATCATGTATAAACCCTTAACTCACAAAAACTATACCATTAATACTATTACCTGTGCAAACAATATAGTTGTCTGGCTGTTTTGATGATGATCGTTTACCAAAACAAAAATGTCATGAAGTACACTTTCGGTATCGTCATACTTACATGGATGATACTTAGTGCCTGCGAATATACCCCACCCATCAGTCCGATATTTGCACATAACAATACAGACAGTACCGTATATGTATACTGTACCTGTGCAGACTCGCTACAAATGAAACCTGCGCTGAATGATAACGATAGCCCGAAGCTTCACGGAGAGTACTACTACTATAATATACCGGCACACAAGACGGGCAAAGTGTATTTCATGGAAGACCGATACGAAGAAGTAAGTGCCTGCAAGGACGGCACCTTGAAGTTTTACTTCATATCCGACAGTATACTCAATACTTACCAGTGGCAGCAGATATATGATAGTCAGCTATACTTCCAAAGAATAGAAAAAACAGCAGCCGAACTACAGGTGACAGACTGGACCGTTGTGGTAGACAGCTCGAACATAGAACGCTAGTTCAAAAACTCTCCCGTTATCTTATAATCATACTTAGTGGTAGCGCCTACTGCATCCAGCGTACAGTCTATGTAAAACGTTTTAGCATCCTGTGCTATCTCCCCCGAGCCGTATATGATGTAAGCATCATTACCTGTTTCTGTGTAGAAGGCCTTTATCTTCTGCTCTTTTATAGTGAGTGTTTTATTAGTACAGTCTACTAATAGCGGTATACCAATAGAATCTGAATATGCTTCATAAGACAGTCCTGCTCTACTGATAGTAATATGCGTGATAAAACATTGCCTGGTCACAGAGTCGAACCTGTGCCATACGTCGTAGGTGGTGTAGGGTCTTAGGCTCTTGATCCTATACATATAAGGCTTGGCATTATAAAAAGATTCGTTGCAATGCTGTTGCGTCAGCTCACCTACTATCAGTTTGGTCTGATAAAATTTGGGCTCTTCATTTTCAGCCTTGGTACTTATCGTGATAGGAAAACTACCTACCTCTCCGCCATTACCCTGAAATGATATGATGGTATTGAAGGGTGGCACACCTTCAGCAATGGATATCTTATAGTCTACTTTAGGAGGTACGCCCTGTATGTCTATAGCTACTTTCTTTCGCTCACCTTCCAGTGGCTCTACATCCAGCAATAGTGAGGTACTGCTGATGTTATCTTCCAGCAATACATCTCTCAAGCCGTTAAGCGTATAAGTAAATGCCTTTTCTGGTTCTTCTGTAGGAGTGTCTTTCTTTTTGCAGGCAATGATAGTTAGCAACATTAGCATTGCCAGTAGTAGCTTATTCATAATTTATGGTTTTTATATAGGTTAGAAACTTTTAGTTGTAGGTCATAACGCCTACCAGCTTATGTATGAATACAGGGTTATTACTATTATTATCTTTTGAGTATATCGTCATAGTAAAATTCTTGTTCACCGGGTCTATTTTTCCTGCTCCTGAAACGGTGTATTCAAAGGACCTCCCATATGTTGTTATATCGGTCTCATCTATTGTGATGGTTCTATCATTACAATTCACATGTATAGGTATGCCTTTATCTGGATCAGAATATGCATACCCACCTAAACCAGTGTCGTATAACAAAGTACCGATGTATAGGTTATTAGCTGCATCTATATTAAGTGATCCTAATTGTTCACTTCCTCTTGGAGTTTCATTTTGCCTGTAGAGTATAGGCTTTGCCTGTACAGGATTAGATATTGAGTTATCATACAAAAATCTGTTACAGTCTCCTTCGACAGTCTCTTTGATGGTCATCTTCACTGCTAATTTTTGCTCGACAGTATGTGCTCCTTTACTAGTGATGGATAATTGATATTCTCCGGGAGTGGCAAATAAAGACCTCATCACAAAGGTATCATTAACAGGGGGCACTTGGTCGACTGTAGTAGCTGGACAGTTAACAAACCCGGGCAACCCTAGCAAGGTTACGGTCAGTTGTTCTCTTTCTGTACCACTAAGGGATATAGAATAAGGAAGCTCAGCAAAGCTCAGGTTATTCGCGAATACTATATAGTCCTGCCCTGATAATTGATAACTATATAATTCAGCACTGTCAATAACTTTTACAGGTTCAGGTGTTGCGGTGTTCTCTTTCTTTTTGCAGGCAATGATAGTTAGCAGCATCATAGCTGCCATAAGGGTTAGGCGGTTCATATATATCAGTTTTTAGGTTTACCACTTATCGGTAAGGATATGTGCGCGGTAATATGGTCTTATTCATATTAGCCCAGCAAGCAATATTCATAGTATCATTATCCTTTAGTCTGATGACACTGTATATTATACTCATAGGTTTCAGATAAGGATTAAACCCTGATGCATACCGAGGGTTGTGTACTATCTGATAATGCTCATACCCTTCTTTCTCATAATCTAAACGTACAACCGTAGATTTTATTTTGAGGCTGGTCACATTACTATCATCAAATGAGATAGGCACACCGGTACCATCAGCATATTCATAAGCTCTGATACCGTTTGTAGTATTCAACAATACCCTGCCAAGGTATAAGTTGTGATAGTCATCTTTGTTGATATAACCCTCGCTACTTACATTCAGGCTTTCATACCTATTGTTGACAAAGTACCCATAGTCCTCACCTCTGTAGCGTGCTACCTCCATATCGTAGACAGGCTTGTTGTTAGCATTTTTGTTTAGGTGTGCATATACATCGTTTGCGACTACTATATCTTTGGTGGGGTTTACTACCAGCTCTACTTGCTTAGTGATCGTACTACCCTGCTCGTTGCTGGCTTCTATAGTAGCTGTATACTTGCCCGGATACATGAGGTAAGTGAAGAAAAAATCATTGTTATCACTTGGTGTGAGGTAAAACTGTCGCCCTTTTAAGAACTCTACATAATAGCCTTGTGTATCTTTTATGCTTACCGTTACGGGCTCTTGTATATCATTAAGAGAAGTGACCTTGAAAGGTATGCGACCGTAGCCATAGTTACCATCCAGCACTATACTATCAGGCACCTCCAGTGTATACTCGTAGGGTGTACCTGTATTGTTACCATTATCGGGGGTGGGTACTTTTTTAGGTTTGCAGGATGCAATAAGTAAAATGATAATTCCGCTAAATAAGATAGACTGTTTCATATTTATAGGTTTTATTATGTAACGTACTGCACCTGCAATTGTTTGACCAGTTGGTCTTGCAATACTTAGTTGACCACTACAGTACGCATACGACCACCGTTATCCGACTTGTTGGCTATGTGGCAACAGTCTGCCGTCATAGTAAAGGTTTCGCGAACGACTGTCTGTCCATTCTTCTTACCAACAAACTCAAAGTCTTCTGTCTTAAAGGCTAGTTGCTTCCTGTATGCATCGGTAAGTACAGGGTAGGTATTCTCAAATGCACCTTCATTTTTCATCACTACCTCACCAGTCTTTTTACGGATGGTGTAATATTCATCCAGTCCACTCGGGTTGCCCGAACCATCTTCTGTAACTACGTATATAGTTACCACCTCGGCCGTGCAGAATACAGTAGTACAGTCTTGTGTTACATTACTTTTTTCTTTCTTACATGCTGTGGCACTTAATGCGGCGAATGCTGCAAATACTAAAAGGGATCTTCTCATAAAAAATTATAGGTTTTTGGTATGATAATATGCTTATAACGTAGCAAGCACTAAATTATTACAAAGAAAAATCACTGTACGTCATGCGATTGTAGCTTGTTTTTGTTGCTACAATTAATAGTCAACAAAAGCATTATGTATATTTGATTACAGCAAAACTTATTTATATGAACACTAAGAAAGCAATTTTTTTATCTTATGATCTAGGTCTAAAAGGTGATTATACTAACATGTATACATGGCTAGATAAAATAGGAGCAAAAGAATGCGGAAACTCAGTCGCCTTTTTCACTTCCAATAAATTCAATGGTAATATACCTAAGAAAATTGAACATGACTTAAAAGGTACTGTTACCTTTTCTAAAACCGATAGAGTATACATAATCTATTGGAATGAAAATGAACAAAAGTTAAAAGGGCGTTTTATAATAGGAGGTAGAAAAAGAGCCGTTTGGGAAGGCTATGGTCAAGGTAAAGATGATCACGAAGATTCAGTTTAAATTATGCCAAAATACTATTTAACAGATACTTGCTATTGGTTAGGCTTAATTGATTCTACGGATGAACATTATGATAAATCGACAGATTTAAGTAAACTCATAGAGAAAGAACAGGCCATATTATTAGTGCCATGGCCATGCTTATATGAAACATTATCTACAAGGTTAATAAATAAAAGGGATAGGTTATTGCATTTTGAAACATTAATAACTAGAAAACCTCAGGTAGAATTAATTGATGATAATGATTATAAAGTAAAAGCTTTGACCGCGCTATTTAACAAAGCAAAAGAGCTCGGCATAACAACATCGCTTACCGATGCCGTCATTATAGAAATAATGTCATCTAAAGATTATAGAATTGAAGGTCTTATAAGCTACAACTATCGTGATTTTCGTACACCTTGCCAACTTTTGAATATAGCACTGTTTCCAGATGAATAGTCTATTAATAAAAAGTTTCTAAATACGTTTGATATATACCCTCCTACCCATGCAACAGCTCTACATTCTGGCGGATGTGCTTTTCTATATTACCTGCCTGCAGCATCAGGCCTGTAAGTGCCAGTGTGTGGGTCTCGTCGTTGATGTGTAGTACCAATAGCGGTGTGGTAGCAGGAAACTTAGTACCGTCTTCTGTAAGTATGGCGTGTGTTATTCCTTTAAGGGAATACTCTTTTTTCCTACCCGGCAATATCTGCCTGAGTACTACTTTATCGTCATATACTGTTACCACCTTTTGCCTGATGATAGATACTACCCAATAAAACAGGAAGATAATGTGCAAGGCAGCTGCCGCCAGTGTGGTGAATATAGATATGAGTATTACGATAGCTATTATAAACACCAGCTTTAACAGCATAATGTTATTGCCGTAGGTCTTAGGGTTATTCATATAATGTATGTTGAAATAGGTAAGGTAAATGTATAACTAACCCCTCATATTGTCAATATTCTGCCTGATATGGTCAGCTATATTATCCGCCTGCATATTGAGTCCTCGTAATTGTATATTATATGCCCTGTCTTGCTGCTCCAGTATAAGGGTAGGTACATTGGAGGCGAAAAATAAGAACTTGCCCTTGTCCAGCTCTACCCTGGTGCTGGCATCTATAGGGTATACCTTTTTTCTGCGCAGTAGTACGTGCATGATCTCTACCCTGTCTGCATGTACGGTAACTATATACTGCGTTACTATAGATTGTAAGCTACCTATCAATACTACCATTAGTACGATACGATCAGTATCTAAATACAGATACAGAAATATTGCTATAGCTGCCATCAAAGCCAGCTTGAACAGGAACGGACCGTAGCCATATGTTTTGGGGTTCTTCATAAACAGTATGTGTTTATTCAGTTATAGTGATGTTGCTAACACCCGATACATAGTCTACATGGCAGCAGTCTGCCTTGAAAGTAAACGGCTCGTCTACTACCCTTTTACCATTCTTGATGCCTATCAGCTGAAAATCGTCCGTCTGGTTTTCCAGCTTGCTTTGGTAGCTATCATCTATAAGTACATACGTACCCGTAGTTACAGGTGTACGCTCCAGTTTTTCGCCGGTGCTTTTGCGAATGAGGTAGTATTCGTCCAGAACGTATGGTTGTCGGTCTACGCCGAATATCTCTACTACCAGAGTACGAAACTCCAGTGTACAGTTTACCCCATCGCAGGCATCTTGCTGTTTATCGCAAGAGGATGCCGCCAGCACGCCGCATAACATTGCAGCCATTAATACGTATCTCATAAAGCAGGTTTTATACCCATACAAAATACGACTTTTAGATAGCACCTACAATACAGGTGCTATCGATGTTTGTGTGTGTTCTTTTACTCGTCTTAAAACGCCCTTACGTTCTCTATTGGTGATGAGGTTCGTGTTGTCAGACCTTACGATTATGGTAACGTCCGTTTGTTGTGTTTTCATGTGGTGACCATTGCTCACTACTGTGGCATGATATGTACCGGGTGTGGCAGTGTAGGCATACTCAAAAAATTGTGAGCTGCCGGGCTGCACGTGTAGGGATCGGGAGTTAAAACGACGACTGAATTGTTTGGGTAATTTGATCGATAAGGTTACCTGCTCTCTTAAAACTTGCTCGCAACATAACTTCACAGGAAGTGTACAGGTACCGCTCTCGCCAATGAGTATCATACTGTCAGGAGTGCTGAGGGTGTACTCTTTTGGCTGATGGGATGCGGTGGGTAACCGCTTGTTGTGTTTCTTGTAGCTGCACGACGACATAGACAATGCCGCTGCCAGCGCCAATAGCGTTGTTTGTTTCATTTGTTGAATCTTATTTGTTTGTTTATTACTTCACTGATAAACAGCGAATTGCAAACATAGGTTCAATAGGTCGGAAAAATAAATAGCAACTTTTAGTTTTCTAGTTGGCTTTTGCTGCTTTCAGTAGGGTGATTTCACCCTATTCTCCTTCTGGTACATTTTCCTCAGGAAAAAATACATGCTTTACACGTGCATACTTATTTGCATATAAATAAAGGCTTTTACAGAGTGTCATATGCTATATGTTTTGTACAACAAGTTTTACCATGTCAGAAAACATGAATAAAATGTATTATTGCTATTAATATTATTGTTGTATATTTGTTGTAGTAAATTATTTATGAATTAATAATGTTTTAACAAATGCATGACAATCACCCTGAAAACAACCATGAACATCAACCCTACGAGCGGGACTTTACCACAGACAAAAAGCAAGACCCCGAAGACGAGCGCCAGACATTCTTCAACTACAGCCCCGAAGAAAGCAACCGCATACAGGCCGACGAAGACCGTATGATAGCCGAGCTGAAAGAACTGCAGGCACAGCAGGAAGCACAGGCACAGCGCCGCAACAATCTGGGCTACGACATACCCACACCCAAGACGCTGGCACAGAAATGCGATACCGATGATGAGCGCAACAACATCAGCGTGAACATAGGTATGTTTACCCTGAAGACGGGCAACCGATGGCTACAGGATGCCAAAGCCAAACCTATACCCCGCCGCCTGCTCAGCGAGCTGTGGCACGAGGGAGAGCTGTGCATCCTCTTTGCAGATACCAACACGGGCAAGAGTATACTGGCAGTACAGATAGCTGATAGCATCAGCCGTGGTGTGGCCATACCGGGGCTGACACTGGAGGCAGAGGCACAGCCTGTGGTGTATATGGACTTTGAGCTGTTCGACAAACAGTTTCAGGCGCGCTACTCGGTAAACTATGAGCAGGAGTATGCCTTCGACAGCAGGTTTTACCGTGTAGAGGTGAACCCCGATCAGGACGTACCCGCAGCAGACCTGACCATGGAAGAATACCTGAACGACAGCCTCGACCGACTCATCCGCAAGACGGGCACCAAGGTACTGGTGGTAGACAACCTCACCTACCTGAAGAACGAGACCGAACGTGCCAAAGATGCCCTGCCCCTCATGAAGCACCTTAAAGAGATGAAGAGCAAATACGGCCTCAGCATACTGGCGCTGGCACACACCCCCAAGCGCGATATGAGCAAACCCATGACCCGCAACGACCTACAGGGCAGCAAGATGCTCATCAACTTTTGCGACAGCAGCTTCTGCATAGGAGAAAGCACACAAGACAAAAGCCTGCGCTACCTGAAGCAGATAAAAGCCCGCAATACAGAGATAGTATACGACACCAAGAACGTGATGATATGCCGCGTAGAGAAGCCGCACAATTTCCTGCAATTCACCCACACGGGCTACAGCGATGAGCAGGAGCATCTGAAATACCCCGACCCTGCCGATAAGACCTTCCTGATACAGCAAGCGAAAGACCTGAAAGAGGAAGGGATGACCTATGAAGAGATAGGACAAGAGCTGGGCATCAGCAAATCATCTGCCGAGCGATATGTGAAGAAGTAGCAGCACCCTATTATTTCCCAGTTTCCCAGATGTATGTATAGGTATATGCTGGGAAATATGGGAAGGGGGTGTTTTACCCGTATGAGTCATGAATGATATTATATAGTTTTATATCAATGGATCTACTCACAAGAATTGGCAGAACGCTTACACAAGAGGACTATAAGAACCTGTTTGAAGAAGGCTTGTTTGTATTTGATACTAACGTACTGCTAGACCTCTACAGACTACCCAACGAAGCAAAAGAGGATTTATTTAAAATCTTAGAGAGCAAACAACTAAAGAATAGAGTGTGGTTGCCATTTCAGGTACATCTTGAATATGTGCTCAATAAAAAGAGTGAAATACGTGAGCAGAATACAAAGTTCGATGTAGTAAGTGATAAGGTTGATGGCTTCCAGAGTGAAATACAAAAATTGGCAAATGAGATACAGAATGAGATAGACAAACTAGACTTAAAAAAAAGACACTCATCTATAAAAGCTGAAAAATATATAAATGATGAGCTATTTAAAGCATCAATAGATAAACTAAATAAGTTTAAAGAAGAATTAATCGAACTAAAAAGAGAACAACCTGATATAGCTGATAGGGATAAAATTGGTGATAGAATAGCTAAAATTTTTAAGGGTAATATTGGGAATAGTTTTGATAAAAAAAATCTAGAAGATATATACAGAGAGGGAGAAGGTAGATACAAGATTCAATTTCCACCAGGCTATAAAGACGATAAAAAAGAAGGCTCTCATTTTTATGAAGATAAAGAATATGTAAGAAAATATGGGGACCTGATACTATGGAAGGAGATCATAGAGAAAGCTAAAAATGATAAAACCTTAGAATATATAATACTCATATCAAGTGACTTGAAAGATGATTGGAGAGGCAAACACAATACAGTGAGGTATGAGTTACTTAATGAAATATATTACACTGCTACTGAGCTAAAAATATTCCATATATATGATTCCTCTAACTTCATGAAATATGCAAAAGAGTATCTCAACTTGGAGGTAAGTGATGAGTCTATACAAGAAGCAAGAGATATTCAAAAAAGTAATTCAGAACTAAAAGACATAGATCTAGTTGATTTTTTCAAATTAATTAGTGCTGACTATGGTTTTAATTTTATCGTAAAAGGTGGGGATGACATACCAAAGATTAGTACTGGTATGTATCATATGCTTTATGATTACTTGACTGATATTTATATATTTGACAAAGACAAATTCAACTTTCAAAACCCCATTTCTGTATATATTCAAAGGACTTATAAAAAAGGCACTCCTACTGTTAATATTCAAATTACCCTTACCTTTCCTGATGATATTTCTCATCGTAATTATCTTGAATATTCAATAAATAAATATCCTGGTTTATATGAATATATGGGTTCATTTCTATACAAAACTAGAATAGACAAGGATGATAAGTTCTTATTAATAATCGAAATAGTCCTTACCCCATAACCTTTCCCAATTTCCCAGAAGTAGTTGGCGGGTGTAGTTGGGAAGCTGGGAAATGACAATATGACTTATTAATAATATGATGGCACTAATCTTGTTATGATTTATCATTATATATCAATTTAACCTAACTACCACATGGCAAAAGCTGCAAAAAAAGAACAAGAAGAACCACAGCAGAAAAGATGCTTTATCATTACCCCAATAGGTAATGACAACTCTGAAACCAGAAGAAAGGCTGATGGCTTGATCAAAACCGTTATAAGACCTGTGCTTGATAGTTTAGATATAGCATGTGAAGCAGCGCACGAAATATCTGCCCCCGGCTCTATTACAAATCAGGTTATAAAAAGACTGTTAGACGATGATATAGTTATCGCCAACCTTACAGAACTGAACCCAAATGTAATGTATGAGCTGGCAGTGCGTCATGCAAAAGGGAAACCAGTAGTAGTACTTGCAGAGAATGGCACAAAGCTACCCTTTGATATAGTCACAGAAAGAACACTATTCTATTCAAATGACCTTAAAGGAGCTGAAGAGCTAAAACCAATGCTGATAGATGCAGTAGAAGAAGCACTAAATGACACTGAAGTAGACAATCCTATTTATCGTGTAATTGAGGATAAATTAATTAGAGAAACGGTTTTAGATAAAGGTGACGATGCACAAAAACTAATATTTGAAAAGATTGAAGAGTTAAGTAAAAAGGTAGAGTCTTTAAACACCAAAAACAAACAAACTTATCGTTCACCAATTAATAGGAGTAATAATATTTACATTCATCCTCATGACAAAAATGACGCACAAAGATTATTAAATGAGAATCAAATAAATACAATAGTTGATATATTCGATACTAAACCTGTAATGAATGAAAAAGACTATGTAAGATTATATGTTACTCAAATAAGCATACTTCATCTACAGGAAAAAGACGATATAAATGGAATTGCACAGAACATCCTGAAACACTACGGAATAAGGTATGTCACTGATTAATGCCCCTACTCCCCAACAAAGCTATGCGGTGCATCTGTGTGGGTGAGTTTATTTAAACAACCTCTTAGGTAGTCCTGCCAGTTGCGCCATCTCTCTGCACAGCTCAAGGTAAGTGGTTAAGCCTCTTTCTTCTGTAAGGGCTTGGGGAGAAGGTATCGAGTAAGTTATATGATCAGCCACTACATCAATATCCAGCTTTGTATTCACAGGCATACACCAATCCATGATCTTGGTATTGAGGCTACCCTTCATCAAGTCTTTAGAGGATATGGATAAAGCTATTTCAGCAATATGGTCGTACTGTTCTTTTGTTATCACCAACGTGGTATCTCTAGCCTTGCGTTCGTCTGCGTGATATACATTTATATCATAGTAGTATATCCATTTAGTAGAATCAGGGTGCCATGTGTTGACGTATAGCTCATAGTCATTAAGCAGTTGAGAATCTACCTCAGGGTCAGCATGTGCTTTCAATACAATAGAGTCAAGATACTTATCGAAGGTATATATGTAGAGCTTTACATCTACACTTTCATACTGCGCACTCACACTACCGCATAGTAGCAAGAGTATTGAAGTGATTATTAGTGTGTAGTGTTTCATGTGGCTATTTCTTAATAGCTATATCTTGAAAACCGAATAAGAGTCCGTTGTCAAAGTCGCCACCTGTGAGGCGCTCGAGTTCTTTGTATACATACAGGTAGTTGCTGAGGTGTTTTAGACCTTCCTTCTTTTCAACATTGCTCAAACTATATGATATGCTGTAATCAAACATACTCAAAGTCAGGGATGAAGACATGCCAACTACATCTGATATCAACCTCGTACTTATGTCTGTATGTTCTATCAGTTCATGCGAAGATATGGCTAGTGCATGCTTCATAATGAGGTTATACTCTTGTCTGGTAATTTTAAATATTGTGTCAACTACGTCTTCAGGTACACGCTGTTCAGCTATATTTTCGTAGTCGCTAACACCTACATAGATATTATACCCTCCCTTATTACCCTTGCAGTCATCACAATAGTTCGAAAACATACTGATATTGAGCTTAAAGCTTGGCAGGCAGCTAATTGGCGATACTTCCATATATAGCGTCACACCTTCATACTGCGCATTCACCCTACCACATAGTAGCAAGAGTATAGAAATGAGTATAAGTGTGTAGTGTTTCATGTGGTATGACTATGTACACCAACAAAATACAGCTTTAATTGTAATTGCTTTGTAAGGAAATGCATGTGGTCTGTTCACGATCATACGCAGCATATTTTATATTTGAACCTAAAGCACAACATCTATTATGGCAACTATCGATAAGCTCACCGCAGACATCATCATACAATACGAAGACAACAGCATAGTACTCATACAGCGCGGCTACGACCCCTACAAAGGTTCATGGGCACTACCCGGTGGCATGATGGACGAGGGCGAGACCATAGAGCAAACGGCAATAAGAGAAGCCAAAGAAGAAACAGGGCTGGACGTAGAACTGGTAAAACTATTAGGTGTATTCTCTAAGCCTGATAGAGACCCTCGCGGTAGATTCATATCTGTATTGTATCTGGCAAAGCCTGTAGGCGGTACGCTCAAAGCATCGTCAGACGCAAAGGAGTTCATCAGAACAAAAGACTTCGCCCACCTACCCCTCGCCTTCGACCATAATGAGATGATAGACCTCTACCTCAAACAATTGTAAAATAGAAGCCGTACAGTATTATAACAAACAATCCGCTCGCCCTATGTGTTGGTACGTATAAAAGACACTACACATGGAATACTTCAACATTACACTGCACCAGCTGGCGACGATACTCATTACCACCTTCTTTATCTACTTCTTTATTATCATTATCGTGAAGCTGAACGGGCTACGCAGTTTTGCAAAAATGTCCAGTCATGGTTTTGTAGTAACGCTCGCTATAGGTTCTATATGTGCCAGTACGGTCACGTCTAAAGACCCATCTCTGCTGCAGGGCATGGTATCTATAACAGCATTACTGGGTATACAGTCTATGTTCTCATTATGGCGACTGTATCGCAACAAACCAAGGATAGAGAACCGACCATTATTGCTAATGGACGGCAGTAAGATACTGGAAGGCAACCTCATAAAAGCTAAGGTGACCAAGCAAGACCTGATAGCCAAACTAAGAGAAGCTAACGTACTGGACTTTAGCCAGGTAAAGGCAGTTGTATTCGAACAAACAGGCGACATAAGTGTTCTTCATGGAGACAAAGAGCTCTCGCCAAGCCTGTTGGAAGGTGTACGAGAGTAAAAGCTTTAGTCACCATACAATTATGATTTTACAGTTGAATCCTACCATAGCTGTGACCACTCCCTTAGGAAAGGGCCATGCCATTTTTATTATCGATTACGGTATGCACCAAAACACATGTTGGGTAGTATGCCTTAGCGAAAATGGTATTGTAAAACACTTTGACAGCAACGATATAAAATTATCGCCCAACTATACCTACCATCTTAATGATACTATGGTGGAAGGGCAAAAAGCATGATCCTTTAAAACTCCTCTTCTGCTATGTCTTTATTACAAATAGCACCGGCTACATTACCTGTGAACACAGCAGTTGCAATAGAGCGCATGGCACAATTATCTCCTGCTGCATAAACACCCTCTACTGATGTTTTTTGAAACATATCTACCTGTAGCAAACCTTGCTCCGTCAACTCACAACCAAGTTGCTCAGGTATAGGACAGTGCTGCTTATACTCCGGGTGAGCATACAACGCATCCAGATCTATAGCATTACTATTTTTTAGCACCACCTTATTTAGCTTGCCTTGAGTATGATCCAGGTAGTCTATTTCATCTTCAATAATTCTGATGTTGTGCTTTTTAATTTTACCTGTTTGTTCAGTGCTGATTGTTGACTTACCATTGGTAAAAACATAAAGCTCCCCGGTGAGATTATTAACCAACGGTGCCAGGTGCTGTACTACCTGATCATTTGCCATAATACCCGTCGGGCGATGATGATACTCATATCCATGACAGTACGGACAGTGAATTACAGACTTGCCCCAACATGCTTCAAAACCCTCAATATCTGGCATGATATCGCTCAAGCCCGTTGCAAAGAGTAGCTTCTTGGAGGTATATACTTTACCTGACTTTGTCATCAATTGAAATCCTGAATCAATTCTTTCAGCCTCTAATACAATATCTTGTAAGAAACTTACCGTATCGTACTTCAGCACTTCTGCCTTACCATGCTGCGCTATATCAGCAGGCACATCTCCGTCATGTGTAAGAAAGTTATGAGCATGCGGTGTATATCTGTTACACGGCTTGCCACCGTCAATAATAAGTACATTACGTAGCGAGCGTCCTAGTGCCATAGCAGCAGACAGTCCTGCATAGCTGCCTCCGATTATCAATACGTCATAGTGTTTATTCACTTTCATATAATTATGCATTTTTATAAATGGTACAGGCCCAGGCATTGCATATGCCATCATACCCAGTGCTCCTTGTTTTATTAATTTTCGTCTGGTTATTTTATTGCTCATCAGTAGAGCTATTTAGAGTTAGACCAACTTGAGTTTCATTCATATTATCAACAGGGCAAGCAACCTTAGCTTGTGAGCATGTTCTATATCTTTTATGATATATATGCATACCTATCAGTCCTACTGCAGGCAGATAATTATAACCTGTCCATATTGTGAACCACTCTATATGTTCATTTATTATTACTAATGACTGTAGCAGCCAGCACGTCCAAAACATATATGTTACCCATTGCCTATTTGTATTTGTTACGGTGTAATAAATGGCTATGAATGAGATGATCAGAAATAAAATATCTACAGTTCCCCACCATAGAGGAGCCTCGTTACCGTAAGCAGTACTAAATAGCTGAGACATAAATATTACCGGTGTAACGATACAGTGTATGAGACATAAACTACCGGACAGAATACCGATCACATCCGAATCGTAGCGAGCTGTAAACCTTTTTAACAACATGATAATTAATGCAATTAAGTTGCAATAATAAGCAGATTATATCACTATCGCAATATTGTTGCAATAATTACTTTAACTTTGATTCTATGAAACGGAGAAATACACCTGCCAAACAGAAAGTACTCTCAGTGTTCAAGAGCTCTAATTCGGCTCTTAGTCAGGATATGCTGGAAGAGAAAATAGGTAGCGAAATGGACAGGGTAACTATATATCGTATTCTGAATAGCTTTTGTGAAGACGGGATAACACATAGAGTAACTTCTGACGATGGTAAAAGTTATTATGCTTTGTGTACCGAGTGCGAAGATCATGATCATCACCACGATCATTTCCACTTCAAGTGCATTAACTGTGAAAAGGTCGAATGCCTTGATGAAGAAGTTCAATTCACCTTACCCAAAGGTTATCATTCAGAAAATATGAACTGCTGGATATCCGGCTATTGTAAAGCATGCAATAAATAAATGCAGTATAACGCTTAGTTCTGTAATAGCTAGAGGGATTGTTATGCTTTACTTAAGGGCTCTTGTCATTTTGGTAAAACCAATAACTTCTCCATCCTCATCGTGTATAGCGGTGATCACCACTTTTGCATTAAACAAGGTACCATCTTTTCTTACACGTGGTCCTTCGTCTCTGGCTATACCGTTAGCAATTGCATCTTCTAGCAGCTTTTCAGGCAGCTGTTGCTGTTGCTGCTCTTTTGTGTAAAACTGTCTGAAGTTCTGCCCTATTATTTCATCTTCAGTATAGCCCTTTATTATTTGTGCACCTTTATTCCAGTTCTCAATAGTACCATCTTTACTAATTAACAGAATGGCGTAGTCTTCTATCTCCTCTACCATTTTATTAAAGCGTGACAGCTTCACATCTGCATTACCCATCGTCTCGTTAACTATAGAGTGGATTTTACTATCAAGCAGATTCGCAACATCTTTAACCATACCCAGCCAGTCATCATTCATTACCAGATTATCGTTGCTTGCCTTAATGAGTAGATCGACCAAAGATTTTAAAGGTTGTCGTATATCATATGATTGCAGCTGTGTAATAGCTCTTAAGGAATCGATCTTCTTTGCCAGCTCTTTAGATTTAGCCTCCAGCCTATTCTGCGACACCTTAGACTCCATCAGATAAACCACCTGTCTGGCTAAAACCTCCAGACCTCTCTTTTCAGTATCTGTAAGGTCGTTGGGCTTTGTATCATACAAGCACATGGCACCAAGCCTGAAGCCATCGCTGGTGATCAGTGGAGCTCCGGCATAAAATACAAGCCCGGGATGATCATGAACGTAAGGATTATTATCGAACCTTTCGTCCAACTTAGCATCTTTTACAATAAGCGTTTCTTCACTTTGGATGGTAAACTTGCAAAATGAGTACTCCCTCGGAGCTTTTGTAACGTCTATAATATCGTTAGCTGCTTTTATCCAATTTATATGTTCATCAAGTAGTGTTATTAAAGAGATCGGCTTATTACATATTTCTGATGCCAGCTCTGTTATCTCCTGAAGCTCTTTCTTTAGCTCATCCTTCAGTATTAGGAATTCTCTGACCCTTACTAATCGTTCCTTTTCGTTATTAGCATTCATAGCTCTCTAGTATTATAGCCTATTAAAAAACTTACAACAATACCTGATAAAATCTTTTCTCGAGATTATGGAGTAACCTCTGAAGTTATGTCTCTTGTTACTTTCGTAAAACCTATCACCTGACCATTAGAGTCGTGTATAGCAGTAATAAGCACACTGGCATAAAAGGTTGTTTTATCCTTTCTTACCCTTGGCCCTACACTACGTGCTACACCCTTCTTTATAGCCTCTTCCAGAAGCTGTTCAGGCAAGCCCTGTTCTTGTTGCTCGTCAATATAAAAAACTCTGAAATTCTGCCCGACGATCTCTTCTACCTTATATCCTTTTATCTTCTCAGCACCCTTGTTCCAGTTCTCAATAGTGCCGTCTTTATCTAATAGTAAAATGGCATAGTCCTCGATCTCTTCCACCATTTTATTGAAACGCGATATTTTTATATCAGCATCACCCAGGCTTTCATTTACTATAGAGCGGATATTACCATCCAATACATTTGCAGCTTCTTTCATCATATAGAGCCACTCAGTACCCAGGTCAATAGCACCATTATCTACTAGTTCTATTAAACCAAGTATAGTAGTTAGGGGTTGCCTTATATCATGAGACTGAAGTTTTGCAACATTACTGAGTATCTCATTTTTTTGTTCCAGCTCTACAGTATTATCATAGAGTGCCTTTTCTGCCAACTTAGACTCTAAAAGATATATTACCTGTCTGGACAATACCTTTAGTAGCTGCTTTTGTGTTTCGGTAATGGAGTTAGGCTCTGCATCTAACACACATAATGTACCCAGCTTTAGCCCGTCGCTGGTAATGAGCGGTGCACCTGCATAGAACCGCAGACTATCTTCACCATGTACATATATGTTATCATGAAACCTATCCTCCTGCTTCGCATCACTAATGGTGTATACGTCTTCTCCTTTGATGGCTATATCGCAAAAGCTGACCTCCCTGAGAATATGAGTGTAGCTGGTTCCGTAGGCCGCTTTTATCCAGGTAGTATCTTCATCTAATAATGTAATAAGAGAGATCGGGGTCTTGCATATCTCATTGGCAAGTAGCGTGATATCTTTTAATTCTTCAACAATATCCTGTTCAAGCTTCAGAAAATCGTTGACCCTCTCTATTCTCTGTAGTTCTGTGCCCCCTTGCATTCGTATCGTTTGCTTTGACATGGCAAAAATAATTAAAATTTAATAATAGGGTTCCACCAAAGTACCTGAAAGATAAGTGCTGTAAAGAATGGAGTACCATGACTACTTTTAACAATGTAAAAATTATATATTTAGGCACTTACTAATCATAAGCATTGTCAACAGTGGGCAAAATAAGTGACGTAATTGTAATTGGTGGTGGTCCTGCGGGATTGTTATCCTGCCTGTGGCTTCAAAAATTAGGTATCTCCTACACACTTATCGAGAAAGAGAACTTCCCCAGAGGCAAAGCCTGTGCAGATACGATAACATCAAAAGCTATAAGAAGGCTGAATGAAATTGATGAAAGTATCATTCCTGAAATGCTGGCAAAAGGCACCTTAAAACCAATGCATGGTGCAACCTTCAGCTCTAAAGCAGGGTCTCACTTTACGATCAATTTCAGATGGCTAAATAACGAAGAGAATCAGTTCTCCTGCTACTCTATAGAAAGAGGTGAGTTTGATAATTTTTTATTGAACAAACTAAAAGGTCATCCATTAAGTAATATACTAACAGGGTGTGAGGTAAAGTCTGTAAATACCCAGGGCGATCACTGCACAGTAACTACAGCAGATGCACAAACCTCACAGAGCAAACTGGTGATCGTAGCAACGGGGTCCAATGCAAACCCTTTAAGTAAAGAGCTACGTGCACACCCCAAGGGTGAGGATATTGCAGTAGGTATACGTGCGTATTACAAACACCTGGATGTAGATGGCGACTACAGCCACCTGTATGTTGTTAAAGAACACATGCCGGCAGCTTTCTACATTACTCCTTTATCAGACGGTATATACAATGTAAACTTTGTGATACGCAAAGATGTGGTGAATAATAAAAAGCTAAACCTTAAAACAGAGTTTGCCAATTTTATTGAGACACACCCGATACTAAAAGGTAAGTTTAGCGATGCTACAAGAGTAAGTCAGTTTCAGGGTAGTAGCCTGGCACTAGGTACTAAGAAAAGAGTACTGTATGGCGATAGGTATATGATAGCGGGAGATACAGCAGGACTTATAGACCTCATCACTGCAAATGGAATACCACAAGCTATGCTAAGCGGTAAGCTGGCTGCCTTGCAAGCACAGGCATGCATCAATGCCAATAACTTCTCTCAAGAGTTCCTCAGCGCATACCAAAGTAAACTATACAAAGCTGTAAAGGGTGAGCTATCAGTTGGCAGGTTTATTAATCCTTTATTGAAGTATAAGTTTATCAACCACTTCTTACTCGGTACGCTAAATTACTTCTCAGACAAAGGATCTAAAAACTCAACACTGGGAGATCTCATATACACCAAGAGACCGCTCTTATTACTAGTAAGCCCGAGTTTCTATTACAGGCTGATCAGGAGAAACTAGATATGCTGTTACATATCGACTTGTGTATAAAGGCTACAGAGTTCTGTTGTTTTATCTATTTTCATACTGCATATCGTAATGCGCTTAATCATTAAAACACCAAGATCATGAACAGGAGTAAAAAGATATTCGCCTCTGTGTTGCTGTTGCTCAACTCAGTAGTACTGCTCGGTCAGCTATGGCCTGAGGGTGCACCACCCTTTGCCGGTGTGGTTAATATCCTCACGCTGATACTCAACCTGATATTCCTGATTGTACTACTAGGTACTAAGAATAAATGATAGTGGGGGGATGATAGAGAAAGGAAGGATTATTCCGATCACGATTTTACATTAACCAAGTATATATGCAGTAAAAGAACTATAAGTTATATTTTAGGCAAGTAGACAACTATAATTTCTCATAATATCACTATATGATTAGAAGTATAAGAAGAATAGACAACGTCAAAGATTTTGATCATGAACTTATATATATAAACCAATTATGTTGTTTTAATAATGAAAAAGTTAACCTTCTAGAAGAAAAAAATTTAAACGCTAATATTTCAAGAAAAACAGGAAAGTTTGAGTTAAGAGTTGAAGGCAGGCTAATAAATAATAATGAAAACCAAATCAACATACTATTTGATGTAAACAACATTTCCTACCAAACAAAAAAAATAGAAGTTTTATCGACGGACACAAACATCACAGTAGGCGAACATATTAATACAACTACGACTTTAGAATTAGAGAGCTACCATGATAAAGAATTTAATGAGAATAGTATCTATAAAGCTTTTATTGAAGTCGAGTTGGAAGTAATGCGTTCATTTCACTATCGATTTGAAACAGTAACCCATACACGAAATGGCACAAAATACGAATATGATTGTTTACGAATCGACTTAAATAATAAGCAATACGACGTTACTCAAATAAAAGATAACTCAAAGGGATATTATATTTTTGAATGTCTACAACAACAAAGTTATGAGGAGTTTTCTGATGCGTGTTTCGCTATACAACAGGCTATAGGTTTCGTTACAAAACTTATGGTTGGAGGCGAAAAGTATGTATTTGATAAAACAGGTAAGCTATACTATACTAATTACATTAGGCCAACTATTGAAGCTCTGTATAGTCCAATACATACTAACCCCTACTCTTATTTAGATATTGAAAAAGATGTCGCGGATAAATTTTTAGAAAGACTCACTATAATAACTTTAGAAACGTTGTCAAAACTGGTTCAGAAAATAAACACCGAACCAAACTTTTCCGCTGCCATTTTGGTCATTATAGAAGCAACTTCAATTAGGTCTCTATTAATTATACCAAGTTGTTTTGCTGTAATAATAGAACACTTTTCAAAATACTTTAGTAAAAATGAATATGGACAACAAAGACCTATTGCAAATAAAGATTTAAGTAGTAAAATAATACGTGAGCTTCATCTTGTAATAGACAATAACAGTGAAACACTTCAAGACCAAACGATATTGAAGCTAAAAAGAAGACTAAATGAAATAAATAAGCCTGTAAACAAAGAGCATCTAACAAACAATGAAAAGTTGACCAGACCTTTTGAACAACTAAATATAAACTTAAGCCTTCATGATATATCTATAATTGAACATAGAAATGATTTATTACACGGAAACATATTGCTTGATGGAGGAGAAACTGATGATATCGAAAAAACTAATTTATACATGTCATATGTTTCAGCGAAATTATACACATTGATAAGTAAACTCGTACTCAAAAGTGTGGGGTATGATGGGTATGTTTATAACCAAGCTAAATACTTAGAAAAATACATGTCGGTTAAAACAAATGAAGACTACTTTGAGAGAGTATAACAGCATTCGACATCATAACAATAATACTACCTCACCCCATATACTGCACCACAGCCGTAGTAAGTACCACCAAGCCTAGAATAAGAAATACAATAGCAGCCAGCTTTGCTCTGGCAGGATGCCACAATGCTCGCCATCCGATATATACAGGGAATTTATGGGAGTCGTATCTGTCTTGATGCAGCAGGTAACGCGACAAGCGGTACAACAGTACCGCCGCCGCTACAAATATCAAACCCAGTAAGAACATACTGCTTCCTCCGGGGTTATACACGCTTACTCAGCGCACTTACAGATTTTGAGAAGTTGTTGTAAGCTACATACAGGCTATACCCTGCTACCAGTGTAGATACTACCAGTGCCAGTCCGCTTTTCTGTAGTTCTTTCTTATCTGTCGTGGTTAATGTTCTCGGATCTTTCATAATGCGATGTTTTATACCCTAATAACATTTTAATCCTCAGAATGGTTGGATAGCTACCTGAGATGATCATCGCATAACAAAAAGGCTTATATTTACGATAACATTCATAACCTATAAAATACAAGCGTATGTTACGTACACTATTAACTATCGTATCAGCATCATTGCTATTGACATCTTGCGGTAAGCAAGAAAATGTAGCTCCCGTTGTTGACGAACCACATCTTAATTGCTATCCTAATTACGATCCTGCTGAGAGTAAGACTATCAAAACAGAAGTTGTAGGCACCCGTAATTATCGCGTAGCAGTAAAAGAAGAATACAAGTCGGGCAACAACGTTACCACTACAGAAGACGTGATAGATAATGTTACTGTAAACTTCTACATCAGTGATAGCGAAGAGCTACAAGTGAGCACAAGCAATACTGAGGTAAGGCTTATTAATGCACCGTTGCAAATGATGTACTACGACGAGAGCAATATGGTTGCTATGAATGGGAAGGATATTTCAGGCACGGTTAATCAGGGCAATTACAAAAGCGCTATGCTGAAGATGATGTTTGACAGAAACAGCAAACAAACATCAGACTTTACAGTTACCTATCGGGAATTTAATATTGATAACGAACTGACCATCACCTATACTTACGTGCAACAGTAAGCTTTAACACAGCATTAGTAGCTCAACTATTACATTTGCTTCAATAAACTTAACCTTATGAAAAAGCACATCATCATCGCACTACTATCAGGCACTACCCTACTTGGAGCGTGTAATAAGCAAGACGATCATTATGCGATCAACTGCGAACCTGTAGAGCTACCCACCTATGGTTATGGTACACAGTTAACCTTCCGTATGGAAACCACAGAGACGCTCAACTACTTCATGACCTTCTCCAACACACATCCTTACGAGATAAATTTCGAAGTAGCATTTCATGACCTGCCGGAGAACATCACTGCATCTATCCAGCAAAGCAGCTTTGCAATTAAAGACACCAGAGATTATAAAAATTGGGTAACACTATCTACTAATAGTGCAGCACCGGGAGTATACAAGATACCTTACACTGTTACTACAGACGAAGGTGGCGCCAGGGAGAAGGAACTTACTATAACTGTGGCAGACGCACATAATGCAGACAATAACACTACAGGTGAAGATATAGCGATATATAGTTTTGACTAACTATGATCACACTACGTCCTGCTACGATTGACGACTTAGATATACTCAACTACTGGGACACACAACAGCACGTTATAGACTCTGACCCCGACGATGAATGGAACTGGGAGACAGAGCTACAAAGGTCGCCCGAGTGGCGTGCACAGCTCGTAGCAGAGTTAGGTAGAACACCTATCGGTTTTGTGCAGATCATAGATCCTTACTTAGAAGAGACACACTATTGGGGAACTGTAGCACCCAATAAAAGAGCCGTTGACATATGGATAGGTGAAGAGCAATACCTTAACAAGGGATACGGCACTACAATGATGCAATTGGCAATAGCACAATGTTTCCAACCAACTGAAGTAACCGGCATACTTATAGACCCACTAAAAAGCAATACCGATGCGCACAGATTTTACGAAAGACTTGGCTTTGAGTTTGTAGAAGAAAGATTGTTTGATGATACCCCCTGTTATGTATATGAGCTAACAAGAGATAAGTGGGAACAAAAGCAATAAACCCTGACAAAGGTCGTTGTACATTTATTATATTACACTACATACTTATACCTTATGAAGCTACTCCTCACCTCGTTGCTCTTAGCTGCAACAACAATAACCTACGCACAGGTAGATGGCACCTATGCATCGGAACGTAAAGACTACGACTGGTACCGACTAAAGCTAAAAGCAAACAACACATTCGAATACGAGATACACCGTACCGATAAGATGGTAGCCGTAGCCAATGGCAGGTACACCATATCAGGAGATACGCTGAAGTTTGAACGAGCCTTCCCCGTAATGGTTGACAGGAATACCGGGGAACCAATAACGGAACAGCAACTACAAAATATTCGCTTCTTATACGATAGAGATAGAATAGAAAGGGTCGACGTCTACCCCTCTACTTTTATGTATAGCGAGCTGCTAAAGCCACGTTAGGCTTAGCGCTCTGCTATCTCCTTTAGTTTATTCAATGCCTTAGGAAACATGTCTCTGAACATCGCACTGTATTCCTCTACTATATCCAGCTCTACGGTCACCTCTGTAGGGTTGTTGCCTGTTAATCTGTAGGTCTCCATAGTATCGCCCCAGCCTTTATCAGCATAGGTGGTCTTATCTACTACACCATCTTTTATTTCGCCCAGATGTTTTATAGCCATATACTCATTAGGTACATTATCTGCTATCTCAGATATCATACCACTACCCTTCCCGTCTGTAAAGCGTATCTCACTGCCTTTAGACCAGTCGCCCTCATAATGTGAGTCAGGAGAAAAAGGTTTGGTCCATTCGCGGTAAGTATCTTCTTGCCACAGGCTGTTCCATACTTTCTCACGTGGTGCGTTTATGGATACTTTGAATTGTTCTTTTACCATGATGTTTGCTCTTTTATGATGAATTGATATATCAAATATCTCAAGCCATAGCCATATTACAGAGGTACTATTGCGACAAATTGAGGGTGTTTTCTGAAATTGTTAAGCTATTCTTAATTCAGCAAAATTGTAAAACCTCTTGTTCAACATTTTTTCTAATTCAGCGTTATAACTTATACAAGACAATATTTACCACTAATCACACTAAAACTAAAGATTATGAACAAGCAAAGATTATTAGCACTAGCAGCAGCAATATGTTACACAGTTTCTCCAATGACCAGTAACGGCAAAACAGAAAGATCTATGCTGCTGAAACCAACAACATCTTCCAGCAAAGCGCTAGGTAGCAACAACAATAATACTTCAGAGCAAGCTGCCTAAGTATTTCTTCATACAGACAACCAAAACCAAACCAAGAACAGCCACTGGTTTAGTGGCTGCTCGTGTATACTTTCTTAGTTCTCGGCGGTCATAGATGCTTCTATATCTTCGTAAGGTATTACCATCTTGAAGCTATAGTGTTCGCTCCACGGCCAGCCTTGCACTACAGTATCTACTTTCAGGTTCCTATCCGCTATAGCGTTGTATAAACCTCTTTGTTTAGCACCAGCTTTGTGCACCTTATCTTCTTCTACAAATACAAGATCATCCTCAAACAGTAGTTTTTCTTCAGGAAAATAGAATACCGTATAGTCTTCTGTATGGTCAGACTGTTTGCCTATGTGATACATCTTCATAGTTAGCGAGCCATCTGTTATAGTATGTGTCTCTCCTACTGTCTGTAGTTTTACCTGACGTGGCTTTATATGTAAGCTATCGGGCTGCATACTGTGCGATGCAGTTGCGAGATAATTGATATAAGGTACATCATCTGCTTGTGTGAGTATGGTAGCCCCTTTCCTGATAAGCGGACGTACACCTCCTAAATACCACGGGTGATGATGCCCGAATGCAAAATACTTTATCGGTTTGTTGGGGGCTATCTTATCAGCCTCTCGCAAAATGAGTTCTCCGTTCTTGCTGTTCAGCGGAGCATCTATTAACACAAAGTAGTCTTTAAACTCTACCAGCATAGCTGCCGACTCTGCCTGTGTAAGATGCAGGACATATATATGGTCGCGTAGTTTTTGTGTCTTTATATCAAACACATCAGCTTTGTCTTTCTGTATGGTATAGTCAGCAGGCTTTTCCAGTAGTGGTGGCATATCGGGTAATAGCTGTACCAGGTTCATACTAATAGTATCGGCTATATTGTTGATCTTATTGTAATGAACAGTTTTAGGATAGTAATATCTTTTATACTGGATATAATCGTTGTAATTGATAACCTGTGTTACATCTCCGTACATATCATCATAGGCTGTTATAGTAGCTTTCTCCAGCAGCCCTTTATCCCTGTTAATGTAGATGGTAACTACAGATTTATGAATGTTAGCAGTATACATCGCATAACCAGCCATGCTCAGATCAGCCACAGGTACAGCTGCTACAAATAGCTTTAATAACAAAGCAGGATTGTATTTGGCAATATCCAGCGGCTCTTGTTTGATGTCAGACTCAGACACTGCCACAGGCTCGTTCTTCCAGAATGGCTGCATGAGTAATACACCATCAGCAAATTGCAATCGCGACCTCATGGGCTTATCGTCACGTATCCATGTAGATTCTCTGGCAAATACATCTTCGTTGCACCAGATAGTACCGGTATAGTTTCTTTGGTAGGTCATCCACGGCCGTGGAGAATGGTAAGTGTTATTCGTGTGTTCCGAATAGTCGAATACTGCTACTTTATTATCCAGCGCAAGCGATTGCTGCTGATAACAGTGTTGCAAATGGTTTGTCTCCTGTGCCAGCATAGTATTACTGACACCAATTAGTAGTGTAATAAGTGTAGTACGCATAAGAGTGGTTTGCATAAAGGACGCACTAAAAACATTAGTTGATAGTTAATGAAAGCCTAAAACACTTATCCACATCTTGTTCAGAGCATATATTTCGTGTTTTATAAATTCTTATATTAGTTATATGGATAATGTAGAGGCATCATACTGGGTATTCGTTAGCTTGGTGATCATTGTTGTTTTCGCAAGTATAGCTATGAACAGGATTCGAAAGAGCAGAAAGAGCAGTACTACTACAGCTCAATAAAACCTATATCTGCACCACTACCAAACGCATTAGACACCCTGTTTTTATCTGTATCTGTTAGGAAGACCTGCCCGAAGCCCTCAGACTGAATGATGGTCATGAGTGCTTTGATGCGGTTATCATCAAGCTTTTCAAATATATCGTCCAGCAATAGCATAGGCATACTCCCCTGCTGTGCATTGAGATAGGCATACTGTGCCAGCTTCATAGCAAACAGGTAGCTCTTCTTTTGCCCCTGCGATGCAAACTGCTTGAGCGGCATACCATCCAGCGTAAAACTCCAATCATCTTTATGGATACCTTTTAGTGTACGCTGCATCCGCAGATCATGTTGTAGTCCTTTATCAAGTAGCTCTTGTAATGGCTTGTCTTTTAGATGACTATGGTACACAACACCCAATTCTTCATTTCCTGCCGATAACTGTCTGTAAAACTTCTTGAGTAGAGGTATTATTTGCTCTAAAAAAGCTACCCTACGTAGATATATGTAAGTACCATCATTGGCCAGTTGCTGGCTGTAGTAGTCCAGCTCTATAAAGTTGTTAGTAGGCTTCAGATACTCCTGCTTCAGCCATGCGTTGCGTTGTTGTAGTATACGCTGGTAATGTATGAGCTTTTCCAAGTAATCTCTATCTGTCTGACAGAGGATACTATCTACCCACTTACGGCGTGGTTCACTGCCACCATTCAGCAACTCCAGATCATCGGGAGCAATCATTACGGCAGCATATCGGCCTATATGGTCTGTTACTTTCTCATAAGGCACATCGTCGGCAAACACCTCTTTCTTACCCTCCTTCCATTTGCAAACAATGGTCTCCTCATCAAAATCACCCGCCACTCTGAAGCCATCCATGCCTTTTTGTACCGTATTCTGCTGATAAGCATTGAAGTAACTCTTGGTGTAACACAGGTAGTATACGGCATCCAGCAGATTTGTCTTACCGCTGCCATTAGCTCCCGTAATACACGTTATTGTGTTAGGAAAGTCATAACTTACCGCTGAATAGTTGCGAAATTGGACTAATGATATTTTCTTTAACGTTTTCAAGCAGAAACGAGCAAATTTTATTTATTTTCGCACAAATTTAATCAATCAGTGCAGAAGACACCTTTCGGCAAAGAGACATATTTATATTGGTACGAGATCATGCTACTAATGCGCCGCTTTGAAGAAAAAGCAGGGCAGCTATATGGTATGCAAAAGATCCGTGGTTTCTGTCACCTGTACATCGGACAGGAAGCAGTAGCTGCAGGTACCATGACAGCAATTCGTGATGACGACAACATGATCACCGCATACCGCGACCACGGTTTGGCTATCGCAAAAGGTATATCACCTCGCGAATGTATGGCTGAGCTATTTGGTAAAGTTACAGGCTGTACCAAAGGTAAAGGCGGTAGTATGCACTTCTTTAGTAAAGAGAAGCGCTTCTTCGGCGGTCACGGTATCGTAGGCGGACAAATAGGACTTGGTGCAGGTATCGCAATGGCAGATCAGTATCATGGTAATGACCGTGTGACTATCTGCTTCTTCGGTGATGGTGCTGCAAGACAAGGTATCCTTCACGAAACTTTCAATATGGCTATGCTATGGTCGCTACCTGTAGTATTTATCTGTGAGAACAATAAATATGCTATGGGTACTTCTGTAGAGCGTACTTCTAAAACTCTTGAGATAGCTAAACTGGCTGACGCATATGATATGCCCGGCGATACAGTTGACGGTATGTCTCCTGAAGAGGTACACAAAGCTATTGAGCGTGCTGTGAAACGTGCACGTGAGAAAGGCGGCCCTACTCTATTAGATATCAACACCTACCGCTACCGCGGACACTCTATGAGTGACCCAGCGAAATATCGTACTAAAGAAGAGGTAGAAGAATATAAAGAGAAAGACCCTATCAATGTTATCCTGAAAAAGATACAGGACAACGAATGGGCTACAGAAGAAGAGATAAAAGCTATCAAAGACAGAGTGAAAGAACAAGTGCAGGATAGTGTAGATTTCGCAGAAGAAAGCGACTACCCTGATGATAGTGCTGTGTATGAAGATATATACGTAGAAGACGACTACCCTTACATTAAAGACTAAACATTACAATTCACATTCACTAATTAATACGATCACCTAACAGGTAATTATATATATGGCTAATAACAAACCACAAAATCAGGAAAAGAACCCACTGGATAACCTGACTGAATACTACGAAGACAATAAGAAGCGTATCAATACCATCAGTACTGTAGTATTGGTAGTAGTAGTAGGTATTTTTGCCTATCTGAAACTATACAGAGCTCCACGTATGGAGAAAGCAGCTACCAGCATCGGATATGCACAGCGTATGCTGGAGATGGATTCACTAGATCTAGCACTTAACGGTGACGCTGGTAACCCTGGTTTCCTTAAAATTCAGAGAAAATATAGTGGTACTCCTACAGGTAACCTTTGTAACTATTACATAGGCGTATGCTACTTACAAAAAGGTGAGTTCAACAATGCTATAAAATACCTTGAAGATTTCAACGGTAAAGGAACACTAGTAGGTAATATTGCTCAGGGTGCTCTTGGTGATGCTTATATGGAAGCTGGTAATACACAAAAAGGCATTGCAGCATATGAGAAAGCAATAAGCAACGGTAATGATGTTACCGCACCATTATACTTAGAGCGTCTTGCAGTTGTTCATGAAATGAACAATAATACAGACAAAGCAAAAGAAGCTTACTTAAAGATACGTGACAACTACCCTACCAGCTCACAGGCACAAGACATCGATCGTCGTCTTGCACGTATGGGAGTTGTTGAGTAAAATACTATCATAAACAAACTATAATATATCCCCTTGTTAACCCTCACGGCTAAGAGGGGATATTCTTTTAAGGATGGCGCAATCACAAGACAGTAGCTCATTATTAGATATTCAATCGCTAAGCGACCTAGCTAATGCAAAGTTGGCCATAGTATGTACTGAATGGAATGATAAGATAGTTGCTGAGCAGATAAACGGTGCAGAGCGTATACTTAGCAAACTGGATACTACCCTTGCTGAGAAGCACATAGTTCCGGGTAGTTTTGAGCTACCATTTGCGTGCAAGCAAATAGCAGAGTATACAGATGCTGAGGCTATCATAGCTTTTGGCGCTGTTATCAGAGGTGGCACTCCCCACTTCGACTATGTGTGTAAGGCCGTAACAGAAGGTATCACACAATTAAATACTAGCTTAGATATACCTGTGATTTTCGGTGTACTAACACTAGATAACGAGCAACAGGCATGGGAACGTTTGGGTGGTGCACATGGTCACAAAGGAGAAGAAGCTGCTATTGCCGCGTTGAAAATGATACAGTTAAATCGTAATTTGAAGAATCGTAGTTAAGAAGATGAGTAATAAAACTAAAGTACAACTATTTATACCTTGCTTTGTAGATCAGTTATACCCACAAACGGGTATGAACATGGTAAAAGTGTTAGAGAAGCTTGGCTGTGAAGTGAGCTATAATGCTAAACAAACCTGCTGCGGACAGCCTGCATTCAATGCAGGATATTGGGACGAGTCTCGCTCTGTAGCTAAAAAGTTTGTGAATGACTTTGATGGTGATGGCTATGTAGTTGGACCTAGTGGCTCCTGTACCGGTTTTGTACGCAACTTCTACGATAGACTTTTAGATAATAGCTCTGAGCATGTGAAAAGCCAGCAACTGGGTAAGCGTGCTTTTGAATTCACGGAGTTCCTAACGGATGTACTTAAGGTTACAGACCTTGGTGCTTCTCTGGAAGGCAAGGCTACTTATCATGATGCTTGTGGTGCGCTACGTGAGTGTGGTATCAAAGAAGGACCAAGAAGTTTACTATCCAACGTAAAAGGTCTGGAAATGGTAGAGATGAAGGAGTGCGAAACATGTTGCGGCTTTGGAGGAACATTTGCTGTGAAGTATGAGCCTATATCTGTAGGTATGGCACAAACCAAAGTGCAAAGTGCCGTAGATACAGGCGCTAAGTATATGATATCGACTGATGTATCGTGCATGATGCACATACAAGGTTATATTGACAAGCAGAACATTGATATGCAAACTATGCATATAGCTGATGTGCTTGCCAGCGGCTGGTAGTATAACACAACCGCCCTATGAACAAGAACCTCTTTTTTAAAATAGCACATATACTTATTGCTATTGCAATATTCACCTATGTATTCATTAGGGTCTTTACTATACCTGTCACTTCAGATGAGAGCTGGACCTACTTCGGTTTTGTAAGCTTATCTGTATGGGACATCATGAGAGCTGCACTACCCTATGCTAATAATCATATACTCAACACGCTACTTACTAAGCTAACCACGACTGCGGGTCATCATGAGTTTTGGTTGCGATTACCCAACCTATTGGCATGCGCCTTATATATCTATGCTGCAAACAGGTTATCCGGTAGCGTGTTTACTAATAAGATTTTAAGGCTTAGCTTTTTCGTAACGCTATTGACTCATTATACACTCCTTGAGTTCTTTGGATTATGCAGGGGTTATGGATTGAGTATCGGACTATTAATGTTATCCATTAGCTTTCTATACTCTTATATACAGCACCACAAAACAAAGCATTTGCACATAACACTACTAGCTGCAGTACTTGCAGTATATGCGAGCTTCACATTGTTATATGTAGTATGTATTATTTTCCTTTTAGGAGCTTATATAGCATTTAAAAATAAGCTGAACCTAAAACCTATTGTTCTCTATAGCTTAATAGGAATTCTTCTATGCATCTACCCCATGTACAGAATGTATACAAGCGGAGAACTATATTATGGTGGTACAATAGGCTTTTATACAGATACTATATTTTGGTTTACGGCAGACTGGTGGGGACACTATTTCGTGAATAATAATCTCTCAATTACCACCATTAGCATTACTCTGCTACCTATATTATTAGTAGTAGCTACACTTATTATTACCAAAAGAATAAAGACACAACTATGGTTGATGGTATCCCTGATATTTGCGATTGTGGTGATAATCAATATTCTCTTTTATACTATCGGCATCAGACTACCTATCAACCGTACCGGGTTGTACCTGTATCCGTTGTATGTAATAAGCATATTTAGTGCTATAGCTATTCTATATAAGAAAGCTCCTACTATATCAATAGTTGTAGGATTAGTATTGTGTCTGTTTTCATCATATCGTTTTACTCAAAACATGAACTACAACAATGTGGTAATATGGTGGCACGACATGTTTACCAAAGATGTTTTAGCAGATATTAGCAAAACAGAATATGATACTAAGGCATCTGTATTTGTGTTGAAAGACTGCTATAATTCATTTCAATTCTATGCTGATGAAGCATATAAGGATGTTATTAAGCTAGGACCGTGTTGCATAGAGTTTGACCAATTAGAGAGTCCTGACCATTACGATTACTTATTCTTACATAAACATACTGATATCTCGGCTTATCCAAACTTCAAAAAAATAAAGTCTTACCACAGCGATAGCACATTTGTTTTGTATCTTAACATGCTAAACCGATAAACTTCTATAATTGAAATCAGCTTCTTCTATTATCCTGTACTTAGCAGTATGTCTATTTGTGACATCAAATAGAGGACAAACATGGAAAGGCCACATTTTTGTTACTGACAAGGCACAATACCATATATATCTTCCTGCAATATTCATTTATAACGATCTGGCTAAGATGTCATTTTATGAAAAAATAGATGAATACTATCGCCCTGTAGGAGACTATAAATGGTATGGTTTAGCTTATGTAGATGGAAACAGGGTCAATAAATACAGCTTAGGAGTTGCATTACACGAGCTTCCATTCTTCTTAATTGCGCATTGGATAAATACAACATTTGATATTGATACTGCAGATGGATATAGCCCTCCATACCAACTAGGGGCTATACTTAGTGGGCTTTTTTATGTTGTTATAGGCTTAGTATTCCTCAGAAAAGTGCTCAGAAACTACTATAATGATACTGTAGTAGCACTTACACTATTGGGTATATCATTTGGTTCTAACCTGTACCACTATACAGTTTTTGATGTGGGTATGAGTCACCCCTACTCCTTCTTTCAGTTTTCATTTATACTATATAGTACGGACCTCCTGTACAGAACAAGCAAAAATAAGTATCTGTATTATATAGCAATTGGTGTAGGTCTAGCTGTACTAACACGCATCACAACTGCTGTAGTCATATTAATACCCATATTATGGGGCATAAATAACATAGATAGTATAAAGAACAGGTTTATCTTTTGGGGTAAAAAACTGAAGCATCTATTACTAGCATTAATTGTAGGATTTATAGTATTAGGCATACAATTGTCCTACTGGAAATATACTTCCGGTAGTTGGATATACTATTCGTATGGTGAGGAGAGTTTTGTATGGTCAGAACCTAAGATATTTCAGGGTTTATTTGGTTTCCGAAAAGGATGGTTTGTATATACCCCCATTGCTTTCTTCGCAGTTCTGGGTTTATTTATAAGAAATAAGGCAATTAAATACCAGCGGTTAGCAATCATAGTATTTATGGTTATTAATGTCTATATCATATTCAGTTGGTGGAACTGGTGGTATGGTGGTGGTTATGGCAGTAGACCTCTTATAGAGGCTATGGCAATAATGGCACTCCCCCTTGCTGCTCTAATCAAATATATAATAGGCAAAAGGAAAATCATTCTTAATATCCTGGGCGGGGTCATATTTAGTATATGTATATACCTAAGCATGTTTAAAGCATATCAAATATTGAAGGGTACCTACCATTATGACAGCATGACGGCTGAATACTATTTCAAAGCCTTTTTTAGTACGAAATACAAACCTGAATTTGAGCAATATCAGATCCCTCCAGATGAATATTATGAAGAATTAGGACATCGTTTCAATGCAAATAAAAGAGAAGTAGAATAAAATCTTCTTTTGATAAAACATAGCATTAACTAACTTTGTGCCTTCATTCCAAAAATTATGATGCAGCAATCGTCAGTAAAGGTATTCTCAGGTAGGAATTCAGTATATCTGGGAGAAAAGATCGCAAAATCGTTCGGGAAGACCCTAGGTCAACTGGATGTAAACCAGTTTAGCGATGGAGAGTTTCAACCGGTATTCAGGGAGTCTATCAGAGGAGACTATGTTTTCTTAGTACAGTCTACCTACGCCCCATCTGACAATCTGATGGAACTATTAATGATGATAGATGCGGCCAGACGTGCATCTGCAGGCTACATCACTGCTGTATTGCCATATTATGGCTATGCAAGACAAGACAGGAAAGATAAACCACGTGTGTCTATCGCTTCTAAACTGGTAGCTAACCTATTGGCTAAAGCTGGTGCTAACAGAATCATGACCATGGACCTGCACGCTCCTCAGATCCAAGGGTTCTTTGATATACCTGTGGATCACCTGGATAGCTCAGCTATATTTATCCCATATATTGAAAATCTTAAGATAGAAAACCTTATCTTTGCGGCCCCTGACGTGGGTAGTACCAATAGAGTGCGCGAAGTTGCTAAGTATTTTGAGGTAGATATGGTTATCTGTGACAAGCAACGCAAGCGTGCCAATGAGGTAGCTGCAATGACTGTGATAGGCGATGTGAAAGGGAAAAATGTAGTTCTTATAGATGATATATGCGATACCGCAGGTACTTTATCTAAAGCTGCAGGTATGCTAAAAGAAAAAGGTGCGTTATCAGTTAGAGCGTTTTGTACACATCCTGTGTTGAGCGGTAAGGCTTATGAGAATATTGAGAACTCTGAGCTGGAAGAGTTGGTTGTGTGTGATACAATACCATTGAAGAAAGAAAGTGCTAAAATAAAAGCGTTATCTACTTCAGAACTATTTGCTGTAGCTATACGCAACACTTTTGAGAACAAGTCTATCAGTTCTTTATTTATACATGGTAGTAAATAGTTTCGGCTATTCTATTATATAACTGTTTATACAAAAAAATCTGGTCTGACTACTTAGTAGCAGCATGCTAAAAGATTAAAATTAAACATTTTGTTTTCAGCTTCGGATGTTTACCAGATATCCGCCCGATGTTGGAAAGAAATAAAACATAGTAATGAAAACTATACAAGTAAAAGCAGAGAAAAGAAGCGATATCGGCAAAGCAGCTACTCGCCGTCTTCGTTCTGAAGGTAAAGTACCGGGTGTTATCTACGGTGGTGAAGAGAATGTACACTTCTCTACTACGCAGTTAGGTGTTAGAGACTTAGTTTACACTCCTGAGTTCATCATCGCTGAAGTTGAGGTAGAAGGTAAATCTTACCGTTGTATCCTAAAAGATATTCAGTTCGACGTTGTAACTGATGATCTTACTCACATTGACTTCTTAGAGCTAGTAGAAGGTAAGAAAGTAATCGCTAACCTACCGATCAACTTTGTTGGTCAGCCGGTGGGTGTTAAAGCAGGTGGTCGCTTAGTAACTAAGCTAAACACGCTTAAAGTGCGTACTTACCCTAAGCACTTAGTAAGCCAGTTAGATATTGACATCACTGATCTTAAACTTAACGGTAACAAGCGCGTACAAGACGTACCTGCAGAGAATATGGAAGTAATGAATCCTCCACGTATTCCTATTGCTTCTGTAGTAATGACTCGTGCTCTTAAACAAGCAGGTTCTGGTGATGGCGCAGACGCAGGTGAAGGTGAAGAAGCAACTGAAGAAGCAGCAGCAGAATAATTCAATATTACAATTGATATACAGCCCCGATTATTCGGGGCTTTTTTATATTTACACATTATGTCATACCGTATAGGACAAGGAATAGATTTTCATAAGCTGGAAGAAGGAATAGACTTCTGGCTAGGCGGAATTAAGATACCACACCACAAAGGAGCTATAGGTCATTCTGACGCAGATGTACTGCTTCATGCTATTTGCGATGCTATGCTTGGGGCATTAAGCCTTGGAGATATTGGTGTACACTTTCCTGACACTGACCCGCAATACAAAGGCGCTGACAGTAAGAAACTACTGGCGCACTGCTATAAGCTTATACAGGAAAAAGGTTACACTCTGGTGAATGTTGACAGCACCCTACTCTTGCAGGCTCCGAAGATCAAACCTTATGTACCTGAAATGGTTAAAACTATAGCTGATATCCTTAGCTTAACCACTGATGATATATCTATCAAAGCTACTACTACTGAGACACTTAGCTTTATCGGGCGTGAGGAAGGTGTAGTAGCTACGGCTAACGTTTTACTGCAAAAAATAAACTAATACGGTACAAGGTCACCCATATGTTTATGAGTGATTTTAGCTGTACCTTTGCACTCTTAATTTGACTATGCAACATATAAGAAATTTCTGCATAATAGCACATATTGACCATGGTAAGAGTACCCTGGCTGACAGGCTTTTAGAACATACTAAGACCATTACTGACCGCGAGATGCAAAGTCAGGTATTGGATGATATGGACCTAGAGCGTGAGAAAGGTATTACCATCAAGAGTCATGCTATACAGATGGACTATGAACTGGAGGGAGAAAAATATACACTTAACCTTATCGACACTCCGGGACACGTAGACTTCTCTTATGAGGTCTCTCGTGCACTGGCATCTTGTGAGGGTGCTCTACTGCTTGTAGATGCTTCACAAGGTATTCAGGCTCAAACTATATCTAACCTTTATTTGGCAATCGAAAATGATCTGGAGATCATACCTGTTATCAATAAGGTAGATATGGAGGGTGCTATGATCGAAGAGGTAACAGACCAGATAGTAGACCTTATTGGCTGCAAACCGGAAGAGATCATACATGCCAGTGGTAAGGCCGGAATAGGTATAGAAGAGATACTTGAAGGCATTGTAAAACGTGTACCTGCACCTAAGGGTGACCCTGATGCACCATTACAAGCTTTGATTTTTGATAGTGTTTTCAACCCGTTCAGAGGTGTTATAGCATACTTCAGAATATTCAACGGTAGCATTCATAAAGGAGAAAAGATAAAGTTCTATCATGCTGATGAAGAATATGGAGCTGATGAGATAGGTATATTAAAACTTGGGCTTACCGAGCGTGATGTTGTTAAAACAGGCGATGTTGGATATATCATCACAGGTATCAAGAATGCTAAAGAAATTAAGGTTGGTGATACTATCACTACTGTAGCTAACCCTCACAGAGCAGCTGTGAAAGGTTTTGAAGAAGTAAAACCAATGGTATTTGCTGGTATCTTCCCTGTAGTTACCGACGACTTTGAAGAGCTACGTGAGTGTATGGAGAAGCTGCAGCTAAACGATGCGTCTCTTACTTTCGAGCCGGAAACATCTCAGGCACTTGGTTTTGGTTTCCGATGCGGATTCTTGGGAATGCTGCATATGGAGATCATCCAGGAACGTTTGGAGCGGGAGTTTAACCAAACTGTTATCACGACTGTACCAAACGTAAGCTTTAAGGCGTATACTACCAGAGAGAGCGATAAGGCTATAATCGTTAATAACCCTACCGAAATGCCAGACCCTAGCAGGCTGGACAGGATCGAAGAACCGTTTATCAGAGCTCAGATAATCACACTACCCGACTATATAGGTAATATCATGAGTCTTTGCCTGGGTAAGCGCGGTATACTCATCAATCAAAACTACCTGACCACTACAAGAGTAGAGTTGATATTTGAACTACCTCTTGCTGAGATCGTTTTTGATTTCTACGATAAACTAAAATCAGGTACCAGAGGTTATGCATCTTTTGACTATCAGCCTATGGACTACAGAGATAGTGATATCGTAAAGATGGATATCCTACTAAATGGCGATAAAGTGGATGCATTGAGTGCATTGATACACCGTAGCCGTACTCAGGACTTCGGTCGTAAGCTATGTGCAAAGCTGAAAGAGTTATTACCTCGTCAGCAGTTCATGATCGCTATACAAGCTGCTGTAGGCTCTAAGATAGTAGCTCGTGAAACTATATCTGCGATGCGCAAAGACGTTACAGCCAAATGTTATGGTGGTGATATTAGCCGTAAACGTAAGCTACTTGAAAAGCAGAAAGAAGGTAAGAAGCGTATGCGTCAGATAGGTAACGTAGATGTGCCTCAAGAAGCATTCCTTGCTGTATTAAAACTAGACGATTAATATTGACAACTTATGAGATACTTAATATTCCTTTTAGCATTAGTGGCGTTTACATCGTGCGGAAATGAGACAAACACGACTAATGGCACATCAGAAGTAAGCAATGCAGACTCACTGGATAGTGTAAGAAAAGTAGAAGAAGAAGTATCCGAAGAATTGATAGAAGGCTCCTTTGATGCCTTGAACAGATAAAAAGAAAGCCCTGCAAATGCAGGGCTTTTTCAATTAGTACTGTTGACTTATTACTTAGTCTCTCCTGCCACCGAATAGGCGAAGCAAGAATATAAATATCATTATAAAGTCGAGGTATAAAGATAGCGCTCCGAATATAGCCATCTTCTTAACGCTCACAGCTGGAACACCCTCCTGCTCTACCCCCATACCGATGTTCTTCAACTTCTGTACATCATATGCTGTAAGACCTGTAAATACAGCTACACCTATGATACTGATCAAATAGTCTAAACCTGAACTACCTAAGAACCAGTTAATAACAGATGCTATAAGTATACCAATAACACCCATCATCATAATACGGCCAAACTTGGTCAAGTCCTGATCTGTTGTGTAGCCTAACACGGCCATAATACCGAACATGATAGCAGCTGCAGCAAAGCAACCAATAACAGAACCCGGTGTATATGTAAGTAATATAAAGCTGAATGAAATACCATTTACCGCAGCATATGCCATGAACAGGCCTGTTAGTGCAGGTGCAGATAACTTATTAAGCCCAAAAGACATTAGCATAACAAAACCTAAAGGTGCAAACATCACTATCCAACCTAAGATGCTAAGCCCTGTTTCCTTAATCAGGAAACTCATCAAATAAAGGTTGTTTGCAAATAGGTAAGCAAATATTGCAGATACGGCTAGTGCCGAGAACATCCACATAAAGACATTTGCCATAAATGTTTTAGATAGCGGGCGTGACCCTGTTTTACTTTCTAAAACGGTGTAATCAGAATACTGATTTTGATTGTAATCTTCCATACTCATTTATTATTCAACTGTAAAGGTACAACGATTGTTGTTAACCTTTACATAATAGTATAACCCAAGCCTACCCTGATACCTACATCACTTCTACCGAAGTTTGAACGATATTTATAGTATGAATATTGAGACAATTGTAAGTGTTGGTTGAATTGGTAAGTAAGCCCCTGAACTACCTGAGCAAACAGGCTTTGATCCTCAAATGTAGAAGTACTGACATCTGTGGAGCCATTTAACGAATTGCGTGTATTATTCACCTGCTCATATGATACACTACTATACCCTAGCCCCAAACCAAAGAACGGACGCAAAGCTGCATCTCTTCGTTGCAAATGATATTGAAAAGTTACTGGTATAGAAAAACCTTTGTTGTACACAGAAAAGCTAGTGTAATACTGACTTAAATACGGTGATGGATAAGCACCAAATGTTTTCTCTGACCTACTAACATCATAGCTTGCCTCTATTGCAAAATGCTGACCTATAAAACAACGCATAAATAAACCGGTATTTGCACTCAGCATGTTAGGGTAATCAAACATTTGTGACTGCTCCATCGTAATATGCCCGCCAACATACATGCCACCTATCAGTAGAGGAGGCTTAGGTTGTTTAGCATCATCAATGATCTGAGCATGAAGTGAGGTTGTTGATAATAAGGCTATAGCGCCTATAAGTAGTCGTTTCATAGGTATATAATTTCTATTAAAGATAAAGGTTTCAGTATACTGACCAACTTTATGAACTAGCAGTTATACTCAATTGCTTATATTAGACGCTATGAGATTAAAGCATATTTGTACCATAATATCAATAATCATCACAACTATTTGTTCAAAAGAAGCTGTTTTTGCACAATATGATATTACAATACCTGAAGTAATAACTGCAAAAAACTACAGAGTGAATGGACCTGTAGAAAAGATATATATCATCTATTATGAGGCAGGCTTGCAGGAGCGCATGCTGGTAGACTCTACCATAAAGACCGATACCGTCCTTTCCCGTCTTAAAGAGGAAAACCTATACTTTAACGAGGATACACAACTTACCAGAGTAACCATTGACTCTTTTGACGAAAAGGGCAAGACAGAGCTGTTTAAAGAAACGCGCTATTACTATAATGGAGATAAGCAGCTGGCATCAATTACATTTCTTGAAGATGGTAAAATCAAAGACTCTACTTCTTTTGAGTATGACAGACATGGAGAGCTGGACAAGCAAATATTCTATGACAGGAAAGGCAGAATAGAAAAACGTATTGAGTACTTCTACAGACACGATAGGATATTCAACGTAAAGGTTCGTGACCCTGAGAGAAAGCTGTTACAGTTTGTACGCTTCGAGTATGATAATCAAGGAAGATTAAGAGAACAAGAGATAAAAGGTAGTACCATGCAATACATATCCAGCGTGAAGTTCACGTACGACACACTGAATAACGGGAACTATCAGGAAGGCGTATACGACTATGTAGGAGCCTATAAATATAAAGGTATGGTTGCTAACACCTATAATAAGAAGATGCAGGTGGTAGAGAGATCCACCGCAGATTCTAATAAAAGAATAACAGAGTATGCCAGCTTAGAGTATAATAATATGGGCTTAAAAAGTAAGGAGGTGATTTTCACTAAATATAAGAATGACTACACCTACTTCTATGAATATGACAATAATGGCAACTGGAAGACGATGAATAAATATGAGTCAGGCAAACCCGTTCTTAAAACACATAGAGTATTCGAATACTACAGTAAAGAAGATAATGAGTAACCAGAAACCTAATGCATAGGTCTGCGATGTGGAGGTGGTCCGGGGTTGGTGATCCTGTTCCCAATATCTTCCATCATTTCATTAAAGTATACTTTCTGCTCTTCATCCAGCATAGCACGTATATCATAAAAGTGATCTATAGTAATTAAATGCTTTTGTGATTCTCCTCCTTTAATAATAGCCAGCACACTATCTTTCTTAGCGGCGTCCACATCATCAGTTTTCACTAAGGCAAACAGCGCTTTCTGGGCATTTCTTATCTGACGTTGCACAGAGTCCAAACTCTTTCTATGTTGCCTGGATAGTGAATATAACTTTCTCTCCTGCTCTTTATCTAGCTGCAGTTCTTTTATCATTATATCACGTGGACTTTCCGGTCTTGGACGCAGAGTAAAAGATGGTGTGTCTTTTTTACTTACCCATAAGTACCCTAGCGTACCAATGTTAACCAAGAGTAGCACAATAATGATAAGTGTATAAAAGCTATCCTTTCTCATATCGCTCTGCTTATTCCGTTATCATTTAAGCCATAATACTTGATAATAGCTTCTGTCTCGTCTCTCTGAGGTACTCTTTGCTTCTCAACTTGCACATCGCTCAACATAAACACATTAGCTACCACAAGGACTACAACACTTGCCGCAGCCACCAGGACAGTTCGCATTGGCACTTTCCTAGCTACCTCTCGAGCATTGTTTAGCTGCTGCTCAATAGAAGTAAATAGCTTACCTGAAGGCTGAGCCCTGCTCATACCCTCTGTACTATTTAGTACATCTTCAATCCATTTATGTCGGTTTTCACTTTCCATTCTGTATTTATTTAGACGTTATTATCAATTTAATCCTTCGTTTCATTATAAATATCACCTAGCATACCTCTCAACTTACTTTTTGCCCGCTGTAATAAAGACTCTACAGCCTTTTCAGACATATCAAGTATCTGTGCTATTTCCTTTTGCGACAATCCCTCTACCTGCTTCAGTATAAATGCCGACTGTTGATTTTCAGGGAGCTTAGCTATAGCCTGAAAAAGCTTTACTGCTAGTTCTTTCTTTTCAAATACAATACCCGGATGATTTAGTTCAGGCGGGTCGAAGCCTAGTTCTACAGAGTCATTCTTGAATAAACTGGAAATGATACCAAAGCGTTTATGGCGCTTTTTATAGCGTACCCTATCAATGCATTTATTCACAGCAATCCTGTATATCCAAGTTGCTACTGCAGCATTAGACTGAAACGTATTGGCTTTGTTATAGATCTCCACAAATATATCCTGAGTGGCTTCTTCAGCTTCTTCCTGACTATGTAGATGAGATAAACAAGTATTGTAGACACGGTCTTTAAACAGCTCATATAGCTCTTTAAAGGCATTTCTATTGCCCTCACCTACTTGCTTGAGTAATTCTTCCAGAAGCATTTATTACGATCGCCAATATATAAAATGTAAGTGATTGATGTAAGTTTAACATTAAACAAACAGTGCATCCTGCTTGTATCTTGTTATATTTATTAAGGGAATTATCAGTTAAAATGAGATCGTATATATTTTCCGTTTTTTTATTGTGTCTGAGTTGCGCAGTAGAGGCGCAAGAAGTAGTTATTAATATGGAGCAAAGCAACTCAGCTTACGCTGCTAATAACTATTACATAACCGAGGTTATAGACGATAGAAACCAGAATGGAAGCGTTGGTAAGATAAAGGAAGGTGAATTAATGTTCAAAAACGGTTTATCCGAAACTTTAACTGAATACTTCCAGAGTGAAACTGAGGATAATGACAAGGTTCCTGTAAGTATGCACATAAAGCAGTTAGAAATTACAGAGACTAACTCTGGCTTAAAAAGACAGTTTAACATTAAGCTTAATATAGCGTACTATATAGGTAGCAATAAGCTTATAGAATATTCAGGTAGTGCATACAATCAATCAAGAGGTGGATATAAAGAAGCCATTTACAGACTGATAACTGACAATATTATCAGCAATATGAAAGGCTTTGATAGCTGGGTATATAAGAATAAGGATAAGGTCACTGCAAAGCCTACTATAGATGTTGAAGTAATACTTGCTACAAGACCCGATAATGCTAACTACATCATGTATAGTACAAAAAGGAAGCTATACATTACAGACTTTCAAGCAGAACCGGACGACCTGAGCATTGGCGCTGCTGCAACCTCTAGCGGCATCGGCATGAACTATACTTCCTCTACACTATATAATCATACCAAGTTGACAGTAACGGTAACAGTATATTTTGACAGATCCCGCTCGTGGATGAAAGAGAATGGAAAGAATGCGACCACCTTAATGCACGAACAGGTACACTTTGACATTACAGCTATAAAAGGTTGCGAGCTAAAACAACGAATAGAACAAGCCGAGCTAAGGCAAGAAAATTATACCGAGCAGCTAAAGGAACTATTATATACGGTACAAGAAGAGGGAGACAAAATGCAAAAGCAATATGATAAAGAAACCCAACACGGTACAATAATAGATAAGCAGCAAGAATGGAAAAAAAAGGTAGCATATATGGTAAAGCAGCAAACTTGCTTCTAGCGTTTAGCCATCTTATGCTCTAACCAATATTTATAGTCTACATAGTCTAAAACTTCATTTGGTATGAGCGACTCATCATCCTTTTGGAATAGCTCTTCGTATGCCTCTTTTATAACAGATTTATGTTCATACTCAGGCAATGATGCAAGCTTTAAAAACAGCTTGAACATATACTGATCATAAGGCTCTACCCCTCTATACTTTTTTACCCAACGCTTTGTACTGTCTATAAAATAACGAAGTACGAAATAGTTTTTCTGTTCAAGATGCACTATGATATTTAGCATGCGTGCGTACTTCTGCAAGTCGCTTCTGATAAGATCAAACTTTGTATTCAGTATATTATTCAAGACGGTCAAGCTATCGTTATAGCGCTTATGTCTGAAATGAATATCTGCAAGTTGAAACCAAAAAGACAGTAGATACTCTTTTGGTATCTTATTTCGATTATCCTGTACAAACTTCTGTGTATTGTTGACGAACGTAAAGTCTGGTGATTTTTTTAGCCCTTTATCTCTGTATATCTCCAACTCTATATTATAGGTCCTGAGTATCTGTTTAAGTAAGCTCTTCTTCTCAGTAGTTATCTTAAGATTTTCATATACAGACTTTGCTTTATTGATCAACTCAATAGCCTCACCATCCCTTTTACTGAATACTAAGTAGCTGGCTAAATTATTGATACTAGATATATAGGAAGCAGGATCTTCTTTTAGCCTAATTGGGTGCTTTTCTAGTAGTAACAATAACTGTTTGAGTTGCTGCTCTCCTTCCTGCTGCCCCTTACCCGCCCTCATTGATTTGATGTACTGGGTATTATGATGCAATACCCATGCTTCTAATGACTGTGGTTTTGTCAGCTTCTTGTCTACAGTAGTATTCGGAGCTGTATCTACTCTCAAAGTCTGCCAGGTTTGTAATATCATTTGCTGCCAGTAAGCGTTATTACTGCTAAGTATTTCTACATGCTCGCTTTGTGCATGTACCAGCTCAAGAAATGCAGCATAATCATGAGGCTCTATAGCTTGCTTTAGCCGCCTCTTCCAGCTGAGCACTTCTACGTATTGTAGCGTCAGTTCATACTGTTGTACGATTCGCTCAGCTCGGTCAAGCTCTGTAGCGCATAACCCGTATAGCTCTTTATTGAATAGCAACTCAACATTTCTTAAAATGTCTTTCACCTCAGCATTGTGCGATATATTATGATGAAAGGCGCGTAATGACTCTAGTATCTTAAGTCGCAAATAATGCTTGGTAACATGTAGCTGTTTGGTGAACTTCTCTTTTCGATAACGTTGCTTGATAGATGGCTCATCATATACATCCTGCTGATCAATAGCATCGAACAGCTTTATATAATTTGCCACAGCATTACCATTTGCACCGTATAGTTTAAAAAAGCGCTTTTCGCTTTTAGAGAGCGACTTTATTAATACAAAAAGTTCATCTTTTTTAGCCATAAAAACCTACGTCAGGACTACAAATACTACATAATTAAAGGTATAAATTAACAATAATATATTTTTAGAATTTTACGTTTTAGATAATTTTCAGAAACTCATATTGTAATCTACAATACATTCGCATTATAATTATTCACTTAAACTATACGATTATGTCAAACGCAATTAATTGGTTCGAGATCCCTGCAGCAGATTTCAACAGAGCATTAAAATTCTATGGTACAGTTCTTGGCACTGAGCTACAACAAATGAAGATGGGCGAAACTGATATGGGCTTCTTCCCTTCACAAGACAAAGGTGTTGGTGGCTGTATTACTCATGGCGATGGTAAAAAACCATCTACTGAAGGTGCATTGGTATACCTTAACGGAGGTGAAGACTTATCTCAACCATTATCTAAAGTTGAGGCAGCAGGCGGCAAGGTTGTTATGCCAAAAACCTCTATTGGTGAAAATGGCTACATAGGCATTTTTACAGACACAGAAGGCAATCGCGTTGCTTTCCATTCTATGAACTAATTAAACTTTAGTAGCGGGTTAAGCCCGCTACTATTTTCATATGACCTTAGACAGTTTTTTAGACTATTGCATGGCCAAGCCAGGCGTCACACAAGAGTATCCATTTAATGGAGATTGTGCATGGCTAAAAGTGGCAGGTAAAATGTTTGCATTGGTAAATGTAAGCGAGATGAAGATGGGACAACAAGAAGTACCGTCTTTCTACTTTGCTAACCTAAAGTGTGATCCTGAAAAAGCTATTGAACTAAGAGAAGAGTTTGAAGCTATAGAGCCTGGTTGGCATATGAGTAAAAAGCATTGGAATACTGTATACTTTGATAGAGGCATCAAAGACAGTATGATCAGGGAGTTAATTGACCATGCTTATGAATTGGTTTACAACAAACTTCCTGAAAAGGTAAAAAAGGAGCTGGCATGAGTAAATCAGAAACTAAGTTCATGTCTCTGGTAAAGATATTCTCAGAGATGGATAATGACATCTTCCTCGGTAAAATGATGAGTGCACCCGGCTTAAAGTATAAAGACAAGGTATTTGCATTTTATACCAAAGACGATGCTATGGGATTCAGACTAGGTCCTGACTTTGTTCCTAAAGAACATGGACTAAAATATTACCAACCACTAAGTCCTTTCAAAACGAAACCACCCTTAAAAGGATGGCTAATAATAGATAACAAACACAGCGATAAGTGGGAAAACTTAACACAACTCTCATTAACTTACACTAAAACATTATAAAATGGCAGCCACAATTAGCAAAGACACTTTTAAATTCCTCAAAGACCTTAAAGAAAATAATAATAAGGAATGGTTTACTGATAATAAACCCAGATATGAAGATGCAAAAGCCGACTTTGAGGAGTTCATTGCTGCGCTGATAAAAAATATAGCTAAGTTTGACCCTCCTATAGCGGAACTGATACCTAAGAAAACAATTTTCAGAATTTATAGAGATGTAAGATTCTCAAAAGACAAGTCGCCATATAAATTAAATATGGGCGCTCACCTTTCCGTACACCGCAGCAAGGTGCACGACCGTGCAGGCTACTACATACAGATACAACCGGGAAATAGCTTTTTAGCAGGCGGTGCTTATGATCCCGGTAATCCATGGATCACTCAGATACGTAAAGAGATAGATTATAATACCAAAGAGTTCAAAAAGCTCATCAATAGCACCACTTTCAAAAAGTACTTTGGAGAGATAACAGGAGAAAAACTAAAAACTGCTCCTAAAGGTTTTCCTAAAGATCACCCAGAGTTGGAACTATTACAATTCAAAAGCTACCTTGCTACCAACCAATGTAATGACAAGCTGGTAACTTCTGATGATTTCCTGAAACATGCCACAAATGTATTTAAGGCAATGAAGCCATTCGACGACTTCCTGAATAGAGCTGCAGATTAAGCTAAACATACTACACACAATAAAGGCTACTCGGTTGAGTAGCCTTTATATTTTAAAGATACTTGATCTTATAAATGTATTGCTTCACCAAGAGCCACTTCAATAGCATCTTTCACTGCTTCACTCATAGTTGGGTGAGGGAAGATGGTATCTATTTGCTCATGGTATGTAGTTTCCAGCTTACGGCTTGCTACTGTTTGTGCTATGATCTCAGTTACGTTTGCGCCTATCATGTGCGTACCTAACCACTCACCATATTTAGCATCGAATATCACTTTCACAAAACCTTCGGGAGCACCTGCAGCACTAGCCTTACCAGATGCAGAGAATGGGAACTTACCTACTTTGATCTCGTAACCAGCCTCTTTAGCTTGCTTTTCTGTCATACCAACAGACGCTATCTCAGGAGAGCAGTATGTACAACCAGGTACGTTATTATAATCTAACACCTCAGGAGTATGACCGAATTTACCGTCTTTCTGAGCAAATGCTTCAACACAGATAACAGCTTCTTTCATAGCTACGTGCGCTAATGCCTGACCAGGAACAATATCACCTATAGCGTATATACCACCTACGTTTGTATTGTAGTATTCGTCTACAGTTACTTTACCTTTCTCAGTTTTGATACCTAAGTCTTCAAGACCTATGTTCTCAATATTTGCACTTACACCTACAGCACTAAGAACTACGTCTGCTTCAAGCACTTCTTCCCCTTTCTTAGTCTTAACTGTAGCTTTTACTTTCTTACCGCTGATGTCAACTTTCTCTACAGAAGATTCGGTCATGATGTTCATGCCTTTCTTCTTGTATTGTTTGTTCAGCTCGCGAGATACATCTTCATCCTCTACAGGAACTATGCGTGGCATAAACTCAACGATAGTAACTTTTGTACCGATACTGTTGTAGTAGTAAGCAAACTCAACACCTATAGCACCCGAACCAATTACGATCATAGTCTCAGGCTGATTAGGAAGAGACATTGCTTCACGATAGCCTATTACCTTCTTACCGTCAATCGGTAGGTTAGGTAGCTCACGAGCTCTACCGCCTGTAGCAAGTATCACATGTTTTGCTTTGTAAGCAGTTTTCTTACCGTCTGCATCAGTTACTTCTACCTCTTTACTCTTGTTCAATTTACCCTGTCCCATCAACACTTCTATCTTATTCTTCTTCATAAGGAACTGAATACCCTTACTCATCTTATCAGCAACCCCGCGGCTACGCTTGATCATTGCATTGAAGTCAGCTTTAGCATCACCTACAGTTACACCATAATCTTGCGCATGACTGATATATTCAAAAACCTGTGCAGATTTCAATAATGCTTTCGTTGGTATACAGCCCCAGTTCAAACAGATACCACCAAGACTTTCGCGTTCTACGATAGCTGTTTTATAACCGAGCTGAGCAGCACGAATAGCTGCCACATATCCACCCGGACCACTACCAACTACTATTACATCATATGCCATAAAGGAAATATTTTATTGTTTTAATTATTCTGATTTGCGGTCACAAAAGTAGCCAATTTATCGGATAGATTATAGTATTTGGACTAGCTGTTGTGAAGTATAAATAAGAACGGGTGCCATAAGCACCCGTCATATATTTTGGTTATTGATTCGTTTCTTTATTTTTTCTGGTAGAACCGTATATAAATAATACCAAATGTATAGCAGAGAATATTATTGAGAAGTAGAATAAACTATCGTATACCCCACCAATAGATTCACTATGCTGGAATGCTATGATTATCAATAATAATACAGAACCTAAACCTGTATACGCAACGGTTTTAAAGTTCTTGCTAGAGAATCCTTTCTTATTCAAATGGCTATGATTCATACCATAGAATAGATATAGATCGAAACCTATCATCATCCATGCTATAAGTCTTATCCAAGTATCTAACGGTAAGAACACCATCATGAATAAGCATGTAAACACGCCTAGCAATGGTACTAATGGCACAAGCGGTGTACGGAAAGCACGAGGCGCATTTGGCATACGCTTTCTCATTACAATAACACCTATACATACAAGTATGAAGGCAAATAATGTACCGATACTGGTCATTTCACCCACAACGTTTGCAGGAATGAATGCAGCAAATACACTTACAAGTAACATGAACAAGAAATTGTTTCTTGCAGGAGTACGATATTTCTCATGAACTTTTGAGAATAACGGTGGCACAAGACCATCTCTACTCATAGAGAAGAATACACGAGACTGTCCCATTAGCATTACCATGATCACCGATGCATATCCACCAAGTATGGCCAGAATAATTGCCTTATTCAGCCATGGAAAATCAGGAACTATTGTTCCATCAGCTCCCGGACTACCCATATGATCAATTGCAATCGCTACAGGTGCGATACCATCTTTACCACCAAACTCCTGATAATTAGCAACACCAGTCATAACGTGTGCAAATAGGATATATAATATTGTACATACAGCTAGCGACACTAATATACCTATTGGCATATCCTTGCCCGGGTTCTTAGCCTCTTGTGCGGCTGTTGACACAGCGTCAAAACCAATGTAAGCGAAGAACACTATCGCAGCAGAACGTATAATACCACTAAAGCCAAACTCACCGAAAGTACCTGTATTTTCAGGAATGTAAGGTGTAAGGTTACCAGGATTGATATACTGCCAACCTAGTGCTATGAATATCAATACGATTGACACCTTGATCATTACAATGATACCGTTGATAAATGCAGATTCTTTTGTACCACGCATTAGCACAAATGACATCATCATGACGATGAACACCGCAGGTAGGTTCATAATACCACCTTCAGACGGTGCAGATGTAAAGGCAGGGTTGATGTGGATATTATAATAATCAAGGAACTTAACGAGATACCTTGACCAGCTGATAGATACTGTTGCAGCACCCACAGCATACTCCAGTACCAGATCCCAGCCAATGATCCATGCAATGAACTCACCCATTGTAGCAAATGAATAAGTATATGCACTACCCGCAATAGGTATCATAGATGAGAACTCAGCATAGCAGAGACCTGCAAACGCACAACCTACTGCTGCTATAATAAAAGAAATTGTAATACTTGGTCCGGCATGGTTAGCAGCAGCTAACCCTGTGATAGAAAATAGACCAGCTCCTATTATCGCTCCTATACCTAATGCTACTAACGAGCGCGCTGTGAGCGTTTTTTTGAGTCCTTTCTCCGAATCTGAAGCTTCCGCCAAAAGTAAATCCAGCGGCTTTCTTTTAAATAATCCCATAAAGTTTAATTATCGAAGCAACCAAACTATAAAGAAAAAGCCGATTGTACAAATAGCTGCATTAATCAGAATATTAATTTGTTATCAAAATGAAAATGTTCTTATATGGTTTTAATCAAATAAAAATTTTGCAGTAGGTTTGGAGAATGTTTCGTAATCTGACAGGCGTTTTCACTTTATCTTTTTTAGCTATATCTGCTACTTCTTTTGCTCAACCTCAATTACCTGATATGGTTGGTGCATCAGATAAGGGTATCAATGTACTTAGCTGGACATGCCAATATGATGGTATCTCCTCTATTGCAGTACAACGTTCGTCAGATAGCGTATTCAACTTTGTAACAATAGGTTACGTCAAAAACACAGCGAAGGGGCCCCAAGCATATATAGATGGACATCCTGCTGCAGGTGACAACTGGTATAGATTATATATCGGCTTCAGCTCAGACCTTACATGGTATAGCAATAGAATTAAAATCACCATTGATAGTGCTACCTTATTAGAAAAAGGTGTAATACCTCCTAATGATTCTCTACAACAGTATGCAAAGTCAGTTAAAATAGACTCGGAAGATGTTATTGCTAAAACTAACACTACCAGTACGTATACTACACCAGTAGACAATACAAGAAGAAACACTGCTGTAAATACTACAGCGACACCATCTGCTAAACCAAATTTGAGTTTAGACATTCCATCTAGTCAGGATGCTAACCAGCTATCTTATATCAAGTCAGAGTATGTATTCACAAATCCGTTTACAGGGCATGTAACAGTGGAACTACCTAAAGACACCAGATATACATACGCACTTAGATTCTACAAGAAAGGTCAGGAAAACGACCCTATTTTGGACATACCAAGAATCAAGAAGAAAAGTGTAGTGATCGACAAAAGGAACTTTGGAGATAAGGGTATCTACAAATTCATACTTCTGGAGAACCAAACGAAGATAGACGAAGGTTATATTACGATCTTCTAGGCTACAGGAGTAAGATTTTCAGCTTCCTCCAACTTTACATTGAATACAGTTTCAAACTCTTTTTTAAGAAGAGCCTTAACCTCATTTATATCTACCTCTCTACCTAACTCTTTCTGGATAGAAGTGACAGACTTATCAGTGATGCCACATGGCACTATATGATCAAAGAAGCTCATGTCTGTATTCACATTCAAAGCAAAACCATGCATAGTTATCCATCTGCTACACCTTACACCCATGGCACATATTTTTCTGGCTTTTGCTGGCTCATTGCTATTTAGCCATACACCAGTCGAGCCATCCAGACGCTCTCCCTCAATGCCATAATGCGCTATAGTGCGGATAATGACCTCCTCAAGGTTACGCATGTATTTACCTAGATCAGTCTCAAATTGCTCCAGATCAAAAATAGGATATCCTACTATCTGACCAGGACCATGATAGGTAATATCTCCTCCCCTGTTGGTTTTGAAGAAACTAACGTTAAGCTTTTGCAGGTCTTCATTATTAACCAAAAGGTTATCCATATGTCCACTCTTACCAAGTGTGTACACATGCGGATGGTCACAAAAAAGAAAGTAGTTATCAATACTATCTTCCACAGGACTTACATCTACGTCTTTCTTGAACCTTCTTGACTTTATTTCAAGACCTTTCTTTAGCAACTCTTCCTGATAATCCCAGGCAGATTTGTAGTCTATATCACCCAGGTCTTTAAAATGCACATTCACCATAATAAGAGCTACAAAATTAAGGAATATAAAAAATAAAATATCCCCCTATGTTTGACCTATGTTGCTACATTTGATTAGCGTTTTATTAACAGCAAAAATTTTACATTTGTTATTAGGCTAAAATCAGTCAATAGGCTATGTTAAGATTCATGAAGAACAAAATATTAATTCCAATATTGATCGTTACAGCACTTGCTGCATTCTTTTCATTTAGATACAGCGCCAACGATAATATTGGTGAGAAGAGGAAGAAGATAATAATAGAGACCGTATCAAAAGCACTAGAGCAAGGACACTTTGCTGCACAGGATATAAACGACTCCTTTTCTGCGAAAGTCTACAAACGCTTCATCAATAGGATGGACTTCGACAAACGCTTTCTTACACAAAAGGATATAGATGTACTGGACGAGTACAAGTTCAAAATAGACGATGAGATACAAAACGGGACTACAGAATTTTATGACAAGTTCTGTGAACTATATAATAAAGGCATAGACCAAAGTGAGGTATACTACAAAGAGATATTAGACAAACCTTTCGACTTCACTAAGAACGAGGAGTACGTTGCCAGCTCTGATGATCTTGAATTTCCTGCTGATGAGAAAGCTAGAAAAAAACGTTGGCATGCATATTTAAAGTATAGAGCACTTGCTAAATATGTTGATCTAAAGAAGAATCAAGATAAACGTGTTGAAGACAAAGACACCACACTTAAAGAAGTAAAAACAACTGTAGAATTGGAAGCTGACGCTCGAAAGTCTATTAAAGAAAGCATGGAATATTTCTTCAAAAGAGTAAGAAAGTTGGATGCTGAAGATAGGTTTACACTTTATGTGAATAGTGTTACCAATAGCCATGACCCCCACACTGACTACTTCCCACCAGAAGACAAACAGCGTTTTGATGAGGCTATGGCAGGTTCATTCTTTGGTATTGGTGCACAGCTAAGAGATGAAGAAGGTAAGATAAAAGTAGTAGCTATCATTGCAGGTAGCCCATGTTGGAAACAAGGCGACTTAAAAGCTGGTGATGAAATAATAAAAGTAGCACAAGGCGATGAAGAACCAGTGGATGTACAGGGGTATGAAATAGACGATGCTGTTAAGATCATCCGCGGCCCTAAAGGCACTGAAGTAAGACTTACTGTTAAAAAAGTAAATGGTGCTGAACAAGTAATACCTATCATTAGGGGTGAGGTACAGCTTGAGGAGACATTTGCGAGATCAGCTATTATCAATAGTGAAGGTGGTAAGATCGGTTATATATATCTGCCTGACTTCTATGCAGATTTCCAAAGAGCGAACGGTAGACGTAGTGCTGAAGATGTAGCTATTGAGGTAATGAAACTTAAGAATGCCAAGGTAGATGGTATCATACTAGACCTTAGATATAACGGTGGGGGTTCTTTAAATGATGTTATTGGCATGTCCGGCTTATTCATTGATGACGGGCCTATTGTTCAGGTAAAGAGTAGTCATTCTGAGCCAGCTACCTTAAAAGACAGGCAACCTGGCACCCTATATGATGGGCCTATGGCTATAATGGTGAATCATGGTAGTGCTTCGGCTTCTGAAATAATGGCTGCAGCGTTACAAGATTATAAAAGAGCTGTGATCGTTGGTTCAAGAACATTTGGTAAAGGAACAGTACAAAAGCTGATATCCCTTGACGAATACTTGAAACTTAGTGATAAACTAGCTGCTAAGTCTAACGATAAAGAGCTCGGTGCACTAAAGCTAACTATACAAAAGTTCTATAGGATCAACGGTGGTTCTACTCAGCTTCGTGGTGTTACTCCAGATATCCAATTCCCTGATCCATACGAGTACATTGATATGGGTGAACGTAGAGACAAATCTGCGTTAAAATGGGATGAGATACCTCCGGCTGACTACGACGTTGTTAGCGCTCCTGTAGATGTGAAAAAACTTGCTAAACTTAGCTATGCTCGTATTAATAACAATGAAACATTTAGCCTGATAGAGCAAAATGCTAAACGAGTTAAAAAGCAGGAGAACGATAAGTCATATTCTCTAAATGAGAAGAAGTTCAAAGAAGAGATGGCTGTTGTTAATGAGACGGCTGACAGAATGAAAGAGCTTGAGGAGCAAATCAACAAGCTGAATATTGTGAATCCGAAAGAAGATATGGACAAGATAAATCGTGATAGCACTACAATTGCTAAGAACGACCAATGGATAAAAACATTGGAAAAAGATATCTACCTGTCTGAGACCGTTAATATCATCAATGACATGAGAAGGCTTAACATGAGCGTTGATGTAGGAATGACCAACAAATAATAAAATAAATTACCATAGCCCTGTTTGTTATCGCAAACAGGGCTTTTTAGTATATAGATTGCATTGTTTCGATTAACTTTGCTCACTTAATAAAAGGTTTGAAACAAATACTCCTCATATTTCTATGTCTGTTAGGCACCCAGCAGCTACTAGCTCAAGTAGATACAACTTCTACTGAGGTTATGACTGATACTGCTACCACAGTTAGAATTGACACCAACATCACAGACGTTTCAAAAACTATATTTAGCAGACCAAGCAAAGAAGATAGAAAGAAGATCAAAAAAGAGTTTCAACCTGTACCTAAGAAGGCTGGCATGTACTCTTCTATTCTACCCGGCTTGGGTCAGATATATAATAGGCAATACTGGAAGCTACCACTCGTATATGGTATACTAGGTACTGCTGGTTATTTCATCAAGTTCAACTATGATGAGTATATACGCTTCAGAACTGCATATATATACAGCATAGATGGCGACCCGCTAACTAATAGTGCAGAGAGTAGCAATTATGAAGCATCTGACCTTAAATCCCTACAGGATTATTACCGCAAGAACCTTGATATCATCGTCCTACTAACAGGTGTAGGCTATTCACTACAAATAATTGATGCCGTCACCTCCGCACACTTACGCAATTTTGACATTTCTCCTGACATATCTATGCAGATGAAACCTGTGCTGCAAAGCAACTACGTTGGGGTTGGCTTTGTGTTCAACTTCAAGTAATCAATATTTAAATACAACCTTTTGTTTCATTTAAAGCAGGTGTAGTATAATTTTGCTACATGCTACACAGCAAAACAAGAGAGGATAGTTATCTACATAAAGGTTTAAGAAAGCAACTGATAGATGTATTAAGGGAAAAAGGCATCAGCAGTGAGCCGGTATTAAACGCTATAAATAACATACCTCGCCACTTCTTCTTAGACCCTGCGTTTGAGCGGATAGCTTATGAAGACAGAGCTTTCCCTATTGTAGCAGACCAAACCATATCACAACCCTACACAGTAGCCTTTCAAAGTCAGCTATTAGAGATCAAGAAGTTTGATAAAGTACTTGAGATAGGTACAGGTAGTGCATATCAGGCTTGTGTATTGGCAGAGCTTGGGGCTCAGGTATATAGTATTGAAAGACAAAAAGAGCTTTACGATTATATCGGTAAGTTCTTCTTCCTTAGAAAATACCCGAATATCAGGCGCTTTTATGGCGATGGTTTTAAAGGGCTTCCTAGCTACGGCCCGTTTGATAAAGTGATCATCACAGCAGCGGCACCACATATACCTGAAGAACTGGTTAAGCAAATGAAAACAGGTGGCTACATGGTGATTCCATTAGGTGAAGGTGAAGGGCAAAAAATGATGCGCTTAACAAAGCAAGAAGATGGCAGCTTAAAAGAAGAGCAGTTCGGGGACTTCTCATTTGTACCCATGCTTCAGGGCAAGAGCAAATAAACTTATTTTATTGCAGCAATATTCCTTTGTATGCCAGACCATTTGGGTCTAGCCATTGGAGACTTCTTAAATATTCTCCTGAAGGCTTCCTCTGTCATAGCCTCCCACTCGGTAAGAGAAAGGTCAAGCACTTCTGGAATAGGTGATAAATCAGGCTCATGATGTGGTTTTGAAAATCTGTTCCATGGGCATACATCCTGACATATATCACAGCCAAACATCCAGTCATTCATTTTATTATGAAACTCAGACGGAATTAGTGCATCCTTTAGCTCAATGGTTAGGTAAGATATACACTTGCTCCCATCTACTACAGTATTGCTTACAATCGCATCGGTAGGACAAGCATCTATACATCTTGTGCAAGTACCGCAATGGTCAGTCTGGAAAGGTGCATCGTATTCAAGCTCTAAATCTGATATCAATGTCGCAATAAAGAAGAAAGACCCTGAATGCTTAGTAAGCAAGTTGGCATTCTTCCCTACCCAACCTAAACCACTTTTCACGGCCCATGTACGCTCCAGCACAGGAGCACTATCTACAAAACCTCTGCCGTCTATGTCACCAATATTAGCTTTTATGTACTCTATCAGTTGTTTGAGCTTATCTTTTATCACATAGTGATAATCTTTACCCCATGCATATTTGGCAATGTTAGGAGTATCTTCTTGCTGCGTAGTATCAGGATAATAGTTGAGTAAAAGCGTAACTACAGACTTTGCTCCGGGAACGATCTTTCGGGGGTCTACACGTAAATCGAAATACCTATCCATATACTGCATCTTACCATGGTAGTCGTTCTTTAGCCACTGCTCTAAGCGTCTGGCATCATCGTCAAGGTGTTCTGCTTTGGCAACACCACAACTAAAGAAGCCTAGCCGAGCAGCTTCTTCTTTAATAAGTTGTGTATTTCTATGCCTGGCATCCATACTTTTACTTTACCTCTACCCCCTTTATTTCTATTAACCTAGGTATAACCGTCTCAGCAACTTCAAGCGGAACACCCGCATGTACTTCACAAAACAGTTGTAGCTCTTGTTTGTGAATGGTTACATTATACTGCTTTAGTAATTGCAATACATCGTTCATAGCAGGATAGTCAAAAGTAATGAGCACATTCTTCTCTACATTCTTCACAACTACTTCAGCCTGTGCAAGTGCTTCAGCAGCAGCAGTTTTATATGCGTTGATTAGCCCCGGAACACCTAGCAAAGTGCCTCCAAAATATCTCACTACTACTACTAGTACATTAGTAAGTTCAGCACTATCTATCTGTCCTAAAATAGGCTTACCCGCACTGCCCGAGGGTTCTCCATTATCATTAGCCCTAAACTCTAGTCCATCAGTACCTATCCTATATGCATAACAATAATGCACAGCTTTAGGATGTTCTTTTTTAAGTACTGATAAATGATCTTTTACGTCTTGGGTATTATTAATATTACATGCAAAACCAAAAAACTTACTTCCTCTATCTCTGAAGTCGCTTGTTGTTTGGTTTCCTATAGTTTTATATTGGTATACATCATCCATAGAGGTCTGACACTGCTATTAGTATTATTGATAAAATTGAAAGTGCTATTCCTGCAAACCTATACTTACTCAGCTTTTCTTCAAAGAATACCGCAGCAATAATTGTGGTGCACAAAACAATGCTTATGTTATTTACAGGTATCACAGCAGAGCTCCGCATAGTACTTGTATCCAACAATCTGATAAAAAGGTAAACAGAAAAGTAGTTTGGAATACCTAACAAAACACCTGCTATAAGATTCTTAAGCGCCAACTTAGCCTTACCACTGTACACCATATATGCAGCTACCAGTGTACCTAACAAGCCTGCAAACATAAAACCTGTAGTAGTAAAATTGGCCTGCTCTACCTGAGTAGCCAGATGAAAATTCTGCATATACTTTAGGTAAGTATCAAATAAGCCTGCAGCGATAAATATGGTTATTGGTAGGCTGAGGTGCCTCACATTAAGACGTTCACCTTTCTTTATTGTAGCAAAGTATACTGCAGGAATAGCTAATAATATACCTGCTACCTTCAACCAACCAATATCATCGTTATATAGATAATAGGCAAACACGACAGGTATGACCAGTGATAACTTAGTAGCTATAGTTGTCACTGTCATTCCTTCTTTCTTAGTACTGTATGATATCACATTGAATAATGATATCAACAAAACACCTAATAATATGGCATATGGCAACCACGATTGACCACCAAGGTTACTCAAATAGCTGGTATCTTTTTGCAAGAAAAGACCCGTTGCATAACAAGCCCAGTAATTAATGGCTATCGCTTGGAAAGCATCAATATTATATTTTGGAAAGAGTTTAAATACAACAAATATGTATGCGTTGAGCAATACAACCAGAACCAACAACATCATAAATTCAAACCTTTTACATAAGGATACTTAGTATCAGCTTTTACGTATACATCAAGCTGATCTGATAATAGGTCAGTAGTATATATATGGTTAGCACCGTTTAGACTTGGAGCTTTCAAGCCACTATGTAGCATTTTACTAGCTGTAAACACTCTAGCCTCATCCCATAAACCAGACTCTATAATTCTTGATAAAGTATATGCCCCACCCTCAATGATTATAGATAATACCTTTGCCGTATGCAGTTTACTTATCAAAGGCCTCATGATATCTTGACCAAAGTCTAATTTAATATACTGAATGTTATCTGCTTGTTCATCTTTCTGAGCATTAATGATCCATGTTTCTACCGATCCGTCGAAAACATTCAAGCTATTATCAAGCTGTAGTTTTTCATCAATAACTATACGCAAAGGACTTTTGCCTTTCCAGAGTCTTGAGGTAAGACTTGGGTTATCATTCACTACTGTAGTATAACCTACAAGTATAGCATCTTCTTCAGTACGCCACTTATGCACCAGCTGCTGACTGTGCTTGTTTGATATCTGTAAGCGTTGCCTATTGATAGGAGCCATGTAACCATCTTGTGAATTAGCCCATTTGAGAATAATGTATGGACGCTGCTGCTCGTGGAAACAAAGGAAACGTCGATTTATCCATCTACCAATACCAGGTAGCATTTCGGCAGTCACTGGAATATTGTTATCCTCCAAGAGCTTTACACCTTTACCTGCTACGGCTTTATGAGGATCCATATTACCTATAACTACTCGTTTAATCTGCTCCTTAACAAGCAACTCTGCACAAGGCGGTGTTTTACCATAGTGGGCACAAGGTTCCAGAGACACATACATTGTACTCTCTTTGATCAGATGCTCATCTTCTTCCTTTACCGAGTTAATACAATTCACCTCTGCATGAGGTCCACCGTAAGCTTTATGCCAACCTTCGCCAATAATACGATCATTATAAACCAGCACAGCACCGACCATAGGGTTAGTGCTAACACTACTCTTGCCTAGCTCGGCAAGCTCATAACATCGCTTCATGTACATTTCATCGTTCACAAATCGAAAATACAAAAAGGCTTGTCTATATTTCCTGAATATCTTTGCACATATGCTCACTTACACACAGGCATCAGCTCAACTCATACAAAAGCTGCAACCATTATACGACCAGCGTGAAGCTGTAAGTATAACTAATGAACTGCTAGAACATATCACTGGCGCTGACAGGTTACAACGCATTATAGATAAAGACAAGCTACTAACTGACGAACAGTATCATCAGTATACATCTTCTACTGAAAAACTATTACAAGGGAAACCGCTACAGTACGTTACTCATAAAGCTTACTTTTTAGGAAGATCATACTATGTAAATGAACATGTATTGATTCCCAGACCTGAAACAGAGGAACTGGTTGACTGGATAATCAGCGACCATCATGAAGACGATGTATTATCAATAATAGATATTGGTACGGGTAGTGGCTGTATACCCATTAGTATCAAGATACAATTACAACACTCAAAAGTGGAGGCTATTGATATCAGCGAGAAAGCATTAGAGGTAGCCCAAAAGAATAGTGTGAACCTCAAAACTGATGTAGCCTATTTAAAAACAGACTTCTTAAATAGTGAAGGCAGGGAGCAGCTAGACCTTTTTGATATCATTATCTCCAATCCGCCCTATATACCGCAGAATGAACTAGAAACACTACATACAAACGTTAGAGATCATGAGCCTCACACTGCTTTATTTGTACCAGACAATGATCCACTTCTTTTTTACAGACTCATAGCTCAGTTTGGTAAAACTCATTTAAACAACAATGGTTCTATTTACTGCGAGTTACATGTAGATTATGCGGAGCAAACAAAAGATATGTTTGTTTCATATGGCTATCATAGTGAGATAAGAAAAGATATGCATGGTAACTGGCGTATGCTAAAAGCTACAAAGTAAAAAGGGTGCTCTTTGAGCACCCTTTTAGTATTATTAATACCGAAGTATATGATTATTTACTGCTTCTGCTAGAAGTTGCTTTCTTAGTAGCTGTAGTGCCAGCAGATTTTGTAGCTGTAGTTGTTGCTTTAGTTTCAGTAGTTTTCTCTTTAGCAGCTTTTTCTAACTCACGAACTTGCTTTTTAAGATCATATATAGTCTTGTAAAGCTCATCCATTTCGCTACGTGTCGCTACAGGCATACCTACCATGTATTTTTCAAGTTGCTTTTCAACATCTTTACGAAGAGTAAGTTGCATAGCGTTAACCTCAGCCATTGCTTTGCTGTACTCTTCACTTTCAAACAACTCAACAAATGTGCTGTCACCAAGATTTAACCACTCTTGGTATAGAGACATTAAGTTGTTGATCTCTGTACCTTCTTCAACTTTCTTTGCAATGTTATCAGCAAGATTCTCCATTACTTTAGCACCTTGGGTATATACCATGTACTGTAGCTCAGCATTCTTGATGTTGTAGATAGCCATGCGGTTAGCGATGTCTTTCCACTCCATCATAGTTTTTGTATGCTGGTTAGGAGTCATCATTTTAGTGAATGGAGCAGCTGCATCATTCATCATATTGTAGAATGTGTTGTAGCCATTCAACATATTGCTGAACATATCAGTTTGACCAGGCATCATGTTACTCATCATAACACGCATTTGCTGATAGTTGTTCATAGCCATCTGACCATTCTTGCTCATTTGCTCTTGCATCATGTTCTGCATATTCTGAACATACTCGCGGCTTTGCTCAGGCATGAAACCAAAGTATTTGTCCATCATGTCTTTATACATTGATGGGTCAGCCATTTGCTTGAACATATCTGCATTGAATGTTTTTTCTTGGATTGATTTCCAGAAAGGCATCCACATTTCAGAGAAACGAGTAAATGCTTCAGATACATTAACCATGTTACGGTATGCGTCTTGAGTAGTACCGTTTTCCAAGTTTTTCTGCATATCAGAGAAGCTATTGTTTAGCATCTCGTAATATTGGTTGAATAAACCAGTCCAGTTTTCAGTAGCTTTCTTATAATTATCTGTGTTGAATGGATTAGCATTTGTCCAGTTCTTCATCATTTCATTCCACTGATTAGCTTGATTCATGCTATTCATCCAGTTGTTCCAGTTATTAGTCCACATAGTCATTGGATCTTTTGGAGCAGTAGCTTTCTCTGTAGCTTCTTTCATGTGGTTCATATTCATTTCCCACATTTGCTTAGCCCAACCCATTTGAGTATTGAACCAGTTCTGGTAGAACTCATTCATTTTATCTAAGTTCTCTTTACCTTCAGTTGTAGCATTATCTGCTTTTTGTGTAGCTGATGTAAAGATTGTGTTTTGACTATCTAACCAATTTTTATACCACTCACTTCCTTTCTCTACAGACTCTTTCACAGCCTTATTACCGTTTGCTAATTTCTTAGAATTCTCAACCATAGTATCCACTACTTGTTTTTGAGCATCTACCATTGTTTCAACGAAGTTCTTGCTTTCTTTGTTAGCCATTGTTTTGGTTTTTATAATGATATATATCCTTTACTATATTATACAAAGGGAAGTATTACTTATGAGTACAACGTTTATTTCCTGTTAAGCAATTATAAACAATAAGCACCCTTCCTTTTGGCGCCGCAAAGGTATGGATTAATATTATAAAATATAAAAAAAATAATATTTTTAAAAAAATCCTATTAAACGCACATACAACTAAATGGTTATCAGCGAATTAATAGATAATAATATTATAAAGCCCCTGTATTCAATTATCTGAAAAGCATTCCCTATCTTGACTAATGTTCAAAGTATTATTTATAAAAACGATTTTATGTTACAAATAGGAGATGAATTTCGTCACAAGTATAGCTACACTCAAGATGATGTAGACACTTTCGCTAAAGTAAGTGGTGACACCAACCCATTGCATATAGACCCTCAAGCCGGTAAAGACAGTATGTTTGGCAGAAACATCATACATGGCTTCCTGGGAGCTAGCGTATTCACTAAAATATTTGGTGCTTTATGGTATAACGATGGTCATGTATATATGAGCCAGAGTATGAAATGGCTAAAGCCTATGTTCGTAGATACAGAGTACGAAGCTGTAATTACTGTAAAAGAGATATTCAAAGAAAAGAATAGGATATTATACCACTGTGCAGTATACGAAGCGGGTACAGAAAATAAAACCATTGATGGGGAAGCTCTATTGCTGAATAAGAAGCAATATGTTTGGGACTAAACAAGAAATCTCTTTATACAACAAAGCCCCTGAAAATTCAGGGGCTTTGTTTATGATATTAGTTTTACCCGTTTATTTAATGACACTAACAGGCTTAGCCGTTTTACCTTTTGCAGTCTTAATGATACAATAGTACAAACCTGAAGGAACATTACCTATATTGATTGCTCCTCCTCTACTACCTATTTCAAATACTTCTTGAGCAACCTTCTGCCCCGTCATAGACACAAGATCTACATACACTTTTTCATCTGTAGCCTGTTGCCAATCAAGGTTAATTCTATTATTAGCAGGGTTTGGATATACTCTTATGTCATTGTCTGTTATTGTAATGTTGTTTACACTAACAGGGAAATCTTGTTTATAGAAAGACATTCCGCCTAGTACGTTACCAATGATAAGTTCTTGAAGATTTTTACTATCGTCATCTATATTACCAAAAGCTGGTACAGACCGTTGACCTACTTTTATGTAAGAATAGCTAGAGTCTACCATTTGGAAAGTATCCGTATAGTTAGGTGTTAGCTTATATCTGTATAACTCTCCCCAGTCGCAACCAATAACCAAATAATCTTCATTAGTATCATCTGTCTTACCGATGTATGGTGCTGAATAACTATATGGATGATATAGATCAAATATTTTTATATTACCTAATCTACTAGTCATTTTCTTCATACCAGCAACACCTGGCACAGCGCTAACATTTTTAAAGAAGATAACATCCCCATACTGATTACCTGATACGATATCGTTCTTTCCATCATGATCAACATCATAAATACAAGGAGTAGCAAAATCGCCAACGTCAATATGACCTCCTGTACCGAAATCCATCATCATATTATCTTTCAGCTGCCAGTCAGGCATCACAGTATTTGAACTAGCCATATTTTTGAAAAAGGCCATGGTTCCATTTGTTCTACCAATTACTAAATCATCTAGAGAATCTCTATCTATATCTCCCACTGCTATTGCTGTTCCTTTGTAACCTTTAGTACTCAAGCCTAAGAAATCATCGTCTATTAGTTTAAACTTGTAGTTTTTCTCTCCTGTAGATACATTTTTATAGTAAGCTATTCTACTATTGGCATTGCCGTTAGGGTATTCATAATAACCATCAGAACCTACTAGTAAGTCCACCTTACCATCCTTGTCAACGTCATATAGAACAGGATATGCACCAGTTCCCATATCTATCATATCTTCTATAAGGAATGTATTAGTTCTATAAACAAAGTTCGGAGCTGACTTTGAACCCGTATTCTCATAATAAGAAATTGATTTATAGTTTTCAGTTTCTATAGCTTTCGGAGAGAATAGTAAGTCTTCATCATTATCACCATCTATATCCAATGCAAACGCCATCGGCATGTAAGGCATAAACATATCTACACCATTACTGCCCCATAATGTGTCTTGAGCTACAATTGTATCTTCATGATAGCTATAATCTACCTTACCATTAATCAACAATTGAATATCAGGATAAGAAACATTCCCATTTAGGTAATCCATATCACCATCCCCATCAATGTCGATCATACACAAAGTATTACCAGCATGGGTAGATTTTCCTGAGGACCTATTATTGCAGCCTTTACAAGTTGTGCCACCGTTTGTATCACACGATGCTCCTAAAAGTTGCTGTCTTTCGAAGTATTGAACAGTTCCACCCCAACAAATATCTTTTAAACAAATTCTAATACTATCCGGAGGAAGTTGATCTTCAACTTGACAGTTTCTATAAAAATTAATCCTACTACCTGATTGGCTGTAGGTAAAAAAGTCGATATCGCCATCATTGTCTATATCTGCTGTCATAGGGATATCAGGAGGACCAACATAAACATTAACTAAGCTGCCCCAAGATCTGCTGTAATACAAATCCCTATAATAAGTAAACTTCAATTGGTTATTGTCATAGTAACCTTTATATACGCCAACACCTGCACCACCTCTTTGTACTAAGTCCGGAACACCGTCTCTATTGTAGTCCAAAAGCTTTAAATACCCCCATATATCAGGGAAGTTACCTTCATATAACGGGTTATACTCAAATGCTCCACCTGGCTTACCAATAAAAGTTCTTACGCCTATGTATTCTTCAAATACAACAAGGTCTTCTCGACCATCGTTATTAATATCAGCCATAGCGAGCTGTGGGTTATTAAGTCCACCTGCCCATGCTAGCGTTATAGGATTATCATTTTTATCTAAGACAGGGACATTTGTATACTCACGATAGACATCACCATCTACTTGTGAGTACGCAGAACTAAAGCCTAGGAATGCGGCAAATAATATTATAGGTAATTTCTTCATTCTTAAGTGATTTATACTTATTATAAAACTAGTCATTTATGAATTAAAAATAACTTAAATAGGTAAGGATTAATGTCACATAAATTACATATTAGTAGACGTATAGTTATTATTAATAGTTGGTTAATTGGGATTGTATTTTTTTAATGGCGAGTCTGGTTCCTCAGAAAAACGCTTAAATGACTGCTTATCAACAAAACCAGGCATTATATAATTGACCCAAACAGTCATTTTACCTAATAATGTCATGATCTTTGAGCGTTTCTTGTTCTCTATAGCTGATATAATAATATCGGCACATTCCTCAGCAGACATCAGTTTCTTTTCGTCCAGTGGAGTTTCGCCCTGCGCAGATCCATCGTGCGACCTGGCAGTATTTCTAATATTTGATGCTGTAAAGCCAGGCGACACCCACATCACATTTACGCCGGTATACAACAATTCGGTTCTTAAAGCTTCGAGAAAACCTTGTAAGGCAAACTTAGATGCAGAATAACCAGTTCTTGCAGGCAAACCTCTATACCCTGCTATAGACGATACACCAATAATCGCACCTTTCGCCTTTATGATATGAGGCAGCGCATACTTAGTACAATGGACTGCACCAAAGAAGTTAATGTTCATCAGCTCTTTGATCACCTCGATCTTAGTATCCTCAAAAAGAGCCCTCATACTTATACCAGCATTGTTTATAAGGACATCTACACTCCCCCATTTATCTACGATGCTCTTAATAAAAGCTTCACAGTCTGACTCAGAGCTTACATCTACAGAAGAAGTCAGTAACCTACTAGCTTCGTATGAACTAAATGAATCATTTAGCTTTTCCAAGTTTCTGGCACAGGCTGCAACCTTTGCACCTTTATTGTAGGCAATATCAGCTAGAGCCTTGCCTATCCCTGATGAAGCTCCGGTAATTACAACAACTTTATCTTTTAATGAGTACATCTTTTATTCTTAATAGCCGTAAAAATAAAACAATATGTATAGCTGCCTACTTTTGATTGATTGTCTGTATTTATAAAAGATATGCACAAGAGGTTAATAAGTATTTTAAATGGTAAGAATAACTGAACCGCAAATAGCTTAATTTGTTAGTAAATGATAACGACTTACGATTAATAAAGCATTGCCTAGTAAATAATTACTTAACACTTCTTTATTCATCAGGTTCGTTACATTTAAGAACCACTAACCAAAAAGAACAGAACATTGACAGAAGCTATTATAAGTTTAGAGACGGTAAATCCGATTGAATTTTTTGGTGTTAACAACAGCAAATTTGACGTACTAAAGAGGAAGTTTCCTCTATTGAAGATATTATCAAGAGGTAGCCAAATAAAGTTAGCAGGACAGCCGGAAGAGGTAGCTAACGCTCAGTTGAGAATAAGCCAGGTAATAAAATATTTAGAGAGAAACGGTCACTTATCAGACAATTATTTTGCTGAGATATTAGGCGATGATGAAGACAATTCAGACTTCCTCAATGATGATAGCACTACTAATAATGATATCATAGTATTTGGTCCGAATGGAAGAGTAATAAGAGCTAAAACACAAAACCAAAAGCTACTCACATCAGTATCAGAGAAAAACGATATTATTTTTGCGGTAGGCCCTGCTGGTACAGGTAAAACTTACACAGCAGTAGCACTAGCTGTGCGAGCACTTAAAAATAAGGTTGTCAGAAAAATAATCCTTACAAGGCCTGCAGTTGAGGCTGGTGAAAGTCTTGGCTTCTTACCAGGTGATCTAAAGGAAAAGATAGATCCATACTTAAGACCATTGTATGATGCATTAGATGACATGATTCCATCTGATAAGCTAAACTACTACATGGCCAACAGGATCATTGAGATAGCACCACTTGCATATATGCGTGGTAGAACTCTAGATAATGCTTTTATTATACTAGATGAGGCTCAGAATGCCACAGACCTTCAACTGAAAATGTTCCTGACGCGTATTGGTGCTTCTGCAAAGGCTATTATCACTGGTGACCTATCTCAGGTAGACCTTCCTAAAAACCAAAAATCAGGGCTTATCAAGGCTACTCGCATATTAAAAGATATTCAAGGCGTTGGATATCTTGAGCTAGACGAAGCTGATGTAGTAAGACACAGGTTGGTGAAAAACATCATCAGAGCTTATGATAAGGAGCAGGAACGCGAGGAGCAGGAAGAAGAAGAAAACAAAGAGAAGTTTAGACAACTCAAGCAAAAAAGACTAGCTGAAGAAAAAGACAAAAAGTAGTTGTTATAATTTCTCAAAAAAGTAGCTAGCCTCACTAGTATTCACTAGTTTGTGGCACAATCAGGTAGCGTAAGTAATGAAGCAGTCAAGAATAACAAGAGTTTCCAGACATCACAACAGGAAGACTAAACTAAAGAAAGCAAACATCAAACCGGTAACCATTGTAGATAGAAATGAGGTTGATATTAATATAATTGACCTTGTTTTGAAAGCACTTTACCATAACTCTCATATAGACACACTCCATATTGAAAGGGATATATATGAGCGTGCCGGTGTTAAAATACCGTATGTAGAAGCTGAAAGATTATGGGAGGTAATGTTAAACTCCGGTTTAGTAAACCCTGTTGCAGGTTTTGGTAATGCAGGTAAACTCAAACTATCTAGAACAGGTTACCAGTTGATGGCTCAGTTTGGTGGATATAAAGAATATATGCAGTCTTTAATGAATACAAATGTACCTCAGACTGTTATTGACGAAACACCTGAACAAGACGAGAATAATTGTGAAGAGCTAACTGAAGATGACTCTACAGAAGAGTAAACGCTATATATAACTGCTAATATTTACATCTTTTATCACAACATTTTAAAACATATTTTTGCAATATGAGAATGAGGCTCATCACTGCAATAGTGTTTTTATTTATAGCTCTTTCAAACAGCAACATATATGCTCAGGAAGTTGACAGTTGGAGTCTGCAAAAGGCTGTCAACTATGCTATTGAGCACAACCTAACTATTCAACAAAATGTACTTAATCAGCGCCTTGCAAAGCTCACACTACAACAAAGCCAGCTAGGGCAACTTCCAAATGTTAATTTATCTACAGGCTACGGACGCAGTTTTGGTCGCTCAGTTGACCCCACTACCAACCAATTTGTTGAAGGTAGCAGTTACGATTTCATGAGTATCAATGGAAGTGCGGATGTACTACTATTTGGCTGGTTTCAGCGCAGAAATCGTATACAGCAAAATAAGTATAGCCTAAAAGCAGCAGAAGAAGATCTAAGGCAAATAAAGAATGATATTTCATTGAACGTAGCTACAGGTTACCTCCGTGCTTTATTAGCCCAAGAGCAAGTAAAGATCAACCAACAGCAGGTAGACCTTTCTGAAGCTCAGCTAAAGCAAACTCAAGAATTTGCAAATGCCGGAACTGTACCAGAACTGAATGTGGCACAATTGGAAGCACAGCTAGCTAGTGATAGCTCTGCTCTCATCACTTCTATTACAGAATATAATGCAGCTATACTAGACATTAAAGCTTTGCTCAATCTCGACTTCTCAGTACCATTTGAGGTGATGACACCTGAGGTATCCATAGAAGATCAGGTATTGATAGCAGACATTACACCGGAAGAAATATATGCTGCTGCTAGTAAGAACCTTGGTACTATATACAGCAGTGAATATAAATTAGAAGCTGCTAAGAAAGGATATAAGGCCGCGAAGGGCGCTCTATTCCCCCAACTATCTTTAAGTGCACAAGCAGGAACAAACTATTCTACCTTAAATCAGGGCTTCAATATCACAGGAACTGAGATAAGCCCTGTACAAGGGTCCTTTGTTATAGATAGTAGTGCTGGTAATATATATCAATTATACCAAACCAGCCCTGAGTTTACCACGTTTACTACTCCGCTAGGGCAGCAACTTGACAATAACTTCAGGCAAACTATATCTGTAGGTCTCAATATACCTATATTCAATGGTTGGCAAGCTCAGTTCTCTGTAAGACAGGCCAAGATAAACTTGTTGTCTCAGGATCTCAATATGCGTCAGGCCGAACTAACTTTGAAACAAGATGTTTATAAAGCTTATAACGACGCGAGGAACTCTATACAAAAATATTATGCTGCTTTAAGAGCTGAATCTTCAGCAAAAAGAGCATATGACTTTGCCAGAAAGCGTAATGAGCTTGGTCTAACTAATACAGTGGAGTATTTAGTTACACAAAACAACTGGTCTCGTGCTGCCGGCAACCTGGCAAGTGCTAAATATGACCTAATATTTAAACTAAAGGTGATAGACTATTACCTGGGTAAAGAATTAAAACTTTGATATGCATGGATGATTTAAAAGGTGTCTTGCTGAATGCTACTAAAGTAGCCGGAGAGGTTATAAAAGAGTATTTTCAGGGCACATTCAAAATTGACAATAAAGACACAATAAACAACCTTGTAACAGAGGTAGACACTCGTGCAGAAAAAGTTATTATAGACATTATACAATCACACTACCCTGGCCATAGTATTATTAGTGAAGAGGTAGGCAGTATACTACACAAGTCTGAATATGAGTGGATCATTGACCCTATTGATGGTACCGTAAATTTTGCGCACGGTATACCTATCTGCTGTGTGAGTATAGGCATCAGATATCAGGAAGAGCTGATACTGGGTACGGTATACAATCCCATGCTCAACGAACTATTCTTCGCAGAAAAAGGTAAAGGTGCATATCTAAATGATGAACCAATATCAGTTTCGTCTAAAACCAATATTAAAACCGCATGTCTAGTAACTGGCTTCCCTTATAAATGGCCAAAAACATATGAGCATCCGATAAAGGTTTTTGAAAGGTTCATCATGGAAGGGTTACCTGTACGCCGGTTAGGTTCTGCAGCAATAGACCTTTGTTGGGTAGCTTGTGGACGTTTTGATGGTTTTTGGGAATACAACCTAAACCCATGGGATGTAGCAGCAGGCTATTTAATAGTACAAGAGGCCGGCGGCAGGATAACTAACTTCAATGGAGAACCTTATGATGTGAATGATAAGGAAACTCTGGCTACTAACGGGAAGATACACGACGATATGTTAAACATAATTAGAAGTAAGATATAGGAACAATGGAGCAGCAAAATAATAGAACAGAGATATCAACTTTAGGAGAGTTTGGCTTAATAGAACACCTAACAAAGAATATAGAGATAAAGAATGCAGGTACTCTATTGGGTGTAGGCGATGATGCAGCGGTTATTGATCAGTTTGGCAGACAGTCAGTTATCAGTACGGATATGCTTATAGAAGGCATCCACTTTGATCTGATGTACACACCACTTAAGCATCTGGGATATAAGTGTGTAGTTGTCAACCTTTCTGACATATGTGCTATGATGGCTACACCAACACATATAACATTAAGCCTTGGACTATCTAATAGGTTTTCAGTTGAGGCTTTGGACGAGTTTTATGAAGGAGTGTATGCTGCGTGTGAGCGTTACAATGTAGACCTTATAGGTGGTGATACTACCAGCTCTCAAAAAGGACTAGTTATTAGTGTAACTGCTATAGGGGAAATTGCACCTGACAAATACGTAAAACGATCTGGAGCAAAAGATGGAGACCTAGTATGTGTTTCTGGTAATTTAGGTGCAGCATACCTAGGCCTGCAACTTCTAGAAAGAGAGAAGAAGATATACGAAGAAAGCCCGGATGTACAGCCTGACCTTCAAGGAAGTACACATACAGTAGGTAAGATATTAAAACCGGAAGCCCGTATAGACATTGTTTCCTGGCTGAATGATAATGAGATCTCTCCGACCTCTATGATAGACATTAGTGATGGCTTGAGCTCTGAAATACTGCACGTCTGTAAGCAAAGTGAAACAGGCTGTGTGATCAAAGAAGATAAGATACCAATTCATGATGAATCACGTCAGCGGGCATTTGACTTTCAGATAGACCCTACTATGTGCGCTTTAAATGGCGGAGAAGACTACGAGTTGCTTTTCACAATAAAGCAAGAAGATTATGAGAAACTGGCAAAAAACGAAGACATTAGTGTAATAGGATATATGACTCCACAAAATGAAGGCGTAAAGCTGCACACTAAAGGAGGAAATGTTCATGACATCATTGCACAAGGCTGGAACCATGCTTCAGGTAAAAAAAGCAGTTAACTCTTTATTTAGTCAGGATTTTTCGTATTTTGTTGCAGATAAATTTTATTTGATTTTAGTATGAAGTTTTGGAAACATTCTCTAGTTGCAGCAGCTGCATTTTTTTGTATATCATCAGTAGTGTTGTATTCATCATGTACTGTAGATAGCTGCCAAACCTTATTATGTCGCAATGGCGGTACTTGTGCTGATGGATTTTGCCGTTGCCCTTCTGGTTATGAAGGCACACAATGCGAAACTCTTTCTTCAGAAAAGTTCAAAGGTATGTATTATGGTATCACACAATGTGATGGTAAGCCAGTAATACTAGACTCTGCTGTGATAGATGGTGCTAATGTAGATACGTCTGCTAGAGGCATCCAAATCGGTATATACTCAAGAGGCTTTAGAAACCGTATATACGGCAATGTTGTTGGTAATGAAGTTGAAGTTGTACAGCAGCCAGGAAAACAGATAACAGTTAAAATGATAGGAGAAGGTAAGATTGAGATCCTTATCGAGGAAACTGTAGACGGTGAAAAACAGATATGTAATTTCTCTGGTACAAAAGAGTAGACAACATTCTTAAATATTTGTAAAAAGCTGCTTTATGCAGCTTTTTTTATTATCGACTGTTTACACAAAACATTTATATTCGCAAAATGTCAATTAAGGTAGAGCATCTTACTAAAGTATTTGGTACCCAAACAGCTGTAAACAATATTTCGTTTGAGCTAAAAAAGGGTGAGATTGTAGGATTTTTAGGGCCAAATGGTGCAGGAAAGTCTACTACAATGAAAATGATCACAGGTTATATCCCCCCTACTAATGGCAAATTAGAAGTGTGTGGTTATGATGTTATAAAAGAACCAATGCAGATAAGGAAGTCAATTGGTTATTTGCCAGAGGCTAACCCACTCTACTTTGATATGTATATCCGCGAATACTTAGAATTTACTGCTGGTATTCATAAGATAGAAAAGCCTAAAGCTAAGATCGAAGAAATGATAATGCTTACAGGTCTTACAAAGGAAGCACACAAAAAAATAGGCATGCTTTCCAAAGGGTATAAACAGCGTGTAGGCTTAGCGCAAGCTATGCTGCACGATCCTGAAGTATTGATACTGGATGAGCCAACATCAGGTTTAGATCCTATCCAAATAGTAGAAATAAGAGAACTTATATCTAAAATAGGTAAGGAAAAAACTGTACTTCTATCAACACACATCATGCAAGAGGTAGAAGCTATGTGTAGCAGGGTTATAATTATCAGTAGTGGTAATATCGTTACTGATGATAGCTTAACTAATTTGCAAAAAGGCAATAAGTCACTTGAAGAAGTGTTCCGTACCGTTGCAGGCAAAAGCGATGTAACAGCTTAAGATCAGAAAATAAAATCAATAAAAAGCCCCGCATAAGCGGGGCTTTAATATTTAATGAGCTTATAAAGCTTAGTATCTCTCTAACTTACTGAAGAAGAAGTTACCTTCAATATCAGTATTCTCGTCACTGTCAGAACCATGTACTGCATTTTCACCAACAGATGCAGCATATTTTTTACGGATAGTGCCTTCTGCAGCATCAGCAGGATTGGTAGCACCTATTAGTGCACGGAAATCAGCAACTGCATTATCTTTCTCAAGGATAGCCGCAACTATAGAACCACTACTCATAAATGTAGTCAACTCATCATAGAAAGGGCGCTCTTTGTGAACTTCATAGAACATACCAGCCTGCTCTTTTGTCATTTTGGTATATTTCATTGCTACTATTCTAAAGCCTGCATTATTTATCATTTGCAGTATGTTACCAATGTTGCCAGCGCGTACTGCGTCAGGCTTGATCATCGTAAATGTACGGTTAGACATTGCTTAAACGTGTTTTAAAATTTAAAAGACGCGGCAAAAGTATGTTTTATTTATGATTTTAAAACCACAGACTGTGATAGATGCATATAGATACGTACTTTTGCCACTCATTTTTGCATTATAAATAGCCTTATGCTACCTATTCAGGACGTTTTTCCATTACTGGAACAACCAAAAAAAATATTCATCACGACACACCACAAACCCGATGGCGATGCTATCGGTAGCATGCTAGGTCTATATCATTATCTAACTGGTAAAGGACATCATGTAACTGCAGTATCACCGAGTGAAGTTCCTGAGTTTCTGGAATGGATGCCTGGTGTGGATATGTTAATCGACTTTGAAGAAGAAGCTGAACAGGCAAATAAAGCATTGTCTGATGCAGACCTAGTATTTTGTTTAGACTTTAATAACTACAGTAGAACTAAAAACCTCACTCACCAGTTAGAGCAATCTGAACAGCCTAAAATACTTATTGACCACCACTTACTACCTGCAAAAGTTTGGGATTATGGTATGAGCGAGCCATCTAAAAGCAGTACCTGTGAAATGGTATATGATTTTATCAACCTGGCTGGCGATAATGCTGCCATTACAGTTGATATAGCGGCTTGCTTATACACAGGAGCTTTAACTGATACAGGGTCTTTCAGATATCCAGTTACAACTGCTGGTACACACCAAATGGTTGCAGACTTTATTAATAAAGGGCTAGAGCATAGTAAAATACATGAGTATGTATATGATTCCTGGTCTTTAAGAAGAATGCACCTTGTAGGTTATGTATTACTGGAAAAGATGGAAATATTTCCGGAATACAATGCAGGTCTTATTGCGCTCAGCAAGAAAGACCTTAGACTTTTCAACGTTAGTTCAGGTGACCTTGAAGGTTTGGTCAACTACCCTCTTAGTATCTCCAAAATACGCTTTGCAACCATGATAACAGAGCGTGGGGATGAGGTAAAACTATCATTCAGAAGTAAAGGAGACTTTGATGTTAGTACCTTTGCAAGAGAACATTTTAATGGAGGAGGTCACTTTAACGCCTCTGGAGGACGTAGCAATCAAAGTTTTACTGACACAGTAACAAATTTTAAACAAATTTTATCCGATATTCACCCCCGATAAAAATTAAACATGACAAAAAATCAAATTTTAGGATTATTTCTTAGTACTGCTTGCATAGGTTTTTACTCTTGTAGTAATGACGGATTCAAAAGAACCAGTGATGGGCTTGAATATAAAATAGTAGAAGATGTAGAAGGTGATCGCCATCCTGCAAAAGGTGATATAGTAAAACTACACATCAACATTCATGTGGGTGACAGTACACTAATGAACTCATATACAATGAATAACAATCAGCCATTTGAATTTCCTGTTATGGACGGGAACTTCAAGGGAGACTGGTTAGATGGTCTTAGCTTACTATCTGCAGGTGATAGTGCAGTGTTCTTAGTACCCGTTGATTCTATTCGTAAAAATGCGCAAGGCGGCTTACCTCCATTTGTAAAAGATGGTGATAAAATGACCTACGAGGTAAGGCTTATCTCTGTTAAATCATCTAAAGAGATGGAGGATGAAAGGAAAAAAGCTAATGAACAACAGCTAAAAACTGATGACGAGAGACTACAAGCATACTTCAAGGAAAACGGTCTTAACCCACAAAAGACTGAGTCTGGTTTATACTACATTATAGATAAGCAAGGTTCGGGCGAGCAAATAACTGAAGGCAAAGAGGTATTTGTTGATTATACGGGCACTTCTCTTGAAGGCGTGAAGTTTGATTCGAATACAGATCCTCAATTCAACCATGTTGAGCCGTTCTCATTTGTTACTGGCAGAGGTATGGTGATTCCGGGTTGGGACGAAGGTATCCAGCTACTTAAAAAAGGTAGTGAAGCTAGGTTCTTCATTCCTTCTACCCTTGCTTACGGACAACGTGATATGGGTCCAGAAATAGGTAAAAATGCTGTTTTAGTTTTTGAAGTAAAAGTTACTGATGTAAAAGAAGCACCAAGCGTAGCTACTAAATAAATCGGCAATATTTACTATTATTAAGAATTATGAGACTCAACCTACTGTTATTCCTGGCGCTTGCATGCACTACATTATACTCCTGTACATCCACGAAAAAGGTGAAAGTTGTAGATAAGCCTTACACAACGCTACCAAGTGGTATCAAGTATAAAATAGTTAAAGACGCAAAGGGTAAAACTTACCCGGAGGATGGGCAGTATGTTGAGATCTTTATAAAAACTATGTTTGAGGATAGTCTAATATTTGACTCTAAGACTCAAACTGGGGGTAAACCTGTAGCTTTCGCAATCAAAGAGCCTGCATTTCATGGAGACCTCACAGAGGGATTAAAACTATTAACCCCTGGCGATAGTGGCATATTTCTTGTACCTGTAGATACATTAAAGGCTAACAAGCAGAATATGCAGCCATGGATGGAAGCAGGTAAGGATATTAAATACTCTATAGAGTTAGTATCTATAAAGACTCTGGAACAGCTAAAGGCTGAGAAGGAAAAAGAAAATCCTGATGTTAAAACTTCTCCAGAAGAAGATGACAAGAAGCTACAGGCATATTTTAAAGAAAAAGGAGTATCTCCTGAAAAAACATCATCAGGAGTATATTACTTGATAACAGAAAAAACTGACAATGAAAAGGCTATTCCAGGCCAGAAAGTAACCATGAATTACACAGGTTACTTAATGAATGGGAATAAGTTTGATTCAAATATAGACCCTCAATTTGGTCACGTACAACCATTCGAGTTTATTCTTGGCCGTGGTCAGGTGATCAGAGGTTGGGACATAGGTGTGGCAAAGCTTAACAAAGGCGAAAAAGCCACACTGTATATACCATCACACTTAGCATACGGACCTAATTCGCCTACAAGTGCGATACCTCCAAATGCCATCTTGATTTTTGATGTAGAATTAGTTAAATAATTAAATATAAAATGAAGAAGACAACCTTATTACTCGCAGCTGTACTGACATTAAGCACAACTGCCTTTTCACAATCTAAAAAAGACAACTATACTTCTATAGATGGTGGAATGAAGTATAAGATGATAAAAGATGTAAAAGATGGGCCAGTTGCCAAACTTGGAGACCATATTCAACTACATCTTATCACTAAAGTTGAAGACAGTTTGATATTTGACACAAGAGCTGCTATGAACGGCGAACCTGCTCCGTTCCAAATAGGCAACCCTCAATCTAAGATCGACTTGAATCATCTTTTCACAAGACTTTCAGCTGGCGATAGTGTTATCGTAAAGATACCTGTTGACTCTATGATAGCTGCCGGTGTACCGCAAGCACCATGGATGAAGGCTAATGCAAATCAAGAGCTAGTATACTATATACAAATGGTATCTGTGAAGTCTCAAGAGCAGAAGCAAAAAGAGATGGCAGAAAGCTCTGCTAAACAGAAAACAATTGATGAAAAATTGATAACAGATTACCTGGCAGCCAAAAACATCAAAGCTCAAAAAACAGAAAGTGGTCTTTATTATACTATAGATAGACTTGGTGATGGAGAGCAGCCGGAGCAAGGTGAAAAAGTAACGGTTAACTATACAGGGATGTTACTTAATGGTGAGAAATTTGATTCTAATGTAGACCCTGCATTCCAGCATGTACAGCCTTTCCAGTTCATTTTGGGTCAGGGGCAGGTGATCAGAGGTTGGGATGAAGGTATAGCAATGCTGAAAAAAGGCACTAAAGCTACTTTATATATACCTTCAGGCTTAGCATATGGAGAGCGCTCTCCTAGCCCGAAAATACCTGCGAATAGTGTTTTAGTATTTGACGTTGAACTACTTCCTGAAGAAGAAATGCAAGGCAACTAATGAATAAAAAAACAATCAGCTTCATATCATTTATATTGTGGTACCTGCTTATATCAGGTACCACTTTTGCTTATACTCATCAGGATACCCTGAGAGGCAGCAACGGAAAGCACAGACAATGGTGGGATGTTAAGCAATACTACCTATATGTAACATTCGATACTACTCAGAAAAGTATCAGCGGTATGAATATCATGTCAATACAAACTATACCAGATATCATAACCGACAGTATGCAGATAGATCTGCAAGAACCTATGGTACTGGATAGTGCTGTATATAAAAACAAGAAGATACCTTTTGTAAGAGAAGACAATGTATACTGGTTAAAATACGACTTCAGAAGTTGGGGTATAGAAATAGAGCAAGACATTACACTATACTATCATGGTAAACCAAGAGCAGCTAAAATGCCACCATGGGATGGTGGATTCATTTGGACTAAAGACAAAAACGATAACCCATGGATATCTGTCGCGTGCCAAGGGTTAGGTGCCAGTAGTTGGTGGCCTTGTAAAGACTACCAAGCAGATGAACCAGATAATGGCATGACCATCAACCTATATACGCCGTACGGATTAACTGCTGTGAGCAACGGAAGACTTAAAGACAAACAAAGTACTAAGGATAGCTCTGCTACTCTATGGGTATGGCAAGTAAAGAATCCTATTAATACATATGATGTAGCCTTTTACATTGGTGATTATATGCATTGGTCTGATACTATATCAGGTGAGAACGGTACGCTTGATATAGACAACTATGTTTTAAGCTATAATGAAGACACAGCTAAGAAGCACTTTGAGGTAGCTAAGCAAATGTTACACTGCTTTGAACACTGGATGGGCCCCTACCCTTTTTATGAAGACGGCTACAAGCTGGTAGAAGCCCCATTCTTAGGTATGGAACACCAAAGTGCAATAGCATACGGCAATCAGTACAAGATGGGTTATCGCGGAGAAGATCGTAGTAATACGGGCATCGGTACACAGTTTGACTTTATTATAGTACACGAAAGTGGTCATGAGTGGTTCGGCAATAACATTACTGCTGCAGATATAGCAGACAATTGGATACACGAAGGATTTACCACCTACACAGAGGCACTATTTGTAGAGTGTCTTCTAGGAAGAGAAAAAGCCTACGAATATACTCGCGGTCAGTGGAAGAACATTATGAATAATAGGCCTGTTATCGGAGATTACGGTGTTAATGATTCAGGTCCTGCTGATAAGTACGACAAAGGGGCTGCCCTTGTACACATGATACGAACATTAATAGGTGATGATGAGCAATTCAGAGCTGTATTGAGAGAACTTAATGCTACTTATCGTCACTCATTCATTAATACTAGTCAGGTAGAGCTTTTGATATCTGATAAAACGGGGTTGAAACTAAAACCATTGTTTGAGCAATACCTATATACTGCTGACATACCTGTATTTGAGTGGTATATTGATAAGAAGAGCAAAGAGCTTTTTTACAGATTCACTAACACTGTAGAAGGTTTCAGTCTGCCAATACGCATAACCGGAGGTAAAAAAGATGTAACGGTTACAGTAACAGGTGACTGGCAAAGTACCGACTGGAAGAAAGGTGGGTATAATGTGAATTTCTCGAAGGACTTTCTCATCAAGTCTAAGCCTTAATTTATTAGGTTTGTGAGATAGCCATGGCAAAGACCAAGAAGAAGACAGTTACACCGCTGATGAAACAGCACGGGGATATTAAAGCCAAATATCCTGACGCTGTATTGCTGTTTCGAGTAGGTGACTTTTATGAAACTTTTGGAGAGGATGCATTAATAGCATCCAGAGTGTTGGGCATTACTTTAACCAAACGCTCTAATGGCTCAGCTAGTGCAGTAGAACTAGCAGGTTTTCCTCATCATGCTATGGACACCTACCTGCACAAACTAGTAAAAGCAGGGTATCGTGTTGCCATATGTGACCAGCTGGAAGATCCAAAATCAGTAAAAGGAATCGTAAAGAGAGGAGTTACGGAGCTAGTAACACCAGGTGTAGCTACTAACGACAAGCTTCTTGAGAATAAAACCAACAACTTTTTAGCCTCACTATATTTAAGCGATACAGACTGTGGTGTAGCATTTCTTGATATCAGTACAGGTGAGTTCTATACCGCACAAGGCAGTGCAGAATATATGGACAAGCTCATACAGAGCTTTCAACCTTCTGAAGTTGTGCTTTCTAAGTCTCATCAAAAAAGATTCAGAGAACAGTTTGATACCAGAGTATATACTTTCTTGCTGGACGAGTGGGTGTTTCAGGAGCAGTATACTTATGATCTGCTTACTAAGCATTTTCAAACCAACTCTCTGAAAGGTTTTAGTATTGAAGACTTGAAAGCAGCAACAATAGCTGCTGGTGCTGCCTTGCATTATCTTGGAGAAACAGAGCATGCTAATCTACAGCACATCAATACTATTCAAAGGATAATTGCTAATGAGTTTCTATGGATGGATAGGTTTACCATCAGAAACCTGGAACTACTACATAGCACCAATGAAGATGGAGCAAGCCTGCTGGAAGCTATTGATAATACAGCTACGCCTATGGGCGCGAGGTTGCTGAAGAGGTGGCTTATCTTCCCGCTGTTCGATATACATCGTATAAATAACAGGCTGGATCTGGTCAACCAGTTCATTAAAGATCAGGCCATAAACTATGACATCACTACCCTGCTGAAACAAATAGGTGATGTAGAAAGACTAATAGGTAAAGTACCCTTAAAAAAGGCTAACCCAAGAGAGGTTATGCAACTAGCTAAGAGCCTCGGATTTATGGAGGCTATCGAGAAGCTATGTAGCAAATCTGATTTTAAACCACTACAACAATTAGTAGAGCAGCTACAACCACTAACTGAACTACAAGAAAGAATTAAAACTATAATCATAGAGGATGCCCCGGCACAAACTGCTAAGGGGGGCATGATCAATGTAGGAGTATCTGCAGAATTGGATGATCTAAGAAAGATTTCTAAAAATGGTAAATCATACTTACTGGAGATACAACAAAAAGAGTCAGAAAGAACAGGGATACCTTCTTTGAAGATAGCCTTTAATAATGTGTTCGGCTACTACCTTGAAGTGACTAATGCTCATAAAGATAAAGTGCCGCAGGAGTGGGTAAGAAAACAAACCTTGACCAATGCAGAACGATACATCACGCAAGAGTTAAAGGAATACGAGGAAAAGATACTGGGTGCCGAAGAGAAAATACTAGCAATAGAGCAAGATATATACCAAAAATTACTCTCGGAAATAGAGCCATATATATCTACGGTACAAACCAATGCTCATATTATTGCACAAATAGATTGTCTTCTATGCTTTGCGTACAATGCTAAGCAATACAAGTATCACAGACCAGAAATACAGGATACACCTGTAATAGATATAAAACAAGCGAGACATCCTGTTATTGAGCAACAGCTACCTCCGGGCGAAAGCTACATAGCTAATGACATCTGTCTGGATAACAACGACCAGCAAATCATTATACTCACAGGACCTAACATGAGTGGTAAGTCAGCATTATTGAGGCAAACAGCTATAATCACGCTCATGACGCATATGGGTAGTTTTGTACCTGCCGATAGTGCAAAAATCGGACTGACTGATAAAATATTTACCAGAGTTGGTGCATCTGATAACTTAAGTGGTGGTGAAAGTACCTTCATGGTAGAAATGAATGAGACTGCTAGTATCATCAATAATATAAGTGATAGAAGCCTTGTACTACTCGATGAGATAGGTAGAGGAACCAGCACCTATGACGGTATATCTATAGCATGGTCTATTGTAGAGCACCTGCACAACAATAATGCTAAGCCTAAAACGCTTTTTGCAACCCACTATCATGAGCTCAACGAACTTGAACATCAACTCGACGGTGTAAAGAACTATCATATCACGCATAAAGAGACTGGCAATAAGGTAATATTCCTCAGAAAATTAGCTCCCGGCGGTAGTAGACACAGCTTTGGTATACAAGTAGCTCGCATGGCAGGTATGCCACCTAAACTGCTGGAAAGAGCAGAAGAGATACTTGGGTTACTTGAAGAGAAACATAGTAGCGAACAATCGTCAGCAGAAAAAGTAAAGAAGATACAGCCTGCAGCTAACTACCAGCTCAATATATTCAATGGGCTTACAGATGATCTAAGAGATATCCAAAAAGTCCTCACAGAGACGGACATCAACACATTAACTCCTGTAGAAGCTTTAATGAAGCTCAACGAGCTAAAGAATATTGTAAAAGATTATCAGTAATTTAGATATTAATCTTTTATCCGGTAAACCTTACCATAATAATAGCGTTATAGCTTAAATGGGTATAATGAAAACTTTATTCATCATATTAGCTTTATGCATACTAGCTACTAGTTGCATATCTGTAAAGAAAGGGCCTGTGAAGGCTTACACCGCTATAGAGCAGCATGACATTACTTTCGACGCTATAATAGTACCGGGTGTACCCTTCGAGAATAATCACTGGGACTCTATCATGAAGGCCAGAGTATTATGGTCTTATGTGTTGTACAAAAATGGTTTGACAAAGAATATCATTTATTCAGGCAGCGCAGTTTACTCTCCATATTATGAAGCTAAAATCATGGGACTTTATGCACAGGAGTTAGGCATACCAAAATCCAATATTTACTACGACACTTCAGCAAGACATAGTACAGAAAATGCTTACTATTCATATTTAATAGCTAAGAAAGAAGGATTTAAAACAGTAGCTCTGGCAACAGACCCATTCCAGTCGGCAATGTTACAAAGCTTTACAGTTACACGTATGTCTACACCGATATTTCATATGCCTTACATACTGGACTCGGTAAAAAAGTATAGTAGTTTAAACCCTACTATTGATCCTACATCAGCCAGAAAAAATGACTTTGTTTCCATAACGGAAGTAGAAACGCCTTTTCAAAGAATAAAAGGTACAATGGGAGGTGATATAGACTGGAAAAAATACGAAGACAAACGATTACCGCCACTTTAACCTAAAAAGAGAATATTATGACTGACAAAATGAAAAACGACAATCAAGAAGAAAGAGAAAACTCAGAAAACAAAGCACCTGGCTTTAAGAATCTAGAGAAGGAGACTAATACAAATGATGATGAGATAGTCATGGGAACTGAAGCAGACGTAACCAATGAAGACCTTGAGCTATTAGGAGATAAAGATCAGGATATGGATGAAGGTGATGACGAAATGATGGCTAGATCAACATTAGACAATACTGATGAAGATGGCATACCTCTAAATGAAGCTTCAGGTAAAGATGTAAAAACAGGTGAAGATCTTGACGTACCAGGTAGCGAGCTTGATGACTCTAACGAAGATATTGGCGAAGAAGATGAAGAGAACAACTACTACAGCCAAAGTGACAATAATAAATAGCTAGACAAACAGGGGTAAAAGTTACCCCTGTTGTCTATTCAATACACTTTTCTTTTTTCCGTATAGGAAATATACGATCAAACCTATAACCAGCCATACCAGAAAGCGCTCCCAGTTTGAGGTACCACTTTCACACAATAAGTAACTACAACATAAGAAACCTAGTACAGGTATCAGCGAATAACTTCTCAAGAACGACAACACTGCCATTATAAGAAATACTATACCAAAACATATAAATGGCACCTGCTCTCTTATACCTTGCCAACCCGAACCATTTGTTTGGAACAGACTACCAATACCACCGTCAGCATTCATATGAAATGTAACTACAGTTATTATAAACAGTATTGGTACAATGAACTTTCCATTAATATGAGGAGTTTTAAATCTACTCTCAGGTATCTCATCAGCTTTTCCTTCAGCTTCCAACTTCTTCCTCTGTTGCTGTAGCCTGATGATACCGCCACATACTAATACAAAAGCAAATAAAGTACCCACACTACATAAGTCTACTACTACATCCAGGTTCAGAAACAACGCTGGAATACCAACAACTAATCCTGTGAGTATCGTAGAAAAAGAAGGTGTCTTATACTTGGGGTGTATCTTAGAAAATACTGGAGGTAACAACCCATCCCTACTCATACTCATCCATATTCTCGGCTGCCCTAACTGAAATACCAACAGGACACTTGCTGTAGCAATTATCGCACTCACAGCAATTACACCTGCAAGCCAATCAATACCATTTGCCTCAAAAACATATGCCAATGGATCACCAACATTCAGGTCTGTATAACTAACCATACCTGTTAACACTAATGCTATAGCTACATATAAGACCGTACAAATAATAAGTGCATTGAACATACTCTTAGGCAGATCTCGCTGCGGGTCTTTACACTCCTCAGCCGTTGTAGAGATAGCATCAAAACCGATATAAGAAAAGAATACAGCTGCAGTTCCACCCATAATCCCTCTGATACCATTAGGCATGAACGGGCTCCAGTTCTCGGGCTTTACATAGAAGATGCCAGCAACTATAACCAATGCTATCACAGCAAGCTTCAGTATTACCATTGCATTCGTACTACGCTTACTTTCTTTTATACCAACATATATTATCCATGTAATTATAAACGTTATCAGGAAGGCAGGTATATCACATATGATTTTTACACCTGCTACTTCTGGAGCGTTTTGCCATGCAGCTATAGCTGCATCACTACCCATTGCTTGTGCTGTCCAATAGTCCATTGTAAGCCATTCTGCTATATGCAGACCAAAGCCATCCAGCAAAGAAGTAAAGTAGTCACTCCATGATATAGCCACGGCAATATTACCAATGGCATATTCCATGAGCAGATCCCAACCTATTATCCATGCTATTAATTCTCCAAATGCTACATATGAATATGTATACGCACTACCCGATACCGGCACCATGCTGGCAAACTCAGCATAACACATTGCGGCAAAGCCACAAGCCACCGATACAAATAAAAACAATAGTACTATTCCTGGTCCCCCTTCAAAACTGGCCTTACCAATTGTAGAGAAAATACCTGCCCCTACAATAGCTGCGACTCCCATAAAAGTAAGATCTCTTACTCCTAACACTCGCTTCATACCACTATGTGGAGATGAGACGTCTCCTAGGGCTACTTCTTTCTGTATCTGGTCAAGTGTTTTTCTGCGGAATAATGATTTCACCATGTATCAATAGTTAACTCCTTAAAGTAATTCAATTATGTTCAAATCGAGAAACATCACCAGAAATTATATAGATCACATTTAAAGAAACTCATTGTCAGTAAGCCATTTGTGTAGTTATTCTTCACTACATTTACTGCATAATAAACAACATAATGAACGATCAGGTAAAAGAGTTTAATGAGTATAGAGCTAAAATGAATGAAACTATACTTGGCAAGAAAAACAAGGTGATCAACCGTCTGTTCAACCTAGACACCAATACTTATGCAGAAGGTGCCTTACCTGTAAAAACAAAAGAGATGCTAGGGCTTGTAGCCAGCATGGTACTAAGGTGTGATGACTGTATTAAGTATCATGTAGAAAAGTGCCATGAACAGTCTGTAACTACTGAAGAGCTATACGAAGTATTTGCAATAGCAAATATTGTAGGAGGTACTATTGTGATACCTCATACTCGTAGAGCTGCTGAATACTGGGAAGCTTTGCAGGAAGGATAATTAATCCTGTAGCAGACAAGTCATGCTTGTACTATGACCATTATCATTTGGCGTAAGTATTGCACGCTGCCTACATTTTGATCTTGCATCCCCTTTTCCTACAGTTGTAGTAACAGGAGCTTCTATCGTATCAATAGTTTGCTGGTTATTTTCTAGATCTGTGGTGGTAATTGTACATCTGCATGTGTAGGTTTTACTACACGCAGACAACAGTAGCGCCGCTACTGCCAACGTTAGTATACTCTCTCTCATATGTAACAAAGTTCACTATTTGTTACGATATATGGAGAACTAGGAGTGAAAAAAGTATTTTTTAACCTTTTATTACATCCTCGTGACCTGCATAGGGGTCATAGTTCACAGGGGACACTTTTTTACCATGAAAACCTGATACAGTTGACTGTATAACAGATGGTTGTACAGATTTTGGCTTGTTAGCGTATTCAAACCTAGCCTTCAGTCCTAATATAGGTCTTTCGATATAATGATATGATAAATGGCTAAGTGTGAACAAAAGCGATAGTTTAATTATGTAAGCTACTTCAAAGCTATTAAGCCATGCCGGCCAGGCAGGGTGAGCAGCAAAAAATGATTGTGAGTAAAAATCGTACAGGTACCCTAGTGGATAATGATATAGATAGACACCATAGCTAATAACACCTATATAATTAAGCATCTTGTTACCTGTGACCATAGCCACCCATTTTGAGCGGCTGTAGATCACGAGGTTAATCACTCCTACAGCTATAATGCTGTCTATGGTTCTTGCCATGAACCCTAAATTATCTATCCCTGATATATACGGAGCTACCTTACCAAACATATATACTACCATAGCAACAGGCAGTATATAGTATAACGCAGTTTGAAACTTCTTAAGATTCCTTTTTGACCTTCTGGCAAATGCAAACAATGCCCCTATACCAAATGCATTAAGACAACTAATAGTAAGTATATCATCAAACCCATTGAATAAATGAAGGATGGCAAACGAGCTTGCAAAGCCTAATATTATAGTAAATAAAAGTACATTCTTGATATACTTTTTAGCAATCAATACGATCACAAAGGGCCATATGATGTAGAACTGCTCTTCAACAGCAAGCGACCACGTAACAGGGAACGAGCTCCATGCAGCATCTCTGAACATCATGATATTTGAAGCGTAGCCTAAATAGTAACCTATATCGACACGCATATCAGGGTAGTTGATCAGATATAGAAAAAGCAGACAGAGGTAATATACCGGGAATATGCGCAGAGCACGTCTTATGATAAAATTCTTAATGATTACAGACCTCGAATTGCTATCCTTTCTGGCCTTTAACAATATTGAGGTGATAAGGAAGCCACTAAGAACAAAGAAGAAGTTTACACCAGATGTACCATTCGGTATTAGAAACTGTTGGATATATCCAAGCGGTCCCCAATGGTCAATAAGCACAAATATGACGGCAAATGCCCTAAGAGCATCTAAGCCTTTGATGTGTTTCATTATTTTTTGTTTTTCTACTACTTGCGTAGCAAAGTGTGTTCTTTCTGAACTACAAATATTAAAACAACATCCTTATATATTGCAATATGTATATGCTATTAACTAAAGAGTAACAATATGACGCATTATTGTAATAGATCCCTAATTGCTTCTTCAAGAATTGTATCCTTACCATTATCCTCGTCAGCAGGATCAATATCTATTTGCCTGTCAGGTGCTATGCCCAACTCTATATTTCTATCATCATCCGTCAGAGATATAGAAGCAGGATAAGTAACACGCCAGCCATTAGGTAGCTCATGCCCTACTACCCTGCCAACACCACCGCCAGTAGTATCACCGTAAATACGAACATTACTGTATGAAGATGCTCCGGAAGTAAATAGTGCCGCTGTACCTGTAACATACCTGTTAGTAAGCAGGATAAAGCGTTTGGGAAACTTGGTTTTGGTACTCTGCTCTAGATACGCAGTTTGTGCATCTGATAAGTTATCCTTCTCCTTACCATCTTTGTATATAGTTTTGTAGATAACATTAGTGATAGTATATGTAGTATCGATACCCATACGCTTAAGCAATGTAAATGCATTTTCAATATCACCACCAGAATTGTTCCTGATATCAAAAATGAAACCTTTCAAGCTATCATTATCAAACCTGTACTTATTTATTATAATATCCAGTTGAGATTCATTGATCTCCTGATCAAAATCACCGTAATAAACATAACCTATTGAGTCTATAATCGTATGAATGAAAGGACCTGTTTTCTCCGCACCTCTCCAATAGTTACGCTCCATTAAGTAGCGGTTGAAGTTCTCTTTATATGGTTTGAAGTCCACATAGTTATATTCAGAGAAAGGTGTTCTGAAGTTGATATATGGCTCTTCTAGTAAAGCGAGCATCTCCGCACACGTATCAAACAACTGTTCATCAGTCATGGTATCAAATATGCGTGGTTGATACTCAGCATATATAGAGTCCCAGTCTAGGCTTTTCTCACTAAAGTTGATGTAGCCTTCGTCGATAGTTCTCCATAGGTTCTCAAACACTTCATTAGGTGATGTACCTTCCGGATCAGGCATTAATAACTTTTCGCATGATGCAAATGAAAGTGCAACCAGTATTATTAATATCAGCTTCTTCATTACCTATCTACAACTATTAAAAATTAAACATAAATGATAAATACAACGAGTGGTCAGCAAAGTAAACTTTGTTGATCGTCTTCATTCTATAATAATCCCACTGGTAACCCAGCTTAACAGCATTACCATTTTCCAGCCTGTACCATAAGCCTAGCTTACTATTAATTCTGAAGAATTTACCAAATGAGCCTGTAGCAGCATTATCAAAAAAGTCTTTGACCGCTTTGTTGTCAGGGTCAAGGTTCTCTTTTCTATTCAGATAATAGGGTCTCGATAAATGAGCAAAGAAAGGTATACTAAGATCCCATGTTAAAAAGCAGGTTTTCTGTCTGAAAACAAACTCCTTTAACGCTCTACCTGTAAGACCTATGCTAGAGGCATAATCATAAACAGTAGAAGCATCTAACAAGTGTGGTGCTTCTTTATAATTAAACATTGCGGATAATATAGCACCTGCCTTGAAGTCTACTCCCCTCATTTCTACAGGTATATCAAACATGAACCTATAATCTATTGCTGCACGCTGTAACTTCATCTTCACCTTACCTAATCCACCTTTATCATGACTGATATTCATAGATGATGCTGTAATGACAACATCGCTGAGTGTGCCCTGACTCACCTTTGTATAACCAATAATAGGCATAGTGCCTAAACCGTTGTATACAATGGGCGAAATTGCTTCATCATACATGGTGGGATAAGTGGCTCCTGCTCCTACTTCTACATATCGTAAATAACCATTTGGCGATTCTATACCACCATCGTCTTCACTATACTGGGCGTATGAGGTAAAAGATATTATTGATGAGAATAGTAATACTACTGTTCTCTTACAGTAATTCATAAAAAATTGATTTCGCCGAAAATAATCAATTAATCAATAAATAGACAAAGGAAACTGTCTACATTTCAACCCATTCGTATACCAATTGCAGCCATTCATCCATGGGTTTATACAGATAACCATTCTTAAGCCCTGTATTTAAGGTCACCTCTTTGTACTCATACACTTCCTTTGAGGCTTCTTTTATCTTATCACAGCTCGTCCATACATTATCTGTCTTCTCATACACAGATAGAAAGGTACCATACATATCAATGTAGAAGTAATCTGACACCAGCTCATTACAACCACTCAGTACTACATATCTTACTTTGTCATTCCGTACATGAGAGGAGGTGAGCATAGTTATAAGCGCCCCCTTCCCTGAGCCCACTACAGTAATTCTTGAGGGTGGCACATCTTGCTTTAACAAGCTGTCTATTTTCTTAGCTACCATCCACGAGTATTGGTCCGGATCAGTACCATACGGGCGCTCTTCTGCATACAATAGATAGCCTCTTGCTTGTAACGCATCAATTATCTTATGGTATTCATATTTGCCATATTGATTATTGTAGGCACTATCTGCCATGTCCTCATATATCTTATTGTGTAAAAAGAACACATGGTTAACACTGTCTTTAGGTGCAGCAGCAATGCTCAGTGAAGGAATAGCTAATAATATCGATAAGTAAACAAAGAGTTTCATATTATAAATATTACAAAAGCTAATATATAGAATATATTATAGTATGTCTGTTAATTGATGGTTATTAAACATAAAAAAGCCCGACATATGTCGGGCTCAAATGATTTTATTATTATTAGCTTGCTATTATAATTTATAGTTCCAACCGTAGATATCTTCTTTTTTACCGTAGCGGATGTTATTCATTTCTTTAAGCAACCACGGAGCGATCGTCCATGTGTCAATAGCAGGAAGCTCCATTTTCTTACCCTTATAAGTAAGATCAGCAATAGATGCAATAGAAGCTGCAGTACCAGTACCAAACGCTTCTTTAAGCTCTCCTTTATCATAAGCATCAGATATCTCATCAATGCTTAATGCTCTCTCTTCTACTTTATAACCGTTGTCTTTAAGTAGTGTGATAACACTATCACGTGTAACACCCTCAAGTATCGTATCGCTGGTTTCAGGAGTGATGACAGTATCACCCAACACAAAAAATACGTTCATAGTACCTATTTCCTGAACATATTTATGTTCAAATGCATCCATCCATAATATTTGGTCGTAGCCTTTCTTACGTACTTCAGTCATTGGATACATGCTACCGCCATAGTTACCAGCAGCTTTTGTAAAACCAATACCTCCAGGAAATGCACGAGTGTAATGATCATCTACATATATAGATACCGGCTTATCGTAGTAAGGTCCTGCCGGGCTTGTGATGATCATGAATTTAAACTTGGTAGTCGGCTTAATACCAATAAATTCATCTACTGCCATTAGGAACGGACGAATGTATAAAGACGATCTTTCTGCTGAAGGAACCCAGTTTCTATCAAGGTCTATCAGCTGCCTTAAACCACCCATAAATATATCTTCAGGAACAAATGGCATACCCATACGCTCTGCAGATCTATTAAAACGTTTCCAGTTCATCTCAGGACGGAAAATCATAGGGTTACCATCCGGATCTTTGTACGCTTTTATACCTTCAAAAATTGCCTGCCCATAATGGAAAAAGGATGTTGCAGGGCTCATAATCATGTTACCGTAAGGCATTATTTCAGGATGCTTCCAAGCACCATTCTCATAATCGGCAACAAGCATGTGATCTGAATATACTCTACCAAATTGAATATTATTCTCATCCAACTCGTTAATTCTGCTCAACGGAGTCTTATTCACAGTTATTTCAAATGTGGACACATTCATATGCTTATATTATTAAGAACTTTAAATTGAAAAATGGGAGTACAAAGAAACGAAAAAAAACGGTTAGTTTTGTTAAGACAATGCAAGATTTGGACAATAATACATTTAAAAACAACATCCCTAACCTTATAAATTCTGAGATAGTGCCTCAGGAATATGACAAGTTTTGGGACGAAACTTCTTGCGAAATTACTAATCCAGAGGCTGAGGTATTAGTGCTTACCCGTCCGTATGACCAAGGTTCTTCACAAGAGGAACAATTAACTAAATTGCTGAATGCCTGTAACCTGACAAAAAACAAGCAAACAGTACAAATACCTGAAAATCAAAATATAGCCTACAATAACCTAAAGCAAAAATTTAACTTAAAATCTATACTCCTAATTGGAGTTCACCCCAAACAGCTAGGCATATCAGCCCTTTTTAGGTTGAATGAAATAAACAGGTTTGATAACCTAAACTATATACCTACTCAATCATTAGAAGAGCTTGAGAGTAACCCCGATCTGAAAAAAGCATTGTGGGTTAACGCGTTGAAACCATTATTTGCTAATGGAGCATAATACATTAGTTGAAGCACGGGCACATTTAAAGAAGTATTGGGGGTATGAAGACTTCAGGCCTTTCCAAGCAAAAATCATCAATTCGGTTCTTTCCAATGAAAGCACCCTTGCTTTGCTACCTACTGGGGGTGGTAAATCTTTGTGTTATCAGGTACCTGCACTTGTTAAAGAGGGAGTTACTATAGTTGTATCACCACTTATTGCCCTAATGCAGGAGCAAGTAAATAAATTAAAGTCATTAGGCATACAGGCTGAGGTGGTCAATTCTTCATTAAACTACGGAGAAGTAAAGAGTATATTTCAAAATACTGCAGAGAGAGCATACAAGCTACTATATATATCGCCCGAGCGTATCCAGACAGACCTCTTCAAACAATATCTACCAGAGTTTGACCTTAGCTACTTAGCTATAGATGAGGCACACTGCATATCGGAATGGGGGCACGATTTCAGACCTGCCTACCTTCAGATAAAATATATTAAGGACATATTTAAAAAAGTGCCCGTTATTGCGTTGACGGCATCAGCTACTCCAAAAGTGGTAGAAGATATTACTACTCAATTAGGACTAGCTACCCCTAGCGTATATAAAGACAGTTTTGAAAGAACGAACATCCAATACAATGTCACCTACACTGAACAGAAGCAAACTGATCTATTAGCACTCTTAAATAATAATGGTACCACAATAATCTACTGTCGCACAAGAAGACAAATAACCATTTTGGCAAACCAGCTGCACACACACGGCAAAAATGTAACTATTTACCATGCTGGTCTGTCCAGAGAACAGCGTGATGCCAATTTTGAAAATTGGATGAATGGCACTTACAATATAATGATAGCCACTATAGCCTTTGGTATGGGTATAGACAAAGCTGATGTACGCCAAGTAATACACTATGATATACCTGAGAATCTTGAGAATTATTATCAGGAGTCAGGCAGAGCAGGTAGAGATGGACAAGCAGCTAAGTCAGTATTATTGTTCAACTGGTCTGATACAGACAGACTAAAGAATAGTATTGACATACAGTTTCCTCCTATAGACTACTTAAGGCATGTATATCAATCTGTTGCTGAATACCTACAGATACCTACAGGTATAGAACCTTACAAATATTACGACTTTGATATATCTGTATTCTGCCAACGGTTTAATCTCAAAGCCAATGTTGCTTTGAGAGCCATTAAACTGTTGGAGCAGGAAGGGCTTTGGACACTGACAGACAGCGCTTACAAAGCTGCTACTGTACAAATAACAGCTGACAGAAGAGAAATTGACAGCTTAACTCGTACTTACCCTGATCTTGGCATGGTGCTCATAGTACTTTTAAGGCTGTATAGCAATATATATTACTACCCTACCACTATTAACCTCAGACTTATTGCTAAGCACCTACGCATAAAAAAAGATTTAACAGTTAAGCTATTGGAACAGCTTGATAAGATAGAATATCTAAGATTCAATCAACCTAAAGAAGGTAGTCAGCTATTTTTTCACCATTACAGGGTAGATAGCAAGCAACTCATCATTGATACTAATAGAATAAATGCACTAAAAAAGACTTACATAGAAAGAATAAATGCTGTGATCAACTACACTACCAACACAGACAGTTGTAGGACTAAAATGCTGCTATCTTACTTTTCTGAAGAGAAAAACGCTAACTGTGGTCACTGTGACTATTGTCTAAGTTTGAGCTCAGCCAACCATACAAACCTGGAAGAAATCATCCTTGAGCTACTAGACCGGTCCACGAGCTTGGCAATCACAGAGGTTGTATCAAACCTACCGGAGTATAAGAAAGATGACGTAGTTGATATGATAAGATCATTGATAGACAGTAGGAAAGTATTACTTCATGAGCAGGCTATTTCACTCAGCAAGCAAGACTTTTCATAGAATATCGTCAATTAGTTATTAGCTTCGCTGAAACAAATACATGGTACAAGCTGGATCATATCATAAACTACAAGTAGTAAAAACCGTTGATTTTGGGATTTATCTCGATGCAGATGGCGATGAAATATTGATGCCTAAAAGGTTTGTGCCAGAAGGAACTAATGATGGAGACATCATAGAAGTGTTTGTATATCATGATAATGAAGGAAGACCAATTGCTACAAACCAAAAACCGTATGGTGTAGTTGGCGAAGTGGTAATGCTGGAAGTAAAAGATAAGACCAGGCAAGGAGCATTTCTTGACTGGGGATTGATGAAGGACATATTTCTACCCTTATCTCAGCAGAAGTCTCCTATTCGCGTTGGGGGAAAATATTTGGTTTATCTATACATTGATGAGCAAACAGGGCGCGTAGCAGCATCTGAGCATTTATCACGTTTTATAGATAACGAAGACCTGCCACTTCAAGTTGGTGATAGTATAGATTTCATAGTAGGCAGAAGAACTGACATCGGTTATGCAGTGATCATTGATAATAAATATCACGGTATCCTGCATTACAATGAAGTATTTAAAGAGTTAGAAATTGGTGATAGAGCAAAAGGCTTCGTAAAATCAATACAGGAAGGCTTTAAAGTAAATGTATCGCTCGGAGAAAAAGGATATAAACGTGTAGAGGAAGCCACAGACAAGATTATGAGGCTGCTTGACGAGAATGATGGCTACCTACCATACCACGATAAATCATCTCCGGAAGAGATATATGAATACTTTGAGATGAGCAAGAAAGCCTTTAAAATGGCTCTTGGCTCCTTGTACAAACAACGCAAAATATCCTTTGCAAAAACAGGCGTACTAAAAGCTAAAGAAGACTAAGTCTTCTTACTGTCCGAAAAGGCTGGTCTTTTTATACTTATTCAAGTCGACATTCATATCTGCACTTTTATCTACTTCAATTACTTCCATCTTTGATACCATCTCACCTTTTTCGTAGAAGCTACCTTCCATGAACATGCCGGACATTCCATCTGCTTTGCTCTTAAAAGCGGAATAAGACCAAGGACCGCCTTTACCTATATCTTCAAGGTTAAGAGGTATTTCATCTGTTACCCAAACCTCTGCTTTAGAGCCTTCCTTTTCATTAACACATACAAACTGTTGAGATTTATAACCATGTATTGTTTTCACCTTGCTGGTTTTATTGCAACTAACATCTTCAACACTCATGTTCTCATGCTGCATTTGCATCATTTTCTTTCCCATGCCCATCATAGAATTCATATTGACAGGCATTACCTCATTTTTTTCTTCGTCTATTATAGCCATAGCAGACCTCTTAGTATCATACACCATTAAAGCACTCTTACCACTTTTAAAGTCTTCTCCTCTGAATGCGATCACTTTATTATCAGTATCCATATAGTACTTGATCATATCAGGTTTTCTCGCCTTACCATTCTTGTACTGCGTGATCTTTATATTTAGCATTAGCGGAAAGTCATAGCTATCCGCAAGCTCTACATCACTAATATTATTCAGGTACTTTTCCAGCTTCGCCATACCTTCTTTACCATACTTTTCCTGCATCGCTTTTTCAACTTCAGCTTTACCCGGCTGGGCAAAAGATGGCAGACTAATGATGATACCCAATGAAAACAAAACCACTTTTTTCATAGCTACATATTTTGATATGATAAAAATACAAACACCTGATGCATTGCACAACCTCTTTTAACATCTAGTTTGACTTATAGATTATATCTTGCTGACAGCTATAAGATCAGAAAACAAATGACCTGGAAAAAGCTAAAACGTCAAATCATATATTATGCTCAATATTTCCCATTCACACTCAATTTATTGATATGTGGTATAGCTGCATTCATAGGTTATAAGATACTATATACTGATCCATCTAAGACCGACCCTGAGCCGTTCAGGCCATTCATTATGTTGATGGGTAAGCTAGTGATGGGTTTTACAGCAGCCATAATACTTGCATCTATTCTTAGTACCATATTTAGCTGGCTATACTTTATCTGGCTTAAGAAGAAATCAGGTAATCAGCTGTCTTTGGAATTTATCAATAAGTCTAAAAATGGCAAGAGCTACAAGTTATTTATGAATGCTGAGCTGGAAGGTGCCAAAAGACCATTCCTGGGTTTTGTAAAAGGAAGATTGTTTTACGACAACCATGAAATGACCAGCAAATTCAGTCTGTTATCTAACAAGTGGAGGAAAAAGAAGTTACTTCCTTATGCCATTAGCGGTAAAAGCAGATTAGAACTACCTGACATAAAAGAATATCAACTTAAAGGTGGCTTCATTTACTTTCATGATATGCTCCATCTCTTTTCTCTTGCAGTAAAACAACCTGTTAAGGGGGAGTTTTATCAACCTCCTGTTTTAAAGAAGAAAGACGAAAAAGATGTTAGCCCTAAAAAAACAGAGAATACTGATATAAGAATAGACCAGCTACGCCGCGTAGATGGTGAGTACCTCAACTATAAAGATTTTGAATCAGGTGATGATGTACGCAGGATAGTATGGAAAGTATATGCCAAAAACAGAGAGCTTGTAGTACGCATACCTGAACGTTTCGAACCATTTGCATCTCACCTATATTTCTATGCATCTTTTCACGCAGATGTGAATATAGGGTGGCAAAATAATGGTTACCTCAAAGAGATGCTCAACTATTACAAGAACAATATCTGGACAGTATATGACACCTTAAACACTAAAGAATGGCAAGTAAGGTATATACCTGATCAAAGCTTCTCAATACCAGAACACCTTACAGACAATGAGAAAAGTGCCAGAATAATCAGTAATAGTAGTTGGCATAAAAACAAAGAACTGACTAAGTATTTTGATACCAAGCAAGGTACAGTTTTGTGCATATCATCATTAACTGATGTAGAAGAACTAGAAAACATATTAGATGAAGTAAACGAGAGCACTGTCATTTACTTTATTAAACTTTCCCGAACATTTAAGCATTGGGTTGCTTGGGGATGGTTCAAGCGCCTGATATTTCAACCACCAAAAGACAGGCTAAATAAGCTACGCGCACGCTGGGTATTCGCTCCGCTCAAGTTCAAGATACAGAAAAGGGAAAAGAAGATAGTAGAGGTTCTAAAATCTTCACAGGTAACATGGACAACAATCTAGTTATCGTCTTCAGGTTGTTTCACTTTAGGTTTAGCGTTCCATCTGATAGCATAGCTTAGGTAAACATTATAATCGAATATAGATTTCTTCTCGCCCCTGCCATAACCTGTTATATAATATGGCGGAAGTTCAGTAAAGCTATTACCATTCAGCAGAAACTTAGCCCTAACATTCCAGCCTAGGAATAGCTGTTTGACTACTTCTACCCTTACACCACCAGTTAATTCAACCCAGTGCGCAGTAAAATTTGTACCAGGCACCGTATTAGTCACACTGCCCCATAAGCTATCAGTTATAGTGTACTGTGCATCACTACGCTCAATAAAAGCTAGTCCATAGCGTAAGCCTATAAAGGCCATATCCCAATCCTTGTTAGATATCCTATTTAATAAACTCTTATTGATACCCGCCTTGAAATATGTATTGGTATTAGAATAAGAGAGATAACTTGAATCATACTTAGCGTTGCCAAAACCGAACTCTCCTACAAAGTACAGATCTTTCCTATGGTAGTAGTCTACCTCAAACTCATATGAATTTCTACTATCAATAAACTGATTAAGTGCTAGCTTACTAATATCAACTCCAAACCTTAATTGATGAAGACTATCCACAATAGTTTTCTTTGCAGGGGCTTCCTCCTCCTCTACAGGCTCTTGCTCTTGAGCAAATGAGCTAAGAGACAGCAACAGTACTAATATGATACTAGTAAAATACCTTAACATGTGTAATTTCTGTATTATTAGTTACTTCAGCATTCTCAATCCTAGCCGAGTCAATCCTGTTTGTAGTAAATAGTATATCTGCCAATGCATATACATATGTATAGCCGCAAGCTGTAGATAAGAATACAGGCTTGCGCTCATAATAAAACGTTAGTGTATCTCTACCGGACAGGTCTGATGTATCAGGAATGATAAACCACCTTGCACTATCTGCAATTGCTGATAAAGGACCTCTAAAACTACTACTCTGTACCGTGTCAAAAAACAGAATATTAGTATCTATAAACCCTACAATGGCTGAAGGCAATACTGAATCTACTCCTACACTACCTGTATCAGCAGGCTTAAACGTTCTTAGGTTCAACAGATATCTTCTTGGCTCTAGACACGGGTTGGCTACTCGCTCACATCCGGATGATATGATGAGCAATACAAACGATAGACTTATAAATGTAAATACGTATTTAGTCATTTAAAGATGCAAGAAGTTTGTCTATGTCCTTTATCAATACGTTTAGCTGTTGCTTTACTATCTGCTTTCCGTCTTTATCTGCAAGAGCATTTATCGTTCCCTCTGTTGCTAGCTTTTCTTTAAGAGTAGTCACTTTACCTTCCAGCTTATTCAACTCTTCATTTTTCTTACCTAGTTCGTTTGTCAAACGAAGGTTCTCTTGCTGCAAAGTGGTATACTTTTTCAGCAAGCTGTCGAGTTTGGTATGTAATAGTGTAAGCTCTTGCATTATTCTCTAATTTCAGCTTGCAGATCTTTTTTATAAGCACTAACCAGCTTACTCATAATGGCCTCAGTTTCCTTATCCGTAAGCGTTCTATCAGTCAATTGGAAAGTGTAACTCAATGCGTAGGACTTTTTATCCTTGCCTAGCTTATCACTTTCAAACACGTCGAACAGGTTATAGTCCTGAAGTGCATTAATATTCAATTGATCGGTAGCCTGCTGCACCTGACCGTAAGTTATGTTTTTATCTAAAATTATTGCCAGGTCTCGCTGTACAGAAGGGTATTTTGGCACTTCTTTATACTTCACGGCAGTATCAGCCATAGCCTCTAACCAAATATCCCAATTGATAACGGCTACAGATACAGACTGCTTTACATCAAAGTCATAAAGGCGCTTATCCGAAACACCCTTTACAGTGCATAATACTTTCTTCTTCCATACTAGTTGAGTCTCAGTGTCTGTATGGTTCACTTTTACTCGATTGATGCCGGAGTATGATATTAGACTATCAACTACACCTTTCAAATAAAAAACATCTGACCTTACTTCTTTCTGATTCCAATTGAGCTGTTGTACATTTCCTGTAGCAAATAATACTAGTTGGTTTTGCTCATCGTAACCTGACTCGTAATTATGATACACTTTACCATATTCAAATAACAATAGGTCTGTATTCTTACGGTTACAGTTATACTGTATCACTTCGAGTCCACTTTCTACCATAGAAGGCCTCATCACATCCAGCTCACTGGTCAGACTATTCAGCATTTTCACCATACCCTTTTCATCAGGATAGTATTTGCTATTAACTATAGAGTTGGTAACTATTTCTCTAAAGCCTATACCACACAGAATGTTCGCTATTTTATTCCTTTCTGACCTATCGTTAATCATTGGCTTGGTCAGAGAGATATTCAGTTTCTCAGGAATAGGTATATTATCCAGCCCATCCATTCTTAATACCTCTTCTACCACATCTGCAGGTTGCAGTACATCAGGTTTGTTAGTAGGCACTGATAATACCAGCCCTTCTTCAGACTCTGATTTAACAGTAAAACCCAGAGACTGTAAAAGCGCTTTCACCGCGGTATTATCATACTTTTTACCGCTTAATTTGTTTATGTAATCATACTTAACCTCAACAGTTACAGGTCTCACCTCATTTGGGTAAACATCAATAACATCTGACGCTATCTCACCACTTGCAATCTCTACTATTAACTGAGCAGCTCTTTTAAGTGCCAGTGGTACATTCTTAATATCTACACCCTTTTCAAAATGCGTTGCCGCATCTGTACGTAAACCATGCCTTAAAGATGTACGCCTTACATATAAAGGATTGAAGTAAGCACTTTCTATAAATACTGATTTTGTATTTTCGGTTACACCACTTCCTTTTCCTCCATACACACCAGCTATACACATGCCACCTTCGTTGTCACATATCATCAAATCTTCCTCACTAAGTTTTACCTCTGCCCCATCTAGTGTTACAAAATTGGTATTTGCGTCCAGGCATTTCACACTGATCGCTTTTCCACTGATCTTATCTATATCAAAAGCATGCAACGGTTGCCCAAACTCATGTAATACAAAGTTGGTGATGTCTACTACATTGTTAATAGGTCTAAGACTAATAGACTTAAGTTTTTGCTTTAACCAATCGGGAGATTCTTTTACCTGAATGTTGTCAATAGACAGCCCCATGTATCTTGGGCAAGCATCTTCGTTGACTACTTGTACGCTAACAGTGTTATTTGTATTAGAAGCAGCTATTTCCTCAAGCTTAGGTAAAACAGCAGAATATGTTTCACCTTTATGATAGGTCATATACGCAGCTACATCTTTAGCCACTCCTAAATGGCTCATAGCATCAGACCTGTTAGGGGTAAGTCCTATATGTATAGCGTAATCTGGCTCCGGTATGCTGAAGTAGTCTTTTGCGAGTGTACCCACTTTTGCATCTTCAGGCAGTATCATTATGCCGTCATGACTTTCACCTAACCCTATCTCATCTTCTGCGCATATCATGCCATGGCTGACCTCACCTCTGATCTTGGCTTTCTTAATACCAAACGGTTCTCCCTCTATAGGGTAAATGGTAGTACCTACAGGAGCTACAACTACTTTTTGTCCTGCTGCAACATTAGGAGCTCCACACACAATGTGCAATAACTCTTCTTGTCCAATATCAACGGTTGTTACTTTAAGTTTATCTGCATTTGTGTGCGGCTCACAAGTTTTCACCTCACCTATAACCAAACCTTCAAGACTACCTTTTACATACTCTACCAGCTCCACTCCTTCTACTTCCAAACCTATCGATGTCAATATTTCTGACAGCTCATTCAGGGGTAACTGTTCAGGCAAATATTCTAACAACCATTTATATGATATAACCATGCTTAAAAAGTCAATTTCTGTATCAGGTTGCAAAGATAAACTATCGTTATAGCAAATCGCATCCTTTTAAAGAAATCAATGATTTAGGGATTTATAAACAATTGTTTTCTTATTAACATGTGAATAGGTGTTAATTTCGTAAATTATATGTGGACAACATAGAAACATGTCAATATTACAATATAATAAGATGTGAGTAAGCTGTTGGTTGTAGTCTGAAAATTATTATGTGTATATACCTACCGAAATAAAAGTTTTAAAGATTACATTCGCCTTCTGTCGTTTCAGTTAACCTTCGGTTAATGCTTGATTAACGTTTTGGAAACGTTACGGTAACATTAACAATAGGCGAATATATGAGATAGCAGAGACTAACAGGACTGTAATTGTTGTACTAAAAATTTATAAGCTAACCCCCGATATGGCAGTAAATATTAAGAAAGAGTTTGGCACTTCACGATCCAGAAAAGCCGACACTTCATCCCTGGTTTATGGCAAGATACCACCGCAGGCAAAAGAGCTTGAAGAAGCTGTGCTAGGTGCTATCATGCTGGAAAAAGATAAACTGGCAGAAGTTCTGGAGATCATTCAAAGTCCGGACTGTTTTTATGTAGATGCCAACCAAAAAATATATGCAGGTATACGCAGACTATTCGATAAAGGTATGCCTGTGGATCTGCTCACAGTTACAGAAGAGTTAAGAAAGTCTGATGAGCTGGAAATAGTTGGAGGTCCTTATTACCTGACTAACCTTACGATGAATATAGTGTCAAGTGCACACGTTGAGGCCCACGCACGTATCATCATGGAGAAGTTCATCCAAAGGGAACTGATCAGATTATCTGGCGATATCATAAAAGATGCTTACGAAGACAGTACCGATGTGTTCGATCTACTGGACAAAGCAGAATCTAACTTATATGAGATAACCGATAACCACCTAAGAAAAAACTTTACCAGCCTAAAAGATGTATTAGTAAAAACTGTACATGAGATTGAAGAGGCTAAAGATAAAACTGATGACCTGACAGGTGTTCCTGCAGGTTACGTGCCACTAGATAAGCTGACATCAGGCTGGCAGAAAACAGATCTGATTATCCTTGCAGCAAGACCTGCGGTGGGTAAAACCGCATTCTGTCTTAATCTTGCCTTGAATGCAGCGATGCATACTCCGGAACCTTTCCCTGTAGCATTCTTCTCACTGGAGATGGGAGCTGGCCAGCTGGTAAAAAGGCTTTTGGCGGCTGTTACTGAAGTAAGCATGGATGCCATCACGAAAGGACGCATGCAAGAGCATGAGTTTGTGCAAATGACGCAAAGGATGAACAAACTTGCGAGCGCTCCGATATTTTTAGATGACCAGGCAGCACTTAACATATTTGAGCTACGTGCAAAAGCTAGAAGGCTGAAGCAAAAGCATGATATTAAGATGATCATTATAGATTATCTACAGTTAATGCAAGGAAGTGTAGACAGGGGTGGCAACAGGGAGCAAGAGATATCTAAGATATCCCGTGACCTGAAAGCATTGGCAAAAGAGCTTGAAGTACCAATAATTGCACTTTCTCAGCTAAACCGTTCTGTAGAGTCTCGTAAAGAGTCAAAAGTACCGCAGCTGAGTGACCTTCGTGAGTCTGGAGCGATTGAGCAGGATGCTGATATGGTAATGTTCTTATACCGTCCTGAATACTATGGTATCAATAACGATGAAATGGGGCAACCTATTGAAGGTGAGACACATATACATATAGCCAAGCACCGTAATGGTAGTACTGATACGGTAAAAGTTCGCTTTATCAAGCAATATCAGAAGTTTGTAGACATGCCTGATGATGACTTTGGAGGCTTCGGCGGAGGCGGTGGTTTCCCACCTCCAACAGGTGATAACCCTCATGCAGGCATCAAGGGCAGGGACATGAGTGAATTTGGAGGGTCTAAAATGTTTATTCAAGATGGATTCCAGACCATGCCATCAAAGGCTAATAATTTCAATCCTGATGATGATATGCCATCAGGGCCGCCACCGCAAGCACCCGATGATGAAGATGCACCGTTTTAATTGAAAAAACTCAAACTAGAAAGAGCCCTGTAATTACAGGGCTCTTTTGTGATCAGGTTTATTGATAAATAGTTTATCAAAAGATTCGAAAATGTAGCGCTGTTATTATAAACGGTCATAGAATTGTAATGGTTGGGTAGAATGCTAAATTTTATTCAAGTATTATTGAATGTTGTGATTGCTTGATTTATCAAAATGCATGGAGAATAGTTACCTTTGCGCCCAACTTAAAGAGTCTTCATGCAAAGAATTTACTTGGACAGTGCTGCTACAACTTCATTAGATGAAGATGTACTTGATGCAATGATGCCTTATTTGACTGAAAAGTATGGCAACCCCTCTTCTATATATTCATACGGTAGAGAAACTAAACTAGCTATTGAGACAGCTAGAAAACAGGTAGCAAAAACAATAGGTTGTACGCCCGGGGAGATATTCTTTACCTCAGGAGGTACAGAGAGTACAAACACCGCAATTAACTGTGCAATTAGAGACTTAGGTTGTAAGCATATCATAACATCACCAATTGAGCACCACGCTACATTATACACAGCAGAAAACGCTGATAAACAAGGCAATGTAAAGCTTAGCCTGGTTAAGATCAAGCCAGATGGTCACATAGATAGAGAACATTTAAAAGAGTTATTAGCCTCAAGCAATGAGAAAACACTTGTTACACTCATGCATGCCAATAACGAGGTAGGCAACATAATGGACATTGAGGCAGTTGGTGATATTTGTGAAGAACACAATGCTATCTTCCACTGTGATATGGTACAAACCATCGCACACTACCCTGTAGACCTTAGTAAGCTGAAAGTGCATTTCGCAAGCTCTGCCGGACATAAGTTCCACGGCCCTAAAGGGGTTGGAGTACTCTATATTAATATTGATGTTAGTATTAACCCGATGCTATTCGGTGGTGCTCAGGAGAGGAATATGAGAGCAGGTACTGAAAACCTGTATGGCATCATAGGATATTCAAAAGCTTTAGAAAAAGCTACCAATAACATGGAGCAGGATTCAACATATATACAAGGCTTAAAAGATTATATGTATGATGAGCTGAAAAGTGCATTCCCTGACATCAAGTTCAACGGAGATGTGAAAGGCAGATCATTATATACAGTTCTGAATGTAGCATTTCCTAAGAATGACAAGACAGATATGCTACTCATGAACCTTGACATGGCTGGTATATGCGTTAGTGGTGGTAGTGCCTGCAGCAGCGGAGCCAGCTCTGTGAGCCATGTGATACAAGCATTATATCCTGAAGATTGTAATGAGCTGGTGCCTATCCGATTCTCTTTTTGCAAGTACAATACTAAGGAAGAGATAGACATTACAATAAGCAAGTTGAAAGAATTGATTTAAGGTAAATTTCATTGCAACAATACAATTGAAGTAATAACTTAGCCAATAAGGTAATGCTTATATATGGCTGCAAATAGCTTCATCACTAGGTGGCGAACTACATGGTTCACACCTGTTAACAATAGTCCCTTAGTCACGTTCCGTATCTTATTCGGCATCATTATGCTGATGGAGTTTACAGGCTCTATAGTAAGTGGCTGGGTGCATCAGGTATATATACAAGCTCAATTCCGTTTTACATTTATCGACTTCACCTTCTTACAACATATGCACGGTCCTATCATGTATACTTATTTCGTCATAGGTTGCTTGATGGCAATACTCGTGATTCTTGGCTTGTTTTACCGGCCAGCTACTATATTACTTGCACTGTTATGGTCTGCAGTATACTTTTCACAGAAGTCTCACTATAACAACCATTATTATTTAATGATGTTGTTATCCTGGATCATGGCCATCATGCCTGCTAATAGAAGAACATCATTAGACGTAAAGTTTGGTCTTGCAAAGCCCACTAACGTATGTAGCAGATGGTGCATTCAAATATTCATTATACAAATAGCTATTGTGTACACCTACGCTGCTATTGCTAAGATGTATCCTGACTGGCTGCAAGCAGCACCCGTAAAGATCTGGTTCTCTGGTAGAAGTAAGACCCCATATGTGGGCTGGCTATTTGCAAATTCTGCTTTCGCCTATATTATTGCATACTCAGGCATACTATTCGACCTGCTAATAGTTCCTGCATTATTATGGAAAAGAACACGTGTATTGGCTGTATGGTGTATGCTGTTCTTCCACTTCTTTAATGGCAGTGTATTTGGTATAGGCGTATTTCCTTTTTTGGCAATGAGCATGAATGTCTTCTTCTTTCCGGGAAGTACGTTTGACAATGTCTTAGGCTTAGCTAAAACACCTCATATTTATAAACCTACAGCGCCAGCAAAGCAAAGCTTTATTATGGCAACATTGGGCTTGTATATTATATGGCAAGTTCTACTTCCTCTCAGACATCATCTGTATAAAGGGGATGTGGTATTTACGGAAGAGGGACACAGACTTTCATGGCGTATGATGCTCAGGACAAAAAGTGGAGATGCTGTTTTTAAAATAAAAGACAAAAACTCTAGCAGAGTATGGACGGAATACCCAAAAAATCACTTGTTACCATATCAAGCTAATAGCGTTGCGGGCAAACCTGACTTTATCTGGCAATTTTCTAAATATCTACAGCAGCTATATAAGGAAAAGGGGTACGATGTTTCTGTTTATGTAGATAGTAAATGTTCCGTTAATGGCAGGAATAGAGCACATTTAATCGACAATAAAGTAGATATTGCAGCACAGGAATGGAAAAGGTTCAGTCATCATGACTGGGTGCTAACTGATTATAAATAAATTAGCGCAAACCTTACAAAATAGCAGATGAGTATCATTAGTAAGATAAAAGAGATCATACCGGCAAACATTCGTCCTTTTGTGATAAGAGGGCTTATTCTGGCTGTGGCTTGGAACCTCTTATACCATCTTCTATTAAAACCAATTCAAATACCCGACCTGCAGCTAACCATACTTGTTCAGGAAGGTAGTGTCTGGTTACTTAATTTCTTTTATGATAATGTAGAAAAAGTAGGTGCAGGCATTGCTATTGAAGGAGTTCGTTCTGTTAATATAGCACACCAATGTAACGGGCTGGAGCTAATAGTACTATATATTGGCTTCATATTCTGTGTACCGTCGAATGTTAAAAAAATGACGTCTTACATCGTCATCGGAACTATCGTTATATACATTCTCAATATAATAAGAGCTGCATTACTAGCAGCAATGTACTATAATGACCACAGCATGAAGGAGTTTGCGCACCATTATGTATTTAAGATAATAATCTATGCTGTAGTATTTTTAGGCTGGGTGCTCTACATGAAAAAGCCAAAACGTGAATCGTAAAGTACAAATACAGCTTTGGTTAGGTTTATTATTGGTAACAATACTTGCCTTTATAGACTTCCAGTACTTCTCAGAAGTACAATCTGCACGCTCTATTCCTTTAAATATCAGGCGGATTGGCCATATTTCAATATTAATATTAATACTTATATCAGGTTATTGGGGCTGGTATAAACATCCTTTGAAGTGGCCCAAAAGACTTTGGGCATTTACTTATATACTAGGTATCGTATGCTTAGTCATACTAGGTATTATTAGTAAAACCACCGAAATATTAGATAAAGGCATCTTGGACAGGATATATGAGGTTCGTCTTTTCTTTTGTAGCCCTCTGCCCTATCTGATGTTGTTAGTGTTAACTATTCTTGCTAAACGTTCTGCAGACCAATAGGATAAGTATATTTGTATACTAACCAATGTACTAATTCATAATGCAACGAGTATACAGCCTAATTGATAAGCTAAAAGATCTATCAAAACCAGGTAATAAGCTTACAGCGATTGAAGTAGACCTAATGCTGGACTATACCAGAGTAATATATGCTGACCTTTTAGAGATACGCGGAAAGGTTGATGCTCCAACGCCTGTAAGCAACAAACCACCAGCTACTCAGCAACAAGCTCCACCTACGCCTACTACTCCTCATTCACCACCTCAGCCACCCAGAAGCGTACCTCAAGAAAAAGAAGAACCGTCAGCTTCTGATAATTTATTCAGTATACCGCGTATACCAGATGTAGAACAGTCGGATATCAGATCATCAATTGGTATCAACGATAAGTATCTATATATAAGTGAACTATTTCAGAACGATAAAGCTGCTTACGATCAGGTGATAAAAAAACTGAATAGCTTCAGTAGCTATCAAGACGCAACCACATGGCTGAGTAAAGATGTAGCTCCGGCACATGGTTGGAATGACGATATGGAAGCAGTACAATCTTTTTATGAGTTACTCAATAGCTTCTTTTCATCTAAGTAGTTCATCACTCTGTTTGTAGCACCTACATTTTTCAGCACATAGCTTTCAGCAGTTTTGCAAGTTAGGTCATAGCTACCTGTATCTTTTTCCCATTCCGACAGTTGGCTTACAATAGGGTCTGCTGTAGCTACGGATATAGCTGCACCCTCTTCATTTAAGGTTACAGCTTCCTTAAATTTAGCATAATTTGGACCATGAAATACAGGCTTACCATATACAGCAGCTTCTAATACATTATGAATGCCGCTCTTGTTGAAGCCACCGCCAATATAGCACGCATCAGCATAGCGATAAAGTCTGGACAACATACCAATCTTGTCTATCACTAGCACATTGTTGTTCTTAATACTCTCTTCACCTGACTTCACTTTAGTCCAAAAACAAACATCATCGCCAAATTGCTTTTTGAGCTGCTCCAGGTGAGTTAATGTTATTTCATGAGGAGCTATTATCATCTTCCACCCATCTGTTTTTGATAATAACTCTTTCAGCAACGCTTCATCTTCAGGCCAGGTACTACCCGCAATGAATAGTTTCAAAGAACCTTTAAAATCTACTACTTCACCTATGTGTAGCTCTTCTGTCTTTAAGGCAGCCACCCTGTCAAATCTTGTATCCCCATTTACAGACACGTCTTCGATACCAATATTATTCAGTAGTTGTTTTGAGTATTCATCCTGGACAAATATGTGCGTAAAGACCCGCACCATGTTTCTATTCAATGTACCATACCATTGGAAGAATGGTTGCTCTTTTCGGAATATTGCTGAAACCAATAATAAAGGGATATCATTATTTGCTATTTCCTTCAGCATGAAATACCAAAACTCATATTTGACGAACACTACTAATGAGGGCTCAACATATTGGATGAAGCGTTTTGCATTACTCGGAGTATCATACGGTAGATAGAATACATAATCTACCTTATCATATTTTTTCCTGATCTCGTAGCCTGATGGAGAAAAGAAAGTGAGTACTATAGCATGATCTTTGTACTTATTTCTCATTGCCTCTATTATCGGTCTACCCTGTTCAAACTCGCCTAATGAGGCGCAATGTATCCATATTCTAGGTCTGCGCTCATTGATGAGGTCATACTTAACCTTATTCAATAAACCTTTACGACCCTTAATGAATTTTTCTGCCTTTGTATTAAATAAAGAAGCTACCCTAACAAGGGTAATATATAAACGAATGAGTAATGCATATATGGGTACGAGAAATATCATTCAAAGAAGAGTTCTTCGGATTTTCGTTTAAATATAGGTATATACCACCCACCTCTGATACCAAAAAGAATATCAACTCTGGATGCATTGTCTGCTCTCATGAGATCATACTGATAAGACCTTCTACCTGCTGTAAATCCTGCTGTAATATCTAAACCTATATGAAAGTTGATCAGGCTATTGGTAGCAAAATATGCATAACCTACATATTGTTCTAAAAACCATCCGTTAGTTAACCTGTCATACCCTTTGATGTAGTCTCCGCGTAGTTGACCTATCAAGGCATCTCTATCTCTAATAAATATTTTGTGCTGTATGAACCCGGCAGACGTAGCTACCATGATACCGTTATCGCTATTCTTTTTACTGATGTTGAATATCTTCCCTCCTTGTAGCCCTATCATATAACCACGCTCATATATATTCACACCAATTCTCTCAGCACCCAAGCTGATATAAGAACCGTCCGGACTCTTTATATTATCCATTAATGTATCTTCTCTTAAGATATCACCAAAGATGAAATCAACCTTCGGGCCAAACACCCAGTTAGACTTTGTTTTGTATAACAAAGCACCACCTAACTTATAGCTTGGACCAAAACGATCTGCCATATCACCTCCCGGAAGATCAAGCGCACCATTAACATTTATCAGAAATCCATGTTTAGCTTCCGGCTTCTGCAGACCAAACAGGTCATCCTGTGCATATGAGTGCAAAGAGCATAAAAATGTTGCTAATAGAACCACAACTCGCATACTCATCACTTTTTTCATGGTGTGAAGATAATAGAAACTAGCCATTGCAACACTGTCGAAATGCTAAAAAACAGTCACAGCTTTGTTGAATGAGGCTGAAAGCGTAGGTTTGCATCCGTAAAAAACTGGTTATGCATAAACTGCAAATGGTTGACCTTAAGCGTCAATATGAGCATATAAAAGCCGACGTTGATGCTGCTATTCAAGATGTAATAGACAATACCGCTTTTATAGGCGGTGAACACGTTCTAAAGCTGAGCACAGAGTTAGCAGATTACATCGGAGTAAAGCATGTAATACCTTGTGCCAACGGTACTGATGCCTTACAGATAGCCCTTATGTCTCTAGGCTTAAATGAAGGTGATGAGGTCATTACAACATCTTTCACATTTATTGCAACTGTTGAAGTGATTGCTTTTTTGAAGCTTAAACCAGTTTTTGTAGATGTAGATAAGAATACATTTACCATGGACCCTGAAGGACTAAAAGCTGCTATCACACCAAAAACAAAGGCTATTATACCTGTCCACCTATATGGGCAAACTGCCGATATGGAGCCTATAATGGCAATAGCTAATGAACATAACATTCCAGTTATCGAAGATAATGCTCAGGCCATTGGTGGTAAATACACATTCTCTAATGGTAAAACAGTGATGAATGGTAGTATTGGTTTAATTAGTTGTACCTCATTCTTCCCATCTAAAAATCTGGGTTGCTATGGTGATGGTGGTGCAATCTTTACAAATGATGATAAAGTAGCTGACCAGTTACGCATGATTGCCAACCATGGTCAGAGTAAACGTTACTATCATGATATTGTAGGCTGTAATAGTCGATTAGATAACATACAAGCTGCAGTACTAAGAATAAAACTTCCTAAGCTGAATGATTACTGTAACTCCAGAAGGAGTGCTGCTGACTATTATGATAACGCGTTTGCTGGTAATGAGCATATTATCACGCCACACCGTGCTGATAATAGTTACCATGTATACCACCAGTACACGCTTAAACTAAAAGGTGTAAATAGAGATGAGGTACAGAAAATGCTTGCAGAAAGAGATGTACCATCTATGATATACTACCCTGTTCCTTGCCATAAACAAAAGATGCTAGCGGAGTATGACTCTACTGATGTATCATTACCAGTTACAGAAATGCTACAGGATTGTGTAATTTCGTTGCCGATTCACACTGAATTATCAGAGGAAGAATTAAAATGTATTACTGACAACTTCCTGGAGGTTGTTTCGCAATTAGCTAAATAAATGAACGTAATAGAAACGCCTATTAAAGGACTACTAATTCTTGAACCCAGAGTATTCAACGACGATAGAGGATACTTCTTCGAAAGCTATAATCAGAATACCTTCAAGCAAGCTACAGGTCTTGATATCAATTTTATTCAAGACAACCAGGCCAGATCTACACAAAATGTATTGAGAGGGCTACACTACCAGAATGCACCTCATGCACAGACTAAACTAATACGTGTGTTGGAAGGGGCAATTTGGGATGTGGTAGTAGACTTAAGAAAAGATAGTGACACTTATGGCAAATGGTTTGGTGTAGAACTATCTGCAGAGAATAAAGTACAGTTCCTGATACCAAAAGGTTTCGCTCATGGATATTCTGTTTTATCTGAGACTGCAGAAGTATTCTACAAGTGCGACGATTTTTACAGCAAAGAAGATGAGGGTGGCCTTTTTTACGCTGACCCCCAAGTAAATATTGATTGGAAAATAGACTTGAGTAAAGCTATAGTATCCGAAAAAGATAAAGTCCAACCTACACTAAAAGAGAATAATAGTAGATTCTAACCTACTTCATATTTACAAACTGAAGAGGTATATCAAGATTTGATGATCTGCATAGTTGGATAACACTTTGCAGGTCATCTATTTTTTTGCCTGTCACCCTCACAGTATCATCTTGTACAGCAGGAGTCACTTTCAGTTTACTATCCTTGATCAGCTTTACTATTTTTTTTGCTGTTTCTCTATCAATACCATTTTTTACAGATACTACCTTTTTCAAGAACTTCCCAGAAGATCCCGGCTGTTTACTTCTGTCGAAGCTATTAGCATCTAAACCCTGACGCATAGCTTTTGTGATAAGAATATCTTCCACCTGTGCCAACTGCATATCGTTTTCCACTTCGATATTCACCAGCATATCTTTCTTATTCAGCTCAATCTGTATATGAGCTCCCTTGAAATCATATCTGTTACTGATCTCTTTCTGAGCAACATTTATAGCATTATCTAATGTCTGTAAATCTACTTTACTTACGATATCGAAAGATGGCATATAATTAAGTTTACTTCTCGCTAATTTACAGCTATAAATAGTTAAAGGCAATACATAATACTACAACTGTTCTTCCAGTTCGAGCATCTCTTCAAAAAGCTGATCATACTCTGCAGTCAGTTGCTCTACTTTACCTGTCAACTTTTTATATGCCTCATCAGTTTCTACGAACTTGTCTTTATCAGCATATACTTCAGGATCCGCTAATTGTAATTCCAGCTTCTTTTTATCCTCGTTCAGCTTATTGATATTTTCTTCCAGCTTTTGAAACTGTTTTTGTTTTTGCTGATATGTTTTTTGAAGTTGCCTCTGTTCTGACTGATTAGTATCTACCTTCTTTTTTACTTCTTTAGGTTGCTCTGCAGGTTCTGGTTGCGCTTGTGCTGCAAGTTTCTTTTGGCGCTCCTGTTCATACACCACCCATTCGTCATAATTACCAACAAACTCTTTTATCTCACCATCTTCTATATGCCAGATCTTATTAGCTGTTTTACTGATAAAGTACCTGTCGTGAGAAACGAATATAAACGTTCCTTTGTACTTACTAAGTGCTTCTATCAGCATATCTACCGACTGCATATCCAAGTGGTTGGTAGGCTCATCCAGCATCAGAAAGTTAGCTTTCTGTGCAATTGTTTTAGCCAGTGCAACCCTAGCCTTCTCACCACCTGAAAGTACTTTGATCTTCTTAAAAACATCATCACCACTAAATAAGAAACAACCAAGCAACTGTCTCAACTCCAACTCAGTTTTACCAGTTCCTGCAAGATTCATCTCTTCCAGTATCTCATTGCTTATATCCAAGGCTTCTAACTGGTGCTGCGCATAAAAACTCTCCTCTACATTGTGTCCCCATTTTCTATCTCCATCAAAAGTCTCTCTATCAGCTATAATCCTCAATAGAGTAGACTTACCCTTACCATTGGCTCCTATGAGTGCTATCTTATCACCTCTGTTAATCTCAGCACTTGCTCCTTCGAAAATAGAGATGTCACCAAAGCTCTTAGATATATCATTTAATGTACAAATTATCTTTCCTGGCTGTACGGCTATATCAAAGTTGATATTCATGGTAGGCATTGAAGCATCAGGAGCTTCTATTTTATCCAGCTTATCCAGCTTCTTCATAGCACTTTGTGCCTGAGCAGCTTTTGTAGCCTTTGCCTTAAACCTTTCAATAAAGCGCTCTTGCTGTCTGATATAATCCTGTTGGTTTTCATATGCACGTTGCTGTAGCTCCATACGCTCTACCTTCTCTTTTTGATAAAATGAATAGTTACCGCTATACATATGCAACTCCTGCTGCCATACTTCTACAATCTTATTCACCATCCTGTCCAAGAAATACTTATCGTGCGATACGACTACCACACTACCAGGGTAGCCTTGCAGGTATCTTTCTAACCACTCAATAGAAGGAAGATCAAGGTGATTGGTAGGCTCATCCAGTAATAGTACATCAGGCTGCTGTAGCATCATTTTACCCAATAACACTCTCATTCTCCATCCACCACTGAACTCATTATATGGTCTTTGCAAGTCTTTTGTGGTAAAGCCAAGTCCTTCAAGCACCTCAGCTGCCTTGTGCTCCATCTCATAACCACCAGCTACCTCAAAGTCATGTAGCATATGGCTGTATTTGTCTAGTAATACCTCATCCTCTGGCTTATCCGCTAGTTCTTCCATCAGTTTGGCTAGCTCTTTTTCAAGCTCGTGTGCTCTCTCAAAAGCCTGCATACCCACCTTAAGTATCGATTCATCAGTAGAAAAACTCAATAAGTCCTGATTGAAGAAACCAATACTTACATCTTTAGGCTTATTGATCACACCTTCATCTACATTGTATGCACCTGTTATCAGCCTAAGCAATGTAGACTTACCTGCACCATTACTACCTACCAGACCTATTCTTTGCCCGGTATCTATCTGCCAATTAGCGTTCTTCAATATGGCTCGGGAGCCAAAATAAAATGAGACGTTTTGTATAGAAACCAACATAAGTGCGCAAAAGTACGATGAATATGTTTAGCTCGCCTACATCCCTTACATTTGCATAAATATTTGGCGATGCGTTATTTACCTGCTGGTAATCTACAAGTAAGCAATAAGTGGATTGCAATCCTTTCAACTCTATTATTTACAGTCGTACTAACGCTTGCCCCTAACATATCTTCAGCACAGAAAAAAGTAACAATAAGTGGCTATATGCGTGATGCAGGTAGTGGTGAAGCACTTATAGCTGCAACTGTATATGTAAAAGAGCTGGAGATAGGTACTCAAACAAATAATTACGGATTCTATTCTTTGTCTTTGCCTGCAGGAAGCTATACCATCGTTTACTCGTATTTGGGGTTCAGTACAAAAACAGAAAACATTACCCTGGTAGATAGTCGCAAACTGAACGTGGAGATGGAGAATGAAAATACCCTTGAAGAAGTAGAGATCACAGCAGAACGCAGGGATAAAAATGTTTCAGGTACGCAGATGGGTACCATAAGTATATCAGCCCAGCAAGTAAAGAAACTACCTGTTATATTCGGAGAGACAGATATCCTTAAGACCCTACAACTAATGCCGGGAGTACAATCTGCTGGTGAAGGGAACTCAGGATTTTATGTAAGAGGGGGTGGTCCCGACCAGAACCTGATACTATTAGATGATGCTGTTGTATATAATACGGGGCACTTGTTTGGTTTCTTTTCAGTATTCAATACAGACGCTCTTAATAATGTGACCTTAATAAAAGGCGGTATGCCCGCCAATTATGGTGGCCGACTATCTTCTGTAGTAGATGTATCTATGAAAGAAGGTAATATGAAAGAGTACCATGCAGAGGGCGGTATAGGGCTGATCGCATCAAGGCTTACAGTAGAAGGACCAATAAAAAAAGATAAAGGGTCTTTCATGCTTTCCGGAAGAAGAACTTACATAGATGTTCTCATAAAGCCTTTTGCAACTGGTAGCTTAGCCAATTCAGGATACTTCTTCTATGATGCCAACCTGAAAGCCAATTACAGGTTAACAGATAAAGACAGAGTCTACCTGAGTGGTTATTTCGGAAGAGACAAGTTCAAGTTCGGCAGTGAGAGTGGCTCGTTCAATGCTGATATTCCCTGGGGTAACTCAACTGCTACCCTACGTTGGAACCACTTATTCAATGACCGACTATTCTTGAATACAACTGCTGTTTATAATGACTACCAATTCTCATTTGGTGCTACACAAGGAGATTTCGATTTTAAACTATCATCAGGTGTAAGAGATTATAATGCCAAAGTAGATCTAGACTATTACTCTGCTTTCAATCATAAGTTCAAAGGAGGCATTGCTTACACGTACCATAAATTCATACCTAATCAAATATCAGGACAAGCAGGTCAAACTGAGCTATCTCCTAACAATGCCCTCATAAAGTATGCACATGAAGGTGGTGCGTACATAATGGATGAGTTCAATCCGTTTTACTGGCTGAAGGTCAATGCCGGAGTTAGGTACTCATGGTTCGGACAAATAGGACCCTATACAAGCTACACAACGGATATTAATGGTAAAAGAACAGACAGCACTGTATACAATAGCGGCGACCTGGTAACTACATACGGTGGTTGGGAGCCTCGCGTTAATTTAAACTTTACACTAACTGATAACTCTTCAATAAAGGCTAGTGCAGCAAAAGCATATCAATACATTCACTTGATATCTAACAATGGTAGTACTCTACCAACCGACCTATGGGTACCTAGTACGCTAATAGTTCGCCCTCAACAGGCTTGGCAATACTCCGTGGGGTATTTCCAGAACTTCTTTGACAATGCTTTGGAGACATCAATAGAGGTATATTATAAAGATCTGGACAGACAGGTAGAATATCGTGCAGGGTATGTGCCTAACACTATACAAGATCCAGAGCTTGACTTTGTTTTTGGTTCAGGCGAAGCATATGGTGCCGAGTTTTTCATTAATAAAACACAAGGTAAGTTCACAGGTTGGATAGGCTACACACTGTCATGGACCTACCGCACTTTTAAAGACCTGAATAATGGCAACAGGTATCCAGCTAAATATGATAGAAGACATGACCTATCAATAGTGGCATCATATGAATTGAGCAAGCGCTGGACATTATCTTCTGTATTTGTATATGGTTCAGGCAATGCAATTACACTGCCCACTAACTATTACTTTATAGACCAGAGCATAGTACCTGAATATAGCGAGCTGAATGCATACAGGCTCTTCCCGTATCATAGATTGGATGTATCTGCAGTGTATACACCACAAAGAAAAAAGGCTAAAAAGAATAGAAGAATACAAGGAAGCTGGGTATTCTCTGTATATAATATATACAGTCGTCAGAACCCATACTTCTTATACGTTGATACAGAAGGAGACCTTTCAGGTGGTGTAAAAGCCACGGTTAAGCAGGTATCTATATTCCCTATACTACCTAGTATAACCTACAACTTTAAGTTCTAACAATGTTTATGACAGTGGCATGACAGTAGCGAGTGTATTTGGCAATTGATGCAAGTAACTTTACTAAAAACTGTTTTCTGTGTCTTTTGTCAATTACATTCCGATAGCTACTACTCTGTTTTCTCTATACTTCTTTCTTATACTATTTAAACATTGGAGTAATAATAAGCAGTCCATGTATATATACTGGTGGATGCTTGGAGTGTTCTTTTATGGCGCAGGTACCGTTACAGAGAGTCTTCATACTCTATACGGATACTCTCCAACCAACTTTAAGGCATGGTATATATTCGGTGCTTTCTTGGGAGGAGCACCTTTAGCTCAAGGTACGGTACACTTATTAATGAAGCGAAAAACTGCTAATACTCTTTCAATCATATTAACAGTATCGATATTAATATCATCAGTATTAGTAATACTATCTCCACTAAAACCAGGTCCTCACCCTAAGCTATACGGTAAAATCCTGGATTGGACATTTATCAGGTACATAACACCTTTCATCAACATATACGCAATGGCTTTCCTTGTAGGTGGTGCTATCTACTCTGCTGTAATATATGCTCAAAATAACAACTTCAAGAGTAGGTTTTGGGGCAACGTTCTGATAGCAATAGGAGGCTTTCTACCAGGCATAGGAGGTTCTTCTGCGAAGGTGAACCATGTAGAAGTATTATATGTCACCGAATTTTTAGGTCTATGCTTCATTTTTGCAGGTTACTACATTATCAAAAATGGTAGTGAGGCCACAAAGCATACCAACCAGAAGGCTGTAGCGTAATAGAGGCACTTTCATACCTGTTATATATTTCCATTATTTCTTAATGGCACGTTAACCGTTAACAATTTTACTGTTAACCAATTCTAAACGGAGGGTTAAGCTGACTTAATATTTTGGCTTAGCCCTGTCTCGCGTCGCATATTTGCATTGTCAATACGGAACAAACCACAGACAACAAAACAAACAATATTCGCCAAAGGCGTTTCAGAACAAAGAATAAAAACACACATTTAAAAACACACAAACAACACAAAACAAATTATTATGCAAACATTATCAATAACTAACACAACAGCAGCTTCTAAATCTTTAGATCTACCTTTTATCAAAAGTGAGGCAACTCAGAAAATAGTACTATTCGTAGCTATACTTGCATGTTTAGTTACAGCAGTTAATATCTAATACTTAGCGCTACATAAACAACTATCACTTCACATTATTATAAGCTCCTTTCAGGAGCTTTTTTGTTTTTAGCATATAATTCCTTATCCTTCCACAGTTTCACATTCATTTTAAACTATTTATTATCGAAGGCTTACATTGGATTGACATCAGTATATTCATCATATACTTTTTGGTGTTATTAGGTATAGGTTTCTATTTTTTCAAAACCAATAAGTCTGATGAGGACTACTATGTTGGGGGGCGTAAAATGTCTGCCGGTCATATAGGCTTGTCAGTAGTAGCTACCGACGTAGGAGGTGGTTTCTCTATAGGCTTAGGAGGCTTAGGCTTTACGATGGGCTTATCTGGTAGTTGGATGCTCTTTACAGGATTACTAGGTGCTTGGCTGAGTGCTGTCTTACTTATTCCAAAAGTCTACCCTATAGCAAGAAAAAAGAACCTACTCAGCTTCCCTCAGGCAATTGAACATTATTACAATAGAGATGTAGCTCTTGTAGCAGGTATTATCTCACTAATAGGTTACGTTGGTTTTTCAAGTAGTCAAATACTGGCTGGAGGCAAGCTTGCTGCGGCAACATTCCCCACATCTATAACACTTACCCAAGCGGTTATAGGTATGGGTGCCATAGCTGTACTATACACCGTAATAGGCGGTATTAAAGCTGTAATATATACAGATACGGTACAATGGATAGTACTCATGGTTGGGCTGATAGGTGTGGGCATCCCCTATGGCTTTTATCATATAGGTGGTTTTGAAGCTATAAACCAGTACTTAGAGTCTGATATGACATCGGTCACTAACGTTTCTTTTAAAGACCTGCTCAACTGGCTCATTACTATCGTGCCTATATGGTTTGTAGGGATGACGCTATACCAACGTATATACGCAGCTAAAGATGAAAAGACTGCTGTTAAGGCATGGCGTATTGCGGGGCTATTCGAATGGCCTATAATGGCATTTATGGGAGTTATACTAGGTATGTTCGCAAAAGTGGCATTCTTACAGGGATCATTTACAGGACTAGGATACCCTGCAGGGTCAGACCTTGATGCTGAGATGGGGCTACCTATGTTCCTGCGAAACATGCTGCCAGTAGGGCTTATGGGACTTATGCTATCTGCGTACTTCTCAGCTATTATGTCGACAGCGGATAGTTGCCTTATGGCCGCATCAGGCAATTTGATGACTGATATTATTGGTCGATTCAAAGCTAAGCTAGCATCTAACCTGGCACTCTCTCAGGTACTTACGTTAAGTATTGGTATATTTGCAATTCTATTAGCCACTCAAATGCAGAGTGTACTTGACTTAATGTTGTACTCATATGCATTTATGGTTTCAGGGTTATTTGTTCCTGTTTTAGGAATGTTGTTCGTAAGTAAACCCAAACCAGCAGCAGCAATTTTAGCAATGATAGGTGGTGGCTCAACAACTTTGCTACTTATTTTGTTAAATATACCGCTGCCTTACGGATTAGATGCTAATCTATTTGGCATCGCAGTTTCAGCCACATTGTTTATTGGCACACAGAGTTTAATCAGAAAATGATATATAAGATGAATATTACGCATATAGACACAAACACAGGAGAAAACTCAACATTCACTAACGCTAAAGTAGCTTCTTTCCTACATACTCATTTAGACCAGTATGGAGATAAGATAAAAGATATTACGAGGTGTATTGAGTATGCACAAAAGAAGAATGAAAACAAAGGAGGGTTTATCCTTGTAGCTTCTGATGAAAATGATGAAATAAAAGGTGCAGTAGTAGTTAACGAAACTAATATGGGTGGTTATATACCTGAAAACATATTAGTATACATAGCAGTACACAGAGACACAAGAGGAACCGGGCTAGGAAAAAAGCTCATGAATGAAACTATAGAAGCTTGTAAAGGTGATATTGCCCTGCATGTAGAGCAAGACAATCCTGCAAAGTTCTTATACGAGAAAGTTGGCTTTACCAACCCTTATTTAGAAATGAGATTAAAGAGGGGGTAACATGGCACAAATTACACTCAATAAAAAATCACTCGCTCAGAACTATAAATATTTAAACGAACTATTTACAAAGCATGATATTGAATGGGCTCCTGTCCTGAAATTATTATGTGGTAATAAAAAGTATCTGGAGTTCGTTTTATCATTAGGCGATCAGCAGGTTTGTGATGCAAGACTCAGCAACCTGAAAGCTATTAAAGCTATTGATCCTAATAAAGAAACCATATATATAAAGCCACCTGCTAAAAGAAGCATCTCTAGTGTGGTAAAATATGCAGACGTTAGTTTCAACACAGAGATATCAACTATTAAGTGGTTATCTGAAGAAGCACAGAAGCAAAACAAGGTTCACCGCATTATCATTATGATAGAGCTTGGAGACCTGCGTGAAGGTATCATGGGCGATGAACTCATCAACTTTTACAAGCAAGTATTTGAGCTACCTAATATCAAAGTTGTAGGTATAGGCTCTAACCTTAATTGTTTAAGCGGTGTTATGCCTAGTAAAGACAAGCTAATACAGCTAAGCCTTTATGAGCAACTGATAGAAGCTAAATTCAATCAAAAGATCATAGGTGTAACAGGCGGCTCCTCTGTAATGATTCCTCTGCTACTCAAAAAGCAAATACCTAAAGGCATCAATCACTTCAGAGTTGGCGAGACTCTTTTCTTTGGTAACGATCTGTTTACAGGAGAGCGTTTGTCAAAAATGAAAGATGATGTATTCAGGCTACATGCTGAAGTCGTAGAGATCACAGAAAAACCTGTAGTACCATATGGTGTTATGGAAGCTAACCCTTCGGGCGAAATAGTAGAGGTTAATACTGAAGATTACGGTAGAACACATAAGAGAGCTATACTCGACATGGGACTACTCGATATTTCCAGTGCAGACTTCCTTCACCCTATTGATGAAGATTTAACGATCATCGGTGGTAGCTCAGACATGTTAGTCATAGATATTAACACCTCTAGCCAAAAGTATAAAGTAGGCGACCTGGTATCATTCAAAATGGACTATATGGGAGCGTTAAGGGTTATGAACTCAACATACATAGAGAAGAAGTTTATTGAATAAAGAAAGCGTTGTATAAATATACAACGCCTTTGATATGTACCCCTACACGTAAAATTGTCATTACATTGTTATGATCTGAAACTCTGTCCTTCTGTTTCTCTGATGCTGTGTATCGGTACAATCATCGCAATTATTACAAGTTTCAACTGGTTTGGTTTCTCCAAACCCTTTGGATTGCAAACGTGATTTTGATATACCTCTTTGCTGCAAGTATCTTATTACTGATGCGGCCCTGTCTCTTGATAAGTTCTTGTTGTAAGCCGCTGACCCACGGCAGTCTGTATGAGAATTGATCTGAATACTCATATCTTCATACTGCCCCAGCATTTGAATGATACCATTTAATGCAGGCTTGGCATCTTCACGAATATTAGCTTTATCATAGTCGTAGTATATATTATCTATCTTATACACTTCTCCTATTTTCAGCTCTTTCATAAATAATGTATCTCTTACTTTAGTTACCCCCATGCTCTGAATGATACCTGCTGTAGAAACCATACGCTCACTGGAGTAATACTTATCCTTCACTGCATATATATTATACTCAGCATCCGGGTCAAGAGATATTGTAAAGTTCTCTGTACCGTTCAGGTATGCTGTATCAGCACTCCCCTCACCTAGCTTAGCATACACTATCATTGGATTCTCTATCTGAGTATATGTGCTTTCATCCATTACTATTGCATTGTAATAGATAGCAAAATCTGATTCGAGAAGCACTTCTTTTGATACAGTATCATTATTCATCGCATTGAATGTAGATACGTCTATAGTCTGAGTTTTATAACCTGGTTTTTTAATAGTAACAGTGTATGATGTTTGTGGAAGTATTCTGGTAAACACCTTACCACCTGATCCTGAAGTAAACGTTCTGTTATCTTTATTCTCACTAAATGATACAGAGCTTGCAGCTATAGGAGTACCACTTGCCGCATCTTTTATCATTAATGACAGATACACATTCCTCATGTTGATGTAGTAGATATTATCTCCCTTCTTTTCAGCAGGACGATTAGATGCAAAGTAGCCATCACTAGATCCTTGATATAATGTTAGCGACATGTCATCATAAGATGAGTTGACCGGCATACCAACGTTCTGTGGTTCACTAAATGTTTTAGTATTAGCATCCCAGTTACTTACATAAACATCTAACCCACCTAGACCAACATGGCCGTTTGAAGAGAAGTACAATTTATTATCATCAGACAAAAACGGGAACATCTCTTCACCTTCTGTATTAAGAACTTTACCAAGGCTTTGTGGTTCACTCCAGTTACCAGCTACATCCTTTGTACACATATATAGATCGCTACCACCTTCGCCATCAGGCATGTCAGAGGTAAAGACCAGCATATTCCCATCAGCACTCAATGCCGGGTGCGCTGTAGAATAGTTCTTGTTGTTATATTTAAAAGGCTTAACCTTTTTGAACTCCTTCGAACTGCTATCATAATCATCAGCTATCATTATCTGAAGTCTCACTACTCCATTATCATCCGGGTTAGAGCCATTGGTTATAAACTCTCTAGAGTAATTAGTTCTGGTAAAGTACATTTTAGATCCTTCTGTATTGAACACAGCAGGACCATCATGATATTTAGTATTGATCTTACCGCCTATTCTATTAAGCTCTGTTTTACACCTACCATTTTCGTTACATGGTATTGCGTAAATATTATTATAAGAGCTACCAGTCCATTTATCAATATTATTAGCTCTATGAGAAATAGCAGAGTCAGTAGTGAATATCAACTCTTCACCATGCACATGAGGTCCGAACTCTGAACCATCTGTATTGAATGATAAAAAGCTAGCGTACCCAACAGGTAGTTCTTTCATGGAAGCTTCAGCTGTTTCACTACTTTTAATCATATTTTCTACACGCCTATCTTCCGGGTATGTAGCATGATATGCTTCTAAGTATGGAATTGCATCATAGTATCTTTGTTTAGCCATTAAAGCTTTTGCATATCTCAGCTTCACATCCATAGTACAACCATCCATACTGACAGCCTTTGAATACCACTTGATAGCACTATCAGGATTCTTGGTAAGTAAATAGCAATCTCCAAGCTTACTGTATACATCTACATCTGCAGCGTTCTCAGCTATGCTTTTGTAGTAAGGTATGGCTTCATGAAAGGCGAAGTGCTGATATAAGTAGTCCCCTTTCATCTGGTTCTTATCTACTCCTTTGGCATCTGCTGTACTCTGCCCCAAAAGCAGCATTACAAGCATTATATATATATCTAGTCTTTTCATAACGATCTATTATTTATACAGAGTAATTAAAACGGTCTTATAAATCGAGGATTGATATACTTGTTAAGGTCTTTTACAAAGTCGATACCTAATACAACTTCGTGTGTACCGTTATTATATCCGTTCAGCTGAGATGCCGAATAACCATATGCGTAACCTATGTTAAGTCTTTTAGTAGCTTGTAGATGAACGATACCATCAAGTGTATTATCAGTACGGTATGTTGCTCCTAACATCAACCTATTAAAGAAGACAAATGACAGGTTAAAGTCCATATTCATTGGTAGCTGGTACTGCCCATTACCTGCATACCTAGCCATTACCTGAGGTTGCAATGTAAAATCTTCAGTTATCTTGAATGCATATCCACCACTTAAATAATAGCTTCTTAGTTGTTTAGCTCTATCATTAGTAAGCGTTTTATTCTCTTTGTCATAATAGTTTTCTATCAAATTAGGAGCTGATGCACCTACATAAAAGTTATCACTCGACCAGAAAATACCTGCTCCAATGTTCGGCAAGAATGCATTATCAATAGAACCTGTAAGAATATTATCACCTTGATCTGCCGGGTTTAGTCTATTGTAATCGGCATTATATATTGAAGCTCCAGCTTGCAAACCAAAAGAAAGTACTGACTTCTTAAAAGGTATACGATAAGCATAATACCCCATCAGATTAGTATTATCTACTACTCCCAGTGATTCATTGTTTACACTTAAGCCTAGCGCTACTCTTCTGAATGGTTTCATATAGCTACCTATCGGAGCATCTACAGCTACACTAAAGTTTCTTGGTGCACCCTCAATACCTGTCCATTGATTGCGGTAAGCAGCATTAATTGAAGTCATGTTCTTATTACCCGCATATGCCGGATTATACAACAGCTTATTGTACATGAACATAGTATAGTGTGGGTGATCTTGCGCTAAGATGGCACCCGGAATCAACAGTAATAGCAATAATAAATATCTCATAATGTTGTCGTTTTTTAATTTGTAATTGTTTTCAGGGTTTTAACGCTGAATCATTAAATATCCAGTAAACTGATTTTTACCACCAGCTTTATTTGCTTCATTCAATTGCACTAAGTAGTAGTACGTACCATCAGGTAGTGCATCACCATTAGTACTGATACCACCCCACTTACCATCATAAGCTTTTTGCTGATATACTACATCACCCCACTTGTTGAATAAAAGGACTTCGTTATTAGGGTAGAACTCTAACCCGTCTATTCTCCAAGAATCATTCATACCATCACCATTTGGAGTAATTACATTGTGTACGTTAATATCAAAGTCGCACTCATCTTTATCTACAACTTCAGTAGTAGATACATCACAACCATTATTATCGGTTATTGTGATGCTATATGAGCCTTGCTGAAGATTGTCAGCTATACTACCTGATAAGCTACCTTCTACCTGATATGAATATGGTGGTGTTCCACCTGATGCATTAACTTCTATTTTACCAGCAGGCTGTTCAAAGCAATCGTCATTAGTTACAAATATCACTGCTTTCAACTCAGCAGGCTCTGATATTGTGAACGTATCATTTATTGTACAATTGGTTTCGGCATCAGAAATAGCTACTGAGTATTGTCCAGCTCCCAAATCAGTGACAGTAGATGTTGTAGCCCCGTTAGACCAGTTGTATGCAAGAGTAGCTACTCCACCTGTCACATCCAGAGTAATACTACCATCAGCAGAGCCAAAACAACTTACATCGCTTACATTCTTTTCTACAACAATAAGCGCTGCATTAGAGATATTAGCACTGGCTGTATCTGTGCACCCGACAAAGTCCGTAACCGTAACGGTATAACCTCCACCGGCAAGACCAGCTCTATCTTCCTGAGAGCTACCGTCATTCCAGCTGTAAGTGTAAGGACTTATACCGCCTACAGTTGATATAAATAACTTGCCTGAGTTAGGATCCGTACAACCAACATTAACTATTGAGTCAACAGATACCATTAGCATATTTGTAGTATCAATACCTACAGTTGCAGTTAATTGTGTAGTACAACCGGCAGCATCAGTAATATTTAATGTGTATGCACCCGGCACTACCAGAGATAAGTCTTGTGCATTTGTACCATTCGACCAATTGTATGTTAATGGTAATTTCCCGCCTGTTACATCTACATCAATACCACCAGTTTTACTTGTCTGACAATTTGCATCAACAATATTTGATGCTGCAGCCATTAGCCTATTAGCTGTATCTATTTCTAAAGTAGTATTTAACTGACCAGGACAGCCATTATTATCTGTTACGTTTAAAGTATACGAACCAGCAGGGACATTAAGTAAGTCTTGAGTTGTTGCATTGTTTGACCAACTGTATGTATACGGGCTAGCTCCGTTAGACACACTCACATATATACTACCATCAGAACTTGCCTGACATGATGCTTTTGTTGTAGAGTCCAATGTCACTGTTACTGCTAGGCTAGGATGTACCTGCACCGAAGTATCCTCCTGTGCTGTACAACCAAGGTCATCTGTTATTGTTAAAGAGTAAGCACCAGCAGATACATTTATCAGATCTTCACTTGTACTATTATCTGACCACTTGTACGTGTATGGAGCTTGCCCACCAGAAGCTGTTACATAAATAGCTCCTGTTTTACTACCACTACAGCTTGCGAATGCTGTAGAGTCCACTGTAATCATGAGCATATTAACACTATCAATACCAACAGCTACACTCAATGTTTGAGTACAACCAACCCCGTCTGTAACAGTAACATTATAGTTACCAGGTAAAACATTTGTAAGGTCTTTTGTTATCGCGCTGTTCGACCAGTTATAAGAGTATGGTTGAACACCACCAGTCACATTAAGTACCACAGAGGCGTTGGCTGTAGTTGTACAACTAGCCAAGTCTATAGTATCAACAGAAACGCTAAGTAGCTTAGAAGAATCTGTAACCACAGGTACCGCTATTGAGGCTGAACAGCTATTTGAATCTGTAACAGTAAGTGTATACACACCACCATTCAAACTATCTATATCTTGTGTAGTATCACTATTTGACCAGGCATAGGTATATGGTATCATACCACCCTCTACTGTAATATCAATTGCACCATTGGCAGCGTTCGCACAAGCAGTATTGGAAAATGCATCGCCCTTAATATCTATTTGACCGTAAGCTTCCAGTACAGCTTGATAGTTTGCAATGCAGTTAGTAGCAGTATCAGTAATAGTTACTGTATATGTACCTGAAGATAAGCCTGAGATATCTTGTGTAGTAGCACCATTAGACCATGCATACATATAGTTGCCTGCAGTTGTAATATCTATCGCGCCATTTCCGTTAGTAGCACATGATGGTCTGGTTATAGATACGGCAACACTAGGCGCTGTAGACTCACCTATAACAAATACACCTTCCCCTGTGCAACCAGTTACATTATCTGTAACAGTTGCTATATAAGTACCTGCTAAAAGGTTTTGCCTGTTTGCGCCTGTGCCGCCATCAGACCAGCTATAACTATATGAATTGCTACCACCTGTTACTGAAGTTGTGATACTTCCTGTAGACAACCCGCAACCTGTAGCACTAATAGAACCGTTAACCTGCAATGAAGCACTATTGTCAACATTTACAGAAACAGCATTATTACATTGTAAATTCTGATCGTGTACTAATACATGGTACTTACCAACTGATAAGTTTGATATTGACTGTGTTGTCTGATTATTACTCCATGTATAAGTATAATTCCCACTTCCTCCTGCTACTGAGACACTTGCGCTACCATTAGGAGCAGAACATGAGCTACTCGGTGTAGCTGAAGGAGTGAGTATTAATCCACTATTAGCATCAGATACTGTAGTTGTTTTTGACAACTGACACCCTGAAATGGCATCAGTTACATTTACTGTATAAATACCAGCTTCAACATCTGTTATGTCTTTTGTTGTTTCAGAGTTAGACCATGCGTACGTATATTGGCCACTACCTCCAACAACATTTATTGCTATTCTACCATCGTCTTCGCCACAAGCTGTAGTGTTGACTACAGCAGTTTTTATTGCGAGTGAATTATCAGAAGATATTGTGTAGGCTTTATTATAGGCGCAACCTTCATTATTGTCGCTCACGATCACTGTGTATATACCAGACTCCAGACTACCTATTGAATCTGTAGTATTACCGTTTGACCATAGATAACTATAGCTATTGCTACCACCTGTAATATTTAGATCAATTGAACCTGTATTAGTGTTATCACAAGTTGTGTTTGTAATTGTAGATGCAATATCTAATACATTATTACCTACAGCAACAGAGTCTGAGCCTACACATCCATTAACGTCAGTAACAGTAATAAAATAATTACCTGAATCTGTTATATTCAAGGTATCTCCGGTAGAGTTATCAGACCATAAGTACGTACTGTAAGGAAGAGATGTTTCTAACATACCTGGCCTTGCACCACATAGCACTGTATCACCAACGATCTTCACTTGTGGTGTTGCATTTACAGTCACTCGTATATCTAATGATTTTCTGCTACATGCAAATGAGTCTAAAACAGTAACACTATATACACCTCCCTGCGTTATAGTTATAGACCTTGATGTATCTGAAGTATTCCAAAGATAACCAGCAGCATGTGGCACTTCTTCGGCTGTTAATACAACAGAGTCTCCTACACACATATTGGTAGATCTGCTTGCCGTAACAGCTACAGGAGCCCTATCAATATCATAATGAAATGCATTATAGACTCTAAAGTCCTGTAAAAGTGATAAAACAGACTCTAGCTCTATTCTCAGTCTTGATATACGATATGTTCCTGACTGGGTTGTAAACCCTAATGTATATCGATCTGTAGTACCTGATAATAACCGAAGGTCAAGTTGAGTGAAACTATTATTAACTTCTCTTGCTACACCGTTCTCATCATAAACGGTTATTTCTATATTATCTAAAAGACTTGCCGAAAGTAATGCAGACTGTTGCCCAACAGTAAAAGCGACAAAGCTTCCTGTTTGGAATGGTTTATCAAACTCAAGCTCCAGATAGGCAGGAGGTAATAAACTAAGAATATTCAAAGGAGTAACTAGTGTTGCATAGTTATTATTGTTGTTATCTACAGCATTACCAGGATTGGTAACAAAGCCTGTTAAAAGACCATTAGTACCGAATGCATAAACTCCATCAGCATATACTGGCGGACATGGCACCTGATAGAACACGCCAAGAATCCTGAACTCATTTAATAAGTTCACATTCAATAGGTTACTAAAGTCTATCCTAGCCTCCTTAAACTTAAATGTATCACTCGGATTTGAAACATATCTTATGTTATAAGTACTATCAGCAGTTGATAGTAATGATAACTCCAATACACTACTACCAGTACTAGTATGAACATTATTACCAGCAGAATCATACAGCCTTACAGTAGTATTATTTAGTAGCCCTGCACCAAGTACCTGACCTGTAGCTTGAACGGTAAAGTTTATAGCATCTCCAGCTTTTCCGGAAACAGGAAACCTCACCCTAACATGAGAGTTACTTAATAATGACAATAAGTTAGATACAGTTGCGTAGTTTTGCTTGTTTGTATCTACAATATTCCCGGGATTCTGAACATCTGTAGAGTTGTCTGTTACCTGTGTAGCATACACCTCTTGAGCATTACTCTGAAAATTTAGTAATACTAACAATTGAAAAAACAATAATATTACTAGCTCTCTTTTTATATATTTATTTCCTCTCATGATATTGTATTATGAGTTAAACACATTAAATATTATTAACATAAAACAAACATGACAAAAGTCATTTTTTGCCCCAAAACTTTTTTATTAATTGGTTGTTGTAAACTTATAATCCTTCAAAAAATCATATTTACCTAGAAACCACAGTATTTGTAAAACATGTTTTATATTTACAAAACAAATGTAAAACATGTTTTATAGAATTCACACTATTTTTATGATTTTTTTAAATAGTTAATATTAATTTTATTGTTATGACTGATCTTGTTGCGAGATTAAAGATGTATCTGGACTATAAAAAGCTTGGTGTTATTGACTTATCTGTGATATTAGGTTATAACTCACCTCAGAAGCTATATAGGCTATTCAATACAGAGAATGCCAGCCCTAGCTGTCAAATAATAGAAGATATTTCAAACAAGTTTTATGACCTGGATCTAAATTGGTTATTTACAGGTCGTGGAGAGATGATAGTTAGTCAGCAAGACAATGTTGACTTTAAGGAGAAATACTACAGCTGCCTCGTAGAAAAAGAAGCATTATACAAAAAGCTTTTACACAAGTAAGCTACTATATAGCCTTACGGCTTACATGTAACTCACCTATGGCATGGGCCCATATAACTAATCCTATACGTGAACTAACATTGAACTTATCAAATAACAAATCCCGATAAGCCTCAACCGTCTCCAGCGAACAGTTCATCGTTTCAGAAATCTCTTTATACGACATTTCGGTAGCAAAGTATGAAAGTGCGGTGCGTTCCAGATCAGTAATGTCAGTCGTCAGTTCCAGCATGGCTGCATTAGTAATATCAAACCTGATACCTTCATAGCCGTCATGATAGTATGTATCTGTATAATATATACTTAATAAAGCTCTATGTAATTCATTTTCAGTACAACTCTTAGCTATTAGTCCATTAGCACCATACTTAAAGGCCTTAGCAACGCTGTACTGGTTATTATAATTACTCATCAACAGAACTTTTACTGCAGGATACATGATCTTAATTGAATTAATGTGAGCTTCCATGTCTTCAAGACTACTATTACCCACACAAACTAAGAACAATTCAGGCATGTCCTCTTCATTAACGAAACTCTTAAGTGAGCTATCCGAAGAAGATGAGATAACAATATTATACCTTTCCATGGTGGCTATGCTCATGACCAAACCTCTATGAAAGATTTGGTTGTCGCAAACTATACCTAATCTAATTTTACGTTCCATAAGCTTTAGTTTTTTAGGGGTTACATAACAAACTATTACTTATCACAGTATCATGATACAAGCTGATATGCATTATTAGCAGGAAGCATACCAATACGCAGTGCGAATAACACAATGCCAATCCTGCTCTTAACATGTAGCTTTTTAAACAAAGAGTCTCTAAAGCTATTGGCTGTATTTACTTTTACTCCCATACTCTCTGCAATCCCTTTTTGGTTAAGGTCAGAACAACAAAGTGACATATACTCCATCTCACGGTATGTTAAACTCAACAAGACACTATCTTTATTAAGCTCCATACTTTCTTTTGGTAGCACATCAGAATAGTACATACCTGTATTAAAAATAGACACAAGCGCCTCATGAATCTCTTTACTATTTGCTTCTTTAAGCATGAAGCCATTAGCCCCTATCTTGATAGTTCTAATAACACTCAACTCATAGTTATACAGTGTCATTATCAATACCTTAACGGTTGGATATAACTTCTTGATTGTTTTAAGTATCTCATAACTATCTGGCATACTAATATCTAATATGCAGATATCTACCGGCTCTGGTAACTGCTCTAAACCTTCTAGCAATGAATGACAGTCATCAGTAACTATTTTGATGGAAAAAATATCAAAAGATGAAATTGCAGACTGAAGGCCTTCTCTAAAAAAAATATTGTCATCGGCGATGGCAACGGTGATAAACTCTGATCTTATCCTCATAATATTATCATTTAAAATACCAAGGTTGGTATGATTAAATAAAATAAAGGGTTTAACTAAAGTGATTAATATCGGCTCTCTCGTTTATTTCAATGCGTCTCTCTCACATTGTTCTTATGTCATGCAATGTACTAAAACATGTTTTATAA
>CAZHDM010000009.1:0-158655 GCA_964531655.1 uncultured Flavipsychrobacter sp.
GAAGGCCGACGCCGAAAAGGCGAAAGCCGAAGCGGAGAAGGCGAAGGCCGACGCCAAAAAAGCCACGCCGGAAAAGGCGGCATCGGTCACGCGCCCCACGGCCTGTTGCCCTCAGTGCAAGCCCGGCGCCATCGAGCCAGCCGACGAAGTACTCCAGGCGTTCTTGACCCCCGAGCAGCACGAACTGTGGGCCAAAGAGCGCGCCATCATCGTCGTCGGCCACCTGACGGGTCACCGATACCTCGTCTCGCACCGTCGAGGTCGTCATGCCCAGCGAGCTGGAAAGATCTGCTTCGACCTCGACGACTGTGGTGTCCTCCACTTCCACGACAACACGGTGCCACCTGAGGAAGAGGTGCTCGCCACCAAGCTCATCCTCGAGCACCGTGAGCCGTGGCTTCGCCACGAAGCCACGTGCCTTGGCGGCGACTTCGACTGGGTCTTCAAAAACCCCTTCGGGGATGGTGGGGACGGGGTGCGGGACTCTTCGCTCACTGGCAAACTCGGCACGCAGCTGCTGAAACTGCAAGGGCTGCTGTGAGCGACGTCCTGAGCTACCCACGGGGCAGCATCCGCCTCGAGCGCTACAACTACGGCTGGCTCATCGCTAGCGTTCGGACGTTCGAGGGCAATGTTTCTCCACCGTCAGCGCCCAAGCGCGGAGACATCATCGAACTCGAGGGCGTTCGATATCGGGTAACGTCGTGTGACCTCCAGTCTCACAACCCGTTGTGGTGGTCCGCGAAGGTGGTCGCCGAGGTCGAGGAAGCCGAGCGCGTCAAGCGAGCATGCACCTGCTGTGGCAGCGAGACCTTCACCAAGACGTTTGCCTACACGACGGACGGCACATCGCCCGAAGGGGTCATCGGGCGCGGGATGCCGCTCGACGATCCCCGCACGCATCACCTCTGCTACGTCTGCGCCACCACCAACATCAGCGCGAGCAACAAGTCCATGGCCAAGTCTGAGAACCGAATCATGGCGCAGATCTCCAATATCCTGCTCGACGCCATCTTCACCGGCAAAGACCCCCGAGAGAACTACGGAGACCCATCATGAAGCCCACCATCATCACAATCTGCCAAATCAAGTACGTTCGCGTCAATGCCGTGATGCAAGAGATCAAGCTCTACGAGAGGTTTCGACTCAAGACGCTTGATTACGGTGAAGTGATGAGCGAGGCCGCGGATGTTCTTGCGGAGTTTTTGGGCTCTCCCCACTGGAAAGACATCGACGGAGTCGACTACGTCATGCTTCGGGGGCCGCGAGTCGACGCCAGTAAAACCGAAAGTTGGAGAGCCAAAGGAAAACATGGACCCGAAGGCTCTACGTGGCGGTGGGTTTGCACCCGTGCGGCGAACTTTGTTGATCTGCTCGACGGGCGCGACTGGCAAGAGGAAGATTGGTTCACCAAGTACTTGCGGTCGGTGCAGCCGCAGATGGTGAAGTGATGAGCGCCAAGGCTCCCCGCATCCCTCGACTTCGCCTCGACTTGGGCAACGACTCCGTCTTGCAACTCGACGTCACGAAGCGGTGGGACACCGACCATCGCCACGTAGTCACGCTCAGCCTCGGGACCCGGATCTCCGAAGACGACCTCGTGGACGTCACGGATGGCGTAACTGTGCTCGAAGAGAACGTGATCGTCGAGGCGTCCGTCCAAATCGAGTACGAAGATCTCGACCGAATCGCGCAGTTCCTCGTCGTCACCGCATCGACGCTCGAGCGAACGCGCTACCGCCAGCGGCACCACTTCGGAGTTCGCAACCTCTCGCATCCCGAAGATCAGGTCGAGCTCGCCATCCGGCGCTACGAAGATCTCGCCACGGTCTTGGAGATGTGTCCCAAGACCGTGCGACGCTTCATCGGTCCGTGGATCGAGCACGCCAAGGACGGCTTCGAGATCATGCAGTCGTGCCTCGAAGTGGTCGCAGACAAGCCGCTCGCGCAGCGCATCAGGGATTGGATGAAGCGTGAGCAGTTCCGGGAGTGCTCGTAGCTTCCTTTGCCTTGGCCTTCTCCCACGCCTTGCGTACAGCTCTGAGCTTGCGTCGAAGGCTCTTGCGCTGGGGGTGTGACATGGGCATCGCCACGGCGACGACGACGTAGTCCCATCGCTCGGCGATGATCGCGGTATCCGGAAGTCGAACCTCGATGTCGCGGGGCAAGTCCGGTTCATCCCGGTCGACGTTGAGCATCATGGCGGCGTAGCCGCAAAACCTCGAGAGGATCTCGTCGCCCTCAAATCGAAGTTCGGCTCGATCGTGCTCGACAACGGCGACGGCCTCGATGGCCTCCATGGAGCCGTGGAGCGTGCGGGCCAGGGTGGGGACGATGGGAGAGAGCGACAGGCTTTGCACGCCGCGATGTTACCGCACGTGCGCCCGATACGCCTACTTCGCCTTGCGCTTCTTGGAGCGCTTCTTGGGCGCCGCAGGGCGTCTTTTGGGCGCCGCCGCGGCGCGCTTCTTGGAGCGCTTCTTGGGCGCCGCTGCGCGCTTCTTTGAGCGCTTTTTGGGCGCTGCCTCGCGCTTGGAGCGTTTTTTGGGCGCTGCTGGGCGGCTCGTGTTGGCCGCTCGGGCCCTTGTGGGGGGCGGCGGGCTGTGCTGAGGGATCAGCTGCCCCACGGCTTGCGTGAGCGTGCGAACGGCCTTGTGGTCGGCGTCCAAATACATCTGGTGGGCACTCTCGGAGACGTGGCCAGAGCGCACCATGGCATCGGCCCGCGAGAGCCCGAGACGCTCACGCTCGAGATCGCCGACGGTGATGCCGGAGTGTCGGACGCGGTGAGGGGTCGTGTAGATCTCGATGTGCTCGCCGAGGCGCTTGACCTTGTAGAAGATCCCCGATTCGGTGATGCGCTGGCCGACGAGGCACTTGTCGTTTCGGAAGCCGTAGAGCAGAGGTCCCGGTTCACGACCGCGGAACTCGAGCCAGCGCTTCATGGCCTCCACGGTCGTGTCGGAGAGGGGAAGTACTTCGTCTTCCTCCCGCTTTTTGCGGATGACCGAGATCGTTCGGCGTCGAAGGTCGACGCTCTCGACGTCGAGTTGCATGATCTCGTGTCGGCGAAGGGTCTCGCAAAAGATCAGCGAGAGGATGAGCTCGCCTGCACCCGCGTCATTCTCGTTATGTCGTGCAACCTCGAACATCTGGATGATGTCTTCGAGGGGAGGGCCCTTCATGTTGCGACCCTTCTTTCGGACCATGCGGCCTGTCTTGGGGTCCTTGGCCGACTTGGGGATCTTGAGCTTGAGCGTCCACGGGATACGGCCTTGCTCGTGGGCCGTGTTGATGGCCCAGCGAAGCGCTGAGGCGCGCACTTCAATCGTCGCCTTCGTGTACCGAGGTCGACCGGTCTTGGCGTCCACCGCGGCCAAGCTCTCCAGCCACGCTTGGCTGAGCATCTTGGCTTGGCCCGCGGGTAGAGCCATCAAGAAGTCACCAGCGTTCTCGATGGTGGGCTCTTGGATGAGATTGTGGGCGTAGCAGTACTCGGCGAACTGGCGAAGCCCGGTCATGTAGCTGCGCATCGTGTGGGGGCTCAGCGCGTTGAGCCAGCGCTGCATCGCCGACTCGAGGTCGCCATGCAGCGCGAGGTCGAGATCGCCGTGGCTCAACCGGGCGATCTTGTCGGACGTCTCCACCCCCACAGCATAGGACGGCGCCTCGCAATCGGCGAACATCCATATCTTGAGTGCCTCTTGGCTAAGTTACCGGTATTAGGCCGAAAACGATTCGGCGCGATGTTCGCCTATGCGCTCGAAGGTGGCGAATGATCGGAGCCGCTCGGCCTCGGGGTGCCCATCACCAAGCGTCTTGGCGCGCATCTCCAAGGCGTCAGCGAAGCTGATGCGACCCGCCTCGCTATGGAAGACCTCATCGCTCAGGGCGAAGAGACGTTGGTCTTCGGGGGCTGGCGGACTGCCGTAGAACTCGACCCAAGCTGTCGAAAACGATCGAGGGCGTTGCTGCATTTGGAGATCGTACCTTGAAGCGTGCTGTCGAGTGCAACAAGTCGAAGGACGGCCTCTTGGTCGATGGGTGTGTCGGTCGCGCCCTCCGAGGTCTCCAAGGTCGTCACGATCTCGAGAAGTTCGCTGCGAAGGTCCCACAACTCGGTCTGCGCTTTGGACAGGGCTTCGATGCCCTCGGTGATCAGCTGGCTTTCTTGCATGGTTTCGTTTCCTTGATCTCGTAGCGTTCGTACTGGACGCGCCATACCCATGGGTTGCTTTTCCAGGTGTATCCGCGCGCGCCGTTGATGTTGTCCCAGCCATCGGCGAAGTACTCGACGAGCTTGAGTTTCGAAATGGGCTCGTCGGTGTGGATGTCGTGCGCCAACCCCTCCGCGATGACCTCATCCAAAGAGATCGGGTCCAAGGGGACGAGAGAGACCGCCTCGACTTGTAGAAGGCAGCGCGCAGCCCACCGAGCACAGAACATGGGTGGGCGCCACTTGCCATGCGCGGCAGCTCGTTCGGCTTGCTCGATCTGCTTTGTCGACGAGGTGGAGATTCTCGCCGTTATGTGCGAGTCGGTCGCACGGTAGTGGACCTTGTAGACGTTCGCCGAGTTGCGACGGCGAACGAGCGTGACGCGATGGGTCTCTCGGATGTACAGCAAGTCCCCAGGTCCGCCGTAGGGCGACCCCTTCTCGATGGCCGCTTTGACCTCCGCCTTGGTTTTTGGCTGAGGTACGCAGACGCGTCGGGTTTCGGTCTTCGTTCCAGCGAGCGTGCGTCGCACCAGCGGCTCGATGAGAGGTATGCCTCGGATTTTCATCTCACTCAAGTCGACATGGTTCCGCGACTACTACGAATGGCATCGCTTTTACGTGGGCAAAACACTTCGGCAGGCGGTTCGTGTGGCATCGCTCCGCCCCTGAAAACTCTGATGCGAGACACGATGGACCACCCCGCCAAGAGCCTGACCACCGCAGTGGCATCGCTCCGCCCCTGAAAACTCTGCTGGGAGGCGGCTCGGTCCGGCGCGCTTGGCTCTCAGTAGATGGTGGCATCGCTCCGCCCCAGAAAACTCTGCTGCGAGGCCCTCCCAAGATGACCTCACCCATCACGCGTCGGCACGTGGCATCACTCCCCCCAGAGAACACGTGTGCGAGCGGACCTCTCGCACACGTGAAGCGTGGCATCACTCCCCCCCCCTAAAAACTCCGCTGCGAGCACTGTTCAGCGCATGCTGTGACATCGCTCCGCCCCTGAGAACTCTGCTGCGAGGATGAGCGCGCCTCATCCGCTTCAACTTCCCCTGTGACATCGCTCCGCCCCCTGAAAACTCTGCTGCGAGGCAAGAGCCGGAGAGAGACCTACGTGACATCGCTCCGCCCCTGAAAACTCTGCTGCGAGTCGCGTCTGGGAAATGCCGAGCGCAGAAGTCCTCCGTGACATCGCTCCGCCCCTGAAAGTTCTGCTGCGAGTGTTCTGGGAGTGCAGTGGGAACTTGGCCTGGACCACGTGACATCGCTTCACCCATGAAATCCCTGCGGCGTGCTCTGTGGCATCGCTTTTCCCTGGAAAACTCTGTCGTGAAAATCCGACAAGGGAAATCGAGTCCTCCTGGCGTCCCTTCTGTGGCATCGCTCCGCCCCTGAAAACTCTGCTGCGAGAAGAAGGTTCATGAGCGGGCTGGTCTTTCGAGGTCAGTGTGACATCGCTCCACCCCAGAAAACTCTGCTGCGAGCCAGTAGGTCTCGCCGTTGGCCGCCTTGTTGAGCTGTGACATCGCTCCGCCCCAGAAAACTCTGCTGCGAGAGAAGAGGCAAGCGGTGAGCCCTTTGCCAACGAGTTGTGACATCGCTCCACCCCAGAAAACTCTGCTGCGAGTTCGAACGACGCGTGACTCGTGGCAGGTTCGGCTGTGACATCGCTCCACCCCAGAAAACTCTGCTGCGAGTTGGGAGGTGCAATATCGTTGCACAAGCATCCGGATGTGACATCGCTCCACCCCAGAAAACTCTGCTGCGAGCATCGTTGCGGTGTGTCGGCGGGATGGCGAACGAAGAGTGACATCGCTCCACCCCAGAAAACTCTGCTGCGAGCGGGCCCGGGGGCTTCCCCATCCAAGAAGACCAAGCGGTGACATCGCTCCACCCCAGAAAACTCTGCTGCGAGGAGCTAGCGGCGGGGGCATATGCATCGTCCATGGAGTGACATCGCTCCACCCCAGAAAACTCTGCTGCGAGGGCTCGGGGTGCCGGACGGGCCTCGACCTTCAGCCATGTGACATCGCTCCACCCCAGAAAACTCTGCTGCGAGGGCCATTTCAAACACCGCTCCGTGGTTCTTGAAGCGTGTTTTCGTGCTTGGTTTTTGCACGAGGCGTCTCGCGTCGTTGGGAGCTAGTCTTGCGTGATCTTTTGGTCTTTTTCTTGGTCGCCTTCATCTTCTCCTTCCGTAAAAAACCGCCCGCCCCGGAGGCAGATGCCTCCGGGGGGACGGCGGGGTGAGCGTTCGCGCTTCTACCTGCCTGGTTGGTCTCGGCCGAAGCCGAGTCAGAGCCGAACAGTCCACGCGCGTCAGTTTCCGGGTGCCCCCCGGTACCCTCGGGAGGGTTGCCCCGCCCGAAGCTCTCCAGCAGCCGAGCTGTGTTGAGTTGCCGCGTGATCTCCAGATGGCACGCACTGCACTCGTACTTGCTCGTGTTGTCGGGCATCTTGTTGAGCGCCCCGCAACGACTGCATGTTTGATCGGTTGGTTCGAGCTTGCCGAGCACCAAGATCTCGGTGCCAGACCATGCGCTCTTGTACTCGAGTTGGCGACGAAGTTCGCCCCACGAAGCGTCGGCCATGTTTCGACGGCGCTCGCGTCGGTCGACGCGCTTCGACACGAGTTTTTTGACGTCGAAGCCTTCGACGATGATGAGGTCTGCACTGTCGACGAGCTTGCGGCTCGCCTTGTGAAGATAGTCGCTGCGCATCTCAGCGATGGTGGCGTGAAGCCGCTGGAGGCGGATCTTCGCCTTCTCTCGCCTCTTCGACCCCTTTTCTTTTCGGCGCAGCTGGCGGTTGAGTCGAGCAAGTCGACGAAGATTGCGCTCGAGCGCGTGCGATGGCGCGATGGTTTCGCCGTTCGACATCGTGATGAGCGCGTTGAGCCCCAAGTCGACGCCGATGACACGCGAAGGGCCGTCGTCCAAGCGTTGGGGGAGTGCCTGCTCGGTCGCGTAGCCGATCGACGCGTACCAACGGTCAGCCGTTCGAGAGATCGTGACGACCTTGGGACGAGCGTCGTCCAACACCTCCGAGGGGTTGGGCTTGCACTTCATCAGGCCCACGCCCGGAACCCGGATCTTGTTGCCCTGGATCATGCGCTCGTTGATCTGGATGCGAAACGAATCGCGAGACTTGTTTTTGGACTTGAACTTCGGAGGGCCAAACTCGAAGTTCCCCTTCTTGCGTTCACGCCACCACGCCTTATACGCCTTCGGGACATCTTCGATCGGGTAGCTGTAGACGTGGCTGTGCATGTCGCAGAGCCACGCAAACGGGTGGTCCTCGGCCACGGCTCGCTTTTCAGCAGCTGAGATCCGGTGATGCTCAACGAAGGCTTTGTAGAGCTTGCCGCGAGAGACGCCCGGCGACTTGACCTTGTAGCGCTTGAACTCTTTGCCCTTCTTGTCCTTGACGAGCTCGAAGTCGTTGGCGTCTTTGGCCTTTTGAAGCGCCGCTTCCCAGTCCTCTTTGCACTTGGCCAGCGTCCAGTTCCACGCGTAGCGTGCGACGCCGCAGCACTGAGCAAAGCGTTCGAGTTGGGCGCTGTCCGGGTAGACCCGGAACTTGTATGCCTTGAGGACTTCCACGGCGGCAGAACTCCTATTACCCTTCCGGAAGGTCCACGTCAAGTCCTCGTTCTGCGTGGCTCTGGACCAAGGTGAACCGGCCCGCTTTGTAGGAGCGGACGACCTGGGCATCGCCGCTGCCCAGGTTTCGCAGCGAGACCTCGATGTATTGCTTGCGTCGAGGTTCGAGCTCGGGTTCGTACAGATGCGTCACCTCCCAAAACGAGAAGTTGACCCGAACGATGTCGCCTTCGACGAGGTACTCGCAGGCGATGAGGTCGTCGTAGTCGTTGTTTTCGGCAGGCCAAAAGACGTCGTCTCGCTTGGCGCGCTCAGCCAAGCAGTCTTCGCAGTCGACGGCGTAAAGATCGCTGCTCATGCCGACCGGTAGCGTCACGGTGTGACCGCACAGCGTCTTGACGTGGTCTTGGTAGTCGTCCAATGACTCTCCCACTTCGCACCATCGAGCGTTGCCTGAGGGGCGCTCGATCCACGACACGGCACGAACTACGTCGCGTCCCACATCTGCACCGGTACCCGTTTGGCAAGCCCCTCGTCCTCAAGCGCGGAGAGGATGATGTGGGTACGTCGCTTGTGCTTGTCTTCTTGGCTCCCGAAGACGCGCTCGGCGACTTCCTTGGCGGGGCACGGTCCGAAGCGCTTGAGGTCCGCGAGAACGCTGTCGATGGCTTCTCTTTTTCGCTGGCTCTTCTCTTCTTTGCTCGTGCCGGACATGGCCAACAACTCCTTCGCTTCGGCGCGCTCGCGCAACTCTTGTTGCACAAAAACCGTGGCATACGCGGCGACGCCGGCTTGGGTCTTGTGCTGGAGGTAGTAGCGCAGAGCATCGAGCTCGCACTGCAAGTCGTTGATCCTGCTCTTGTAGTCGCGCTCGGCGATCTTGAGCAACTCACGGTCGGTGAGGCGAAGACCGGAACGGACGCCGCGGTCCAAGAGTGCGAAGACCTCGTCCATGGCTTTCTCAATCTCGGCCTTCGTCGAGGCGTCGACCGACAAGCTCTCAAGGCCGATGCTCGCAGCTCGGTGGAGAACCTTGCACTCTTCCGAGGTCAAGTAGTCACCGCCGTAGAAGTCGTGATCGACCAGTCGCTGGGCGTACCACTTGGCCTTGCCGACGTCTTGAAGCGCGCGGCCCTTCTTGCCGAGGCGCCAAAAGTAGCGCTCGATGCTCGTGAGGCAGGCCAGTCTGCCCCAGTTGACGCTCTCCATGGCCCGCATGCAGGCGTCGCCACCGTAGTGCTCGGGCTTGTTGACGAGCGCCTCGTCGACGTCGAGATGGGTGTTCGTCTTGGACCGCAACATCCAGTTAGTCAGCGTGACCCACTTACCCGCGCCGTCACTGACGAACGCGTTATTCTCCGACTCGACCCACGAGCACTGCCCCTCAACAGCGCCCTCCGGCAAGTCCTCCAATCGCTCAACGGGGTCGTGCCATCGAACTACTGGACCGAGTTCATCTAAGGCTTCCAAAGCTCGTTTTTTGTCTTCGTCTTCCGTAGTCATGTCTTGCTCTTCCTCTTCCGAATCTCCAAGAGAAGGTCTTCAGACTTTTTCAGGAATCGGTTTTCCTGATCGATCTCAGATCGAAGCCGGTCGATGCTCGCTTCGATGATTTCAATCTCCGCTTCGATGGCCGCTTGCTCCGAAAACCAAAGAGCGTCGCATCCCTTGACGCCTGCCGCGTGCCCTGCATCATTGTCGGCGGCCTTGGGGAAGTGTGTCCTGAAAAGAAATGGATGTGCATCGTCTGGCAGTGCGACATAGTGTTTTTCGGTTTCACGAAAACGTGCCGAATGTAACGTGCGGTACCTATCCATCCAGTAGAGCGTAACCACGTCTGTGTTTGAATCGCGGCTCATCCCTTCCACCCCAACGCCTTGAGCTCTTTGGTGAGGCCCTTGACGCTCTTGGGCGTGAGGTCTCCGAGCGCGAGCCGGATGCCCTTGATCACGTCCTCGTTGATGTCGACGTCGTCGAAGTTGGCGCGCAGCTGCTCGTCGCCCCAGTGCTCGACGAGCTTGTTCCACACGCGCTTTCCAGGGGGACGCGGCGCCACCTCGATTTCGCCGCCTTCGGGCGTGGACGTACCTTCGGACCTCGCCTTGGTGTGGCGCGCAGCGTCCTTGTGGCCGGTCTCGCCGCTCTCGATCATCTTGTCGAGGGTCTCGACCTGCTCGGCGCGCTCGAGTTTGGCGAGTTTCTGCGCTGCGCTCGCGCTGATCTTGCCCGCATCGACCGCTTTTTGAACCTTGGGCGCGCACTCGAGCAGCGCCTTCCAGTTGCGGATCGTCTGCTTGCTGACGCCGAAGTAGACCGCGCACTCGTCGAGCGAGTACCCACGCGCAATCATGCGCTGGAGCTTCTTGGCGCGCGTCAGCGGCGTGTCGTCGACGCGGTGTTCGTTGGTCGAGACCATGAGCCCGAGCAGGTGTTCGTCGGACTTGCTGACGCCCGGAACGCGGAGCGGGGGCTCGCCTTCGGCGACGAGTTGGCGGTTGGCCTCGCGGGCGTGCATGATGCGGCGCCGACCGTTGACGATGACGATCCGGTCGCCGTCGAAGATGAACTGGATGGGCTCGATGACGCCTTTGGCCTTGATGTTGGCCACCATCTCCGGGCTCAGCGGAAGGTGGATGCGCTCGTCGTAAAGCTCGTGCTCTTCGCCGTCATCGGTGTCGAGGCCGATGATGACGGCGCGGTCGGGGTCGATCTTGTAGGCATCGGCGCGCCCTTCGATGCCAGCGTCGGCGAGGCGCTCTTTTTTGCTTCGGCGCTTTTTGGGGGCGGGGTCGTTGATCATTTCGGCTTGGTCAGTCATGTCGATGATTCCTTCCATGGTTGGGGTTCTCAGTGGGTTTCGGGGTCCATGAGCGCGAGACGCTCTTCTTGCTCTTCGGTGATCTGGCGACGCCTCTCGGCTTCACGTCGCAGGTGTTGCTTGCCGTTCGCGTAGTGCGTGCGCAAGGACGGCATCAGTCGTTCGGGTACGCGCCAAACCTCTTTGGCGCCTCGGCACGGGATCGGTGGCAAAACGGGCACGGCTTCCTCGAAGACCCATCCGTAGGGACCTCGGTACCATCGAGCGAGCTCGTGTTCCTCGGGCTCTTCGACGAAGACGCCCACGCAGCGAGCGACGGCGACGATGCTCCCGTAGGGCAGACGATGCACCGGCGGCGACTCGATGTTGTACTGGTCGCGCAGCGCCGCAGCTCGCTTCTCGAGCCGCTTCATCAAGTCCCGGTCGGGTCGCGGTATGGTGTGGATGGCGATCATCTTTCCGGCCATGTCTGTGGGGGGTGCCCACTTGGTGTTGACCAGCGGACGCAGCGACTTGCTGATGCACCAAGCGTCGGGCTGGGCAAGCGTGATCGCGGGGATTGACGACGCTGGCGGTCGTCTTTCGGGGTCATCGGACATACCCCTGCGCGGTCAGTTCAACGAGGATGAGTCGACGTTCAGGAACATGAGCGGAACGCACTTCTCGGAGCCGTCATGAAGCCGAAGGTGCGCGCGGTCATCGTGAAGGTCGGTGATCTCGAACGAACTCGAGTAGTCGCCGGGTGGGATCACCCCCATGTCGATGAGTGCCTCGATGGCTTGTTCGTTGATCGTCACCTTGCCACCGACGAAAAACGCATCGGGGTCCGAGGTCAGCAAGACGCGTACCAACGGTTCTCCGTTGCGCAGCAACATCGGGGTACGGGGCGTGAACGAGATGCCAAGAGCGAAGAGCGCCATCTCGAAGGCACCCATGAGCAACTCATCGCCTGGCACGTCGTCCATCTGACGAAGTTGCAAGACACGAAGGCATGCAAGGCGAGCCCAAGAGAGCGCTCGTCCACACATCTCGATGTCCTTGTTGGGCGCAACTCGGCGATGAAAGTAGCGGCGAAAAAAGTCCTCGACGGCGTCCATCTCGTTTTCCGAGGTGAACTCGATCGACTCGGCGACCATCTCGAGGAAGAGTTGTTCGAGGAAGTAGTCGGGGAAGGGGTAGTCGGCGGTCATCATCCTTCTCACTTCACTTTCACGTAGTACGAGGCGCTCCTGGTACAGCGGACGTCGCTGGGTAGGTCGCCGGATGTCTTGGGAGCCAAGACCATTTGCCAGCCCATGATGCCGCGAGCTCGGCTGCTCACGACGCGGCGCCACACGCCTCGGCGATAGACGTGCTGTCCGGCAACGATCTCACAAACGAGCGTCTTTTTCCCCGGCTCGTCGAGGGCTGAGGGCTCGTCGCGTACCGACCGAGCCGTAGCGGCATCAATCGGCACAAACGAACGCTGACCGAGACCCTGAACGCGTTCTTTACGGGGCTTCATGGTAGAGCTTTCGCGTGGGGTTTTCGCAGATTGCGCAGGTCTTGTTGGGGGTGTGGTAGCAGCACGTATCGCACCGGTAGATCGTCGATCCGTCTTTGAAGGTCTCGGCAAACAGACCAGCCCGAAGCGGTCGGAACGGCGGCTGGCGGTTGTCCTTGCGCCGCTGCGCAATGACCTTCGTGGCCTCAAGTTCGTTGGAGGTCAAAAATCCGGTGGCCACAGCCCGCTTGATGGCTCTTTGAAGCGCAAGATGGAAGCGAGGATCTTGAAGGTACGGGTCTCGGCCCATCCGGAAGTCGTTGCCGTACCCCAAGCGCTCGGCGACATCGGCCTCGATGTTTTTCCACTTCATGGCCGTCATGCACTCGCTGCACGTATTGATGTGGTGTTGGAGGAAGTAGCGACGGTCGGAGGCGCCGCCGGCATCGGGCGCCGTGCCGCGAGCTTGCTCGACGGCCTGAGGGCAAAACCCAGAGTGGTAGACGTCGCGCAACTTCGCGGCGCCGAGGTAGGCGTTGTCGTCAGCCATCACTTCACCTCCACGATGTCTTCGATGCCAGCTGCGGCATACAGTCGTTTGGCGAGGGCCCCGTGACCGAAGTACTCGATGACCTCGCGCTGTCCGTAGGCCACCTTGGCGTCGTGGCGATTGACCTCGCCTTCCTTGCGCGAGCACCCGACCTGCGCGACGACGTAGCGGTCGTCCGACCCGAAGAGCTTGTACAGCGACAACTCGGTCCAGCGCTGGCGCGTACTTCCGTCCTTGTCGAGCATCGAGCTGACTTGGGCCAAAAGAGCGCCCGAAAATCGGATGTCGGGCTCGTTGTCGACCTTCACGGTGAACAGGGATACGTGTTGGGGAGTGCTCATGCGCAGTTGTCCTCGATCTCGCACGCACAGTCGTCGCAAAGGGGCGTGGCGTCAGAGCCAGAGCACCAGCAGGTGACGGCCTTGCAAGCGGGGCAAATGTAGCCCCGAGACTCTTCCTCTTGGACGGCGTTTTGGAGGTGCTCACAGGTCACGAAGTGAACGTCATCGTCTTTGTACCCGTGGTTGAGCGTCCCGCGAAACGCCGCGAGCAGGTACACTCGATGGTCGACGATGGCGTCATCTCGCTCTTGTCGGACCCATCCCACGACCCCCGTGGGGTGGTAGCAGACGTGCTCCACGGTGTTGTCTGCGTTGAGCCAATAGAGGATGTACTGAGCGCCGTAGATGTTCACGCGGGCCGCCAATCCCGAACCGTCGATGTTGGCGAAGACGTGGCTCCCGTCCGAGTGCACCTCGGACGTGTAGGAGATGCCGTGCTTGTCGAGGTGTTGCTCGAGCGCGAGTTCCAGGTTCTCTCGAGTGTCCTTGCTCATGCCTGCCGTTCCTTTCGCTCTCCAGTCACGTATGCGAGGCCATCCAGGGCCTCCGCCTCGGTCTCGAACGTCCGCACGGCCCGGTCTTTCCGATACCAGTACGGACCGATCGTGGTGCAGACGAGCGTCCATCCACCAAACGTCTGGACCACTGAGTACTTGTGGAGGTACGCGCTGCGAGGGCGCTCGTTGGCTGGCTGTTGCGTCTTCAAGGTCATGCCTGTGACTCTGCCTTCCTACGCTCAAGTTCGGCTTCGAGTTCGAGAGAGGTAAAACGCTCAAGTTCCGCCTCGGCTTCGCCGCAATCTTCGCACCGGATGCCGGTGTGAAGACCTTCGGCGACCGGGCAGTAGCGGTCGCCGTACTTGCAGCCATGCGTCATGCAGCAGTGGGTGCCGTGGGCGCCCGCATTTTCGGCAATCCACTTGAAGGCGATGTCCATGAACGCTGGAAGCGTGCGGTTCCACTCCGGCGCGGTCGTTACGATATCTTCGATGAAGGGAATGTCGGACGTGACCCGCACCAAAAGCCCGTGCTCCAGTCCCCACTGGATGTCGGACTCTTCTACGAAGTCAAACTCTCCGTCAATCACGGAGCGCCACTCGTAGGGTCCCTTGAGCTTGCAGGCCCAGACGGGGTTATCGGTCCCACCAGCTGCAACGCTTCGAAAGATGAAGTAGCGATCGGTGTCGAGGCTGTCTTTGAACTCTTGTTTGGCTTTCTCGTCCATTCGTTTCACGCCTTCCCTCGGTACTTGAGTTCGCACTCGGCCCAGATGCGCAGGTACAGCACGTCGGTGGAGACCTCCCGGCCCCAGAACTCTGATTTGGTCACGAGCTCAGCTCGCTCGAGTTGGGACCGAACCGACGCCGTGGCCCTGTGGTTGCGGTAGGGGTCCCCCGCGACGGTGGTCGTGCTCGGGTGCTCAGCAAGCCACCGAAGGGTTCCTACGCGTGCCTTGCTGAGCCACTCACCCCAACGCCGCAAGACACGAAGCGCGTGGAAGTACGCGGCATCCGCGTCGACTTCGGTGGTGCCGAAGTACTGCCCGCACTTGATGATGTCTTGGCGTGCCGGGCCCTCGCCCAGACCGATGGAGATCGAGTTGCCGCGGCGGAACTCCGAGTACAGGGGCTTGAGAAAGCCCCATCGACCATCGACAGATTGGACGTAGACCTCCATCAGAACTCCTTGGCGATGCTGCGGTCGGCGCTGGCGCCGTTCCAGGCGATGACCGCAGACTCAAGGCTAGCGAAGGCATTTTTGTTTTTCGCCCGTGGTCCTGCGGCGCCACAGGTCAGGCAAACAATGCACGAAACATCGCCGTTGTGCTGCCACACGACGTCGTCCGAGTGGCAAAACGGGCATGCGAGAGCCGTCCGACTCGACATCAGAGCAACTCCCGCAGCACCTGGGCTGCCACGTAGCGAGGGTCTTCCTCGGCCGAGCCCGTGCGGACTCGAAGGCCCATGCGAGCCTTGATCGCCGGCGTTCGGCTGCTGTCGTAGTTCAGACGCAGGTTATCGATGCGAGCGCCCAACTCAGGTTCGTCGTGCACGATCTCCCAGACCGACCACTCCACGAGGACGTGCTGGCCGACCACCGAGGCTTCGTGGCTGATCTTGAAGGTCCGGGAGCCGATGGAGAACGAGCGACAGTCGGGGTAGAGCGTCACGACGTCGAGCTCGCTGGGGCGAGCGATGGCTTGGCGACTCGCAGTCTCCAAGGGGTCGGAGAACGCAGGGATGCGCCCTTCGTAGCGGATGGTGTCGTTTTTCACAGAGTCTCCAGTCTCGGGGCGTCGAGTCTTGACTCCCCACGCCACTAACGATAAGTACCATTATCGAAAGTGGCAAGGTGTTCCGCCGGGAAAAGTGAAAACATCAATGATTTCAGTCACTTACAGCGTCGATCGCGTCAAAACACCCTCCAAACGGCTTCCTGTGGCGATTTGGCGCCGTTTGCCTTGGTGCACGGTCACTTCGGCGCAGGGGTCGACGGCCCCTGAGGGGGCCCGCTCGAGGTGCCGATGAGCGACCCAGCCAAGAAGGTCGCGAAGCTGCTCGCCTTGGCGCTCGATCAGGTCGGCACGGCCGAGGGCGATGCCGCCTACCAGCGGGCGCGCGCCATCATGGTCGACCACGAGCTCGACCCCCAAGACCTGCCTCACCCCGCCTCCACGTTCCGCGACAGCGACTACGAGCGGGCGGTCATGCTGCTTGAGGCCATGCGGTACGCCAGCGCTGCCCGGTTCGTGGGAGGGGCCGCCGGATTCATTGTCTTGGCGTTCGTGGCCATCGTGACCCAAGGCGTCGCCTTGGGGTGCGCCTTGCTGTACGGGGACTGGCTCTGGAGCGCCCTGCTCGTGGCCGCCTTTGTGCTCGAGGCTGCCCTCGCGCGCTCCATGTGGCGATGGTTCTCCCAGATCCACCATGACGGGGAGCAGCTGCACGTCGAAGCGGGGTCCTTGCCAGGGATCGAGCCCTACAAAGGGTTCATGGCCTATCGCCCGGAGCAGACGAAGCGATGACCCCACCCACCGCCTACGAGAAAGAGGCCCTCGTCCGCATCCTTGGGGGCGTGCTCGACAAGCCCTCGATCTTCGAGGACATGACAGAGCAGCATCAGGTTGCCGTGCTGAACACCGCCTTGGAGCAGTGTCGCCTTCGCTCCCGAGATGCGTACAAGGGCAAGAAGGAAGGGCGTTTCGGGACGTTCGAGTACTACAAGGCGATGGCGGACCACAACTTGGCGATCTCGGACTCCATCATCGTGAAGCGGGCCTTGTGCCGGGTTGGGGAACGGGCGTGAACGTGGCTGCCGACATCACCGAGCTTCCCGTCCGGATCGAGCAAGAGCCTGACGGCGCCTACGTCCTCATCGACGACCAAGGGCGCCCACGAGCTCGTGTGCTCGACGAGAAGGACGCGGCCCTGTTCGCCGCCGCCCTCGTCCACGTGACGGTGAGCGTCCAGCCTGGGTCGATCGTGCTCGAGATCCCGTTTCGCGTCGAGCCGCGCGACCGCCACAACATCTACTGCCCCGACTGCGGTCGCCACATTCGGGCGGCCAAGGTCTTGGACTCGCGCCAAGTCGCAGACGACAAGGGCGGCATCCGCCGCAAGCGAGAGTGCCGCTGCGGCTGCCGCTTCACCACCTACGAGTACGTCGACGCAAAGACCAAGAGGAAGCTATGACCACGAGATGCACCTTTCACGAGCGCGGGCAGCTGCTCGTGCTCATCACGAACCCAGATCCATTCACGGACGAGTGGTGGCGCTCGTCCTGCGAGAGCATCCACGCTGCCGCCGAGCGCGGTCCCATCCGCTTTTTCGTGGACGCCCGCGAGGGCAACATGCGCCCCACAGGCCCCCAGCGCAGTCTGCTGCGCAAAGCAGCGGCCCCCGACAACGTGCGCGCGGCCATCGTGACCGACACCTGGCTCGTTCGCGGCGTCGTCACGGCCCTCCGCAAGTACGGCTACCAAGGCGTCAAGGCGTTCAAATCCCGGACGCTTGAAGCGGCCCTCGACCACCTCGAAGTCACACCCGAAGAGCGCGAATGGGTCTTGGGCCTGTGTGCCCCCATCTGAGGAACATCATGGCCGACCGACCCAGTTTCCACGAAAAAGAGCAGTTGCTCGTGCTGCTCGCCAGCAAAGACCCCTTCTCGGACGAGTGGTGGACGTCGTGGTGCGACGCCATCCGGAGAGCCTCGATCCGGGGACCTGTGCGGGTGTTCGTCGATGCCCGCGAGGCCGATGTGCGCCCGACGTCCATCCAGCGAGAGATGCTTCGCAAAGCTGCGCCTCCTGGCACCGTGCGGTCGTCGGTGGTCACTGACAGCCTGATTGTCCGCGGCATCGTCACGGTGCTCAGTTGGTACGACTACTCCGACAACAAGGCGTTCGACACCCACTCGTTTGGCGCCGCCCTCGACTACCTCGAAGTCACGCCCGAAGAGCGTGCCTGGATCTTGGGGCTGTGCGCCCCCGTACCCTGAAAGGAAAATCCCATGATCACGCCAAAAGATGTCCGACAACGCCTTGAGGAACCCGCCAACGCCGCCTTCGAGATCATCATGAAAGCACTCGAGACGACGACGTTCGTGGGCTGCACCATCAGCACATCGACACTTCCAAACGGTTTGGCCAGGTTGCCTCCACCCGCCTTGGAGAAGCTCTGCGGCAAGCTCGAAGAGTGCGGGTGGACCCTCGAGATCAAGAATCACTCGGACATGCGCACGCTCGAATCCTCAAGCAGCTGGGTCATCCGACCGGTGAAAGGCGCCTGATGCTGTTCGAACTTCGACGTGGAACGTGGTGGGTCAACGACTTCCCCGGCCAGCACAGATACGACGAGTGGGAGTCCCTCGACAGCGGCGAGCAGCCCAGCTCATACCTCGACGCCACCGGTTTTCAGTTTGACCCCCGTATCCCGGCGCCCCCGGTCAAGAAGGCTCGATGGGCCAAGGACGCCCAGTGACGTTGCTCGACGAGATGGCGCCATGGCGCCTCGAACAAGTCTGGACCGAGCGCGACAAAGAACCTCAGATGATTGAGGGGCACGGCGTCTCCGTCACGGACTTTCACCCGGACTCGAGTCGATGGATGTTCACCTTGGACTTCATTCGGTGGGTCACGACGTCGGGGCACCTTCGGTTCCAACTGCGCTGGACAGGCGAACCCAAGCGCGTTTTTCCGCTGATGCTCATGGTCCGCTTCGCCCACATGCCTCGCGTCGACAAATGCGGGATGCCTTTGGAAGAGCAGCAGGGTGAGGTGACGGTCGGGCTGATGGGCCTCATCGTCGAGACCGGCATCTATGACGTCTATCGGCCCCACACTGCGCAGTTCAACGGCGAGCGTCGCTGGTGCGCTTTCCCGACGTTTTTTAGCCGCGACGAGTTCGTTGGCGCGACTGCATCTGAGATTGCCGCGGCGCGGCTGAAAGGTCCGCTTGCGCATCCTGTGGGGGAGCGCCGTGGGTAAGACCAAGATCGGCTGGACCGAAGAGGTCTGGAACCCCACGCGTGGCTGCTCGCTCAAGAGCCCCGGCTGCGTCAACTGCTACGCCATGCGCCAAGCTCGTCGCATGGACGTCCCCGGCGGCCACTACGAGGGCCTCACCGTGCTCGGACCCAAGGGGCCGTTGTGGAGCGGCCGAGTCGAGCTCGCCCCGCCGACCGTGCTCGCGCAGCCGCTGTCGTGGCGCAAGCCACGGGTGGTGTTCGTGAACTCGATGTCCGACCTTTTCCACGAGGGCCTCGACTACGCGGACGTCGCCGGCATCCTCGGCATCATGGTCAAGGCGCAGCCGAGCGTCTTCCAGGTACTCACCAAGCGCGCTGATAGGATGCTGGACTTTCAGCGCTGGCTCGTAGCGACGGCTGAGTCCTGGCATGACCTCGACGACGAGTTCGACATCGTCGACGCGATCGGTGAGGTCATGCGCCACAACGCAAACCGACTGCTCGAAGGCTACGCGGAGATCGACGTCCTTCACATGGAGGGCTACTGGCCGCTTCCGAACGTCTGGTGGGGGATCTCGACCGAGAACCAAGCAACGCTCGACGAGCGCCTCCCGTACCTCGAGAAAATCCACGGGGTGGTCCGGTTCTTGAGTTGCGAGCCGCTGCTCGAGGGGCTCTCGTTTTGGCCCAAGCACACCGTCGAGCAGATGGCCGCGGGCCACAAAAACGGGTCGTTCTACCCAACTCGTCTGCACCACGTGGACTGGGTCATCGTGGGAGGCGAGTCCGGCTACGGTGCGCGCCGCTTCCACATCGAGTGGCTTCGGGGGATCGTCAACCAGTGCAGCGAAGTCGGTGTCCCGGTGTACGCCAAGCAACTGGGGCTTCGCCCCTACCACCGCCTTCGGCCAGGTGAGGACCACATGCGTCGCCTCAAGCTCAAAGACCGCAAGGGCGAAGACGTCTCGGAGTGGCCTGCCAAGGTGCCGAGATGCCGTGACTTCCCACCCGCAACATGGTCGCCACGCGACCCGATGGAGTTGATCGATGCCGCTTCCTGAACGCAAGAGAACCCTCAGCATGGGTCGTCTCAAGACCCACCTGTTCAAAGGCTTTGCCCACGGGGCCCTGTGCGCGCTCAAGGGGCTCGACGAGGAACTCGCGTTCGAAACCCAGTTCGCCGATTGGAAAAACAACGTGGCGAACAAAGACGGCGTCGACCAAGCCCTGCGAGATGTGTTCGACCACTTGGGCAAGGCGATCGGTCATGTCGAGTGCGCCATCGGTTGCCTCACGACGCTGAGCGACCACTTCAAGAAGGACTCGTGAGCGCATGCGGAGCGAAGAGATGAAGCGTTTTGAAGACGCCTGCGCGGCACTCAATCAAGCCTACGCACCCAGCCCGGACGTCCACTTCTACGTGGGGTTCTTTGTGGTCCACGGGCGTATGCATGGCCTCGATATCAACGTCTACTTCGACAAGGGCGACGAAACGTGGGTGTCGCAGACCGTCGTGATCAAGCACAACGTCGCACAGCATGGTCACACGCCGACCGACGCCTGCGCTGGGATGTTGAGGCGCGTGCGAGAACACCTTGGCTTCGTGCAGGACCAACTCAGCCGCGCCGCATCGGGAGGGTCTGATGCCTGACCTCGCACAGTGCCGTGACCTGCAACGCCGGTTCGTCAAGGCGTTTGGCAAGCGCGACCCGTGGCTCGCCATCGTCATCTCGGCGCTCGAGGGCCGGGGCGTCAATCTGTCCGCCGATGAGACATGGCTGTTGCTGCAAGATGAGGCCATCACCTCCGCCGCCATGAACGCAGCGGAAAGATTGGAGGAAGCATGAGCAAGCAAGGATGCTGCCGAGATCACTCATGCAGTGCCGACACGTGCATGAATCTCACCGATGCCACGTGCGGCGACTGCCAGCACTTCGAGCGCTGTGAGATGCTCTTTTCGGTCCGAAAAGACCGGACCACCTGCGACTTTTTCCCCCGCCGTTTTCGGCCGAAAGAAACGACACCATGAGCCTCAGACAAGAATCCCTCCTGGCGCTGGCAAAGGAAATCCAGAGCGCCAGGCTCAAGTTTCCACGCCCCTCACAGCCCTTCGTCGCGCTCGGCGAAGAGTACGGAGAACTCTCCGAGGCGCTCTACGAAAAGCAGGGTCGCGTTCGCGTTCGAGCTGAGTCCGTCCAAGTCGCGGCGGTCGCGTTCCGCCTGTTCGAAGAGGGCGATGACGACTACGACATGCCGCCGCATCCCATTTACGGGGACGACAAAAACACGGTCGGCGGCTCGTATCACACGATCGAGCACGAGGTCGAACGGTCTCGAAAGGCTTTTCCAGGCAACAAGCATATGCTCGCGGCCTTAGCCGAAGAGATCGGGGAGGTCGCACGAGCTTTGCTCGTGGGCGACTTCGACAACGCCCGCGTCGAGGCCATCCAGACTGCCGCGACCGCCATGCGGATTTTCGAAGAAGGCGACGCGACGTACCTCCAACCCGACCAAGAGGACTGGTGAGCTACGCCATCTACGTCGCAGCCCCACTCATCGCGTCCGCCAAGCCTCCGGTGCGACTGCGCGAAGGGGGCATCGAAGACCTCGACGAAGCGCGCCTCAAGGCCGTCCGGGCCAACAAGTCGATGGGCGCCGTCGGCATCATCCGCCTCGTCGACGAGGCGAAAAACGTCTTGCTGGAGATCGATGGGCGCGAACCGCAACGCCCTAGAGGCCCACTAGGACAGTGTTCCGAGGCGCCGGGCCGCTGGGACGACCCATACCTTCCCGCCAAGAGAACAGCCGCGCGACGCGCGGAGGGCCAACAGTTCAGCCTGTTTTGAGGACCACCCATGACCACCATCCGACTGTACGACGAGAGCCACATCGACCTGCTCAACCCTCGCCCCGAGGACATCCACATCTTGCACGTCGCCATCTCGCTTTCGAGGGAGGGGCGATACGCCAACCAGACGCGCAAGTTCTACTCCGTCGCCGAACACTCCTATCTCGTCGCAGCCGCATGCTGGTCATTCGCACACGACGTCTACGAAAAAGACCGCGAAGAGTTTCGGCTCTTGCAGTTGCGCGCCTTGCTGCACGACGCTTCAGAGGCGTACTTGCGGGATCTCCCAGGTCCGCTCAAGTCGACCCCGCTTCTCGCTGGATACCGCGAGATCGAGCGCAATCTCCAGACCGCGATCTTCGAGAGCGTCTGCTTGGCGCCGAGCCATGACGAGCACGACTCGTACATCCATCTCATCGATAAGGCGATCCGCACCGAAGAGATGGATGTGCTGTGGTCTCGCAACGTCGAGAGCAAGTCGGCGTTCCGGTTCGGATGCAAGGGCGTCCCCTCAGGTCTGGCGCTCTCCCACTTCATGCTCGCCTTTTCCCTGATCGAGAATCCTCGAAAACACGGGACGTGGGCGCCGTTTCGCGGCGTTGATCAACTGGGGAAGTACATCCGATGACGCAAGAACGCTGCCGATACGAGCTCAGCCACGAAGATGTGTTCGCAGCGCTTGCAGCGTGGGCCTACGAGCACTTGAAGATCCCCCCCGACACACCGATCCAGATCGACATCGAAGCGTCCGACAAGAAGCTCGACGTGTCTGTGACGTGGGATGATGATTGACGAACGCATCGAGTGCCCCGTGGGGGCTAGGCCCGCAGCTCGTCTGATCTACGGGGTCGACGTCCGCGAGGGACTGAGAATGCTCGACGATGAGTCCATCGACACCGTCGTGACGAGCCCACCTTACTGGGGTCTGCGCGACTACGACGGACCTGAGCAGGTCTGGGGCGGCGATCCGCGGTGCGATCACGTGTGGTCTGAGACCGCCACGACGCTCGAGCAAGGCAACAAGCGCAAGCCCAAAGACATCGACAAGGTTCGCCAGCGGACGCCGGGGCGCGACAAGGCATCTCCCCAAAAGCGCGTGGTCCACAGCGGTCAGTGCACCAAGTGCGGCGCTTGGCGCGGGAAGCTCGGACTCGAGCCCACGCCGGAGATGTTCATCGAGCACCTCGCGGACGTGTTCGATGAGGTGTGGCGCGTGCTCAAACCGGCGGGAACGATCTGGGTGAATCTCGGCGACAGCTACGCAAGCAACGCTGGCGGAGGTCCCGGCGACGCCATAGCCGGCGATCTCTACGAGCGAAAAAACCGCCTCCATCGTCGCCGCGCCACCGCTGGCGGCGAGCTCAAGCAAAAGGATCTCGTAGGCATCCCGTGGATGTTCGCGTTCGAGATGCGCGCGCGCGGGTGGTACCTGCGCAGCGACATCGTGTGGTGCCTCTCAGGCGGTGCGTGGGTTTATGCACGGACTCAGAAAGGCGAGATGCCCGTGATGATCAAGGACTTGGTTCGCCTCGATCCAAGTACGGTCTCCCTGTGGAACGGCGAAAAATGGACGCAGGTTTTGGGGTGGGGACCGAGTTCAGACCTCGATGAGAAAATGGAGTTGGTTCTCAGATCAGGCGAGCGAATCGGATGCACCGGATCTCACCTTTGGCCAACAAATCGGGGGCTCGTTGAAGCTCGCAACCTCCGGTGCGGTGATGTCCTTGAAACATGCACCTTGCCTTCCCCTTCCTCGCCGATGAAGTTGCGATACATGACTGAGGACGTGGCGTGGCTTCTTGGGCTTTTTCTTGCGGAAGGAAGTCGCTCGGGGGACACGATTCAGATTTCGTTGAATCGAAGCGAGCTTCACTTTCTGCCCCGCATCGAGTCCGCCGTAGAGTCTTTGGGGGGAAGCGTTGCTCACGACGTCACTGGGGAGTCTTTGAACGTTCGGTGCTACGGACGCGTCCTCGACGCGGTGCTCCGAGAGTTCATCGGAGGTCGCACAGCAAAAGACAAACACCTACGGGTATCATGCTGGAGCCTGCCAACCCCCAGGCTTCGGGACCTCATGTCGGGATACCTCGACGGAGATGGTCACTACGATGCAAGAGCTCGACGATGGAGGCTCGGCTTTACGAGAAACTATCATTTGGAGAGAGACCTACGCGTACTAGCAGCGAGACTTGGTGCTGTATTGACGCTCAAGCCCGTGAAAGCCACAGGCTTCGGTCGCTCATTTGCCGCGTTCAAGGGGGAGTGGCGCTGGAACTATGCCTCAGGCCCCAACGCGAAAGACCGGTCGGAGGTTGTTGAACTCCGCAAGAGCCGAGCACGGAAGTTTTGGGACATTTCAGTCGCTGACGAGCCTCATACTTTTGCCCTTGCAAGTGGTGTTTTGACTCACAACTGCAAGCCGAACCCGATGCCGGAGAGCGTCGTCGACCGACCGACCAAGTCGCACGAGTACATCTTCTTGCTGTCCAAGTCGCGTCGCTACTTTTTTGACATGGACGGCTACGCCGAGCCCGCTTCGGGTCGATATCCTGGAAACGTGACCCACAAGCACGAGTTGGCCTACAGCGAAGGCGACGAACACATGCGGACGAAGGGTGGTCTCACGAAGGTGGGCGCCCGCGCCACCCGAAACCGACGCACGGTGTGGTCGGTGAGCACCAAGCCCTACGCGGGGTCCCACTTCGCGGTCTTTCCCCCCGACCTCATTGAGCCGTGCATCCTTGCGGGAAGTTCGGAGCACGGGTGCTGCTCTGCCTGTGGAGCGCCCCACGAGCGCGTCGTCGAGCGCGTCGATCAAGGATGGGACGGCGCCAAGTACGGAGAACGAGCCATCTCAGCGCGCGGAAAGCCCCCTGAGTACGACTCAAACTTCGCCTCGAGCACGCTCGGTTCGAGCAACGGCAAGCTCGTCGGCCAGCGGGTAAGCGTGGGCTGGAAGCCCACATGCTCGTGCGATGCCGACGTCGAGCTCGCCACGGTGCTCGACCCGTTTGCTGGGACCTCGACGGTCGGGCAAGTTTGCTTTGCCCACGGCAGGAACTTCGTGGGCATCGACCTCGATGCGTCCAACATCGAGTTGGCGCGGCGGCGTCTTTTCGGCCAAGACCCCAAGCGTTCGAAGGCCGAGGCCAAAGATCAGATGAAGCTCTTTTGAAAGCGAAACCATGACCCAACTCCAGACCAAGACCGCCACCGACCTCGACCACGTTCGACGCGAGATCAACGCCGAAATCGCCATGCAACTGGCTGTCTACGGCGTTTTGTGCGTCGTCGTGGCCCTCGTTCACCTCAACGTCTTCTACGTCGGCGCCGCCTTCCTCGGCGCATCTTTGGGGTTTCGCCACCTCGCCAAAAAGACCTAAACTCGGACTGCCGAGCCACCGAAAGGAACACACCATGTCGTCAGGAATGCACCTCACCAAATCCAGCAAGGGATACATCAACATCGCTCTCGAGCGTCTCGCCGAGGACTACGACGAGCAGGGCCAAGACAAGCACGCCGAGCAGGTCCGCGAACTTCGTGCCTACGTCGAGCAAGAGCCCGTCAGCAAGTCGGGCCTCCCCGCCGAAGAGGCGCAAAAGCACCAGGCTGCGATCGTCGAGGCCATGCAGTCGGGCAACGCCCAAGCCGCGAACGCTGCCCAAGTCGCCTTGTGGGAGGCGATCTGTCGCTACGAGCCGGACCCCCCGAAGATCTTCGCGCAGCAGCAGATGTTCGTGGTGCGCAACTCCGCCAAGCAGACCGCCCACGTCACGGTCTTCATGACTCAAAAGAAGCTCGAAGCGCTCATCAAGCGCTGCGAAACCCCCAACGCGGTCTTCGAGGAGCTCAACGCCTTCTTGCAGCATGGACTCGAGCAGCTGCAAGAGGCCGACTCTGAGTCGATGTGGGCCGAAGACGAAGACCTCCAGCAACTCATCGAAGAGGCCCAAGCCCAGCAAGGATAGCCATGTACAGCCCCCGCGATCTCATCCTCGTCACCGTTCCGACCATCATCTGCCTGGTCTTTTTTGTCTTGCCACTGGGCTACTTCGAGTTCGTGGTCCGCAAGGTCGAGGCTGATGCCGCGCTTCACAAGGCATTCGTCGAAGAGGACAAGCTGAACATCGAGAAGGCTCGCTTCATGCTCGAGTGCACGCACGATTGGATGCACTCGGCCGAGGACTGCCGAGCGATCCTCGACGGTAAAGACCCGTCCCCCGACGCGTTCAGTGGCTGCTGACCGCACGCAGCTGGCGATCAACTTCGCCCCTCACCCGTCGTTCCGGCTTTTGGCATCCACCTGGGACGACGGGTTTCGTCGTTCGCTCAAAAAGCATTACAGCGGTTCTGATGGACCGCCGCCGGGAAAGAAGCTCGTTTGGGCGATCTACGATGGAGGTCACGTCCGAGGCTACATCGGCATCGGCGAACCCGCCTACAAGGCGGCCCCCCGGCGACGACTTGGACTCAAGGACGCCCGTCCCGTCGAGCACACGGTCTGCTGCTTCGTCTACCGGCTCGAGCGCGATGGACCCACCAAGGCATCCACGCTACTCGAGCAGTGGCACCTCGTAGCCTCCCACGACTGGGGCATGCGCTACGGATGGATGCCTGAGCACTGGGAGACGTTCGTGGACCCATCCAAGGTCAAGTCCAAGGTTCCAGGAGCATGCTTTCGGCGGGCAGGCTACCGAAGCCTTGGCATGACCACGGGGCGCTCAGCTCGTCGTCCGCCAGGGCATGCACATGGCCCCCGCGTCTGGGAGGACGCCGAGCCCAAGCTCATGCTCTACCGCGGACCGCTCGCGCGCGTCACGTCAAGCGCCGCTTGAGCGATCCCAATGTCTCGGGGTCGAACGGGTTAGGGCGTCTGGGCACATGGTCCATACGCGCTTCCACCTGCTCGATCAGTTCATCGACGCTGCTCGCTTCGATCACCCAATCGTCGTAGTTGTAGTCTTCATCGTCAAGGTCGTCGGGAGGCTCCAACTCCAGCATGTAGTAGCCGCGAGATACCTCCGTAAGCAAGATGATATCGGTGGCGCTAGGACCCCAAAAAATAGCTTGCGGCTCTTCGTCCGTGTAGTGCCACACCTCGACGTATGGAGCGCGAAACAACAAGACGTTTTTCCCGTACCGACATGACCCACGGTCGAAAGCGTAACGGTTGAAAGCATCTGCGGGGTAGGCGAAGTTGAAGCCCGGAAAGCTCCGGTCGACCGCTGGCAAGTGGACCGTCAAGCCAAGTTTCGATACGTCTTCGACACCTCGAATGAAACCTTCGCTGATGACATCTTGACCTGCGTCCGTACAGTGAAAAAGCCAGTCTCTGGGGTAAGTCCCCCGGTAGTCCAAGAATCTCCAGCTGGGCTGCTCTTCGTCCATACCAGATTGCGTGAAACGGTCGAGCAACTTGACGACCATCTCTTGACCACCAGCTCTGGCCAAGGCCCAGTGCACTTCGCCGTATCCACACGCGAGATCGGAAAACCTCAGATCGTCGTCGTCAGGGTCGTCTTCAAGATGGGCCAAAAACGCCTCAACTTCGGTCGCTTCCTTGCCCGAGAGGTTCAAAAGTGCTTTCTGAGCAAGTTCAACTCGCTCATCAACGGAAAGCAAAAACGAACCTGAGCATAGGATCTCGATAGCCCTGTCCTCATCCGACTGATTGAGGTATGCGGCCAAGTGGAGCAACTCTTCCGGAATGTCTTTCGACATCAGACGAAGATCGTCCAGTCGGGTCGCACGGTGCCGGCGATGGCGGGCTCGGCCTCGGTCATCGTCATGGCCTTTTTCATCACCATGCCCATCAGCCACGCGTCGTCGACGACGAACTGGGGGTTGATGTCCTTGGACCACTCTTCGATCGAGATGTCCGTGTAGGGGTCCAACTCGGGAAACGCCTCGTCGAAGGCACGGGTGGCGGCCCACCACGCCTCACGCTGGTCCCATACGTCCGGTCCAGCGTCGGGCTCCGAAGTCCCCTGAGAAAACCCCGTGGGCGAACGACCCGCCCATCCGGCTTGAACCCCTTTGGCAACGGCCGCCTCGTCCAAGTACTTGCGCATCGCACGGTCGATGTCTCGGAAGCGCTCGGTGTAGTCCGCTCGAGCGCGACCTTTGTTCCCCTCGATGCCGCCGCCCTCCGCCGGGATCTCGTCGTCCGGAGCCATGAAGGGCTCTTCGTCGACCCCTCCATCCATGGCGTCGGTCTCGCCCTCGTCTTTCCTTGGCTTGACCGGAGGTGTCGTCGCGGATTGGTAGTTGCGCCAGATCCAAAAGACGCTGCCAGCGACCGCGAGCGCGCCAACGACCGCAGCAAGAGCCCACAGTGCGTTCCCACCGGGGTTCTTTTTGCGGTTCTTGGGTTCGGTGTAGGGCATCAAAAAGTTGGTCATCAGATCACTCCTGCTCGCTCGAGGCGGCGTATCAGTCGGGTCTTGGTGCGGCCGTCGGTCTTGAGCGAACGCTCACGCGCCTTGGCGGCCTGCATGTCGGGGTAGGCTTCGTAGTACATCAACTCCCACTCGCGCCCGCGTGTCCATCCTCGGTTGCTCTTGCGGTTGTGCTCGACGAGGCGCTCTTCGGGGTACTTCGAGGTGTAGCCCGTGTACCACTCGTCGGTCTCGTGGCAGTAGAGCAGGTAGACGAAGTACATGGGCTACGGGGTGACAATGGAGAACGCGTTGGGGATCACGAGGTCGGGGCAGCCAGACGCAGCGGGTGGCTGCAAGATGACCTCGTAGACACCGATCGGAGCGCCCGCAGTATCGATGGAGAAGTCGAGGTCGAGGTTGTTGTTGATCGTGATGCTGCCGCCCACGAAGATGTCGGTTCCGCCGATGCGGGCGATGATGTTGTCGACGCCGACCACGTCGAAGTTGGCGCCCAAGAGGCCGATGTTTTGGATGCCCGAGTTGACCAAAAACTGCGTTGGGTTGATCCGCGTGAACTCGAGGCACGGAGGGAAGAGTGCCGCCTCTTGGATGACCGCGCAGCAACTCGGATTGCCTGCGCGGCACGCTTCCAAGCTCCACGTCGAGTTGGGGACCAAGTCTCCGGACTCGTAGTCGAACAAGATCGCGCCTGGCAGCGTGGTGTTGACGGTCAGCGTCGGGACCGGGTCTGGGCCAACGAGGCGGTACGAGTCGGCCTCATCGAGACCCGACCCAAACAGCGCGACCTGACCGTTCGTGTTGGGTGTCAAGAAGGCCGGCGTCTGGAACTCCGAACTGAACAGGCCCTCGAGCACCGGTGGGTCACAGATGACGGGCTCGAGCGCGTTGTCGATGCAGCAGCACTGCTCGAGCAAGCGGGCAAGGTCAGGGCGGTCGTTGGGCACCACGACGTTGTAGCGGAGCCGAGAGATGCCGTTCGTCACGTCGGACATGACGGCGAGGACGGACCCTTGTGGGACGAAGATGCAGCCGTCGTTGTAGTAGCGCTGGAGGTTGGTGAACGGTACCAAGACCTCTTGGGGGATGCCGTCGTTCTCACCCACGAGACGAAAGTCGGCGACAGCGAGCGAAAGACTGTCGACCGCGGGCAACTCAATATCGAGCAACTGGATGAATCGGTCCCCTTCGGCCCCACCGATACCGAAGTCGGGGTCGATGATGCCCAAGTCTTGGTCGAGCTCGAATCGAAAGATCTGATCGTCACCGGGTGGGTGATAGTTCGGCGACGTCGGATCGGTGGAGAACGCAGGAGCAGGCGTCTGGCCGTCGAAGCGATTGCCGACGGCTAGTGCGTACTCCACCGTGAACATCTTGAGGTCGTCGTTCATGGCTCACGCGGCGAAGATCTGGAAAGCGTCTGGGATTTCGCAGAGGATTTCGGTGGTCTGTCCGTCGCTACAGATGAACGCCACGTTGTAGGAACCGGACGGTCCACTGTTCGTGTCCACCAAGGGGACCGTAACGATCTGGCCTGGCGTCGTGTTGACGGGGGTGCCAGTCGTCAGCCTGTCGTTGAGCGGATCGCCGCCCACCGGGTAGATGACCACCGATACTCCGCCCCCTGGGACTTCCGAGCACGAAGATCCGATGGTGGGGAAGTTCGTGCCGACCACCGTGACTTCCACAAGAGGCCCTTGTGGCGCCCCGTTGGGGATCACGACACCGATTTCGCAATCACCGTCACCGTCACCGTCGCCGTCACCGGCGTTTTGGATGCAGCAACACTCTTCGAGGTAGCGCGCCAAGTTGGGCCGGTTTTGTGGCGCCGCCACGGCGAGCCGAACTCGAATCGGCTCGCTACCATCCGGCAACGTGATCGGTCCCAAGCTCAGCCCGCTACCTTGCGGGATGAACACGCATCCTAAAAATGCGCCGATGCCTGAGGGCGGGAACGTCCCCAAGAACTCTTGGATGACCAAGTCGACGCCGTCTGAGCCATCGCCTTCACCGATGGACGCGGCCACGATGATGGACGCATTCGGCGGGGGCGTGATGGGGCTTTGGATCGACGCGACGTTCAAGAATCGATCGCCCATCGCGCCGGTCCCGAAGATCGCGTCGGGGTCGATGAATCCAAGCGTCTCGACGGGCGCCGGACGGTAGATCTGATCGTTGTCTGGCGCGAGGTAGTCTTCGGACGCCGGGTCGATGGAGAACGTCGGAGCTGGTGTGATGAGGTCCAGGTTGCGGGTCACCGTGTACTCCACGGTGAACATCTGGAGCGTCGTCTCGGATGGAAGTACGGTGTCCATGGTCACACCAACTGCGTTTGAAAGCCGCCGAGAGAACCCGAGCAGCTGGGGTCTGTGGCTGCGAAGACCGAGACCGTCCACGTTCCGGTGAGCGATGCCCCGAAGTCGTTGGCGATGAACTCGGCTTGGATCGTCGACTCGTTCTCGAAGATGACGTTGCTTGCCTCGACGGTGAACCCGTCGTCTGGGTCGACGCGAGTGAGCGCGACTCGGACGCCGCTGGTGAAGTTCTCACCTGTGATGTCGAGGTTGAACGACTGTTCGGGGTCGCCCGTGAGGTTCACGAGACCGGGGGTGAACGAGATGAGGTTGGGCGGGATGCACGTCTCGAAGGTTTGGTCTGGGATGCCCTGCGTGCAGCACTTCGCGCGACGGATGAGCACCTCTTCGAGTTGCGTCTCCGGTGGGTAGACCCCGATCCGCACCAGCGTGGGCTGACTCTCGTCGGCACGGCCGTTCGTCCGCAGCCGAAGTAGGTATCCCTGCGGGATGAAAAAACACTTGCGGCTGTAGATGATGTTGTCGGCCGCTGCGGCCTGCACGATGAGCGGCTGGACGTCGATGACCGGGCTGGAAGGGTCCGTGGGGTCTTGCAGACGCGCGACGGAGGCAACGACGTCCCCGACATCGGCGACGTAGTTGCTCAAAAAGAACCAGTGCGCGTATCGGTTCGCGCGCGGCGAGCGCTGCCCTTGAAAGGTCAAGTCGACCAGCCCGAGTTGCGCCGGAGAGAACGAGAAGATCTGTTCGGGGTCGGTGACCGAGCCCGGTTCGAACGCCTCGGACACCGTGTCTCCGTCGAGCGCCCCCGGTACGCGGTACTCGAGAGTGAAGGTTTGCAGCGACATCTTGAAGTCAGCCTACCACCGGCGCGGCGTCGCGCCCATTGCGCACGTGGTAGGTTGCCTTCGTGCAGCCGTTCATCTTCGACCTCGACAAGCGAGCCCGGAAAAAGAACCCCGTCTCGCGGCCCGTGAAGGTGGGCCTCGCGGTGGGCGGCGTCGTCGTGGCGGGCCTGGGCCTTTGGTGGTGGATGGGCTCAGCCAAGGCCGCGGAGGCGCCCAAGCAGACCCTTCCCGAAGATGAGGACGACGTGATCGACACGACCGCGACGCCCTCAGGGACCCCTGGCAAGTACGTCGGCACCGGCTGGAAGGACTGGCCCCACAAGGGCACGTTCCCCAACGAGGCGAGCTTCGTTCGGGTGCTCGACGAGCTCGGCTACAACTCGTCCCCTGGGTCGCTGCGCAGCGCCGCCAACAAGGACGCGGTCAGCGCTTTTCAGGACGACTGGAACGCGGCCAACGACTACCTCGTGGCACAGCGCCGCAACCCCATGAGTCCCCGTCGGCTCACCGTCGACGACAAGCTCGGCAGCAACACGGTCAACGCCCTCTTCCAAGCCTACGCTCGCATTCCACAGCTGCTCATGGTCAACGACTGGGACGACCTGTTGCGTGACGTGGCCGCTTGGGAAGCCCAAGGCCGTCCGCTGCCCGACAACGGTGGCGCACCCGCCAACGGCGGCGGTGGGGTCGACTGGGGCAACATCCTCCCCTGGAGTTGAGCCGTGCCCAAGGTGATGGCGCGTGACTCTCGGGCCTACACTCAGGCGTGGGACGAGATCGATCGCGCCACATCCGTTGGCGCCGTGGCATCAGCACTTCGTCGCGCTCGAGCGAGCCTGAGTCATCAGCCCAACTTGAGTCTCTGGCTCGACTCCCACGCGCTCGACCAACTCGAAAAGTTCCCTCACTTCAACTTCGCTTGTCCACCCAAGCGTCGCGGCGAAGACGACCTCGACTGGACATCCCGTTGCGCTGACGCGTTTTTGGACCGTCTCGAACCCGCGCAAGAAAGGCTCTTGAACAGCGCCGTGACGAAAAAACAACGACGCGTACTCAGGCAACTGCACAACGACCTCGTCGAAGCGGAAGACGAGGGGCGAGCGTATGGGTACGATCACAACGCCATCCAAGAGTTCCTCGACGAGCCAGATGAAGGTGTTGACGCGTTCTTGGGGCGCATCTACCAAGACGTCTCATGGCATCAGGGTCATGCCGACCGTTATGACGATGGCGACTACGACGCCATCTACGAACAACTCGTCGACCAAGGCATGACCGATGAAGAGCTCATCGAAAAAGAGGCCATACGACGTGCCGAGCAGATGATGCGCGAGCGCTTCGATGTCGCACGCCGGATGATCCAAGACACGCAGAACGAGTTGTTCCCACCGCGCGGACTTCCAAAAGGTCGCAGCGAACGCATGCGGAGCCTCAACGCCCTCAAGCGCCGCCTCACTTCTTTGAAGTGAAGACGATCCGCTTGTTGAGCCACGCAACTCGCTTCTTGCAGCCCTCGCATGGCTTGATGCCGACCTTGCTCGTCGCGCGCTTGAGAGCGCTTCCGAGACCCACGGGGGTCTTTCCGGGTCCAAGCAGGGGGATTTTGATCTTCGCTTCGCTCGCCATGGGGCGATGATAGCGTCTTGGTCGTGGACATCCACTTCTATCCTGAGAAGCCACGGCGACGTCACAAAGTGCTGCGTCACATGTCGGCGTTAGGCATCAAGCAGTCGTCGAAACCATCCGCCACGCTTCGCATGTGGTACTCGTTCAAAACCGTTGACGACACGCCTCTGCTCCCCAAGACGATCAACGCGGGATGCCGAGACGTTCGGAAGACACGGGTCGAATCCGTTTTCAAAGAGGTTTTCGGATACGGATCGTTTGTCGACCCCAAAACGGACGCGGCCGTTGAGAAGAGCAACAGCCAGTGCGACCCGCATCTAAGACTTACCGAGCCCCCGTATGCGGCACGGCCAGGGTTCGTCTACCGAAGGTTCGTCGATACGCGGCACCTTAGTCCGCGAGGCCGCTACGTCGACATTCGTTTGCCCATCATCGGACAGCACATCACCTTTGCCTTTCTCAAAGAGAGGAAGGAACTCGGGAAAAAAGATTGGTGCGATGTAAGAGTCGCCGATCCTTTTTCAGTCCTGAGCCGATCCCATGTGTTCAAGGTCATCGATTTCTGTCGGGCTTTCGGTCTCGACTTTGGCGACTTGGACATCCTGATGCATGAAGATGGAACGATCTACATCATTGACGTCAACAACGGCGCCTTCGACGGGATGTTTTTTCGTATTCAGGAAAAAGACGTTGATCTTGCGAAGGCAATCTCAACTAGAGAAGCAGAGTTGTTCCGGGAGACATTTTTGTCTGACGCCTACCTACTTGGACCGGATGTACGTGGAGCATAGGGGGTCCATCGTCTCCATTTTTCGACGATCCGGCTTTCGCTCTCTCCGACTCTTCGCCGTAGAGAGAGAGAGGGGAGCCTTTCGTTCTTTTTGCATTGCTGACTCCATACGCTGAACGTCGATTTTTCCCAAGTGGCGAGTGGCGACCGAGAGGTCGGTGCACATGTTGGACGACTTCAAAAAGTGATCAAAGCCCCAGATGTTGGTCGCGCTTTTGACGTCGATGGCCACACAGCCTGAACCAAAGTCACGCATGCGCTTGATGTCTACACGCATGCGAAACGACAAAAAGCCAAGTCTATGCGTCATCGATCCATCAAGACCCTTTGAGATATTTGCCCCCCAAAGACGGGACCCAAGGCCATCGACTACGCGTTTCGACAAGCATCTACCGATCCCAACCGGTTCCCCACGCCGCTCGTTCTCATAACCTCGAAACCTCATCAGTCGACGCGTTCGCGCGCAAACGAAAAACTGGTCAACGAGTCCGATGTAGTCTGCGCCGCGGCGCACCAAGTGCGCATGTGAACGAAGTAAGGCGTGCGAGAGCCAGTCGTCTGACCCAACGATAATCACTGCGTCGCAGTCTCGAAGGCCGTGAAGAGTTGCGTTCCACTTGTCCGAAAGTGGAAGGTTGGGTCGCTCGATGTATCTCCAGCCATGGCTTTGGGCCATGGATCGGGAGATAGCTCCTTCCGATCCAGCACACGAAAGAACGAGTTCGATCCCTTCCGGCCTCAGCACTTCACGAGCTCGTGCGTAGTAACGAAGCATCTCGTTGGCGATGTATGGTCTTTTCCAAAGGCAGGTCGAGATGCCGAGACGGGTGGGCTGTGTCATACAATCTCCGGGTGCGTGCCAGCATCATCGTACCAACCTCTCGAAGTGGGCTTCTTTTTGAAAAAGCGATCAGGAGCGCCGCACTCCAGACGATGCGAGCGTGTGACTATGAGGTGGTCGTTGTGGACGCGGCCACGTCGGGACTTAGCGAACGCATCGTGCGCAGCACGTGGAACAAAATGTCTTGCTCTGCCGAGTTGCGGTATTTCCGCACTGCGCGCAGGGTTGGGCTGAGTGCCGCTGTCAACCACGGTCTTCACCGGAGCAGAGGTGAGTACTACACCATCCTTCCGGATGACGACGAGATGCTCCCCGAAAAGCTCAAGGTGATGTGCAACTTCTTGGACAAAAGGCCAAAGCAACATGTCGCTTACTGCCTGCCGAAGTACATCGACGCCAACAGTTTGGAGATCCAAACTCCGAAAAAGTACCTCCACTTTCAACGGCGACATCCTCGACTGTCTTGGCGACACATCCGCATGGGCCACGGGCTCAACGTGATGGGCACCGCGACGTTATATCGAAAAGACCGAGTGCGAGAGGCGGGGCTGTGGGACACAAAACTTCCGACCGCGGAAGAGTTCGAGTACCACCTTCGGCTACTTCATCACGGCTTTGACTTTTTGGCAGTTCCAAAAGTTCTCATGTGCTACCGATTGCATGACGGCAACAAGAGCAGGGTTTTCCGAGCGAATCGTCGCGCGAACTGGATGCCGTACATCTACAAGAAGTTCTTTTCAAAAAAAGAGGTCGAGCGTCGGTGCGTCGCGTCGTCGTCGTGCGCACCAACTGTCATCGTTGGTCCACAAGAGCGCGTTACCCCGCTCTTTCCCAACCGATGATCGGATGTTATTGAGAGAAGTGGTCGATGACCGCCTCGATGACGCGGTCGACCTCTTTGCCAGTCATGCCGTCCCAGCACGGCAGACTGACGACGCGCCGGGACGTCAGCGAAGCCTCATCGAAATGACGCCCTGTACGTGCGGCGCTCTCGAACGCAGGCTGTTCATGCAGCGGACGAGGGTAGACCACAGCTGCGTCGATACCCTTGGAGTGAAGTTCGTCGATGAGCGAGTCTCGTCGTTCTTGCTTGACCATGATCGTGTAGCAGTGCACCGCATGCCCTTGGTCGAGCTCAGGCAAGACAAGGTGCTCTGCGATGTGCTTTTCGAAGGCCGTGTTGTAGCGCTCGGCGATCCTTCGCCTTCCTGAACGCGCGGCTTCGCAGGCAATGAGCTTGACGTCCAAAATGGCGGCTTGGATGCTGTCGAGCCGTGAGTTTTGGCCTTCGATGACCGAGTTGTATTTGTCTTCGGGCGTAGCCCCGTGCCGAGCAAGCATGCGTGCGTAGTCCCGATCGCCCTCGTCGGCAAACACACACATCCCGCCGTCGCCGTAGCATCCCAAGGGCTTGGACGGGAAAAACGAAAAGGCTGCCCCGAACCCCTGCGTGCCCGCTGGCATCTGTGTTCCGTCGCGGTCCATGACCCAACCGCCAAAGGCTTGGCAGGCGTCTTCAACGAGCGCGATCTTGCGTTCCTCGAGCACCTCGAGCACTCCATCCGGAACGCGAGTCACGCGTCCATAGAGGTGCACGATGGTAAAGGCCACCACCGTCTTGCCACCGACTGCAATGAGATCGAGGCGGCGGCGCAGGTCGTCCAGGTCGATGGTGAAGGGGTCGTGGGCCCACTGCGAGCTGATCACAGGCTGCATGCCGGCAAGCGACACGGCGCTCGCGGTGGCGACGAAGGTCATCGTGGGGACGATGACGACGCCGCGGGCGTTTTCGGCTCCGTACTTTCGCTGGGCCGCCTTGTAGACCAACGCGAGCGCGTCGGTACCGTTGCCACATGGCAGCGTTGGGCGTCCTCGCAAAAACATGCGCGAAGCTCGGTCAGAGAACCTCTGGACGGCATCGCCGTTGATGAAGTCGCCCTCGGCAAGCACTTCTTCGATCGCCTTTCGGATCGGCTCTTGCAGGTGCTCGTCGGCGCGAACAGGGTTGTAACGGGGGATCTTTTTCACGACGCGTCTCGGGTGGAGTAAAGGTCGAGTCGGTAGCGGGCAGAGCACTCCGAACACTGAGTGTCGTAGTCCTCTGCGTGAGAAGTGCGCACGTAACGACCCGCGGTTTCGAGCGTCTCGGGCGACGTTCGTTCCAAGACCTCACCGCACTCGCACATGTAGCCGTGGACCCTCAGCGGGTCACCGTAGACGATCGCATAGTCGGGCACTTCCTTTCGTCCACCCACCGTCGCGCCTGCGCCCACCATCGCGTAGCGACCGATCTGCGCGCCACAAATCACCGTGGCGTTGGCGCCGATGGTGGCGCCGTCTGCGACGAGCGTGCTCGAGTACTCCGACACATCTCGTTTGATCTTCGAGCGCGGGTTGAGGACGTTGGTGAAAACAGCGGAAGGTCCGACGAACACATCGGACTTGATCATCACGCACTTGTAGACGCTGACGTTGTTTTGGATCTTGCAGTCGTTCTCGATCACCGCGTTGTTGTCGACGAACACGTTTTGGCCGATGTTGCAGCGCGAACCGATGACGCCTTCGCCCATGATGTGGCCGAAGTGCCAGACGTGCGTGTCGGCGCCGATGATGGCGCCGTGGTCGACGAACGTGGACATGTGCACCCAGCAGACGGGGATCTCTTCGTCCTCGTTTTTCGTGCCCCGGAGGTAGTCATGGAGTTGTTGCTGGGCCTCCACGGTGATGCGCTGGCCAGCGACAGTCGGCACGAGTTGCATCCCGTGCTTGTCCCACTTTTCGAGAATATCTTTGACCTTCATTTCAGACCTCGGTGGTTCAAGATGGCGTCGCAAAGTCCGATGGACGAGCGCGTGTCTTCGAGCGAGAGGCCCTCACCTTTCATCACGGCCTCGTAGACGAGGTTGTGGAGGCTCGTGAACCCTTGGGAGTAGTCCGCGACGATCTTGTCGTCGATGCGGAGATCCCGGTAGGCGTAGCCGCCGTTTTGCTTGACGTGCGCGGGCAGGTCGTCGGCCGACGTGGAGAGCGCCCAGTGGCACTCGGCGTTGTCGAACTCGATGTGACCCATGCCGCAGTCCCGCTCGAGCATCTGGACAGTCGATGCCTCCCAGATACCGAACAAGTGGCACAGCATGTCGAAAAAGTGGACCCCGAGGTTGTAGGCGACGCCGCCGCTCTTGGCGATGTCGCCCTTCCACGACGTCTGGTACCAGCGACCTCGACGCGTCACGTAGTTGACCTTGGCCGTATGGAACTTCGAGACGTCGAGCTCGGCCTTGAGCTTGACGATGTCGGGGTGGTAGCGCAGCTGCAATACCGGGTGGACCCTCCGACCTGTCTCTTCCTCGAGCCGCTGCAACTGGTCGATGTTGTGCGGCTTGAGCACCACCGGCTTTTCGCAGATCGCGTTGGCGCCAGAGCGCAGGGCCCATCGGCAGTGTGAGTCGTGCAGGAAGTTGGGACTGCACACGACCACGTAGTCGATCTCACCGCTGTGTCGGTTGAGATGACGGTCGAAGCGCTCGGGCTCCGTAAAAAAGTGGCAGCCGGGCGCGTAGCTGTCGATGAGACCCACGCTGTCGTGGATGTCGAGGGCGGCCACGAGCTCGCCTCCGACGTGCTTGATGGCGTCGAAGTGGCGCTTGGCGACAAAGCCAGCGGCACCGATGAGGGCGAATGTGGGGGCTTTAGGCATCGGACTTCTCGATCTCTGCGGCGACGAACTCGCCGATCTTCTCGGCCAACTTTCGGCCTTCGGGTTTGAACTTCACACGGCGCTGAGCTTTGTTCTTGGTCGTTTCGATCTCGACCAAGCCATGGCGATAAAGGCTCTTTGCCGTCTGCACTTGAGGACCACGGATTTCCAAGCTGCAACCTCCGCCATGGAAGTTCTCAGCCATCCGAAGCCCCACCAACATGTGGGCTTGAGCAACGCTCATCTGATCCTGGGGCGCTTGGGCAGCGCGGGCCATGGAGCTGCGCTGCGCACCGTCTCCGCCTGCTTTTTGTCTCGACCGGCTTGGGTCTTGTAGATCTCGATGCCCTCGGGGTCGTCAAAAAACTCCATCCACGCGCCCCGGTGCGCGACGCAGACCATGGGGGTCTTTTGACGCCGCGCCGCGAGCGAGAGCCACACGTCGGCCATGTTGGGGTGCTGGAAGTCCGCGGACCGAACCCGAAGGGTGCTTGAGTGAAAGCATGTGGTCCCCGTTCCCAGAACGTGCACCTGTCGATCTTCGGCTTGGTCGTACTTGCAGTGCAGGACCGAGCGGCTGTTGTAGTAGTCGCTCGGTCGCTCTTCGATGATGGCGCCGTGGACCCCCACGATCGCTTTTCGTCGATACCTCTCGACCGCTCGGGTCATCGTGGCGACGTAGTCGTGTGGGTAGAGGATGTCGTCATCACAAGTGAGGACGTACCCCTTTGTCCCATCGACCCAAAAGAACTTGCCGGCGTCCCCGCGGTCTTTGTGCTGCTGGGACCGCGCCACCGTAACCCTTCGACGACCGAGGATCTCAGGCACGTCCTTGTACTTGTTGAGGTAGACGCGAAGCTCATCGCACTGCCAGTACAGACGGTCGATGACCTTGTCGAGCAAGGGGATGCGACTCGGGATCGAGGCCATCGAGATGATGACGGGCTCGGCGCTCTCGAGGGCCTCTTGCATGCGCTCGCCGTCGATGAATCGAACCGAACGCAAGGGGTTTTTGGCGCGCTCTTCGGGGTTCATCTGAGAGTCGATGGCGACGTGCACCAAGAGGCTTTTGTGCGTGCACCACATCGACATGCCCTTTTGGTGCAGGTCGTTCGAGATCACCTGGCCCACGCCGCTGCCGAGCAGCGGGTTTTGAGCCCACCGACTCGCCGGCACCGCAGGGCAGCTGTACCCCAGCGCCTTGAAGTACTCGTCGGTGCACAAGATCGCGCCGTCGACCCATCCTGTGTGCCAAGCATCTCCACGACGCTCGGGTCGCACGCCGGTCCAGTTTGACTTGTCGAGTCGGCTGTCGGCTTGGAGCGTCAAAGCGACCTTCTTGTCGTCGCCGATGGCGCGCCAGACACCGACGGCGCGTGCCAAGAAGTTCGAGCACGTGCGGACATCGTCGGGCAGCAAGACGATGTAGGGCTTTTCGACCGATCGAATGCCTGCGTAGATCTGACGGACCCACTGCCAAAAACGCTTCTTGCCGTGGTTGTGCGGGGCGCGTTTGTAGGTCCACCCGTGGGCTTCAACGAGCTCGCGGACGTCGCCGTAGTCCTCGGTCGAGGCGTCGTCGCACACTGTCACCGAGATGTCGTGCGAGGCCGCCTCGACCACGAGGTCTTGGAGCAGGCGAAGGCAGTGCCGCGGGCGGTTGTAGGTCACGACCACGATGTGGGCCGCGAGCCGCTCCCCCCTCGGGGGCTTGGTGCGCACGTAGTGCTGTCCAGTCGAGCTCATGCCCCCTTGAAATGTCGAGTCCGCCCCCAAGTAGGGTCCGCCGCCCCCACCCCGACGTCGAACTTGCCGGACATGCTCACCTTGTGGCCGAACGGTCTCGGTCCGGGACATCGTGCGGACATGATCTTGAGTGCCCTTTTTCCCCAAGACGCGGACGTTCGAGGCTTTGCGGACCTGTTTGCTCTTCGCCATGGTCTATTTTCGCTTTCGGACGTTGGTGTTTTGGCGGACGTTGCTCGCCTTGGCGGCCTTGGCCCACGCAGGTTCCCCCTCAGGTTTGGCGTACTGCGGCACGCGCTGGGGAGGCTCTTCGGCGCGCTTTTTGGTCGTGTTGCGCACCGACTGTGCGGGCCGGTCAGCTCGCTGGTCTCTGTCCATGGCGCCGCGACGCGCCGACCACTTTGGTTCGAAGTTCCGAAGACGACTCGTGGTGCGATGGAACTCGCGCGTCTCTCGTCCATGGACGATGGGGTCGATGGCGGCACCGACGTCGATGACGTGCTGACGCGACTCAGGATCGTCGATGGTGCGCTGCCAGTAGCGATGCACCAAGATGCAAGCCGCCGGACCCGCCGCCAAAAACACGGGTTTTTCGGCATCGAGCATCGCGTCGATCACAGCGTCGACGTCGAACCTGTCCATCGACGCATTGCTCGGGACTTTGATGTCGCATCGGTCCGTGCAACCGACGAACACTGCCTTTTTTTCCATCGAGCGAAAAAAGCGAAGCGCTCGAGCATGGTTGGCGTAGGAAAAAAGCGTGGCGAACGTGATCCTCGACTTGGGCGCCTTGGTCTGGCGCGCGTACCAGTTGAAGGCGTCCGGCACCGTGGTGATGTCGGAGATCCCGATGTAGAGCCCGTCGAGGTCCGACGTCAGGGCCGACATGAGCGGCTCGCGTATCCAAGCTCGCTCGCCATCAGCCTGCCACCCGCTCGCGGCTTTGTACTTGCGCTTGCGAAGCAGCGCGTACTCGCCGTCGTGAAACCGCGCGAACCCGATCGCCGGACCATCAGACGCAAGCGCCTTGAGGATGCGATCGAGGTCGCGCGTGAAGTGCTGGCTGAACATCAGCCGTCTGCTTGCGCCTCTTCGGCGCCCTGCTGGGCGTCTTCGACGACGCCAGGAGTCCACCCCTCGGCACGGTAGGCGCGGTAGACGGTATCGCGCAGGGTCGCGGAGTTGAGCGCGTTCGACAGCGAATGCTCGTCGTCGGCAGGCATCACGACGCTACCTGCGGTCTCAGCGGTGTAGGGCAGCACGATCATCGGGATGTCGTGCGCCTTGGCCATGGCGGCGATGTGAATGTCCCAGCCGGTGTTGGAGTTTTGGCTCAGCGGGCGGCTTTGCATGAGCTTCCACAAGGTGTCGGTCCGCATGAACCATCCTTGGCGGCCGGCATCCACGCGAGCGGTCTGTTCGTTGGGGTTGAGCGGGCCGATCTCGTAGACCGCGTCCCACCGGTCTTCGGTGTAGATCACACCGGAGACCGAGATGATGACGTCGTGCTGCTCGCAGAGCTTGGTGCACTGCTCGATCCACTGCGACCCCGGCACCACGTCGTCGTCCAAGATCGCCACGAACTTCGTCGTCGCCTGCATCGCAAGCATGAATCGCGGCCACGGTCCTCGGTTGATGTTGTTGCGGGACTGAGGGACCGCGGCGAGGGCCTGCTCATCGAGCGGGATGCCGCCGTGGTCGACGTAGGCCCACGTCGCCTGCGGTGGCTTGGACTGCTCGTCGAGGGCTCGAAGTTGGTGGGCCGTCAGCGCGGGGCGCCGAAACACGGTGATCCAGGCTTCGACATCCGCGGGCTCGAGCGCCGCGGGCGTCGGCGCGGGAGCGGGGGCGGTCGTGCCACGAAGTTCGTCGGCCTGCTCACGCGTCAGCCGGGACTCGACCTCTCGCACGATCAGCCCGCGGCGCGTGGCGGGGTCGCTCTGTCGCGTGGTCGGCGCTTGGCCGCCTTGGGTGACGCGGTTCCCGCGGCCCACAGGGGGTCGCATCTCGTTGCCGACGCCGGAGGTGGGGCGCCGGGGGAACTCACCCCCAGTGGCCGCAGGCTGCCCCGTGTGGACGCCGGGCTCGTACAGGCTGCCGGGGCGACCGGGAAGCGGCGGCCCGGACGGACGCGCCTGCTGAGGGGCCTGTGCGGGCTGCATGCCGGGCGTCGGCTGCGCCTGAAAGGCGGGCGGGGCGGCGGGCTGTCCCACGGAGAAGGGCTGGGCAGGGGCCTGCTGAGGCTGCTGGGCCTGCTGCGGGGGGAATACGACTTGCTGGGGCTGCTGGGGCATCGGCTGCTGAGGGACTTGCTGTGGGGGTTGCTGGGCTTGCTGGGGCGCCTGAGCTTGCTGCTGGAGCGCCATGATGGCCTGAGGGAGACCCATCTGCTGGGGCACGCCTTGCTGCTCGAGTTGCTGGACCTGCTGCACGACCCATTGCTGGAGGTTCGGCGGCAGCTGCTCGAACTGAGCCATCGCCTGCTGGAAGGCTTGGTCGGCCTGCGGATCGGCCATCTGCGGCTGGGCAACACCGGTGATCATGTTCGACTGCGCCGCGGCCTGCTCGGGCGTCATGGCGCCGTTGGCAAGCGCTTGCCCGGTGCCGGGCGCGTGCACGGCTCGAGGGATGGGCGCTGCGGCGCCCACGGACTTGACGCGCGGACGAGCTGCGGTCGGGTCGTCGACACCCATGCCGCCGGCATGGCGCGCGCCGCCCATACCGGCACCGCCGCCGCCGCGAGCGACACGCGTGGTTTGAGAGGCGTTGGGGGACATCGAGTTGCTTTTGGACATGGCTCCGAGGTTTCTGCTTTCGTTTTGGGCGTAGTCCGGCACGAACAAGGGGCTTTCCATGCCGGCGGTTTGAGGGGAGACCGAGATACGAGCCACCGAGGGTTGGGGCATCGCCGAGCCCATCGGTGCTCCGGGTTGGAGTTGGCCGTAATCGGACGCAGGGGGTGCTGCACCGACGCCGGGGACGGCGTTTGGCATCATCTGGCCGTAGTCGGTGGGTTGAAGGGGCGTCCCCGACTCGGGCTCGCGCTTTTCTTGCTTGCCGCGAGGGTCGGGATGACGGTTTTTCATGATGTCGGTTCCGGTAGGCATGGCGGTCAACTCTCTTCGATGTCGTGGATGCGGGCGTAGTAACGGGCAGCCCGCGTTTCGCCCTTTTGTTGGATGCGGTCTTGGCTTTTGAGGCGCTCGAGGGAACTTCGGACTTCGTGTTCGGTCGCGTCGACTTGCAGCAAGATCTCTTTGCGACGAACGCCATCTTTGGCGGCATCAACGGCGACTTGATAGACGAGCTCGTCGAGTTGGGTCGCGTTGCCGTTCGTGAGCAGTCGCAGTCGACTTCTTACCTTGGGCATCGTGGCCGAGGAAGCAACCTCTTCCACCTGCTTTTGGATCGCCAAAAACTCCCGCTTCGTCTCCGTGCCCGGTCGCCGCTTACGCCATTGACGAAGCGGGGTGTCGAGGCGCGGTAGATTTTCGCCGAGCCATGCGCCTGGCCCCGTGTCCTCAGGCTGAAACGTCCACCAACTGTAGTCGCGCAGGTCGGTGCCGTTGGGCTTGCCTTTGACGTTGAGACCATCCATGTCCCGAAAGCCCAAAGACCCTTGAATCCTCGACTGCCGGATCGGTGCGATCTCTTCGAACATCTTGGTGCCGTCTTCGGATCGCTGGCCGATGCCGTTGAGCCCCAAAAAACTGATGTACCCATCGGGCGCGGCCAACTCGAGGCTGCGTCGCAAAAACGCCTCCCAAAACTTGAACGGTGGGTTGGTGATGATGAGGTCGAAGGGCTCTTCGTAAGTGTTGGTCCACTCCAAGAAGTCTTGGATGAACGTCCCATCGTAGTGCTTGCGACACGTGTCGATCTCTTCCCAGCGGATCTCGACCGCGGTGAGCTTGGCGTCGGGCCAGACCACCCGCGCGCATCGACCGAACGCGCCAGCTCCGGCGCTCGGGTCCAAGATCCTCTTGGGTTCGAGCCCGACCTGATCTCGCAAGTAGATCAACCACTGCAACACCACGGCGATCGGCGTGAAATCGGCGTCATGGTCACGCAGCCGTTGGGGGTCCAGGCCACCGGGCTGAAACCCGAAGCCCTGCTGCTCGGCGGTCACGTGGCGACTCTACAGATTTGCGGTAGTCCCGTAAAGCGAGGCGCGCGCATGCGTGTTACCTTGCCTCTGCGCCCCTTTCAGAGCACCCACCATGAGCAAGTACGCCGTCGAACGCATCAACTGGATCGATCTCGAACACACCGGAGGGTGGGTCGCCGAAGACGGCCTGCTGCTCGAGGTGGCAGTCGTCGTCACCGACGGCGACCTCAACATCCTCGAATCTTGGGACACCGTGTACGGCTACGCGCCGGAAGTACTCGACGCGCACCTCAACGACTGGGCCCGCGAGCACCACCGAGCATCGGGTCTGCTCGATGACGTCGAGCAGGTGTGGGCGCAAGAACGCGAGCGTTTGCGTGACAACGGCGACGAGATCGTCGAGATCCTCAAGCGCCACGACAGCGTCGGCGCGCCGCTCGGTGGCAACTCACCCCACACCGACAGGCTCTGGATCTGCGAACACCTTCCGCATCTGCATGAGTCGCTCCACTACCGAGACATCGACATCTCGACGATCATCCAGCTGCTCGACACGTGGCAGATCCCGCTGCCCAACCGCGATGACACGCCCACCGTTCACCGGGCGATGGCCGACGTACTGCGCAGCATCGACACGGCGCGCGCATTTCGCAAGCTCCTGACTCTTGGGGTAGACTGATCTCGTGCCGCTCTACGAGTACAAGTGCCGGGCCTGCGGTCTCACCCAAGAGCATCTTCAACGCATGGGTGCCGCGGCCCCGGCGTGCGAAGGGTGCGAGGCCGAACGCGTCACCGACGATGACGGTCACGAGGTCCCTGCGCTGACGAAAGAACTGACGGCGCCGACGTTTCGCTTCCGCGGGTCGGCTGGCTGGGGTGGCATCGAGGAAGTACGCCCTGGATGGGGCATGCGAAAGGTCGAAGGACAATGATGATCCCCCACTACGAGAACCTCACCTACCAGCAGTTTCAGCAGGCACTCGCTCAGCACCAGCAGTACCCGCTCAAGCTCGTGTTTTTCTACGGGTCGTGGTGCGGCGTATGCAAGCCGATCTTGCCCCAACTCGACAGCGTCGGCGCGCGCCTCGGTCAAGGCGAGGCCGGGTTTCCGATCCAGATGGTGATCACCCTCATCGACGCCGACCCCCAGACCTACTCTCAGATGCTCGGCTTTCAGACCGTGCCGACGTTCGTGCTTTACGGTCAGGGCCACAACCCCGAGGTCATCGCGGGTCACGAAGGTCCGATGAACGAGCCGGAGATCATGTCGTGGGCGCGCCAAAACGTGGCGCCCCTGCTCCAGCAGGGCTAGATCTTTTTCATCCGTCGGCCGCGTTTGCTGCCGCGGCTCGACGAACCGGCAGTGCTTGCGCTGCCGGTTTTTGTACGCGTCTTGATCGCCTCGGCCCAGCGCGACATGAGGTCGCGTTGCACCGCTGCGAAGGCAAACGTGTCCACCACCTCGTTCCAGTTACCGGCGTCGTCCACGAGGGCATCTACGCCGTACTCGTAGTGGTACGCCTTCCAGTTCCCGGAGTGGTCCATGACCACGCTCGAGCCGATCTCGGCGACCAGTTCCTCGGTCAATGCGTCAAGCGTCTCTTGGAAGGCGCCCGTGTCGTCGTTGTTGTAGACATAGTTGTCGAACACGTCGTCGTCGAGCACCCAGATGAACTCATCGGCAGCCTCTTCGATGCGTTCGTAGTATTCGTTTCGGGTCATGGTGCGTACCTTCCGTAGACTTCCGGCACGAGGCCCAGAGCCGAGAGTACCGCCGCGTTGCTGCGGCGATACGTGCAGTCGTGGGTCAACAGCAACTCGGGGGGCACGAGGTCAACGTAGCCTTCGAACGGCTCGCTTCGCAAGATCTCTGGCCACACGAGCGGACCCACGAGCTCAAAAAAGCGCACCCGGTGACTTTCGGTGTGAAAGCCAGACAGCGGCAGCAACGTGCTTTCGCGCGAAGCCAAGACGCCGGTCTCTTCGAGCAACTCTCGAGTCACGCCGTCGCGCCACGTCTCGCTGGGTTCGACACCGCCGCCAGGAAACGACCAGTCGTAGGCTCGATCGCCGCGGGTGATGGCGAGCACCAACGGTCTTCCGTGAGCGTCTTGCCGCTCGACCACGCAAAACCCTGAACGTCTCATTTCCGCTCGGGCTTGTTGGGGAACAACTTGGCTTCGAGCTTGATGTGCTCGGGGTCTTTGCGGGGCCGCTCGCTACGTCGTCCTGCTGCCTTGTCGGCAGCGTACTCGCTCAGGGCCTCTTGATACTCAGCTCGGTAGGCGTCGAGCAGGGCTTTTTCTTGCTCGAGTTCGGCTCGCTTTTGTTCCGAACTCACCAGGGTGTTCACACCTGCCTTGACGGTCTTGAGGTCGGTCTCCACCGTCTCCACGCGCTCGATGAGCGGTTGCACCGTTTTGGTGTCGTAGTCGCCGATGTCGGCTTGGGTGGCGTTTCCAGAGACGAACTGCTGGTAGGCGACGCCGCCGGTGAAGACCAGCAGCACCACTCCGCCAACCCACTTGGCGATGTTGCCGATCCACTCGACGTTGGACTTGATCTTGCCCCACGTCGTGAAGCTCTCTTCGATCTTCTTTTGCTCGTCCGGTGAGGGGGCGGCGACGTGGGGGCCGCTCCCTTCTCGCATCATCTTGTAGAGCGTGCGGAGCAAAGCCTCTTGGTCGACGTGACCGTCGTCGCGGACCGGAGGCTCGGTCGGGTACCGGTCTTCGTAGGTGGCTTGCATGCGGCGCCTGTCTTGTGGAGGGGGGCGATGCCGAAAGGTCGGGATGCCGTCGGGATCGACGACGTCACGTCCACCTTGAGGGCGCTGCTTGCTGTACGGAGATGCCACGATAGTCACCTCTCCGACCACGTGATGGTTTCCCGCCACGGCGTGGCCCGCGGGTCGGAGAGGTGACCGCAGGCTTCACGCAAGCGCCCGCGGCGGGCGTGGGGACGCCTACTGCAAGTTGAGGGTGTAGGGCGACGCGGGGAGCGTGCGCACGGCCTGACGGATCTCCGGGGTGTTGGGGATGAACGTCGGGACCACGGGGTGCCGGAACAGGGTCGGGGTCGTGGCCTCGGTGGGAGGCCGCGAGTCGATCTGGATGGGACGAGGGTTGATGGCGTTGCGCGTAGGCATGCTCAAAGCATACGACACGCGTAAGTTGCGCGGCGCAACTGGGCGCACCCGACGCCCTACCTACACCAGCGCACCGCGAAGACGCGTCGTCTCGGTCCGCTTGCGGATCGCCTTGCGCTTTTTGGCTTGCTTGGGCTCAAACGCCTTGACGAAGCGTCGAAAGACCTTGGCGACGGCCTTGACGTCCTCATCGACGTCGCCGCTCCACGTCATCTCGTAGTCCTGCTCGCCCATCTCGAGTTGGTTCGACCCATCCACCATGACCATCGAGAAGACGAAGGGGTCGTCGCTGGGCTTCTCGGTGACCTCGATCGTCCGATCTTCGAGATGCAAAAAGCCCATGAGGCCATCAGTCGCGTGGAAGTACATGTCCCACCCCTTGTACCGAGAGTTCGTGTCGCAAAACCTGGCCACTGCTTCGTCACGAAAGCCTCGCGCGAAGTTGATCTCGCTCGCGCTTCGGTGCGGCTTGCTCGAGTCACGGCTCTCGGGGTCGACGGCCTGCATGTTGCGGGCGATATCCCCTCGAACGCCATCGTAGACGGGACGACCGAGCGCCCCGTTGCGCGCGATCGTCTTGATCGCGTCTTCGACATCGTCCATCGAGACGACGGCATCGACCCATGTCCCGTTGTAGAACGCAGCTCGTGGACCGAGCATCGTAGCGCCCTGCGTTCGAATCTCGGTGACAGCCGCGTGCACGTCGTCGCGGTACTCGTGTGACCACGGCTTTCCGTTGCCATCGAGGTACGTGATCTGCCAGTCGCACTTCGGGTGATCGCAGCGGTGCAGGATGATCCCTCCGCCACCGTCGTCGAAGGGAATGCCGTTGATCGCTTCGACGAGATCTTCGGGGATCTTGATGGCGAGCTCGTAGCCGTGCATCGCAGGGTTGTCGGTGGGCACGTACCGTACCCACCGCTCGAACCCCCACTCGATGGCCGCTGAGTCTTCTCGTTCGTACTTGCTCGCCCGCATGGGCATCCAGGTCACGGGGACCTTCTCTGCGACGAGCTTTTTCCAAGTCGGCTTTGTTTCGCTCAACGCTTCCTCTTCTTGGTCTCAAATCCCTTGCCCATCAAGACGTCCATCAAGAACCATCCGGCGGTCTGGGCCACGAGGTCGCCTCCAACCTCGTTCGGGAGTCTGTGCTCTTTGCCTTCGAAAAAGGCGAACAACCCTCGCATGCCTTGAAAGGTGAGGCCCAAGGCGATCATCTTCCCAACGGAGAAGCCGGCGTTGCGCATCAAGATCCCGATGAAAAAGTAGATGGGGCTCCACGTGTCGAACACTTGGAGAGGCGCCGGTCGGGGACGATGTTCGAGGATCGACGACATCGGGACGCAAGTAGCGTAGCACGCGCGACCCTGGCCGTTTGGTGGGACGCGAAGTGCGCAAGAGGTAGGCTGTCCACGTGCCCGCCAATCGCCTTTTGAGCAGCATTCGCGCCAAGATCCCGATGTTCGTCGAGCCGGTGAGTGAGCTCGTCCGCGGTGGCATCGTCTTGGCCGACCGCCTGCCTCAGCTGCAAGAAGAGATCGCCCTGCTCGCGGAGATGAGCGAGGACGCGAGCAACGATTTTCTCTACGCGGTCTACGATCAGCGGCATATCCGTCTGCGCGACCGTGGCGTGCGAAAGTGGAAGCTCAACCGGACGACGGTCAAGCAAGGGCTTTGCTGGCACCACACGGGCGTGCACCCTGGCTTCGCGCCGCGGCGACGCGACATCAACCGCTTTTTGGCCAAGTCCGTCGCGTGGGACAACTGGCGCACCTACGACGTCGACGTCATCGACCATGAAGCGTGGGCACGCGCTGAGGCGCTCGGCTACCGATACCGCCAGCAGTCCTACCACTGCATCTTGGCGCCCAACTCGGTGCTCTACCTCAACCTCCCGTTCGACGTGTGGTCCTACCACGGCGACGGCTCCAACCGGCACTTCATCGGCTGCGCGTGGGATGGCCACAGCGGTCGCAACTTGCTCAAGGATGCGACCTACGTCCGAGACCTCCGCAAAGACGTGAAGACCATCGTCGACCTCGCTCGTCAAGAGGGTCACCCGATCCGCGAGTTCACCTGCCACTCGGCCTACGCCAACAAGCCGCGCGATCCCGACGCCTTTTTCATCAACGAGGTGCTCGTTCCGGTTGCCCGTGACGACGGCGACATCTTCTTTCGTTGGGACTTCCTCGACCTCTCTCGCGCCAAGTCGCTGCGTGAGACGCTGCTCGAAAAGGGCATCCAGGTGCCCACAGACCTATCCATGCCGGAGGCCGCATGAGCAACGACGACCAAGCGCGTCGCGTCCAAGAGGTCATTGAGCGAGAGCGTCCTGGTTTTGACGTCCGTGGTGTGACGTACCTCGACAGCGGCATCGACACCGATGTCTACGGGGCGGAGATCTGGGGCACCTCGGTGGTGCTCAAGGTCACCGAGGACCCCAACACCATCGTGGTCGCTGAGCGAGCGATGCAAGAGGGCCCTCGTGGTGTGGCGCCGATCCTCGACGTCATCGACGACGAGAACTCCGTCATCATCGTTCAGGATCGTGCGCATCGGCACAAAGACCTCGACAAGTCCAGATACCCGAAGATCTCTGGCTACGCAGCTCCGGTCGTTGCGAGCGCCCTTGAAGATGCCGTGTGGTACCTCGAAGGTCGGCAAGCTCAGGACTTTCCTGAGATGGCCGACGACCGGACGCTCGCTCGCATGCCCGAGTGGGACGACATGGAAGAGATCGCCCATCAGTTCGTCGTCGACCTCGAGTCGGGCGCCGCTTTCATCGCTACCGCGGGCGAATGGAATCCCGACGAGGTGCTCTACGACTGGGCGCTGAAAAACGTCGGGGTGCTTGAAGGCAAAGACGAGCCGCGAGCGGTCGTCATCGACCTCGGGCTCGTCTTGTAGCTCAGCGCCAGAGGATCTTGGCGTTGGGCTTGGGCTGCGTGCGAACGTAGACTCGCGGGCCTGACAAGACCCCCAAGTCCTGCATGCGACGCATGACCTTGAGGGCCTCTTGGGTCGCCTCCATCTGCGCCTTGGCGTTCGCGTTCACGAGCCGCTCTCGATGTAATCCTTGAGGTCTTGCTTGCGGCTGCGCAGCGTGGCGAGCTCGCTTTCGAGGATCACGTCGGACGAGGCGATCCGGCGCCGGATCTCTTCGTCGCTGGCCTTCTCGTCGATGGCCTTTTTGACGATCTTGAAGATGCGGGGAATCCACTTGAGGATGATCTCGAGTACTTGCATGGCTCAGCCTTTCATGAGGCGGTTTTTGAGGCGCCGCGTCTCCGCCTTGTTGAGCTTGCGCATCTTCCTCTTGCGCGGGGATACGCCTGAATCGAACTCGATCTCCACGGCGCCCTTGGCCACATCGTAGGGGTCGATCTCTTCGTCGACGTAGTAGCCGCCTTTGTCGTCGTAGTCGTAGTTCCACAACTTCGCCTTGCCGCCGATGCCGAAGTTGTGGTCGTTCCAGATCACCTTGAAAGCGTCGTTGGGGTCTTCGTAGCAACCGATGACCTCGACTTGGAGATGCACCGACAACGACCCATGCTCGCTGTCGTACTGCTCGGCCCACTCTTGCTGCTCGTCGGTGTCCATCTGATCCCAGTTGTCGGGGACCTCGTGCTGAAACGAGTCCCAGTCCATGCTGGGGTAGATCATGTTGTAGTAGTGGCCGTCGCCGGCATGGTCGATGGCGCCTGAGTCCCATGGGTCTTCGAGCGCCCACTTGGCCCATCCCACGTCATCGTGGGCTTCCTGGGCCATGGTGCCGAACTCATCCGCGATGCCTTCGGCGTGTGAGTAGTTCGAGTACGGGGCGTAAAGGCCCTCCCACGACGCGTTCCACGGCGCGACGTGCCAAGTGACGAAGCCGTAGTCGTTGGTGTCGGTGAAGACGGCGCGGATGATGCACCACTTGGTGCCACGGGCGGCGTTGAGAAGTCGTTGTTTGGGCAAGTCGTCCACCGTTCCCCCGTACCTTGTTGGTGCAGAAAAGTGTTCGTCGTAGGTCGTCTGGATCGTGTGCATCTTGCCGGTGGACGAGTCGACGAAGTCGTCCGTGCACGGGTAGTCCATGTCCTCGCTACCAGGACCGACGTGACACCCACCGCCGACATGCTCGAGTTGATTCGCACGCCGGTTGAGCCTGCGCATGCGGCCCTTCCTGGTCTTGGACTCTTTTCGCTGCTCGCCGAGGTGCTCTTCGACCAACTCCGTCATCCGCTCGTAGGTTTCGTAGTCCACGGCGTTGTAGAGACGTTGGTACGCCTCGTAGAGCTTCTTGTCGTTGCCGAGTTGTTCGGCGAGACGATCTCCGTCCACCCCGTAATCGCGCTCCCAGTCGCCGTCCCATACGCCCACGCCCGCCCCCTCGAGCGTGTGCCAGACTTCGACGACCGCGCCATGAAGGCCCTCGCCGACGACGACCTCGGCGGCTTGGTCCTCGCCCAAGTACTTGTCGAGCGCGCGCTCTACCTCGGCGATGAACGCGTCGTAGGCTTCGATCGTGTCGGCGTTGTGCGGCTCTGGGGTGGTGTTGGGGACGTCGATCTCGTCGATGACACTGGCGAAATCGTCGCCTTGGGTCGTCGACTCCCACTGGCCATCGACGATCCAGTCGAGGACGCCGTGGTAGTCGCTGTCGTAGTGCTGGCCCATCAGATGCCTCCGAGGCGGCGCTTGGCAGCGACCATGCGCTCGACGTCATCGACGAGGCTCAAGTCGCGGACCTCTTCGATGATCGGCAAGAGCTTTCGGTACTCGGACTGGACGCGGTCGGCGGCCTGGAAAAGAGGCTTGAGGTCTTCGGCCGAGAGCTTCTCGCCGCGCTCGATCTTCGCCTCGAGCACCGGGTAAAGCTCCCAGAACGTGATCAGCGCCGCGCGCAGCGCCTGGGTCGCGGCCTCGGTGATCGTCACGGCCTTGAGAGCTGGGCCGATGCACTCGGCGCGCGCCTCTTTGGTCTGGAGGTCTTGGGCGACGCAGAGCTCTTTCTCCGCGGCGGCGAAGGTGTCCACGTCCTCCACGACCCCCTCGGTGGCCTTTTCGATGCGCACCATCGCATCTGCGGACTTTCGCAGCTGGGCGGCGGTGCAGCCGCTCAAGGCGGGGGCGGCGAAGATCGTGACGGCGAGAGGGAACACGGCGAATCGGCGCATCTCGCGTGCAGTGTACGACACACGCGAGATGCGCGACGCGAACCGCTCAGTCCGCCGTCGTCTCGCCGTCCTGAGCGGCCTCAGGTGCCGCAAGCTCACGCATCTCGTCCAACTCGGCCTGCTGCTCGGCGATTTTGGCCTCGAGCGCCGAGATCTTGGTGTCGCGCGACTCGAGTTCGGCCTTGAGCGCCTCGACCTCGCTGGGGTCGTCGTGGTTGAGGGCCCGGACGACGCCCTGCAAGGTCGCGTCCACGCGCTCCACGGCTTCCGCGACGCGCTCGAAGGGGTGCACGTGGCGCTCGGGCGCAGCAGCGGTCGCGGTCGTCTCGGCGGCGTTGGGGTCGAGCCGCGCGACGCGTCGTGTTCGGCCACGGCCCTCGGTCGGGGTCGCTTCCTCTTGCTCGTGGCGAAACAGGCGCTCGGAGTCGTTTCGCGTCTTGTCCGGGCGTCCGTTGCGGCGTCGAGCTCGCGTGCGAGCGTCTTCTTGCTGAGGCTTTTTCCCGGCGTTGCGGAGGCCACGAAGTCGGGGGTTGTTGGCGGGGCTCGTGCTACTGGGCATTCGGCGGTTCTCCTAGCCCGCAGTTTTACCTGGGGCGCGCCCGCAGCGCAAGGGTCACCGCCGCGAGCCCGCCATCGGGTCCCACGGACCGTTGGCTCCGTAAGGCAGCCCAGGTCGACCTGGATACGTCCCGAACGGCGGAGGGAGCTTGAAGGCCACGTAGCCCGAAAACTCGGGGAAGACGGAGAGGTTGATGATGGGCTTGAAGACGATGCGCAGCGGGCATGTCTTCGAGACGGCAGCCATCAACTCTTCGGGGAATCGGACGTACCGAAGCGTGTCGCCTTGGTACGTCGAAGGATCTTCGTGCCAAAGAGGGGCCTCAGGGATGTCGAACGCATGCGCATCGACCGGGATCGACAAGACCGGAGTGTTGATGGAGATCTCGGTGATCCTGAACAACCCGCGTTCCGCAAACACGCGCATGCCAAACGGGAAGCCCATAGTTTGTGGGGCGACGGTGATCTCGGTCGGCTTTTCGCGGTTCGGTGAGACGCTGAACCCCACCGGCAAGAGATCGGGCTGTCGCGCCCGCGCGGCCGTGGCTTGCTGCGTGTAGAGATGCGGTAGACCCTCAAAGGACTCCGGCACCAAAGACCGGATGTTCCGAAGCGCAACAGGCTGGCGGCAAAGCCTCGTCCACACCGACGGGACGCCCTCGTAGTCTTCGGCTGGCTCGACGGTTTGGCTAATCCCCTCGTCGCCGTTTTCGAGACGAAACTTCACGCTGCCGCCCACGGGATGGCGCTCGTTGAACTCTTCACACGTGGTCATCGTTTCCTTTTCATGTACGCCTCGGCGAGACGTCGGATGTGACCGGGGTCGGCGGTCTTGGGTCGCACGATCTCCCCGGTCGGGTCACGGACGCCCTCGAGTTGCTGTCGCTTGACCCCCAGCACGTCGATCATGATGGGGTCTGCAAGCGAGTTGGAGACGAGGTAGTAGGCGAACACCGGTTGAGTCTGGCCGTCGCGGTGCAGGCGTCCGTTGCACTGCTCGTGCACGCCATCGGACCAGTCTAGCTCGCCAAAAACGATCCGGGAAGATACGTGTTGAAGACCGTCGAGGCCAGAGCCCGAACGCAAGCTCAAGATGAAGACCTTGGACTCGCCCGACTTGAATGCCTCTTCGGCACGCCTTTTTTGCGACTCGCTCTCGCTGCCGGTGAACATCACCGGGTTGAACTTCTTGAGCTTCTCCATCCAGATCGAGTAGACCTCGCGGTGCCAGCCGCAAAGCACGAGGGGCTCGTCGTCTTGTTCGAGCAGCATGCGCACGAACGCAGCCACGTAGGGCGCCTTGCCGAGCCCAGTCGCCTGCCGCATCCACGACTCGAACTGGCCGCTCGCTTGGAACCGCTCTTGTCCCGACGCGTTTTGCGACAAGATGATCGAGGCAAGTTCGGAAGCTGCGTCGCCGTCTTGTTTGAGCACGTCGGTGTTGAAGTCGACCTCTTGGACGACGCGCGTGAGGTCCGGCAACTCGCGGCCCACCTCTTTGCGGGTGCGCCGAAGCATCGCTCCCTTCTCTCGCAGGTAAAAGCCGAACGCCTTGGGGTCGGCGATCTTGGCCTTTCGGGTTCCACGATTGTAGTCGTCGCCATAGATGCTGTAGTTCGTGCACCACTGCGTCAGGAACTCATCTTTGCTCCCGACGACCTCGGGCCGAAGCACGCTCATCAGGTTCCAAAACTCGACCCCGTAGTTGTAGATGGGCGTTGCAGAAAGCCCGAGCCGGTAGTTGCAGTGATCCGCGATGTCCTTGCACGCCCAGTACTTGTTGCTGCCAGGCCCCGTGCGAAGCTCTTGGACTTCGTCGTAGATCACCGTCGACATTGCGCCGCGAAACACGTCGCGCCAACCGTCGAGCTTGCCGTAGGTCGAGATGAAGACATCGGGCTGGATGCCCTTCATCTTCTTGCGCACGTCGTAGGGCGTCCCCTTCTTGAGCGTGTGGTGATGAAGATGCGGGGCGAAGATGTCGAGCTTCGCTTCCCAGTGGCGTTGGAGGTGCGTGGGCACCACGACCACCGCCGGGAGCGCATTCGGCATCGTCAGCAGCGTGATGCCCGACACCGTCTTGCCGACGCCGAGGTCGTCCGCGAGTAGCATGCCGCCCACCGCGTGGCACAGCGACGCCGCCTGTTTTTGATACTCGCGTGGCGGGAGCGCCATCTCGAACGACGGCGGTGCGTAGTCACCTTGGATGATCGTCCACGCGGTGCGCAGCGTCTCATCGAAAGCCCGAGCTCGACGCTCGATGATGTCATTGGCCGTTCGGATGCTGCCACGGCGTCGGACGTGGAGCGGATAGCGGTCGATGAGCCATTCGAGGTCGCGGCACGCTTCATCGGTGGCCAGCACGCGCAGCGTGCCCTGATCGTGGCCTTTGATCTTCGGGAAGATGCGCTTGGCGATGATGGCGATGTGGGGATGGAGATCTAACTCCCACCAGCCAAGGCCACGAGGGCTCGCGCTGTCGGCCGAGAACGTCGCCGTCCCGTAGTAGATCCTGTCGTCGGCTACAACGCGCCCAGACCGAGATACAAGACACGGACGGGCTTTTTGTTCATCTCTTCGGCCACCGCGCGATGACTGCTTTTGGTGGTCACCAAGAGCAACTCTTTGACCTCCGGATGCTGGGCGTACCGATGCAGCTGACGCGTCACCGCCGTCAGGCTTTCTTGGATCTTCACCTCCAGCGCAATCGAACTCAGCAGGAAAAAGTCGACCTTGTCGGTCGGGCTCAGGCTGTGCTCCCTCACGTGCTCGATCTCCATCGTCTGGAGCACCTTCTCGAGTCCGTCTTGAAGTTCCTTCTCGCACGAGTACCGGTACTGATAGGCAGAGAGCTTGGTTCGGATCTCTTCGAACTCAGGGCTGGGCTTCGATCCAGGCATTGAAGGAATCTTTGTCGTAGAGGTGTTGAAGCAGGCGGTAGGCGCCGCGAAACGTCCCGTTGCGGCACTCGACGAGCAGGCAGTGCATGACCTTTCGAGCCTTCGGCTCGTCGGCGATCTTGGCGATCTCACGAAGCAAGCACTTTTGGATCGTGATGTTGGGGGTGGTGGAAAACTTCTCCCACCGCACCACCGTCGTCGACGAGACCCCCAAGACGCGCGCGAGCTCGACCTGCGTCCAGCAAAACTTTTCGCGGAGCTTTTTGGGGTCGACGAGCGTCGTGTCAAACAAGGGACCTGACCTCCATGGCGGTCACGATGAACTCGTGAGCGTCGAGCTTGTCCTCACGAAATCCCTCGACTTCGTATCGGCCAAACGGGGTCGGCTTCCACCTTTTGGGGTAGCTCTCGTCGAACCACGCCTCAACGTCTTCGCGGGTGCGCACGACCGCCGAAGGTTGCTGGCCGTGCCGCTCCATGATGACAAAGACCTCCACTACCGATGCCCCCCGCACTCCCCGGAGGGAAGCTGATTGTCGCAGGGCGACAACGGAATCACCTCTCGTGGATCGTCGTCGAGCGCCTGCAAGATGTCGGCGAGCCCCATGCCTTCCGGCACTTCTTTGAGGATGCCTTGGACGCCGCCATTTCGCTTGAGTTCGTCCATCAAGCGCTTTTTGGTGACGACCATGTGTTTGGTCCGAAAGTCACACAGCGCTACGCCGGGCTGTTCTTGAGGGACATTGACGGGCATCACGCGTCCTCGTAGACGCCGACTGGCGCTTGGTCGGGGTGGTAGACGAAAAACTCTTTCCATTGGTACGTGACGCTGCACGGGTCCTCGATCTTGCCGAGATGACCGTCGTCGACGCGAAACAGTCGGGGCGTCGCGGGACCGTTGGGCACCGAGCCATAAAGCGTCCCTCGCTCTTCGCCGATGATCCACCGCATGGGTGGGTCAGAGTGAAGTTCCGCGACTTGGCCGACCATGTCGGTCGTGATCTCTCGCCCCTTGACGTAGCTACCGTTGAGTTTCTTTTCCGCCATGGTCTTCCTTGGGTGTGACATCGATGAAGGTTCCTACGGCGATGCCCTTGTCACGCAAGACATCGACGCAAAGTCCAACGCACTCGTCACAGATGTAGACCGAAGGCCCGGCAACGATGTGCCGGGCCTCGGCCTCGTTCTTTCCACAAAACGAGCAGTGCAGACCGCTCACGAGCGGTCAGTCCTCGGAGGCCGCCTCGGAGGCTACCTCGTTGGCCTTTTGCACGGCGCGCTTGCCCTCTTCGTCGAGACCTTCAAGGTCGTCGTCATCGTCGCTCGCGTCATCCCCTTCGTCTTCATCCTGGGGACCATCGTCGGCGGTCGTCTCTTCGGCATCGGCGTTTCCATCGGCACCGACTTCGCCGTCCTCTTCGTCCTCATCATCTTCGGGCGTGAATGTCTTGGCCTCTTCGATGTCGTCGAACAGTCCCACCGGACGCCCGTCGATCAGCAGCTGGTAGCCCTCTTGGGTGCCCTCGATGCTCTCGCCATGCGTGGCGTCCACCACGGCCTTGTGACCGTTGTTGCCGACCTCGACGTAGAGGACGCGACGGATCTGGGCGATCGCGCTGCCGTAGCGCGCGTACAGGGCCCCGTCCGGACCCTCTTGCCACGGGTCCCCCTCGACCGGGGACTCGTCGAAGTGAACGTCGATGATGCCGGCCTTGCCCAGTTGCACGAGCAGAGCTTGGTGGTCCGCCTTGAGGCTCTCGTGGTCTTGCCAGAGGTTTTGGAACGCCTCGAGCAAGCTGTTGTGATGCGCCGCGAGTTGCGTGAACGCGATGGACGAGGCCATCCACGCGACCATCGCCGCCGACATCTCTCGCGTCTCGACCGACAGCGTAGGGTGGCTGTACGCATGGTTGAACAGCGCGCGCGGGTCGAGGTTGGGGTTGGGAGGCAACTCGAGGTTGAACGGTCCGAGCGGCCACGACTGGAGCTTGGGTCGCCCGAGAAGGGGCACGCCCGTCTCTTGGTCGACGACGGTCCTTTCACCTGGAGCTGCGAAGGATTCCTTTTGCGGAACTTGAGGCTTTCCGCGGATCGCGTTCATGAAGTCGTCGGGCAGGGAGAACTTGTCTTCGTCTTTCTCTTGGTCACTCATTTGTCGTCCACCTTGTCGAGTAGTCCTTGGTTGAGCGAGCGAATCGAGTTGACGAGTTCGAGGAACTGCATCAACTGGCTCTTTTTGATCGGGAGACGGAGCGTGTTGGTGCTCTCGTTGCCCTGGTCGTCTTTGACGAGAAGATCGACGTCGAAACCTTCGGCCTCGGTGTTGTGGGTGATCTCCAAGAGGTCGACGCCCTTGCGAAGCATCGGGCCAATCGTCTTGGCTTTCTCGATGGCGCCCGCGTTGAGACCGAACTCTTGCGACGCCTCGTGGACCTTGCCGTGCGCCTCAGCTCGCAGCTTCGCGGTGTAGCCGTCTTTGTGCTTGACGAGCGTGATGGTGGCTTGTCCGGGACCTGCCTTGAGGCGGATCTCGGTGTGTTGAAGTAGTGCGAGGTCTTTGATCATCAGGGCTGAATCCTTCCGGTGGCGAGATCAGACAGGAACTTGGCGCTGCACCCGTGTTTCTCGGCGATCTGTTTCCTTGTGTACTTGGGCTGCCCGTTTGGCTTGGTGGCATTGAGTTCTCGGAGGATCTTGGCCCGGTCGTAGCGACGCTCCTGGCAGCCCGTCAGGAGCTTGCCTCGCCACTTGGGGTTGTCCTTCTCGGCCTTGCGGAACCATGCCCGTATCGACCGTGGAGAGACACCGAGCTTCTGACCGATCGCGGTGAGCGTCCACTCACTGCGATCGGATAGTCGAAGCTCGATGGCCCGTGTTTTCGTTTCCTCCGAGTGTCCTTTCACGTTACTCCGTCTTTTCGCCTTCCGGCTCTGGTGGTGGCTGTTGATCGTTGGCGGGCTCGGTGGGCGCCTCAGCCTGTGGCGCCGCAGTGTTCGCGTTCTCGCCGTTTTGCTGCTCCGCGAAGCGCTTTTCGATATCGCTGAGCCCTTCGATCATACGGTCGACGGCCTCTTCGGTGTAGACCGGCTTTTTGCCTTTGCCGAACTCCACCTCGAGCATGCGATTGCGCATGTCGTCACGGAACTGCGTGATCTCTTTGAGGCCCTTCTTGCCGGCTTGGCCCCACATCTGCGCGACCGAGTCGAGCAGGTCGCTGATCTGCTTGAGCTTGGGGTGATCTTTGGGCAGCGGTCGGATTTGCTGCTGCTGCTTGCTGTTTTTCCCCCCTCGCTTGTCCTCCGGCGGCTTTTCGTCCGTCGAGCGCGCGGCGTTGTGCTTGAGACCGATGCCGCTCGTGAGCTCATCTTTGAGGTAGCAGCCTTGGATGACGTCGGGGAAGACGATCTTGGCGGCGGCGGCGATGCAGCGCCAGCGGCACATGTCGACGAAGTACGCCTTCCACGTCGTCGTCTCTTTCTTTTCGCCGTCCTTCCAAAAGTAGAGAAGCCCCGCAGCGTCCGCTTTTTCTCGCGTGAACTCGAACCACTGGCTCCACTCATCTTTCGGCGATCGCCGCATCCGGCAACGCTGGCCCTGATTCGGGTCCATGTTGTTATCCCATTCGATGGGCGAGCCGGCGCCGCGGTGGTGCTGGTCCCACGCCACCATGATGAGGCGCAGCATCATCTGCCCCGACAGCGCCGTGCGGCCGTTGACGACGTAGACGTGGTCGAGCGCGTCGATGGCCGGGATGCCAAGCGACAGCCCCTTGAGCAAGGTCAGCTGCGCCTTGGCCACGCCGCCCTCGTTGGGGTTGTAGTTTCTCATCTCGGGATTGAGGCTCGCCATGTGGGCGAGCGTGGTCACGAGTTGAAGTTGCTCGTGACTCGGGAGAAGCGACTGCGCCGGGTGGACACCGTCAGCGCGAGGGATGACGGTGACCTCGTTGGCAGGGGTCACTTCGGGCTTGGCGAGGCTGGTGGACTGGTCAGACATGATGCGTTCCTTTGGTGAGCGAGGTGTTGCAGCGCCAACACGGTCACGATGATGAGCACGACACGCAGCGCGAGACGATCCAACGGTGGTCGCTCGTGGTACGGCACCGCCCTTGCTTCGTCGAGCCATGACCGTGACGCTGCTTGGTCTCGAGGCTCTCGGGAGTGGAGGCGGTGGCGTTTGAGCGACCCCAGTACGTGGTCGCGCGGCGGTTGGTGCGGTTGCACGCCTGTTACCTTCCGGAAAGTACACGGAAAATGCAAGCCTTTCGTTGTTTCGTGATCTGTGCTGGACAACGAGGGGGCTACGGTATTACCCTTCCGGAAGCATCATGGGGTACCACAGCATCACCATCGAGGGCAGCGACCGCGCTGCGGAGATCCACGCCAAGGTCGAAGACGCGTCCGCACAGCGCGCCAAACTCGACGTGCTCGAGAAATGGCTGGCCGACACGCTCATCTACGATGAGATGGCGCCGATCTGGGTCGCGCTCGTGTTCGAGAGGCATCACCGGGCGCTTGCGCCGAGCGTCGACGCCAACCTTCACCTGCTTCACGACCGCAGCGGCTATGCCTACGACTACCTGATGGTGGTGGCCAAGGGACGAGCTGCCCTCGAAGCGCTCGCGCATCAGTGGTCGCGCAACAGCAAGGCATGGGACGACCCTGACAACCAGCTACTTCACCTCGAAGCCGTGATGCGCCTCAAGGTCATGTACGACGGCGCGTTGACGACGTTCGTCGACGACCTCGACAACCTGTGCACCAAGCTCGACAACCTGCTGCCCGACGATGCCCGTAGCGCGGTGACCACCATCCGTGAGACCTTGGTGTTGCCGCGACCTTACGAGTCCGGCATGCGAGCGTGAAGACCATGGGCAAGCACATCAGACATTTTTTGGCGTGCAACATCAGCGCTATGGCTAGCGTTGCATACGCGTTCGCCATCGAGCGTCGTCGCGCCACTTTTTACAAAGCCGCTGAGGGTCTGACCGTCCGAGAACGCGAGGTCGCCCAGCGATTTTGGGACCTAGCGCTCAAAGATTCTCATCAAAACGAAGTCGAACTTCGTACTCAGGTCGCGGTTCTTCGTAAACAACTTGCGCATTTTGAGTCGATGCGGGTTGCATTTGACCGATTGCAAAAGGCTTCCGCGCAGGTCGATGACCCCACCTGCGATCGAGAAGTCGCCTTGTCGCTTGTCGAACACTGGTCCAAGCAACTCGTGCTGGCCGTAGGCGGACTTGACGGTCTCGAAGTGCTGGCCCAAGTGGACAAGCAGATCTCCTTGGACCTTCTCGACATCGGCCATGAGGTTCAACGCCTTGGCTACGCCGACCAAGCGTTGTGGAAAAATCTGTCGGAGAAGATCGCCGCCCTTGGCCAACCGCCGATCTACGGCGCATGATCGTGAATGTGGATCTTACCCCCACCCTCAACGTCCTCGGGCTCTGCGCAGGCGTGGGCGGACTCGAACTTGGCGTCCGCCTTGCCGTCGAAGCTCTCGACGGCGGAGCTTCAACGCAGGCTCGAAGACTCGTTCCCCGAACCGTCTGTCTCGCGGAAAGGGAAGCCTACGTCGTGGAAGACCTTGCTCGCCGGATGCAAGAGGGGCTCGTTGACCCTTGTCCGATTTGGACTGACCTGTGCAGTTTCGATGGACGACCCTGGCGTGGCCAAGTGGATCTCATCGCTGCGGGTTTCCCGTGCCCGCCCTTTTCGCAGGCCGGCAAGCGTCTTGGTGCGGACGACGAGAGATACCTCTGGCCCGACGTCGCCCGCATCATACGCGAAGTGGGACCCGACCTCGTCTTCTTGGAGAACGTGCCAGGTGTCGTTGTTTGCCTCGGAGACATCCTCGGTGACCTTCACGCGGCGGGGTTCGATGCGGAGTGGGACCTGTATGCCGCGAACGAGTCGCCGATGGGCGCTCCCCACGAAAGACAGCGCTGGTTTTGTCTCGCCTACCAAAGAGACCTCGTATCCCACGCCCGCGGCGACGCAGTATGGGAGCTCGCAAAATGGGATCAACGGCGTCGGCGGCGAGAACGAGCGGCCAAGCGCAGGGACGCCCAGCCTCGAGACGATGGCTCGCAAGGGGATGTTCCCGACCCCGACGACGCAGGACGCGGCCAACAACGCGGGGGAGAGCCAGACGAGGCGCAACACGCCGCCGCTCAACGTGGTCGCGCTCGAAACGGTGGACCCGTCGTGGCCAACGGCGGTCACGACGGACGCGGCCAGCTCGGCGCGTCACACGACCACGACCGGGATCATGAACTCGGGCACCACGCTGACCGATGCGATGCGCGAGCACGTCAAGGCCATGTCGGCATCCCGGCCTTCCCGCCAGGACGATTCGATGTCCGGGGATGGACCCGACTACTCGCTGAATACCCCGACCTCGCCGCAGCAGTCCCCCGAGATCGACCGGGACAACAAGGGGAGGGCCAAGATGGTGCTCAACGTCTTGTTCGTGGAGCACCTGATGGGCTTTCCAATCGGGTGGACCGGCTTAGAGCCTGTGGCAACGGCGTCGTACCAGTCGTGGCTGGCTACGCATTCATCGATCTTGGCCGCCGTGCGGGGCTCTGGTGAGCTCGTCGCAGCCAACAACTTCGTCAAGTGCACCAAGTGCGGGCGCATCGTCAAGGGAAAGCCTACGAACGAAGGGATGTGCCCGAGCCGTCACAAAGATCCCGCTGGGAAAAAATGGTGCGTTGGCTCGAGCACGGTTGGCGAGTACGTCGACTGGGAGAAGATGCGTGCCTGAGATCGACGTCATCGAACTTGAGAGATTCTCTGAGCCCCAGCGCCAAGCCATTTTGAACGCGCAGGCGTGGGTGAACGAAGACAGATGGAGTGGTCCGGACAACGATCCTTGGGCTGTCCCTTCGCCATGCATTCGCACCGATGGCCAGTGGAAGCACATGCTCGACATCCGTCAACTCCCCGAACCGATGGGCTGGTGCTGGATGTCTTCGGTGAGCCGGCTTCGCAACAGCGGACGCGCCATCCAGGTTTGTCGGTGGAAGCAAAAGTGGGTAGACGCCGCAAAGGTCAAAGCAGGCGAACAACTTTCGGGCGTCGGCGAGCGCGGCCTGCCCTTTTCGACGCTCATCCCGGTTCCCGAAGACCAACTTCATGCGTGCTACATCCTCCGCTCACTGCGGCAAGATGAAGTCGCGTTGGTCGAGCAGGTTATGCGAGGCCGACATGCCTGAGTACCACGGCCACGATCACTACTTGGCCATCATGGCGGGGGCGACCCGAGCCAAGGCGCAACGACAACAGACGGAGAAAACTAACATGCCGTATCCATGCAGAGTATCTGCCGCCGATTTCAAAGCCAAGTACCCGCACCTTTACCAATGCTTGGTAGATCTCTGCGCATCTAAGATGAAGATCTTCTTGAAAGTCCAAGAGGCCGCCCTGGTATATGTTCGGCGCCTCAAAGAAATAGGCGTCGAAGACTTCCCCGAAGGTCCAATGCTGGACTTGTCCGACGCTTTAGAGGGGGAGGAGGATGTTGTGTTCTTAGGCGATTACCTAAAGCCGCGCATCCCCGCCGACCTTGAGGAGATCGAACAAAACCACGCCGCGTGCTCAGAGATCATCAAGCACTTGCGTCTTGCCGCCCATCCAAATGGGGCTACATCCATAGATGCGATCGGACGTTTTCTTGCGAATGAAGCAGGTGATCTTGTCTGCGACATTGAAATCGACTTTTTTCAAAGCGATGAGTTCCAAGACCTGCTTCGACGCTCATGTGAAGTGCTACTTGGGCGACAGCCCGGAGAACAAAAATGATGACCCAACACACCAAAGAGTTTGAAGCCATACTGGAGCGCGCCGTCGAGGCGAGGACGGCTTGCATCGAGTTGCTCACCGCACTCGACAAGGTCGACAAGTGCCTCGAGATCGAGTTGCTCCGCTGCGTGCCCAAGTCGCTTCACCGCGTGCTCGAAACGCTGCACCCGAACGCCTCCAATCGCGCGATCAAAGAGCGCAAGGTCAACGCCGAAGCCTTCAAGCAGGATTGCCGAAAGCTCTCACGAGACGACATGCAAGACGTGATGGAGACATGGGAGAAGCGCGTCATCAAGAAGCGACGCAAGATCGCAGCGCTTCTTGACCAAGACCTCACCGACTTCCCGGTCATCGCCGACGTGCTCGCGCCGTTCAAAGACGCCGAGTGGATCGAAGACGCGCGGACGTCGGTCGCACCCGACTTCTCGTTTTGACGCGTCGCGTGCTCATCTGTCGACTGGGTCCCTGGCGAGGCCGAGCCTTTTGGTATGAGGGCGTCTTTCAGTTTGAGCACGCCGGCATCAAGGCGTTTGACTGGCTCGCGGTGAACACGTCGCCGCCTTACATCGAGTCTCATCTGGAGTTCGACCGTGCCCAAGCTCGTACACCTTCGCCTCGCTGACGAGGTGCGCGCCTTCTTTGAAGACGACGGCCCCCTCGCCCATGCGATCGAGGGGTACGCGCCGCGGCCGACCCAGATCGAGATGGCCCTTGCCGTGGCCGACGCCATCACCGACAAGCACCACCTCGCCTGTGAGGCGCCGACCGGCACGGGCAAGAGCTTTGCCTACGGCGTCCCCGCGGTGCTCCACGTGCTTCGGGACAAAAAGCGCGCCGCTCGAGACGCGAAAAGTGCCCCCGCGGGCCAGCAGACACGCCCATCGGCCCGCGTCATCATCGCCACGGCCAACATCGCTCTCCAAGAGCAGCTGGCCAACAAAGACCTCCCGATGTTGCAGCGCCTCATCGGTGGCTTTCAGTTCGCCATCGCCAAAGGCATGAGCAACTACCTGTGCATGGAGGCGGCGTTCGGGAAAAAGGACGTCGACGAAGAGCGCGCCCAGCAACGCATCTTGTCGGACGACTCCATTCTCGCAGCCGAGGTCAAAGATCTTCGGGATTGGGCCGCGCTGACGGCCACCGGCGACAAGAGCGAGCTCAAGGTCACGCCGAGCGACCGGGCATGGTCGATGGTCTCGACCACGTCGGACGACTGCAAGGGCAAGCGCGGCTGCCCTCAGGCCGAAGCGTGCCACATGCTGCGAGCGCGCGCGGCCGTCAAAGAAGCCGACATCGTCATCACGAACTATCACCTACTGTGCCTTGACCTGGCCTATGGCGGGCCCGTCCTCGGCAAGTCGAGCATCGTGATCTGCGACGAGGCCCACCGACTCGCTGGCGTGGCCCGAGAAACCTACGGCGTTCAGATGACCGCAGGCGCCGTCGACCGACTCGGAAAGCGTCTCAAAGAGCACGACGAGAACCTCTCCAAAGACTTGGTGGCCCATGGCGAGATGTTCATGGACCGTCTCGAAGCCTACGCCGACACCGACGACTACAACGACGTGTGCCTACTTCGGCCCAACGTCGCGCCGGGTTGGCAAGAAACGGCGGAGCACATCGCGCTCTCGGCTGCCAAGTTCGCGCAGTTGTCGTCGACGCTCGCCGAAGATGCCCGCGAGGCGATGCGTGAAGGCGACGAAGAGGCGTCGAAGCGAAAGATCGCCCAAGCGAGCAAGATGCGTCGAGCTGCGCAGCGATGCCATGACATGCACCAAGGCGTCGTCTCGTCGATGAAGCTCAAAACCACGCACGTCTACTCGATCGAGGCCAAGGGCCGAAGCCGACGACCTCAACTGCGAAGCCGCTTGCTCGACCCGTCCATCGTTCTCTCCGAGTTGCTGATGGACCAAAAGCCCACGGTGATCGCAACCAGCGCGACGCTCTCGGCAGGCGGCAAGCTCGACTTTTTCGCCTCGGAGGTCGGCATGGTGGACTACCGCCCGCTGATCGTCGAATCTCCCTTCGACTACCAGCGCCAGGCGGCGCTCATCGTGCCCGACACGATGCCCGACCCCAAAGACAAGCGCTACGCAGACGCCGTCACAGACCACGTCTGCGAGTTCCTCGCCCAAGCGCACGGTCGGGTCTTGTGTCTGTTCACGAGCCGAGCTCGGCTCGAGGCAGCAGCACGGGCCTGGCGCGCTCGAGGGCACCGCACGGGCCACGTGGTCGTGGCGCAGGGCGAGGCGCCGAACAAGGCCATCTTGCAACGCTTCGCAGAGGCCAACGACGCAGCGCTGTTCGGGACGCTGAGCTTTTGGGAGGGGGTCGACGTGCCTGGCATGACGGCCGTCACCATCGACCGGGTCCCGTTCCCCATGATGAGCGACCCAGTCCACTACATCTTGAGCAACCGACCCAACGGCTTTCGTGACTACTCGCTTCCGAAGGCCGCGATCACGCTCAAGCAAGGCTTTGGCCGGTTGATCCGACGCACCTCCGATGGGGGGGCCGTCGTCGTCTTGGACCGACGCGTCACGACCAAGCGCTACGGTGAGTACTTGATCGAGAGTCTTCCGAAGGTGCCCGTCTACACTTCCATCGACGCGTACTTCCAACGAAAAAAGGCGTCGGGCTGAACCCGACGCCTTTCCGTGTGCGCACTACGGAAGATCAGGGCGCTTCGAGGATGTAGTACTCGACCATGACCTCGCCGTCGACGGTGCCGGTCATGCCCGAGAAGACGAGTTCGACGTCCTGCGCGCCCGCCGTGTTCGGGATCAGGTCGGTGACCTCGTAGGTGTCCGCGATCGTCACATCGTTGGCCACCGCTCCGTTTTGAAGCTCGATGCCCGTGCCGCCGTTGTAGCCGAGGTTGGCGTTGCCGGCAGCGGCGGCGGACGAGATCAGCAGTTTGGTCTGCGTCACTCGAGCGTTGTCGGGCAGCGGGCCCACCGTGACCGTTCCATCGCCTTGGCCAGCGAACGTGGCCGAGATGATGAGAGGCACTCCAGCAACACCAGAGCCGGTGTTTCCGTTCGTGACGTTGCGCGTGGCGACCACGTCGCTAGCGAGCTCGTCGGCGTCGATGCCTTGACCCGCCGAAAGCGCCGTTTGAACCGTGGCCGCATCGCGGTACTCGACGAGGTTTTCGTTGGCCGGGTCTTGAACCAAGAACTGCGGAGCTGCGTCGTTTTGCTCCGTCTGGATCTTGGCGACGGAGAAGTCCGCGCCGTTCTCATCGGCCGTGGCGGCGTTGTTCGCGGTGACCTCCGTACCGTTGAAGTTCGAGGTCTCACGGTCGAAGCGAACGTTGTGCAGGTAGGTGCCGTTCGTGTAGGCGGCGCTCACCAGCATCGGCTGAACGAGGTTGTTGAGCGCGCTTTGGACCGAAACGTCCCTGATGAACAGTCGACCGCCCGGCGCCGTGCTCGAGCTGAAATCGAACCCGTCGACGGACCGAACCTCTTCCATCGACATCTGCGTTCTGGCGTTGACACTGTCCGCCATGAGCCCGATGCGACCGATCTGGAGCAGCGAGAGAAGGAAAGATCCAGAACCCGAGTGACCGAGAGACACGCCTCCGATCTCGGTGAGCCCAAGGAACGTACCTCCGACGTTCCCTTCGGAACTGAACGAAGTGATCAGACCACCCGACGGTGAGCCAGCACGGATGCGACCGCCTTCCATGACCACAGACGCGCTTGGGCTGCCCGTCATGGTCAGATCTTGGAGATCACTGTCCGTGATGTTGAAGCCCTGGCCGATGTTCGCCCCATCGATCAGGAACACGCCGCCGTTTTGAACGACTTGGTCGATTCGAACATCGGAGCTGTCCGTGAATGCGATGGCATTGCCGAGGGCGGCTCCAAGAGTGACGCCCGCGAGCTCGAATCCGTTGACGTTGTTGACGATGACGTTGTCATCGATGATCGCCGACCCAGGACCGTCGCGCGAGACCACTCGGGTGTTGTTGTTGGTGAACGTGGCCGTTCCCGTAGCCACACCGTCACCATCTGAGTAGGTACCGGCTGCGAGGACGATGAGCACGCCGGGGATGGTGTTCGCTGCTGCGACAGCCGATGCCCAGTCCGTGGGTCGTGCCGGGTTGCGTCCGTCGTTGGCAGGGCCAGGAATACCCAGCGGATCGACGAAGATCGTTCTCGAGTACGAGACGAACAGGCTGCTCGCGGGCAGCGCCTGAACGAGCTCGTTGGTGTTGGCGTTGCTGACGAGCAGGTTCGGCTCGTTGACGTCCGTGAACGGCGTGAGCCGGATCTTGGCGCTCGCCAAGAACTCGGGCGAGAACTGGTCCGCGGTCGCGGCGTCCGTGGGCTGCGTCGGGTTGGCAATCGTGGAGTTGGTCTGATCGTAGACCGTGTTGGACACGACCACGGGGTCGTAGCCAGCGCCCGCGTTGATCGCTGCGGGCGTTCCCAGAGCCGAACCGACACGCGTGTCGACGACGCTGAGCGAGCTTCCTGCCCCGCCGTTGGACAGGCTCACAGCACCGACTTGGACATCACGGATTTCGACAGTGTTGATCGCGCCGACGCCGTCGCTGATCTCACCATGGACGGGGACGTTGTAGACCCGGTAGCTCAGTGCACCCGTCGACGAGTGGTTGAGGCTCGCAGGGCCGACGTTCGCGCATCCGACGACATCGGTGTTGATGATGCCGGTGCCGCTGTGGGTGAAGTTGAACCCACCGATCAACTCGCCGCCATAGACGTCGATGTTCGACGTCCCCGCCGATGCGCCAGAGACGTTGAAGGCACCGACGATGATGCAGTTGGTGAAATCCAACTCGTCGGTGCCAGGCCCGACCAAGTCGAAGTTCGACTCGAAGCGGCAGTTTTCGAACGTGCGGTTCGAACCGTTGTTGTCGGTGACGGCCGCTTGGAAGTTGATGTCGCTAGCGACAAAGTCGGGGGCATCGAGTTGCACCGTATTGGTGATCTCGACTTGATTTGCACCAAGGGCCGTCTTCGTGCCGAGCCCGGCAAAGCGAACGCCATCACCCGTGATGACGATCGGAGCCGAGGCCGTGTAGACGCCGTCCGAAAAGAAGATCGTCGTGTTCCCGTTGGCGTTGGCCGTAGCGAGCGCGGTGTCGATGTCGGTCGGCGCGTTGGCTTCGAAGCCACTGTTCGCAGCCAAGCCAGCAGGATCGACGAACAGCGTCTGCGTGTACGGCGTGGCGAGTCCGAAGATGGAGGCATCCGCGTACTGGACGAGGTTCCCGTTCGCGGGGTCTTGGACCAGTACTCGAGGCGGGTCCGCGAGTTGGGTCGTCTGGATCTTGGCGGCCGAGAAGTCCGCGCCGATGTCGTCGGCCGTACCGAAATCGTTGGCCGACGCCTCGTTGGCGATGCTCGAGGTCTGACGGTCGAAGATGACGTCGTCGAGAATGACCTCGGAGATGCCCGCACCCGTGACGATGGGCGACGGGTTGCCCAGTGCCCCCACGATGACGTTGGAGAGGTTGACGTTGCCTCCCGCGCTGTTGGGCATGTTGATGCTCGAGCAGCTGACGTCCCGAAGCTCAAGGAACGAACTCGGGGGCGTACCCGAGTCCGTGATTGCGCTCATGCGCTGGACCGACGTAGCCAAGACGGCAGCGGTAGCGGTCGAACTTTGGCCGAACTCGACATCGCCAACTTCGAGCGCGTCTTGGATCTGGACCGTGACGGAACCGGTGCCGCCATGGCCGAGCACCAAGCTCGGGTTGCCGAAGACACCGATGACAGATCCGGTGAAGGAGTAGCTGTTGGTGGTGCCCGACGTGCCGGTGGTGTTGAAGCTGTTTACGACGCAGTCGTTGAAGCGGATGAGGTCGCCACTGGGGTCAACGACCGTGTAGCCCGCCTCGAAGTTGCTGTTTTCGTAGTAGCGGTTGGCGCCGTTGTTGTCGGTGACGGCAGCCTGGAACGCGACATCGCTCGCCGAGAAGTTGGGCGCGTCGAGTTGCACCGTGTTGGTGATCTGAACCTGCTGGGCACCAAGCGTTTGTGTGCCAAGACCAGCGAATCGGACGCCATCACCCGTGATGACGATCGGGGCGGCGGCCGTGTAGACGCCGTCCGCAAAGAAGATCGTCGTGTTGCCGTTGGCGTTGGCGGTGGCGAGCGCCGTGTCGATGTCGGTCGGGTTGTTGGCTTCGAATCCGCTGTTGGCACCCAGGCCAGCCGGGTCGACGAACAGGGTCTGCGTATACGGCGTCCCGGTTCCCGACGCCTCGAAGTTGAGGTTGCCATCGCCGTCGATGGTGATCGTCACAGTCGCGCCCGCGGACACGAACTTACGCAGGACGGTGGCCGCGCCCGCAGCGTTGCTGAGCACGGGGCTGAGGCCCGCGCCCGCCGGGTTCGGAATGACCTCGGCCGTGATCGTGGCCGCCGATGCACCTGCGCCGCCGCCGATCTGGATGCCGAGTCCCTCCGTCAGCGCCGAAATGGTTACGGCGCCCGTCTGCGCACCAGGAGCGGGGATGAGCGTGACGTCGCCAGCGGTGCTCGTCAGCGACGTGACACCAGAGCCCGGACCCGCGATCTGAACGAGCGTCAGAGGATCAGTGTCGATGACGTCGTTGGGCGGGTCGGTGCTGACGGTCCACTGCGACTCGGCCTGCACCGAGGTCCCCTGCTGGACCATGAAGGTCCGGTTGGCCGCTTCGCCACCCGTGGGAAAGTCGCCAGGACGCGTCCACGCACCACCCGTGTTGACGATCCAGACGCCGTTTTCAACCGGGTTGGTCTGATTGCTGAGCGCCACCCGGTCCCCGTTGTTGACGGCGATGCCGTCGATCGTACCGGGGTTGCCGGTCGGCGGGACATCCACCAGAGACAAGGCCACGACCGGATCGATCCACCGGCTTTGAGCTTGGAACTGCGCGAAGGTCAGGAAGTCTTCGGGGTCGACGGCGGGCAGACCGGCGCACCGCACGAAGCCGGTGTCGGCGGCGTTTCGCATTTCCATGCGGCCGTTGACGGTGTTGTCGCGGACGCGGCGACCGCCTTTTCCGAACTGGACGTTGGTAGCGACGCGACCTTGGAGAAGTTGACTACTCATGGTGGATATCCTCTTGGGTGGTGGTGTTCGACTTACGCCGAAAGGGGCACTTCGGCTTGGTTACTGAACTCGCAAGGCGATGAGTGAGCGCTGAAACACGTCGATATCGCCGGGTCCTGGGTTTCTGTAGCGGGCCTCGATGGCCTGAACGCCGTTGACGGAAACGAGCGCTTGAGTTTCTGCGGATTGACCATCAAGCAAAGCGACTTGTCGACGAGAGTGGGCTACCTCCACGCCGCCAACGAAAAGCGTGATCTCTCCCGCAGACAAGGATGGCTGCACCTGCGCCGAAAATGAGACGATGTAGGTGCCCGCAACTGGCGTGATCGTCATGCCAGGGATAAGGACAAAGGTTCCGCTTCCTGTGTCCTGGTTGTCCGTCGCTGACACTTGTTGAGCGCTTGCTACGGCGTTCAGCTGGTTGAGGGTGACGAAGTCATCGCTCTCAACAGCTTGTGCCCCTGCAACGCGCTGGGGGTCTTGGTCATCAGCGCTTCGAGCCTCAAGCCGCTCACCCGATGGCGCAGCCGCGTTGCTTCGTATGCGACAACCGTTTTTGCCGAACTGCGTGTTTCGACCTGTGCCAACGTCTTCGTAGCCTCTTGACATTACAACCTCGGGATCGCTCGTATCGTGTAGCGCACTTCGATGATGTCTCCGCCGCCGGTTCCCGTCAGTCGGGCGACGACGTTTGGTCCGGAAATCAAAGCGGAGAGGTCGAGCGCGTCGAAGATGGATGAGCCCGCGCTGTCGACTTGAAGGGTGTCGAGTCCGACATCGGTGGGTGACACGGCGAACTGCCAGCGCACCGACTCGGTTTGGTTCGTGGTCGTGTTGAACAGCGACATGTCGACTTCGATGAAGCCGTCGGTGGCCACCGTGCCCACGTTGAGGTCGAGCGTGGTGTTGTCCGCGAAGGAAGTCGCAAGCACCGGGGACGACCCGCCGCCGCCGTCAATCTGAACGATGTCGCCGATCGTCGTGACCGTCGCACCGTTGACGCCGACGAGCGTCCGTAGGTCTGCAATGCCACCGACGGTCTGTGCCCAGATCTCCCCAGGCGCACCACCGATGTTTCGGATCTCGGTGATGCCGTCTCCGTCACCATCCCCGTCCCCGTCACCGTCGCCGCTGCACCCACAGGCGACTTGGAAAAGCTCTTCCGGTGACGGGTCGGCGATGATCTGGATGCGGACCAAAACGCTTTGCACGCCGCCATCGAGACCTTCGACTTGGAGAAGCGAGCCTTGTGGCACGATGAAGGGGCGCAGCCGAAAGAGCTTGCTCACCCCGCTCAGGTCCGCCACGAGTTCTTGGAGTTCGCCGATGGCGCCGCGACCGTCGACGACGGCGATGCGTGCGCCCGCTGCGCCAGGCACCGGCGACAGCACGTAGAGTTGCGAGACAATCCGCGAGCCGCTGTTTGCGGAAAATGGCGCGCCGTCGAGGTTGAGCGCGATCAGACCAGCTCTGTCACGCTCGACGGGCACGACTTGGTCGAGCCCGAAGTCCTCCGGAGCATCCAGATCCACCTGGGTCGTCCCGTCGAACACGGGGGCGACGATGTCGTAGGTGAACGTCTGGCTCATGCGCCCAGACTGTACGACAAGCGCGTTTGTCGCTCCCGCGATCGGGGCCTACGGGGCCGTGTGCGGGCGCGTATCGACTACGTGCCGTCGAAGCCGATGTTGACCGAGTCGACGACGAGGGGGGCTCCGCTCGTGGCGTTTTGGACCTCCACAGCGAGTGCGTCACCCGGATTGAAGATCTGGCTCCCCGTCAGGGCGATGCTGTTACCGCTGAGCAACAAGCCCGCCGAAACCGTGAAGATCGAGGGGTCGATCGGGGTCGCGCCCCCGCCCGAAGGCAAGTACACGAGTCTCGCTCCGATCGAAATCGCACCGAGAAGCGCCGCTGGACCCACAGAAAGCGCCGCGAAGACTTGAGCGGATGTCGGCTCGACGCCGGTGTAGACCAGCCGCGCAGACTCGGATCCCGCAGGCTGGTCGAGCGCCACTCGAGCAGCGCCCATATCGAGCACGAACAAGGGGTGCGTACCGGGGTTTCCTGCGCCGACGCGTACCCACGTCGCTGGAGCACCGACGATCGTCGTCACCGAGCCGGGGTTGGCGGAGATCGACGTCGTGCCTCCGTTTTTGGAGTCGGCTACCCCGAAGTTTCCGGTGAAGACGATGTCTGCCTGACCGTCGGGCGAAAGCCCGACCAAAGCCGTTGCCGGCGGTGCAGCCAAAAGTTCCAAAAACGCGTTGGCGAAAAACCCAGCCAAGTTGAGCGTCGCGCCGGGTTCGACCACCACAGCGTTTTGCGTCGTCTGCTGGAGACCGAACTGCGACGTGTTGATGTCGACGGCCGCCACGGACGACCCCGCCAAGAACACGATTCCGCGAGAGGTCGGCGACGTGGGGTTGTTTTGGGTGTATGCGGCAATCGTGATCGCATCGCAAGTCCCCGAAAAGGTGATGCCCTCATTGTCGCATCGGTTGATGACGGTGTTCATCGAGATGAACGAAGCGTCCTCGATCAAGATGCCGCGATTGCCGTTGACCGAGACGAGCTCGAAGCGGCTCACCCGGTTGTTGGGCGATGGAAGCGATGTCGTTCGAGCGCAATAGGCGTTGGCACCGACGTTGCTGTTGACCAAAAAGATCTTGCGAAGGATGAGACCGTTGCCTTCGGTATCGATGAGCGGCGCGTCGACGTCACCGACAATCCCGTCAAAGTCGGGGTCTCGTCCGATCAAGATCGACGAGTTCGGCACGACGATCGACTCGCCAGCAGGCAAGACGATGACGCCACAAATCAGCGTGGCGAGGTTTTGCGGAAGCGTTCGAACGCCCCCGACCGGATCGGGGAGATCGCTGAGCGACGCGACGACGTTGTAGCAGTCGTCGAAATCGCCATCTCCATCGCCGTCGCCGTCTCCGTCTCCAGCGCATGCGCAGGCCACTTGAATGATCTGGTTGGCGCTGGGCTCGGGGACGACTTGGACGCGCAGCAAGACGTCCTCGGTCCCGCCGTCGAAGCCTTGCAGCTGGAGAAGCGATCCTTGCGGCACCAAAAACGGTCGGCTGCGAAAGAACTTGGTATCGCCTGTCAGGTCTTCGATGACTTCTTGAAGCTCGCCTCGAGAACTCTCGCGTCCGTCGACGACCGCAAGTCGAGCCCCAGCGGCGCCGGGCGTCGGCGACAGCAAGTAGACTTGGCTGACGACGCGCGTGCCGCCGTTGGCGGAAAAATCCTCGTCGTCGAGGTTGAGGCAGATCAGGCCGGCCTCAGCCCCCGCGTCGACCTCGACGACCTGATCTTGGCCAAAACCCTCAGGCGAGGGGAGGTTGACCTCGGCGACGCCGTCAAAGACTCGAGCCCGGATGTCGTAGGTGAACGTCTGCGCCATACGCACAGACTGTACGACACGCGCTCATCCCGCGCCCGGCGAGACGATGATGGGCGCGGGCACCCAGTTCCCGCCGGGGTTGCGCCCTCGAATCCAGTACGTGCCCGCTGGGGCCGGACTGTCGACCGTCACGGTGATGTAGCCCGGCGTCGAGCCGCTCGGCGGCGTGTAGACGGTGCTGAACGACGGGAAGACGCCGCCCCCGGTCGTCACCGCACCGCTCGAAGTGCCGCTTGCGGCGGACGTAGGGATGACCTCGATCTCGGTGACGTCGGAGATGTTCTCGCCGAACAGACGAAAGCCTCCGTCGGTGAGCGACATGATGTTGGCAGCGGCGGCACCGTTGCCGACGCCGGTGATGCCCGTGTCGTTTTGGTTGTTCCACGGGTACCAGTGCGGGTCCGAGCCCGACGTCGCCCCCGCAGCGACACGCTTCCACTCGGTGGAAGCTCGCCAGTAAAAATAGTCTTCGTCCCAGCCAAAGGACCCAGGTCGACCTGGGTCGGAAAGCGATGCAAGCACCAGTGGCTCGGCGACCCCGATGCTCCTTCGAGCAGAGATGCGCTCACCGGCATACACGTGCTGTCCGACGTTGATGCTCGAGCCGACCCGAAGTGCATCGCCGACAGCCGCCGAGCCTTGCACATCGAGTTGGCCTGCGCCCAAAGTCTGGAAGTAGCCCGCTTGGCTTTGCTGGAGTTCCCGCAGTTGGATGACCACGAAGGTGCCAGCAAGGCGGTCGGTCACGTAGAGAAGCGATCCGTAGGCGCGCAAGCTCTCGGCGGACTGCCCGACGTCGATCGTCGCAGCGACGGTGACGTTTTGGGGGTCGGTCACATCGTAGAACGTGACGATGCCTTGCCCCGAGCTGAGGCTGTCGCCGACGGCGATGTAGCGGCCCATCGCGCAGATGTCGTTGGTGTTGCCACCGAGGCTGTGACCGAAGCGGCCCAACTCCACCATGTTGGTGGGATCGTTGATGTCGACGATGGCGATCTGTGGATCGGAGCCCTCGATGGCCACGTAGGCCCGACCACACTGCCCCTCGACATCGAGCGGCAACGTCGCCGTCGCCGTGCCGAGGTTGATGGTGCCCACCACGACGGGGTTGAAAGGGTCTTGCAGGTCGATGGCGACGAGGTCCTGTGCGGCGTAGGCCGTGCTGTACACGAACCGACCTCGCTGGCACACGAACGCAGTGGCGCCGGATGCCGCCCCGAGAAACTGCGGCGACGCAGGGTTGGTCACCGAGTACACGCGGGTGTTGGCGCCCGTGTTGGCGAGCGTGAGGATGTCGCCTTGCACGTCGACGTCGAACGCTTGGCCACCAGCACCGATGAGCGCGACTCGAACCGGGTTGGCAGGGTCGCTGATGTCGTAGATCATCAGCCGCGAGTTGACCGCGACGTAGAGGTACTGTCCTGACGCGACGAGCCGGTACGTGTTGTTGACGGCGGGCGGCGTCGACTGGTTGAAGCGGCGGACCAGTACCGGGTTGGCGGGGTCGCTGATGTCGTAGACGTTGATTCCGAAGGTCCCCGGACCTGAGCCGAAGTCACTGACGTAGGCGTAGCAGCCTTGCATCGTGATGGCGTTGGTGCGAGTGCCCGGTGTGTCGACCGTGGCGATGATGCGTGGAGTGAGTTGGATGGGCGTGTCGTAGGCCATGGATTCGTCCTCAGATGTTTCGCCAGGTGGTGCCGTCGAACTTCCACTCGAGGGCAGAGTTGGGCAGCGCGATCGTCTGGACCAGTGCCGGTGCCACCGTGGGTGCGTTGATCGGGTTTCCGTTGCCGTCGAAGTTCACCAGCACCGAAATCGTACCGACGTCGATGGCGCCGACGCGGGCGCCAAACGCAGGGTTGAGCGGGAACTGGAAGGTGATGTCTCCGTCGTTGACAGCGCTGGGGTCGTAGCGCTGCATGATGCCGTCTTGCAGCAGATAGCTGCCCGCTGCGCTGACGACGTCGTCGCTGAACTCGAGGCAACATGCGTCGCCGTCGCCATCGCCATCTCCGTCGCCATCCCCGTCCCCGTCCCCCGTGCACTCACACAGGGCGACGATGTCCTCGGTCGACACCTCGTCGAAGACCTGAAACCGCAACAAGACCTGATCGGCGGCTGCGTCGAAGCCTTGGATTTGAAGCAAAGAGCCTTGCGGAACTAAGACTGGATTTTGGCTAAAGTATGTCGTCTTGCCAGCGAGGTCCGCGACCACCTCTTGCAACTCGCCGCGAAGTTCCCCGCGGCCATCGACGATGGCGAGGCGAGCGGTGCCGTCGCCAGCGACCGGGCTGAGCAAGTAGATGTTCGTGAGCAACCGCGAACCCGAGTTCGCCGAAAACTCTTCGCTTTGGTTGATCGCCAAGAGCCCCGCGGCGTCCACCGCGACGTCTTGGACTTGGTCGGGGCCGAACTCACCGATGGGCGGGAGCGCGACCTCAGCCACGCCGTTGAATACGTTGGCCCGGATCTCGTAGGTGAAGGTCTGCACCATGGCCCCGTCACTCTACGACAGGCGGTGATGGCGCGTCAGTCCATGATCCACGCGAGTTGGTCGAGCTTGGGACCCAGCGCCGACTTGAGCTCGGCGAACTTTTGCATCTTCTCGAACGTGGAGAGGTTCTCGATGCGCGTCTTCGCACGAGCGATGGCAGCTCGGGCCGCGGCGTCGTCCCCCTCGTCGGCAGCCTTCTCCAGCTGGTCGAAGTAGGTCGGTCCGATGATGCGGCGGGTCTCGTTGTACTCCTGCTCGGTCAACCCATCCATGAACCGGTCGATGCGCGCCGCCGGGCCACTCCCGGAACTTGGGGATCCCCCTTCGGAGTTGCCCGCTCCCCCCGCTCCGCCGCCCCCGGCAGCGTCGCCCGACCCAGGCGATGGGTCGGGCATGACGTCGAGGGCCTCCGCGTAGACTTCCGACCAAAGCTCCACGCACTCGATGTGCTCTTCGTCTTTGGGGTCGAGCTCGCGTGGGCAGTCGGGGTATAGCGCCCAGTAGGCTTCATCGGCGATGTCGAAGGCCGAGGCGCCGTCGCCGAGCCTGCGCTTGGCGGCCTTGACGGCGCCGAGCGCGGTGGTCGATGCCTCGGCCTTCTTGCTTCGCCAGATCCAGACGCCGACGATGACTGCCCCGACGGTGAGGACACCGAAAACCGACCACGTCACCAAACCGCCCATCCTTCGGTTGGGCTGTCGGGCTTGCTCGATGTCCTCGGGCTCGGTATGGGGTTCCTCGAGAGGCTCGAGGACGAAAGACTCTTGGGCCGCGGCGCCGTTCACGGAGGGAGTGTACGACACCGGGGCACGCCGCGTCAGCGCCTCACGGATTGAGGCTCCGGACCGCCGCTGTGTAGTTTTTGGTGACGGTATCCCACGCGCACAGGTCCATGAAAAACGAGGTCAGGTACATCTGGAGCTTGTTGGGGAAGTCGATGTAGTAGGCGTGCTCCCAAAGGTCGACGCACAAGATGGGATGCTCAGCATGGTCAAATGGAAGTTCAGCGTCTTTGCCCACGGCGAGCCGAAGGTACCCGTTGGCATCGGCCAAGAGCCACAGCCAGCCCGATCCAAAAAGGGCGGTGGCGGCCTGGTTCGCGTCGCCGAGCAGCGAGCGCTTGTCGGGACCTTCGTAGATGTTGCAGATGGTCTCGAACATCCGAGGGCTCTGCGGACGCTTGACGGGGTGCATGCAGGTCCAAAAAAACTCGTGGGCAAAGGCTTGGCTCGCCGCGTTGAACAGATGCTGCGCGCCGTGAAAACGAGCCCACATGGCGACGTTGAGCATCGTCTGCCCCACACGGTCCGAGCCGAGGATCTCGTTGACCTTCCTGACGTACCCACGATGCTTGTCGAGGTGCGCTGCCATGGTCTTTCGAGACAACACGGGCTCGAGCGCCGTGACGGGATAGGGCAAGTTGGGGTCCGGGAACATCGCAAAACGACCTTAGCACGGGGCTGCGCAGCCAATCTTCATTTTTACCTTCCGGAACCTAAAATATGTCCTACACTGAGAGCGTGCCCTCCCAGACCGCCGACCACCGACCACCCCACCGCGAGGCCATGGAGATGGTCGACCGCGCCGATGAAGCTCGCCGCCGTGGGGACCTCGACGCTGAGAAGACCTACATGACGAGCGCGCTCGCGCTCGAAGAGCGGGCGATTCAACTCGCTCCAGCAGGGCTCGTGCAAGGGGTCTTGTGCCGAAGCGCAGCCACCATCGCGTACCGAATGGCCAACTATCCCAAGGCGCTTGCCTTGACCAACGCGGGGCTCGAAAGTTGCGCATCCCATGAAGAGCGCGGCGTTGAAGAGATTCGTGCCGAGCTCGAAACGCTCGCCAAAGACTGCAAGCGAAGCATGGGGCGCCGGCTGTACAAGATCAAGATTGCGTGCCGCCAACAGCCGACCGCGACAGAGCGTCGAACCATGGCTCAGCCGTTCGGCATCGACTTCGAGATCGAGCAGTCGTTTACGGGTCGACTGCCGGCGCTTCGATCTGTGGTCGAACACGCCAAGACCCTGCTGAGCCTGCACAGTCGTGCTGATGGGGTCGACCACGAACCCTCGACCCGAGAGGCGCAGCGCTACTTGCTCATCAGCGAGGTGATGCGTGACGAACGGCAGCACGGTGCGCTCACCAAGCGCGAGCGCGAGCACCTTCAAGGCATCCGCCGGTCTTTGTACGACCGGATGCCACCTTCGGACCAAGAGGCGTGCGACCGCATCGTCGATGCGTGGCACGCCCAAGACAGCCAGCACGCCGAGCCATGAATCAACCCAACCTCATCGAATACGTTCGCTCTCTCCCTCGTCCCAAGGCTCAGGTCGCCGTCAAGATCCTGCGAGAGTACGAAGAGCAGGCCAACAAGATCGCGGCTCGATGCAAGACGATCTTGGGCAAAGACATCATCTCCGCTGCTCGCCGTGACTTCCTGACGGCCTTGCAGGGCCACGTCAACGCCGCGGGGATGCTCAAAGCCATGGAGTCCGTCGAGGCTCCGCAGACTGTCATCGACGACCTGCGGGGCGCCAAGGCGAAGTACATGGCCGACATGGACCACGCCGAACAACGACTCGAAAAACACGGCATCAAGGTCAAACGAAAGAAGGGAAGACTATGACTCGGACGATGACTGCACTTTTGGTGGCCACCCTTTTCTTGGCTGGCTGTTTCGAAGACACGGGCTCGATGTCCATCGGAGATGAGACGGGCGAGACCGGGGACGGTGATGGTGACGGCGATGGCGACGGTGACGGTGACGGCGACGGCGACGGCGACGGTGATGGCGACGGCGGCGGCGACGGCGACGGCGACGGCGACGGCGACGGCACGACCATCCCGCAACCCGTGCTGCACTACGCCTTCGACGGGGATTTGCTCGACAGCGTCGGCATGGCGGACGCATTTGCAGTGGGGGACACCTTCGACTTCGAGCCGAGCCCCAACGGTCAAGCTGTCCGATGCGGAAAACCTGCGTCCAGACTCGATGCGTCATCTTTTGGGGAGTCGTTTCTCGCCAACCTCGACGCGTTTACTGTCTCGATGAAGGTCAAGTCGGAAGACGACCAATCCCATCAAGTCTTGCTCGGTCTCGGACTTCCAGGTGACGCCGATCCCCAAGACAGCAACAGCTTTGTGCTCCAGATCCGCTCGGGCACCGTTCAGGTCTTCACCGAAACCGGTCTTGGCACAAACCACGACAACTCGCTCGCCCCTGCCCCCACGCTTGACGAGTGGGTGACGATGACCTTCGTGTTCGATGGCGGGTGGGTCGAGTACTACGAAGACGGCCAACTCGTTGCGTCCGAACCCTACACGCGAGCAGAGACCCAAGCGAAAGCACTCATGCTATGCGGTTGGTACATCGAAGGCGGCAACGATACCGACGCTGAGGTCTTTTTCGGCCTGATGGACGACGTTGCTGTCTTCGACCAAGCTCTTAGCCCCGAGCAAGTTTCCGTCTTGCCTTGATTCCAGACCCAGAATCTCGGAAGCTACGGACTGAGGTCTCGATGCCACGTGCGAAAAGTACTCAGTCGATCGTCCGCATGCGTCTGTTCCACGACGCCATGCGCAACAAGTATCGACCGTCTTCCGGCATGTGCCACCTCGTGCTCTCCGAAGCGTTCGACGTGTGTCGAGCTGTGGGCATCATCCCCGACATCGGCCCGCTCGAGTGCGCGACCACTTCGGACGAAAAGGTCCGCTCGCTCAAGCAAGTCGACCGCCAGATGTTTCACTTGCTCGTGCCGGTGGGCGACCGGTACTGCCCGGTGAAGACCGCCAACATCGCCGACGAGTCGCTCGCCGAAAAGTTCGTGCCGATGCTCTGGGAGTTGCTGCACGAGGACGCATCCGAGCACGTCGACGCCCTCGACCGACGCGGGATGTCCGAGGACCAAAAGTCCGACGTTTTGCGGGTGGTCGAGCGTCTGCAAGAGTTCTGCGAGCAGATCCACGAGCAGCTGTCGGCGTCCAACTCGTAGGACTTCCGGTCAGAGCGCGCATCGCGTAGTCTTCCTCGCGGTGGACTACTACCACGAGATCTGCCGGACGCCGCTGCTGACCGCAGAGGAAGAGAAGCGACTCGCCGACGAGTTGGCGCGCATCCGGTTACACGCGTGGGACCGCGTGTTCTCGTACCCGCCCTACAGCAGAGACCTCGCCAAGAAGCTCTGCGACCTCAAGGATCTCGAAGACCACATCATCGATGACCTGTTTGCCATGTGCGACGCGGCCGACGCCGTGCGTCGTCGAGCGCTGCGGCGACACCAGCTGGCCTACGACGACCTGCGAGCTTCCTTCGCCAAGCACGGGGTTCGGTTCGATCCGGGCCTCGAGTTGTTTGTGGTCTTGCTCGAGTGCGTGAAAAACCCGCGTCGTCACGGCCTGGTGCGACGCACCAGCACCGTCATCACGGCCTACGTCGATGACCTCGACGGCGCTGCGAGGCGCTACAAGAGACTCAAGGACCGCTTCGTGCGGGCCAACCTTCGCCTCGTGATCAGCACGGCGAAGAGCTACGCATCGCTTCAACTCATCCCCCTCGACGACCTGATCCAAGAAGGCAACATCGGCCTCATGACCGCGGTAGATCGCTTCGATGCGAGCCGCGGTTTTCGCTTTTCGACCTACGCGACGTGGTGGATTCGTCACGCGATCAACCGCTCCATGGCCAACCATGGTCGGACGGTCCGCCTGCCAGCTCATCTGGTGACTGCGATCTCGAAGATCCGCCGGGTGCAACGAGAGATGGAGCTCGAAGGCGTTGAGGCCACGCCTGAGGCGATTTCGGAGATCACAACGGTTCCGGTCAAGAAGGTGATGCAGGTTCTGCGCCTCAAAGACGCGCATCCGTTGAGCCTCGAGATGGAGTTCACTGGCAACGACGACGCACGAACGCTGCGCGAGGTCATCCCCGATCAGCATCAAGTCGACCTCGACGATCTGATCTTCGAACAGAGCCAAAAAGAGCGCCTCGAGTCAGCGATCGCTGATCTGCCTGGGTTCGAGGGCCCGATCGTTCGAGCTCGCTTCGGCCTCGACGGCGACGAGAAGACGCTCTCGCAACTTGGCGACCAGTACTCTCTGAGCCGAGAGCGCATCCGCCAGCTGCAAAACGCGGGGGTCGAGAAGCTACGGGCCCTGCTCGAAGATGAGTGACTGCGCGAGTGGACTCGGTCGTTCCGGAAGGGTAACGTCCGGGCATGCCGACCGCCGACGAAACGTTCATCCAAAAGCATGTCAAGGTCGAGGATTTCATCGATCATGATGAGGCCCGAGATCTCATGTGGGAGGTCATCGCGGACCTCTTCAAGAGCGACAGTCCCAAGACCATGTTCAACCGAGCGCCCCAACTTGGGCTCGGATCGTTTTATCGCGCCATGTTTCATGGTCCGGGCCCCGACACGTACCGACGCATCACCATGATGCGAAAGGTGCTCGAGGAAGGCCGAAGCCCGAAGTCGAGCCAGTTGCTCATGACGGGTGCCCAGCGCCGAAACCTTGAGCGAGACTTTCGACGTCGAGATGCAGAGACGTGGAGCCCTCGACTTGCGACCATTGCTGGCATGATCCGAAGTCAAGTCGGTTGGATGCCGGACGCCGTGTCCGTCAACATCTTCCGTGATGGCCGAGACTGCATGGCCTTTCACCTCGACAGCCCCGACATGTTCCTTCGCTTCGCCACGGTGAGTTTGGGTGCCTGTCGGGAACTGGCTTTTCGAAACATCAACCAAGCCACCGGGGCCGGAGCCAAGGTCGCTTCGATCCCGATGCCTTCGGGATCGCTGACGCTCATGGAGGACCGTGAGTTGCTGGCTCGATACCAGCACGGCGTACCCCCTGAGTACGACGTCGAGGGCATCCCTTACGCTTTCCACTCGAACCCCGATTTCTTTGAACAGGGCACGAGGATGAGCTTGACGTTCTACGAGCTCTTCGACGAGGACGACATCAAGCCGATGCATGAATCGCACGTCGTCTTCGGCGAGTTGTACGACAAGGTCTTCATCCCTCGATTCTCGGCGGATTCTCTCGAAGAGATCCTCGCGCATCTCGTGTGTTTCAAGTCCGGGGGCTTTGCGCCCGCCATGGACTTGGGCAACCCCACCTACGTGGTCAACATTCCGCTTTGGGCTTGGAACGCCCAGAGTTTCCGCATTGACCAGCTGATCCAAGACGTCGAAGAGGCCCTCAACGACGCCGAAGATTGAACATTTGCCATTGGTCCGGCGCCCTGCTAAAGAGTCGGGGTCGGCAGCTCTCCGCGTTCGGGCCGCTGGGAGCACAAGCGAGACTTTTCGGGCGGGAGACTCTTCGGGGTCTCCCGCCCGTCTTTTGTCGTACCGATGTTGTCCGGCATGTCCATCATGCCTCCCCCCCTCGACGAGTCACCTCCGCAAAGTGATGCGCGCCCGCGTGCTCGAGGATCGCGGCGGCGACCTCTCGGTCGTCTTTGGGCAACGCCGACAGCGACATGGCGATGAACAAGGCGCGGACCTGTCGACCCCCTGGGTCGCCCATCGCCTCGGCGAACTTCGCCATGTCCTCGCTCGCGGGCTCGTCAAGCTCTTTGAGTTGGCGCAGGTAGCCATCGAACGCTCGATGGCGCAACTCGTCGGGACAGCGGTGTGGAGCACTCATGTCCTCGAGCGTCAAGCGGCATCGGCTGCACTTTGCCACGCGTCGTCGGTAGGTTGTCGCTAGGGAGAGATCTCTTCGCACGGCATCAATCTGGGTCGGGCCGGGCCGAAGTCTAGCGACAAGTCCGCAGGTTTCCGGGCCTGTGGCCTCAGAGGCGCCGAAACGGGGCTGGTGGACAATCTTCGTCGAAAACTTGACGAGCCAACGCCACGAGTCGTAGCGTCATCAGCCCAACTCGTGTCCGTGATCACTACGGGCACATGGTCCGCGAGGCACGGCTCGCGCGACCGTTCATACCTGCTTGCCGTGCACCTCGAAGCCCGAAACATCGAGGACAGGAAAGCTATGTCTCGAATCTCGCTGCTCAATGCCGATGTCCAGATCACACCAAGAGACTACCAGGAAGCCAGCCTACGAGGGGTGCTCGACGCCTTCCGCCAGGTTCGCACCACGCTCGTCGACCTCCCGACCGGTACCGGGAAGACCATCGTCTTCTCGCTCTTGGTCGCGTTGGCTCGACAGCACAACCGCCGCGTCCTGATCCTCGTCAACCGCGACTCGCTCGTCACCCAGACGGTCCATCGCCTCAAAAAAGACGTCGGCATCACGGCGTCGATCGAAAAGGCGAGCACCAAAGCAGAGACGTGGGCGCCGGTCGTCGTCGCTTCGGTCCAGACGCTTGGCCGCAAAGGCAAGCCCAAGGTCGTCGAGGGCGAGACCATCTGCTTTTCTCGCATCGAACGCTGGGACCGAGACGCCTTCAACCTCATCGTCATCGACGAGGGACACCACGCGACGGCCGCGAGCTACAAGATGGTCCTCGACTACTTTCGCTCAGCGAAAGTCGTGGGCGTCACCGCCACATCGGACCGAGGGGACAACAACTACCTTCAAGACGTCTACGAGACCACGGCGTATCGGATGACGTTCCCCACGGCGGTGCAAGAGGGCTGGCTCGTGCCCGTGCGCCCCAGGTTTCGCCACGTGCCTGGCCTCGACCTTTCCGAACTTCGTCGCGTAGGCCAAGACCTCGACGTCAAAGAGCAAGCCAAGATCTTGCGCAACGTCGACATCTTGGAGAAGATGGCATTCCCCACCGCCGACGAGATCGGCACTGAGAAGGCGGTGGTGTTCAACGCGCGGGTCAATGACTCGCGCGTTTTTTGCGAACTCTTGCGCAAGTGCGGGATCACAGCCGAGTGCGTCTATCACGGCCACGGCATGAAGATGGCGCGCCGACGCGAGATTATCTCGGCCTACAAGCGCGGCGACATCCAAGTCTTGTGCAACGTCGACTGCCTCACCGAAGGCTTCGACGACCCCCAGATCCGCTACGTCGTCATGGGGCGGTGGACGCTCTCACCTGTCGTCTACGCTCAGCAGGTGGGCCGAGGTACGAGGCCCCTGCCAGGTCTCGTCGACGGCCTCGAGAACGCGCAGCAGCGACGCGATGCGATCGCCAACTCGCAAAAGCCCCACGTCGACGTCATCGACTTCGCGGGCAACACCGGCGAGCACAAGCTCATGGGCGTGCCGTCGCTGTTTTTGAAAGACGGCGAAGACCCCGAGGTGGCCGACCGCGCCAACAAGCTCATGCGCGAGGACGAGACGCTTGGAGCTGAGGACGCCATGAACATCGCGCGGCAGTTGATCGCCGAGGCCAAGCGTCGCTCACCCAAGAAACTCGCCTACCAAGACGAGTTCGTGGACCCGTTTTACCGGACCGCGCCGGGCCAAGTGCTCGACCTGTTCGGCATCCGACGCGAGCTCGGCCTGTTTCCCAAAAAGCCGACCGTCCATCAACTCGAGCGGCTGCGCCAACTCGGCGTCGACAAGGCGGCCGACTACACCCGCGAAGAGGCCCACCAAGTCCTGCTCGAACTCGAGGCTCGGCAAAAGCGTGGCAAGGCCCGCATCCGGCAGATCCGTGCGCTCGTGAACCATGGCTACGACCGCAAGCAGGCCATGCAGCTGACGTTCGAGGACGCAAGCAAGAAGCTCTTCGAACTGCAAAACAACAACTGGCAGCCCGTCGACCTTGGTCCTTCGGGGGTCCACGCGTGACCGCCCAGGTCGTCCGTCTCGGCCGACCCGTCGTCTACAGCGTCATCTTCGAAGTCATCGATTCACCGGTGACGCTGGATGGATGTCGCTACTGGTGCGGGTGCTGTCTGGACTATGGATTTTTGCGTCTCGAAATGGGTCTCGAAGACACGATCGACGCGGTTCGTTCCAACATCGTCTCGCTCGCCAAAGTGAGGCGCCCGATGAAGGACCCCTCGGAGTCGTTCTCTTGGTCCAGGTTTTCTAAAGCGTGGGAGGCCGAAACGCACGGCGACGGTGTCGTCGTCGGCAAGTTCCACGCGCATCTCTACCCCAACAACGACGTCGTCTTCGGACTTGCCCACCTTCGCGGAGCCACCGATGCCCTCTAAGCACCTCGATCTCGAACAAGCCAAGCTCTACCTCGACACGCTCGGCGCACCGCCGCACACCTTCCAGACCTTTCATGAGGTCAAGAAGATGAGCGACCCCGCGGCGCTGTCGTTCGCACGCAAGCGCTACGGTACGCTCGACCAGCATCGCCGCGAGCTCGTCGAGCTCAACCGAGGCTCAGAGCCCGTCGGCGTGTACGTCACGATCAACCGAACTGACGGTTCGTTCGTCACGACCAAGCAGGGCAAGAAGCGACCGAACCGGTCAAAAGAATGCATAAAGTTCGCGCGCGCCGTCTTCGTCGAGTTCGATGCCAAGCACACCGCACCCGAAGCGGCGCAACTCGATGCCGTACCTCGCAGCATGGTCGTGCGCTCCAAGAACGGCCCGCATGTGTACTGGCTGCTCGAAGAGACCGAAGACCTCGATCTGTGGGATCGCGTCGTGGCGGCGATGATCCGCAAGTTCGACTCCGACAAGCAGTGCAAGGACCGAAACCGGGTGCTTCGCATTCCTGGGTTTGTGCACCGCAAAGACCCCGATGACCCCTTCTTGGTCCAGATCGAGATGCTCGAGGCGCATCGTCGCTACACCTTGGAGGACATCGTCAAAGGATTCGAGCTCGAACTCGAGCCCCCTCGTCCCAAGGCGAGCTACATGCCAGCGCCTCGGTTCAACGAGGACGAACTCAGCAACCGCGCCAAGCGCTGTCGGGCGTACCTCGATCGCGTTGAACCGGCGGTGGAGGGATCTGGTGGGTGGGACCACACCAAGAAGGTCTGCACCTACGGTTGGGACTGGGGCCTCGAGCCGCACGAGTACTTCCCCCTGCTGCTCGAGTGGAACGCTCGATGCGCCCCCCCGTGGGACACCGCCGAGCTTCACGAGCGTCTCACCAAGATCTTCAACAGCCTGCACTCGACCGCGAGCAAGCCGTTTGGGTGGAAGGTGCAAGAGACCACGCCCGAGTGGGAAGCGAGCCAACGAAAAAAACGAGAGTTCGAGGAGAGAAAGGCCCACGAAGAGGCGGCGTGGGAGGAGACGATGGAGAACGCCGATCACATGGTGACCGGACCGACGGTGCGCACCGTCTCACACGGCCCCGCCCCTGAGCCTGACGAGATCCCCGAAGATCTTCACATCGGCGAACCCCCACCTGACTTCGACAGCCTCGACTACTTCCCTCCCGAGCACAACCTTCAACTCCAGATGGACCAGCAGCCCGATCCCTCGACGCTGCCCAACCGAAAGCCAACTCGTGAGGTTCGACGAAGCGGCATCGTCGTCGAGAGCTACATCGACGGCATTGCACCCAACGAAGAGACCTATCAAGACGACACGGGGCACTACGGATGGAGTACGCCGGTCCCGATCGAGGAAGACCACGAAGAGGCGGGGCGAGACCCAAACAAGTACCTCGACGAAAAAAAGACGATCTTTCGTGGTCCGGATCAGCTTCCCATGACCGAGCACGGCAACGCCCAGCGCTTCGTTCGGATGTTTGGTGCGCAGGTTCGCTTCGTCAAAAAGTGGAACCAGTGGCTGATCTGGGACACGAAGCGTTGGCTGCGTGACGACGACGGCGACGAGACGGATGCCGAGCCTCAGGCCGCCGGCATCGTCATGGAGTACACCAAATATGTGTCGCGTTCGATGATGTCGATGACGAAGATGGTGCCCGATGATGCCGAAAGAAAGATGTGGAAGTCGTGGTGCCGAAGCACCGACTCGGTCAAGGGGAGCACCAACATGCTCAAGTCGGCCAGCTCCACCCGTGGTGTGGCGGCGACGCCAGCGAACTTCGACCGCGACGCCTACTTGCTCAACACCTGGGCGTGCATCATTGACCTCAAGACGGGCGAGATGCTCAACCATGCTCGCGCCCACGGCATCACACGGCTCACCAAGGTGAGCCCCGCCGACGTCGACTGTCCGATGTGGATGGCGTTCTTGCGCCGGATCTTCAACGAGGACCAGGAGGTCATCGACTTCGTGCAGCGCGCCGTCGGCTACTCGCTCACGGGAGAGACGAGCGAGCAGGTGCTGTTCACCATGTACGGCACGGGTCGAAACGGTAAGACGACCTTTCTCAACATCATCCGGGAGTTGGCAGGCGAGTACGCCAAGAACACGGACTTCTCTTCGTTCGAAGAGAAAAAGACCGATCAGATGCGCAACGATCTCGCGCGTCTCAACCGAGCTCGAATCGTGACGGCGGTCGAGCCAAACGAGACCAGACCGCTCGACGAGGGGATCATCAAGCGCATCACCGGTGACGAGCCCATCACGGCTCGGTTCTTGTACGGGGAGTTCTTTGACTTCTTTCCCACGTTCAAGCTCTGGCTGTCGAGCAACCACAAGATCAAGATCCGCGGCACCGATGAAGGTATCTGGCGGCGCGTGATGATGATTCCGTTCGAGGTCGTGATCCCCAAAGGCGAGGTCGACAAAGACCTCCCCAAAAAGCTCAAAAAGGAGTTGCCGGGGATCATGCACTGGGCGTGGCTTGGTGCCCAAGAGTGGTACAAGAGCGGTCTTCGTCCACCGCAAGCCGTCCTTGCCGCCAACGAAGAGTACCGAGCGGAGATGGATGCCCTCGGCGACTTCTTGCGCCAGTGCACGATTTCCGAAGAGGGCGCCGAGGTGGCGAGCGGGCAGCTGTACGAGCGCTACCGGTCGTGGGCAGCCGACAACGGCGAGAAAAACGTCTTGTCGGGACGCGCTTTCGGTCTTCGCATGAAGGGCCGAACCGACGTGCAGCACAAGCGCAAGAAAAAGGGCAACTTCTTTCTGAACATCCGCCTGCGCGAGCCTGTCAAGGCCGATCAGTAGCGCGATGGGCGCAAAGCGCGAGGTGGGCTAACCTCTGGGAGTGCCCTCCCCTGCCGAAGTCCGCCTCGACGTCGAGCAAGGCCGCGTGTGGAGCTACCTCGCCCTCGGGGTGACCGCTCTGGGGGCGTTCGGCCTCGTCGCCATGTCGATGGCCCAGCAGCGCGCCGACGCTCCGAGACGCCGTCCTCGGCGTTCTGCACAGGGCTCGTTGGGCTGTGTGGACGGCGGCAGCTACGGCATCGTCAAACCCGGCGACTACGTGGCCGTCGTGGCCGAAGACGAAGATGGGTCCTTTGTGGAGTACCTGTGGGTTTTCGTCGACTCGGTGAGTCCCGACAAAGAGCAGCTGCACGGCAAGATCCGGGGCTCCGCTTCGAGTGACCGGGTGATGACCGACCGGCACGGCTTTCGCGTGGGCCGCGAGGTCATCTTCGACGCCGAATGCATCGCTGACCGGGTCCGCTCGAGCACGAACACGAAGGGCGAGCCGGTCTGCGGGGACTACGGAGCTTTGCCGCACGGCCTCGACGGCCCGAAGATCCCGGTGGGACTCGCACCCGGAGATGCGGTGTGGGCCACGGTTGGCCCCAAGATGTCGGGGGGGCGCCTGCCAGCTGTCGATGTTCTCGAGCGAGTGCGCGTGCGTGTCGAGCACATCTCCCCCCTCGGGATCGTTCGTGGTCGCATCGAGTCCGTGCCCCAACGCGCCGAGTTGCACGGCTACGGCCTCAACGACGACGTCGACCTTCTCCCCGATTGCATCTACGGGGGCGCCTGAGAGGACAGCGATATGAGCGCCATCACCTACCAAGACATCTCGAAGATCAGCAAGCGCCTAACGGCGAACTACCTCGAGTGCCAAGACGTCGAGAACGTCACGCGCTGCCGGATCTTCGCCGACGATGACTTCTCGAAGTGCAAGGCTACGCCTGCGGCCATGCAAGAGTTGGTCGACGACCTTCGCCAACAAACCGAGAACGTCCTCAAGGCCCAGACAAACTTCGAGTACTTCTTGGACGCATCGGTGCTCGCCGCAGCTCGTGCGGTGCTCGGGCCCTTGGCGAGCGCAGCCACGGTCAAAAAGCGCGCGACCATCATCGCAGGCGCCCAGTGGTCCAAGGACATGGACAACTGGCTCACGCGCCTCGACATCTACCAGGGCCACCTCGATGACGTCGCGCGCGACAACCCAGACGCGTGGGACAAGCCCGAGGGATGCAAGCTCATCACCAAAGAGGTCATCGACCCGCTCTTGTTCGGTTGGTTTTGGGAGCCGATGCCGGGGATCATGCAGACGAGCTCGGGCATGTACGATGTGCAGACCCGTGCCGACTGGGCGTCGCCGTTCATGCTCGGCAATCAACTCAAGGTCTACCGAGACTCGATGAAAGAGGCCGCCGAGCAACTCTTGCAAGACCTGACCGACCCACGCGCAGGCGGGTGCACCAACGCATGGGACGTCCGATGCTGGCCATGGGAGACGATTGGCTTTTGGGGGCTGATCATCGGTGGGGGCGCCCTTACGGTCTGGGGTCTCACGCGCGCGCTCGACATCGCCACGAAGATCCAAGATCTGCGCGGTGATCGTTCGGCGCGACGGTCTCAAGAAGTTCGTGTGCGCGTCGAGGCGGACGAGCCGCGCGCGATCTCTACTCGCAGCGGCGGACGATCTCGGTGAAGTAGGGCAGGCGCTCGAAGACCCGCTTGAGATAGTTTTGAGTCTCGGCGGGAAGGCTCGTGCGGCGCTTGGCCAAGTAGTCGTCGACGCATCCGCGACCGCAGTTGTACGAAGCCACAGACCAGTACACGACCTTCTCGGGGTCGCTCGGAAACTTGGCTTCGTAGTGGTCGAGCGAGTTGCTCATGTAGTACGCGCCAGCTCGGGCAGCATCGCGCACGTCGGTCGGGTCGCTGCCTCCGATCTTGGCAAAGATGCCGCTCGCCGTGTTCGGCATCAGCTGCATCAGGCCCTTGGCGCCGGCTTTGGAGGTGGCGTTCGGCTTGAAGTTGCTCTCGGTTCGAGCGATCGCGTTGAGCAAGTCGAGCGGGACATCGAACTCACGTGCTGCGGCGAGCAGCTGAGGCTGAACGCTGATGAACCCATCTCGGTTGGTGCCAGAGGGCAACTCGACCTCATCGAAGTCGCACAACAAGTATGGCTCCGAAGAGACGGGAGCAGGCGCCGGCAAGAAGGTCGGGAACTGGGGCAGCCAGTCGTTGATCCGAAAACCCCGAGAGGGCGTGCCTGCCTGAGCGTTTCGGATCGATGCGATCAGCAAACCCATGGCGGTCAGACCAAAGGCGGCGCCGACCAAAAGCCCCCACTCACCCGGCGTCATGGACGCGATGACGATGGGCTCACGTCCACGAGAGTAGAGATCTCGAGAGCGCGAGCGCTGCTGCGTGGCCCGCGGTGGCGGGTATGGAGCTTCGTCGTTCACTTTCGCTTGAGCCGGTTGGCGATGCGTCGGGCGTCTTTGGAGACGTCGACATCGCCCGCTTGCTGGAGAAGGTATAGGTGGACTTCCACAGTGCTCGACGTCGACATGATGAGGTCATCGAGTCCCAAGGTCATTTCGCCTTGAAGATCTTTGTAGGTCGACTCCAATGAGCGATGAAAGTTTCGCGCAGCCATGTAGGCCATCTTCAAGGGATGCAAGCCCTCGAGCGGCTCAAAAAAGTCGACCATGCCTTTTCGCTGCACACTCAGGTCGACGGTCTCCACGCCGAACAACCCCACCGATCGCTCAGCAAGAGCATCTGTGTACTCTTCGGCTTCGTTGTACAGCCGCTCGAACAGCAGGTGGTCGCCGTAGTAGTCGTCGCCACGAGCTTGCCAGTGCGATGTACGGTAGACCTCGTAGGTGGCCCGTGACTCCGCGACGAGGCGGCTCATCTTCTTGCTTGATGCGTCCATGGCTTCACAGCTTCGTCAGTCGGTTCTTGAGGCGCCGAGTCTCGGCGTTGAGGCTTCGCATGCGACCTTTGCGTTTTGAACGACGGGGCTTGGCTCGAGCGGCTCGCTCCCAGGACCAGCCACCACCACCGATAGGCCACAGCGTCTTGACGCCGTCTTCGGTCTCTTCTCTTTGGGCTGGATAGCACTCCACTGGTCGGCCTTGCACATCTGTCTCAGCATGCGCCGCTTCGGGGTGCCTCGGATCGATGAGCAGGCAGTAGTCTTTTCCGCGTCCATCCGGAGCCGCGAAGCTCACCCACCCCACGTACATGTCTTGAGGTTCGCTGACGATGTCGTCGAAGATTTGTCTGACCACGTCCTCTTCGAAAAACGGCATCGGAAAGCCGCCGGGTCCGTTGCGCCCCGTGTCGTAGCCGGGGTAGCCACGGTCCATGTCGGGGTCGAAATCGAAGGCACCTTTTTTGAGGGGGAGTCGAGCGTTGAGCTTGCGCATCTTGGACTTTCGCGTCGACTTGCGAGGCGCATCACCCGTAATCACCTGCTCCGTGACTTCGACGTGCCCCTCAATGGCCTTGAGCATGTCTTGGAATCGATTTCGCACCGCTGGGTCCGAGTGTTTGGTCAACGAGAACCGTTCGATCATGCCTTTCGAAAGCCCGTTGTCGACGCCCTCGTCGTAGCACTCCCACAGGTCGTCGGGGTCCTTGCTCTTGTTGATGGCGTCTGCGATTTGCTCCCACGGCGAGTACTGGCGAGAGTTTTGCTCGGCCTCGTTGGCGTACTCGATGAACGCCTCGACGAACTCGTCGATTTGGTCCGAAGGAACCTCGCCTCTGTCGTCGTCGATCCAGTCGTAGTCCTCGAAGTCTGTGTCCTTCGCGGCTCCGTATCCGCTGTTGAATCCCTCGGCCCAAGCGTCGTTGCAGTTCATGGTCGGTCCGTTTCGTCGGCGTTGCTGGTCGCTCAGGTAGCCGAGCGCGTCGAGATAGAGGCCCTCCGGGTCATCGGACAAGAGTTCGACGCCTCGGAAAGTCCCAAGATCGATGTAGATGCGAAAGACGTGATCGTCTTTGAAGACCGAAGGTATCGCACGTCCGCTGCGCAGCAGGTCTTCGAGCATCGACATGATGCCCCGGACGCTCTCGGGCATCAGGGCTCGCCCCACGTGGAGGTACCCGCCAAGGGTCTTTTCTCCCCAGATCACGTTGATGCCGCGAGGCGTGGTGACCTTGGCGACCGCCGAAGAGCCGTTGGGTCCGAAGACATAGATGGTCATGCCTTTGAGCCTTACGAGGTTTCGGTAGGCGACGCCGATCTCCACGCGCTCTTCGTAGTCTTCCTCGTCGGTATACAGCGCAAGCGCACCGCGACGACCATGAAGACGACGGTCGTCGGGCCACAGCCATCCGAACGCATCGACACCCACGATCTCCGCACCTTCGATGTCGATGAGTTTTGGCTGATCGCCGATCAACTCCGTCAACGCGCGGAACTGATAGTCGACATCGGTGCGCGGATCTTGGAGCGCAGCGACAGCGTTGCGCCAGCGCTTGCGCGAGTATGGCTTTCGCCGAGCCATCTCAGTCCTCGAGCGGCACTCCGTCCTTGGCCATCTTCATGCGGTGCACCTCGGCTTCCATGAGACCCAAGAGCCAGTCATCGAGCTTGTCGGGAGAGATGCCGCGCTTTTCGAGGGTTGGTCCGACCTCAGACCAATCGAAACGACCTTTGATCTTGTTGAGAAAGGCGTCTTTGATCTTCGCGCGTTCGTCGGCCGTGATCTTCCCGTCGGCCGCGGCCTCTCGGATCTCCGGCACCATGACTTGGCTGAGCTCGTGCACAACGTCTCGCACCTCGTCGCGGATGGCCGAGACCACCGACCGGAACGTCTCGTTTTTGATGTTGGCGACCTTGGCGTCCACCCAGGCCGTCAGCCGCGGCTCCCAGATGGGCCGAGCCTTGAGAAGCAGGCGCACCATGACGGCGAGAAAGACGCTGAGGGCGCCAAAGAGGAAGGTTTCTGGGTCATTCCACTGTTCGGGCACGGACCCAACGTACCACCTGCGCCCCTCGCGCGACGAAGGTCCAGTGCTAGACTCTTTCCATGACGCCCAGCAGCATCTCGAGCGAGTACTTCACGGTCAACGACGGCGACTTCATCCAGACGCGCACCGAGACCGTGAACGAGATCTCCGAGGTGCAGCCCGTCGGCTTCGTCATCGAGTTGCCCACGATCATTCCCCAAGGCGTTCGCCAGGTCGCCGTGCCGCGCATCGACGTGCCACCCAACCCCACGATCGAGCAGCTGCCGATCGTGCCCTACGCATTTTTGGCCAGCGGCGGCATCGCGCGCCGCGAGGACGGGACGCCCGTCCGCGCGGGCACGATGCTCGGGGGCTAGGCGCCGACGAGGGCGTCGGTGATTTTGTTGAGGCCCAAGCTCAAGTAGCAGGTCGACAGGGAGTCGAACCCTGGCTGCCGGAGTTGGAGTCCAGCGCCCGTCCACACGGCCGACCTTCGTCTTGAAAGACGGTCGGGGTGAGAGGATTCGAACCTCCGGCCTCCTGTACCCAAAACAGGCGCGCTCCCAGACTGCGCTACACCCCGAAACGACAGATCACCACGGTCGCCAAGCAGGCGGCCGTGGGCTGGTCGGGAGTGGGCAGCAGCGGTCCACGAGCGCTTCGTACCACCGCTCTCGAGGCTACGCAAGACCCATGCGTTGTTTTTGCGCCTCGATGGCTTTCCTCGCCCGCTCTTGGACCTCGGCGCTTTGGGTGCCAGCCCAGAGCATCAAGATGCGGTCGCGGGGGGCAACCTCGTCGCCTGGAGGGTTGAAGGCGTCGTGGCCATGCCTCGTATTGAGCCACCACTCGAACGCCTTGACCTGGAGCTTGACGTAGTCTCGACGCGGCGCTGGGAGCTTGCGCATCTCAGATCGGTTGGCCTCGAGACTGCGCATGGCGGCCAAGAACTTTCGGTCGGCTGATCGAGCTCGAAGCGTGGAGATGATGCCCATGCGCCGAGTCTACCTCAGATGCTGAACGACTCGGCCTCTTCGCGCAGGATCTTGCGGGTCTTGTTGCGCACGTGGTCTCGGCGAAGCGTCGGCCACAGGAAGTACTCGCGCCACAACACCTCCCAACGGTCTTTGCAGTACTGATCGAGCTTCGAGTCGTTCATCAGCTTTCGCCAGCGGACCGACTCTCGATACGCCTGCATCTCCATCGCCCAGCGAAAGCGACCACTCATCACGTACTTGGGTCCGAACTTCGCTCGACCGTAGTGGCGCCACTGGTAGACGTGCACCAACTCGTGCGCCATGACGACGGCTTGGATCGGCTCGTCGAGTTCGTCGAAGTCGATGCCGAGCCGCATCTCTTTGTAGTAGGTCGTCGTGAACTTCGACATCACGTTGGCGCGGCTCGTCTTTTTCTCGATCCGCATGCCGAACCCGTCGATGACGAGATGGTCGATGTACTCGCGCAGCTGCTCGACGCTCTTGAACGAGTCGTAGTCGAGACGAAGGTGCCGACAGTCCTTGGCTAGCTTCACGTCCTTGGATCGGATCTTGATCGCACCCATCTACAAAAGCTCCTTGATGCCTTCTCGCCACGCTTGGCTCATCGCCGATGAAACCCCATGCGCCGAGTCGAAAGTCTCGAACCGCATGTCGGCGCCCTCGGCGATCATCGTGTCCGCGAACTCTTTGGCCCACGCGTAGGGCACCGTGTTGTCTCGGTCGCCGTGCAGCCCGAGGGTCGGCGCCATGTCGACGTTCCACAGCGGCTCGGGAATCCAGCCCGCCACGGCGACGCCACCTCGCACCAAGTCCGGGTAGACGTTGGTCATGAGATAGGCCATCTCGCCGCCCTGGCTGCTGCCCGTCACGATCGGTCGCCCCTCGGTAGGGCGGCAACGGACGATGTCGTAGATGAACGCGGCCATCTTGTCGCCCATCTCGAGGAAGGCGTCGGCGACGTCGTCCTCATCGTCCCGGATCGCCACGGTCCACCAGACGTTCCCGCCCCCGGCCGTCCGGTGTGGCCCCTTCGGGATGATGAGCCGCGCCGGTCCGATGCCCTTGAGCATCCCCGTCATGCCCGCCGCCGTGGCGCCGCGGCTGTGAAAGGCGATCACCATGGGGAGCTTGGACTCGGGATCTGCGTTGCCTCGGATGCGCTCGAGGTACTCGATGCCAGCCACGGTGCCGCCGGTCGGCGTCACCAGATTGCAGTCCGGTTCTCGCGCCGGGCTCGGGCGCCGGACGCTCGGCGAGCGACCGCGGGTGAGGGCCGCGAATCCGACCGCCAAGCCGCCCAAGACACCCGCTGCCGCCGCAGCTCGAGCGAGTGGTGACCAGCTGCGCGGCGCTGGGTCGAAGATGAGGCCCAAACCGCTTGGGTCGTAGTTCTTGCGGCGTCGCGGCACGAGAGCATTGTAGGACACGCGCGATTCGCGTAGCCTCAGTCGAATGCCGATCGTCCTCGACCATCGACCGTTCCTTCGTGACGTGCACGCTTTGATCGACAAGGTCGAAGAGGGGGGCACAACGGACGGCTTCGTGGAGCGCGTGGACATGCTCGTCGATCTCCACAACATCCCTCTTCGCAAGAACGACTACTCGAGGACGATGTCGATGGTCGTGAGGCTCGGCAACTACGAAAAGGCGCGTTCGTTTGCGAACTGCATCGGACCTTATGGTTTGTCGCGCACCGGTGAGCGCGTCTTCCGTGTCGTTGGGCGACTGTTCGCGCTTGCCACCTTCATCGCGCTCGTCTGGGCTTGCGTGTGGCTGTACCACCAGATCGTGTAGACCGATGGACGAAGACGACATCGACGAGACGCAGCTGCGCTGGCTGACCCGAGACGACGTCGACGGCACGGGCATCTTGGTGGATTTGACCGAAGAGGAAAAGCGTGAACTCGACGACGAGTAGTTCGATCTCAAGGGCTGAGGGGTACCGTCGCGCTCAAGGCAAAGAGCAGGCGGGGATCGAGTTAGCTCGGCTCTTTATCGACGACATGGTGGGGATCTCGTGCACCGACGTCGACGGCCCCCACAACCACACCCACGGAGATCTGCTCGCGCCGAGCGGATGCACCATTGAGGTCAAGCGACAGCCGATCGATCCCAAGAAGTACCCCGCGAACTTCGTCGAGATCATGGAGGACATGACGCGTAACCCCAAGCCACATCACGTGGGTGGCTTCGTTCGCACCGCTGAGATCTTGCGCATCCAGCCGGAAGACTTGGCGCGGCTTCGTGTGACCACGCCCCAAGCCAAGTCGACCCACGCCTTGGGCACCTTGTCGCACGTCAGCGCGAGCCTCGAGTCGATGACGCGCGCGAAGTTCGTCATCTACGCCAATCCCGAGCTCGCGGTCGTCTACATCTACAGTGCCATGGGGCTTTTGCGCGAAGTCCGAAAGAACGCCCGCCGCAAGCTCATCCGTGGCGCCGGGGCAAGCAACGAAGACACGATTGCCACCTTCGTGCCCAACAGCCATGCATCGTTTCGGCGCGTGGGAGATGTGTGGGAGCCCTACGCCGGCACGCACTCGACAAAGACCGTCAGCGAGTTTTTGACCAAGTACCTCACGTGAGGTCTTTGGCGAGCGACTCGATCATCGAGCGCCTCAACTCTTCTTGCTCTTCGGGAGGCACACGGAGCAGCGCGATGAGAAGCTCCACACCCTCGTGCGCCTCCATGAGCATCATGGCGCGCTGCTGGTCGTCTTTGCTCAGGCGTTGCCGATCGGCTTGGTCGGCCAAGTCATTCACCGCTCGCCACAACCTGTGCTCGAGCATGGCGAGTTCGCCGAGGGTATAGGCGTCTCGTGGGCGGGGTATCTCTGCGAACAAGCGGCCGTCGTCCTCTTGGACCACGCGACGACCGCTGCGTTGATCGATGTACTCCCAGGCTTCGCCCCCCTCCATGGGTTCGAGCTCGACCTCATCCCACGTGACCTTGGTGTAGATCTTTTCGCGTACCGGAGCGCTCTTGACTCGCCGTGCCATGTCGAGCAGGTCCGAGCCCACGCGGGCCCGAAACGCCTTGTTGTCGAGCGCCTCGATGATGAGGTCGGCTGACTCGTCGAGCGCGGCAGGGGTGCCGATGCGTTCGGTCGGCGGTCGAGTCCAGCGCTGGCTGAGCTTGCGCTTGGCGTTTTTGCGGCGCTTTTTGCCCACGGAGACAGTGTAGCCCGCGCGCATGAGCCGCGTGTCGTACAGTCCTTGCGTGCCCGTCCCGAAGCATCTCGTTCCCGCCAAGCCCAAGGCCAAGCGATCCACCAACCCCATCGGTACGGGCGGCACACTGTTTTTGGTCGGCGGCCTAGCCGTCGCCTCGCTCGCCGCGATCAGCTGGATGCTTCTCAGCATCGGCCGAAGCGTCAAGTTCACCAAGACATCCAGCTCTACCGGCAAGCCCAGCGAACGACCCGGCACCGACGATGTCGGCGACGACTGGGGCATCGACGCCGAGTTCCAAGACGAGGTCAACGAGTCGGGGCTCCCGCTGCGCCTCTACAAAGACGGCGACCTGTACTTCCCGGTGTACTCGTGGCGTCTGTCTCGCGGCGCCACGGGACCGCTCGCTACATGGTTCACCAGCGGTGACCTCGGCGACGGGGTGATCGGGGCAAGCAGCGACAGCCCGGCTGAGGCGCTCCAGCAAGGCGCGCGCCTCATCCAAGACATGCTCGACTTCGTCGTCAATGTCGCCCAGCCCGCTGGGCTCACCCCCCAGTCCTACCCTTTTCCCTTCGCGCTCGAGTCCACCGCACGCGTCTACAACGCCGCCTGCTACGCGGGCTACATGCCGGGCTTTGAGCAAGACGGCGACTGGAACTTCGTGGTCGAGCAAGTCGCGGGCGGCAGCATCGACTACAACCGCGACCAGTGGCAGTGGATCGCGGTCGATGGCAGCGAGTTTCGCTCGGCGTGCTGCATGACGGCGACCAACGCTGCTCAGATGGCTCAGGCAGCTGCGGACGCGCTGACCTGCGCGTGAAGTCGTCTCGGCCCAGCGCGCCGACATCGCTGTGAGCGGACTCCGGTCAGTAGGGAAAGTCCCCAAGACCACAGGTTTTGCTCGACTCGGCACGCGTTTTACGCGCGCCTTCGCAAACCGGCTTGGCGGTCCCGACGCGGGTATGCTGCCGCGCTATGACCACGAACACTCGCTTGTGGGCGATCTTGGCTGGGGTTGTCGCCCTGGTCCTGGTCGTCGTCGTGTACGCCCTGAGCGTGGCCAACGCTCCGCCTGAACCGCTCGACACGCCCGCGGAGGTCTCGGTCCCCGCCGTGCGAGAGGCCAAAGCACCAGCGCCACAGGCTGCCTCTCAGGCGGCCCAAGTCGCTGACCCGCCCGAGCCCGAGCCCGTGGCCCCCGACGTCTACGCGGGGCACCAAGGCTGGTGCGCGCCGATCTACCGGTCGTTCTGCGACGAGAAGGTCGAGTGCCCCGACGACCCCTTCCATCCCGGCAAGATGCGCTGTGTGCACCCCTACTGGATGCAAGACCCCAACACCAACGTCTGCGCCGTCAACTACCCGAAGCGCTCGGAGCGCATCTGGCGGAAGGACCGCCTCGAGTTCGTGGTCGATGACAGGTGTGACGGGGGCTGTGACCGTCGGGCCCTGACGGCCATGCTCTCGCTCGAGGCACTCAAAGAGAGCACGTGGCGCCCATGGATTCGCCACCGGCTCAACCCCGACCACGAGGCCAATCAGCGCGCGCACATGACCCACGCCGAGCGCTACGGGCACGCGGTCAAGCAGGTCGACCGGATGGTGCCCCGTGGCAACCGCGAGGTGAAGCGCACCTACGACGTCTTGAGCTACCAAGACGACGGCAACCCCCACTACCGAGAGCCCGAGCGCTGGCAGTACGGACTGGGCTTGTTCGGGATGAACGCGGCGGGCTTCACCTTCGAATGGGACGACATGGCGCCGCCTGAGGTGTTGTGCCTCGAACCCGTCGCCGTCGAAGCGTGGCTTCGTCGAGCTCGACGCAGCCACCGCAAGCTCGTCAGCGGCATTGACTGCGATCGAGATGGCGTCCGCGAGTTCCATGGCACCGGCGCCCGCGACGGTGTCCAGGTCGGCGCACCGTCTTGGTGGGACCTACACAACGCCGTCAACGTCGGCACGCTGTGCCCGACCTCCGAAGAGCGTCGCCGCAAGTTCGCGGCACGAGCTGAACGCGTGGACCTCGACCCCATGGCGCCCGTGGCCTACGAGGACTTGGGCATCCCGGTCGACGACGACAGCCAAAACACGTGGGCAGGCGCCTTGCTCGAGCAGATGGAACGCGAGTTGCCAGCCCCGTGGGAGCAGACGCACTGAGCGTCTTGAAGACAAAGACGCGCGAATGCTAGCCTCGAACCTCGCTCAAGTTGGGTAGCGAGCTTGAGAGGCCACATGAGCAGGGGCGGGGGAATGGTCCTCCGCCCCTTTTTTTTATGGCATCGACCTGAGGGTGCGGTAGGCGCTGTCGATGTCCTCTTTCCACTGATCGAAGCTCGCGCCAATGTGGAGCATGAACCCGACGCGATCCGAAGGGTTTTCGTGGGTAAACAAAGCAACGTCCACCTCGTGGCTGTTGCAACGCTCGAACCTGAACGTCTCGCTGCCGCGCAGTTCTTGTTCCAAGTACGCCCACGCTCGACTAAGTTCGCGCGGAGGCAAAACGTCTTTGAGTGGAGGTGCTCGGATGGCACTTGCCGAGTACATGAGGTTGGTGTTTTCGCGGCGACGCTCGTAGTCGCGCTGCTTGCACTCTCCGTACTCGCCTTCGAAGACGCCCATCTTGGTGAGCCACGCTTCACGATGCGCCTCGCAGGCAAACACGAGTGTGATACTGCACGCCATGCCTTCGATGTAGGCGGCGTTTTCCGGAACGATGCCCACCTCTTCGTCGGTGAAATCCTCGCGTCTTTTTTCGTTCCTCGGCATTGGCTCGAGGCTACCAGCCGCGCCGACGGCGCGCGGCCTATACTGTCGTCGTGCCCACCGACAAGCAGATCGATCAGGCCAACGACGTTTTGAAGCAAGCGTACTGGGACTACGTGCGCGAGTGGGGCAAGGCCACCGGCGACCATCTGCGCGAGCAGTGGTGCGATGACCCGAACGACGCCACAGACCGGGCCTACGAGATCATCAACGAGTTCATCGAGCCTTTGGTCGAGCAGTACACGCGCACGGGCACTCGCTCGCTCGACGTCCTTCGGTACACCGACAACGCCGACCACATCCTCGACGTTTCGGACCTCGACAGGCTCGAGCAGTTCTCACATGACCCCCGCGACTACATCCGCGAGGTCGCCTACTGGGCCCTGTACCGAGACTTGATGGACCAAGCCATCGCCGAGTTCGACCCCGACGACTACGACCCCGATGATGACGACGAGGTGCGTGAGGTCTGCGGCAAGACCAAACGCAAGGGGTACGAGAGTGCCTCGTCGCGCAAGCGCAAGCTCATCGCTCTTTGATCCGTTTCGTGCGTCGTCTTCGCAAGACGGAGACGATCAGGGCAAGCCCGAACGTGATGGCGAAACCGCCGCCCAAGGTGGCCAAGGTCTCGTCTTGTCGATGCGGGCTTTCGAGTTGCTCGTTCACAGGTACATCACGGCCGGTGGGATATCTTCGACGACCTCAGGTTCGCCCAACTCTTTGGCCGAATCCTCGTCGACCACCTCAGTCGGAACCGCAGGCTCGGGCTTGGACTTGGGATCGGGCTGTGTCTCTGGCTTGGGCGCTGGTGGAGCGCCGACTTCTTGGAGCTTGTCGGCGATGAACTCTTCGCACAGGCTCGAGAGACTTCGGTCGTGATCGTCGGCGTAGTTCTTGAGGCGCTGATGAACGACGCCTCGGACGCTGATACTGCTTCGTTTCGGCACCCGCATGGCACGCCATGCTACTCGATGTCGATTGGCTGCGTCGTGGTCACGCAGATCATCGACATCCGGTGGCACCAACGGCGCATTTCAGCGATCTCGACAATCGCTGGCTCGATGGGGTCGAGCCCCGCTTCGTTCACAACGTCGCGTACCTCGAGCATCCGTGCCACGACGCGTTCGAGCTCGTCGTGATGGTCGCCCACCATCTCGCCAATCTTTTGCCACTTCTCAGCCTCGGCGAGTTGCTCGATGCCCTGCTGGTCTTTGTCGATGCGGCTGAGCCGAGCGACGACGTCGCGCACGTCGATGGCGACCAAAGGCACGCCCGCCTCGCGGATCTCCTCGGCGAGCGCTTCGAACCTCTGCACGAGCGCTTGAGCTTTTTGGCTGACGTCACGTGCCAAGGCGCCGATGTCCGACGCTTCGGTCGTGGACACGCTAAATCTCCGTCAGCCGCGATCGAAGCGATGGCTCAGGCGCACCTGCGCGCGAGTCAAGCACCCATCGACCGTGGCTGTAGATGACACCAAAAGGTCGAAGCACACGCTCGACCTCAAGATGGTCGTCGACCACCCCATCCCAGTTTCCGCTCTCCCCATAGAACATCACGTCTTCGACGATCTCGAGCGCGGCGCGTCGAAGGTCGTCGTAGTCGTCGTAGTGTCGTTTGCGTGCCAATCCGTTGCTCCTAGAGACGCAAGAGCCTTCGCTTGCGAGATGAGATGTCGGCCGATGGTTTGACAGGGCGCCGCATGAAGTCGGTCTCGTCGACAGGAACGTTGTCGAGCAAGTCGAGGGCAAACGCCTCGCGGGCGTAGACGCACAAGATGCCCTCCAGGTTCGTCGCGCCCTCGCTTGGACCGGGCGGACCCCCCGTGTCGTCCCAGGCGCCGGGCTGGTCCGAAAAGCGCAGCACCTCCAAGCAGTCGGGGTAGTACATGAGCGCGTCGTCCGCCGTCTTGTGGGTCTTGTCCCACGCGGCTTCGGAGATGAACTCTTGGAGGTCGTCAGGGTCGACCTCCCCGGAATCCAGAGCTTGCTGGACCTCGCTGCGCAACTCGTCGGCGATGGCATCCCCGAGGGCCCTGACCCACCGCCAGTAGCGCCGCTGCCCCGCGGCGCGCCCCTGCTCGATGACGTCCAACTCGGGATCTTGGTCAGGGTCGTAGGCCGCGTTGCGGCGTCTGGCTCGACGGTTGCCCACGACGACAGCCTACCCCACCACCCCCTGCCGCATCCGGCGCTGAACAAAAAAGAGGGGGGCGGACCATTCCGCCCCCCTCGCACAAGGACGCAGCGACCTCGTGATGGCCTCGATGCATCCCCGACGTGCGGGGGTGCGCCTCCATCGTCGCACGCCACCTCGACCGCCGCCTCTCCCCTGAGGACCGATTTTGTTCCTCAGAGGAAACCGCGAAGCACGCACATCGCTGCCGAGGTTGGTGGAGGGGTCTCACGGGCCCGAAGCACGAGATGGGAGGGGTGTAGGGGTGTAGCTTGGTGCTGGGTTCTCTATATTGTTGGCTTTATTGATTTTTCTTTCTCGGGCGCGCGCATGTGAGAAAAAATACATCATACATAGAGCGTTGGAGGGGGCGTGAAAACGCCCCGATTTTTTTAGAGCGCCAAGTTAAGAGAAACCCTCCACCAAGCTACACCCCTACACCCTTCGGATGTCGCTTTGTGAAGTTCACTACAAAAAAACTCGCAAGATCGACTTAGCACGTCGCATGCCAAGTCGATCTTGCTGACGTCCGACCGAGAACGCCTCCAAAACCTGGCACGCTCGTTGCCAAGTTCTCTGGACCACGACTTTCGCATCAGAACTGCGCGGGACCCGTGTCGGTTCCGGGGCGCGCCGGGACCCACGCAAACGCACCCGTAGGTGGGTCCTTCAACGGGTCCCGAACTGCGCGGGACCCGTTGGGGTCCCGTGGGGACCCACGCGAGACCCACGCAGGTACACTGCGTGCATGGCCCTGACCGCCGAGAGGCTCAACGCCACGCCCTGCTCGTGCTGTGGACTCACCCACCAAGAGCATCCCGAACCCTTCGTTCTCCAGGGTCGCTGTCACCCAGACGCGGCGTTGCACATCACGCACGTCGGCGGCGAGCTCCGTGTCGCCTGCTCGATCTGCTCCAAGCCGGTGGCGACGCTCGAGGTGCCCAAAGAGCCTCGCTCCCGTGTGGTCTGGACCGCACGCGCGCTCAAGCGCAACGAGGGCGGCGTGACGGTCATCCAACCCTCGTGCCACACGGGCGGGAGCAAGGCGTCGTACAAGCTCGGGGTCGTCACGCTCGAGTGCGCGACGTGCCGACGGCCTTACGCCCGCGCCAAGGTCGCCTGACGCAGTACGCGCGTGGCGTACACTGCGTCCATGGGCCAGACCTTCATCGCCGCTGCCGGAACCGTCGCCATCTCCACCCGCACGATCCCCCAAGAGCAAGGCGGCGCCACACGCGTCACCAGCCCGTTTGGCCGATTCGCTGCGGGTCGCTTCGTGAAGCGACCGACCTCGTTCGAGATGCCGATCAAGCCGTTCGGCTTCCTCAACAGCTCCGGGCGCACGGCGGTTCGAAACTTCGGCACCCCCGTTTTTTGATGCGACGCGTCAAGCACTACATGTACATGGCGATGGTCGAGGGACTGTTCGCCATGCGTGCCGTCGGCGAGCTCAGCCCCAAGACAGAGGCCGAGATCGCCGACGTTCACAACAAGCTCTGGCAGGAACTGACGCCCTACGAGCGCGAGCAACTCGAAGGGGACCATGGCCTCATCGAGCAGGCCAAGCGCAAGTGGGCAAGCGTCCCTCGAGCGTGATCAGGACTTCTTGCCCTTTTTCTTGCTGGCCTTCTTGGCCTTCTTGCTGCCGGCTTTTTTGCGCGAAGACTTCTTGCGCGAAGCCTTGGGCGGCTCTTCCTCTTCGACGGTCGGCGGCTGAGGCGGCGGAATGATTTCGGGGACGGGTGCAGGGGCAGAACGACGCCGCGGTGGCGGCGGCGGCTCTTCGTCCTGCGGTTGAACCGTCGTCAGGATCGACGGCTTGGGTGTGGGGACCGTCGTCCGACGCGGCGGCGGCGGTGGTTGTTGTTGTCGCTCGGCACGAAACTCAGGGCGGGCAGACGTCGATCCTGATCGCGGCTCGACGGGCACTGAACGAAGCAGGTGCGGGGGCAAGACGCATGGCGTGCCCGCAGGGATGTTGCCCATGCCGATGACAGCCTGGATCATGACCCCGAGAGTGTCGAGGATGTAGTGCTGTTGCTCGTTCAAGAGGTTGTTGAAAGACTCGACGCGTCGCGGATCTGTGCCCACAGACTGCATGATGCCCACAAGGCCAGCGACGGCATCATCGTTGGTCGTGGCGTTGAGGGCTGTCTGCATCCCCTTCCACTCGTCTTCGGTGAGTTCCTCGCGGAGTCGTTTTTCCTCTTCGTCTTGGATATGGGCCCTGAGGATCTTGCAAGCGACCTTGATCGGCTCAGAGGTGATCTCTTCCGCGGTCGCAACGTCCTTGGCGAACGTGTGCAGCTGGACTCCAGCGGGAGGCGGCGAGTAGCCGCTGTTTTTCTTGTACCAATCCTTCACCTCATCAACGAACTTACGGTCAGCATCGCTGAGGGTAGACTCCGTCGCGGTCATGCGCGGACGTCGGCGCCGCCGAATGGGACCAGCCCGACGACTCTCGTCCTCGGCTGGGGTGGCGTCGGTCTTGGGCGTGCTGCTCGTCGACTCGGTGGCCTGAGTGTCCACCATGCCTGGCACCGCCTGAGCGGCCTGCTGATGCTCGGCCTGCGACTTGGGTGGTGGCGTGCCCTCCATCCATGAGCGGAAAAAGGTGAGGGCTTGGATGCCCAAGGGTCCAAGTTGCTTGGTGATCTCGACGAAGTTCTTGGCGCCAGGGCTCATCCCATCTTCGGTGAGCACAGGACCCTCTTCGAGATCTTTGACCTCGGATTCTTTTTCCTTGAGCTTGAACTCGAGTTCTTTGATCTGAGCCTTGAGTTCGGCCTCACGTTCGCTGCTGCTCGCGTGCAGGTCGAGGGCCCACTGCAAGCGCTCCCAACTGAGCGTGTCGAGTGTGCGCTGGTTGTCGTTGTAGGTGCGCTGGTTGTTGAGTTCGGTGCGAAGCTCGTCGACCATCTTGTCTCGGTCGGTACGAGCTGCGCGGACATCGGCCCGCAACTCGCTCATGAATGAGCCGACGTTCTCACGCAGCATGTTGAACATGTCGGCCATGCCGGTGTTCATCGTGCCGAACGCCTGCGCCATGCCCTGAGTCGTGTTCTGCCACATCATCGTCTCGTGCATCTGCTGGTGCTGCGCCAGCTGATCTCGATACGACGGCCGATATCCGGGTCCCCCTGGTCCCCCGGCCATGCGCCTCCGCTCCCAGTTTTCCCGCTGGCGACGAAGACGGCGACGACGCTCTTCGGACGTCTCTTCGTCTTCGTCTTCGTCTTCGTCCTCGTCCTCGTCTTCGTCCTCGTCTTCGTCCTCGTCTTCGTCCTCGTCTTCGTCCTCCGTGTGGAAATACGGGTCGCTTTCTTTGATCGTGACGTGGACTTCTTTTCGCTCGGAGCTTCCGTTCTCGATCCGGGTCGAGACGTAGATGATGTACTTGCAGTCCCCCTCTTGCTCGTTGGCGTCCTCGTAGATGACCGCGGAGATCGCCGTGAGCACTTCGTCGAGGTCGACCTCAGGATGGGTCGTGTGGTCTTCGACGCCTTTGATGACGATCTTGTTGACGGGTACTGGGTTGGTCGAGGTCTGCCGATGGATGGAGAACTGGTGGAGCCCCGGACCCCACAACTCACTCCCGACGCGCTTTTGGATCGCCTGAGGGATCGGGTACGCGGGATGCGCAGGAAGCCTGAACTTGGACTCGAAAACAATCTTTTGTTGGCGGCGGGCAGGCATTGCGGGGGACCGTATCAGAACGCTGCGCGGCGGTCGCCCACGATGTGGCCACAGGCAAAGACTTCAATCAGTCAAACGATAAATCGGGAAAGTAAGTTCTCGGCGGTCTCGTGGCCAGCGCGTGGCCACGCGGGTGGCCGCACGACAGGCCACGCGCTCGAGGGGTGGCAGTGGTAGGGGGCCGACTTGAAATCTGAAAACCCGTGTGGTTGGGGCAGGTCATCAACGAGTGCCGTCGCTTGGCGGCGTCGAACCTGTTTCAAACCGTCGCTCCAAGCGGACGGAAACAAACCACTCAAGGAAGTTCCCGTGCCTACCACCTCACTGGCCCGTCACCGCAACAACACCAGCATCTCCCCCGAGCGTTTCCACAGCGACATGGTGAAGCTCGCTCATCAGAGCCCCACCGATGCCGCCGAAGTGGCGAACACTTGGCGTGACCGCTTTCTCAACGCCGCCGAGGCAACCCAGAACGCCGCCCGCACCGCCCTCGATGTTGGCACCTCCGTGGTGGTCGGCTTCTCGATGGGTGCCATCGACGGTGCGCTCAACGCCCGCAAAGCTCACATCCTCGACCAGTGGAACGCTGGTGGCCGCGACGAAGCGATCGCCGCCTACGAGGAAGCTGGCGAGGCTCTGCCCGTCGACGACCCCAACGAGCTCATGCCGTGGGACGTCAAGAAAGCCTACGGCGGCAAGTGGGACCCCACTGCCCTGTTCGGCATGCCCTACACGCTTCTCGGCACCTTGCTGCTCGGCGTGATGGCGATCTTCAAGGTCGGCGAAGGCATGGGCATCGACTTCCTGTTCAAGTCCGGCGCCACCGGCGGTGCGTCGTACTGGGCCGGTTCCACCGGCTACAACTTCGTGTTCGATCGTCGACTCAAGGCGCTCTCGAACGCCGCCACCGGGGAGTGATCCCCGACGCGGCGAGTGCCCACGCCGCGACAGTTTCCGCCGGAGATGTCTGGGTCCGCGCGACCAGTGCCCTGGAAGCGCCCCACCTGGGCGAGCAAAGCCTCTCCGGCCCCTCCGGACCTCACGGTCCACGTCCATGAACCGCCCCTCACGGGGCACGCAACTCAGTCAAAACCCAAGAGGACACCACCATGCAAAACGCTCACATGCATCGTCAGCTTCAGCTCGCCCAGTCGCAAGGCCGTCGCCTTCGCAACGCCGGGGCGGGTCGCGCTTCCGTCGGCCAGCAGGGCTGCTCGGCCACGCCGTGGCAGAACACCCCGCCATGGGGTCCCGGCCAGGGCGCGCAGTACAGCCCGAACATGGGCTTCGCTCCGTCGCTGCCCCAGAACGGTCCGTTCGTGCGGCCCGAACTGCTCGTCAACCCCTACCAGGTCATCGAGCAGTCCTACGTGCCACTCGGCTTCCGCGTCCGCGCGGCGGCCCCCGGCGGCACCCCCAGCACCATCGAGGTGTTCCCCTTCAAGGGGCTCTACTACATCGCCGGCGTGAAGTCCTTCACGCTCCCCGGCGAGATCGAGATGCTGCGCGTCGAGTCCGGCGGTTCGGGTCTGCCCCGTAACGCCGCGCCGTTCGACTTCGCGGCGTACAACACCCTCGAGCCGTTCTCGCCGGTCGACTACGGCTGCATCAGCAACCAGCAGCCGCTGACGCTGACCTTCGCCGCCTTCGGCACCCCGAGCGAGGCCCCGTTCCTCAACGGCGTCCTGTTCGGTACCCAGCAGCAGAGCTGGAACAGCTGCTACCCCGGCCTGCCCACGGCCATCGGGCTCAGCCCGTCGGTCTACGGCAACCCGGTCAGCGGCATGATGCCCGCGGGCGGCTGAGCCGCCATGCCACGCCCCGGCGTGGCCATGACGCCTCAAGCAAGGGGGCGGCGGCTTGCCGCCGCTCCCTTTTGTTTTCCCAGAGGTCTTCCAGATGCCTTCACGTCGAACGCTCAAACGTCACCGCAGCCAAAAAGAGCATGTCGCCTCGAGTTGCAAGCTCGGCGACGACGGGATCGTGCGCTGCACGTTCGGTCCCGCCAAAAGTCGGCGCGACCGAAACCCGGCTGGCTGCTACGTCAACACGACCACTGGCAAGTGGGAGTGTCCGTCCCTACCTGAGCTCGACGGGAAGTCCGTCGACCACATCCACGAAGTTCACACCGATGTCGAGAGCGGCCAGCAATGGGCGATCGTCGGCAAGGAGAGAGTCACAGTGCCCGCACATTCCATCAGCGTCGGTCGCCGGGGGGGACGTCGTCCTCGCCTCAAGACCAAGAGCAAGCGTCGCATGAACATCGCCCCGCCGATCGCCAGCGACACCTTCCCATCTCCCAACGCGACCACGCCGTTCGGTGCGATGCACCGCGGCTTTCCGCCCAGCAACCAAGGGACCTTCGGTGTCTTGGACCCGATGATGAATCGGGTGCCGAGCGGAGGTTGGCCGCCGCCCAACGCTTCGGCGATCCCGGCGCAGCAACACCGCGGCTTTCCGCCCACCAACCAAGGGACCTACTCGGCCGCGGACCCCATGATGAACGTGGTGCCCACGGGTGGATGGCCTGCGCCGAAGGCTTCGATGGCCCACGCGCAGCTGCATCACGGTTGGCCCGGCGCCAACATGGGCGCGCACATGCCTGGCATGGGGCAGCATCCGAGCACCCGCAAAAACAACAGCGGGATGCTCCATCACCACCGCTACATGAACATGCCCACGCAGTCGTGGCAGCAGACGACGGCGCAGATGAACCAGTGGTGGACGATGCGCACCAACATGGGCGATGGCGAGGCGACCTCGGCTCGCGTGGCCAACGGCGCGATGCTTCGGCGTGCGCCCAACGAGCCGATCGGAACGCACGACACGTCGGGTGCGGAGCGTCCGGTGTGCTGCGTGCAGATCACCGGTGACGGAACCGGTGTCTTGGCGCAATGCCAAGACCCTGCGATGAACGGCATCCCTGTCGTCGTCGACTCGGTCTCGGAGGACGGACTCGTGTGCGCCTGTCGCATCCAAGAGCTCGACTTCCGCGGCGAGTTGCCGATCTGCCAAGGGGCGACGCTCGGCTACACGGATGCGGGTCCTGTACCCGGTCGTGTGCCGGAGAACATCTACGAGTGCTGCGTCGGCATGGACGCAGACGGCAACGCCGTGCTCGTCAACTGCCCCGAGGACACGGGTCTCGAGGGGACTCCGGTCGTCATCCAAAAGTACAACGAGGACCAAACCATCGCGGCCGTGGAGATCCCCTCCCTCGGTGGCGTGGCCGAGTTGCGGGTGTGTCCTTCGACCCCTGAGTTCACGAACTGCTGCTACGACCCGGATGCTCAAGTCTTGGTCTGCGACCAGGGCAACATCCCTGTCATCAGCGTGGACATGGTCAACGGCACCGCGACGGCGACGATCCGTGACGGTCGCACCTTCAAGGTGCCTGTATGCAAGACGCCGGGCGACGACACGCCGGGCGACGACACGCCGGGCGACGATACGCCGGGGCGAACGCCGCAGCCAATCTGCTGCGTGGACATGAACACCGGGACCTTCGTCTGCCCGACGCACCCCGAGCTTCATGGCCAGCCCGCACCGGTGCGTGACTACGTGCCGTACAACGGCGTGACCTTCGCCGTCTTCGGCGACGGCCAGATGGTGCCGGTGTGCAACGTGCCGTGCCCCGAGCCGCAGCCATGTCCGGAGCCACAGCCGTGCCCAGAGATGCCGTCGTGCCCACCGGGCTACCTGTACAACACCCAGACGGGTGAGTGTGTGCAGCCGCCCCAGATGCCCACCTGCGGACCGAACGAGTTGTATGACCCGCGGACGGGCATGTGCGTCCCGATCCCGACCGGTGGCGAGTGCCCGCCGTGCGACCCGTGCCCTGAGCCCGAGCCATGTCCCGAGCTTCCCCCCAACGGGGAGTGCGGTCCAGGCAAGTCGGGCTGGTCGCCCTGCATCGAGCAAAAGCCCTTCTATCCGGGCTGCATCGAGGGCGTACCGGCTCCGGGCACCACCGGGTGCTGGCCCAGCGGTGGGCGGCAGGCCAACGGCCACTTCGGCCGCCAGCGCAAGCAGATGGCGCACAGCCGTCTTGCCAACGACGCTTGCTGCCACTCGTGCGCCATCGGTGGCGAGTGTGAGAGCGATTGTGGGCCGAGCGCCCGCTCGAGCAATGCGGGGGCACGCCGCCGCCGCATCCAACGCCGAGTCGCCCGCGCCAAGGGCCGATCTCGTCGGTAATCCGCTGCGTGGCCGCCCGCACCTCAGGGTGCATGGCGGCCACGCGCCACCGTCTTTCACACAGAGCCGCCGCTGATGCCATACGGACCCATTGCTCAAGCTGTCCAGCTGATCCCCACGCAGCAGGCGAACCCGTTTTCGACCCAGCTGTTTGCGCAGGGTCCGCTCAACCTTTTCTCGCAACTCTACGTCCCGATCCGGCGCGGCAACAGCAACACGCAGTCGGGCGGTCTGCTGCTCTCGACGCCCAAGCAGTCCTACCCAACGTGGTGGCACCTTCAAGTCTGGGGACGCGAGTTGGTCGACCGCATCGAGAACATCGACGACCTGCGCGCCGCGGGTGAACTCGAAAGCCTCGTCAAAGGTGGCGCCGTGGGTACGGTGCCGGCGCGCACCAGCGCCGTGGGGGCTCAACGGGGGGTGACATCGTCGCAGGCATCGGCGCTCAAAGTTGCGATCGAGTACGTCGAGTACCCAACGCAACGTCGACGACGGATCGTCCAAGACATCGGTTCGTGCTTCGACATGCCGCTTGGACCGACGCAGCAAATCGACGTCGATCTTCTCGCACCTGACCCGAACGGCTACCCTGGGCCCTTCCCTGGCGGCTACAGCCCAGAGGTCCAAGGCTTTGCGACGTGGGTCGTCGCGCAGTGCCAGCCATGTGTCAACGGCACCATGGCGCGAGACCATGGCGCTCGCTTCACGCAGAACGTAGCGATCGGACTCGAGGCGGGCGAGACCTGCATCCCCATCGCCGACGGCGCGCGCAACCTCCAGATCTTTGCCGAGAACGACGGCGCTTTGCCGGCGCAGTGGCGCTACGAAAACGGTGGCGACCCACCCATCCCCCGACAGCGCTTCGGTTTTCGACCGGGCCTGTTCACGACCGAGCGCGTCATCATTCCGCAGACCGCCAAGGCCGTGTGCCTTTCTCGAAACCCCAACGTCGACGTGGACAGCTATGTCGTCGTCCAGGAGTTGCAACTGTGATCGTCGGTCTTCATCTTCACGGGCCTCCTGGAGAGGCCACCCGCAGGCTCGTCTCGGACATGCTCGAGATCGTTCGCCAAGACAACATCTACGTCGTCCAAGCGATGCTCGATGCGGGCATCGAGGTGCCTGACACGATGTGGGAGATGGGCCTCGTCTACGATCCGCCCAACCCCAACCGGCCTGTCTACGATCACTACGGCAACGTCATCGACGTCGTCGACGAGGTCAACACGCCGAAGCAAAACTTCTACGGCATCTCGGACATGATCGAAAACGGGACGTTTTCGTGCGGCGACGGGGCTGCGGCCGAGGCCGCCATCGCCACCGTCAAGTACGGCGTCAAGACGCGTTGCGAGTGCGTGGCCCAGGGCGGCTACGAGTACCACGCGATCTTCATCACCCCAGATGGACCCGTCGACCCGAGCGAGCACTGGCTCAAGATGTTCGAGATCAGCCAAGGTCGTCAGCGGTCGCACTCGGCCACCAACGGACACCGACTGTCGAGGATTCGATGAGATACTTTTGGACCATTTTGGCAGGCATCGTCAGCGGCGCTGTAGGGCTCGTCGTGGGCACGATCGCCTACGAGAGCTACTTCAAAAAGACCACGAAAGCTCTGCCGCCGAGCACCGGTGCCGTCGACTTGCCCGAAAGCCGTGAGGATATGCAAGACCTCAAGGGCTTCGTCGAGTCGTGCATGACCGAGCTCGACCTGACCATCGAAGGCGACGTGCCTGTCGATGAACAAGACGCCGAAGACGCCATCGAAGATCTGCGTCTGTGCGTGCTCGAGCAGATGTATCCGACCATCGAGTTTCCGCCCAAGGGCACCGTGCACGCGAGTGTGTGGCAGGCGTACTCCATCGTCGGCGCCATGGCGCGAGATGCGGTTTTCGACCTGATGGACGAAGCCGAAAACGAGAAAAAAAGTTTCACGGTGACGGCGACAGACAAGCCCACCACGGCTGGCGTCACCGCAACAGGCCCGATCGGCTCAGGACAAGCCACAGGTCCAATCACCTCCGCTGAGGCAACGCAAGACCCCTTTTCCGCAACGCCGCAGCAGTCACCCTTCCAAGGCGGCATCGGCTGGTAGGTTCGTAACGAGACGCCGCCCGTCGTACACTAAACGCGAATCCCGCGCATCCCAGGAGCACCATGAACAGAGCAGCCATCGTAGTCGTCGGAAGCCTCTTCGGCATCATCGGAGCCGTTGCCGCCGTCAACGCTTTTTCCCGACCCGCCAAAGCGGCCACGACCTCGTGCGCGCCGTACAAGTGGAACGAGGCCACCGCCTCGGCCGCGATCCGCACCGCCATCGCCGACGGTGAGACAGACGAGATGATGATCGCCGCGGTCGCAGCGGATCAACTTTTCGGTGACCACCCCAGCGGTGGAACGGCCGAGTTCCCGCCCTCCACCAACCCCAAGCGCGGTGTCAAGTGCGTGTGGGACAAGATGCTTTCGCTGACGCGAAAGATCATCGACCAAGAAGGCGGCACCATGACCGTCGAGCCGTGGATCATCGTGGACGACAACACGTCGCCCGAGCCCAACCCCGGCATGCTCTTCCACGCGGTGGATGCCAACTTCCCCGGAAACGCCCAAGGTTCTCTTCTTGGTGAGCGCGGCGTGATCGGTCGAGCGCTCGAGCAAGCCGGTGTGCCCAACACCGGTTCGAACCGACTTGCGCTTCTCGAACTCACCGAGTGCTCGCCGTGGAACCACGCGCTGGTCAACTACGACAACGCGCGGCCGAGCAGCAACTTCCCCGGCTACGGTCCGAACGGCAGCGGGATCTTGCTCAACAGCCAGCACTACAACAACTACCAGCGGATGATGGAGGGCAAGTCGCCCAAGCGCTCGGTCAAGTCCGGTGGCCACCGACCACTGTTTTGGATTCCGGCGATTCGTCGAAACGCGCCGGTCGTGGTGTTGGCCAACAACCCCGACGGCACGCCCGGCATCAACCCGCCGCAAGAGATCCTCGATTTCGGCTTCGAGGACGTCAAGCCTGGTCAGTACGGGTGCGATCCGTACAAGACCAGCATCTCGTAATCGAGATGCGCCGGCTTCCAACAGCTCGACGCCTCGCCGTCGAGCCTCGCCGCCGAGGGAAGCGCGGCACCTTCCGGACCGTCGAGCCCGGAGACTCTGGATACCCATGGAACGACCCGTGCCTCAACCCGATCAACTTCCCCACGCCCGGATGCTTTTGGGACTGGGGCGCGGGGTCGTGGATGCAGGACGTCCCGACGATCGACGATGTCGTGCGGGCGTACTTGGGCTCAGCGTTGATCATGGCCGACATGGACCCCGAGCTCGCGGAGCACAAGTCGTCGCAAGCGCGTCACCTTCGACAGCAGGCTCGAGCGGAGTTGCTCAACAGCGCGTGGAATCTCGGGATGTTCGCGTGCGAGAACGCCAACTTTTGCGGCGGCGCAGATCCAAAACGCCGGGGCGCAGCGCCGGGTCGAACGATCATCGACCGGCACATGATGAACGACCGTGGACTCGGGCTGCACTGCTACCCGTACCACGACGACGTGATTCGAGCCGTGGAGGACGGTCGGCCTCCCGTGCGCTCGATCGACATGGACGGCGAACGTCTGCCCGGCATCTTGAACATCAAGATGCCGACCTTGTGGCTGCCTCCCAACAACCGCGATTTGCTCGCGTCTGGACAGCCAAGGTTCTCTTCTCGAGGCATGACGTGGAGCGACGGGAGCCCCTGTTCGCTTCCTCCCCCCTCCGTCACCAAGCTCGGGATACGCAACCCCTACGCGCTGCCGAACAGTCCAGGCTGGCGCGAGATCTTCGGGGCGAAGCGTTGATCCCACGACCTCGCCGACCCCGTCCGACCCCTCGGTCGCTCGGCATTACGACCGATTCCTTTCACCCACGACGTTGCTTCTCGGCGGTCGCAACAAGTGGGTTGGGGCCCCGGACGGGGTATCGGCGAGCCTTTTTGGAGGTACAGACACCGTGAGCATGCATACCGAAAACGTCTTCACGCCCTACGGCTACACGGTGCCCGCGACGAGCAACGCCGGGAAGCTGTACCCGTTCTCCAAGACCTTCGTGACGCACGCGCCAGGTGGTCGATGGGGGATGCAGTACACCCCGATGATGCGCAGTGGTGGGTTCGGCTTTCCCTTCAAGCCGAGCTTGCCCAAGTGCCAGTCGGGGACATGCCCGCCATGGAAGCCGCCCGGATTTTTGATGACGACCGCTTCGGGCCCCCACGAGTACCTCACGCTGATGGAGTACGCGCACTGGTGCACCACGTCGCCACAGACGCCCTCGGCCTACACGCCGTCGAGCCTGACGGGCTGCTGTGTCCCCGACCCACGCGGGGGCGGCTACCAGACACCCGGTCTCGCGGGCGAACCGCTGCCCGAGTACATGGTGCCCCAGCGGCCTCCGGGCGGAGGACTCACCTCGACGCCAGAGCGCCCGCCTGAGCGGACGCCGGAGCGCCCACCGGGCCGGACCCCAGAGCGTCCACCGGAGCGGCCTCCAAGCCGCACGCCCACCATGCCTGGCGTCACCGCGCGCCCCACCCCTTCGCTGACTGCGGTCCCCGGTCGGCGCCCTCAAGACGTTCCACCGCAGCGACCAGCTCCGGTGCCCAACCCGATGGAGATGAAGATGCGACAAAACCCGAAGGAATGGAGTTCTCTTGGCTTTGGTCGCCGCGCCCAAAAGTGGACGCGCGCGAGCAACGGATGCAGCACGTGCCGGATCAAGGCTGATCCCGCGGGCTTCACGACCGGGCTTTCGGTCGCGGGCCGAAAGCCCCGCAAGAGCAACGAGACCAAGCAGGAATCGCCGATCGAGATCGTCCGGGCCTCGCTCGCGCAGGTGATCCCGAGCCGTGGTCTCGATGCGCGGGCTCGAGTTCGCCAAGGCAACCCGCTCATCCGGGCGGGCCGGGACTCGAATCCCAGCCACACCAAGCAGAAAAAGTCCTACCGGGCCGACCGCCGTCGCAACTACGGCGACCAGTCGGGTCCGGCCGGTATCGGTCAGGCCCAGTGCGGCTCTCCGGGGTACCGCATGGGTCCGGACGGCTGCTACATGGCGGGTCCCGCTGCCTACGCGCAGGACGTGATGGGGTCGACGTTCCCGACGGGACCCGCGGGCCGTCTCCAGCCCATGGGCAGCGGCGTCTCGCTCGTCAACGCCCCGGTCGATCCGCGCTTCAACAACCGCCTCGGCCAGATGTCGAGCCCCATGTGGCAGCACATGGCGCCTCGGCGCTGAGATCGGAGCGAAGCATGCTCGCCGTCGCCGGAACACGCGCATCCTACGTCAACCCCTATGTATCAAACGGGGTTTGGACCCAAACGGGCGGAGCACCGACGCAAGTCGTGGTGCCGCCCGTTGGGCCGCGGCGTGCAGCGGTGCCCAACCCCTACGACCCCCGCGGAACGCTCACGCGGGGCAGCATGGGCGGTGCTTTCGTGCGTCCGAGCAGGTTCGGGGGGATGCCCAGCCAGATGTGGATGCGCTCACGCAACCCCGTGACGGCGATGGCCGCCCCGCAGATTTTCGCACCGGTTCGCTGCCTCACAGGTCAGCAGACCTGCAACATCCGCCAAGCGTCTTGGGGTGGCTACGAGACGATCTGCTGCTGCCTCAACTCCGAGGGAAGCGAGTACGACTGCCAACGCACCAACTGGGTGGCGGGTCCAGACCCTTACCCGCTGCCGAGCAGGCAGGCTCCGAGTGTGGCCACCAAGCTCGCCCGTGCCGGCGTTCGCCGTCGCAAGTCGTCGCTCGCCGCTGCGATCAAAAGGGGGATCTTGCGTTGAGCATCCGTCGTCAAGCGATCGTCATGATCGAGCGCGACGAGCATGGACGTTTGGTGTTCCGCGATGCGAACGGCACCGAAAGACGCCCATGCTCGGATGCTGAGTTGCGTGCTGTCGTCGACGACATATTGAACGACGAGTCGATTCCGCAGATGCACCGTGTGCCTGGATGGCAGATGAACGTCGAGGACTTGGTGCAGCAAGCCGCCACGGGACTCGCCCCTGAGCCGATCCGCCCCATCGTGGGCGACCTTCTCGAGCAGCTGCGCGGACTCATCGGGGCGGCGATGAAGCAGCCCCAGGCCGCGCAGACGCAGCGCGGTCGCCCGCACCTGCACGTCGTTCAAGACGACGAACCGCGCAAGCGTCCCAGCAAGCCCAAGGGCGCGGGGACGAGCACGAAGACCGCGACGCCCCCGCAATCGGGGCGTGGACACCGACGCACAGCCATCCGCCGCAAGTCGGATGTCGGCAACCCGCGCAAGTTCCGCAAGAGCGAGGGAAACTGAGCTACCATGGGCACGACCGCCAGGAGAACCATGCTCAAGAAAAAGCGCCAGCCTCAACAGCCCGTGCGACACGCCAACCAGCAGACCGTGCAAGAGCAGGTCCGCTCAGTGCCGGTCGTGTCGACCGTGCTCATCGCCATGCTCACCGCCATTGCCGGGGCGGCTGGGGTGGCCCTGTGGAGCTTCTTGCAGAACCGCTGGAAGCGTCTCTCCGAGAAGCAAGAGTCCGAAGCCCGAGAGAAGGCCGAGCTCGAAGAGCGCCTTCGCCAAGAGCAGATGGAACGGAGCCGACCGGCGCCGCCGCAGCCGCCCGGTCTCAAGCCCTACGACGGGACGTACCGACCGGGCCAAGCATCGACGCGCGAGCCAGCTCCGACGCCATTCGTTCGGACCCGCAGCCCAGAGGAACTCGCTGACTGGGAAGCAAGCCTCGAGGCTTGGCAGGCCCGGTTGGCTGAACGAGAACGCAAAGCCGCATCATGACCCCCGGACTCCATACGCAGCAGGTCCGATCCCTGCTCGACGCCCACGGCGTCGTTGCCACCTTGCGCCACGATGAGCACGGTCGTGTCGTGGAGGTGCGCCCGCACTCTCACAGCGCGCTCGATGTCGATGCGTTGCTGAACCGATATGGAGTCCACATTGCCGTGCAGCCTCAGCGTCCTATGGCACGCGCATATCGTCACCCCAACCGACACTTCGAACCCTCGGCACTGCTCAACCCAGGATGGGGCGAGCGCATGCCGCCCAAGCCAACGTCTTGGCTGCCGGTTGACGGACGCAAGGAATGGGACCGCGTCTACAGCGTGGCCAAGAACTACTACGTTCAAGAGCGTGCGCCCGAGCCTGAGATGCTCGCACGCACGTGTGCGTGGAAGGCTGTGCGACTTCGGTTCGAGCGTCGCTTCGGTGGACGATGGAACCGCCTATCGAACCCCGGACGCATCGCCGGTCACTGGCCTGACGGCACCCCGATCAAGTTCGGCGAGAAGCGTCGTCTTCCTGAGGCCGAGGCGGTGGGGATCTTGGGCAAGTTGCTCGAGTTGACCTTCCTGTCGTCCGACGGCCGGTTCATGGTCCAGCGGTTCGACGAACCGGGGCTTCCGGACCTTTGCTGGAACGACGAGCTCAAAGCGTGCTTGGCGTTCCCGCTCATGGACATCCCGTCGTTTTGCACGCCCATCGACATGGTGGCCGAAGACGGCTACCGCCGCGCCAACCGGTCGGTGTCGGTCGACATGCGCGCGCTCAAGCAAGGCATCGAGGTGGCCGAGCGGTGGCACCAGCGAGAGGCAGATTGCTTCTACAACGTCGACCCGCCCCGCGTGAGCGTCGAGGTCGTTGGCCTGATGGACACGATCGTCTACCGCTCCGACAAATGGGGCGACGGCGATGAGCCTATCTGGCAAGGGGACGCACCACGAAACCCACACCCCGACCTCGAAGGTTCGCGGGAGTACGTGCACCAAGACGAGTACGGTGTCGTGCTCGAGGAAAGCTCTGGATGGCCGCCTGAGGCCATCGTCGTCCACGGCGGTCGTCTCGACGCGTGGAAGGAAGGACTCGTTTACTGATGCCCCCCGCACTCGCAGCCATCATGACCTTCGGCGCCTTCGTCTTTGTTGCCTATCAGCAGATGGCGCAACGAGCGGGGCGGACCTATGGGATGAAGCGCATCCCTGGCAAAAAGGCCCTCCCCACGAGGGAAAAGACGACGGTCGTCGTGCCTGGGCAAGACGACTTCGAGATCGACTTGCCCGATGTCGGCGGCGACGAACCTGGCAGTGGACCTTCGAAGGGTCCCGCGATCACGCCGGGAAGTTGCCTCTCGCGTCACTCGAACATCTACGCGCGCACGCCAGTCGCCCTCGACCCTTCGATCGACCTGCCAAAACTGCCCTCGGACACCACAGTACGGGTGAACCTCACCGCGAGTGCTCAGCGCGAGCTCGCCGACGCCATCGAGCAACTCAACACCGTGTCGCCCACGGCGCCCGCCATCCAAGCTCGTCGCGCCCTCGACGGCATGATCGGCGAAGAGTGCTTCATGCGGGATGTCGATGACCTGACCGCGGCGGAAGCCACCTTGCTGATCCAAGCTCGCTTCATCGCCGATGGCATCTGGCTTCGGGACGGCAAGCCGCCGATTCAGTACGCAGCCAACGAGAACTTCATCAGCCGAAGCCAACTCGGCATGCCCCCCATCGGTGCGCTCAACCTCGACAACAACCAGATCATCGAGTTGCTGGTGAAGGGCGACAGCCCCTACAGCGAAGAGCACATCTTCGCTCGAGCGATGTACCGCTTCGACCAAGACACCTACATGGTCGAGGTGATCGAAAACGACATGCTTGGCGAGGACGTTGCGCCACGTTTGAGCGACGCGCATGGCTTCGACGTCGGCGACCAACTCATGGTGGCCGACAGCGATCCCACCGCGGTCTATCGGGTCTACCCCCAAAAGTCCTTCCCGGTGCTCGATCAGGCGACCACGCTCGCCAACAACGTCTTGTTGTTCGACATCCCGTTCACCAACGATGCCGAGAGCGCCTACGAGGCGCGCGTCATCGACACGGGATACACGCGTTCGGTCTTGGTCATCACCGACAGCCGTCGTCCCGAGTTCTCGAACCTGCGTCAGCAGATCTTGCAAAACGCCATGATGAACCCGTCGACCTACTACGGGATCGTCGACTGTGCAGCGGACCAGTCGCTGTGCAACCAAGTCAACGCGGTCTACATCAACAAGTACAGTCCCCAAGGTCAACGGCTCGACGACCGCAACTACCAAAACCTCCAGTTCAGCACCGTGCCCTCGGTGATCAACCAACTCAAATAGGAGACACCCACCATGCTTCGCACCGTACTACTCACCCTCGCTGGGCTCGGCATCGCCGGTGTCGTCGCCTACAACGTCATCGACCTTCCCACCACGCGCGGTGGCACCGACCCGGTCGACAAGGCGTACTCGGCCAAGCGTGTCGAGATCCCCGAGGATGCACCGGCCTACGCGTCGTTGTCGGTCAACGGCCAGCTGACCTACGACCAACTCTACGGTCTGCACCTCAAGCCAGCCGCGCAAGAAAAGGCGTTCGCCACGATCAAGCAGATGCTCAACGCGAACCAAGACCTGAGCATGGCAGCCTTCATGGCGCTCAAAGAGGACTTCCCCACCGTCAACTGGGAGAAGCGTCTCTCGACCAAGCAACAAAAGGTCTTGACCGCGTACTACTACATCGCCTACGTGCTCGAGGCGAACGGATCGGATCAGTTCATCCGCATCGACGTCGACCCGATCAAGCCGGTCATCCCCGGTGGATGCGAGGGCACCATCAAGCTGCTCAAGCCCGGCGTCTGGACCCAAGAGCAAGAAGTGGCGCGCCCCGGCTCTGGCGACCCCAACGTCACGCTCCGCGAGAAGTACCAGATCGCGGTCTACAACATGCAGCGCTACCTCGGGACCGCGAGCGGCAAGGTCAAGATCCCCAGCGATGCGCCCCCAGCTGACGCCGACATCGCCGGCAAGGAAGTCTCGACACCCAAGGGGGGGATGGTCATGACGCACGCCGAGCAGGTGGCCGCGTTCGACATCCTCTTCGACGGCTACCTCGAAGCCTACCAAAACGACGACATCTGGACCGACCCCGTCACGACCGCCGCGACCGCGCTCGCGCCTTCGTGCAACTGGGCGCAAAAGACGGGCTACACGCCCGACATGTTCGCGGTATGGGAAGACCTCAACCGCCTCAGCGAGCTCGCCTCCCACACTGCGTTCCACGACCCGCGCGTCGCGGTCGCGGGCATGCAGGGAGCGTGATCGGACGACACCATGGCAGCGAAGTGGAAACAGTGGGCCAAGGGCGTGGGCGTAGTGGGCACCTTTTTGGGTGCCACCTACGTCGCTAGCAAGGTCGTGGGCAAAAACAGGGGAGTTCGTCAGACGCCGACCTCGGCGACGACGGACCGCACCAAAAACAAGAACGCCCCGAGAGCGACCAAGGCTCCCCCACGCGGCCATGGCCAGCGCGACACTCATCACCTGAATGGCATCTACCAGCCAGGCACGCGGGTGTCCCCCTACATCGTCGGGCTTCTCCATCCGCGGCTCGACGAAGACGACGTGGCTCGCAGGTGCGTCGACATCTCGCACGAGACCCAGCGCCGCACCTACGAGTACGTCCACCGCATGTACGAGGTCGAGAAGCTCGGCGACGAGATGGATCGCTTCGACATGATCCGACGGACCCTCCAATCCGTGGCAGCTCCCGACGTCGACTGGCGAAAGGGCGTCGAGTTCTACCCCTACGATGGACCCGAAGAGCGCGTCTGGAACGGCGTGGGTGTCATCGTCGACATCGTGGAAGCCAACCACGAAGAGAAGCGAGAAGACAATGCCCGGAGCGCTTGACCTCACTCGAGACGAGAAGATCCAACTCATCGTCGGCGCCACCGTCGTGGTCGGCATCGGTGTGCTGACGTTCGTAGGGTTCAACCGCTTCGCCCAAGCGGGACAGGCCCCGACCAAGAACTATGGCATCAAGATCAACGCGACGTGCTCGGACTGGGAGATCACCAACCAGTCCCGGCTCGACGCCACGTTCGAAGCGACCCTCGACCAAGAGATCGCCAACGGCAACCTCGACGCGCACAGCATCGCCAACAAGTTCTTGGGCAAGATCAGCGGCAATCGATGCAAGGGCTTTGGCACCGACGCCAAGACCCCGCGTGAAGCGATGCTCTACTACATCATCTTCCGAGACGTGCTCGAAGAGTTGAAGGCTCAAGACCTCATCAAAGACTCGACGTTCAGCGCTCGCCTGCTCGAAGCTCAAGCGTGGGGCATCGAGCAAGGTGTGAACCCCAACGACTTCGACTCTCTCGAAGAGCTCATCCGAGAGGGCTGATCCGTCATGGCCACGAAAAAGAAGACCACGAAAAAGGCGACCAAGAAAAAGGGCGCCAAGAAAAAGACGTCTTCGGCCAAAAAGAAGGGCACCAAGAAGACGCGTAGCAAGTCGAGCAAGAAGGGGAAGTTCCTGTTCACCTTCCTCATCGACACCAGCGAGGCGACGGGGATCTGTCAGCTTCAACCGGGCGCCTCGAGCCAGTACGAAGGCGTGACGTTCGACGTTCAAAAAGAGGCGCTGGGCGAAGGGGACGTCGTGCGCTTGTACGCGGCCCTTGGCGAGATGCGTCCTGTCAAGACGCCTGAGGATGCTCTTGTACAAGCGCTCAACTACGCCTTTGCGCTCGAGGCCACGTACAGCGACATCCTTCGGCTCGCCCAAGTGGGCGTCGAAGTCGGCAAGACCACGCTGTACACCGACAACATCGATGACCTGCGCGGGGGCGGTCAGATGGAGGTGCGTGCGGCCAATGGCCTGCGCATGCCCAACAAAAAGAGCGTCGACTACGCCACGCTCGAGGGCCCGTCGCCCGGCAAGCTCCCCAAAAAGGGCGCGGAGATGCTGCGCCAGACCTTCCGAGGTGCCGTCGAGCAGTTCCATGGCCGCGAGGGCATGTCGCTCGACAAGGCCGAGGAACTGGCGGCTCGAACCGCGTGGACGCAGGTCAAGCGCTACTACTACAAGCAAGGCGGGAAGTGGAAAAAGCGCAAGCACCCGCTCGAGCAAGACGAGTACGCGCCTGGGTCGCATCCGGCTTCGTACTACGAGCGCAAGGGAAACAAGCACGTGCCCTCGAGCGACGAGTACGGCCACAACCTCGGCGTGCTCAACGCCTACGCGGACGAGGCGATCTACCTGTCGGACCCTCGCATGGCGCAGCATGTTGCCTACCAAGCCCACGTCGCTCTCGAGCCCGCGGACCGACGCGAGATCGTGGGCAAGCTCCAGCGCGAGTTTCCGGGCACGAGCTTCTCGAAGCGCGAGCTCAACCAAGGTGCAGCCACCGAAGTACTTGAGGCCAAGCGGATCGTCGATGCCGCCAACGAGTACAGCGCGGCGCTCCGAGACGAGTTTCAAGCCCTCGAGCGAGGCACGCCGCGTGAGGTCGAGGCCGCCCAGCAGCGAGCCAAGGCAGCTCGTCGCCAACTTCGTGCGCTCACCGGAGCCCGGCGCCAGTTGTACGGCGCCATGTTCTTTGGCACCGGTGGAGCAGCGCTCGGCGCCGCCATCGGCGGTGTCCCAGGAGCGGCGATCGGCGCCATGGCAGGCGCGACCGCAGGACAGCTGCTGCTGCGCCCGCGGGGCATCAAAGAAGAGGCCGCCACGGGTCCACGGGCATCGTCCTACGACGACGGCCGTGGAGGGGCCTTCTCTGGCCCACGCGGTGCGCCTCGCCCTGGTCGGGGTACAGGCATGCGTCCGCGCATGGCCAACGGGATTCGCCACTTCAACCCGACGAAGCCCACGTACCAGATCTACGTGGTGTCGTGCGACGGGGTGGAGTTGGTCGGCGACGAGACCGGTCTCGAGGTTGCGCAGTACGAGGAACTCGACATGGCGGTCGGCTACGCCACCGCGGCCCAGTACGACGCGGACGTGGCTGGCAACCCCGACAACGAGCGCTACGACGTCGTCGCGGTCTACCCGCTTGCCGGTGAAGAGCGGATCGCCTTCTCGACCCGCGCCGACGGCTACAGCGACAAGGGCCGTCGCATGCGTGAGCGCAACGGCGAGCGCAAGAAAGACGAGTGCGCCATCACGGGCTACGTCTTCGACTCCAACAAAGACGCTCGTGAAGCCTTCGACATCATGCATCGTGAGATGCTGCGGTGTGGATGCTCCGCGGACGTCTTGGTCTACGCCCACGACGGCGTCCAGTGGATTCCGATGATCATCGGCATCGGCGAGCAGGACTACGCGCAGATGATCGCCGAGAGCACCAAGGAAGTTGGTGCGACGCCCAAAGAGACCATCTTCGTCTTGGCCGACCCCAAGGGCAAAGAGGTCAAGGCCATCGACAAGGTGCTCGGCCAATCGTTTGGTCCCGTCTCAAGCGAGGGTCCTGTCCACCTTCGGGCCTCCAACGGCCGCAAGAAAAAGCGCAAGAAGCGGAGCAAGAAACGATGAGCCGCGCCAAACGATCACTCAACAAGGGGCAGATCCGAATCGACCGAGACGGGTACTGCGTCGACCCCTACACCAAAGAGGACGGGACCGAGGTCGAGGGCTACTGCGTCGCGCCCACGAGCTACCTCATGGACGACCCCGGTCGTCCTGGTCGCCGCTCTCGGGGTGCGGAGAAGGGACCCTACAAAGACGACGAGCCGTGGATCGAGCGGGAAGGCAAGCTCGGCGGACCGGGGTACATCACGCGGCCCAAGAGCCAACGTCACAAGATTCTCGACCAGTGCGTCGACGAGTACGGCTACCGCTCATGCCTCGGAAGCATCTTGGTGCTGATGAAAAACAGCGGCATCAAGAGCCACACCCGTCAGGTGCTCACCGACGACAAGGACTGGCTCGTCAAAAAGTACGGGGGTCCGGGCTCGTTTAGCCGTCGCAAGAAAAACAGCCGCAGCGAACTCGGCGGCCAAGAGTACGAGATCTACTCGAAAGAGGAACTCGATGCGATGCCGACGCTCGCCGAAGGCCAAGCCCACGACCTCAAGGTCGACGAAGGCGGGTTTCGGTGGTGGCTGTCGCGCATGACCGAAGAGGACGGTGAAGAGTGTGCCGTCTACGTCGAGGCGCGCATCGGGGGTCGTTGGGTCGACGTGCATTGCTACGGAGAACCCGACAACCAAGACGATCTCTACGATGATGTCGTCATGCCAGACGAGGAAGAGCGACGGGAACCCAGCGCTCGGAAGTCTCGCATGCGCAAGCTCAACCGCGACGTTCGTCGCCTCAAAAACCGACTGATGTAGGAGTCAAGATCATGGCCAAGAAAAAGAAGGGAAAAGCCCGCATCGCCAAAAAGCGCAAGAACCCCGTGACGCGGGGAGAGACCTCCGGCAACGCCGCCGTAGGTGCGTTCGTCGGCGTGCTCGTTGGTGGCCTCATCGCCACGCCGCTCGTCGTGGGCAGCATCTTGGTGTTCGCCAAGGCGAGCGAAAGTTCGGTCGAGTCCGGTGATCCCCCGGTCGCACCCATGGGCGCAGTCATCGGCAGCGTCTTGCTTGCAGTGCCGATCGTCATCACGGGCGGCGTCATCGGTGCGCGTCGCAACGCGCCCAAGAAGGCCAAGCGCGGTGCAGGTTGGGGCGCTGGCATCGGCGGTGTCTTGGGCGCCCCCATCGGCATCGGACCGCTGCTCGGTGCGCCCGTCGGTGCCTACATCGGGTCGGAGATGGCCGAAGGGCGCAAAAAGAACCGCGCCCAAAACCCCAAGATGGTGAAGGCCCTCACCGCGGCGTAGGATCGAGTCATGCCCTACAGCAACATGTGGAACCGAGCGCACACCTCAGCACGTCGACCGAACATGCTGATGGTGAACCCGCACCCGTCTGCGCAGGTTACGCCGTCGCCGCAGGGCTACATGGCCAAAGCCTCGGCCGAGCAGATCGCCGAGCAGGGCGCGTATCTGCACGAGGAACTCGAGCGCGAGCCCCAGATCCCCGCGTGGATGGAGGCCGCCCTCACGCGCGCCAAGCACCATCTCGACGGCGTCGCGGGCTACTTGGGGCTCCACAACGGGGGACGCCGCGAGCTCAACGCGGCGGCGCTCGTGCGCCGCTCAGGATGCTGTGAGCCGTGCGTCTCGGGCGGGGCAGCCGACCACGCCGTCGCGCGTCCCTCGGACATCCCGCCGTGGGCCTGCCACGGACCTGCACAGCCGACCCGATGCCCGCCCTACGCGGTGAAGAGCAGCGCCGTGCCGCGCCAGCAAAACGCTGTGTCGGTCGGCGGAGCGTGCTGCGACTCGTGCGGTCGCGGGGGTCCATGCCAGGGAGGTTGCGGGGACAAGTGCACCAAGGGCTGTGCGGCCCACGTGCGAAACGCCAACCGAGCCAAGCCCTCCCGCGCCCGTCGTACCAACGTCGGCCGCCTGCTCAACCACGCTGCGGGCCAGCGAGCCCAGCACTCACCGCCGCAGTCGGGGAGCTACTACGCCAAGCAAAACGCTTGGCAGATCGCCTCGCACGGCGCCAAGGTCAACGAGATGCTCACCGGTCAGGAAAACCTTCCCGACTGGGTCGAGCACAAGCTCTACGAGACGGCGCACATCGTCGACGAGCTCGCGCACCGGATCGCGTACATCCGGCACACGGGTCATCCTCTGATGGCCCAAAACGGAGAGCCGGACGCGGTTCCATAGGAGACGACCATGTTTCACGACAACCCCATGCAACGAGCCCACAACGCCGCCATGATGACCCACGCCCGCTTCGATGCGGCGCACCGGGCTCAGACAGGCCGCGACGCGCGTCAGCAGCATCGTCCGGAAACGCGTCGCAAAAAGCGTCCTTCCACGCCGCCACAAGAGATCTGGCAGCCCTGTGATCAGGGATGCCGGATCTTGGCGAACTACGGGGTCAGCTACCTCAACTGCATGTACGAGTGCACCAAAGGTGGTGGCTGGACGCCGTCGAAGGCGAGCGGGGGGCAGTGGGGGGGCGTCGTCCTCCCAGGAGCCCAGGCTCGAAGCACGGTCCCGCAACAGGCCGCCGAGGCAGCTCGACGACTCACGTCAGGGGGGAACGCCGTATGCGCTGAGATGGGCCATCCGGGCTGGTGCTACGACGCGAGCAAGGCTCGCTGCGTCCCCTGCAATCAGATGGCCCCCCAGCGGGGTACACGACTTTCGCGGGGGCGTGCACAGCCTCGCAACGCTCCGCCACCCGAAAAGACGTGCCCTCCCGGATACACGCTTGGCCCAAGCGGATGCGAAGACGGCTCCGGCAACCCGCCGCCAGGCACAGGTGGATGGCCCACGCTTCCAGGGACCATGTCTTTGCCGGATGTGACCCCCATGCGAGCAACTCGAGCCGCATACCTCCGCCGCACCAACTCTCACTTGGGCAAGCAGCCAGCCGACACGTTCAAGTACTCGGCGCGACTGCTTCGTCACTACGCTGACGAGTTGCTCGGACTTCTCCAAGACGGAGACCAGCTGCCGCAGTGGGTCGAGATGAAGATGGCGCTGATCTGGAGCGACGTCAGCGATGTGTCGCACCACATGCGTGACGAGCTCACCCGCATGATGCCGCCAACCGGACGCGCTTCGAACTTTTGGCGTCGAGCTCGGAACTTCGGCTACCCGATCCCACGCAAGCGAAACGGCCCAGACCACGGCAGCTACATGACGCCCTACGCGCTGACGGTGATCCGTCAGTACGCCGACTGGCTCGACCAAAACGTGCCCGACGAGTGGGGCGTCCCCGACTGGGCCGAGTTCAAGCTCGCCCGCGCTTCGGGTCGACTCGACGACGTCGCGCACTACGTCGAGTACATGCGTGGTCGAGGTCTGCCGCTCGTGCAAGACCACATGCCCGAGGACATGATCATCGAGACGGTGGTCGTGCAGCCTCGCGGCGAGGGCGGCATGCTCGACGTCGAGGGCCTCTCCTACCAAGACCGCATGGCCAACCCTTGCACCACATGCCAGATGCTGATGGTGGCAGGGCGCAAGAAAAACTCGTGCTACCCCGGCGCCTCGGTCTTCCTCGACAACATGCGGTGGATGTACCCGCCCAACACGCAGACCTACGTCCAAGGCTACTGAGATGCCCCGGCGCCACGCGAACACGCACGACCCCGACCACGCCATGAACATGGCGATTGCCGGGATCGAGGACACCACGGCCGCGTTGGATTCGGCCGCGATCGCTGCGTCGAAGGGGGACACGTTTGGGGCTTACGAGAGCCTCCAAGATGCCAAGCGGTACTTGGCCGCATCTCAAGCCCACGTGCACTACGCGAGTGGTGCGTCTGACTTTGCTAGCCTCAGCAACGACATCTACCGGAACTACGAAGACCTCAACGCGGCGATTGCCTCTCTGGAAAAGAGAGTTGTCTACCCCCGGATGCGCGAGCGAGCTCGGAACCGAAGCGAGCGCCCCTCTCGAAAACGTGAGGACGTCAACGAAGCTCGCACGCGCAAGGCCAACACGCACGCGCTCAAAAACAGGCTTGTTTGACCATGGGCAAAAAGAAAAACGCCAAGCGTCGCAAGAACGCGCCGATCAGCCGGGATGCCTACGGTGGCATCCTCGTCGAGAGCAAGCCCAAGCAGGGTGGCGAGCGGCGCGAGATGGTCGTGGTCTTGGACCCTGGCTTCAACGTGATCGACGCCGTCGACCCCAAACACCCCGATCTCGAGACCGAGCAGATCCCGATCTTGGGTCCCCTCACGGTCACGACGAGCACCTACCACGAACTCGAACGAGCTGGTCGCGTGGGCAATCCTGAGGTGTACGAGCGCGGGCAGGGTCGCCAAAAGAAGCGAGACTTCAACCAGCCGCTTTCGGTCTCCATGGCCGACATCGCGGGACTCAAAAAACGCCTCACCAAGACATGAGCCGCCGACGAAATCAGGTGTCCGGTGACGCGGCACGCCAAGAGGCATTTCGTCTGCTCGACGAGGCGTACTTCTACATGCGCGACGGCGCCACCGAGCGGTACGGCTACGACACAGCCGTGGAGGCCGCCTTCGTCGCGGGCCAAGCCTACGCGCTGACGGGGGACGACCGACTCTTGGAGGTGTCGCAGGACGCGTCGGCGCTGATCTTGGAGTCCATGGGCCTCGACCCGGTCGACCCCATGGAGTTGCCCCCTGTCGCCGAGTACCTCGAAGAGCGAACCCGACAGCAGCTGGTGCGGTCGCCAGCGCTCAGGCGCTACTTGCGCGGAGAGGAAGAGCGGCCCGAGGCTGGCATGCAGCGCACAGAGCGTTTGCCTCGCGCGCTCAACGATGCGCCATGCGTCGATGCACTGATGGAAGTCATCGCGGGCAACTTCATCTACGTCGACAAGGACGCCGAGCCCCGCGAAAAAGTGCATGCAGCGCTGTCGATGGCCATGCACGCGGGTGCAGCAACGGTCCTCGCTACGACCAAGAAGGGTCGCCAAGGGGCTGAGCGACTCGCCAAGAAGTCTCGAGATCTCGCAGACCAAGCCATCCGAGCTTGCGCACGTCAACCCAACCACCCGCCGCGAGGTCGAAAATCGCCCCCTCGGCGTCGTAAGATCTCCAGTGGAACACGACGGCTGAAAAACCGTCTTCTCAAAATCCACTAGAGGTCTCATTCCACCAACCTCCGCCGTCGTGCGGAGACCTCACGAGGAAGTACCCATGGCGACCAAAAAGAAAGCGGCCAAGAAGCGCTCGAGCAACAAGAAGACCAGCAAAAAGCGGTCGAGCAACAAGAAGCGCTCGTCGGCCAAAAAGAAGACCACCAAAAAGAAGGCGTCCAAAAAGCGCTCCGCCAACAAGAAGACCGCTTCCAAGAAGCGTTCGAGCAACAAGAAGCGCTCGTCCGCCAAAAAGAAGACGGCCAAGAAAAAGGCGTCCAAGAAGAAGGCTTCGAAGAAGCGCTCGTCCAACAAGAAGCGCGCTTCGAAGAAGAAGTCGACCAAGAAGAAGGCGTCCAAGAAGAAGGCTTCCAAGAAGCGCTCGTCCAACAAGAAGCGCGCTTCGAAGAAGAAGACGACCAAGAAGAAAGCGTCCAAGAAGCGGTCGTCCAACAAGAAGCGCTCGTCGGCCAAAAAGAAGACGGCCAAAAAGAAGACCTCCAAGAAGCGCTCTTCGGCCAAGAAGCGATCTTCCAACAAGAAGACCGCGGCCAAGAAGCGCTCGTCCAACAAGAAGCGCTCCAGCAACAAGAAGCGCTCTTCGGCCAAGACCACCGCGACCAAGAAGCGCTCCACGAACAAGAAGCGTTCCAAGAAGCGATCGCGGAACGGCAGCGGCATGCACGAGCCCTCGATCCGTCATGCGCCTGGCCGTGCCGAGCGCGAGGAACTTCGCGCCAACATGGGGCTTCGTCGCCCCAACGGACGACACAGCGAAGAGAAGGCCAAAGAGGCCAAGCGTCTCAAGAACTCGCTGACCAAGATGCCGGGTCACCTCCAGGGCTACGCCCGCTGAGTGACCCGCCGCCGACGCCCGCTTCTTGCGGGCGTCGGCCCCTCATACCCGGAGACCAACGATGCCCACGTCCTTGCCCAAAATCCTCGAGCAGTACCCCACCATCTGCACGAAGCCTTGGTACCAGCTGCTGACCGTTGAACACAAAGGTCGGACGCGGGACATCGTGCTTTCGGGGACCTATCCGTTCGGCCCAGGTGGCCCCAAGCTCAGCGACATCCCCGGCTACCCCGAAGGGGACCCGAACAACCGCACGAGCGAGAACAACATGTTCCGCATGTGGGAGACGCAGCGGAACTACGCCAACCACCTGCTGTCGAAGTCGCACGTCAACGTCAACGACGACCGCATCCACGATCTTGCCGATGCAGCGCTCGACGAGCTCGACGAGATCGAGAAGATCTACGACGTGGGGGTGCTCGTGTCCGCGGGCAAGAACAAGGGGCTCGAGAGCAGCTACCCACTGACCGACAACCTCAAGCAGCAGGTCTTCGACCACATGATGGACGCTGGCCAACTGCTGTTTTGCGCGATGTACGGCGTGACGCTCGGACAACTCGCGCAAGAGGTCAAAGATTACGGTCCGACGATCCGGCCCGCGATTCAAGCGACCATCGCCACGTCCGCGGAGTACAGACCTCCGGTGATCCGCGCCACGATCCAAGAGATCGAGGACTTCGGAAGCGAACCCCCCGAAGAGACCAAGCCTGCGGTGAGCGATGGTTTGTCCTCGTCATGGCTCCCCATCGTCGCCGTGACCGGGGTCTTGGTCGTCGGTGGTGGTCTAGCCTTCTACTTCTTGCGCAACCGACCCAAAAAGCGAACTGCGAATCGGAAAAAGAACGGTCCCACGACGTTCTGGGATGGGCTGGTGCTCTGATGCTCGTGACCGGACAACAACTCTTCTCGGCGCCACCTGCCCCTGGTCTGACGCCGGACAAGGTGCGCATGATGGTCCGCGAGTGGGGGATGCCTGTGGATCGATTCACGGGCACCGCTCGCGCATGGGCCGAGCGAGCCGCGCGTGAGGGCAACCCCGTCCGAGTGCTCTCGGGCGGAGCGCAACCCGCCGGAGCTGGTCAGATCGGCGACGTGGGCGGAGGAGGCCGAGCGATGGCATCGGCCACGATGCTTGCGCCCGTGGGTCGGCGCGGCGGTGGAGGTGGCGGCGGCCGTGGCGGCCGTGGCGGCCGTGGGCATCATGGGGGCCGGGGACATCGAGGCCACCGCGGATATCACCGTGGAGGGTTCTACCCCTACTACTTCTACCCCTACGCCTCGTACTACCCCTACTACTCCCCCTACGGGTACTACGGGGGGTTGTACGGCTACCCGTACTACGGCCAGAGCTACCAAGCGCAGACGGCCCAGCCGACGGGTCCGATGCCGCAAGACTGTTGCGCCGACGAAGCCTACGGCGTGCTCGAGTGCGGCATGAACGATGGCGACGGCACGCCGATCCAGATCAACAACCGCAAGTTCTACGGGGGCGGCCAGATCGTCCACGTCACGACGCCCGACTCCAGCCGAGATGGCTGGTACTGGCTGTGCCCCGCCGCGGCCTGAACGGAGACCACCTCATGGCGAAAAAGAAGACCAAGAAGACCACGGCCAAGCGACGCCCTTCGGCGAGCAAGAAAAACCGCGGCAAGAAAAAAACGCCACGGCGTCGCAAAAACGCCATCCGCCAAAAAGCCAAGGGCGCGGACTTCATCGTGAGCTACGCGGCGCGCCCCGAAGAGCATCGTCCCCATGCAGGCGAGTTGTGGAAGTACCGCAACTGGACCGTCGATGTGTACCGCCTCGGTGACGACATGTACCACTGGACAGTCTACGCGCCCTTGACCGAGGGTGGCGCGGCGTACTGGTGGAAAGAACCCGACACGCGGTTCATCGTCGAGTCGATCGATGGCGACGAAGTCACGATCTACAACGAGGACGACGAAGACGAGACGTACACCATCGAACGCTTCGACCTGCTCGGAGAGCCGATGAACACCGGCGAGGATGAGGACGAGCCGTGGCGCGTGAGCCCCCCTTCGATGACGAAGGAAGGCGCCAAGTTCGACGCGATGTTCAACATCGACTACATCCTCCACACCGAGAAGCTCGACGAGAAGGACCCCGAAAAGGCCGAGCAGGTCATCGCGTTGGTCGAGTTGACCCGCGAAGCCATGGACCGAGCTCGAAGCCGCGGTGAAGACCACCTCGAGCGCAGCATCATCGCGCGCAAGATCGAAGAGATGCGTGGTGACTCCGACTACGCGATCCGTTCCAAGCACCAGATCATGTCGGACCTCCCGGCACCTGATGCCGTCGAGTACCTCAAAGACCTCATCGAGCGACGTCGTCGGATCGAGGACACCGGGGAAGAGGACTTCTACGACCGCTTCGCCAACAAGGGCGGCAAGAAGCGCCGCAAGAAAAACAAGCTCGTCAGCAAGTTGACCTGAACGTCATGCCCAAGCACAAGCCCAGAGGGCCGCGACCCAAGCGGGTCCGATGGTTCGTGCGAGACGGATGCGTTCGAGTCTACGGAAGCGCCGCCGCCAAAAAGGAAGTCCGCGAGGCCATGGCGGCCAGCGAAGCGGCACCCGAGTACTTGGAGGGTGCGTGGGACACCACCGAGGCTGGCGAGCACGGCATGGGGTCTGGCCGCAAGCGCGGGCGTGACATCGCTGCCGGCAACAGCGTCGACGCCTATCAAGTCGCGGGCTTTTTTCGTCGCAAGGCCAAGGTCCAAAAGCAAGAAGAGCGCAAGGGAAAGAAGCTCGAGGAAAGCCCGCAACTCCAGTCGTGGAAGTGGTGGGGTGGAGAGCCGATGTGGTGGCTTGCCGAAGAGGCGATCCGCAAGGCAGAGGAAAAGCATGGCAAGAAGTTTGGCCGATGCGACCGCAAGAAAAACGGTCCGCAGATGATCTCGCCGCCTCCCAAGTTCTACGACTGCGTGATGGACCGCATCGCGGTCCACGGCGACATGACCGATGACGAGCTTCACGACGCGTTGGTCGAGTTGACCTTCGACCCCAACGACACCGCCTACAGCCATTGCTACGACGTCCTCGACGATTACGACATGCTCGATGCGGACAATCAGGCGTACTGGAGAGCCGAGGCAATGGCGTCGCTTCCCCAAGACGCCCCAGTGCCTCAGTCCAAGCCACAAAGCAAGAGGAGATCGAGAATGCGAAAACTCAACGCTGCTGACCCTGACGAGATCCGCTGGGCCATAGAAGCCTGGATGACCCATTTGGCTAACGAGTCGGCTGCGACGTCGCAGTCGTATCGCTTCGACCACGAAGATGAGTACGACACCGCGCAAGAGGAAGGATTTGACCCCACGACGCTGATCAAGTTCGCGTCTTACGGGGACGCCGTGGCCGTGGACGGTGATCTTTTGGTCCCTCCCCACATCATGAAGTTGCTCAACCTCAAACCGCCCAAGCACCGGGTGATGCTGTGGACCGAGGTGAGCAAGGGCATGAGTGAAGACGCTTGGTGGGTCTACCTCGACCACCTTCGTGGCCGAGGCTGGGATCAGGTTGCTCGAATCAGCGGGTCGGACCCCATGGGCTCCGAGCAAGAAATACAACGCGACTTTTTGATCCAAAGCATCTTGGACGACTGGGATGTGAGCGAACAAGGCGACAAGCCCACGCAAGCAGAGATCGACCAAGCCATCACGAACGAAGTGGGGGCCGGTGACCATCTGTACTACGGGAGCGGAAGCGGAACGATCGACTGGTACGCACGGCCTCCACAATCGCAGGCGGTGTCGCCACGAAAGGCACGGATGCGCAGCCTCAACGCGCTCAAGAAACGACTGACCAGTGTCTGATCTCTCCGTCACCAACGTGGAGCCTGACGATCCCGAACTCGTCATGGACTTCACCATCGAGGGTCGTGTGCACACGATCCCGATGCGCATCGCACAAGAGATGTACTCAGGTGGTGACCCCGGACTCATGCCGGCGTGGGTACTCGACGAGCATGCGGTATGGGCCATGCTTCAAGACCATGGCGTCGATGACGTCCAAGCCGTAGATGAACTTTGGGAGTACATCACCTTCCACACCATCGACGGCTACGCCTCGGCGGGGAGCAGTACTCTGCCAGGAACCGAAGACGTGGACTTCGAGTGGGCGCTTCGGCGCAAGTCCGCCAAGGCACCCAAGTCGAGCCGAAAGTCCAAGATGCGGCGCCTCAACGACGTCGGTGATCGGATCATGATCATCTCGCGCGGGGAGTACCCCTCAGGCTACCCAGGGCCTGCGAAGTTGGCATGGGTCGACGAGGGCACCGTTGTCGATGAGATCGTGCGCCGTGGTGAGATCTTCATCAAGGCACGGATGGACGACGACGGGAGCGTCTACACATTCAAGTCCGACCACGGCAAGAACAAGGCGCCAGGTGGCGGAACGATCTTCGATCCAGGTATCTCGATGAACGTCGCGTGGATCGTGACGCATGTGGACGGCCAGCCTGCGGGAGCGACCGACTACTACGAGCTTCGCTATCTGGACAAGCCATCAACGTCGACCTCAGTCCCCAAGACGCGCAAGGCCAAGATGCGCAGCCTCAACGCGCTCAAGCGGAGGCTGATGCGTGCATGAGTCTTGGCGTCACGTGCTCGCTCACCTGCGCGAGCATGGCGGTGAGGTTCGGGTGCCTCGCTTCCAAGCACCCCACCCCGCGAGCCAAGGTATGCGCCGAGGGCGCGGGTTGCCGGTGGGACAGCGTGCGCACTGGCGCCTTGTGCTCCCCGACGGAGCTGGGCTGCACGTCCACGAGCACGCGCGCCACTACAACGCCCACGTGGACCGCACAGACCCCCAGCACTCGTTCGTCGGCCACATCCGGCGCGACACGCCGGGGATTTTCGCCTTCTCTCTGGGGCTGCTAGGCGCGCTCTTCGGCTGGTGGCTTGCTCGAGGCCGAGGTGCGGCTCTGGGCGGGGGCGCGGGTGCCGCGGTGGGGTACCTTACTGCTGGGAAAGACTGATGGCGAAGCGCTACGCGAACCGAACCCCGAGCCGCCTCCGGTGGGTCATCGACACGTTCCCCTACTTCGTTGCCGAGCGCGTCATGGGCGGGGTGGCCCAGTACCAAGGCTACGAGCGATTCCCCCTCAAGGCGCTTCCCACGGCCGACGCGTTCTTGCGAGCTCGGACGGCCTACCCATGGCTCGAACTTCTCGCGGGACCAGGAGAAAAATCCAAGGAGCGTCTGTACGAGCAGCTTGAATACTTCCGCGACACCCGCGAGATCGACAAATACATCCCCTGGCTCGCGGCCGAACTCAACGCCGCGTACCGACCGGTCAAGAAGACTGCCAAGCGCGTGCTCAAGCACCGCGACAAGACCGGCAAGTTTTGGCTCGACGAGTCCTCGGTTGCCTACGACGACTTGATGAACTTCCTCAACGCCGAAGGTCGCATCGGATGGCTCGCATTCGGTGCCATAGCGACGTGGGCCGAAGCCACCGGTCAAGACCTCAAAGAGTGGGACCTGCCGACCGCCGGTACTGCGGCGATCGACTGGATGGAGCATCACCAACCTGAGGTCGACGTCGACCAAGGGGAGGTGGTCTACGAGTTTGCGGACGGCTGGACGATTCAGCGGCTCACGACCCAAGACCAGTTTTGGAATGAGAGCCAAGCGATGGGGCACTGCGTCGGCAAGCGCGACGAGACAGGATGCTACTACTACCCCGCGGAACTCGCGGGCATTGAGTTCGACATCTACTCGCTGCGCGATCCGAAAGGAAAGCCGCACGCGACGATCGAGGTCACCAACCCCACCGAGGCGGAAATCCAGCAGATCCGCGGCAAGGGAAACGCACAGCCCAAGCACGAGTACATGGGCTACGTGACGTGCTGGATTCTCAACGGTCTTTTCGGATGGCGACCCGAAGACACGTTTCGAGAAACGACCGAGAAAGAAGACAAAGAGATCACGGCGACCGTGGAACGGCTTGGCCTCGAGTTCGTGGATTCCTTCGCGCCTACGCGGGCCAAGGTCGAAGGTCTCGAAGGCAAAGACGACTTCGCGGTGCGCGTCAACGTACCCGGTAGTCCACGCGGCATGCCGCGTCCTCCAGACAACTTCCCAGAGCAGTACGTCTACAGCCACGAGGTTCTCAAGCGAAACCTGGAAGACTTGGACGCGCGCTTCTCGGATTGGTGGGACGAGACCGGGTTTTGGGACTACGTCGGCCACGTCGCGGGCGAGGAAGACTTCGACAACCCCGAAGAGTTCGAGCAGTGGGAAAGCGAGATGATGGCGCAAGCCTTCGTGGACTTCCGCGACAGCGACCAAACGAGCATCCCGCACTACACCGACGAGGCTGAGCTCATGCCACGCGAAGCGCTCGCGCTTTGGCAGTTGTCAGGCTTCATCCGGGATGCCTACGTCAACAGCGAAACCGACGAAGAGTTCTACCGCTGGCTCGAGAGCGACCCCGAGGCCATCTGGAACGCCTACCGCGAGGTCTGCGTCCAAGAGTCAGCGAAGCGCCAGCGCGCCGCGAACAAGCTCAAGCGCAAGTTGAGCCGCTACCGCAGGTGAACCTCACGGCCGTAGGCCCACCATGCGCCACCACGGACGCTGAGGTACATGACCTCGCGCTTCCACAAAGGGACGCTCTTAGCGGCCATCGCCGCGACGAACACCTCGTCGGCGACCTTCCTCGACACGATCTTGTTTTGGTAGAGGAAGTCGTGGACGACTGCCGCCTCGGCGTGATGCTCGACGCGCGAGATGAACGACCGAAACACCTTCGGGATCGAGGCCAAGTCGGTCGGGAACTCGGCGGGAACCTCGGACTCGACCCAGACGCCGTCGTGCAGGTAAGAGAACGGGTAGGGGCGGTCGACGATGAAGACGCACCCCTTGCCGTCGAGATCTCGCCGAAGGTAGAGGGGGCCGATGTACTTGAAGTCGGTGACGCTGCGGCTCATGACGGTTCCTCGAATGACCCGAACAGTTGTCGCACAACAATGCCCCGATGTTCGAGTTTCATCACGATGGCAGAGCACTTGCCGTGGAGACCTGCGCGCTCTTCGAGCAACTCCGAAAACGTCTTGTCGCCATCGCGCATGCCAGGCCCCTTGGCGAGATGCAGGCGCGCGCTGACCTCGTGGATCTCGGCGTGGGCCTCGAAGTAGCGGCGCTTGAGATTCGCCACCTCATCGTCACCTTCGATGGTCTTGGCGCGCAGTCGAAAGCGGTCGGCGCGTCGACGACAAAAAGACGCGTCCGCCTCGCGCATGTCTTTGGGCTTGAGCGTCACGTGGGGTCCCAACCGTGGGCGTACTCGAAGACGCTGTTGGGACCCTCGTAGATGCGGACCTTGATGTCGCATCCCTCAAAGGCAGGGTTCGCTCGAGCGAGGCGCCAGATCCAGATGGCCAAGCGCTCGGCGGTGGGGTTGTCGCTCAGGCCGGGGAACCCCATCTCGTTCATCGAGCCTTTGGGGCTGTGGTCGAACGTCGCCCGGACGACCTTGAGCGTGTCGTCGAGCTCGGCGTTGTCGACGACGAAACCGTCCTTTCGCACGTGCCCACGGACCCACAACTCGACCCGGTACGAGTGCCCGTGCAGGTTGCGGCACTTGTGCCCGACCGGGGTCATGGGCAGCTGGTGGCAGGTCTCGAAGGTGATCGAGCGCGCCAGTGAAACGGTGTAGGGGGAGTCGGGCCACATCCCGAACATCTGCTCGACGTCTTGGGGTTCATCGGCCATGACAGCGTTGAGTACTTGGGTGAGGTAGTCGTTCATGCGTTTTCCTTGGATGGAGGGAACATGTGCATCTGACGAGCTGCGCCGTCGAGGCGCCGCAAGTTCACGGCGTAGCGCGTGGCGCTGGTGCCGTCGAAGCTGTCGGCTCCCGCGTCTTGGCACATGGCGATCCGTCGGACGGTGTTGACCCGACCGATGTGCAGGTAGCAGCCCACGCGCGCCGCCAAGCGCCCCCACGTCGGCATCGACGTGAGCTTCCAGTCGGTGTTTCCGCCGACGAAGATCCCGACCTCGTCGCTGAGCCACGCCTCGATGTCGCCCGGCACCATGCCGTCTTGCACCGCGATGAGCCGACGACGTCCAAGGCCCTCCAAGATGGGGAGCCAGATCTCGGCGTTGTCGAGCGTGGCGCGAGCTTGCCCAACGACGTCGGGGACCACGATGAAGTCCGCGCCTTCGCCGAAACGCTCGCAAAGCTCTTCGAACGGCTCTCGATCCCATGGCTCGTCGAGCGCAAAAGCACTCCATGCGCCGTTGTCGATCGCGTACCCGAGGCCGTGGTCGTTCCAGCCGCCAGAGTTCTTGCCCACGGGGTTGAGCAAAAACCGCCAGCCCGCGCGGCGCATCGCACGAACATTGCGACGCGTGTTGGTCTGGCTCGCGTAGGGCTGCACGAGGCCACCCTACAGCATTTTTTACCGACCCGGAAGATAGATGCTATGGTCCGGGGGTGCCGGAGCCCATCACGATGTTTTGCTGCAACCCAGATCTGGAGGCAGCCCTCGTCGAGCAGACGCAGTACGAGTACGCCGAGCACCAGGCAGATCTCGTGAGTCGTGACTTTCACGACGCCATGACGCATGGGTCTTGCACCGTGTGCCTGACATCTGACCACTTTGGGCTGCGCGTCGACGGCCCTGACCTCGTGTGCGAGGACTGCTTGGGGATCGAAGATCGATGACATCCCCGTTCAAGATCGAGGGACCTGCCGTCATCTCGTTTTCTGGCGGTCGAACTTCGGCCTACATGCTTCGTCGCATCTTGGACGAGGGCCTCGAGCCCGACGTCCACGTCGTCTTCGCCGACACCGGGAAGGAACGCGAAGAGACCTACGACTTCATCCGAGAGTGTAGTTCGAGGTGGGGCGTCGAGGTGGCGTGGGTTCAGCGCGAAGGCGGCTTCGAGAAGCTGTGTCGTGACCGGAAGTACTTGCCCAACGCCATCACGCGGATGTGCACGAGCGAACTCAAGGTCGCCCAGATCAAAAAGCACATGGTCGGACTTGGCTACGACTGGTGGTCCATGGTGGTGGGTCTGAGAGCGGATGAGCCGCGCCGCGTTGCCAAGCGCCGCGGCTCGGTCGATAAGTTCTGGGACTACGAGTTGCCGCTGGCAGATGCCGGCGTGACCGAGCAAGACGTCATGGATTTTTGGGCTGCGCAGCCCTTCGATCTTGACCTCCGGCAGCACGAGGGAAACTGCGATCTCTGCTTTCTCAAGGGGAAGAGAAACCTGCTCAAGATTTTGGTCGACCGCCCCGAACTCGCCGATTGGTGGATGAAGATGGAGGAAGAGATCGGAGGTCGATTCCGCAACGAGTGGTCCTATCAAGACCTCGTGTTGCAAGCCGAAGCGATGCGTCGCCAAGCCGAACTCGACATCGACGTGAAGGTCGAGCACATTTGCAAGCCAGGTCGCCCGGTCGTTCGAAAGTCCGACGACGGCGCCATTCAGTTGTCGCTCATGGCCGTTGAAGACGACACCAGACCGTGCTTTTGCACGGATTGAGTGAAGCCCTCGAGTGCCCGTCGTATACTGATGAGGTGCCCGCGCCCCGAGAACTCACCCGCATCCCCAACAACGCTAGCGCCATCTCGACGGTGCCGTTGATCGAGTCACCCGGTGCTGGCGCGTTTGTCGGCGGGAGCCTCGGCGCCTTTTTGGGTGCCGCGATGGTGTTGGCGCTCAGCCCCGGCGTGGAGATCCGCGGTCGCGGCTCGGAGGGTTACACCCGCGTCGCGGGCGTGTACTTCGCAGGCGGCATCGTCGGCTCGTCCATCGGCGCGTGGATGGCTTCGTCGGATGCCGAAGAGGGGTTGGCAGCGATGAAAGGCGCGGCACTGGGTTCGAGCCTCAGCGCGCTCGTCAACGTCGTGATGATGGCGTTGTCGAGCACGTGGATTCCGACGCCTGGAGTGCTCGCTGGCGCGGCCGGGGCGGAGATCGCCAAGCGTCTTTGAGCTACACTTCGAGAGCCGCGTCACGCTGGGTCTAGTCGTAGGGGCGGGGTGCCCCGATGGGAGCGCGACGACGAAAGGCGTGACGCGGCACCTAGCATGGAGATAGGATGACGACGGCTGCGCCGTCGACGTCTATCTCTGCTCACGTGGGGTCGTAGCAATGGTGCTGCGGCCCATGTCTCCGCGGCGCAGCCACCTTTTCGATGCCGCGCGCATCGTCTACGATGGTCGCGGCTGCGCCGACGCCGATGATGTCATCACCTTTACGTGGCAATGGTGCCGCGTGTGTCTTCGACTTGCGGCGCAGCCACCTACGCAAGTTGTTCGACCACCGGCACGAGCGCGGCGAGCTCGGACATCTCGGGATGGTCAGCGCTCTCCCACTGCGCGAGCGAACGTGCGAGCGAGATGGCTCGGTCAACGGATGCGGGGTCTCGAGCGAAGACGGTCACGCGCTCGAGGTCGCGGTACAAGGCGTCGAGGAAGCTCCCCGAGAGTCCGTGCTCGACGTAGGCTTCGACGACCTGCGCAGCGAGGCTGTCGATCTGCTCGATCAGGCGGTCATCCATGACCTGATCGTAGCAGACGGTTTACCGAAGTCGCAGGCGAGATCCTGGGGGCATCTGGCCCTTGGGCCCACGAAGCACGTTGTTGACGACCCATATGCCGCCGCCGACCGCGGCGATGAGCAGGGTGCCGCGCAAGATCCCCGACATGACCTCACCCGGCGTCATGCCGCCAGCGAGCCGCTTGAAGCGGTCCTCGTCGATGCCGGGGTGGGCGAGCTTGCCGATGACGAAACGCGCGCCAGGAAAGCCACCTTGCGCACCGGGCTCGGGATCGGGGGGTGCCTCGTTGTCCCCGCCGAGTCCGTCCTTGGCGATGTCGCCTTGAGCGAGTTGGGTGTGCGGTCCACTGAACCGCCATGAGTCTTCTTTGACGCCCGCGTTACGAAGTTGCTGCGCGAACTGGGGGTCGATGTAGTCGACGTCTTGGAGGCGCACCTTGAAGCGAGCTGGGTGCGTCAACAAGATCTGTCGCATCTGGATGCAGCGTCGGGTGAGTTTTTCCCCCCACGACTTGCCCCCACCTGCGGGGGTGGGATCTTGGAACGCCGAGTACGCCGGCATGCCTGCGACGGCTTGTGGGCGCACGTAAGCAGACACGAGGCTGCGCGAGAGGTACCACCACTGCCGGTACTCGAGTCGGTCGAGCGACGGTCGGACGATCGCGGGCCAGATGTAGCGGTACTGTCGGTTGCGGGCGAACGAGCAGTCGCTGCCCGACTGGCAGTTGATCGCGTAGTGCTCGGTGTCGTAGGGGCCGATGTCTTCGATCCGGGGATGAAAGAACGCTTGGTTGCTCGACTGTCCGTAGGCATCCGCAGGCGCCCACGCCTCGTGGTCGTAGCGGCGGCTCACGATGTACGTGCCCATCATGCGGCCGAGCAAAAGGGCCTCGTACCACTTCTTGGCGCCCCCTTGCTGGAGCCGGTTGTACTCGTCTTCCCAGTCTTGCCACATCGACCCGAAGTGCTGGGACCATCGGTCCCGCAGCGCGAGGGTCTGGACCTTGTACATGTCCGGGTTTCCGCCGCGCATGACCATCTGCCACGCCGAGGTCAAAAACTGCGCCGTCGCAGGGTAGAAGTCACCGGTCTCGGTGGTGCTCCAATCGTCGATGCCGATGGGCGTGCCCTTGCTGTCCTTGTCGAGCATCAAGATGCCCTGCGAGGTCCGGACCATGCGCTGGGTACCGGGCAAAAATCCGACCCCTTGCGTCCACTCGACGCGCCAACGGTCTTTGCCTTGGGGCATCAGGGGGGCCCAGACGCGCTGGTAGTTTTCTTTGGCCTTCTCGAACTTCCAACCGACGGTGCTCGAGGTGGGCGGCGAGAAGCAAGGCGTCCAGTCGAAGCCCTCGAAGATGCCCTTGAGGATCTGATTGACGACGTCGGTGTCGGTGTCGCGCGAGTACTCTTCCCACGGTGCGCGACGAACGATGACCTCTTCTTTTTGGGAAAAGAGGTTCACGAACATCTGCGCGAACCCGATGATCGCCGAGGCCATCTGCCCGTACACAGGCACAGCCGACAAGAAGTTTTGGGCTAGGGCGAGGCCCGTGTTGATCGCCGTCGTCTCGATGCTTCCGGCGTCGGCGCGCGATGGGAACGAGGTCAGTTGGTCGAACAGTCCGCCGACGATGTCCATGCCCCCGTCGGGGAGCAAGACGGGGATGTCCACGACTTGGGGGAGCCAGTCGCTTCGCAGGTCGCCCGCGAACTGCGTCTTGAGTTTCATCAAGATCTGCATCGCGTTTTTCTGGCCCGTCGCGGCGTTCGAAACCGTGGCGCCGAGACCCGCGTCGATGAGCGTCTTCCACTGCGTGTTTTGTTGAAAGTCGTAGCTCGGGAACGAGCTGATGAACTGATCACCAACCCCTTGCAGAGCGCGCTCGAGTTCCTCAGGTAGTTGGGTCCGCATCAAAAGTTCACGGTCTCGAGTACGGTACGCACTCGGTTTTGGAGCATCGAGTAGGGGTACTCGTACTCGCTTCCGGCAGGTGGCGGGAACTGCCCGCGCATCTTGAAAAACAACATGTCCGCGACGGCGCGCGTGATGTCGTGGAACTCTTCGAGCCCCGTCTCCCACACCAGCTGGATGACCTCGACCAACTCGGCTTGGCTGAGTTGGGAGACGTAGTCCTGCATCTGTGCAGGGGAGGGCTTGGTGGGGTAGGACTTGAGAGGCATGGGATCAGATCGCAGCGACTTGCAAGCCCTTGCCAGGCCAGCGGTGGTCGTAGGTGATGAGGATGCCCATCGCTTTCATCCCCCAGTAGTCCGCGCCCTCTTCGGTCTTGCGTGGATCTGGGTCGATGACGTGACCGATCTCGTGCGCCATGAGGCCGAGCCGGTACTCCCACGGGAGCCATCGGTACTGGTCGGCGAACTCGAAGACGAGCTCGTCGGGGATGCACTGGGCGTAGCGTCGAGGGTTGCGCTCGTGCTCGCGGGTGAGCGGCTCGTAGATGACGACCTTGGGGGTGCCCGAGATCCCAGCGCGCTCGCAGGCTGCGCGCATCTCGCGTTGCACCTGGGAGACGGAGATCGGGCGACGCAGGCGCGGTCGCCTTGTCTCTTGGAGCGCGGGCACAACACAGTATGGCGCCGCGCTCCGCGTCACTTCAACTGTGGTACGGTCCTCATTCGAGAACCATGGGTGAGCCCCGCTACAACGTGGAGACGCTGGATCAGCTATCGGGCCTTCGAGATGCCCAGCCAGGTGACCGCGCGAGGGTGGCGTGCGTCCCGAGGCGCCCCGGACCTGTCCTCATGCAACTCGAGCAGGTGTGCGCCGTCGCAGGCGCCGTGTGGTCGGAGGACCGCTCATCCGTCCACACAGAGGCCCTCAGCGCGTCATGAGAGGCCGCTTCCCCAACGGCTGCAACCCCAAGGGGTTCACGACGTGGTACGACCGCTGGAACGGCCGTGAGTGGTGCTGGCGCGAGCGCGATAACAGCCCCCACCGCGTGGACCCAGAGACGGATGTGACCGAGGGGGACGGCTACCCGACGCGGCGCGCGGCGCAGAAAGCTGTGTGTGACGAGATCCGCGAGCGCGAACAACGCCTTGCAGATTGCGACCTGCGCGCAGCAAACTGAGATCGTGCCCAGCGATCTCTACGACTACCTGCACCAAGACCTGGCGGCCGAGTTGAACGGCCAGGTGGTCGACGGATGGACCGTGTACTGGGAGTACCCCGGATTTTTGAGCCCGGTCCAAAAGCCGATGGACTACGTGACGTTCATCCTCACGTTCGACGACGAGAACCTCGACCAACTCATCGCCGCCGTCGACGTCGACGGTCACCAAGTGGGCTGGGACGAGTGCTACGTGGGGTGGACGCGAGACCCGAAGGTCGATGCGAAGCGCTTCAAAGACGTGCTCTCTGCGGCGATCCCCTACTTCGAGAATGTCCAAAAGCACCATCCCGACCTGTACAAGATGCGCGACGTCGCCGAGAAGATCGCGTCGATGTACCCGCTTGGCCTATGCGACAAACTTCCGCGCTCGACCAAGCCCGAAACGGTGCCGCCCAAAAAGCCGAAAGATCGCAAGGGCAAGATGCGCAAGCTCAACGAGGCGAAGCGACTCGCCAACAAGCTCAAGCGTCTTTGACGCGAAACCTGTACCAAGGGGTAGGAGATCCGGACTTCGTGCTGAGCGAGTGGGGTAGGTGCACTACACCCTCGGCATGAAGCGAATCAGCATCAGCCTCTCTCTCGCTGCCACCATGTTCGTCGCGTGCTCGTGCGACGACGCATCGGCGCCCCCCGAGGCGCTCGAGCAAGAGCAGCGATTTTTCAACCGACCACCCATCGGCGAGCTCGAAACGGTAGCGGAGTTTCAGGCGGATGCGCCAAACTTCGAAACGCCGGAGTCCGTGCTCGTCGGCTTCGACGGATCGCTCTACGTCAGCCTCGCGCTGACGGGCGAGATCCGAAAGATCGCGCCCGACGGCACGCAAAGCACCTTCGCCACGCTGCCCATCGGTGTGCCGCTCCAGCCTTGCGGCGGTCTCGTGGGGATCGTGGGCGCGCTCGCGGGCGACGTGCTGGGCAACGTCTACGCCAACGTGGCTTCCTGCGAGGAAGAGAACCGCGGCGTGTGGAAGATCGACGAGGACGGCAACGCCGAGAAGATCGCCTCGTTCGGCTTCGACGTGTTGCCCAACGGCATCGCCACGTTCTTTGGTCAGCTGTACATCGCCGACAGCTCGGGCAAAGTCTGGCGTGTTCCGATGACCGGCGGCGAGCCCGAGGTCTGGGCCGACGGTCCCCTGCTCGCGCAAAGCGGCGCGATCGTGCCTGTCACGCCGCCCATCCCCGTGCCGGGTCCCAACGGCATCCAGTTTTTCAAGAAGTCGGCGTTCGTGGCCAACTCCAGCCAAGGCACGATCGTCGAGATCCCCGTCAACAAGGACGGCTCAGCTGGAGAGCCGGAGATCTACCATACGTTCGAAGACCCCGATGTCGGCTGCGATGACTTCGCCTTCGACATCATCGGACGGATCTACTGCACCACCGACCCCGCGCACACCGTCATCCGCATCGACCGAGACCACAGCGAGCACATCATCTTCGACGCCGACGATGGGCTCGACGGTCCGACGGCGGCCATGTTTGGTCGCTTCGACGACCGCCGGACCCTCTACATCACGAACGCGAAGTTCCCCTTCTTTGACGCGATCAGCCCGAACAACGGAGCCTCGCTCCAAAAGGTCGAGCTTCGGATTCCGGGATACCCCTTCCGCTGATTCGTGAACGCCCCTGCGCGCCCCGGCTGGGAATGGTCCTGGCCGGGGCTTTTTGCGTCTACGCCTCCGACAACTCGTCGCGCAGGTTTCGGACACGCTCGAGGGCTTGCTCAGTGAAACGGCGCGACATGAGCAACTCGTGTTCGATGACCGCGAGTTGCTCGAGTGTGGGGTCATGGACGGGCGGCTCGATGGGTGTTCGCGTCGTGATGGTGCCGTCCGGGTTGAGCCACAGGTCGTAGGCGACGTCGCACATCGCGTTGAGGTTTTCTCGGTTGCCTGAGTAGGCGTTGACGTCGACGGAGTTGCCGTTCGCACCAGGGAACGGAGAGCCGACGAGCCTGCGGTAGACGTCCCCGTTTCCGCCGCCAGACCACTGCCAAAAGATCCACTTCGTCCACGGCTTCATGCTCGGCACCGTCCCGTTGGAGTAGTGGGGGACCCACAGGCCCAAGTCGTTGAGGAAGGGCTCGCCGTCCATCTCTCGGTCCCAGACTTGGTCACCGGTGTAGATGAGCGTCCCTCGGCCGAGGTTTTGTTGGACCGTGCGAATCCACTTGAGAATCCACGCCTTGTCTTCGGCGGGTCCTTGGGGCGTCTTGCGCTCGAAGTCCGGAACAACGGGGAGGCAGCGACCATCTCGAAGCGGCTTTCCACCGTGAAGCTCCGACTCGAGTTTGATCACCTGCTCGCACAGGTACATGGCTTCGTCGTAGGCATCGTCCTCGGCCGACTTTCCTGGGGCTCGGGTGTCGGCGAAGTTGGCCGCGTAGACGCCACGGACGATCCCCTTGTCGTGCATGGTTCGCCAGTTGCGATCCCACTGCTTGTCGAGGTCGCCGTAGCCGACGGCGCAGCGGCAAAACGCGAACTGAGCTTTGCCGACGTCGATGGCGGCGTCCCAGTCGAACGTCCCTTGGGCCTGGGAGACGTCGCAGCCTTGCACGGGGAACATGGACGAGCGCATCTGATTGCTCGCGTCGCATCCTTGGTAGGGGTTGAGCTCGGTGGTCATGGCACGGAGAGCCTATCGCACCCGCGCCCGGCGCGCATGAGGTACCTTGGGTCTGTGCGACGGCGACGTCGAAACGCATCCAGGTTGCCGCTGCGCACCATCACCGAGTACGGCGCCCGATTCGAGACGGGCACGCCGGTCGAGTTCACATTCCAGCACAACACCGACTCGGCGCCGCCCTCTCCGCCAGGTGACCCCTACGAGCAGAGCCTTGAGCCCGCGGGCATGTATGTCCTGCACGCTCCGCCGGGACCGCCACCCCCACCACCCTTCGTCGAGGGTGTCGCCAACCTCGAGTCGCCCTTGGTGCTCGCCATCAACGAGACGGAGGGCGAAATCTACGGACCTGGCAGCTGGAAGCGAAACCTCGCCGATGCCTACGGCGCAACCGGACATGCGTTGACCGAGGCGATCTTGGACGACGGATACGACGGTGTGGTGACGGTTCAGGTAGTCCGAGGGACGCCGTACACATCGGAGATCGTCTTGCTCGACCCCGAGCGCTCAATCTCTCGTCGACGCCCAAACTATGCGCCGGAGGATGTGCCCGACAAGTACATCGGCAAGCTCAAGGGAAAGCAGGCCAAAAAGCGTCGCAAGGAGATATCGAGGCGCTCGAAAAAAGACACGGACGATCCCAAGGCGTACCGGCCGTTCAAGACGGACATCGATCCGAAGACGGGCAAGAAGCGCAAGACCAAGCCGAGCAAGTACACCAAGCGCTACCACGATCTCTACGGTGAACAGAACGCGGGCAGCGTCGCCAAGGTCGCCAAGGCCACGGGCATCTCCAAGAAGATCTTGCAAGAGGTCTACGACCGGGGCTTGGCGGCGTGGAGAACCGGGCATCGACCGGGCGCCACGCAGGCGCAGTGGGGGATGGCGCGCGTGTACAGCTTCGTGACTGGCGGTAAGACCTATGAGACCGCGGATGCGGACTTGGCCGAGAAGGCCAGAGAGGGAGGCTTCATGCCCAAGAAAAAGCGAAAGAAAAAGAATGCTGCTGTCGCCACTCAACTCGGAGCTGCGGTGGCCGGAGGGGTTGCCTCAGCCATCGCCACGGAAGCGATGGAAGAGGCGCTCGAGCCCAACAAGCAGGCCAACCGGCGCCGAGAGCTCAACGCACTCAAAAAGCGGCTCACGAAGCTCTAGCTTTGGCGAGTTTCTTGATCCACGACAAGCTGTACACCGACGTCTTGGCGATCTCGTAGGGCGTCCACCCGTCGTCGAGCAGCGAGTAGATGTAGGCGCGCTCGGCCGCGGCGTCAGCCTCTGGGAGTTCACCGGGGCGACGTGGCGCCTTGAGTCCAGCCTCTTTGAACCATCGAGATACCCTGCCTTGGCTGACGCCGAAGGTCTTGGCGGCCTCCGACGGCGTCCATCCGTGCTCACGCGCAAGCTCAATGAGCGTGTCGCGCTGCGGGTGACGAGGCATCGGCATCACGGGTAGTGCTTGGGCAGGTTCTCGTGCTGTAGCTCGCCTTGGCAGTGCGACGTGATGGGACCGTCGTCCCACTTGACGAGGTACTGAAACGAGTTGCCCTGCATGGTGACGTGCTGAACGCGTCCGCTGTGGACGCCGTTTCTTTTGAGCACGCGCTGGCCTTGCTCAAAGGCGGGTTGATGTTGGGGCGACTGGCTCTGAGTTTGGCTGTTCATGGCGGTCTCCGTTCTCAACGAACTCAGCGTTCGCATCGTGACGTGTTTGCGAATCTCGGCGATCTTTCTCATCGTCATCTTCATACTCACCGGCGTCTTGGACGACGTACTTCTCTCGGATCTTGGCAAGTCCATCCTCGTCGAGTTCCTCGTCTGACGAGAAGACCTCGATGGCGACCAGGATGGGCCAGTTGATGGTGTAGGCCAGGTCGAAGTCATCGCGTCGAAGGCCGTGTCCACGATGCTCTCGAAGCCGGAGGTGGGCGCAGGCCAAGCAGATCAGCATGTCCGAGTTCTCATTGTAGTGAACACGGGCGCGCTCTTGCTCGGTGAGCACCTGCTCCCAGATCTTGGTCTTGAGCATGTAGCCCCACCCGTGCCGCCCGCAGTCATGGCACGACTGTGCGCGCGAACGACCGAGTTGCGTCAAGTCGTAGCGCACGCGCTCGATGAACTCGAGAAAGTCGGTCTTGGCGTCCCCTTGGAGCCCCTCGGCAAGTTCCATCAGGTAGGCCATGCCGGAAACAGCACCGATCCCCAAGCCCACGAACTTGACGGCTTGGACAGTGCGGTGGCGAAGTTCAGCGATCTTTTTTCTCATCGGTATCTCTCTCGGTGCCCTTGTGCATGCAGGTCTCGTGGACCTCAAAGTCCCCGCCTGGCGTCGGCACCGTCCAGACGAGTTGGCCTTGGATGATTGGCTCTTTGCAGTGGCCGCAGACCCGCTTGTGTTCGTCGATGGAGGTCACAGCCATACGGTGTCCGCTCCGTTTCCGGCAACGAGTCGCAGGTGCAACTCCCCCTCGTCGTTAGCGACGACCTCGTAGACGAGGTGGCCGCCCCCTTCGGGTCGGTGAAGCTCGATTTGGGCACCGGCACCCACCGCGCGAACGATGTCGCGGAGTGTCTGGCGGAACGCCTCATCGGCTCGTGCGCTCGGCGTCGTCACGAGGTCCATCAAGTCTCTTGTACCCGGTTTCAGTCGCGCAGTGGCATGCGTCGTCCAGCATGCGCCCTACGGATGGGAAACACGATTTTTCGCACTCGACGACACGCATGCCGCTTTCTTTGTGGACGCCCCACGCCATGTCGACCATCCATCCCAAAAGCAGAACCACGCAAAGCGCGACGACATAAAAACCAACCGTCTCACCGATAGGTCGCTGCATCAGGCATCGCTCCCGAAGTCCAAGACGATGCCGATACACGGGACGGGCAAGAGGTAGAGCCGACGGTTGTGGCGGTCCCAGTAGGCACCCACCCACAGGTCATACCAAGCGATGACAGGTTCCACCTTCACTACGACCTCATGCGAAAGAGTGTCCCGCTCTTCCCGTCGTCCTCGAGCACTCCCTTGGCGACGAGGTCGACTGCGGTGATGTTGCGCTCTCCGTGACACTCGATCCACGCGCCGTCGCCTTTGCGCTCGATCTCTCGCTGCAAGTCGTCCAAGAGAGCTTGCTCGTCCTCGGTGAAGTCCTCGGTGATCGAAGATGACACAATGACTTCGATCTCTTCGAGAAGTTTGACCTCCGTCGATGAACGAGCGGCCACTGGCACGGCATCGTCATCTTCGCTAAGAGCACGAAGCCACTTGCATTGCGCAAGCGCGACATCCCGATCGGCATAGATCGGCGCCTCGATCAGAGGAACCTTCATCCACCCCTCGCCGGGGTCATCGGTCCAGTACATGCAGGGATCGGCACTTGACCGAAGCACCCACCCATCTTCGACACGAACGACTCGATTCATCTCATCCTCCTGGTAGGGGTCTGGGTTTGCTTGGCACCACGCGCAGCGCCCCTCGCCGCCACATGTACATCGGCCCGTGGGGTGGAGCACGGCGTCTTGGGCCACCACCGACGCGAGCATTTCAGGATGGCAGCTCGGGCACAGGCCCGACGTTGGACGATGACTCGTCACGCCGACTTGAATGCCTCCGTCGGGGATGTGTCCCGAGCAGACGTACTGGCCACGCACCACGCGATGCCAAAGACCATGCCCCTCCCTTCTCCAGTACTCGTGTTCGTCGGTCATGATTCTCCGTAGAGTTCTTGAAGCTCGGCAAGCGAGTCGGGTTCGACTTGACCTTCGCGGACGGCTCGGTCGAGCTCCATCTTCTCTCCCCAGCATGCAAGCACGGCTTCGGCTCGAGTCATGAAAACCTCGCCATCACCAGCGCAGCCATTCAGGTTGACCGTTCCGTCGCCGTTGATCATGGGGCCGTATCCCAAGTAGACGACGTGAATCTCGTAGCCCTTGGGCGGCCTTCTCTCGTTCATCTTGGCTTTGCTCACGAGTCTTCCTCTCTGAGCAACGCGTCTTGGCGCTCTTCGGTCAAGATTTCGCCCGTGGAACGCAGCACGATGTGAATCGAGTCAGGGTTGCGGCCTGCGATGCGCTCGATGACCTTGACCTGCTTTCGGGCGCCGACGATGGTCTCAGCGGTGGCGACGCCACCGATGATGTACTTGGATGTCCCCTTGTACTCGGTCATGCTCACCTCAAGATGCGCGCGCACTTGATGACCTTGCCGCGACGAGGACCATAGCGCGCGATGGATGCGTTGGAGGCCACCGAGCGATGTTCCATCTCGACCTCCGGGTCCCAGAGTGCCGGGTCGCACCCCGAGCACGTCGAGTACAAGATCCCCGTTTTGGGGTCGTCCTCGCTGAATCGTGACGCGCAGTCGGAGCCGCAGACCTCACACGAGGTACCCGACTTTGGGAGCGTGTCTTCGAAGCGCTCGTGCTGCTCGCCCACCAACTCGAAGTCGGCGTCGATTTGTCCGTTGATGACGGCCAATCGCAACGGCAAGTTGTTGCCGGGACCGAGTTGATTGGCGAGCCAGCCGACGCATACCTTCTCGTTGCCGGCCTTCGTCTCGTGGCAGGCCATGAGCGGACGGAGGTGGTGCAGTTTGCCTGGGTCGCCGAGCGTCTTGGAAAGGCCCCTATGACGAGCCTCGCAGTACCCGTTGGGGATCGTGCGCGGGTCGGTACCCTTTTTCCAAGGGCACTTTTTGCACTGCCGTCGCTTCATTCGCTGGTCCCCCATGCAGGCCGCATGCGAAGGCTCAAGCCTTCGAGCTTGTGGGTGAGCGCCGTGAGTTGGTCGGCGTCGAGCACGGTCTCCACGTCCGAGACGCGCAGCGAGATGAGGTCGCCGACCTTGGTGACGCCGAAGTTGTCGGCCAGCGCCGCCGCGGTCGCCTCTTCGACCTCGAGCCACGCGAGCGTCTGCTCGAGTTGATTCGGGGGCGTGACCGCCAACTGCCATCCTGCGCGCCACCCTTCTTGGAACCATTCGATGATGGGCTGTGGCGTGTCTTCGCGTTCGAGCTCATGCATGCCAGCTCCGGCGCCACGGCGCCCCTCCTGGTACTGCTCTTTGACGAGCACCAGTGCCTTCGTCTCGTGGTCTTGCTGGACGACGCGCACGCCGAACTTGGCATCGTCGGTGCCGAACTCGAAGGCTTGCGTCTCTTCGCTGCCGTAGCGGAACGTGATGGACTCGGCGACCTTGTGGGCGACGCCGACGGCGATGGACATGATCTCCACGTCGTCGAGGTCTCTCCCATGGCCGAAGATGGCGCGCTCGTAGATGCGCTCAACGGTCTGCTCGATCTGCATGCAGACGTAGGGCCAAAACGAGGCGATCTCGGCGATCGCATCCTCTTGACCGAACAGGTAGAGGAAGTAGGCCGTGTCCGGGATGTCGAGGTGTGGCGGGTTGCGGGTGAGAAACGACGAGGTACGGAAGATGGGAGAGATCGTCGCTAGCAAGTACTCGCGCCACAGGGCGTCACGGACGTAGGACCGGCGGCTCTTGGGGCCGATCCACATCAGCTGCATCTCGATGTCTTCGAAGCCGGCGTCGTTGATGGCGGCGTTTCGGTCGACCTGGAGCTTGTGCTTTCGCTCGAGGTTCTCGGCTTGGCGACGAGCTGCCTCGCGCTCTCCGAAGGTGGCGCCGCGCTCAGCGAGCACCCACAGGCGCTTGAGCTTTTCGGCGATGCGTTTGCGGTCCGATGCTTTCATGGGTCAGGAAGCCTCTCGCCCCACTGCCGAACTTTGTCGAGCGTGATCTTCTCGCGGTCACCGGGGCGCAGAACGTAGGGAGGACTGAAATCGTGAAAGGTTTGAGTGTCGAGGCCGACGAACAGGACATACGCACCCACCGATGTCCGTCCTCGATCGACGGCCACGGTTACGCGATACCAACCCGTTTTTTCGGGGCAAACGACCCCATCGGGAATCCGGTGAGGGTCGGCGTACTCGGCATCTCGCACCGCTTGGAACATCTGAGCCAAATCGCGTCCGTAGTCCCCCGAAAATGAGCCTGGGTACTCGAGTCCCAAGTTCATCATCGGCATCAAAAACTCAGACCGGAAGTAGTCGTCGTAGACTTGCTGCCAGTTGAACGACGACCGGTCTTTGACCGTCTCTTCGGTGATGCTCTCCCACGTAAAGTCTACGCCGGGACAACTGATGACGTCCCATCGCGCTTCCATGCGCTGACGAAGTTGGCGGGGCGTCATGGCAACCTCGACCGGTCTCCGCGGCGCAACGCGTCGTTGATGCGTTCGACTCGACCTCGGAGAAAGCCGAGCCAAAAGGCATGGACGATGCGACGCATGGTCAGTGCACCTGTCCGGTTTGACGCAAGACGTCCATCGGGACGGCTGGCTTGTATTTGTCGTAGCAGCCAGGACAGATGGGGACCGCCGACCCGCTATTGCCCTCGTCGATGAGGCGGGCGCCGCAGGTGCACTCGACTCCGCCGGGGGGCATGTTGCGCCCCTCCCCCTCGCAAGCTCGCCAACACGCCCCGCACTCTTTGCAGAGGATCTCGAGCCCCCACGGGACGCGCCCGTGCGTCGCGCACTCCATGACCTTCTCAGGGGCGGAGGTCTTCGCTGGCCGTTGGCTCTTGTGCTTCTTTTTCTGTTTGCCCATGGGGTTCTCCCAAAAAGGTGGCGAGCCCTGGGACCGGGTGCCCTCCGGACCCAAGGACTCGCCGTTGGCGAACTTTCTCGGCGGTTTTGGTGACTTCACCCAAGAGGACACCTTTCCGTCTTTGAGTTGGCCGCCGAGCATGTTACCTTCCGGAACGGAAAAAGCAAGGGGTGTTTCGATCCCCCTCGCTAGCCGCGCCGAGGCCCCATGACGACCGCCATCACCCTCCCCTGCCTGCTCACGTTCGACATCTTCGAGTCCGAGGACGACTTGGACGACGACAACCCGTGCGACACCTTCCAGCGGTGGGTCTGGCTGCCGTTCATGCCGATGGAAGACATGGACCTCCAGTTTACGGAGCCCGAAGAGTTCGTCATTGAGGTGGACTCTGCGGCCTGGTGTGTTGACGAGGGTTACGCCGTGGTCCACTGCACCGACATCATCGCGGACGACGATGATCGTGATGAACACGTCGAAGACGCGAGGCGACGGGGGTGGACCCGCGTCGAACCGGGGTCTTTTCTCGGCCGTCCGGAGGATCGTTGATGCGACTACGCGCCCTCAAAGATGTTCTCCGCCGCCTCGGCATCTTGCTCGACGCACTCATGCTCAGGATGTTGGACCGATGAGCATGCTGAGCATCAACCCATCCGGGCTGCTCGAGGGCATCGACCTCGACGAACTTTTGCGAAAACTCGCCCGACGCGAGCCGATCGAAGACGCCGAAGACAAGCTCTACCGTCTTGTCTTTTTCGCCAAGCACCTCATCGTCGAGGTGCGCGAGTCGAACAACATGCTTTCCGACACCTTCCGGACCGACCTGTGTCCCAAGTGTTCGACGAAGATTTGGACGCGTCCGATGTTGACCGAAGGTCAAGACGCCCTCGACTTCGAGCGCGACTACTCCCAACGGCAATGCAGCACCTGTGGCCACATCTGGCCAGAACCCGAGACGTAAGAAAAGGACCGCCCCACATGGAACTCAAGATATCCGACGAAGCCCTCAAGTCTGCGATGAGCGAAGCCATCTTGGTGCAGCTCGACACCGCGACCCGAGAAGCCCTGATCCAAAACGCCATCGCGCAGCTGCTGGAAAAGACCGAGGTGCGCGGTGACTACGGCGGGCGAAAAAGCGGTCCGACGAAGATCGAAAAACTCTTCGGTCACGCGGTCGAGCTCATGGCGCAAGACGTCATCCGCGATGTTGTGGCCAAAGACCCGGAGGTCCGGGCCAAGGTCGAGGCGCTCATTCGCAAGCTCCTCAGCGACGTACTCGACGACTCCAGTGTTCAAGGTTCGCTGTCGACCGTCTTTTGTCAGGCGTTCGGCGAGATGCTCAACAAGGCGGATCGGTACTGATGGCCATCGAAGACGATACGAAGTTGGCGTTTCTCGAAGGTGAGAACGCCAGCCGGGTCAAGCTCCATGCGGCGTGTGTGGCCGCAGGCGCCAAACTCAAAGAAGCGCTCGACGAGCTCAAGAGCCATTCGGTCGCTCCAGAGGGGGAGCCTTTCGGTGTCGTGTACCGAGCTGACATTGAACCGCTAGCCAAGAAGGTCTTGGATGCGAAGCATCAGGCAGATGCCATGGCGTTTTACGCTCGGCCCATCACGCTCGAGGGTGACTACGCCATCGACAGCACTGAGGACCAAGAAAAGGCCGTTCTCAAGTCGACGCGCCTGCATCTCGTTGAGTTGGACTATCCCGCGGGCAAGTTGACCTGCGAAGACTGCGAAGCGCGTAAGCGCTGCGAGTTTGCGTTCGACGGCTACAACACCAACGGGGACTGCTTGGCGACGAAATGACCGAGACCGACTCCATCCACGAGGTCGAGGGCATCGCCAACATGGAGTTGGCGGTGCTCATGCTTGCCAAAGAGATGCGGCAGCATGGCGGCTTCGACGAGGTGCTCATGCGCCCCGCGGTTCGTTGCGCGCTTCGCTACGCGTACCCGCGCGTGATGGAGTCTTTCGGCATCCCGCCTGATCCTAAGATGCTCGTCTACCTCGGCCTCGACACGACGACGGCGCTCGTCCGTTGCGTCGACTTCTACATGTGGCAGCACCCCGAGTTGCCGAGAGTCGGAGAGTTTTCGACCGCCACGCGCTGGCGCGCTCGGTTCTGTTTGGCCACGCGTGAAGCCAAGCGTTCATGCCGAGAGGCGGTCGCCATTGGCGTCCAATACGCCGATCGGTACTTGTCGAGGGGTGACGGATGACCACACCGCCGATCAGCCTGCGCGTCGCCCAGTCGGTGATGCACAACGCCAAGACGCTTGGCCTCGAGCGATTCCACGGTGGGTGCTGCGGACCTGTCGCCGTGGCGATCCAACGCGTTTTGTTCGAGGACACGGGGCGCTACGTCGTCATCCAGCGCCCACGAGCCAAGAAGGTCAGCGGACATGTGGCCGTTGAGGCGTCGTGGCGCAGCCCCGTGCTGTTCGACTACACGGGAAAAAGCAGCCTCGACCTCATGCGCGAGTTCATGGGTGTCGACGAGCGGTTCGAGATCAAGTCGGGCGTCAAAGAGTCCTACGTGATCAAGCACTTTTGCCCGGACTACTTGGTTTACGACATCGCGGCAGCAGAGAGTCTGATGCTCGATGCGTGGGACATGTACCTGGGCTACGAACCTACGCGGAGCGACGAGTATATCGACCCTTGGGTCCGGAGGAAAAAGAGACGACGATAGACCGCGATGCACTGCCGAGCGCATCGAATCAAAGACCGCCATGAAAAACTTCATTCTCGGGACCACCAAGTCCGGCGCCAAACACTCGCCGGTTCGCATCGACACGCTCAAGCTCGTCGACAACCGACTTTTGGGCTGCGCCAACTCCGGCGGCGGCAAGTCGTGGATGCTTCGCCGCCTCATCGAGCAGGCGGGCAAGAGCGTCCAGGTCATCGTGCTCGACCCCGAAGGCGAGTTCGGGACCCTGCGCGAGAAGCTCGACATGGTGCTCGCTGGCGCCGAGGGGGAGGTTGAGGCCCACCCCCGTTCGGCGAAGTTGCTGTGCCGTAAGCTCTTGGAGCTTCGCCTCTCGGCCGTCGTCGACCTGTACGACCTCAAGATGCACGAGCGACGATCGTTCGTGCGCTACTTTCTCGAGTCGATGATCACAGCGCCGCGCTCGATGTGGGGGTCGGTGCTCGTGGTGCTCGACGAGGCCCACAAGTTCGCGCCCGAGAAGGGGCAGGCGGAGTCGACCAGCGCGGTCATCGACCTGATGAGTCAAGGTCGCAAGCGAGGCTTCGGCGGCGTGCTCGTCACCCAGCGGCTCAGCAAGCTCCACAAAGACGCCGTCGGCGAGGCCAACAACGTCTTGTTGGGCCGCTGTACGCAAGACGTCGACCTCAAGCGTGCCAACGACATCTTGGGGCTTCCACCGCGCGACAAGACGCTGCGCGGCCTCCAGCCAGGCGAGTGGTTCGGGTTCGGGCCCGCGATCGGCGACGGGGGCGACATCGTTCGGCTCAAGGTGGGCAAGGTCGAGACGACGCACCCAGATCCCCGCAACCGAAGCGCGCTCATTCCGCCCAAGCCGAGCCGCAAGATCCAGGCAGTCCTGGGCGAGTTCGAGGGTCTCGCCGACAAGGCCGAAGAGAAGGCCGCCACGGAGGCCGAGTTGCGGGCGCAGATAGCTCGCCTCGAGCGCGAGCTCGCGGTGGAGAAGCGCCGCATGGTCCCCCAGACGGTCGTCGACCAGGACGCCATCGCCGAGGGGGCTCGCAAGGCTGCCTACGCCGTCAACAACAAGTGGCAGGCGTGGGTCGAGCGCTTCAAGGCATCACTGTTCAGCGCTCGCTCAGACGCTCAGAGCGTGCTGAACAAGATCGACGGACTCCAGTCCTACGGCGAGCCCGACATCGACATCGAGGGCGTCTTGCCCGCGCGCAAGAAGGTCGCGCACAAAAAGCGCAAGGCGCCCGTGTCCGCCCCGGCGCCAGCTCGCTCGACGAACGTCTCGGTCGGGGACGACGAGCTCAAGCCCTCGGCCAAGAAGATCCTGGGAGCGCTCGCGCTGTTCCCCGATGGACTGAACAAAAAGCGCTTGGGCACGATCACCGGCCTCGCCACCCGCGGAGGCTCATTCAACACGACGATGAAAGACTTGCGCGACAGCGGCTACATGGACGGTGGACGCGGTGCCCCTTTCGTCATCACCCCGACAGGTCGCGCGGCGATGGGCGACGCCGTCGAGACGGTGCCTTCCGCTGGCGATGAGCGAGTTGCGTTTTGGCGAGGCAAGTTGAGCGGATGCGCCGTCACGATCTTCGACGCTTTCGTCGAGCACTACCCAGAGCCGCTCAGCAAAGACGATATTGGAAACTTCACTGGCCTCGCTACGCGCGGAGGTGCCTTCAACACCGCCATGCGCGACCTCAAAGACCACGACCTCATCTCGGGGCGTGGGACGTACCACCTCAGCCCAGACTTGTTCGAGTAGCCTATGGGCGTCGACATCCACTTTTTCGTCGAAACGCGCCCCAAGGACACAGAGCCTTGGCAGGTGCTGCCCGCGCCTCATCACCTCGCGTGGTCGGACAAGTCCGACCCCACTCCGGCTGAGCACAGGTCATGGGAGATTCGTCGCAACTACGAGTTGTTCTCGGTCTTGTCTGCGGGCACGCGAGGAAGCCTCAAGCCGATTGCTGAGCCCCGTGGGTGGCCCGAAGACATCACGCCCGCTGCTGAAAAGTGGCTAAGCCTCGTGTGCTCTCATGGCCGCTCGCACCTGTACCTCTACGAGCTTCAAAACTACCCCTGGGACGACAAGGTGACTTTGGGAAAAGAGACCACGACCCCAAGAGACGTCTGTCGGCACTTTTGCAAACGCGTGATGCCAGTGCTGGTGCGCGCAGGAAAAGACGTCGGATGGATGAACCTCCGATGCGTGTTTGGCTACGACTTCTAGCCAAGAGGACCAAAGAAAGAAACGACCCATGTTTGTAGCAGGCAACCCCAAGCGAAAACGAAAGCAACAAAAAGAGCCTCCCCTCGACTTCGAGAAGCTCGGCGCCGACACCAGCGACGAACTGATCTCAGCGCTCAAGGCCGAGATGCTCCAGATCATCGGGGACAAGCCCAACGTCCGTTCGATGAACGAGCTCGCTCGCTTCGCGCACACAGCCCAAGAGTTGATGATGATCCGGACGCCGCTCGCCCAAGTGCGGCGCCGAAGGCGTTCCCCTGGCGGAGCCTCGATTGGGCCCGGCATGCAGATGGGGTACAGCATGATGGGGTCGAACCCCTACCAGGAACTCTACGACTGCGACATCGATCCCCTCACCAGCGAGGCCGCCTTCAACGAGACCTACGGCGCCAACATGAGCCGGGAGATGGTCTCGGCCCTGTCGGCCGCCAAGCGCTCCGGCCCGCCGCTCGACGAACTCATCAAAGCCCTCGGCGAAGCCAAGGCTCAGGGGCTCACCAACCTCGCCGAGAAACTCGCTGCGGACATCGACCGGCGCCTCGGCGAGAGCCAGCAGCCACAACTGCACGCGCACGACCATGACCAAGACCATGACCGTGACGACGGTCATGATGACGATGGGCATGAGTCGGACGAAGATGCGCTCGACGTCGAGAGCCTCGACCTGCCGCCGTATCCTGGCGTCATGTATCCCCCCTCGGCTCCGGCGCCTGAGGCGGTCGAGGAAGCCGAGGTGGTGCCGTGACCACATGGTACTTCCCTGCCTGGAACGGCGACGTCCGGATCGAGACCCATCCAGACGACGACGAAAAGACGCTCATCACCATCATCGAGCCCACCGTCGACGAGCTCCGTGTGTTGAGCGCATGCGCGAAGCTGTTCGCCGAAGAGAAGTGGCTCAAGAACCGCAAGACGGTCTGGAACCCGCAGGGGAACCGTGACCGCCAAGAGACGGTGATCCACGCCCCGCTCGTCAAGGTCGGGCTCACGCTCATGGCCAACCTCAAGCCAGGAGTGACGACGTTGACCGCGGTCAAGTTGTCGGACGGCAGCGTGACCGCCAAGGGGTCTCTTGAGCGCGGCTTTCTCAAGTGGATCAACAGCCTGTTCGGCAAAGACCAGTCGCTCGGATCGACCGCGGAACTCGCCTCGCTGCTCGAGGCCGCTACGAATCTCGACCCGGACCGAAACCGTGCTGTGGCGACGTCGATGCACGAAGCCGCCGAATCGGCACGCCGAAAAGAGGCCGATGAGAGGGCCAAGGCCGAAGCGGAGAAGGCGAAGGCCGACGCCGAAAAGGCGAAAGCCGAAGCGGAGAAGGCGAAGGCCGACGCCGAAAAGGCGAAAGCCGAAGCGGAGA